>CP091723.1:0-1647114 GCA_022009775.1 Christensenella sp.
AAACGACAAATATCCTTGCAATAATTTCGGATACTGGACGAGAGGAAGAGTATTTGGGATTTTGGCGCAGGTGCGCACCTGCCTCGTTAAAACCGTCGACGGAGAAAGGAAACTCGCGAGCGAAACGAGATATGCAAATTTGTCTAAACTCGACGAATATTGCGCTGCGGTTGAAGAAAAAAAGATTATAAGGATATCGTCGCGAGAGCGTTGAAACGCTCACCGAAAAGACGTGAAAAACGAAACCATAATGCTCGGTCTTCGCACGCACACGGGCATAAATAAAGATTTGCTAGGCGAAATCGACGACAGACTTTCGGTTTTCTTTGAAGAGCAAAACGGAAAGTGCGTTTGACGCGAGACGGAGTTGCGGTGATGAACTCTATTTTGGTTGAAATACTTGACTAGCGTGTACGTTTGCATAAAAAAATGCAGTTCGTCAAATATAATTCGGAGGGGAATAAGAAAATTTCCGTCGAAAATGAAAGAAAAATAAAATTAATTTTATTGTTGGCAATATTGATTGTCAAGAACGAAATTGTTTGATATACTCTAAATACAAGCTTAGGAGAACACAAATGACACCTGATTTTTCTATTTTCGGAGAGACGCCGAGCGCACCTATCGCCATTATCGCGACACCCGGTGCGGAAGAACTTGCGCAACTTATCGACAAGCGACTTATCACTCTTTTCAGCGAGTCTCATCTCGGAAAGAAACTTCACAAAGATACGTTCATTCTTAAAGCGGATTGCCCCCGTTTCACCAACGGCGACGCAAAGGGCATAATCTACGAGACCGTGCGCGGCAAAGATTTGTATATCATCTGCGACCCCGGCAATCACGGCATAACGTATCCGTTCTTCGGGAAGGAAATACCCGTCACTCCCGACGAGCATTTTGAAAACCTGAAACGCATAATCTGCGCATGCACGGGCAAGCCTGCTCGCATCACGGTCATCATGCCCATGCTTTACGGCGGCCGTCAGCACAGACGCAGCGCAAGAGAATCTCTCGACTGCGCAACAATGCTTCAAGAACTTCAGAATATGGGCGTAAGCGACATTATCACTTTTGACGCTCACGACCCCAGAGTGCAGAATGCAGTCCCGCTTATGGGCTTCGACAACTATTTTGCACACTATCAAATTCTCAAACGCCTTACTAAACAATTCCCGGACGTAAAACTCAACAAAGAGAGCCTTATGGTCATCTCTCCCGACGAAGGCGCAATCCCCAGAAACGTTTATTACGCTTCCGTGTTGGGACTCGATCTCGGAATGTTCTACAAACGCCGTGACTATTCAACGGTGATAAACGGCCGCAATCCTATTATAGCGCACGAATATATCGGTTCTTCCGTTGAAGGAATGAACGTGTTCGTGGCAGACGACATGATTGCAACGGGCGACTCCATTTTGCACCTTGCAAAAAGAACTCAAAGCAAAGGGCGCAAAGAGAGTTTTCCTTGCGGCGACGTTTTCTTTGTTCACCGAAGGCGTTGACAAATTCAACAAAGCGTACGAAGACGGCATCTTCGACGCTGTGCTTACGACGAACCTTACTTATCGCATTCCCGAACTCAAAGATTGCAAGTGGTTTGTTGAAGCGGATCTTTCCAAATATATTTCGTATATCATCGCAGCCGCCAACTTCAACGAATCCGTTTCAAATCTTCTCGACCCGTCGCAGAAGATACGCGAACTCGTTGCAAGACTCAGCGACTGAGAGTAAAGGAGCATAAAATGAAAATCACGTGGCTTGGTCATTCGTCCTTTCTGCTTGAAGAGAGCACGGGAACGAAAATAGTCACCGACCCGTATCATTCCTACGTCGGATACGATATGCCCAAGGTTGACGCGGACATCGTGACGGTTTCGCACGCACACAACGATCACTCGTACGTCTCGGCAGTCGGGGGGAGACCCGACGGTCATCAACAGAGCGGGCGCATACGAAATCGGCGGCGTACATATACTTGCCCAAAGGTCTTATCACGACGACAAGAAAGGTGCATTGCGCGGTCAGAATATCATCTTTAAATATCGCATGGACGGCGTTGACGTATGCCACATGGGCGACGTCGGAGAAGAGTGCAACGCAATTCTCGTCGAATCGTTAATGCCCGTCAACGTGTTGCTCATTCCCGTAGGCGGAAACTACACGATCGACGCTGTGCAGGCAAAAGAATACGTTGACAAAATCATGCCCGACGTTGTCATTCCCATGCACTATAAGACCAAAGATTGCGAATTCGATATAGACAAAATCAACGAATTTCTCGATTTGTTTGACGACGAAAATATCGTATACGCAGAAGGTCCGACAGTTGAGTTTGACAGAGCGGATTTCGACGGCGAAGACACGAAAGTGCTCGTTCTAGAAAGACTTGCAAAATAACAAAAAACGATCGCCGTCACCTAAAAAGGCGACGGCGAGAAATATACTTCACGTTTTATATCCCCGAAAAAAATAAAATTTAATATAAATTATGCCAATAAAAGGCGTAAATCAGGAGTGTTTATGGAAAAATACACCAAACAAGATCTTGAATCAAAGAGTATTTTTGAAATGCGTGCCCTTGCAAAAGAAGTCGGCGTAAGTGCGCCTACGAAATTGAACAAGGCAGATTTGGTGGATCTCGTTTTCAAGATTTCAAACGGTGAAATGGAACCGCCCGCCGCACCGCGTCGCGGACGTCCCAAAAAAGGCGAAAACACAGAAAAAATCGTTGAAACGAGTCAAAATACGGTGGATGCCGTAAAATCCGAACCGCAAAAAAGCGAAGTCGTGAAAATCGAAAAAAACGGTCAAACCGAAGAATTCGTGAGACCGAAATTCCAACCGACCTATCGTTCGACTAGTTACGGCAACAATAACGGTTACAATAACAACAACGGTTACGGCAACAATAATTATAAAAACGGTAATTTCAACAATAATCAGTACCAAAAACCGCAAAATCAGCAAAAACGCAACTTCAACGATTTTCAGAACGGAAACGGCGGTTTCAATAAAAACAACGGGTATCAGAATAACGGATACAACAATTATAACAACAACGGTTATAACAATCAAAGCGGCGGATTGCAAAAGCAGAATCAACAGCAAGTTCAGAATTTCAACACTCAGGTTCTCAACGAGAGTAAGGAAGTCGAAGAAGAATTGCTCGAAAGAGAAGGTTATCTCGAAATCAATCCCGACGGATACGGTTTTCTCCGCGTATTGAACGGCACTTTCAACGAAATGGACGCTTATGTGTCCACGATGAAAATCAAACAATACGGTTTGCGTAGGGGAGACTACGTTCATTCTCTTTGCAAAAAGGTTCAGGAAGGCAGACCTGCGGCTGTCGTCACCGTCACTAAAATCAACGGTATAGACGCTGAAACGCTTGGTATTCGTCCCAACTTCGACGATCTCGTGCCTATTTATCCCAACGAAAGATTGCGTCTGGAAACGACACCGAGAGAATACGCAACCCGTTGCATAGATCTCGTATCTCCTATCGGCAAAGGTCAACGCGGTATCATCGTTTCTCCGCCTAAAGCGGGCAAAACGACTCTTTTGAAGATGATTGCCGCGGCTATCGCGCAGAATTATCCCGAAGTCGAACTCAAAGTTCTTCTTATCGACGAACGCCCCGAAGAAGTCACGGATATGCAACGCTCTATAAAGGGCGAAGTGGTTTATTCCACTTTTGACGAACTTCCCGAACATCACACAAAGACGGCAGAAATGCTCCTTGAAAGAGCAAAACGTCTCGTCGAATCGGGCAAAGACGTCGTGGTGCTTCTTGACAGTCTCACTCGTCTTGCAAGAGCGTACAACATCACCATTCCGCCGACAGGCAGAACGCTTTCGGGCGGTATCGATCCCGGCGCATTGCACAGTCCGAAACGCTTCTTCGGCTCGGCAAGAAATATCGAAAACGGTGGCTCGCTCACTATCATTGCAACCGCGCTTATCGATACTGGAAGCCGTATGGACGACGTGATTTTTGAAGAGTTCAAAGGCACGGGCAATATGGAAATTCACCTTGACCGCAGACTCAGCGAAAAGAGAATTTTCCCCGCAATAGACCTTGCAAAGAGCGGCACGAGAAAAGAAGAATTGCTCCTTACGCCCAGCGAACTCGAAGGTACTTGGGCAATCAGAAAGATCCTTTCCACCGCAGACAACGCGGAAGCGACGGAAAATCTTCTCAATATGCTCATCAAGACTCAATCCAACAAAGAGTTTATCGACCAACTCAACTTGCAACTTCGTGCGTTCCAGAAAGAAGGTTACGTGTGGCGCGGAACTAGCGGTAATAAATAATTGCTCGTTAATCGATTCTTTGTATATCTAACGAAATTGAGGTATGCAAAGTCTAAAATTGAAAAATATAATGAAAAAGCACTGCGGTTTTGCGGTGCTTTTTCGATATTTTTCTTCATTGTTCAAGCGAATAAAATAACTTAGTTATTTTTTTACTTTTTTCACTATTGACTTTATCTCGTCTTCCTTGTAAACTGTTGTTGACAATAGAAGAGCGACGTTTTCATACCGATTATTTGAAATCTATTGCTTTTTCGACGTCAAACACAGAGACGAAAAAATAACTTTTCGTTTCAAAAATAAAGTTTCAAATATACAATAACACGGCAATCGTCGAGCATTCGTCCGATGATTGCCAAGAAAGGACGATTATGAAAAAATCCGCTTTTAAGATTCTTGTTTCACTCTTGCTTGTCGTCGTGACGATATTCTCGCTTTCGCTTGCGCTCGTTGCTTGCAACGACAACGGAAAATTTTCCGAGCTAAAAGGGCAGAGCGACAGAACGATACTTTTCATCGGGGACGGCATGGGCGACAATCATATCAAGGTCACGGAAGCATATATGGACAAGCAGTTGTTCTTTGACGATTTTTGGAGACCGGGTGATGTGATAACGAGTTGTTCCAATGAGTTTCAGGCGACCGATAGTGCTGCCGCTGCAAGCGCGATGGCAACAGGTCAAAAATATCAACGGGGCGAACTTGCATTTAAAGACGGAAAAAATATTCAATCTATATCCGAATATGCAAAAAGTTTGGGCAAAGGGGTTGGAATCGTAACCACCGATAAATTAAGCGGAGCAACGCCTGCGGGATTTTCCGCTCATGCTGCAAGCCGAAGCGATGAGAATTCGATAATCGAATCTCAACTTTGCGGCGACATAGATCTTTATTTAGGTGCAGGCAAAAGCGCGTATGAAGGCTACAAGGACAGATTTGAAGATAAGGGGTATACTTTCTGCACGACTTTCAGCCAATTGAGCGTTGAAAGCGGCAAGGTTATAGGTGCATTTTCCGAAGTCGTGAATTATGACTCTACTGACGAAACGCCGACTCTTGTGCAACTTGCTCAATTTGCAGTGGATTATATGGAGTCAAAATATCCCGGCGGTTATTTCCTTATGATCGAAGCCGCACATATCGATAAGATGTGCAGCAAGGGGAGTATCGACATCTTCAAGATGATGCAATATCTTGACGAGTTTGACAACACAATTAAGGCTGTCAGCGCAAAATTGCAAGGCGTAGGCAGCTATTCGATGATTGTCACAGCAGACCACGAATGCGGCGATTTGCAGTACAACGGCGAGACCAAAGAGCAGATTGACAACAGCCTTATCAAAAAAGGTTATCACACAAAACAAAACGTAAGTTACTATGTCGATTGGAAGTTGAAATCGGCAAAGAACGTTTCTCTTCCGTCAACAATCGACAACACAGATATTTTCTTGATGCTCAAACAGCTTGTATCAAACAAGTGATGCTCAGTTGAAGGGAAGTGTCAGTTCACTCCGATATCGACGTATCGGCAAATCGATTGCATTATGCACGATTACATTGAAAAATAGTCGTATTTATCGGCATTTTGAAAGGAGACCGAAAGCTCGGTCTCCTTTTTTATAAAGTGTAAGTTGTTGTTTGTCGGTAAATGTTATTTGCTTGTCGTTTTCTTTTTCTTCACAAGCACGATCGGAAGGGCTACGCCGATTGCAACCACAACTACGCAAGCAACGGCAATGCCTGCGATTTCTCCTGCCGACAATGCGTTTGTTTTGTTGTCCACCAACGGCTCATCCGGCTCGCCGGGTTGAGTGTTGTCGGTGAGTTTTTCAAGTTTGTCGAGCAGTGAAAGATAGCTCACTTGTACGTCTTGGCTAGATTTTTCGGACGATGAGAGCGAATGGAACATAGCGATTGCATTGGTGATTGCTTCGAGTTTCTCTTCTTTTGTGGCTTTGTCATCAACCGACTTGACGCTGTCTTTGAAAGATTCAACGGTGTGTGTGCCGACTTTGTCAATTGTTCTCGATTCTGTTTCGCCGCACTTTGTGCAAGTGTGCGACATAAGTCCCGTTGCCGTTTCGGTTGACGGTGTGACAAGGCTCCAATCACCGAAAACGTGCTCGCATATGAGCTTGGGGATCTCTTCGGTTTCAACCTGTCCGCACTTGGTGCAAGAACGGATCTTTTCTCCGACTTCCGTTTCTGTCGGTTCTTTTGATACAGCCCAGTCTCCGTATGTGTGTTCGCACTCTGCCGCGCTACCGCCGTATGTTATGACAATAGAGTCGATATACGCAGCATTTGTGTCCGCATAGTTGATTGCAAAGTATTTGTCTGATGTTGTGATATTCCAGATAGTGCCGTTTTCAGTGGCTTCTTTCGTTCCTTGGTCAGTACCGCCTGTTGCTGTTCCGCTTGCTTCGGCAAACGGAGTGGCTGATGTAAGAATTTGCCAGTCTTTTTCACCGGTGTTCATTTTGATTGTGATGGATGTTATACTTGCGGGAAGTGCAGTCGTGTTGAAAATGAATTGACTTACCTTGCTGCTGTTCATCTGAATTTTGTCGGTTGCTCCCGGATATATAAAGCCTTTTCCGTTCACACCTTCGGACGACCATGTGCACCAAGCGTATGCTCCGGAGCCTGTAAAGCTTGATCTGTCTATCGTCAGCGAGCCGCCCGTTGCCTCTTTGACGGTGATTCCGGTAACAATTGTTTCGAGATCGCCGATTTTGCAAATGACGCTTGTCGTGCCGACAGAAAGGGTGGTTTTTTCGTCACGCCGTCAAGCCATTGGCAAGCGGAGTTGTCAAGATTTCCCTTTGTGTTGTCGGAGTACGTTGCGGAGATTTTCAAGCCTGCCGGATTGAAAGGTTCGCCTTCGCTGTACACGGTTTTTGCAGGAGTTCCGCTCACTTCGATTGCGGTTACGCTCTTGACGGTGATTTGCGCCGTGCACTTGATTGACGGATTGTCCGTGCTTTGGCAAGTTATGGTTGACGTGCCGTTTGCAACAGCGGTGACTTTGCCTGTGTTGTCAATGGTTGCAACGTTTGGATATGAAGAAGTCCAAGTCAAATTGCGCTTTGCGTTTGCGGGCGCGATAGTTGCATTGAGTGAGATTTCTTGTCCGACAGAAAGCGTGGTTGTGGCAGGGGAGAGCGAGATGCTCTCGATATCCGCGCCGCCCGTTGTGTATGTGTCGTATTTTGCCGCCACTGCTTGCAAGCGAGAATTGTAGCTTTTGCCGTCATAGCAATAGATTTTCGTTGCAAATTCGGGGGTGATCGATGAAGGGATTGCGGTTGCCCTGAATTTTGTAAACCGCTTCGTTTCTTCTGATTTCTTCGGCGGTCGGCGGCTCTTGATAGTGCCACTTCATAAGCGTTTCGATATCGCCGATGGTTTTGGATTTTCCTTGACCGAGCACGAAATTGAGATGGAATTCATCACCCCAACGAGTTTCAACGTACATCAAAATTCTTGCCGTTGCTCCGCGGTATCCTTCGCCCGGATAGAAAACGTTGTCTGCCACATAGCAAAGGTTTTCGTAAGACGTCGAGCCTGCTTGCTTGACGATGTTTGACGCGGTTGTCGGCACTTCGCCGAATTGTTTGCTGCCGCGAGTTGAGTTGAGATTTTGTTCGGTAGGACGAAGGTGGTGGGCATCCGATCCGGCATCGCTTGTCGCACTGAAAGCTTTTCCGCCGTCTTTCGGCCATACATGTTCGCGGTTTGTCGAGCCGAATGTGCCGTTGAACGCAACGGATGTTCCGCTATAAAACCAAATTATGTTCCCGCTCTTGTTCGGGTCTGCGTCCGAAGTCTTGAAAACATCGCGCAATCCGTCATAAGAAGTCTTTTTTCTTGTGAGTTTCAGTGATAAGTTGATCAAGTTTCGATCTGAAAGTCGCGCCGTTGCTTGACGTGTCCAACGGGGCATAATAGTCTGCGGCTTGGACGACTTGCGCCGACAAATCGAGAGATTTGATTTGATATTGCGCAAAGCCAAACAGCGTGCCGAGCACCAAAATTATCGCAAGAGCGATTGTCAAAGACGTCGTGAAATTCTTCAAAGCGGATCTTTTCATTTTCTTCCTTCAAGTTTAGAGCTTAAAGCCCTTTTTATTATATTAGTATATCATAAGCAAAGTGCAACTTCAAGTGTAAAGCAAATTTTGCCACTGATTAACTCAAGAAAGATTTTGCCAAAATCACACAAATTATATCGATGGCGATTTTTTACGTTTTTGTCGTACTTTTGTACGTTTACAAAAAGGTTGCTTCGCAAAACTCTTGACTAAACGTGTAATCGGTGTCATAATTTCGACGGAAAAATACGAAAGAGAAGGGCTTATATGCTTGAACTTAAAGACGTGCGCTATTCTGTTGAAGAAGACGGCGTACAAAAAGAAATAATCAAAGGCGTGAGTTTAAAACTGGACGAGAGATTTATTGCGTTCACGGGACCTAACGGTGGTGGCAAGTCAACGCTTGCAAAACTCGTTATGGGCATCATAAAGCCAACAAGCGGAAGAATATATCTCGACGGAGTGGATATCACCGATATGTCCGTCACCGACAGAGCAAATTCGGGCATTGCATTTGCATTCCAACAACCCGTAAAATTCAAAGGCATTACGGTGTCCGACCTTATAAATATCGCAAGTGGCAAATCGTTGAGCATTTCTGAGATATGCGAATATTTGTCAGAAGTGGGGCTTTGTGCGCGCGATTACGTTGACAGAGAAGTCAATGCAAGCCTTTCGGGCGGTGAACTCAAACGTATCGAAATTGCCGTGACGCTTGCACGCAAAGCGAAATTTACCGTTTTCGACGAACCGGAAGCGGGAATCGATCTTTGGAGTTTCAACAGTCTTATCACGGTTTTCGAGCGTTTGTCACAAACGACTTCGGGATCGATTCTCATCATCTCTCACCAAGAGCGTATACTCGACATTGCCGACAGAATCGTCGTCATTGCGGACGGAAAAGTCAAGACGGACGGGGCAAAGGATGAAATTTTGCCAAAACTTCTAGCTCGTTCGGCGTGCAAAGCACTCACCGACAAGGCACAGGGGGTGGCAAAATGAATCTCGGAAAAGTTGAAAAGAGTTTGCTCAAAGAAATTGCGGATATAGAAAAAATTCCGCAAGGCGCATACAACATTCGCGACAACGGAAAACTTGCAGGCAGAAATACGACCGCAAATATCGACATTCAGACAAAAGCCGACAAACCCGGTATCGATATTTTCATAAAATCCGCCACGAAAGGCGAAAGAGTCGATATCCCCGTCATTTTGACGGAAACGGGACTTAACGATCTCGTTTACAACGATTTTTACGTTGAAGACGGCGCAGACGTGACGATAGTCGCAGGTTGCGGAATTCACAATGCCGGCGGACTTAAAAGCGAACACGACGGAATTCACGCATTCCATATCGGGAAAAACGCAAAGGTTTTGTATATCGAGAAGCACTACGGTGAAGGCGAAGGCACGGGAGAGAGAATACTCAACCCGACCACTATCGTCGAAATCGACGAAAACGGGTCTATGACTATGGAAACGGCACAGATAAAAGGCGTTGATTCCGCAGTGAGAAAAACGAGCGCAACGCTCAAAGACGGCGCAACTCTAGTTATTCACGAAAAAATCTTTACGCATGGAAAACAGTATGCCGAAACGCAATTCCACGTTGCGCTCAACGGCAAAAATTCGGGTGCGCACGTAGTGTCGAGAGCAATCGCAAAAGACGATTCGCATCAGAAATACGTCTCTTGTATAGACGGCAACAATCTTTGTTCGGGACACACCGAATGTGACGCAATCATTATGGACAAAGGCACTGTCACCGCAAAACCCGAACTCAACGCAAATTGCGTGGATGCTAGCCTTATCCACGAAGCGGCAATAGGCAAGATTGCCGGCGAACAACTCGTCAAACTTATGTCTCTCGGACTCACCGAAAAGGAAGCGGAAGAGAAGATAGTCAACGGATTTTTGAAATAAACGATTTTTATCAAAAGAGAATATACGAAGTATTGAAATACGTAATATAATGATAATCAAAAACCCTACTGTTTAGTAGGGTTTTTGTATGGTGGCGGAGAAGAAGAGATTCGAACTCTTGAACCGCTTTTGACGGTTACGCGATTTCCAGTCGCGCGCCCTCGACCAAACTAGGCGACTTCTCCATGAATTATATTGTTTAAGAATGGGTGGCAGTTGGAAGTGATGGTAAACAAATCCATTCCCCCAACTGTTCGACGGTATCCGTCAACCCAACGACGATTATTATATATGAACAATCGTCTTTTGACAAGTGCTTGACGCAACTTGCTCAAACTTTTTTTCAAAGTTGTTGATTAAAGCGCAAATAAAAAGGACGATTTCTCGTCCTTGTTTATTTATTGCTTTTCGCCGCAGTATTTGCAGTAGGCGGAGTCTTTTGCGATTTTTTGTCCGCAGTGGTGGCAGAACATCGTTTCGCCGTCTTGCTCGGGCGTGGGGGCTGTGGCGTCTTTGACGGTGCGGAAAACGTTTTGGATGTTTTCTTTGTTGGCATCGATCATATATCCGCTCACTTTGGGCGCGATCTTTGACATGCCGGGCAGAACAAAGCCCAAGAAGGTCAAGAAGAAGGTTGCCACTGCGCTTATTGCGCCGATGACGGTAAAGGCCATTGCCGCACCGAACGGGAGAAGAGCGGCGGCTTCGTTGTCTCTGAACGGGCCCATGGTCACGAGCGAGTTGACGCCAAGAGCAAGAAATACCACTGCGAAAACAAGGGTGAAGCACCACACGATGCGCAAGGTTTTGACGACTTTTTTGAGATCTTTGATGTTTGCGTTTGTATCCATAATATACGCTCCTTTGTCAAACAAATTGTAGCATACAATGTGCGGCATATCAATATTTTTTGTAAAATCGTCAGCGATTTTTTTGCGTTTTCGACACGTTTTGAGTGTCTAAACGGGTGTTTTTGTCAATTTGGTATTGAAATGCGAGCAAAATCATGATAAAATATACCCAAATTCAAAAAAGGTGGACGAAAAATAGGGGTGACTACCGAAGGAGATTTTATGATAAAAACCAAAAAAAATATGCTGTCATCGGGCATAGTCGACTTGGTGTTTTCAGTGTTGTACGGCATTTTGGCGATTGTTATGCTCGGTATGGGCATTGCGATGTGGAGTCAAATTGACGAGAGTTATGGCATCACCGCCGTGCTCGCAGTGTTGTTTTTCTCGATTGCAGGGTGCTCGCTGTTCGGCTTTGTGCTTTCGATTGTCAGCACCGTGCTGTGTCTTAAACGCGCAACGCAAAAACTGCCGCTCGAATACGCAAATTGCAGAGTGCAAATTCTCGTGGCGGCAGTGCTCAACTTTGTCGAGTGTGCGGTGTTTGTGATTGCAGCAATCGCATTTGCGTGTCAAGAGAAAGATCAAATCGTTATTGTGATTGCAACGATTGCGATATCCTTTGTGATCGGCGCAATTCGTGCAACGTGCGGCGGATTGAAACTCAAAGCCTTGTCCGATCTCAAAAAGCCCGCGGCATGCGCCGAGCCCGCTCAAACTGACACGGTTGAATGAAATGGCGATGTTTTGTGACTTAAAAACCTACAAAACAGTGCGTTAGATATTCAAAAAACGCACAATCTAATAAAAACTATTGTTATACGATATGAAAAAACGGATGCGATTTGCATCCGTTTTTATGTGATTTTGATTGGTTTTTGTTTCTCACCAGAGATTGTCGTTTCTCACGATCGCGCAACCTTTGCTTGCTCTTGCGACTGCCGCAATACCGTTCTTTGCGCCTGTGATGTCAGCATATCCGTCGTTGGTGGTTGCGATAAGGCTGCCGTTTGTTGCGAACAAACGGAGACGATATTCGCCTTTCTTGTCTTGATAGATTTCCCATTTGGGGAACTTCAAGGTTTCGTAATTTTTCAAAGTTTGATTTTCAACGGGTGCGATTTCAGCGTTCTTTATGATGCTTTGCACGCCGATTTTCGCTGCGCCGAGAGTGGTGTAGGCTTGTGCGCCGATTGCCACGACTCTGTAATTGGAAGAGTAGAGTTTGAACACGAAGTTGCCCTTATCCGTCTTCTTGATGACGTATTTGCCGTGGGTTTTGCCTTCGCCTTCGACGAGAACCTGTTCGTCGTTGTTATCGTCTTTTGCTGTTTTGGTTTCTTTGACTTCCTTTGCGGGAGTGGCTTCTTTTTCGGGAGCTTTCGTTTCTTTTGCTGTTTTTGCGTCTGCCCTTGCAGTCGTCTTGGTTGCTTTCACATCTTTTTCTGCCGTCGTTGCGGTCTTGTCTTTTGCTGCCACTTTCTTCTTTTCCTCCGTTGTAGAGTTTTGTGTATTTTCAACTTGAGTTGACTTTTTAGCGGCGGATTTCTTTTTGGTCGTATCCGCAGCGACTTCTACCGTCCTGTCTTCATTGACGGCTTGTTTCGTCGTTCTCTTCTTGGCGGCAGGGGTGACTTCTTCTTTTTTAGGCTCTTCCGCTTTCGGTTCGTTTTTTCGGTCTTCTTTTTGGGAACGACGGATGCGACAGCCCAGAGATCTTCCGCTTTTTTCTTGTTTTTGTTTGGTGGAAACGACTTTTGCTTTCTTTGGTTGTTCTATGGCAAAATTCGTATTGTGCAATGCGCCGTCCACGGAGTATACGTCGTCGAGTTTAACCGCGCTCTTCTTTTCTTCGTGTTTATCTTCGTTATCTTCGTTCTCTTCTTGCTTTTCTGCGATTCTCTTTTGAGCGGTCTTTCTTACTTTCTTCGGTTTTTCGACCTTGATTTCTTCCGTTTTTTCTTCGACGGGCGTTTCTGCGTTTTCTTCCGTCGTTGCGTCTTTTATTTCTTCAACTTCGGAATTATCTTCTTGAACGGTTTCTTCTTGCGCCTGATCTTCTAAGTTTTCCGTTTCTTGCGTTTCTTCGGCTTTGACTTCGCTCGCTTGTTCCGGATTTATTTCTTCTTCGTCCGTCATATCTACGGAGATGACGGGGACGGGTTCATACTCGGCGGAGCTTTCGGATGAAACGTCTTCGGTTTGATCGCTTACGACTTCTTCGACGTTTTCTTCCGGTGCCGTTTCGTTTTCTTTTTTCGTCTTCGAGTGAAGTGTTTTCGATTGCGCTTTCCTGATCTATGCCTTCTTCCGACACGTTTTCAACCGTCGTGTCGTCTGGCGTGGCAGTTTCTTCGCTTTCTTCCGCGGTGATTTCGTCCGCAACGGTTTCTTGCGGGGCGGAAACGCTTTCGCCGTTTAATTCTTCGTTTTCGACGGTGTCGTTGACGTTTTCCGAATCTTTGGAAACTATTTCGTTGTTTTCGATCTTTTCTTCGTCGGTGGGGACTGCGTCTTCAATCGGTTTCGCTTCTTCGACGGTGCCGTCTTCGGCAACATGAATTAGAGTGCCGACAGGTGCGTCGACGTCGTCTTCGAGAATCTCGCTTTCAAGAAATTCGATCTCATCGTACTTAGCCATAAAAAAACTCCTCCGCGTGGAAAGAGAGAAATTTTTGCATGAAAAAACTTCTCTATAATCCAAGTTGTTATTATATTAACATATTTATTTTTTCAAATCAATAAACTTGACGATTTTTTTCGGTATATTTTGCGTATTTTGCACGAACAAATTGATAAATTGCACAATATGTGGTATGATTTTTAACGATAAGCGACTTTTTCGTCTCATAAGAAGTCGTATAATAAGATTATGAACACGACATTCAAACTCAACAAACAACAACAACTCGCTGTCGAAGCGGTGGACGGACCGATACTCGTCATCGCAGGCGCAGGCAGCGGAAAAACGCGCGTACTCACTGCGCGCATTTGTCATTTGATAGAAATCGGGGTAAGCCCGTACAACATTCTTGCAATCACGTTCACGAACAAAGCGGCGAACGAGATGAAAGAACGAATAGAAAAACAACTCGGATATTCGGACGTGTGGACAAGCACGTTTCACTCTATGTGCGCTCGCATACTTCGTACGGACATCGACAAAATCGGATATTCCAAAGATTTTACCATATACACCGACCTTGAAAGCGAAAGAGTGGTCAAGAGAATTTTGCAGGACTATCCGCAAGCAGACCCGAAAAAACAAAGGCGATTATTTGTGGCATATCTCGCGCGCAAAAACGCTTGCGATGTCTCCTGAAGACTATTACGACGCGATAAAGGACGACGACAACGACGCCTACAATATCACCGAAGTTTACAAACGCTACGAAGCGGAATTGAAAAAAATGCAATTGTCTCGACTTTGACGATTTGCTTCTCAAAACCGTGCTTTTGTTCCGTGAGTGTCCCGAAGTGCTTGAAAAATATCAGAATCGTTTCAAATATATAAACGTAGACGAGTTTCAGGACACCAACAAATTGCAGTACGACATCGTGAAAATGCTGTCTAAAAAATACGGCAATTTGTTCGTCGTCGGGGACGAAGATCAGTCCATTTATAGTTGGCGCGGCGCGGAGATACGCAATATTCTCGATTTCCCCAAAGATTTCCCTGGGACAAAAGTTTTCAAACTCGAACAGAACTATCGAAGCACGACGTCAATTCTCAAAGCGGCGAACAACGTCATAAAAAACAACGCAAACCGCAACGAGAAGACGCTTTGGAGCGAAATCGAAGCCGACGACAGCATCGAGTATTACGAAGCGTATTCGGACAGAGACGAAGCAAGTCACGTAGCACGCGCTATAAGCACGTTGCATCGTCAGGGCGAACCGTACAAGGAAATGGCGGTTTTGGTGCGTGCAAACTCGGTTACGCGCGGTTTTGAAGAAGAATTCAATCTGCACGGCATACCGTACAAAGTTTTCGGCGGCTTCCGTTTTACGAAAGAAAAGAAATTAAAGACACGCTCGCATACGTGCGCATCGCAATAAATCCGAGCGATAACGATAGCGTTCTGAGAGTCGTCAACTATCCAAAGCGCGGCATAGGCAACACTGCCGTTTTGGAATTGCAAAACGTGGCAAAAGACACGAATATGACGCTTTTTCAGGTGCTTCTCAATCCGGGATTGCTTTCGGGAACAACCGCAAAGAAACTTGCTCCGTTCACGGAAATCGCAATGGACCTTGTCAAAATGCAAAAGAAAATGAAGGCGGTTGAATTTGTACAATACGCGATACGCCGAAGCGGACTTGAAACCGCACTGGCTGCAAGCGGAGATCCCGAAGACGCAAACCGTCTCGAAAATATCGAAGAACTTGTCGGAGCGGTGCAGCAATACGAGCAGGACAACGAAAATCCCTTCTATTTCCGACTTTATGCAATCGGTCGCGCTCGTGAGCGATACGGACGAGATGAACAGCGACGATTACGTGACTATCGCAACCGTACACGCAGTGAAAGGGCTCGAATTCGACGACGTGTTCGTCGTTGCGCTCGAAGAAGGTATATTCCCGACGCAACGTTCGATAACGGCAGGCGACATCGAAGAAGAAAGACGACTTATGTACGTTGCCATTACCAGAGCGAGAAAGAGACTTTTTATTCTCAATGCGCGTCAACGTTACCGTTTCGGTAAGACTGAAAATATGCCGCAGAGCAGATTCGTAGGTGAGATGAGCGGATTTAGACAATCCATGCGTTTTTCAAACTCTAACTACACGCAATCGTCTTTCAAACCCGAAAATCGCATAAAACTCGGCGTTAACAATCCGCAAACGGCGGCGTTCAAGACGAAATTGTCAAACGGCTTTGACAAGTCGAGCATGACGAACGCGTCAAAAACCGCAAAGTCTTCAAACGTAGACTACGACAAATTCACCAAAAACACTATAGTCGAACACTCAAAATTCGGACGTGGCATAATCATTCAGACGGACGGTGACGGTGAAGACAAAATCGCGGCAATCGCGTTCAAAGGTCTTGGCGTAAAGAGATTTACGCTTGCAATAGCCGCTCCAAACCTGAAAATCGTCGGAAAAGAAGACTAACATCGCTCAAAAACGAGCAAAATCTATATTATAGCAAACGCTATAAAAACCTATCGCAAATAACAGCAGGTGAAATTATGGACAAACTTGCCAGAATGAAAGAACTCGTAAACACTCTCAACGAGTGGGCGAGACTGTATTACGAAGAAGACGCTCCTGTCGTATCCGATGCGGAGTATGACCGCCTTTACGACGAATTGCGAACGCTTGAAGCAGAAGAAGGTTATTCTCTCAAAAATAGCCCCACGCATAGAGTCGGCGGTGCACCGAAAGGCAAATTCGAGCAATCGAAGCATCTTTTGCGCCTGTACAGTCTCGACAAATGCCAGTCAAAAGAAGAGTTTTCGGATTGGTGCAATCGTCTTGTCAAGACGGTCGGGTATTTTCCCGCACTCACTTGCGAGTATAAATTCGACGGTCTTACACTCAACATTTTGTACAACAACGGCGAACTTATTCAAGCCGCAACGCGCGGAAACGGCACGATAGGCGAAATAGTCACCGACCAGGTCAGCACCATTCGTTATTTGCCCAAACACATCGATTATAAGGGCAAAATCGAGATACAAGGGGAAGGCATATTGCGTTTGAGTGCGCTCGAAAGATACAATAGGACTAGCGACGATCCGCTCAAAAACGCCAGAAACGGCGCGGCCGGCGCAATTCGCAATCTCAATCCCGACGTCACGGCAAAACGCGATTTGTCTTTCTTTGCCTACAATATCGGGTATAGCGACAAGCATTTTTCTTCGCAGGAAGAAATGCGTGCGTTCGTCAAAGAACAAGGATTCGAGACGGAAGGCGATTTCAAAATCGTCAGAAGCGAAAAAGAAGCGATGCAATACGCCGATATGGTGGGAGAGAAGAGAGAAACTCTCGATTATCTCATCGACGGAGTAGTATTCAAGGTTGACGACGTTGCGCTTCGCGACGAGATAGGTTTCACCGAAAAATTTCCGAAATGGGCGGTTGCGTACAAGTTTAAGGCCGACGAGATGACCACGACGCTCGAAGACGTCGTGTGGCAAGTGTCCAGAAGCGCAAAACTCAATCCGATTGCGGTGTTAGAACCTGTTGACATAGGCGGAGTCACCGTATCGCGCGCAACGCTGAACAACTACAGCGATATTCTCAAAAAGAAAGTTAAAATCGGAGACAAGGTTTTCGTGCGCAGAAGCAACGACGTTATTCCCGAAATCATGGGCGTTGCAATAGAATCTCCCGACGCAAAACCCGTCGAAAAACCGACTGTATGTCCCGTTTGTCACGCTCCCGTCAAAGAAGTCGGCGCGTTTTTGTATTGCACGGGGGACAACTGTGCGCCGCAAATCGTATCTAAACTTGACCATTTTGCGTCAAAGGACGCTATGGATATAGACGGTTTCAGTGAAAAAACCGCCGAACAACTTTACAACGAAACTCATCTCGAAGACGCTGTCGATTTGCTCAATCTGACCGCAACTGATTTGTTCGGTCTTGACGGATTCGGCGACAAAAGATTGCGAATTTGCTTTCTTCAATCGAAAAAGCAAAGAATACGACGCTTGACAGATTTATTTTCGCACTAGGCATCGACGGTATCGGCAAAAGACCGCAAAAGATTTGGTTAAGCGGTTTAGAACGCTTGAAAATCTCGAAAACGCGTCTTTTGAAGAACTTTCGAGTGTGGACGGCATCGGAGACATACTTGCAAACAACGTTTTTCAATACTTCCGTGATTCTAACAATGTCGATTTTGTAAACAAACTGCTTGCAAGCGGTGTGAAAATCGAAGAGAAAGAAGAAAAACAAGGCGTTTTCTCTGGAATGAAAGTCGTGCTTACAGGCTCGCTTCCTACCTACAAGCGCGGTGAAGCGACCAAACTTATCGAAGACAACGGCGGTGAAGTCGCGGCGAGTGTTTCTAAAACCGTCAATATGGTTCTTGCGGGCGAAGACGCAGGCTCAAAACTCGAAAAGGCGCAGAAACTCGGCATCAAAATCATTGACGAAAACGAGTTTAAGGCGATGCTCGGATTGCAATAAGCCGAAAATAAACGAAAAAAATGCGAAAAGGTCGTGCAGAAATGCTCGACTTTTTTTACTTTTCGCTTGTTTATGAGTATTGTTTATGATATAATACTAAAAAATTTATATAGGCGGATATGCGAATGTACAGCATGACAGGCTACGGAAAAGGCGCAAGCAAGCGCGACGGAAAGACGATAACCGTTGAAATCAAGACGGTGAATCACAGATTTTTGGATTGCAATTTTAAATTGCCGAGAACCTTTCTTTTCGTCGAAGACAGAGTGCGAAAAGCAATCTCTTCCGCCATTTCTCGCGGTCACGTCGATTTGTTTTTGACTTACGAGCAAACCGCAGTCGACGAAGGCGCGTATACGGTCGATTGTGAACTTGCCGCAAATTATCTTGCCGCCGCAAACAGACTTGCGCTCGCCACGGGGCTTGAAAACGATTTGACGCTTTCTTCCATTCTCAAAGTACCGGACGTCGTGACGAAAGAACAGGCAGTCGAAGACGAAGATTTGCTTGCAGAAATGACAGTCGAAGCGTTGAACGCCGCACTCGAAAATCTCAAAATCATGCGAGAAAAAGAAGGTTTGGCTCTCAAAGCGGACATTTCAAAGAAACTCGACAATATTGCGTCCTGCCTTGAAATCATCAAAGAATTTGCGCCGCAAGTGGTCGAAGATTACAGAAACGGACTCAACGCACGCATTGCGGAAGTCGTTTCTCCCACACAGGTTGATATGCAAAGACTCGCCACCGAAGTCGCTCTTTATGCCGATCATTGCGCTATTGACGAAGAAATCACCCGTCTTACGACGCACATTGCCAATATGCGCACGCTTCTCGAAGCGGACGAACCCGTCGGAAGAAAAATGGACTTTCTCGTGCAGGAATTCAACAGAGAGACGAACACGATCGGCTCGAAAGCCAATGATATGCGCATAACCGGTCAAGTGCTTGCCATCAAGAACGAAATCGAAAAGATGCGCGAACAAGCGGCAAATATCGAATAAAACGGAAGTTATTCATATATCCCGCTTGGTCGGGAAAGGGAGTTTACACTTATGCAAAAACGCGGTATGTTGATAGTCATCTCGGGCTTCAGCGGAGTGGGCAAAAGCACTGTCATCTCGCACATGTTCGACGCAATGCCGAATCTTCGTTTTTCGGTGTCATGTACGTCGAGAAAACCGAGAGCCGGCGAAAAAGAAGGCATCGATTATTATTACGTCACCGAAGAAGAGTTTGCGCGCAAAGTCGAAAACAACGAATTCGTCGAATACACACGCACTTTCACGAACTGCTACGGCACGTTGAAATGCGAAATCGACAGATTGCTATCCGAAGGCTACGACATACTTCTCGACATCAACAGCGTAGGCGCAAAGAACATCAAAAAGCGTATCCCGACGCCGTGACGGTGTTTATCAATCCGCCGTCTCTCGAAGAGCTCAAAAAGCGTCTCGTCGGCAGGGGAAGCGAAACTCCCGACAGTCTTAAAAAACGTCTTGACGAGATTGAATTCGAGTCAAAAGCGATACCTTTTACGATTTCGTGGTCGTAAACGACGTGGCTCTCGATTGCTCTAACAAAATCGTCGCATTCCTTGAAAAAAAGCGCAAGGAACTCAACGACAAGTACGCAAAGAAAACTCGCAAAACTGAAAACGGTTTTGCACGACAAAGTCGAAACGCAACGCAAGTTGCAACGAATATAAATAAAAGAAACGGAGAATAAAAGTTATGATGATCGATCCCCCGATTGACAAACTTATCAAACACGCAGAGTGCAGATACGCACTCACCGTCGCAGTTGCAAAACGCACTCGCGAACTCGTCACGAGTGAAAGCGATTATCTTGCAAAGAGCGGAATGAAACCCATTTCTCTTGCTTGCAAAGAAATCTACGAAGACAAAATCAAAATCGTTCGCGACTGAACGTAAGCGATTTTATCTGCAGGCAGGTTTTTTATGCTGTACGGAAAGAACGTTGTGTTGGGCGTGAGCGGCGGAATTGCCGTTTACAAAGCGTGCGAGATAGTGTCACGTCTCAAAAAACTGGGCGCAAACGTGGACGTCGTTATGACGGACAACGCTCGGGAGTTTGTCACGCCATTGACGTTCCAAACGCTTGCGAAATCTGCGGTGGTTACCAACGCTTTCGAGCCTGTCAAGGTGTTTGACATCAACCATATCTCGCTTGCGAAAAAAGCGGATATTCTTGTGGTTGCCCCTGCGACTGCAAACGTCATTGCAAAATTCGCAAACGGAATTGCAGACGATATGCTAACGACGACTTATCTTGCGTGCAATGCGCAAAAACTTATTTGCCCGGCAATGAACTGCAATATGTACGAAGACCCTGCAACGCAGGAGAATATGCGAGTGCTTAAAGAGCGCGGCGATATGTTCTGCGACAGTGCGGTCGGACTTCTCGCATGCGGAGACGTCGGCAAAGGGCGTATGGCGGAACCGAAGGACATCGTAGACAAAATCGTCGAGTATCTCACTCCCGTTCAGGATTTTGCCGGAAAGAGAGTTCTCGTCACGGCAGGCGGTACGGAAGAGAATATCGACGGTGTTCGCGTGCTTGCAAATCATTCAAGCGGCAAAATGGGCTTTGCAATTGCAAATGCCGTTGCAGAACGCGGAGGAAGCGTCGTTTTGGTGTACGGAAACGTGTCGGTAGCACCGCCGAATTGCACCGAAAAAGCAATTAAAGTCGTTTCCACGACGGATATGCTCGACGTGTGCGTGAAAGAGTTTGAAGATTGCGATGTCGCTATTATGGCGGCTGCACCTGCAGATTATCGCCTCGAAAAGCCGTTTGACAACAAGGTTAAGAGCGATACGCTCACGCTTACGTTTGTGAAAAATCCCGACATTGCCAAAACGCTCGGGGAAAGCAAAGGTGAAAGAAAACTTGTCGTTTTTTCTGCGGAAACGGAAAATCTGATTGAAAACGCAAAAGGCAAACTCATAAAGAAACACGCAGATTTGGTCGTTGCAAACGACGTCACGCAAAAAGGCGCGGGATTCAACGTGGATACGAACGTCGCTACTATTATAGACAACGACGGCAATTTGTTTGAAAGCGGCGAAGTGTCAAAACGCGCGCTTGCCGATATGATACTCGACAAGGTGCTTGCGTTATGATTCTGGAAGTTATCGTCGACATTTCAAACTCGGACGTTGACCGCACTTTCGATTACGAAGGTCCCGACGTCCCGATAGGAAGCCGAGTCGTCGTCGAATTCGGCAAAAAACGCCTTATCGGTTTCGTTATAGGCAAAAAGATTCGTCCGATTTTTCAAATCTCAAACAGGCAAAATACATAGATTCACCGATAAGTCCCGAGCAGTTGGGACTTATGGACTTTATGCGCAAGACGTACAATCTGCGCTATATAGACGTTATCCGTCTTTTTATTCCGTCAAAACTTCGCGAAGAAAAAGATCCCGAATTTACAAGAAAATTTCTTACTGTAGACGATACGCGTTCTCTTGAAGAACTCAAATCGGTTGTCGGTACGAGAGCGCAAAAGCAACTCGACGCACTCGATTTCATAGCGACCACCGGCGGACAGTTTCTCACGCTTCTGATAAGTAGATTCGGCGTGAGCGCGATAAACGGATTGAGAGAAAAAGGCGTTGTCGTTGAAAGTGACGTTCACGAACGTTCGACTCCGCTCGGAACGCTTAAAAAAGAGAAAAAGCTCGTCGTTTTGACGCCTGCGCAATCGGACGCGGTCGAAAAAATATCAAACGGAAAAGGCACGTTCTTGCTCCACGGCGTTACGGGAAGCGGAAAAACCGAGATTTACGAAACCGTCATCGAACGAGAGATTGCAAAGGGAAAAACGGCTATAATGCTCGTTCCCGAAATATCGCTTACTCCGCAAATGCTCGGCCTTTTCAGAGCACGATTCGGAGACGACGTTGCGATACTTCATTCGGGACTTAACGACAGCGAAAGATACGACGAGTGGAAAAGACTCAAAACCGGCGCGGCTCACATCGCAATCGGTGCGAGAAGCGCGGTTTTCGCACCGCTTGAAAACATCGGCGCAATCATAATCGACGAAGAGCACGACACGAGTTATTTGTCGGAATCCAATCCCAGATACGACACGAAGACGATTGCAAGTTACAGGGCGAAAGCAAATGACGGCGTTTTGGTGCTCGGCTCGGCGACTCCCGATATGGAAACGTATCTGAAAGCGACGAAAGGCGAGTATCAACTCATAACTCTTCCCGATCGCATATCCAAGCACAAATTGCCAGAAATGGAAATCGTGGATATGACGCAGGAGTTTCGCATGGGCAATCGTTCGCTTTTTTTCAAAGGCACTTCAGGACGCGCTCATCGAGACGAAGAACAAAGGCGAACAATCCATGCTGTTTCTCAACCGTCGCGGTTTTGCATCGTTTATCCGCTGCAAAGAGTGCGGATACGTTGCAAAATGCGAAGATTGCGACATTTCGCTGACATATCACAAAGAAGACAACGAATTGAAATGCCACTATTGCGGAAGACGCTATCACGCGCTCACGAAATGTCCCAACTGTGGCAGCGACCAAATAAAACAGGGCAGAATCGGCACGGAAAAAGTTGTTGAAGAACTCAAAAACTCATTCCCGACGTCAGAGTGCTCCGCATGGACAACGACACGACAATGCGCAAGGACAGTTATTTCAAGATTCTGTCGGCGTTTGCGGACGGTCAGGCCGACGTGCTCGTCGGCACGCAAATGATTGCAAAAGGGCACGATTTCGGCAACGTCACGCTCGTAGGAATTCTCGAAGCGGACGCGGCGTTGTACTTTTCCGACTATCGCTCAAGCGAGCGCACGTTCCAACTAATCACGCAGGTTGCGGGAAGAGCGGGAAGAGCGGAAAAAGAAGGCAGGGTTATTCTTCAAACCTACGCACCTAAACATTACGTTTTCCGTTTCGGCAAAAACTACGACTATCTCGGTTTTTGGAAGAAAGAAATCAACACGCGTATGGTCACAAAGTTTCCGCCGTTCACGAAAGTTGTGAGAATACTGCTTTCGTCCACGGTCGAGCAAGACGTCGTTGATGCGGCTCGCTCGTGCTACAAGGCCGTTCAACAACTTGAAAAGGAAAGCGGCAAATTCGTGTATCTCGGCGCAAGCAAATCGCCGGTGACGCGAATAAACGGGCTTTGCAGATATCAGATTATGATGCGAATAGAGCCTGCTCAATTTGAAAATATAATAGGCGATATATACAAAATTGCCGACGCAAATAAATCGAAAAAATGCAACGTGTTCGTCGAAATCAATCCGCAAAGCCTGATTTGACGAGCGTATAGGTGATAAAATGGCAAAAAGAAATATTGTGAAAGTTCCCGATCCGATTTTATACAAAAAGTGCAGAGTTGTCGAAAATTTCGACGAAAGGCTCTGGACGCTTCTCGACGATATGAAAGAAACGCTCGTTGAAGCCAACGGCGCAGGGCTTGCCGCTCCGCAGGTAGCAGTGCTAAAAAGAGCGTGCATCGTTGATACGGAAGACGGATTTTTGAACTTATCAATCCTGTCATAACGTCAATGAGCGGAGAACAAACCGGGCTTGAAGGTTGCCTTTCCGTGCCTAAAAAGTACGGTAACGTGTCAAGACCCATGAAAGTCACGGTAAAAGCGCAAGACAGGTTCGGTAAGGAACAAAAACTCACCGTAAAAGGTTTTACGGCGCGCGCTTTCTGCCATGAAATCGACCATCTTGACGGCATTATCTACACGACAAAATGCACCGAGACTTTCGACGAAGAATAATCTTCATCGAAATCGCGATTAACCATACAGGACGAGAATATGAAAATAGTGTTTATGGGCACTCCCGATTTTTCTGCGGTCGTGCTTGAAAAACTCAATTCGGTATATCCGGTCAGCGCAGTCGTTACGGGACTTGACAAGCCTGTCGGTCGCGGATACAATCTTGCGCCGTCTCCGCTCAAGGTCAAGGCAATCGAATTGGGCATACCCGTGCTTCAATATGCAAAAGTGTCAAGAGAAGGACTTGACGATATACGCGCGCTTCAACCCGACATCATCGTCACCGCGGCATTCGGTCAGATTTTGTCTGACGCATTTCTTGCCATTCCTAAATTTGCCGTTCTTAACGTGCACGCGTCTTTGCTTCCGAAATATCGCGGCTCGTCGCCTATCCAATGGTCGATTATCAACGGAGACGAAAAGACCGGCATAACCATTATGAAAACCGTAAAAGCGGTTGACGCAGGCGACGTTTTGCTTGAAAAAAGAAACCGAAATCGGCAAAAAAGAAACGGCAGGCGAGTTGTTCGACAGACTTGCGATACTCGGCGGAGAAGCAATAGTCGAAGCAATATCGCTCGTCGAGTGCGGAAAAGCAACGTTTACACCTCAAGACGAAAGCAAAGTCACGCATTGCAGCATGATAAACAAAGGCGACGGACTCGTCGATTTTTCAAAAAGCGCAAAAGAAATCGATTGTTTCGTGCGAGGTATGACGCCGTGGCCGTCTGCTTACACGCACATCGGTGAAAAAACACTCAAAATCTTCGATGTCGAAAAAGTCGAACTTTCCGATTTGCAAAAGTCAAACGAGCAATTTGAAAACGCAAAATTCGGTGAAGTCGTCCTTGCGGATAAAAATCACGGTTTAATCGTGAAAGTCGCGGACGGATTTATTCGTCTTCACGTCATTCAACTCGAAGGCTCGAAGCGTATGGACGATACGCAATTTCTTCTCGGAAGAAAAATCAACGTCGGCACGATTTTCGCTTAAAATCGTTAAATATATCGTTAGATAATCTAAAAATATAAGAAAAACAAATGAGAAAACACATCGGACAGGCACTGAGAATACTCACAAAAGTTTTCACTGACGGCACGTACAGCAATATGGCGTTTTACGGAGAAAACGTAAGCGACATGGCAACGCGTCTCGTTTACGGTGTGCTGGAAGAGAACGTAAAAATAGACTATGTTCTTGCACAGTTGCTTGAAAAGAAACCTAAAAATTCGATATATTATCTTCTCAAAATCGGCGTTTACGCACTATGCAATCTGACCGACGTTCCGAAATTCGCGATTGTCAGTGAGTGCGTGGAAGTGTGCAAGGCGATTGGCAAAGGCGGCGCAAGCGGATTTGTCAACGCGGTATTGAAAAAAGTTGCGGACGGCAAATATTCGATGCCTAGCGAAAACGACGAAAACTATTTGTCCGTGACATATTCAAAACCGCAATGGTTTATCGACAAAATGGTTGCGCAATACGGGAAGGACGTTACGCTTTCAACGTTGCAAGAACCCGTGCGTGACAGCGAACATATACGAGTCAATTCTCGACTTGCCACTTGCCGGGACGTTGAGTTTTTGCTCAAAAAATCCAAAACGCCGTATGAGAAAAGCGAAGTGGGCGGATATATCGTGCGTGCAACCGACGCTGTGGGGCGTATGTTCGACAAAGGTCTTGTGACGTATCAGTCACCGTCCAGTATGCTTGCCGTCATAGCACTGGGAGCAAACGACGGAGAAACTCTTCTTGACGTATGCTCGGCACCCGGCGGAAAAGCCGTTTATATGGGTGAACTTTGTCCCCATTCTCATATCACCGCGTGCGATATTCACGAGCATAGAGTTGCACTCATCCAAAAATACAAAAACCGTATGCACGTGCCGAACGTCAAGGCAATAAAAGCCGACGGAACGGTGTTTGACGAGAATATGTGCGAGAGATTCGACGGCGTTCTCGTGGACGCTCCGTGTTCATGTTTCGGTACGTATAAAAAACATCCCGACGTTTTTCTGACGCGCACCGACGAGAGCGAAGAAGACATCTCGAAGACTCAATTCGCAATAATATCGAACGTAGCAAAGTACGTGAAAAAGGGCGGCGAAATGGTGTATTCCACCTGCACGCTGTTCAAAGAAGAAAACGAAGATATAGTGCATAAATTTCTCGAAAGCGAGATAGGAAAAGAATTTTCGCTTGAAAAAATCTGCGGTCTTAAAGACGTTGACGGCGGAAAATACGTTGACAACGACGGAATGATTCAGATCCTACCGCATGCGGAATACGACGGATTTTTCATTGCAAAATTTAGGAGAGCAAAATGAGCGACGTTTCAAAAATAAGTTTGCTTGGCATGGACAAGGCACAAATTGCCGCGCTCATTCCCGATATGCCGAAGTTCACTGCGTCGCAAATTTACGGCTTTTTGATGGACGGTAAGGACTTTGACGAAATGACTTCGCTCAAAAAGGAATACCGAGAGTATCTGAAAGAGCATTACGTTGCAAATCCCGTGAGTATTCTCGAAGTTTTTCAAGGCAAACTCGGCACTAAAAAGTATCTTTTCCGTCTCGATGACCAGCTCATAGAAGGCGTGTATATGCCGCACGATTATGGCAATACGCTTTGTCTTTCCACGCAAATCGGATGCAGAATGGGGTGCACGTTTTGCGCAAGTACGCTAGACGGACTCGTTCGCAATCTCACGCCTGCCGAGATGCTCGGACAGGTTATAGCCGTCAATCGAGATAACGGCGGCACGGCGAAAACGAGAGCGGTCACGAATCTCGTGCTTATGGGAAGTGGCGAGCCGTTTGACAACTACGACAACGTGCTTGAATTCCTTGACGAAGTGTCAAAGGAAGGCGGAATAAACATAAGCGAGCGCAACATATCTTTGTCAACGAGCGGTCTTTGCGACAAAATTCGCAAATTTGCCGATTCGGGACACAAAGTTACGCTTTCCATATCACTGCACGCTCCCTTCGACGATTTGCGAAGCGCGCTAATGCCCGTAAACAAGGCGTACGGCGTAAAACAACTCGTTGACTGTGCAAAATACTATTTTGAAAAAACGGGAAGGCGCGTGATTTTCGAGTACACGCTCATAAAAGGCGAAAACGATTCCGACGCTTGCGCAAGAGAACTCGCTCGGCTCACGAAAGGTTTTCCGTCTCACGTCAATCTCATACGGCTCAACGAAGTCAAAGAGCGCGATCACGAAGCGCCGAGTGTAGACGCCACGGAAGATTTTCTCAAAAACTCGAAAAACTCGGCGTTTCGGCAACGATAAGAAAGAGTCTTGGCAACGACATCGAAGGCGCGTGCGGACAACTTCGCCGCAGATATCTCAAAGAAAACGGAGAAATATCCGAGAAAAAGGATTGATATAAGCGCAAATTTTCACACAAAAACAAGCAAATAGAGCACATTGCGAATAAAGGACAAAATGGCACAGAAAATTCTTGACGGAAGAGTCATAAAAGCGGTTGCATCGAAATTTTTCGTTGACGTACAGGGCGACGTCAAGGTTTGTTTCGCACGCAAACGTCTCAAAAACGACGGCATAATTTACGTCGGCGATTACGTCAGCATCGCAAAAGAGCGTGACAGTTTCGTCATCGAAGAAGTGAAACCGAGAAAAAATCGTCTCATTCGCCCGTACGTGAGCAACGTGGACGTTTGCTTCATCGTCGTTGCGCCAGAACCCGAACCCGATTTCCTGCTCGTTGACAAAGTCATCGTCAATTGCCTAATTGAAGGCATAACTCCGATACTCGTGAAGAACAAGTGCGACACGGGACATATAGATACGAGTGAATACGAAAACGTTCTAAAAATCATTGAATGCAGTGCGGAAACCGGTGAAAACGTATCATTGCTCGTTAACGAAGCGCGTGGCAAAACTGCTTGTTTTGCAGGACAATCGGCGGTGGGAAAGAGCAGTATTCTCAATGCGATTCTCGACAGTGACGAACTTGAAGTCGGCGAACTCACACGCAAAATAAAACGTGGCAAAAACACCACTCGAAAGACCGAAATATTCCACGTGGAAGAGAATACATATTTCGTAGATACATGCGGTTTTTCCATGCTTGAAACGGTTGACGTTGAGCCCGAAAATCTTCGCTTGTATTTTGACGATTTGGAAGAGTTCAGAAAAGATTGTCGTTTCAATATGTGTACGCACACGTTTGAGCCCGATTGCGCGGTAAAAGCGCATGTTGGCAAGGAAATCGGCGTCGGCAGATACGATAGATATAAGACGATTTATCAGGAGCTTGTCGACAGAAGAGAAAACAAATACGACTGATTTGCGGTTTGTGCAATCGGCTAAACACCGTCACAAACGTTTATAAAACAAAAAAAGGAGAAAAGATATGTTGGTTGCACCGTCAATGTTGTCTGCGGACTTCGGCAATATGGAAAGAGACGTAAAAGCCATTGAAAAGTGGGGCGCGGATATCGTGCATTGTGACGTAATGGACGGCGTGTACGTGCCGAAC
This sequence comes from Christensenella sp., assembly GCA_022009775.1. GTDB lineage: Bacteria > Bacillota > Clostridia > Christensenellales > CAG-917 > CAG-475. The sequence continues at coordinate 28,627 of CP091723.1, forward strand.
ATCACTTTCGGTATGCCTATGGTGAAAGCACTCAAGGCAAACTCGAATCTTACAATCGACGTACATCTTATGATAACTTTACCCGAAAAAATACGTCGGTGCTTTTTGCGATGCGGGCGCGGATATCGTCACATTCCACCCGGACGCGTCAAAGAACGTTCAGGGTGCTATCGACGCAGTCAAATCGAAGGGTAAAAAGTGCGGACTCGTGGTCAATGCCGACCGGTCGTTTTCAATCGTCGAGCCGTATCTTTCGCAAATAGACATGCTCGTCGTTATGACCGTTCAAGCAGGATTCGGCGGTCAGAAATTTATGCCGGACAGACTCGATATAGTGCGCATGGGAGCAGAAGAAAGAAAGGATAAAGGATACCGCTATCTCATCGAAGTTGACGGCGGAGTGTGTGAAGACAACGTATCTCAAATTAAAGCGGCAGGAGCGGACGTCGTCGTTGCGGGCAGTGCGGTGTTTAAGTCCGAAAATCCGGAACTGACTATAAGAAAATTGCACGCATAAGCTGCAAAAAACATAAAAGTTTATCTACAAATTTGCAGTAGCAAAGGGTATAAAAAGAAAAAGGACGGATTTTCCGTTCTTTTTTCACGTTTATAAGCCCTATTGCATAAGTTGTAAAAAAAAACAAGGGGAGTTTTATGAATAAAATCATCTGCATCAATCCGCCGAAATTTATCAAAGCAATACTAAAATTCTTTTCGTCATTCAAGAAAAAAGATACCGACAAAAATTGATTTAAGCGGAAAGTCTCGTATATCCAAAACGAGCGGAGAAGAGATAAATTATACAACAAAAAAACGCCTTCCTTTGTAGGAAGGCTGACTTTGATTTGCTACATATATATTACAGACAGAAATTACGCACGGTCAACTTTGCCTGAACGGAGACAACGCGTGCAAACGTATTGATCTTCAACTCCGCCGGTAGGAGTGTTGACTTTGACTTTTTGGACGTTGGGAGCCCAACTGCGTCTGGTCTTTCTGTTGCTGTGGCTGACTGCGTTTCCGCTCATTCTGCCTTTTCCGCACACACTACAAACTCTGGACATATTACTGTACCTCCTAATTTGAACGATAGTTATTCTAGCAAATATAAACGGGATTTGCAACTGATTTGCACAAAATTTGTCATTTAGTTGCAAAAAAACTTCTTATATAGTAATATTTATGAAAAGGTAGAGTTTATGTCGCTATCAACTTCAAACAAATTCGGCAAAATTTCCATCAGCGAAGACGCGATGCAGACCGTCGCAAGTCACGCTGCACAGGAATGTTACGGCGTGGTAGATCTCGTATCACGTCGTTTCAGCGATAATTTCAGCCAAATATTCGGCAAAGAACAACTCGGCAAAGGTGCGATCGTTCAGACGGTCGACAACCTTATATACGTCGAGTTGTTTGTCATACTCAAAGTTGGTATCAACATCGAAGCAGTAAAAAATCACTCGCCGACGCGGTCAAGTTTTCGCTTGAAACGTTCACGGGAATGCGTGTAAAACGCGTCCACGTCAACGTCGTTGGAATCCGCGTGTAATCAGGTATATAGAATGACAAGAATTGACGGACTAAAATTCAAAGAAATGCTCGCAGGCGGCGTAAAGGCTCTTGAGATGAACCGCGCCACCGTGGACGAACTCAACGTATTTCCCGTTCCGGACGGAGACACAGGCACGAATATGTCTCTCACCGTCGCTTCGGCTATGCGTGAAGCCAACGCTTGCGGGTCTTTGCTTATAGACGAAATCGCGCTCGCATTTTCAAAAGGCGCGCTCAAAGGCGCAAGGGGGAACTCCGGGCGTTATATCATCGCAAATATTCCGCGGTTTTGCCGTGGCTCTCGAAGGAAAGGCGGAACTGACTGCGAAAACGTTTGCCGAATGTCTCAAAAAGGCACTGAAATCGCATACGGCGCAGTCACAAAACCCAAAGAAGGCACGATTCTCACGGTCGTAAGGGTTATGGCGGAAGAAGCGCAAAACGCAAGCCGCTCCAAAAACTCACTTTTGAAGAATTTTTCAAGCGCGTTATCGACGCAGGCGAAGAGATTTTGCAAAAGACACCCGAGATGCTTCCCGTTCTCAAAAAGGCAGGCGTTGTGGACGCAGGCGGTCGCGGACTCGTTACTATTTTCGACGGTATGTATCGCACGCTCGTCGGAGAAGAACTCGTGATGATAAGCGGCGGACACGTTCCGCAAATGGACGATATCAAGCCGGATACCGCGGCAAACGACTTCGACCCGCTTGAAAACGACTACGAACACATCACCTTCCAGTATTGCACGGAATATTTCATTACGCACCTTAAAAACGAAGTCACAACGGCGTCAATTGACAAATACCGCGACTATTTGATGACGATAGGCGATTGCGTGCTTGTCATCGGAGACGTTGACCTTGTCAAAACTCACGTTCATACAAATCATCCCGATCGCGCGCTTAAAATGGCGTTGACTCTGGGTGAACTCGACGGCGTGAAAATCGAGAACATGGTTGAGCAAAACCGCAAAATACATGCCAATGACCAAAAAGCCGAAGAAGTCGAACTCAAAGATTATGCGCTCGTGTCAATTTGCTCGGGCGACGGTATGGCAAACATCTTCAAAGACCTTATGGTTGACATAATAGTCGAAGGCGGTCAGACCATGAACCCATCGGTTGACGACATCTTGAAAGCGGTCAATGACGCTCACGCAAAGAATGTGTTTGTTCTTCCCAACAACTCCAACATCATTCTTGCCGCAAACCAAGCCAAAGAGCTTGCAAAGGCGCAAGTGTACGTGATTCCCACCACCAATATGCCGCAGGGCATAGCCGCATCTCTCGCTTTTGACGGCGATGCGACTTGCGAAGAGAACTTTGACAGTATGTGCGGCGCAATCGAAGGTGTCGAGTGCGCAGAAGTCACTCACGCCGTGCGTTCGACAAGAATGAACAGATATTCCGTCAAGGAAGGCGATATCATCGGTATTTGCGACAAGCGCATAGTTGCGAAAAGTCAGGACGTTGAAGAAACCGCTTTGGCAACCATAAAGAAAGTCGCAAAAGACAAAGATATGGTGTCCGTGTACTACGGAAAAGACGTAACACAAGAGCAAGCCGAAGCGCTTATGGCAAAAGTTTCGGAAGAACTCGACGACGTGGAAACCGCTTGCTATTACGGCGGACAACCGCATTATTATTACGTCATTTCTGCCGAATAAAAACAGTTGTCCGATACAAAAGGGAATATCTTTCATATCGCGGTCAACGAGAAACGACAAAAATACATAGTATGTTGACGTTAAAAGACGTAAAAGGCGTTGGAGACGCCACGATAAAAAAACTTCATGACCTTGGCATAAACAACGTGTTCGAGGTCTTTTCATTTTTGCCGAGAAAATACGTAGACTTGAAAACTCCCGTCAAAGTGCTGGATGCAGAGCCGGGGCAGCTTGCACTCTTTGAAGGCAGGGTGGAAAAAGTTTCTGCCGTCTCCATGCGCGGCAAAAGAAGCTTTTTTGTCACGTTCTCGGACAATCTTGACGACAATCGCATTTTCTTCATATCCACTTTTTACAACATGCCGTTTTTGCACGACAGTTTCGAGATCGGTCAAAACTATCGATTGCTCACAAGACTTTCAAATGATATAGGCTCGCTTTCGGTTGTCAATCCGTCCCTTGAAAAAGCAGAGAAAATTTCAAAACTTGACGGCATATACACGGTGTATCCGCTCCGTGGCGTTTTTGGACAAAACGCATACAAGAACATCGTATATTCTGCGCTCGACACTCTCAAAAACGTAAAGTATGATGATTCGACCTTGTCGAAAGTCAGCAAAGATCTTGCAACTTGTTTTGAGCTTGCACATCGCCCCGATAACGTTCAGACGGCAGAAAGAGCAGTGAATGCGCTTGCTTCGATTGATATTGCGATTATGTTGTCTATATACAGAAAACTTCGTGACAATTCGCAAAAATCAAGAAATGTATTCTATAATCTTTCAAATTTTAGAATAGTTAACTTTGAAAAAGCACTCGGTTTTGCACCGACAATAACACAAACGCAAGCATTTGAAGACATAATGCAAGACTTGGTTTCTCCGTTTAATATGTCAAGAATAGTCAGCGGAGACGTCGGAAGCGGAAAAACTGCCGTTGCTTTTTTTGCCATTTATTTGTGTGCTTTTGCTCATAAGCAATGCGCACTTATGGCTCCGACGGAAATTCTTGCAAAACAACATGCGGAAAAATTTGCAAAGATTGCGAATGCGCTCGGCATAAATTTCGCACTGCTTACAAGTTCTACGACGACAGGAGATAGAAGACGCATTTTATCCGGACTTAAAGACGGCTCTATCAATTGCATAATAGGCACGAATTCAATCGTTTCAGAAGATGTCGAATACAAAAATTTGTCTCTTGCAATAATAGACGAGCAACATCGTTTCGGTGTGAACGACAGGGCAAAACTCGAAAAGAAAGGGGCGCGCGACGTTTTAAGTCTCACGGCAACTCCCATTCCGCGTTCTATGGCTTTGACGTTTTACGACGATATTGCAATTTCGCGCATAGAAAAAAGAGAAAGCGCGAAAACCAACGTGAAAACGACGGTTACGATTGATATAGACGACGCTCTCAAAAGAATTATCGACAGTTTGAAAAACGGCAAACAAGCATTTATCGTTTGCCCGTCGATAGTTGACGCGGAAGGTAACGATTTGATGTCAATCGAGAGTTTTATGCGCGATTATGGCGGTTATTTCGACGGTTTTGCCTGCTCGATTATGCACGGAAAACTCTCAAACGACGAAAAAGAAGCCGCTATGCGCAATTTTTCAAGCGGAAAAACCAGTCTTTTGGTTGCGACGACGGTTATTGAAGTTGGCATTGACACAAAAGCGAGCGAAATCCTGATACTGAACGCCGACAGATTCGGGCTGGCATCCTTGCATCAGTTGCGCGGAAGAGTAGGTCGAGACGGCTCGCCTGCAAATTGCATACTTTATTCTTCAAACAAAGGCGAAAAAAGCTATCGAACGATTGTCCACGCTTGAGAAGAGCAACGACGGTCAATATCTTGCCGAAGTCGATTTTTCGATGCGCGGTGCAGGCGACTTTATCGGCACGAAACAAAGCGGTATATCCGTTACCCCCATCTTCGGCTTGCAAATGAACGGGGAAGTGCTCAAAAATGCAAAATCTTATGCCGGCGGATTGTCAAATCTTTCACTCAACGAACTTCTTGCACTCACGCATTGCTCTCGTTCGAAAGTTGACGATTTTATCGAAAAAATCGAAAAAGTGACGATAAACAGTTAAAATCTTAATAAAATCTAAATTTTTCAGTCGCTATATAGTTGTATGTTGACATTTTTTCTAATAAATGTATAATATAATCACAATGGTGGTGCAGTATTCTAGTCAGATCTCACCGACTCGGAGGCGGGGGTAAAATATCGCCGAAGGGCATATCGATGAAGTTTCTGGTGACGGCTTCTTTTGCCCAAATTGGGGCTGTTGCTGGGAGTTAAGGACTTTGGGCGGCTTGCAACGGCATGCAAATCCCGTACCAATCTCCGTGGAGACCCAACTCGGTGGATCGGCGTAACATCGGTCTACTGACTGGGGTGAAACCTGATATGCGGTGTGTAAAAATGCTGTGTACAGTGTAGCCTGCTTTGAGTGACGTGCAGGGAATCGGGAACCACGCCTTTTCGTATGGCCAATACGCGACGGTGATTGCTCGATGAAATCCACGCTGCAAAAAAAGATAAGGGCGGGCGGGATCTGTCAAGGAAATCTTCTAGACTGTTCAATCGAGACAGCGTGGGGATTATAGTGTGCTCTAAGTGGCGATTCGGTTTCTCTTTGAGATGCATCGAGTGATAGGAAACTTCTCGGACGGCGACGACGAGTTTCGATGCAGGGAAAACCTACCGAACCTATGGCGCAAGGTTTACCCATGTTGTTGCCACCATTTTATCTTAACTACAATTTTGAGGTGCTTTGTGCAAAATCAATCTCAAAACGAAGCGGACGCTTCAAATATATCTTCTAAAAAACCGTCACCGGATTCGCCTGACGGTTTATCGAATTTCCAAGAAAACCAAACTCAATCCGAAAAATCAGACGGCACCCAATGCAATGTCGTTTCTTCTTTTGCTCAAAACGGAGAAAAGAACGATTCGAGCGTGGCAGATGCTCAAAAAAACGTTTTGATTGAAAAAGTTTCAGCAAACGTTGCGACGCAGAAACAAAAAAGCGCAAAAGACCAGGACGCCGACAAAAGAAAAAGCCTGTGAAGAAAAAGCGCAATCTTTGGTGGATAAAGGCAACGATAATCTCGCTCGTTTTATCCGCATTTTTTTCGTACATCAGCAATCTCGTAGAAAACGCCGATCAACTTATTATCGTTATTGTGCTGCTTGCGTTCCTGATTATTTCGGGTATTGTTTTTGACGCAATTGGCGTTGCGGTTACTTCCTGCGACGTAACACCGATAATATCTATGGCCTCGCGTAAAGTGTACGGGGCGAAAACCGCGCTTAATCTCGTGAAAAACAGCGATACCGTGTCAAGCGTATGCAACGACATAATCGGCGATATTTTCAGCATTATATCCGGTGCATGTTCTGCGGCTCTAGTCGTAAAAATCACCATGCAACTCACTGAAACGTGGCAAATCGTGCTTTCTATCGCCGTTTCGGCAATAGTATCCGCACTCACAATCGGCGGAAAAGCGTTTATGAAGAGAATCGCAATAAGCAATTCAAAGGATTTCGTCATGTTCGTTGCACGAGTTATTGCGATATTCTCAAAAGACGAACGCAAAATCAGACAGAAAGAAAAAGCAGCGAAACAAGAGCAGAAGGCGCACGAAAAAAGTTCCGAAAACGATAAATTCGACAAACATCAGGACGGCAATGTTGAAAATGCGTCCAGGCAACACACAACCGATAAGAAACAAAAATCACAAGGCGACAAACAATAATGCGTCTCGACAAATATCTTCAAACGAAATACAACCTAAAATCACGCACCTACGCCGAAAATCTTGTGAAGACGGGGTGCGTTTTGGTTGACGGCAAGATTGCAAGCAAAACTTCGCTTGACGTTGACGAGAAAAACGTAATCGAAGTAAAAAACGACGACGGTTACGCATCGCAAGGCGCATACAAACTCGAAAAAGCCTTTGAAGACTTCTCCGTTGACGTGCAACGCAAGATTTGTGCCGATATAGGTTGCTCAAACGGCGGGTTTACGGATTGTTTGCTTCGCCACGGAGCAGAGCGTGTTATAGCGGTTGACGTTGCCGAATGCGCATTACCGGAAAATCTCCTAAATAGCGGAAAGGTTGATTTTCTTCGTGCAAACGCCCGCGAATTGCCACAGAATTTTCCGACAGTTGATTTTCTTTGCAGTGATTTGAGCTTCATATCACTCGAATACGTTCTCAAAGAAATGTATCGCGTTCTAAAAAGCGGCGGTGAAGCGATAGTGCTTATAAAACCGCAATTTGAACTCGACCGTTCGGCACTCAACAAAAGCGGTATAGTCACCGACGAAAAACTCCGCAAGCGCGCAATAGAAAAAGTGCGTTCGTTTGCAATCTCTGTCGGCTTTGAAATCCTGGGCTTAACAACATCACCAATACGATACGAGTATAAAAACGTGGAATATCTCTTATATCTCAAAAAGTCTCAAAATGCCACTGAATAGTGCTTTTATATCATATGATATATTTTAATTTAACTAAAATTGTCATTTTTATTTAATACAAAAGCGACCGTTTGGTCGCTTTATATATGGCTCTGATTTTGATTTTTTGCAATAATCATTGTTATGGCAAAGTGAAGTGTGATTGAAATTATTTTTGCTGAGTACCTGCAGATTGAGCGTTGTCGCTTGCTTTGTCCGTTGCATTGTCCGCTATGGTTGCGTCGGCGTTGCTTTCGTTTGCGGCGCCATGCGAATTTTCGCTATCGATGCCTGTTTTATCCTTGCCTTTCTTTGACTTTTTTCTTCTTTTTGTCCTTGCAGTCGGCATCCGCATTTTGACCGTTCTTGGCTTTTGCAGGGACGAGCGGTTCTTTGCTTTTTTGTTCTTTGCCGTGACGATTATGACCAAAATTATGATTGCCAAAACGATACCCGACAGTGCGGATACGAGTTTTGTTGCAAATTCGGTTATGCTCAAAAGTAGATATAACATACTTTTATTATACAATTTGACGATAATATGTCAACTCTATCACTCAAAATGCGCCGTTTAATCTCACAAAATAATGAATAATCTTAAATCACGACATGCGTAAAACATGAAAGTAAATTCGTGTTACTGCATATTTTGTAAATTTTATGCAATTTTTATAAACAAAAACGCCATTATGCTTGAATATTCATTTTTTTTGATGTATAATGCATATGCATTATGAAAAAGAAACTTGCAGTCATCACCAAAGAAGATATGAAATCGAGCGAAATACGCGCTCACGTGCTTGCCGACATCGAAAGAGACGGCAGCTTTTCTTTGTCTGTTCTCGATGACGCGTCTCAAATTACCGACGAAGACGAAGTGTTGGTTTTCGGCGGAGACGGCACGGTTCTCGAAGTCGTAAGAGCGGTTGCAGACAAGAATATTCCTTTGCTTTGCGTAAACCTTGGCAATCTCGGTTTTTTGGCGGAATACGAAAAAGACGTCGATTCGCAATCGATTATATCCGTGTTGAAATCTTCAGATTTGACAGAAAAAATGCTTCTTTGCGTGAAGTCTTCGAGCGGAATTTCCGAGCGCGCACTCAACGAAGTTGTGATTCGTTCGCTTTCGTCACGTCCCATATATGTAGACGTGTACGTTGACGGCAAATTTGTCGATTCGTACCACAGCGACGGAGCAATAGTTTCGTCTCCGACCGGTTCGACGGCATATTCGTTGTCGGCGGGCGGTCCGATTCTCGCGCCGAACGTGTATGCTTTTTGTGATAAACCCGATTTGCGCGCACTCTTTACATTCACGACCGTTGGTTGTTGGTGCGGATTCCAAAGTGGAACTCAAAGTTAAAGGTGATTGTGCATGCGTTTGCGTTGACGGCAACAGCACGTATACACTTGAAAAAGGCGGGGTCGTAACCGTTGAAAAATCTTCAAAAACGGCAAAATTCGTCCGCTCAGGCGAAGACGATTTTTATAAAAAACTACTGAAAAAGATGAACAGGTGGGGCACTACGGAGTGCACCGAAGGATAAGGTGACTATTATGGCCAGAGCAAATCGTCAACTCAAGATTTTGGACATCATTTCCAAACACGACATTGACACTCAAGAAGAACTCGTCGATTATTTACGCAGCGAAGGTTTCAACGTTACGCAGGCGACCGTTTCGCGCGACATTAAGGATATGGGTATTATCAAAACCCTTTCCGCAGACGGCAGACATTATAAATACGCCGCGCAACAGACCAAAGAAACGTCGGCGGCAGACAAATATCTCAATATGTTCAAAAACACCGTTATCTCTATCAAGAGTTCGGGCAATTTGATTGTTTTGAGAACGGAAATCGGCAGTGCGGGTCCTGCGGCGGAACTCATCGACAAACTTTCCTACGACGAAGTTCTCGGCGTTGTTGCAGGCGACAATACAATTTTCGTTGCAGTTGACGGCGTTGAACACGTTGACACCATTCGCAGACGTCTTGAAGACCTTCTCGAAGCAAATCGCATTTACAACTGATAATTTTTTCGATATATGTTAGCACAACTGACAATTGAAAACATTGCGCTCATCGATAAGTTGGAGTTGGAACTCAAAAACGGCTTGAACATTCTGAGCGGTGAAACGGGTGCGGGTAAGTCTATCATCATAGACTCGCTCAATTTTGTGTTGGGCGAGCGAGCCGACAAGTCGCTTATTCGCTATGGCACGGACCACGCGATCGTTCAGGCAGTGTTTGAAGATTATCTCAATCCGTCGGTTTCGGCATATCTCGACGATATCGGTGTCGAGTGTGAAGACGTTCTCATCATTCGCAGAAAAATGAGCGTTGACGGAAAAAACGAATGCAGAATAAACGGCAGAATTTCAACCTTGTCAATTCTGAAAGGTCTCACGGAATTGCTCGTAGACATTCACGGTCAACACGAACATCAGTCGCTTCTAAAAAGCGCAAATCACATAAAACTGCTTGACGATATAGGCGCGACAAAAATCGTAAAAGTGAAAGAAGACGTGGCAAACTATCACGCCGAATACGTATCTTTGAAGCGTGAATTGTCGCGTTTCGGTGACGAGAGCGAAAGAGAAAGGAAACTCGATATTCTCACTTTCCAAATTGACGAAATCGAAAAGGCGGACGTAAAAGACGGTGAAGAAGACGAACTTCTTCAAGCGCGCAAACGTATTCGCAACATGGAGAAAATCCTTTCCGCACTCGGCGAGGCAAAGAATACGCTTGACGGATACGATTCAAACTCCGTGAGTGCGTCGATAAAGAATTCTTCGTCGCTTCTCGGAACTATATCTGCATACGACGACAGTATCGGTCCGCTTATCGATAGGCTCGACGACGCGAAAATCGAGATTAAGGACATTGCCGACACGTTATCCGATATGCTTGAAAAACTCGACTTTGACGTCAGAAGCGCAGAAAAAATCGAAGAAAGACTGGAAGTTGTGCGCAACATATTGCACAAATACGGCGGAAACTTTGAAAATCTGCAAAGATTCTACGAAGATGCAAAGAAAGAAGCGGAATTGCTCTCGGGGGCGGCACAAACGGTTGAAGAACTGCAAGACAGAATAGAGACCGCAAAGAAAAATCTCGAAAAATCTGCACGAAAACTCACCGAGTTTAGACATGAAGTCGCAAACAAGTTTGAGAGCGACATCACGCGCGAGCTTAAAGATTTGGGTATGGGCGGTTCGACCTTCAATGTGGATTTTGTCACCACAGACGACGTTGACCAAATATCCGCAAACGGCGCGGACACAATCGAGTTTTTGTTCTCGGCAAACGTTGGTGAGCCTATGAAACCGCTTGCAAAGATAATTTCGGGCGGCGAAATGTCAAGATTTATGCTTGCGTTCAAGAATATCGTCGCAGGTGTCGACGGTATCGGCACTATGGTGTTCGACGAAATCGACACGGGCATATCCGGCAATATTTCGGCTGTCGTATCCGAGAAGATGTGCAATATATCTCGTGACAGGCAAGTTATTGCGGTTACACACATGCCGAGCCTTGCCGCAATGGCTGACAATCATTATCTGATTGCAAAATCCACCGAAAACGGCAAAACTCTCACGCACATCAATTTGCTCGAAGACGATACGGACGAAGTGGCAAGACTTATCGGCGGCAACGATTATTCGCAATTTGCAGTGCCGCACGCAAAAGAGATGAAAGCGTGGGCGGATAGATACAAAAAGTCTCTTGTAAAATAACTCCTATCTGAAAGATGCAAAAAATCTCTTGCAAAAGAAAAATCGATTTGTTCTAAACTAAAACATAAAAAGCGGCATTCTATTTCATCGTAATGCCGCTTTTTACATATAAAACTTTACATCAAATATATATAGTTTGTCTTGCGAATATTTTGAAACGAAACATGTTTATAGGATAAAATATGAGTGTTAACGGGATTGAAAAAGGAAGGTTCTTGCGCCTTCCTTTTTCACGTGCGAGATTAGTCTGTAAGCCGAGTTCTGTATTGGACGGTCATCTATCTAGAACGTACGTTTCCGCACGTTTCAAGCGAAGTGGGGAGTTTGCGGGCCGCTTTTCGTACTCCCGTTCTTGCATCGAGTGGGGTTTACATCGCGCATTGTTGCCAAATTGCGGGTGAGCTCTTACCTCGCCTTTCCATCCTTACCGCTTGCGCGGCGGTTTCTTTCTGTTGCACTGTCCTTGAAGTCGCCTTCACCGGGAGTTACCCGGCACCCTTGCCCTATGATGCTCGGACTTTCCTCAAATATTTCATGCGACCGTCTGGCTAACTCGCAAGAAAATTAAAACACAAATTTTAAAATAAATCAATCAAAACGCCTAATTTACTGTATTTTTCGGCAGAAAGATTGAAAACTTGCCGTTTTGGCAACAATTAGAGCATGGTGTACGCAATAACTGCAATCGTTGTCGTTTTTTTATAGTGCTTTACGCAATTACGCGCACGAAAGAACGCGATCGATTTGCGATTTTCATATCAGACAATGATTTTAACGAAGAAGCAAAAAAATTTGTCAGAAGTATGCCGCTTCCCAAAGGCAGCGCAACGCAAAACGCCCAAAAGTATTTACGCGGTATCTCGTTTTGTAGATTATTGCTTAAACGAAAAAAGTATAAAGGGAATTTTCGACGATTTTTTACAAGACGAAAATCCTGTGCAGATGCTGGAAAAAGTAGATTTCGAAAAATTGTGCAATTTGCCTTCTGTTAATAATAAAGCGCGCGCAACGCTGATTGCGTCATTTTGTCTCTCGTCCGACAGATTCGTTTTTGACGGCGACAGAGTGCAAGCGGTAGTTGAACGCCACAACGAGTTTAGAACACTTACTTTCCTTGAAATTATGTCAATGAAACAGGCGTTTTTGTACGTTTTGCTTGAAAAATTGTATTTCATATACAAAGATTTGCATACGATTGCGAAAGTTATGAAAATCGCAAGTAAATACGTGGGGGACGAAGGTTTGAGCGCAACAAATAAAAAGTTTTCAAAGTATTCGAAGTCAAAATTGTTTTTGAGCCTTTGTGCGATAGAAGCAAATTATTCGGTATCGACAGGACTAAACGACATCGTTTCCGTAATAGACGAATTGTATTCGACATATGTAAACGTGTTGACGTCTATAGCCGACGTTCTCAATTACGACTTTTCAAAGCTGTATTCTCCACTTGAAATTCTCGATAAATTCCCGATCTTTTCAAATGCGAAAGAGAAGTGTAAGATAAATTTTTTATCTTTGCTTTCAAAACTCAGCGACAAGGAAAATCTCGATGAATTTATGTACGCCATACGTCTTGAAAAATACGTTGACACCGCAAGTTCGGGACACGCACGAGTGAAGAGAATGGCAGTGTTAGGCAAATTTTTCGCTACGTTTTCGCAATCGGAAGACACGTCGCTTTTGGGAGCGGCATTACGTTCCGATTTATTGATGAATCTATATTTCGGAGATAATAAAAAGTCAAAATCAATCGATAGTATTTCAAAAATCATTGATTTTGAGAATGCTTTTGAGCCGATATATAAATTTTCACCTATGAATTTCGGCATTTCTACTGCGAACGGAGTTTTGCATTTATCTCCGCATCTTCCCTCGGGGAGTGAACTCGGCGGACGTCACTTTTTGCGAAAACGGCGTAGATTATGATCTGCATATCTGCCGCGGAGAAAAGAGAGAGATATATCTCAACGACACGAAGATAGAAGGCACTAGTTATATCAGGCTTCCGAAAATTCATGCGCGATTCACTAGTTGTTGTGGAATAACACTTAATTTACAGTCGATTTTGCTTATTTGCTCGGTTTTGGGACGAAACTCGCCCCTTTTTGCGTTTTGCGATTGACTTATTCGGTTTATATTGTTATCATATTTTTTAGTATTTTATTCGTATGCGCGTATATGCGCATAGGCACAAATAGGAGTAATTTATGAAAGAGAAGATGGACAACATCAAAATCGCCGCTCTCGAGATGATTGAAAAGGCGACGACAAGCCAACAACTTGCCGACGTCAGAGTCAAATATCTCGGAAAAAGCGGTGAAATCTCCCTTCTTATGAGAGATATGGCAAACGTCCCGAAAGAAGAACGCCCGAATATGGGTAAGATGGTCAACGAATTGAGAAACGCCGTTGAAAGCGTGCTCAACGAAAAGACCGCAAAAATCGAGCAGGAAGAGAAACTCGCTCGTCTCAAAGCTGAAGAAATCGACGTAACTTTGCCGTCAGGCGCAAAGGGACTCGGCACTCTTCATCCGCTCACTCTCATCACTCGCGAACTAATTGAGATTTTCACGAGCATGGGATTTTCGGTTGCCGAAGGTCCCGAAATCGAAAGCGACCTTTACAATTTCCAACTTCTCAACGTCCCGAAAGACCATCCGGCACGCGATATGCAGGACACGTTCTATGTCAACGACAATATCGTTTTGCGCACGCAAACGTCGGCAGTGCAGGCGCGTATTATGCAAAAGCAACAACCGCCTATCCGCATAATTTCTCCGGGCAAGGTTTACAGAAGCGATGACGACGCGTCACACAGCCCGATTTTCAATCAGTTTGAAGGACTTGCAATCGACAAGCATATCACCATGGGCGACTTGCAGGGTTGCTTGCAGACTTTTGCCGAAAAACTCTTCTCAAAGGATACGAAAGTGCGTTTGCGCCCGTCGTATTTTCCGTTCACAGAGCCGTCCGTCGAAGTTGACGTGACTTGCTCTATGTGTCACGGCAAAGGATGCAGAGTGTGCAAAGGCACAGGCTGGGTAGAAATTCTCGGCGCAGGCATCGTCAATCCGGCGGTTCTCGATATGTGCGGAATTGACAGCAGTGTATACAGCGGCTTTGCATTCGGTTTCGGCATCGACCGTATCGCAATGATAAAATACGGCATTCCGAACATCAAATTACTCTATGAAAACGATGTACGTTTTCTCAAACAATTCAACTAAGGGGGATATGAAAAATGCTAGTTCCTATTTCATGGCTTAAAGATTACGTTGACGTGGAAGTATCTCCCGAAACGCTTTCTAAAAAACTCGTAGCAATCGGCTTCGAAGTCGAAGACATTATATATCAAAACAAACAAGCCACTTCCGTTGTCGTCGGCAAAATCGTGAATGTCGAAAAGCATCCTAATGCGGACCGTTTGCGCGTCACGCAAATCGACTTCGGCACGAAGGCCATACAAGTCGTCACCAACGTTCCCGTTGTGGGCGGCGAAACTATTGCGGTTGCGCTTGACGGTGCAAATCTTGCGGACGGACACAAAATCGTCAAAGGCGAACTTCGCGGCGTTATGTCGGAAGGTATGCTTTGCGGACTCGAAGAAGTCGGTGTGACAGAAGACGACGTGCAGGGGCAGAAGATGGGCGACATCATCCGCTTTGAAGAAGGCACGACGCTCGGTATGAATGCTCTTGACGCGCTCGGATTCAACGACGTGATTCTCGACGTATCCGTCACGGCAAACAGACCCGATTGCAACAGTATTTATAAAATGGCAAAAGAAGTCGCAGTCGCGCTCAAAACTTCTTGTAGAGAACCCGAAATCGATTATAAAACCGTTGGCGGAAGTGTGAACGACATGGTGTATGTTGACGTTGAAAACCAGACGCTTTGCCCGAGATACATGGCGGCAGGTGTGAAAAATATCAAGGTTTTCCCGTCTTCGCAAAAGATAAAATCCAGATTGAGAGCGGTTGGAATCAGACCTATCAACAATATCGTCGATATAACCAACTACGTTCTCACCGAAATCGGACAACCGATGCACTCGTTTGACAAACGCGAACTCGAAGGCGGTCAGATCGTCGTACGCAACGCAAACGAAGGGGAAACAATCGTCACTCTCGACGGAAAAGAAAACAAACTCAATCCGAGTATGCTCGTGATTTGCGACAGCGTACGTCCCGTTGCGGTCGCAGGCGTTATGGGCGGAGAAAACAGCGGCATAAAGGACGATACGACGGAAGTCGTGTTCGAATCGGCAAAATTTGCCCGCGACAACGTTAGACGTACGTCCCGTGCGCTTAACTTGCGCTCGGACAGTTCCGCAAGATACGAAAAGGGCATTGACTTCGCATCTCAGGAATACGGCTTGAAGCGTGCGCTCACTCTCGTTTATCAATCGGGAAGCGGCGACATCGTAGACGGTCTTATCGATGTCAAAGTCGATTATCAAAAGGTGAGAGAAATCAAGTTCACCACCAAAAACTTCAGGAAATTCTCGGCTGCAAAGTGCCGAAGAATACTCTTATCACCATTCTCGAAAGACTTGGAATCGAAGTTGTGGAAGGCGATAAATGCCTTATCGCAAAGGTGAAAGAAGACAGAGAAGACATCGTCGGCGTCAATGACATCGCAGAAGAATTTATCAGAGTATACGGCTATTCGCACATCAAGCCGACTCTCTTTGAATATGCATCGCTCACGCAAGGCGGCATCGGCGACAGAATGAAATTCTCAAACGTTGTCAAAGACACGCTTTCGGCATGCGGATTGTCGGAGAGCGTCACTTATTCGTTCACGTCTCCGAAATTCGTTTCTCAACTCAAACTCGAACAAAACGATCCTGCACGCAACGCAATCAAACTCGTAAACCCGCTCGGCGAAGCACTCAGCGTAATGCGCACGACGCTCACGCACAGCATGATAGAAACGCTTGCATACAACATCACGCACTTCAACAAGGCGGCAAAACTCTTTGAAATCGCAAACGTTTATCTCCCCAAATCTCTTCCGCTCGAAGAACTTCCGACGGAAGAACAAAGACTTTGCATCGGTATGTACGGTGAAGACGTGGACTTTTTCACGCTCAAAGGCGCACTTGAAAGAACGTTTGAAGCATTGCATCTCGACGTTAAATACGAACGTTCTACTCGTCCGTTCTTGCACCCGGGCAGAAGCGCGGAAGTGATTGTAAACGGCAATTCGGTTGGATTCCTTGGCGAAATTCATCCCGACGTTGCAGACAATTACGGCGTTGACGTACGCTTGTACGTTGCGGAAATCTCGCTCGACGCGATATTCAGCGACAAATTGCTCAACAAGAAGAAATACGTTGCGTTCTCCAAATTCCCGAACATCGAACGAGATCTTGCAGTCGTCGTAAACGAAGACGTACTTGCAGGCGATATGATAGGAGCGGTGAAAGACGCAAAAATCAAGCATCTTTGCGACGCGAAAGTGTTTGATACCTACAAGAGCGAACAAATAGGAAAAGGCAAGAAGAGCGTTGCAATGAGTTTCTCGTTCGCGTCTTTGGAACGTACGCTCACCGATGACGAAATCGCAACGGAAATGGCACGCATACTCAACGTGCTTAAACGCAAAGTCGGAGCAAAAATAAGATAACGTCAACTTTTGCAAGCGGAATACGATGAAAAACGCATATTCCGCTTTTGCAAACGTACGTGTGCGTTTTATCGAAAAATTCGACTAAACAGTGAATAATTGCGGTAAAAAACAATATTATATCATTTGATATAAAACAACAAACATACAATATCGTACCGTTGCGAAAAGCAAAAAATTCGTCGCAACGATATGATTAAATGAAATACTATGTTCGATCAAAAAGTCTGAATACACTCGAATATCCGAAAATTCTCGAACGACTTTCGCAATTCGCTCAATCGCAAGGCGGAAAAGCAAAGGCGAAATCTCTCGTGCCGTTTGAAAACATATCTCAGGCAAAAGACGCACTTGACGAAACGGCAGAAGCGGACAAAGTCCTTTTCGAGTATTCCATATCGCCGTCTTTTGCAGTCGACGATTTGACGGAAATACTTGTAAAAGCGCAGAAAGGTTCGGTGCTGTCAATTCCCGAAATTATGAAAGTCGGCAGGTCTTTACGCTGTGCAAAACGCCTTAAAAAGACTATTCTCGAAGTGAAAGATTGCCCGATTCTTCTCGATATGGCGGCGAGACTCTACGAAAACGAGCCTTTGGAAGACAAAATTTTCGCTTCTTTTCTTAGTGAAACCGAAGTTTCCGACAACGCAACGAATGAACTCAGACAGATTAGAATTCGTATCCGCAAACTCAACGACAACGTGAGAAGTAAATTGCAACTTTTCATCACTTCGCCGCAATATTCCAAGTATTTGCAGGACAGCATCATCACGATGCGCGGTGACAGATACGTCATCCCCGTGAAAAGCGATTGCAAAGGCACGATACCGGGGCTTGTGCACGATCAATCGGCATCGGGATCAACGCTTTTTGTAGAACCGATGCAAATTGTGGAGCTCAACAACGAACTGAAAGTCGAACTCGTCAACGAGCAGATGGAAATCGAGCGCATATTGCGCAATTTTTCCGAAATCATTAGGGGAAGCGCGGACAACATAACCTGGTCGTACGAAATCATCGTCGATATGGATATGATTTTTGCAAAAGGGCAACTCGCACGCGAATATAAGGCCGTCAGACCTACGCTGAACGACGACGGTCTGATCCATATCCGTGACGGCAGACATCCGCTTATCGACCAACATAAAGTCGTTCCCGTTTCACTCTCTCTTGAAAAAGACGAAAAACTGTTTTTGATAACAGGTCCGAACACGGGCGGAAAAACGGTCACGCTTAAACTCGTAGGTTTGTTCACGCTTATGGCAATGAGCGGACTATATATTCCGGCAAAACAGGCTGATTTGTCAATATTCGACGGCGTATACAGCGATATAGGAGACGAACAAAGCATAGAGCAAAGTTTGTCAACGTTCTCGTCTCATATCCGCAACACGATATCCATTCTTGACGTAATCACGGACAAATCTCTCGTTCTTTTCGACGAACTCGGCGCAGGCACAGATCCCGGTGAAGGCGCGGCGCTTGCAGTGAGCATTGCTCAGCACCTTATAAAAGTCGGTTGCAAGTCGTTCGTCACGTCGCACTTCAACGATTTGAAAGAATTCGCGCTAGTAACGAAAGGCGTCGTTGCCGCGTCGATGGAGTTTAACGCAGAAACGTTCTGTCCCACGTACAAACTCGTTATGGGGGCAATCGGCTCGTCAAACGCTTTAGCGATTGCAAAGAAACTCGGCTTATCCGACGAAATCATCGACAACGCTAAAAGTAAAATCTCTCTTGAAAAACGCCAGTTCGACAGCGTTCTGACCGCCGCGGAGCAAACGCGTATGAAAGCGGCCGAACTCGTGAGCGAAGCGTCCATAGACAGAGAAAATGCGGCAAAAGCCTTGAAAGATGCGGAAGCGGAGAAAAAACGCATCGCCGAAAAACGCGAAAAAACTTGACGAGAATATCCGCAAAGAAACGAAACGTCTCATCGAAAACAGTGTTGAAGAAGCAAACGACGTTCTTGAACAGATAAAAGAAATTTTGTCAAAACCGCAAATCGAAGATAAAGATTTATTCGACGCGAGAAAACTCAAGAAGAAACTTGAAAATCTTCAGGCCGAGTACGAGCAGGAAGCAGTCGTCGAAGACGTAAGAGATGATTCGCCACTTCATATCGGTGACAACGTTTTTGTCAAATCCTTGCAAAAGAAAGGTAAACTGGTTGCGATAAATCAGCGCGGTGAAGCGCAGGTTTCGTTTGGAAAACTCACGACAAAAGTCAAAAAAGACGACTATTACAAGGTGAAATGATGGTTGCGCAGTACTCATGTTCGGTTGACGTCGAAGTGCCGAAAAACAAAAAAATCATGCAATGGGCAGGGATATTTGCCATTCTGTTCTCGCTCGGTTTTGTTATGCTCAGCGTGTTTTACAGTTGGTATTTTATGATTGCTTTTGCATTTTTCTTTGCGGGCGGAGTCGTAAATCTCCATTTTTACAACGACGTAAAAAGGAGTATTTGTACGAATTGTCCGAAACTCGGCTTACAATCGTTGGAAAGGACGTCGTAAATCGTCAAAAACGCCTTGCAAGTATATTGCTAAAAGACGTGACGGAGTTTGGAATTATGACAGACACGAGCGACAGGCTTGACGGACTATATTGCCAAAACGCATACGACGCAGGTGTTTATTCGCTGACTTTCAACTCCGAAGGAGTGAAAAAGACGGTTGCGATTATGCCCGACGACTATATGATCGCACTTTTGGACGAACATCTGAGTTTGCAAAATAAATAACAAACCTAAATCAAAAAGTGTTTGAAATCTCTTTTGAGACACGGATTGCAAAATCGAAACGACACGAAAAAACACTCGATAAATCATTGAAATAAAGAATATGACCAAATTTATATATCTTGACAACGCCGCGACGACGAGAATATATCCCGAAGTCGCCGACTTAATTGCGGAAGAAAGCAAAAATGATTTTTTCAATCCGTCGGCATTATACAAGCCGTCGGTTGCGTTGTCCGTTAAAATAAGAAACGCAAGGGAAAGCATCAAGTCCGCTTTGCACGCGGGCGACGGAGAGTTGTATTTCACGTCGGGCGGAAGCGAAGGGGACAACACCGCGCTTTTTTGCACCAGAAAGCCTAAAGGAAGTCGTATTATTGTGGGGCTTGGCGAACACGACGCGATAATCAACGGTGCGGCACAACTTGCACAACAAGGATACGACGTTGTGTATGCGCCGATAAACGCCGACGGAAGTGTCAACGTTGAAGAATTTAAAAATTTGCTTACGCCGAACGTTGCGCTTGTGTCGATTATGCACGTCAGCAACGAAACAGGTGCAATCAACGACGTCGCAAGACTTTGCAAACTCACAAAAAAGGTTGCTCCGAACGCAGTTTTTCACAGTGACGGCGTGCAGGCTTTCGGCAAAATCAAAGTCAATCTTCGCGCTCTCGGAATTGATTTGTACACGATTTCCGCACACAAAATTCACGGACCGAAAGGTATCGGTGCGCTTTACGTCAAAAAAGGCACGCCTATCAAACCGCTTATCTACGGTGGCGGACAGGAAAAAGGGTTCCGCTCGGGGACGGAAAACGCACCGTGTATACTCGGCTTTGCAAAAGCGGTTGAAATCTGCATGAAAAATTTCGATTCCGATTTTGCAAAAAAATCCGCTTTCAAAGCGCAACTTAAAGAAAAACTGCTTTCGGGAATTGACGACGTGCAGATAATATCGGGCGATGAAAACTTTGCGCCCAACATCTTGACTGTCGCATTCAAAGACGTTCGCGGAGAAGTGCTTCTTCACGACATCGAAGACGACGGTATACTCGTCGGAATCGGCTCGGCATGCTCATCGCATCACGAATCGAGATTCAAATCTCTTCTCGGTCTTGACGAAAATCATAAAGACGGTATAATCCGATTCAGCATATCGTACGAAAACGACGAAAACGACATTGATTTCATAGTCGAAAAAATAAAATCAAGCCTTGAAAAACTGACGGGATACAAACGCGTATAACCAAAGAATCAAGCAAAACATAAGGATAGATAATGGAAAAAGTCATCATCATCAGATACGGAGAGATTTTTCTCAAAGGAAAAAACAGAGATTATTTCGAGAGCCTTCTTATCAAGAACATCAAGCACTCGCTCGGTGATTTGAAATTCGATTTCAAACGCTCGCAAGGCAGATATTTCGTCGAGAATTACGACGTTGACGACGAAGACGAGATAGTTGACAGACTCAAAAAAGTCTTCGGCATATATTCTTTGTCGGTTGCCTTCAAAGTGGAGACAAAAGCGGAAGGCGGTTTTTGCGATATAAAAGAGTGTTTGAAAGAACTTGCCGTGCGCGCCGAAGAAGATTGCAATCTAAAAGACGCAAAATTCAGAGTCACCGTTAAACGCGCCGATAAAAGAATACCTAGAGCGTCTTACGAAATTGCGGGAGAACTCGGCGGAGTCGTGCTCAAATACACGCATTTCAAGGTTGATTTGACACATTTCGATTATGATTTTTCCGTTGATATTCGCGAAAGCGGCTATTCATACGTTTTCCTTGACGTGATTATGGGGGCGGGCGGTCTTCCAGTCGGTTGTTCGAGCAAAGGATTGTTGCTCCTGTCAGGCGGCATCGACTCGCCGGTTGCGGCATATATGATGGCAAAACGCGGAATGAAACTTTGCGCAATACATTTCTGCTCGCCGCCGTACACGAGCGAACGTGCAAAAGAAAAAGTCATCGAACTTCGCAACATCGTCGAAAAATATGCGACGGATATAAAACTTTATATCGTTCCGTTCACGGAAATTCAAATGGAAATTCACAGACTATGCCCGGCAGAGTTTATGATAACCATTATGCGCAGATTTATGATGCGCATAGCAACGATTGTTGCAAACAATGCCGAATGCAAAGCAATAATCACTGGCGAAAGTCTCGGTCAAGTCGCGTCACAAACGGTTGAAAGCATGACGTCAACGGAAGATTGCGCGGGGCTTCCGATTTTCCGACCGCTCGTTGCGTTCGACAAAGAAGAAACAATGAATCTTGCGCGCAAAATCGGCACTTACGAAACGTCGATAGAGCCGTTTGAAGATTGTTGTACGATTTTCCTGCCCAAAAACCCGTCAATTCACCCGAAACTCGACAAGGTCAGAGAAGCGGAAAAGGCAATGGACATCGACGCACTCGTGCAAAAAGCAATCGAAGGTATCGAAATTGTCTGACGATTGCTATTCAAAAGTTCGGCAAAATAACCACACGTTATTGCAATTCAAAAGCCCGCATCTTGCGGGCTTTTTGAATGTTTTATTCGATTTTTGATAATAAGTTATTAAAGGTTACGTCTTGTATCGTGATTTTTTCAATCAAACCATAGAAATATTTATCTTTCAGTCATAATAAAAATTGCTATAATCGGGATAAACCGTCCTTTCGACTTCCAAATTCACGTTTTGATTGTTTTTTATCGCACATCGCACCTTATATGTGCATGGCGACGGAAAAACCAACGTATCGGTGAAGCGAATCGTATCACCGTTGCCGCTTATCACGCAAACAAGTTCTTCGCTGCCAAATTGATTTTTGAACACATGATATTCATATATAGGCTCACTGTCAAAAATCATTTCAACCGTCTTTCCGTCAAGTCGTATATCGAAATCAAAAGAATTAATTTTTTCAAATTCAAACGAAGAAGCAGGCAGTAAATCTTTTGAGAATATACATTGTTTTCGATATTCTATCGGCGTATTTTCACTTGCAATCATAACAGTTTTGTTCTTCTTGGTCGCATATTCGTCAACGTCGCATAAAGTAACGTCATCGGAATACTCGAAGTTTTGTGACAAAGTGTATCTGTCGGCAATTTCATTCCACACGGCAAGACATTGTTTTGCGGGCAAACCACCGCCTTTTTCATTCATGCCTTTTTTCAGAGCCGTGCCATACGACAACGGTATATTCTTGATTGAAACTTGCGCACCATGCGTCCGAATTGCTCGTATCGTTCCTTTGTGCCGTACCCGTTTTTGCGGCAACCTGAAAGGGCAGTGTCGAAAGCGTTCTTGCAGTACCGTCATTTACGGTGTCGCAGAGTGCGTAAGTCATTATATCGGCAGTGGCTCTTTTTATCACGCAATTCGAAACGTCGTTCCGCACAAAAACTTTTCGTGAATCTTTGGATATAAAGTCAATGAGCGTATCGTCAAATTTATTGCCGCCGCTTGCAAACACCGAATACGCTTTTGCGACTTCGTAAGGGGATACACCGTTTGCGGTCGCACCTAGTGAAAGTGCCATATTTCTGTCGGAGTATTCTATATTTATGCCAAAATTAGAAATGTATTGTGCGCTTTTGTCCAATCCGACGTATGACATCGTTTTCAAAGCCACACTATTCATTGATTTTTTAATACCTTCTTCAATCGTCGTTTCACCGTAATACTTGTCGTTGAAGTTGCGCGGAGAATAGCCGGAATACTCAACTTTTTCATCGATGATCGGTGTTGACAACGTCACAAGGTTTTGGTCTATTGCGGGAGCGAACACCGCAATCGGCTTCAACACCGAACCTGCCTGCGCTTTTATTTCATAAGGTACGGAAGAATAACTTGCAACGATTTCATGAGTAAGATTATCGATTACGATTATAGCGCGATTGACGTCGTCGCTTTCGCGATAATAATCGTCCTTTCCGATTTTCTCAATTGCTTTTTGCAAATCCGAGTCAAGATTTGTATATATATCGTATCCCGAATTGTTTAGTTGATATTGAGTTATTCCGAGTTTTTTGCACGCTTCCGCGCCTGCTTTTTTAACGTACGTTGCAAGATAATCGGTGTTTTCATTTGAAACGTTTACGTTGAGCGGTTGCCCTGAGCGCATTGTCATATTCGCTTTCGGACAAATATCCTTCTTTTTGCATCACGGACAAAACAAGATTGCGTCTTTGTTTGCAATCGTCGGAATTTGAAAGCGGTGAATACTTTTTCGGATTTTTTACGATACCGGCAAGCGTTGCGCACTCTGCAAGCGACAAATCGCCGACGTCCTTTGAAAAATACAGTTTTCCTGCGTCCTTTACGCCGTATGCTCCGTTGCCGAAATATATCACCGAAAGATACATTGCAAGTATCTCGTCTTTCGTGTACTCTTTTTCCAATTTCTTTGCAATTGCAATCTCTTTCAACTTGCGTTTAACGGTTTTTTCTTGCGTTAGATGCGTGTTTTTGACAAGTTGTTGGGTTATAGTCGACGCACCTTCTTTAACTGATTTCGATTTTGCGTTGTTGACAAGCGCACCTACGATTCGCACGGGGTCGTAACCTTTATGCGAGTAAAATCTCTTATCTTCAAGCGCAACGAACGCGTTTTTCAAATCGGTAGGAATATCTTCGGGAGCAAGGTATGAATCTCCTTGTACGTCGATTTTCTCTCCGAGTGAATCGTAAAAAACAGGAAGCGCGGTTTGCGTCGGCAAAAGGCTTTTGTCGAGATTTACGCCGTTTGCCCACGCTTCGAACACTCCGACAGAAATGCCGAAGATTAAAATCGGGAGCGAAAAAAGCGTGATAAGCGTAACAAGCAATATTTTTTTTCGCTTCGTCTTTTTGAGTCGATAACCAAAACATTTTTTTCGTTTTGAGATTTTTTCATACAAATTATTATTGTTTTATCTTTATTTTTTATGTATAATAATTTATCAGGGAAATAAACGCGTGCGCTCGCGCACGCATACACGATATAAAGCGTAACTTATAGACAACGCAAAGGAAGAAAAATGTTTTACAAAATCAACACGTACGGCTGTCAAATGAACGTCCACGAGAGCGAAAAAATCGCGGGCATACTTGAAAAAATGGGATATACCGATTGCCCCGAAGGCGAAAATGCCGACGTAATAGTTTTCAACACGTGCTGCATAAGAGACACTGCAGAACGTCGTGCACTAGGCAATATCGGAGTGACAAAGGCGGAAAAGAAACGCAATCCGAATCTCATTCTCGCGGTCGTAGGTTGTATGCCGCAACAAGACGGCGTTGCCGAAAGCCTGAAAGAAAAATATCCGTACATCGACATCGTTCTCGGCACGAGAAACATATCCGAACTGGAAGACGAAATCGTAAAAGTGAAGACCGCTCGCACAAAAGTCAAAAAACGCGGAGATAAGAAATATCGCTGCTACGACGTCGTTCAGCCCGAAAACTATCTTGAAATCGACGAAAATACGCCGCAAACGAGAACGAGTTTTCCTAACGCATGGATAAATATTATTTACGGATGCAACAATTTTTGCACGTATTGCATAGTGCCATACGTGCGCGGAAGAGAAGTTTCCAGAGATATGCAAAGTGTGCTCGACGAAGTGAAAGATTGCGTAAACAAAGGATATAAAGAGATAACTCTGCTCGGTCAAAACGTCAATTCCTACGGCAACGACGTTGCAGACGAAAAGGTTAATTTTGCAAACTTGCTTCGCGAAATAGACAAAATCGAAGGAAAATTCCGTGTAAGATTTATGACGTCGCACCCGAAAGATTTGTCCGACGACATCATTGACGCGATGGCAAAATCCGATAAGATTTGCTGCAATTTACATTTGCCCGTACAGGCAGGCTCGGATAAAGTGCTTGCGAATATGAATAGACGCTACGACAGAGCAAAGTATCTCTCCGTTATCGAAAAATTGCGTGCCGCCATGCCGAACATCGGCATTACAACGGACATTATGGTCGGTTTTCCGACGGAAACGGAAGAAGATTTTCAAGATACGCTCGACTTAGTGGAAAAAGTGCGCTATTCAAATGCGTTTACGTTCATTTATTCGCCAAGAAAGGGTACGCCTGCGGCAAAAATGACGCAAATTCCTTATGCGGTTAAGCAGGACAGAATTGCGCGCCTTATCAAACTTCAGAACAAAATCACGAAAGAAATTTCCGAGACCTATATAAACAACGTATACGAAGTGCTTTGCGAAGACATTGCGCCAAAACACGATGGTATGGTGTGCGGAAGAACGGAAAGCGGCAGACTCGTCACGTTTGAAGGGACGAAAGACGATATCGGCAAGTTTTTAAACGTTCGCATAGACGTTTCAAGGTCGGCGTCCCTTTTCGGACATAAGGAGTGAAAATGATTATCGACAGAGAAAAACTTTCTCCGATGATGAGAAGGTATTTTGAAATCAAAGAAAACTACAAGGATTGTCTCTTGTTTTTCCGTCTCGGCGACTTTTACGAGATGTTTTTTGACGACGCAGTCACGGCGTCGAGAGTTCTCGATCTCACGCTTACGGGAAGAGATTGCGGACTTGACGAGCGCGCGCCTATGTGCGGAGTTCCGTACCATGCAGTTGATAATTATATAAGAAAACTCATCGAAAACGGCTATCGCGTGGCAATTTGCGAGCAGTTGAGCGACCCTGCGACAAGCAAAGGTCTCGTCGACAGAGACGTCGTGAGAGTGGTGTCCAGCGGTACGGTTATGGAAGAAGACATTCTCGACGAGAAATCTTCAAACTATCTATGCTCGGTTTTTACGAATCCGCAAGGTTTCGGCATAGCCTGGGCGGACATTTCGACGGGAGAATTCAACGTTTACGAATACGTCGGCGACAACTCGCTTGACAGGCTTTCAAATCTTCTCGGAAGCATATCTCCGAGCGAGATTATATGCAACGACGATTTTGTCGGCAAATATCAAAAAGTGCAGTATTTCGTATCGTCGGACAAACGCGCAAGATGTTACCACGATTTTGCATACTCGCTCTCTGCGGCAACGAAACGCATTTGTTCGTCATTCAAAATCACATCGCTCTCGGTGTTCGAACTCGACGACAAAAACAATGCCGTATGCGCAGCGGGCGGTCTTCTCGAATATCTTGCGCAAACTCAAAAACGTTCGCTCGGACAACTCGGAAAAATCACGTTCCTACACGACAAATCGTTCATGATGCTCGACACGGCAACGCGTCGCAATCTCGAACTTACCGAACGTGCGCGCGACGGCAAGAGAGCAGGCTCGCTTTTGAGCGTATTTTGACAAAACTTGCACCGCAATGGGCGCAAGAACCATGAAAAGATGGATAGAACAACCGCTTCAGGACGCCGATATGATAAACAAACGTCTCGACGCAGTGGAGACGCTCTGTTCGTCAAAAGCGGGCAGAGAACGCCTTTCGGACGCACTTTCACGTGCACGCGACCTTGAAAGACTCAACGGCAGACTTGCCTACGGCAACGCAACTCCGAAAGATTTGCTTTCTATAAGCGACACTTTGGCTGTTATACCCGAAGTGAAAGCGTCGCTTGACGGAGTGCAAACCGCTTTGCTCAAAAAAATCAATTCCGCTTTGCATCCTCTCGAAAAGGTGCAACTTGTCCTTGACAGCGCACTCGACAGAGACGGCGTAAACAGTTATAAGAACGGCGGATATGTCAAGAAAGGTTATGACGAGCAACTCGATCAGATGCGAGATATTCATATCAGCGCAAAAGAGTGGCTTGCAGAACTTGAAAGCAAGGAAAGAGAAGAGACGGGAATACGCACGCTCAAAGTCGGATACAACAAAGTTTTCGGCTATTATATCGAAGTGTCCAAATCATTCACGGACAAAGTGCCTTATCGCTACGAGAGAAAACAAACTCTCGTGAACGGCGAAAGATATATAACGCAGGAACTTAAACAACTCGAAGAAAGAATCTTGTCCGCAGAAGCGACTGCCAGCGCGCTCGAAGAGAAAATTTTCACCGAACTTAAAACACTTTGCTATGACAATCTTGCAAAACTTCAATCGAATGCAAGTGCCCTTAGCGCACTCGATTGCCTGCTTTCATTTGCAAACGTATCCGTGGCAAACGATTACGTAAAGCCGCTAATAAACAAAAAAGTGAAGTGCATTGACATAGAAAGCGGACGTCATCCCGTCGTCGAAACCCTGATTGACAAGGGCGCATACGTGCCAAACGACACGCTTTTGAATGACGCCGACGACAGAACGATGATTATCACGGGTCCTAACATGGCGGGTAAAAGCACTTATATGAGACAGGTTGCGATTATCACGCTTATGGCGCATATCGGATGTTTCGTGCCGGCAAAATCCGCTCAGATTGCTTTGACGGACAGAATTTTCACACGTATCGGAGCAAGCGACGATTTGAGCGGCGGTCAAAGTACGTTCATGGTGGAAATGATAGAAGTTGCGACCATTCTCAATTATGCAACTTCTTCGAGTTTGCTCATTCTCGACGAAATCGGGCGCGGAACGTCCACTTTCGACGGACTTTCCATTGCATGGTCGGTGCTCGAATACATAACGAAGAATATAAAGGCAAAAACGTTGTTTGCAACGCACTTCCATGAACTTACGGAACTTGAGGACCTTGACGGCGTAAAGAACTATCGCGTTCTCGTAAGTCAAGTGGGGGATTCAATCGTATTTCTTCACAAAATCGTAAGGGGCGGCGCGTCGCAGAGCTTCGGTATAGAAGTTGCGTCTCTCGCAGGTGTAAATAAAGCGGTTATCGAGCACGCAAAGAGCATTATGCATTCGCTCGAAGAAGACTCAAAAAATCGTGACACAAACGAAATGCTTTTGTCTTCCGCAAAGAAAAACGTCACGGCACAAGTCAGTCTTTTCGACTCGGGCGAGAGCAAAATCGAACGGCAAATCAGAGATACCGATGTTGACAATCTCACGCCGCTTCAAGCATTGACAATATTGTCAGATTTGAAAAAACAACTTGAAAATGACTAAAATCGGCATAAAAACGTTTAATATCCCTTGATATAAAACAAAATATGTCGATAAACGGGCTCGAAATAAGGAGAACTTATGAGCAAAATAAACATACTTCAACCAAACGTTTTCAATATGATTTCAGCAGGCGAAGTGGTCGAAAGACCATCTTCCGTCGTCAAGGAACTTGTTGAAAACTCAATAGACGCAGGCGCGACTTCCATCGATATTCTCGTCGAACAAGGCGGACTTTTGAAAATACAAGTCAGCGACAACGGTGTGGGTATCGAAAAAGACGATATGCGCAATGCGTTTTTACCGCATGCGACGAGCAAACTTAAAAATATCACCGATTTGGATTCGCTCGCAACGCTCGGCTTTCGCGGTGAAGCACTCGCAAGCATTTCGTCGGTCAGTGAGGTCACGCTCATATCGTCATATAAAGGCGTTTCGTCAAAAATTTGCTTGTCAGGCGGAAAAGTTGCTTTAGAATGTGAAGATTCAAGAGCGCAGGGCACGATAATCACGGTTGAAAATTTGTTTTTTAACACGCCTGCACGCTTAAAATTTATGAAAAAAGCGTCAAGCGAATTGCATTACGTCGAAGACGTCGTGAGAATGCTCATTCTTGCAAATCCTTCGATACGCATATCGCTTTCAAACGAAGATGGGCTGATTGTGCGCAACGACGGCGGAACGCTTCTTGACGCAATATATTCGGTTTACGGTGCAAAAATCGCCGACAATTTGCTTGAAATCAAGCAAAATCAACAAGGCAAAATCAAAATTGCAGGTTACGTGTCAAAAGTCGATTTCGTAAAACCGAACAGAACATACCAGACGATAATCGTAAACGGACGTGCGGTGCAAGACGTTACGGTGCAGACTGCAGTAGAAAAAGCCTATGCGGAATTTTTGATGAAACGCACGTATCCGGTGTTTATTCTCGACGTGCTTATGCCGTTTGACGACGTGGACGTCAACGTCCATCCGTCCAAAACAGAAATTCGTTTCGTAGATAAGCAAGCAGTGTTCAGCGCGGTTTATCACGCGACGCTCGACACCGTGAACGAAAGCATATCGGGCGTGGCATACGGTTTCGATATCGGCGACAATTCGGACGGTATTTTGGCACCAAACACACATAATCAAGCCGATTTTGATCAAAACACAACTAAAAATGCCGACAAAATCGTTCAAACTCACATCGATACTTCAAAATTGTTTTCCGGCAAAACTACGCCAAAAAACTATACGTCGTTCAACGATTTCGGCTCGTTTTCGCCAAATTCGAGCGCAAACATATTGAAGGATTCTGCCTTGTCGGCATTTGGCGATAAAGATTTTGCGAATAGATTTATGACACAATCGGACGAAATCGCCAGTGACGATTTTGTAAGCGATTTCAATCAATACCGTAATAACAATGCCGATACCATTTCTCAAAGTGATGAAACCGACGACGAAATAGGCGTTTTCGACGGAAAAATAGTCGGACAAATATTCGATACGTACATAGTTTGCGAACGCGGACAACTTGTGTATCTTATTGACCAACATGCTGCTCACGAACGAATTTTGTACGACAGAATTTTGAAAAAGTTCAACGTTGAATTCAAACAACCGCTTTTAATTCCGTACAAGCTTACGATGACAGGCGAAGAAGAAGAGTATTTTGACAAGATTGTTCCGAATCTCGAAAAACTAGGCTTCGATCTCGAACATGACGGAAAAACGTATTTGATAAAGGCCGTGCCCGAACCGGTGTCAAAAGTCAATTTTGCAAAATTCTTTGCAGATTTGTTTGCGAATGTGCAGAGCGAAAACGAACTTACGCTTGAAAATCTTCTCAAAGACAAACTTTGTCAACAAGCATGCAAAGCGGCAATCAAAGGTGGCGATTCGCTCTCAAGAGCGCAAATCGAACGCGTGATAAAGAATTACGTTGACGAAAACGGCAATTTGCCGACTAAATGTCCGCACGGAAGACCTGCGGTTATAGCGTTCAGCAAAACCGACGTCGAAAAAAATGTTCAAGCGCATCGTCTGATTTTGCTAATATAATCGTTTTGACATAAAACGCAAAAAACAAAAACTTGACTATATCTCTATATATGGTTATAGAAAAACAAACAAATCCATATTATTGCGCGCACGCGCATACGCGTATGAAAACAGTTTATCCGCCAATCTTCATAGCCGGGCCGACCGCTTCGGGAAAATCCGCACTTGCGATAAAACTCGCCAAGCGATTTGACAGCGTCGTAATATCGGCTGACAGTATGCAAATATACCGCACGCTCGACATCGGCACGGCAAAAGAAGATGAATCGGTGCGCGAAAAAATACCGCACAAACTCATTGACGTCGTCGATGCAAACGAAGAGTTTTCCGTTGCCGAATTTGCTCAAATGGCAAAAAGCGAAATATCGAAAGCGCAAGAAGACGGAAAACTTCCTATCGTTGTTGGCGGCACGGGATTGTATTTTGAATCGCTCCTTTATCCGATGAGTTTTGCAAACGTCATCAAGAATTCAGAACTTCGCGAAAAATTACAAGCGGAATTTCATGAACTCGGAGCTGTGGCCATGCACGAGAAATTGCGTGAACTCGATCCCGAAACTGCTCAAAGGCTACACGAAAACGACGAAAAACGCATCGTTCGCGCACTTGAAATCATTCTGACAACGGGAAAAACGCTTGCTCAATCTTCGGATAAAAAAGAAACGCCCGACGTTATTATGGTCGCACTCGACACCGACAGACAAAAACTGTACGAGCGCATCAACGAACGCGTTGACAAAATGTTCGATATGGGGCTCGTCGACGAAGTTTACTCAGTCGGCAGTTTTGCTTATCAATCGATGCAAGCAATCGGTTATAAAGAATTTGCACTGTACAAACCGCAATATAATGACGGTCATTTCACGCTTTCTACGCAAGAAATCGCCGAAATTAAGGACAAAATCAAGCAGCACACGCGCAATTATGCAAAACGGCAACTGACTTGGTTTAGAAAATACGATTTTATAAAATGGTTTGACGTGAACGAACAAGACAAAGCAATCGAATATATCGAAAATCAAATAAACAACAAAATTTGTCGCGAAAATGCGACCAAACAGGCATAAAAATGAACAAAAACAGCGCAATTCAACTCATAAAACAATGTGAAATCGAACTCAAAGATCAGTTTTCACGTCTTGACGACATAGCACTTTACAATCAGGAAAAGGTGCTTGACGCTTACAAAAATCAATCGATCCAAGCCCGTCACATGTTCGGAACGACCGGCTACGGTTACGACGACATCGGCCGTGACACGCTTTGCAGGCTTTACGCCGATATTTTTCATGCGGAAAGCGCAATCGTTTCGCCGAATATCGTTTCCGGAACACATGCGCTTACGCTAATGCTTTTCGGCGTTCTGCGTCCCGGCGACAAACTTCTTGCAATATCCGGCATGCCGTACGACACATTGACCGACGTAATTTTGGCCGAAAATAAAGGCTCTTTGCGTGATTTCGGAGTCAAATTTGATAAAATCGACCTGAAAAACAACCCCGATTTAACGCCCGAATTTGACCGCGAAGCCATAAAAATCGCGCTCGAAAACGAGTCTATAAAAGCCGTTTTCCTTGCAAGAAGCCGCGGATATAGCCTTCGCCAAGCAATAAGCGTCGAGAAAGTCGGCGAAATTATCGCTTTTGTCAAAAAAATCAGTCCGAAAACACTCGTTTTGGTCGATAATTGCTACGGCGAATTCGTTGAAAAAATCGAACCGACCGACGTAGGCGCAGATTTAATTGCCGGATCGCTCATCAAAAATATCGGTGGCGGAATCGCGCCGACAGGCGGATACGTCGCAGGTCGAGCCGATCTCGTGGAACAAGTTTCTTATCGTTTGACCGCGCCGTCACTCGGTATGGAAGAAGGCTCGTACGTTTACGGTTATTTACCGTATTATCAAGGGCTTTTCCTTGCGCCGTCAGCCGTCAAAAATGCGTTGAAAGGCTCGCTTTTGTTTGCAAAAGTTTACACTAAACTCGGTTTTGAAACACTCCCGCGCGCCGATATGCAGCCTTATGACATCGTAACCAGCATAAAACTCGGTTCTGCGGATAAATTGATCGATTTTTGCGGCGCAATTCAGGAAATTTCGCCGATTGACAGCAACGTAAAACCTATGCCGTGGGATATGCCGGGATATCAGGACCAAGTTATTATGGCTGCAGGCGCGTTTGTTCAAGGCTCGTCAATCGAATTGAGCGCAGATTCGCCGATAAAAGAGCCGTATATCGTATACGTTCAAGGCGGTTTGACTTACGAACACGCATATTTGGCGGTTTTGCACACGCTCGAAACCTTGAATTTTGACTGATAAATCCGATTAGAATTCGCTAGGCAAAATTCATTATTCGGTATAAGCGCATTGACTTAAAATAATGCGTTTTCTAAGCGAAAACGCAATTATTTTAAGTCGATATATGGTAAAAAACACGCAAAAAACTCCTGACTCGTTCATTTACAAAATAAACACCGAGATTATTTAAGCAGTTTTGACAGTCGATTTTCGGTAAAAACCGGAGTAAATAACAGTCAAAATATCGATAGTAAAATCGACAGTTAGAACGACAAGATAACATACGGTAATATAAACGGTAAAATAAGCGGAAAAATAAGCGGTTAATTCGACGGTAAAACCATCCGAAAAATCGACGGTAAAATCGACAGTAAAACAATCCGTAAAATAATGATCGAAATATGACTGGAAAACCAAAGAATCAAAACAAATAATCGGATTTTTAGTTAAAGTTCAAAATTCGATAAAAATAATATATCAAGTGATATTAAAAATGAATGCACTATTTAGTGAGCATTTTACTACTATCATTTCGTAAAGCCCGTGTTTTGCGAATAGATTTATACGGAGAGTTTTGAGAAAAATCACTCTATTCTACTCTGAAAAAAAATAAATTTTTCAAAAAAGTTATTATTATGTTTCACCCTAAACTCTTTGAAACGTGAGATTATGTTTTGATTGAATGATGTTTTTATTTGACGATATATTGTTCCTGCCGCGCTCACATTTGTATCTTGGGATTTCGTGTCGCCTGTGCTTATATTTTAAAATAGTATTAACACGCACCTATATGCTTATTTCCGCATAAAAGATTTACTTTTTGATCTCTATTGTAAAAATGAACCGAGACTCAATGTTCGGTTCATTTATTTTCAAATATTCGTTTAGCAACAATTTTTGCAAATCTCTGCTTATAAAATTGTTGATTTTTTATAGTCGCTTTTAGATTATTGTCTGTTTGCGCTCAGTTTCATTGTTTCATAACAGTTTTTCATATACAGCGAATCTATCATTTGCGTCCCTGCAGACTCACTCAACACGTGCGGCGTGAGATTGTTTTTCACAATTACTTCACAAAACGGCTCAAATTCAGGACCGTAAATCGTGTCTTCAAAGGTCAAGTGTTTGATTTCACCTTTTGCACCGTACATTATTTTGCTGAAATGAATGTGCATATTTTTTGTTTTCTCTTCACCGATTCCGTCGAACATATCGTCGATTATACGTTGAAAATCGTCTGCTGTTTTGAGTGCGCCGCCCCATAAACTGTTCACATGCCCGAAATCGACGCAAGGATAAACGTTTGGAGCAAGCGTGCAAAGCTCGACGACTTCCTTCACTGTCCCGATTTGAGCCTGTTTACCCATTGTCTCCGGACAAACGATGAGATCGTCGTCACCGTTTTGCTTGATGACTTCGAGAGCGCGCGCAAAATTATCTTTCGTACGTGCAAACGCTTCGTTTCTCGGTTGTTTTCCTTCAGCCCCCGGATGAAAAACACATCTAGATCCGTGAAAATGTCTGAGTGCTTTGAGCGACTGCGTCAAATATCCGATCGAATTGTCTGCTTTTTCTTGCTCAACGGACGCAAAATTGATGAAATATGGCGCGTGAACGCTCATTTCGATGCCAAACTCGTCCGCTTTTGCTCCGATTGCCTCGGCGGTTGCGTCACTTATGCGCACCCCCTTACCAAAGGAATATTCAAAAAGGTCAAGTCCCTTGTTTTTGAGCCATTCCGGCATCTGAATCGTTGCCGAATACCCTTCTTTTGCAAAAGTTTCGTCGTGCCCTGACGGACCGAAAGTTGCTTTATCGTAAGTCATAATGTCACCTATCTGTCGTTTTTAGCCTTGTATCTTTGCAAATTCAGCGCAATTTTGCAAAATACCGCGTATCTGTCGTTCGTCTTTTTCAAGTTGTGTTTTCAAATCGTCAACCGAATTGAATTTCGTAACGTCACGGGTGCGCTCGACAAAATAAACGATAACGTTTTTGCCGTACACATCCCCGTCAAAATCGAAAATATACGTTTCAACGGACACACTGTTGTCGTTAAACGTCGGTTTGTTGCCTACGTTCGTCATTGACTCGTATATTTTTCCGTCAATATTGCAAAAAGTCGCATATATGCCGTCTTTGAGTGCCAATCGCAAACTGTCGGGAGCGATATTCACTGTCGGAAACCCCATTCCCGTGCCTTTATGTCTTGCATGTTGAACCACTCCGCTCATGAAATAGGGAACGGCAAGATGCGAATTTAACTTCTTAACTTCACCGCTTTTTACTAGCGATTTAAGATAAGTCGTTGACAATTTTTCACCGCAAACAGTCTCAAAAGGCACTATGTTCAACACAATTCCGTGCTTTTCGCAATAATGTTTTAGCATATCGACGTTTCCGCCCGCATTCTTCCCGAACGTGTAATCCGCACCGACAACAATACATTTCACGTCGAAATTGCCGACGAGTTTGTCAAGAAAACCTTGCGGACTTGTTGACATAAAATCTTCGTTGAATTTTGCGCCTATAACTTCGTCGAGACCGAGTTTTTCCAAAATGAAAAGTCTATTTTCAAACGTA
This sequence comes from Christensenella sp., assembly GCA_022009775.1. Classification (GTDB taxonomy): domain Bacteria; phylum Bacillota; class Clostridia; order Christensenellales; family CAG-917; genus CAG-475. Next base: position 64,359 of record CP091723.1, read on the forward strand.
CAAATCTGTTTATCTTTGCCGAAAAGCTCATTTGGGTCGTTAGAAAAAGTCAAAAGCGCACTTTCTACACCGTTGTCTTTTGCAAATTGTTTAGCACTTTCAACGAGCAAGGCGTGCCCCGTGTGAATACAATCAAAAAACCCGAGTGCGACTGCAATCGGTTTGTCGTATTGTTTTTCAAAATCAAGCACTTTAATCTTCATATCGTTATTATAGCCTTGTTTTCAATCTAAGCAATCCGTCTTCGTTTTCGCCGATTGCAACGATTTCACCATTGAATTTTACAAGGAATAAACCGCTCGGCATATCGTCAAACGGCAACTTTACACCGTTGAGTACCTTTTTCGCAAATTGTTCGTCAAGATCGAAGCAATCACAGTCACAAAGCACGTCGCCTATGTTTTTCAGGTATCTAAAAGGTTCTTTTTCAAATTCTTCAAGCGTAACTGCATCTTCAAATACAAAATTGCCGCTTTGAATTCTGTTTATCGAACTCATATATCCGACCGTGCCGAGAGCGTGAGCAACGTCGCGCGCAATCGAACGGATATATGTACCGCTCGAACACGCAATTTCAAAAGCGTATTCGTTTTCGGATAATACGTAATTTCCGTTTGCAAGATGAGCGACTCCGTCCACTGCTTCGATGAGTTTTACGTGTATTATGTTGATGCGTTTTGGGGCGAGATTAACCGTTTTCCCTTCTCGCGCCAAATCGTAAGCGCGTTTCCCGTCAACGGATTTCGCACTGTATTGCGGCGGTATCTGGTCAATTTCTCCGCAATATGAAGAGACAAAAGCAAATATTTGCTCTTTTGTTGGCAAAATGTCGCTTGTTTCAACCACTTTGCCTACTCCGTCCAAAGTGTCGGTTTCTTTTCCGAAAACAAAAGTTGCCTGATACACTTTTGTTTTATCTTGCATAAAATCGAAAAGTCTCGTTGCAGTTCCGACGGCAACAGGCAAAACTCCCGAACCTTGCGGATCGAGTGTGCCGAGATGTCCGACTTTCTGTTTTTCACCGCTCGCTCTACGCAAAATGCCGCGAACTTTCACGACCACGTCGCTTGACGTCATACCGAGCGGTTTGTTGATATTTACGAAACCCTTCATGTCTATTTGATTGTCATATTTGAAAATTCAAATATAACTTGTCGTTTCCGTTTTTATATCGAGACAAAATGCATGTATTGCATATTGTCGTCGTTTTCGATATTCTAATAAAGTAAATTTGATGCAAGTCGCACGAGTTTTTCAACTATATCTTCCATATATCCGTTGACTCTGCAACCTGCCGCGTTTTTGTGTCCGCCCCCGCCGAACTCGTTTGCTATTTCGATTGCATTGACTTCACCTTTGGTGCGAATGCTTAATTTGAAATTGTGAGTGCCGACCTGCGACAAACAAAGCGCAACTTCCACGCTATTGATGTCAAGAAGTTCGTTGACTATGCCTTCACTGTCGCTTTGCGTTGCACCGGATTTTGTAAAATCGTCGATTGTTATCGCAATCACGGCAATTCTGTTGTCATGGAAAAACCGAGCCTTTGACAAAGCAATCGCTTTGAGTTTGAAACGCTCGAAGGTAGTTGACCTGAAAACCTTGTAGATAACGTCCGCACCGTCGAAGTCATATTCCAGAAGCTCGCAAGCGATCTCGTGCGTGCGTTTGGTCGTGTTGGGCAACGTAAAGCAGCAACTGTCCGTAACGATGCCCGAAAAAAGCAACTCGGCAACGTGATCGTCAATGCCCTTAAGCTCTTTTGCAAGCTCAAAAACTATCTCGGCGCATGCGCTTGCAGACGAATCGACATAGCAAAGCGCCGCAAATCGTCTAAAAGACGCATGGTGGTCTATGGCGATTGTAGATTTTGCAGCCAAAAAAGATTTCATGCATTGTCCGAGTCTGTCAAGATCGCTGCAATCGACGCTTATTGCAAGCTCGTGAACGCGTTTTTCGGGAAAAGATACGCATTCACTTGCGTACATGCACTTATATTTGTCCGGCACAGGCGTGTCGCAATAACAAACCACCGTTTTACCTTTGTTTTTCAGCAAAACGTAAAGCGCAAGCATACTGCCGAGTGCGTCACCGTCCGGATTTGTGTGACAATATACGGCAATATCGCTTGCGTGAGAAATTTGTTTTGCGATTTCGCTTATCGAATTGTTGTGCATCGGTTTTGATTATTCCGCGTCTTTTTGAGCATCTAATTCGGCATCATTGCTATTTTGAGCGACGCGTTCGCTTTCTTCGCGCTTAATTCGAGCAAGAATACCGTCAATCTTTATGCTGTAATCCACGCTATCGTCAATGATGAAGTTCAGTTCAGGCAAAAGTCTGATTTGCACGGCGTCTTTCAGCATATTGCGGATGAAAGAGCGCGATCTGCAAATGGTGTAATAGGCTTCTTGCACGTCTTCTTTGTTTTTTGCATAGATTGACAAATACACTTTCGCGTATTTGAGATCGGGCGTGGTGTAAACCTTGGTCACGCCGACGATTGCGTCTTTAAGACGCGGATCTTTGATGTCTTCGGCGATGACCTTGGTTATTTGTTTTGCGAGTTCAGCGTTGACTCGCTCCATTTTAATCTTCATTCGTTTGCTCCATTGTGAAGGCTTCAATGACGTCGTCAACCTTCACGTCTTGATAGTTTTGAAGCATTATGCCACAATCGAAGTTCTTCGCCATTTCTTTGACGTCGTCTTTTCCGTGTCGTAAGGACGCAATCTCGCCCGTATATTCCACCTTGCCGTTGCGTATAAGTCTCGCTTTCGCTCCGCGAACGATTTTGCCGTCGGTGACGTGGCAACCTGCGATAGTGCCGACACCGCTGATTTTGAAGAGTTCGCGAATTTCCGCAGATCCGAGAATGACTTCTTGAAACTTTGGATCGAGCATACCCTTGACAGCCTTTTCGATGTCTTCGATAGCATTGTAAATGATGTTGTAGAATCTGATATCGATATGTTTTTGTGCGGCGAGTTGTTTTGCGTTGGTGTCCGGGCGGACGTTGAATCCGATGATAATCGCACCTGAAGTTTCTGCAAGCAAAACATCGCTTTCTTTGATTCCGCCGACTGCGGCGTGAATGATATCGATGTTGACTTCTTCGTTGCCGAGTTTTGCAAGCGATTGTTTGACCGCTTCGACAGAGCCTTGAACGTCCGCTTTGATGATGAGTTTGACGGATTTGAGTTCGCCTTTGGAAATCTTGTCGAACAAATCGTTGAGAGACACTGCGGTGTTCTCATTCTGATTTGCGGCGAGCTTAAGTTTTCTCTCCTCGGCGAGTTCTCTTGCAAACTTTTCGTCTGCAACGACGTCGATACGATCGCCCGCTTCGGGAACGTCATCCCAACCGGTAACGGAAACCGGAGTCGACGGGCCCGCTTTCTTGACTTTTCTGCCCTTGTCGTCAATCATCGCGCGAATCTTGCCCGTGCATACGCCTGCAACGACATTGTCTCCGACGTGCAAAGTGCCGGTTTGAACAAGGATAGTTGCGATTTTGCCAAGTCCTTTGTCGAGTTTTGCTTCGATGATCGTACCGCGAGCATTTCTGTTCGGGTTGGCTCTTAGTTCTTCAACTTCTGCGCGGACGAGAATTTGTTCGAGCAATTCTTCAACGCCCATACCCGTTTTTGCAGAAACTCTGACGACGGGAGTATCTCCGCCCCATTCTTCGGGGGTTACGCCGTTTTCCGCGAGTTGCGAAAGAACTCTGTCGGGATTTGCGCCCGCTCTGTCCATCTTATTGAGAGCAACGATAATAGGCACGTTTGCCTGTCTTGCGTGGCTGATTGCTTCTATGGTTTGCGGCATGATACCGTCATCAGCCGCGACGACGAGAATCGCAATATCCGTAACCTGCGCACCGCGAGCACGCATTGACGTGAACGCTTCGTGACCCGGCGTATCAAGGAACGTAATCGGAGAGCCGTTGAGCGTGACCGTATACGCACCGATATGCTGGGTTATGCCGCCTGCTTCGCCGCCCGTAACGTTGGTCTTTCTGATGTAGTCGAGAAGAGACGTTTTGCCGTGGTCGACGTGTCCCATAATGGTGACGATAGGCGGACGCGGAACGAGATTTTCAAGTTCTTCTTCATCGTCCACTTCGAGTTGCGCCGTAAGCGTGTCTTCGAGCGTAACATCGGGTTTGTATTCGAGTTTGATGCCGAATTCGTCCGCAACGAGTTCCGCCGTGGCAAAGTCGATGCTGTCGTTTATCGTCTTCATTATGCCGAGAACGAAAAGTGTCTTGACGATTTCCGCTGCAGATTTGCCGATCTTCTCGCTCAAAGTCTTGATTGACACGGGGTCTGTCGTGATAACGGCGTTTTCAATGATAACGGTTGCAGAGTTGCCACCGCCGCGGTTCTTGTTGACCTTGTAGTTGCGCACAACCACTTCACCGTCTTCGTCATATGAAATCCTGTCGTCGACGATATAACCTTTTTTGAGCAACGCGCGCTTGTTCATCGTGCGATCGTCAAACTTATTGCTGTTTGCGTTTGCGTTTTGCTTGCCGTTGTTCTTGCCTTTTGGGGCAGCAGGTTTAGGAGGAAATTGCTGTGCAACGTTTGCAAGATTAGGCGTGCCCTGACCGGGGCGACGTGCGACTTGCGCTCCCGCTTGACCGCTTCTCTGACCTTGTCCGCCTTGACCTTGCGGTCTGTCTTGTCTATTCGGACGCGGTTGCTGATAACCGCCCTGTCCGAACACGCGGGTCTGTACTTTCGGCTTCGGCGTTGGCGGAACGTAAATTCTGCGCACTTCGCCGTTGGGAAGAATTTCGGAAGTCTCCTGCACCATATCGTTGAGAGATTTGTTCGCTTCGGGAGCAGGCTTTTGTTCTTGCTTTGCCTTTTGCTCTTTTTGCGGTTTTTGTTCCTGCGCTTTCTGCGCAGCAGGTTTTTGAGCGGGTTTTTCGGCTTTCGGTGCTTCTTTTTGCACGTCTTCTTTCACCGCTTCTGCCTTGACTTCTTTCTCTTCCGTCTTCGTTTGGGCGGGAGCCGCTTTCGTTTCCTTTTCGGTTGCGACTTCGACTTTCGCTTCAACCTTTTCTACGGGCTTTGCGACTTCTTCCGACTTCACTTCTACGGTTTTAGTCTCTTCCGCTTTCTGCTCGGCTTTGAGTTTTTCTTCCTTTGCTTTTGCCACAAGTGCGTCGCGTTTTGCTTTTATGGACGCCATAATGACGCTTGCTCTCGATTTTTCGCGAGAGATAGCGGTAGAAAGTTCCGCAATAGCGGATTTGTACTCACCGAGTTTTTTCACGGGATCAACTGTTGTTTCTTTTTTGATTTCGGGCATATTCACCTCAATAAACTGATAATTGCGTTTGCCAAGCCGTCGTTTGACACTGCAACGGCGTTCACACCGTCGCGGTGCAATGCCTGGCAAAGACCGTCAACGACGAACACGGGACGGTCGGACAACTTCGCCAATATCCTTTCCTTATACTTATCGCTCGCTTCGCTCGATACGAGAACGACTTTCGCCTGCTTTTTCTTTTCGCATATAATTTCTTCGCCGTAAAGCACGCAACCTGCGCGTTGTGCAAGTCCTATATACGATTTGATTTTGTCAGTCATCGATTTCTCCGTATATCTCGTCTCCGACGTTCTGTCTGAATGCGGAATTGAGCATTTTTTTCTTGATAAGTTTTGCTTTGCACTCGCCGCTTTCATGCACCCAAACGCCCCTGCCTTCCGCTTTTTTCGAGCGGTCGACGCAAACTTTTCCGTCCTTGTCCATAAAAAAACGTATCATTTCGGATTTGTCGGCGTGTTCGTGACACACAATGCACCTGCGAGTGTTTTTCGGATTTGACATATTAGTCTTCCTTTTGCTCCTCTGCGTCTTGATTGAGCGTGGAATAAGGTTTGACGTCTATCTTCCAGCCCGTAAGTTTTGCGGCAAGACGAGCGTTTTGTCCGCTTCTGCCGATTGCAAGAGAGAGTTTCTCGTCCGGGACGATAACTTTTGCGTTCTTCTCTTCTTCGTTGATGGAGACCATAAGCACTTGTGCCGGGCTGAGTGCGCGTGCGATATATTCGATGGGGTCTTCACAATATTCGATGACGTCGATTTTTTCGCCGCCGAGTTCCGCCACGACTGCGTTTACGCGGACGCCCTTGTTGCCGATGCAGCTACCCACTGCGTCAACGTTGGGATCTTCGCTGCTGACTGCAAGTTTGGTTCTGAATCCCGCTTCGCGAACGATGCTGTTGATCTTCACAAGACCTGCCTTGATTTCGGGAACTTCCATTTCAAAGAGTCTGCGAACAAAACCCGCCGAACTTCTTGACACGATAACTTGTGCTCCATGCGCGCCGTCACGAATCTTCTTTACGTACACTTTAATCACGTCGTTGACATTGTACGTCTCGGTGGGCACTTGGTCTTGTTGCATCATCACGCCTTCCATTTGCGTGCCGGTGATTTCGACATAGACGGTGTTGCCTTCCTTGCGGCGAACGATTGCGCTGAGAATTTCACCCGTGCGTTGGCTCATTTCGTCCAAAACGAGATTCTTCTTGTAGTCGTTGATGCGTTGCAAAATGACTTGTTTTGCGGTTTGAGCGGCGATACGAGAGAAATCCTTGGGCGTGATATCTTCGATTACGACGTCGCCGAGATTGTATTTCTTGTCGATGTCGCGAGCGTCTTCGAGAGAGATTTGCGATTCTTCGTCTTCCACTTCTTCAACGACGAGTTTGTGTGCGTACACTTTGTACGTCATCTTCTCTTCGTTAAGGCGAACGGAAATCTGGCTCGCAAAACCGTATTCTTTCTTGTAAGCGGACACGAGACCCGCTTCGATGGATTCAATCATCGATTCTTTGGGAATACGTTGTTCTCTTTCAAGGTCGTCAAGTGCCTGAAAGAACTCTTTGTTCATCATGGTAGTTTCCTCCTAAAACCTTACGTACGGTTGTACTTTGGTCAATAAATTTCTTTTGAGTGTTATATCCTTCGGCTTTTTGCCGTCCGTTCTGACAACCACGTTTTCGTTGTCAAAACTTATAAGCACGCCGTGGGTTTTGTTTTTCTGGGCGTCGATACATTCGATTTCTGTGTCAAGTGCCCTGCGATAGTCGTCGTCTGTCACGATTTTTCTGTCAAGTCCGGACGATGAAACGTTGAGCACGTAATCGTCCGCAAAATCGTCTTCGAGCGCGTCAAGCGACGCCGAAAACAAATTATGCACTTTTACGCAATCGTCAAGGCATATACCTTCCTTCTTCCACAAATATGCCTCAACGGTGAGTTTTCCGTATTGCTTGTAGAAGGACACGTCCACAAGCTCGATGCCGTCGCCTGCACTTTCGACGGCAGCCAACGCAAGATTCTTCACTTTTTCGGCAAGCTCTGCCGACACGAGTTCGTTTGCCATACGCGCTCCTTTGCCTTATCTAAAACAAAGAGTGAGCCATCGCTCACTCTAGTAAATCTTACTATCGTATTTATACCTTACCACATTTTTTCGCCGATTGCAAGCAAAATAGTAAATTATTTATAAACATATAGCTTATTTATAACTTATAAAGCCACATTTTCGGTTTCGGATGTCGATTGTTGTCGATTTTCATCGGCAATCGACAACGCATAGCGGTAAGAAGTTGCTACATTCTTGACACAATCACTTTCAATGCGCCGAACGTGGCAAGCACATCGCTCAAAGCGCGGTGCGCGTTGTCGTGCGTGATGTCAAAAGCTTTGGAGATTGTTTCCAGCTTGCAGTTTGGCAATTCGGTCAGATAGCGGCGCGCAAGAAGGAGCGTGTCGCAAAGCTCGTTGTCAAAGACGTAGCCCTGCTTTTCGGCTATGCGAGCGACAATCGGAAAATCAAAGCCGGCGATGTTGTGTCCGCAAAGTATACTTCCGTGCGCAAACTTGAAAAAGTCGGGCATCACGTTCTCTATGCTCGGCGCGTCAAGCACCATTGCGTTGTTGATGTGCGTGATCTCGGTGATTCTTTCGGGTATGCTTGCGGTTGGCTTGACAAGCGTAGAAAAAAGTTTCCGTAGGCACTCCGTCCACCACTTTGAGTGCGGAAAGCTCGATGATTTCGGCAAGGTCCGTCTTCACATCGGTGGTTTCAAGGTCAAACACAACAAAGGTTTTGCCCTTGAAGTATGGCGAGATTTCTTCCACTTTTCCAATATCTAAAAGGCTCTTCACCGTATTGTCAACGTATTTTTGCGGGAAAATCGTCGTGTATTTTTTCGGGAACGGGCTTGACGGAAGTCAAATGTATACTGTCAAAATCGATGTCCGCTTCAAACATGGCGTTAATCATAAAAGACCATGCTCCCGAAAACTGCGACCAACTCACCTTGCCCATACAAATCACTTGCGATTGGTCTTTCAGAGACGCGATTTTGTCGGCGGTTTCATCGTTCGAGCAAAAACATACGCCTTCAATTTTACCTGTCGTGTCGTCAAGCATGAACTTAACGAACGGCAACGTTTCGCTTCCCGTTTTCGGGTCGTCGGGCTTGTATTTCTTGTTTTTATAGGATTTTTTCTCTATTCCGAAGATTTTTCCGCACAAAACGATGTTGTCGCACGCCGACTTAACGTCGATTATGTAATTCGGCAGTTGTGTAATGCTCTCCATTTTTCCGCGCGAATAGACTTTCTCTCCAACTCTTGCATTGACAAGTCGCACCGAACTGTCGTGATGAACGGTGGTGTCGATATGCAAATCTTCATCTTTAAGATTTTTCAAGTCAACGATTTCTTCTTCTGCAACTATGTCTATGTACTGATTGAACGAGCAATCGAGAAAATCACGCAATTTATCCAACGTATCGCCTGCGATAAGCATTTTGTACGTCGGTGTATCGAAAGTAAACTTCACGTCTATGTCGTTGTCTCCGACTTCGATATTCAACGTATCGTCGTTGATGCGGCGAAAAATGAGTTGATTGTATCTGTTGAAAAATTCAAGAATCTTGTTCTTGACGACGTTGTTGTCTGCGTATGTGCGGATATACTGCACGCTCACTTTGACACCCGAGAACATTTCTTCAACTATGCCTTGCACCTTCTTTTTACTCTCTTCGTCAAAATCTCTCACTTCAAACGCCGATATTATAAAGCGCACGACGAGTTCGCGCTTATCTTTATAATAAGTCGCGCTGTTGAGTTTCAACATTGGAAACTCGCCTTTGCTTTTCAACGTAAATTCTTCAAAAAATTTGGTCATATCTTGCCTTTATTATTATATATCAAATGATATATAACGCATTTTATCCACTGTTTAGTCGCTTATTGCTTCGTTTAGCAATTTTTCAAACTCGACGAGCAAATCTTTGCTGTCAACTGTTTTGAATATCTTTCCGCCTTTCAAAATAACCGATTTTTCTTTTCCGCCGGCAATACCCAAATCGCTGTTTTCACCTTCGCCGATACCGTTCAGCGGACAACCGAGCACGGATATCGTCAGCGGTTTATTCACGCCGGCCGTGAGCATCTCAACTCTGTTTGCAAGCCCTTCAACGTCGATTTCAGTACGTGCGCAAGTGGGACAAGCCACCACTTCGACGGCGTTTTTGCGTATTCCGAGAGTTTGCAAAATCTTGCGGCCTGCAAGCACTTCTTCTTTGACGTCTGTCGAAAGCGAAACTCGTATGGTGTCCCCTATGCCTTCCTGCAAAAGCGTTCCTATGCCTATTGCCGATTTAATAAGCCCGGTGCGCAACGTCCCTGCTTCCGTAACGCCGATATGAAGCGGATAATCACACTCTTTTGCAAGCATACGATTTGCTTCGACGTTCACGAGCGTATTCGAAGCCTTTATTGCAACGACTATATCTTTCATGCCCTGACTTTCAAAGACGTCGGCACATTCGAGCGCACTTTCGCACAACGCGCGCGCCTCGTCCATACCTTTGAATTTGGGATCGAGCGAGCCGCCGTTTACGCCCACGCGCACAGGCACTCGCATATCGACAAGCCGTTTTGCAAGGTCTTTTATCTCTGAAAAATCACGCATATTGCCGGGATTCATACGAATTTTCTTCGCTCCGTTGTCAAGCGCGAGATGTGCGAGTTTATAACTGTAATGTATATCTGCAATCAGCGGCAAACCGCATCTTTTCGAGATTTCTCCGAATGCGTACGCCGACGCTTCGTCGGGCACTGCCAGACGAATTAGGTCGCAACCGACCTTTCTCAAATCTTTGATTTGTTTGAGCGAGCCTTCGACGTCGACTGTCTTAGTGTTCAGCATCGACTGCACCGTTATGGGTGCGTCTCCGCCGATTGCCACGTCTCCAACGAAAACTTTGCGAGTGTTTCTTCTTTTCATAGTCGTATTTTGCGACAATGCGGCAAGTCTTTGTCGTCCGCAATTATCGTTTATATTGTGATTGTCTATTGTTATTTGTATTTATATTGTTTGTTGTGATTATCAATTGATTATTGCAATTGTCGATTTGTTTTGTGGCATATTGCAAAATCTATCGCTTGACCAAGTGGAAAACGTCAAGGAATACCGCAAGTACGATCAACAACACGAGTCCTACCGTGTGTATGATCGCTTCGATCTTTCTCGGGACAGGCTTTTTGAATATCCATTCAATCAGCGTAAACAACATTCTGCTTCCGTCAAGCGCCGGGAACGGCAATAGGTTCATAACCGCCAAGTTTGCGGAAATTATCGCAACGACGTATAGGAAGGAATCGAAACCGAGCGCGGACACCTTTGCCATGGTGATGATTGTAGTTATTGTGCCGCCTGCTCCTTCGATGCCCATTTTGCCCGTGATCAATGCGCCGAGCGACGCCAAGATCTTGAACACGATGAAGAAACAGAAACTCCATGCTCTGCCGAAAGCAAGGAAAAACGGAAGTTTCGCTCTTGCAATCGTGCGAGTTATGCCGAAGCCGTAACTGTAAAAACCGTCGGCGTCTTCGGGATTTGCGCCTTTTTGCACTTTCATCGTGCTTTGCTCGCATATATTGCCGTTTTCGTCGTATCTGACAACGGTAAACAAAATCGCGTCGGCAGAATCGCAAGTCGCGAGATATTCTTCGTACGGAACGGGCGTTTCGAGTTTATCGCCGTTCACAGCGTAAATGAAATCACCGTTCTCAAACGGATTGTAATAAAACTTGCTTGCGTTTATTTTTATACGCTTTCCGTCTCTCAATACGTAAAACCGTGCATTGTCTCCGACGTTGCTGAACGCCTTGTCAAGATCTTCCGTCGTCATGAGATTGATTTGCTTTCCGTTGACGGACAAAATCGCGTCGCCTTCCATAAACACGTTTTCGTATGACGGAACGTCGTAAGTTCCGACAACGTAAGGAAGAGGCTGTCCGTATGCGGTGAAATAAATCGTAATGATCAAAATCGCACTCAAAAAGTTCATGAATGCGCCCGAAAACAGCACTATAAGGCGTTTCCACGGCTTTTGATTGTTGAAAGCGTCGGGATCTTTGACGATATTGCCGTTTGCGTCCTTTATCTGATTTCCGTCTTCGTCAAGGAGCGCACCGTCGGCGTCTTCACCGTGGAACGCACAAAATCCACCGATGGGAAACGGACGGATTGAAAACAATTCTCCAGTCTTTTTGTTTTTCTTCTTGAAAATCTTCGGGCCGAAACCTATTGCGAATTCGTCGATTTTGAACCCGAGCAACTTGCCTGCCGTATAGTGACCGAGTTCGTGAACGACTATCATCACCATAAGCGCAAGCAACGCAAGAAGAACGTAACCTATATAGGCGAAAACTTCGCCGACCGTTGCGGACAATATACTCAACATCTTATACCTATCACAGAATAAGTGTATTTTCTGGCTTGCTCGTCTATGCCAAGAATATCTTCGAGCGCGACTTCACCCACTTTCTTGAACTTCGCATAAACTTTTGCAAGAGTGTTTGCAATATCGTTGTATTTGATTTTGCCTTTCAAGAACTCTTCTACGAGCACTTCGTCGCTTGCCGAAATCGCTATACATGCTCCTTCGCCGGCATTTGCGGCGGCGATTGCGATTTTAAGGCACGGATATCTCTCAAAATCGGGTTCGGAAAACGTGAGCGAGCCGAGTTTTGCAAGCTCAAGCGGTTCAACCGAGAAAAGCGCGTGGTCGGGATAGAACAACGCCGTGTCGATCGAAAGGCGCATATCGGGAGTGGACAAAAGCGCCTTCATTCCGCCGTCGGTAAACTCTACGAGAGAATGTATCACGCTTTGACGGTGCATCACGACTTTTACGTCTTTTGCGCCGACTTCAAACAATCTCATCGCTTCGATGACTTCAAGCCCTTTGTTGAAAAGCGTTGCGGAGTCGATAGTGACTTTCTTGCCCATACTCCACACGGGATGTTTCAAACAATCTTCCGCTTTGACTTTCGCAAGTGCGCTTGACGGTAAATCGCGAAGCGCGCCGCCGCTTGCCGTCAAAACGAGATTTTTCACGAACTTCTTGTTTTCGCCGCGCAAGCAAGTGAAAATCGCGGAATGTTCCGTATCGAGCGGAAGAATTTTTCCGCCGTATTTTTTTTCAAGCGCTTTAAGGTGTCTTCCTGCGCAAACGATGGTTTCTTTGTTAGCTATTGCAAGCGTACCGCCACGTTTAAGCGTTGCGACAGCCGCCCAAAGTCCTGCAATGCCCGTCACCGCCAAAACGACGATATCCGACGGAATTGCCGCAAGTTCTTCGAGCGAAGTCAAACATTTCGACGTTTTTTCGTCTTCGAGAAAGTCAAAAAGCGAACTTTGCACTTCAACCGCACCGCTCGGAAAATAGTAATGCGTCGGATTGAATTTTTCAATCTGTTCTCTCAAAAGCGCTTCGTTGGTATAAGCGGAAAGCCCGACAACCTTAAAGGCGTCGGGATGTTGAGAAATAGTAGCAAGCACCTGTCTTCCGACAGAGCCTGTGCTGCCAAGTATCGTAACTGTTTTCATCGTATCCTTATAGGCTTGCGCGCCGCATAGGCAGAGATTTCAAGTCTTTTGCAAGCCCATATATTCTTATGTTAAGCGGTCAACATTAAACTCGTATGAAACAAGAGTTTTTCAAAATGCCGCACGGGCAATGACCGCATATTTTCAAATTAATATCCGTAGCAACACGAGAACGCTATGAGCAGAACGACGAGACAGTACATAACGCTGTCGATTCTGTCCATAAAACCGCCGTGCCCCGGGAAAATCTTGCCGTAGTCCTTTATGCCGATTGCGCGCTTGATACGCGATGCCGCAAGGTCTCCAAGCTCGGATATAACTCCGCAAACAAGACCTATTGCAAGATAGATGAGCGCGCTCTTCCACTCCCAACCTACAACCGTGTGCGGAATAAGGAAGGTATAATGCGCGCCTTCTATGAATGCGGGATAATAATTTGCGCACATCTCGAACACAACCCAGAACAGCATTGACAACACCATGCCGCCAAACAAGCCGCCTATGCCGCCTGCCACCGTCTTTTTGGGGCTGATTTTCGGGCAAAGTTTCTTACCGCCGATCATAGAGCCGAACCAATACGCAAACGAGTCACTGCCGAGAACGGGCACGAGAATTGCGTACAAAATTGCAAAAAGTGCGCTGTATTTGTAGCTTATCACCCACGCAGATGCAAGGAACAGCATGGGATATACGAGAATAAACACGTTGGCAAACAAGTCTTTGACTTCGCATGCCTTGGGATCGTCAAGCGTAAGCTCGATGCCCGCCTCTTTTGCGTCGTCAACTTCTTTTTGCGTGTGTTTTGCGGGCTTGAACGTGAATATGGTGAGTGCCATCATGGAGCATACGAGCAACACGATCAGCAGACCTTGAACGCCTGCGCTTGTTTGCACGCTGCCTTGTCCGATGAAGTGTTGCATGAGATAGAACGTCGGATACGCCGCAACCAACATCGTGACGACCGGTGCAACGAACATCTTGTATCCTGCGTCTTTGAAACACTTGAACATCTCGTACACCGAGCCTGCAAGGAAAAGCAAAATCAGCATATCGATGAATATCGGGCTGACGAAATAGCCTGCCAACATAAATCCCGCAACAATGACTAAAAGCACGATTGCAGTCAACGTTCTTTTTAGCATAACGACTCCGATTGTATATACAAAGTATATACAAAATTGTGATAGCACAGACAAAACGAATGGAATTTGTCTGCAAACCGTTTGCAAATTTTCTTATGCAAACGGGCAAAATCGGATTTTATTTTCCGAATTTTCTTTGACGTTTTTCAAACTCTTCGAGAATGAAATCAACGTCGCTCTCTTCCATATCCGGCCAAAGTTTTTCCAAAAACATAAGTTCCGCATAAGCGGACTCGTACAACATGAAATTTGAAAGGCGCATTTCACCGCCCGTTCTGACGACAAGGTCGAGCGGCGGCAAATTTGCGCTTGACAAATGCTTTTCAAACGTATCTTCCACAAATTCTCCGTGATCGTAGCAAATCTTCGCCGCATGGATAATATCAGCTCTGCCGCCGTAATTGAATGCGATGTTGAGCGCAATACCTTTGTTTTCACGCGTGTTTTCTTCGATTTGCTCGATAGAATCGGCAAGTTTGTCGTCAAGGGCTGCAATGTCGCCCATATACGTAATACGCATATCTCCGTCGTACGTGAGATTGAATTTCTTCACAACGTCCGAGATTGCCTGCACTTCGTTTTCGGGGCGTTGCCAATTTTCCGTTGAAAAAGCGTAAACGGAAACAGCGTCCACACCGCATTCGCCGAGACATTTAAGGACTCTGTGCAAAGCAACGAGCCCGTACGCATAGCCTTCGGCGCGCGACATACCGTGAGCGGTTGCCCACCTGCCGTTTCCGTCCATAATAAAACCGATATGTTTAGGTTTCATCAGATAGAGAGAATCTCCTGTTCTTTTTCTTTGAAGAGTTTGTCAACTTCGTCGGTGTTCTTTGCAAGAGTCTTGTCTACCACTTCCGTGTAGTTCTTCAAATCGTCTTCGGTGATAACGGAAGATTTCTGAATCTTCTTCAAATCGTCAATAGCGTCGCGACGCGCGTTGCGCATAACGATTTTCGCTTCTTCGACGAGATTCTTTGCTTCCTTTACGGTTGAGCGTCTGCGTTCTTCCGTGAGTTCGGGGAAAACGAGACGAATAACCTGACCGTCGTTGTTTGGCGTAAGACCGATGTTTGCGGCAAGAATAGCGCGTTCGATGTTTTTGAGTTGGGATTTATCCCATGCGGAAATCACGAGAAGACGTGCTTCGGGAACGGAAATGTTCGCCATATTATGTATGGGCGTGGGCGTTCCGTAATAATCGACGACGATTTTGTCGAGAATGTGCGGATTTGCTCTGCCGGCGCGGATTGCGCGCAGCTCGCTAACGTAGTTTTGCAACGTTTTATCGATTTTTTCATTCAACTCGTCGAAGATAAGATCGACTTCGTCAATACCGTATGACATAGTTTGTTCTCCTTTTATGGAAATGTAAATATATTATATCAAATATTATATCTTATTGCAAGAAGAAAAAATCGACCGAAGCGGCCGATTTTTCTCATATTTTCGCAATTTTTCAATCGAGAATTATTTTACGATGCAAGTTCCGACGTTTTCGCCCATAATCGCACGCTTGATGCTGTCCTTTTCCATGAGCGAGAACACGATGACCGGCACTTGATTGTCCATGCACATCGTGATTGCCGTCGTATCCATTGCTTTGAGACCTTTGGATATGACGTCCATATACGTAATGACTTCAAATTTCTTCGCATCGGGGTTTTTCTTGGGGTCGGAATCGTACACGCCGTCAACGTTCTTTGCAAGAAGAAGTGCGTCCGCGCCGATTTCGCACGCTCTGAGTGCCGCGCCCGTATCCGTCGAGAAATAAGGATTGCCCGTTCCGCAAGCGAAAATGACAACTCTGCCTTTTTCGAAATGGCGAATTGCCTTGCGGAGAATGTACGGCTCTGCAACTTTGGTTATCGTGAGCGCGGTCTGCACTCTCACCGCAACGCCGAGTTGTTCAAGTTTGTCTTGAAGCGCGAGCGCGTTCATAACCGTTGCAAGCATACCCATGTGATCTGCCGTGGAACGATTCATCTTGTCGCCTGCCTGAACACCGCGCCAGAAGTTTCCGCCACCGATAACGACGCCGACGTCGATACCGAGATTTTTGACGTCGCGGATTTCCTTGCATACGTATTCGAGCTTTTCGGGGTCGATTCCCGTTCCGTTCGCACCGGCGAGTGCTTCGCCGGAAAGTTTTATGACGACGCGTTTATATTTTGCGCGCGGGTCGATTATTCTTTCTTCGTCCATATTTCTCCTTGCAAGATTTCGGTATTCTAACACGTTCAATCTTGATTTTTCACGATAGAATCGTAAAATATTCGTTATTTTGAAATTTCAAAAAAGGAATGACAAGCATTCCTTTTTTCATAAGTTCGATTATTTGTTGAGATGCGCTTGCGCCATAACTTCGCCGACGAAATCGTCTTCTCTCTTTTGGAGACCTTCGCCCATTGCGTAACGGGTGAAACGGATGATTTTCGCATCGCCGTTTTGTTTCAAGTATTGAGCAACGGTAAGGTCGCCGTTCTTGACGAAAACTTGTTCGGTGAGGCAAACTTCTTTGTAGAACTTGTTGATTCTTCCAACGAGCATCTTTTCGATGATTGCTTCGGGCTTGTTGCTGTCTTCGTTCATCGCTTGCGCTTTGAGAATCTCTCTTTCGTGATCGACTTCCGATTGCGGCACTTCGTCTCTAGTGACGTATTGTGCGTTTGCAGCAGCGATTTGAAGTGCTACGTCGTGGATAACTTCTGCGCTCGTGCCGCTTGTTGCTTCGACCATAACGCCGATTTTGCCGCCCATGTGAATGTAGGTGTCAACGACGGTGTCGTTTGCCTCGTAAACGGTGAAACGACGGATGGAGAGTTTTTCACCCATCTTCATGACGTACTCGTTGGTCACGGGTTGCATTGCCGCAGTAACGTCTTCGACGGTTGCGCTCGTATTATCAAGGATATAATCGGCAACTTGTGCGACGTACTCTTTGAATACCGGGCCGCCTGCGACAAAGTCGGATTCGCAGTTGACTTCCAAAAGAACGGATTTGCCGTTTTTGCTTGCTGCGAAAACGATGCCTTCTGCTGCGATACGCGCTTCTTTCTTAGCAGCGGTTGCCATACCTTTTTCTCTCAAAAAGTCGATTGCAGCTTCCATATCGCCGTCGGTTGCGACGAGTGCTTTTTTGCAGTCCATCATACCAACGCCGGTGCGTTGACGAAGTTCCATAACATCTTTGCTTGTGAATGCCATATATTTTCTCCTATATAGTTTGTTTTGAAACCGCACGCAAAAAGTTGCGTGCGGAAATTTTGACGATTATTCTTGTGCTTCTTTCTCTGCGATTGCTTTTTCAAGTGCTTCTTCGGGAGTGAGAGCCTTTTCTTCTTTCACTTCTTCGACGGGAGCAGCAACTTCTTCAGCCTTCACTTCTTCGGTTGCGGCTGCGTGGAAAGATTCGCCTTGTTTTGCTTCGATAACCGCGTCTGCGATGATAGATGCAAAGAGTTGGATTGCGCGGATAGCGTCGTCGTTGCCCGGGATAACGTAGTCAACGAGATCGGGATCGCAGTTGGTGTCAACTACTGCAACGATAGGAATGTTGAGTTTGCGTGCTTCGCGAACTGCGTTTTCTTCTTTCTTAAGGTCAACCACGAACAAGCAACCCGGAAGAGTGCGCATGTTCTTGATACCGCCAAGGTTCTTTTCGAGATCGTCACGTTCTTTCTTGAGATGTGCGACTTCTTTCTTGGGGAGAAGCTCGAACTCACCGATGAGTTCCATTTGGTTGATTTTGTTGAGTCTGTCGATTCTTGTGCGGATGGTCTTGAAGTTGGTGAGCGTACCGCCGAGCCATCTTTGGTTGATGTAGAACATATCGCAACGTTCTGCTTCTTGCTTGATAGCGTCTTGCGCTTGTTTCTTCGTGCCGACGAAAAGAACGGACTTGCCTTCTTGAACGACGCTCTTGACGAATTGATACGCTGCTTCTACATGGTCAACGGAGATTTGAAGGTCGATGATGTGAATATCGTTTCTCGTTGCGTAGATGTACTTGCTCATCTTCGGGTTCCAACGCTTTGTTTGGTGTCCGAAATGCACGCCTGCTTCGAGCAGGGCTTTCATTGTTGTTACGGCCATTTTTGTGGTCCTCCTAGAATTGTTTGTACCTTCCATGGTTTCAACGTGAAAATCTCCTTGCGGAACAATAATCACTCCGCCACGGTGTGTGGTCGATTTGGATTATATTATATATAAAATAATTTTGCAAACAAAAATCAAAGAAAATCGCAAATTTTTCAGAAAATTTTCAAAAATTCCTATTTTTACACATTTTGGATACTATGCAATTTGCGACAAACAAAATTTACATTGCCTATACTGCGCCAAAATCGCAAAAGAAAGCGCACGACATCGTGCGCTTTCAAAACTACGATTAATTTTTTAGTGGCAATCGTGATGGCAGCAAGAGCAATCGCTTCCGCAGTCGCAGTCTGCTTCTTCCATCTTTTCCACTTCCGCCATGAATTCGTCGAAAACTCTTTGCAAAAGATCTTCGTCTTCGATTGCGCAGAACACGTCGTTGCCGTCTTCGTTTTCCACGATTTCGTAGATAAGCACTTCGTCTTCTTCGATATCGTCGAGTTTTTCGACAGGCTTCATAACGACGAACCATCTCTTGTCAACGTCGAGCGTTGCGAGATGATAAAAATTTTCGTCCTTATCGGTCTCTTGATTGTACAACGTGATAATATCGTCGTCTTCTGTTGTGTTGTTTTGGTCGTCAAAAAAATCAGCCATTTTTATATTCTCCTTGGGCGTTGCCCGTTTGTTATCTTGATAGTAACATATTTTGCGCAATTTGCAACCATATTATTAAAATCGCAAGTAAAATTAAGACGATTTTATTTTATAGCAAATGATATAATATTATCGAATCATCGCAAAATATCTACTATTCAGTAGACTTTTTATGCAAAATATCTATATTTGACAGTCAGAACTTGAAAGACGAGTGAGAATCGAGATACGCCTGCAAAATTATGGTTGCGGCAACCTTGTCGATGACTTTTTGCGCTTTTCTCTTCTTACGTCGGCGTCTATAAGCATACGTTCGGCAGACACCGTCGTGAGCCTTTCGTCCTGATAATACACGGGAATTCCGCTTGCTTTTTCAAGCATGTCGCCGAACTGTCTGGTAACTTCCGCTCTCGGTCCTTCCGTGCCGTCCATGTTCTTCGGCAAGCCGAGAACGAACGCGTCGGCGTCTTCTTTCTTTGCATATTCGCAAAAATACGCTATGTCGGCGT
Source organism: Christensenella sp. (assembly GCA_022009775.1). Classification (GTDB taxonomy): domain Bacteria; phylum Bacillota; class Clostridia; order Christensenellales; family CAG-917; genus CAG-475. Next base: position 83,705 of record CP091723.1, read on the forward strand.
CCGTGTCGTTTTTCTTTCTGACGTAAGTTTCGCGCGGATTTGCGGTTATGCCCAAAAGGTCGCTGACGGCAACTCCTATGCGCACGTCTCCGACGTCAAGTGCGATTTTGTGTTTCTGCATCATTTTATAAGTCCTTTATAGTTTCTGTTCTTTCTTTTGTCGATTGCGTAAATGTTCGGCTTATTCTCGCCTATATATTCGTACCATTTTTCGCCTTTATCTTTAAGCACGAGAACGCCCGCGATACAAACCGCAACCGAGATAAGAGTTGCGACTGCCCAGAATATCGTTTTTACGAGAACTTCTCCCAGATTTTCGCATACAGCCGCAAGCACCATACCGAGCGCAAACAACGCCATTGCCGGAATTAACGAGAGAAACGCGGTTATAATCTGATATACGTTTCCCCTGCTTGCCGTGCGCAATTCCGCCGTAGTTTCCCAGTGTTGATTGCCCTTTTTCATATCGAAAAGTATGCTTAGACTGCACACTCCCAAAACCATAAGCATGGTGTCTATGCCTGCAAACAGCGTCGATACGATGTCTATCTTGTATAGCAATATCGCAATCAGCATCACGGGTATCATTATAACCGATGCCGAGCCGCATGCAAGCAAAAGTTTGGATTTTATGCTATCTTTCGGCTTTATAGGCAACGTTTTCGTGGCGAAAAAGGATTTTCCTTCTCTCGTATACGCCTGATTTGCAAGCATATTCGCGCCCGCAAGGAAAATCATTGAATACATGACAACGTATCCGATATTGAGCATTTCAGACATAAGCGCAGGCATTTCGCCTTCCGCTCCGCTCTCTTTGAACCCTGTGATGAAATAAGACACGACGATGAAAATCGGAGCCATCAGCATGTTGGCAAACGAACTCATCGCAAGAGAACTGTTGCGGACAATCATCGTCAAATCGCGCTTTGCAAGCGAGATCACGACGTTTTGTTGTTTGAAGTTTTCGGTTTTGTTGACGTCTTGCGCCGAGTTTTCGCCTTTCTTCGAGATTATTCTGCGATAAAACAGCCCTGCAAGCAATATAGAAACCGCAATCATTGCAACGGTTATGCCGACGGATATCCCGAAATTCTTCCCGACGTCTATGCCCATTGCAAAGAAAACAAGAGTTTTGTCCAGATAAACTACGGTTGCGAAAGTCGCCAAAACTCCGATCGTCCGATCGGTTACAATATCGTCGCCTTTCTGTCCGAAGCCTTTTGTGTTCATGAAGTAGACAAGCACCATATACGCGCACATTATAAGCACATACACAAGGACTGTTATTATGCTTTTCAGCGTAGGTTTGCCTTTTATGAAAGAGCCTATCCAGGTTATCGGCAACGAAAACAGCGTCACGATAAAAAGCGGAAGCACGGGCGCAACCGCCGTTACGATTATCGCAAGCGCGTACGCACCGTAAAACACCCTTCCGTTTGCGATATTGAAGCCGATAAGCATCGAATATAGAATCGGCAACAACATAAGAGCCGTCATCTTGAGAATTGTGACGTAAACAAGCGTGAATTTTGCAAAGAACACGTCGACGGACTTTATAGGCAAAGATTGCAAAAGCGGTGCGTCTTTTGCTCCGTACAACGTTGAAAACACCGCTCCGAGCGACAAAAACGTTGCGATGAATTGCACGGCTATAACGGCAATACAAACGAGATATGCAAGCGCCAAATCGTCTTTTACCGTGCTTGCAACGTATCCTGCCATAGCCGCAACGATAAGTACGATGGGGACGAAAGCAATCATCATTCCGACAGAACCGGACTTCACTCGCTTTTGTCCTTTTTCTCTTCTTAAATCGGCGGTAACGTCTTTATAAAGCGTTTTGAAAAGCAACAGTGATTTCGTCATATTCACTCCGCTTTTTCGCCAAATGACGCCTGATTTTGCAAATCGTCGGTGAGTTTAAGGAACAATTCTTCAAGCGACTTGTCCTGATTGCGCTCTTTGAGTTCTTCGATTCCGCAACAGGTTATAAGTTTTCCGTCGTCGATAATTCCCACTCTGTCGCACACTTTTTCCACTACTTCGAGAACGTGGGACGAGAAAAACACGCAGTTGCCTTTGTCGGCGTGTTCGCGCATGAGTTTTTGAGATTAAAAGCGGATCTGGGATCGAGCCCCGTCATAGGCTCGTCGAGGATCCACACTTTCGGCTCGTGAATGAGTGCTGAAATGACGTTGAGTTTTTGTTTCATTCCGTGAGAATATGTTGAAATTTGTTTTTTCACCGCGTCCGTGAGCGAAAAAAGCTCGGCATACTTGTCAAGCCTTTCCTTTCTTTCCGCCTGCGGAACGTCAAAAAACGTCGCAAATGAAATTTATGTATTCCACACCGGTCAAACCTTCGTACATAACGTGGTCGTCGCTTACGTATCCTATACGTTTTTTCGCTTCTATGGGGTTCTGCTTGATGTCGATTCCGTCAACAAGCACGTTGCCGTCCGCAAAATCCACTATGCCTGTTATGCACTTTATGGTTGTGGACTTTCCTGCGCCGTTCGGACCGATAAAACCGAAAATCTCGCCGTCGTTTACTTTAAGCGACAGATTGTCAACGGACGGTTTTGCGTTTGCGCCGTAAGTTTTTGTAAGGTTGTTTATTTCAAGCATAAAGTTTTCAATCTCCCGTGTTAATAACGTTTTCGCCGCTTATTTCAGGTGCAATTTGAGTTTCAGCCCTTCAAAAACGTCGGTGAGCATCTCGCTGACGCTTTGCTCGTCCCACTGGATATATTTCGTTGCAATCATCGTAGCAAAACCGTGCACGAAAACCCACATCTCAGTCTGAATGAGCATTGCCGTTTGCTTGTTGCAACCGAGCGTTTTGACAAGAAGATCCGTCATCACTCGTTGCGTCGATCCTGCCATAGACATGACGGACGCGCCTTTTTCGTCCATAAAAAGCAATTTGAAATACTCGGGATAATCCTTTGCAAAACCGATATACGCAAAACCTATCGCTTTGAAAGGCGGATATTTGTCGCTTTGCGCGTGTTCGTCGATATACTTCTCGAAAATTTTGAGTATTCGTTTGTTCACCGCGTCTTTCAAATCGTCCATAGTGGCGAAGTTGTAGAAAATCGGCTGAATGGAGCAATCGAGATGTTTTGCGATTGCACGTGCGTTGAGCGTCTCACCGTTCTTTATCATATCGATGGACACGTTCTCTATCATTTGTTTTGTCACGGTCACTTTTCTTGGCATAATTCACCCGCTTTTTATTTTATATCAATTGATATTATATGCCGATTTCCACAATATGTCAAGACCGACTTTCAATTTTCGCCAAATTTCGATATATAAAATATATCGCTCGCAAAATAAAAAACGGATTGCAGTGTTTTTGAAGTCCGTTTTTGAAAAGAATCAAATTTTCACTTTCTCTTGTCTTGTCTTTCTTTTATCACCTTTTCAAAGCCGTTTTCGGTCGGCTCATAGAACTTGGCGTCCTTGATCTCGTCGGGCAAATACTGTTGTTTTACCCAACCGCCGTAATCGTGCGGATATTTGTAACCGCTCACTTTTTCTTCGTTACCCTTGTAATTCGGCTCTCTAAGATACAGCGGAACGGTTTCGTGTTTTATGGTCTTCACCGCATTATCCGCACCGCCGAGCGCTTCGACGACTTTGTTCGATTTCGGCGCTTCGGAAACGTAAATTATGCCTTCGGCAAGCGGAATTCTGCCTTCCGGTAAACCGATACGCTCAAAAGCCTGCACGCAAGAAGTCGCCACCACGATTGCGTTGGGATCGGCCATACCAACGTCTTCGCAAGCGTGAATCATGATTCTTCGCCCTATAAGCATCGGGTCGCAACCTGCCTCGATGAGTCTTTCCGCCCAATACAACGCGGCATTACTGTCCGAGCCGCGCATACTCTTTATAAAAGCCGAAATCATGTCGTAATACATATCTTCGGTCATGCTGAGTGCTTTTTGTTGTATGGATTGCTCCGCTTCTTCTTTGCCTACTTTGATAACTCCGTCTTCTCCGGCATGCGTAGTGAGTGCGGCAAGTTCCAGCGCGTTGAGTGCCGTTCGCATATCTCCGCCGCTTGCCCACGCAATATGGTGCAACGCTTCGTCGGACACGACAAGATTCATGTTTCCGAGTCCGCGTTCCTTGTCTTTCACCGCTCTTTCCAGACCTTTGAGAATATCCTGTTCAGTGAGCCTGGAGAAATTGAAAATGCGGCATCTCGACACGATTGCGCGCGTCATCGAAACGTAGGGATTTTCCGTCGTAGAGCCGATAAAGATGATGTATCCTTGCTCTATTGCCTGCAACACGCTGTCGCTTTGGGCCTTGTTCCAACGATGACATTCGTCAAGAAGCAAATAGGTGCGTTTTCCGTACATACGCAACAAATCGCGTGCTTCGTCAATGACTTTCTTTGCGTCGGCAACGCCGCTCGTGACCGCGTTGAGTTTGACGAAATTTGCGTTGGTGTTTTCCGCAATGATGTTGGCAAGCGTGGTTTTTCCCGTGCCGGGCGGGCCGTAAAATATGCAACTTCCGAGTTTATCTGCGGCAATCGCACGACGAAGAAGCGAGCCTTCGCCCACTATCCTGCCTTGCCCCAAGAACTCGTCGAGCGTGCGCGGACGCATACGCTCTGCAAGCGGTGCCATTTTTTCTACGTTGTTTTGAAGGTCGAACAAATCCATATCTCGATTATATCAATCGGGTGCGCGTTTGTAAAGAAATAGAAAGAAATCTCATACAATATATCGTGAAAAACGCAACGAGAAAAAGAAAAACCGCCCACCCCAAACTATTCAGAGTTATCATCGCGATATCGCTGATGATTGCGGTTTTCATTTTCTGCACCGTATACTTCCGCTCAAACATCGTGCCCACAGTCATGGACAGTTCGGTTGCGCAAATGCGCGCCATCACCACAAACGCCGTCAATCTCGCCGCAACCACCGTACTTTCGGCCGGACTTACGTATGACCAACTTTTTGAAATCGTCAAGGACAACGACGGAAAAGTGACGATGATAAAGGCAAATTCTCCGGAAATCAACAAAATAGCGCGGCAAATCGCAAACCTGGCGCAAGCAAATCTCGACTCGCTCGGCACGCAGGAGATTCAAATCTCCGCCGGTACGTTCACGGGGCTTGCGCTCCTTATGGGATTCGGACCGGACGTAACAATAAAAATATCGCCGATCGGCACTGCTAACTGCGATTTCGTGTCATATTTTCAGTCGGCAGGCATCAATCAGACATTGCACAAAATCTACATCGACGTGTATGCGGACGTAAGCATAGTCACACCTATCGACCAACCCACCATAAGCGTAAAAGCCGAAGTGCTTGTGTGCGAAAATCTCATCGTTGGAACAGTCCCCGACACTTTCTTGAACGTGAAAACCAACTCTGAGATGTTCAACCTGAGCGCATAACGGCAAAAAATCCGCAAAAGCACAAACAACACCGATATACCAAACGATTGAGCGATTGTATAAGTCAATGTTTTGGAGAGATTATATCGAATAAGAATTGCTCGGTGGAAATCGCATTTTAAAGAATGATTGATATTGATTAAACCGTGCATCTAAATTTTTTTTGCCGTCACATCTTTTTTGAACGAGAGCGAGATATAAGTCCGAAGACAAAGCCGCACACGATCACGGTGGTCAGTCCTGCCGAAACCGCGCTCATTCCGCCCGTTATCGCGCCGAGAAATCCGTCCTTTTTCACGCCTTCCAGCGCGCCTTTTGCCAAATTCGAGCCGAATCCGATTATGGGTATAGTTATGCCCGAACCCGCAAACTCTTTTATCGGCTCGAACGCACCGCAAATTTCAAGCACAACGCCCACGAGCATATACGTCACGAGTATGCGCGCCGACGACATTCTCGTTTTGTTGATGAGAAACTGCCCTATCATACACACGAGTCCGCCCACTGCAAACGTTTTGAGATAATCCAAAAAAACTTCCATTTTTCACCACATCTCCATTATTTAGCGGAGTTTTGCATCAAAATTGTTCACTTTCGAGCATGAAAGCGTGCGCTATGCCGGGAATAGTTTCCTTTTGCAGCGGCGTATTTTTATTGAGAAGCGCACCCGTCGGCACGACAAGCACTCTTTTCAATTCTCCGCGTTGCATGCGCTTGAGAATATATCCGTTAAAAACGGTATTCACGCACCCTGCGCCCGATCCGCCCTGAAAGGTCTTTTGTTCGGGCGTGAAAAAACTTGCTCCGCAATCCATATAATGATACGGAAGCGTGATTCCTTCCTTTTTCAGCAAGTATTCCAGCGTTTCTTTGCCGAATCTGCCCAAATCGCCCGTGAATATACCGTCGTAATACTCGGGATCTCGCCCAGTATCCTTTAAGTGCGTCAATATCGTGTCGCAGGCGGCGGGAGCCATTGCACCGCCCATGTTTCCTTCGTCGTCTATCCCCAAATCCACGACTCTGCCCATAGTTCCGCCCGTAACTCGCACGAAATGCGAGTTTTCGTTCAGATAGTCGTTGTTGTACCGCCCAAAGTTTTCTTCGATTATATTCGAGCGTTCCTTATCAATGATTTTTTTCTGCTTTTCAATAGATTTTTTGTATTTTTCAAGCATCTTATCGTCGATATTCATTCCTTCATCGATTGCGATTACGTCTTCTTCGTACACTCTGGAATTCTTTTTGTTTGGCAATTCACTGCTCAAAATAGTGCATCCCGCCCCCGTAACCGTCCACTGTGCCGTCGGCATACGCTGATTGCCGAGTTCGAGCGGAAAACGATATTGCCGCTCTGCCGTCGCAAAATGACTGGACGTCGAACACGCCACGGTATCCGCAAAACCGCCCGCAATCATCATAGAGCCTACAATCATACTCTCGCTGAACGTCGAACACGCATTGTAAAGCCCCAAAAACGCACACGGAAAATTGCGCGCGGCGAGACTTGTTGCGGACAACTCGTTGAGCAAATCGCCGCCGACAAGCGCGTTGACGTCTTCTCTTTTCAGTCCCGCTTTGCAGATTGCGCCGCTTATTGCGTCTCTTTGCATCTTGCTTTCGCACTTCTCAAATGACTTTTCGCACCATAAATCGTTTTTAAGGACTATATCGAAGCACCCCGAAAAATTGCCGTCGTCTTCTTTCGGTCCTACGATTGTAAATCCGCTCTTGATATATACGTTTTTGTCGAATTTTATCGTTCTCATATTCAAATCTCACATAAAAATCTGCACGATAAATGCAATTTCGTTGTTCAAAGGCTTATAAAATATCCGACGAGCCCCACGAGAAAACTTGCAACCACACCGAACACGATAATCGGTCCTGCGATAACGAACATCTTTGCGCATACGCCGAAAAACACGCCTTCTCGATTGTATTCCATTGCCGGAGACACCACCGAGTTTGCAAATCCCGTTATCGGAATTATCGATCCGCCACCTGCAAATCTGCCGATTTTGTCGTACAATCCGAGCGCGGTGAGCAAACTGCCGAGAAAAATCATCGTGCAACTCTCGTATATAGCAACGGTTTTTTCGTCTATTCTTGGAATCACCGCTCTGTACATATCCCCGAATCCTTCGCCTATACAGCAAATTATGCCGCCCACAACAAACGCCCAAAACAGTGTCCGAAACATCGGTGACTTTGGCGAATTTTTTCTTGACGAATTGTTGATATTCTTTGCGATCTATCATGTTTTTTCAATTTTCCTTTTTCATTGATTTTTGTTGTTTTGACGGCTTTTCAATGCAAAATATGCGGTTTTTCGTTTTATATCAAGTGCTATAAAAGGTTTTTAGGCATATTTTACTCACTTTTTGCCACGACCGTTTTATTTTGGTTTTTCTCAACGACAGGATTGTCGACGGCATTTTCAACAACGTCTGCGATTTTGTCACGCACGCCTTCTTGGTTGTCGTTCCTTTTGAAATACACTTCTTTTTCGTTTTGATTTTTCACAAAAAGCCCGTCCATACGTCCCTATCATTGACAAACCTTCAAAAACTTAAACAAAAAGCCGTGCATCCCTTGCACGGCACAACGAAGTTAAATAGATAATCGGTTACTGTCCGCAGTTAGTTGCAAATTCGATTATATTGCTTTTGTGTAGTTTACTCTTCAACTAGTTTTTCTTTGAGCTTTTGAAGAACTTTGCACTCGATGCGGCTCACCTGCACTTGTGATACTCCGAGCTCGGCTGCGATTTCGCTTTGAGTTTTGTCTCTGAAATAGCGAAGAATTATCACTTTTTTCTCTCTTTCCGGCAAGTCTTCTATGAAATCTTTGAGCATGATTTTGTCAAGGTCTTCATCGGGCGAGCGATCTCCCACGATTTTATCTTCCAGCGTAACGTCGTCGTCTCCGACAGTTGACGACAATGACAAAAGATAGTGTCCCGTGTCCATTGCAAACACGACTTGCTCCGCTTCAACACCGAAATTTTGCGCTATTTCGTCCACAGTAGGCTCTTTTTCGCCGCTTTTCAGTTTCTCGTCGATGAACACGTTGATTTTTTGCGCCAGAGTTTTTGCCCAACGCGACACTTTGACCGCCCCGTCGTCACGCAAAAATCTTTTGATTTCTCCGCTTATCATAGGAACGGCGTAGGTGGAAAACCTGACTCCGTACGTTTCGTCGAAGTTTTGTATCGCTTTTATAAATCCGATTGCTCCAAGTTGCATCAAATCGTCGTATTCACCCCGGCCCTTAAAACGTTTTACTACCGATTTGACAAGCGGAATGTTTTCTTTTACAAGTTCTTCTTTAGCACCGTCGTCCCCGCTTTGCGCTCGTTTTATCAGCGCAATCGTGGTGTCGTGGTCTAACATTTGCTCATCACCTTTTTCATACGCACGACAGTGCCTTTACCCGGCGTAGATTCAACGTTCATCTCGTCCATAAACGTTTCGATTATGGTAAATCCCATTCCGCTTCGCTCGTCTTCGGGTGAAGTCGTAAAAACGGCTCGACGGCTTGTTTTACGTCTGCAATTCCTTTGCCGAAATCTCTGACGGCAATCTCGATCGAACGTTCTTTTTCGTCGACTTTACACTCTATTTCGACAATTCCGCTTCCGTCCTTGTACGCATGCACGACACAGTTCGTCACCGCTTCGCTGACGGCTGTTTTTATGTCGTTTATCTCTTCGAGCGTCGGCGATATTTCCACCGCAAACGACGCAACAACGTTTCTTGCAAACGCTTCGTTGTGGCTTTTTGCCGCCAATCTCATATCAAAACTGTTCATATTCACTCCTTATTCCACGACGGGTATTATGCGGTACACTCCGCTCGTTTGAAAAACTTTGTCCACTTGTCTGGGTACGTTGCAAAGAAGAAGTTCCGCACCGAGTGCTTTAAGTTTTTTGTATCTGCCGAACACGAATCCAAGCCCCGTGCTGTCAACGAAAGTCACTCCCGACATATCGAGCGTAAGCGAACGTATACGCGCGCTCGTATCGATAATTTTGTCTACGTCCGCACGAAGCGTTTTCACACTGCATTCGTCAATATCTCCCGTGATTTTAAGCACGATATTTCCGTCTCGTTGTAGGTTTTCTCTTTTCATATCCATAGGATAAATGCAATCCGAGCGTGCAAAACGGCGGATTTTGACAAATGAAAGCATTTGCAAAACAATTTTGTCAAAAATTTATAAAATTATCTTCAAAAAACCGTTGACATCGTCGAAGATTTATTGTATATTGTGAAAGTCGCAAATGAACGACGCGAAAATCTTTCGGGGTGTAGCGCAGTTTGGCTAGCGCGTCTGATTTGGGTTCAGAAGGTCGGGAGTTCGAATCTCTTCACCCCGACCAACCAAAGAAAACTTCACCGATATTGATTCGGGCCTTTAGCTCAGTTGGTTAGAGCAGTCGGCTCATAACCGATCGGTCCGCGGTTCGAGTCCGTGAAGGCCCACCAAAAATATTTTGGCCCGGTAGTACAGTTGGTTAGTACGCCAGCCTGTCACGCTGGAGGTCAGGGGTTCGAGCCCCCTCCGGGTCGCCATCGAGTATGTGGCAGTGACAACCGTCACTGCCATATATTTCAAAAAAGCGGACTTTATGTCCGCACCAATCAAAAATCACTTCGTCTTGCCTATAATGACGATATGATATACAGGGTTCTTCCCTTACAATATGCCTCGGTAGCTCAGGTGGTAGAGCAAGGGACTGAAAATCCCTGTGTCGGTGGTTCGAGTCCGCCCCGAGGCACCAACAACTGAATACGCTGGTGTAGCTCAATAGGCAGAGCAACTGATTTGTAATCAGTAGGTTGTTGGTTCGATTCCGATCACCAGCTCCAATGGAGAGGTTCCCGAGTGGCCAAAGGGAGCAGACTGTAAATCTGTTGTCAGTGACTTCGGTGGTTCGAATCCACCCCTCTCCACCACGAAAATCCGTGCTGTTTGGCACGGATTTTCTTTACAAGACAATCCTTTGCCTTTCAGCAGTATTTTCGTGGTTCTACCGCGCAGAAAATCTTTGCTATCAGTTCATACACGGACAAAAACTCCTGCCACAATTCCGCAGATTGTCTGCTTGCTATCCAAGCGGAGACGCTCTTTTTCGTGTTCCAAGGGTGTGGATTAAGGCTGTTTTTTTGAGAAAACAGCCGCACGCTGCTTTGCGTGCCGAACCACCTTTTCGGTGCTGACTGCAAGCAAAGAAAGGTGCAAGCGCTTGCATTTGCAGATTTCGTGTGCAGCGGACATAGACGGCGGTGGCACGCACCGCGTGCAATTTTGCAAAGCAAACGATTGTGCAAACAATCAAACCGCCGTCGTAGACGATTGTCTTCTCTGCTCTGACAATTCCGCAGATTGTCTGCTTGCTATCCAAGCGGAGATGTGCTTTTTTCGTGTTCCAAGGTTGTGGATATTGAAAAAGAAACCTCGTTTTTGTATCAAGAAACTCTAGAAGCCTTGATACATCTTAATCGATGGGCAAGATTTTCTTTTTTTATGTCGTTAAGTTTCTATCTTTGGTCATTGTAACAGTTCTATGCGACATGCTTGATTTGCCGATTATTTGATAGTTTAAATCTTGTTAAGCTACTTAAGAAAACGGCAACAATAGAAAAATATCCGCAATAGACGGATATTTTTGTCGTTTTACAAATATTTTAAGTTTTATATATAAGGTTTAATTTGCAATTTACTGCGTTAGATTGCCGATTATATGCTCATATTTCACTTTCGACTTGTTTTGTCGGGCGCTTCATAAAATAGTGATTCACTCCGTGAAAATCGACGGTTTCAAGCAATATAAAACCGAGTTTTTGATATATCGCAACGTTGGTTTCGTCGTGCGTTTCAAGACAAATCGGCATATCGCCGCAAATCTCGTCAAGCATGGCGCGCAACAGTCCGCGTCCCCTGCTCGCTTTTTGCAACACCGATGTTCTTGATATAACAATCGGTCTCGGGATTGTAGAATGGCTCGGACACTTGCTCGGCAAACGAAACGTATTCCATAGCGATCTTGGCTTCTTTGCGGCTGACCGCTTTGAAAAACGGTATGGCAAAAAACGGATTGACAAACAGCGACGCCAAACTTCTTTCCTTGCCCTTGTCGTCGGGGGCGAATGATCGAGCATATTGCCGTGAAATCTTCGTTGGCATAGGTGTATCTCTTACCAAGCGACACTTCCACCTTGAAAAGATAGTAAATCTTCTTTTTCAAGTCCCCTTCCGTGCCCAAAAGCGTAGAATAAAGCGGATAGTCTTCAAACATTTCCGCAAAAACTGCACAAGCTCTGTTGATATCGTTGTTCTTGATAAGTTTCATTTGATTGCTCATGCGATGATGGTATCATACTATTATAAAAAAATCAATCTTTTGTTGAGCTCGACACATATAAACATTGACATTTTGCGCATAGATTGCTAAAATATTTTCGAAAAATATTTTATAAAGGAAAATTTTTCACTATGGCAAACTATTTCAACGAACGCGAAAAAATTATGACTAAACGTCTTTACGCAATGCGCGAGCAACTCCCCGCTTTCTGCGAGGACTTTTTTGTGGGTATCGAGCCACAAACAAGCATACTGTCAAGGCTAAATTATGCCTACGACCTGAACATTTTCTTCGACTATTTACTCAAAAACGTACGTACGTTCAAAGACTACACCGACGTGCACGAATTCGTTTGCGAAGACTTGAACAAGATCACGCTCGGCAATCTCGAAGCATATATGGAATACCTTTCTTATTTCGAGTTCGGCGGAAAAGAACACACCAACGGCGAAAAAGGCAAATCGAGAAAGATATCCACCGTTCGCACGTTTTTCAAGTACTATTTCAACCATGACCGCATACCGAGCAACGTTTCTGCAAAACTTACCATGCCCAAACAGCACGATAAAGATATTATTCGTCTTGAAAAACGAGAAGTCGAACGCATACTCGACGTTGCCGAAACAGGCGAAGGAATGAGCGACCGACAAAAGAAATTTCAACGCAACACACGCTCGCGCGATTTTGCGCTCGTATCGCTGTTGCTGGGAACGGGTATCCGTGTCAGCGAATGCGTGGGACTCAACGTGAACGACATAGATTTTGAAACGAATGCCTTCACCATCACACGAAAAGGCGGAAATCAAGCTATATTGTATTTCGGAGACGAAGTTGCAAGTGCTCTGAAAAATTATATCGATCACGAGCGCAAGAACCTTATCGAGCGCAACGAAAAAGTTAAAGGCGTTGAAAAAGACGCCGTTTTCCTTTCCTTGCAGGTTAAAAGACTTTCCGTGCGTGCGGTTGAAAACATAATCAAAAAATACGCACAAACCGCCGCTCCGCTCAAAAAGATTTCTCCGCACAAACTACGTAGCACGTTCGGCACGAATCTTTACAGAGCGACGGGCGACATATATCTCGTTGCGGACGTTTTGGGACACAGAGACGTAAACACCACCAAAAAGCACTACGCCGCAATCGAAGAAGACCACAGAAAACTCGCGGCGCAAGTCGTTAAACTTCGCCCCGGTAGAACTCCGAGCGACCAAGAATGAGCAAACCGCAATCTTGCAAAATCCGCCAAATCGAAAAAATGCGGCAAATTCTTGCAATAATTTGCATATAAACTATTATCTAATATTGACTATTTTATAATAGTTTGCTAAAATTGATTATATCAATTTGCGGAGACGATTTATGGATATATCTTCCGTCAACAGTGACCTTATTCGCGGCAACGTCACCACCATCATTCTCGGATGCTTGTGGGACACCGACAAATACGGTTACGAAATTCTCAAAGAGATTGAAGACAAAAGCAACTCTCACTACGTTTTGAAACAAGCCACTCTTTACAATCAACTCAAAAGGTTGGAAAAGCAAGGGCTGGTTTCGTCATACGACGGAGACCCTGACGACACGGGTGGTGGCAAGCGCAGATACTATTCTCTCACAAAAGAAGGTCGCGCTTTCCTGAAAAAAGAAAAAGGCGAATACGAATACTCGCGCACCATTCTCGACAAACTTGTTTCAAACGACGAGTACGACTTCACCAACCCCATACCCTTTGACGCAAGCGAACTTCGCCCCTACTCGAAGAGTGCGGAAGAAAAACCCAAAGTCGTGTACAAAGACAAAATCGTCGAGAAAAAAGTGTTCTTTGACCGCTACGGCAACGAAGTGAGCGCGCAAGATGCCGAACAACTGAGACTTCAGGCCGAACAGGAAGACGAACACGCACGCCTTAAAGACGAGCACGCACGCCTTAAAGACGAGCAACTAAAACAGCATGAAGAGCAATTAAGGCAATCGGAAGACGACATCCGCAGAAAGAACGAACTTTTGAAACAATCCGAAGAAGACGCCGCTCGCAACGCCGAAAAACTCCGCCAAAGCGAAGAAGAAGCGTTGAAAAAGGACGAACGTCTACGTCAAACCGAAGAACAGTTGAGAAAGAGCGAAGAAGACAGACAATTCGTCAAGAGTATGCTTCGCCAAATGGAAGAAGAGAAACTCCGCGCCGAAGAAGAAAAACGTATTGCCGACGAACGTGAACGCGAACGCCTTGCCGAAGAAGAACGTCTTCGTGCAGAAGAAGCGGAAAAGAAACGTCAGATGCAGGCAAAACCCGCTATGACCATCGAAGAGATGTTTGCAAAACTTGACGCCGAGAGCGAATACAACCGTAATAGCGGCGAAACGCAAGTCTACTACGCACCCGAAAACGCCGAACCTATTGAACATACGTACGTCAACGCATACTCTTCACACCCCGTCGAACAATCACATTCGCAATCGACGCTAAAAGACATATTCAAGCAACTTGACGAACGCGAGGCTCAAATCGACGCTCAAAACAAGCAAGATGAGCCTGAGCATGAGCCTGTGCGTGAAGAATACGCCCCCGCCGCTCCGCAAAACGTTGAGCAAGTACAGCCAGTTCAGACAGCACAACCTGTTCAAAATCAAAATACATACGCGGCGCGCGAGTATATGCCTGCCGAGATAGAAGGCGCAAATCAAAACTACTCTGCTCCTGCCGACAAAGGTCAGTTTGTCACTTCGGCGGTGGTAAATCGTCAAGAAGGCGGCTTTAAATACGAAAAAGACGACGTAAATTATCGCGAATTCTTCGTATCTCTTTCCGATAACAATCAAAAAGAGCAAGAAGAAGTCAAACCGCAACAAGTCGATTTTTCGGACAGCGACATCAAGACGAGATTGTATGCCAAAGGCTTCAAAATCCGCCCATACGACCGCGGAAATACAAGCGAATACTACACTTTCAACTTCATACAGTCCAATCGCATCAACCGTGACACGTTCCTTATCATTCTTGCGTTTTTCGTTGCAGAAGTTGCAATTATGTGGGCATCGCTCGGCACAAAAATAAGTTATACGTACTTCCTGCCCATTCTGTTGGTCGGAAGCGCACTTTGCCTTGTTCCCACCGTCGTGTATCTCACAAATCCGACGCGAAGAAAGAGAGCGAATTTCAACTTTAAGTTGTCATTGCTCAATCGCGGAATGTTGTTCATAGAACTCACCGTCGTGTGTATACTCATCGGTTTCTTCGGACTCGGCGCAAACGTCAACGATATTGACCTTATTCTAGAATCGATTGTGCTCCCGATGGTGCTTCTGACCAACCTGCCTCTCAGTTCACTCATCTACTGGTTGCTGTATAGGACGAGGAAATATCATACAGCTTGAGCAAAAATCGGCGCATGTTTACGGACACCGCACAGTTTGTGCGGTGCCCCTTTATATGCTAGATTTTTGCTCTTCTAACCGCGCCGAGAATTTGCGTACACTAAAATAATTGAACGTTTAAAACCCTAAATGCAACATTACCCCTTCCCTTCGGGCTTTCCCCTACTTCTCGAATATAGTACTTTCTCTTTTTAAGTACACATCGCTCGAAGAGGTGAAGGCGGCACTCGCATAGATAGGTATCGTCCCCTTATTATGCCACCACGCTTTGTGCGCCGGCTCCGCAACAACACGGCGCAGTCGCTCGTACAACCGTCAAGCTCGGCGCTTATCTCGGCGTTCGCCTTGCGAACGCTCACTTCGAATATACACATTCCGCGTATAAGTACCCATGAATGAGTGAACGTCAAAGACCGCTCCACAAACTCGCGGTTGGTGGCTTATATACACTTCTAACCGCATTGATTATATAAAAAAGAACGGCGGATGCCGTTCTTTTTGTGTTGATATGACGAGTGATTATTCGCCTTTGCTTTGAGTTGAGTCCGTGCTGTCCGTTATTGCGGATTGGGCGGATTCTTCTTCAACGATTTCGTCTTCGGGGACAAGAATTTCTTTGATCAAAAACTCTCTGCCCGACAACAAATCCTTGTCGAAAGAGTTGCATTTGGGGCAATATCCTTCATAGGCGATGACGTTGAACACTTCGCCGCAGTTGCGACATTTTGCCATACCCGGCACGATGTCGAGTTTCAACTTCGTGTGTTTTTGAAATAAGGCTTTTTGTCGATAGCGGCAGGCCAACATTCGTCAAGGTAAACGGGGATAACGCCGCACAATTCACCGACCTGCAAAACTATGGTGTCAACGGCGGGGAGATTTTGCTCCACCGCCACTTGTTCCACCACTTTTACGACTTCAAAAACTATACCGAGTTCGTGCATAAATCAGTCCTTATCATTGGAAAGCGGCTTGGTGATGATTCTGCCAACGCGCTTAATTGCGTGTTTCGCCATTTCGAGCGGCAATTTTTCATACACTTTTGCCACAACGGTCTTGTCGTTTCTGACAAGCTTGATTGCGTCAAACTTACACTTGGTGGTGCATTGACCGCAACCGACGCACATGTAGGTGTCCACTTTTGCCGCGCCGCAACCGAGACAACGAGCGGTTTCCGCTTTCATTTGCTCTTCGGTGAACGTTGCTCTTGTATCCTTGAACGTGCCGTCGTTTTCTTTGATGTGCAAAGGACGTTGACGTTTGACTGTGTCATAGCCGCCGAGTTCGAGATTGCTCTTGTCGAGTTCGACATAGACTCTTCTGTCTCTGCCGTACTTTTGAGTTTGTCCCGGCCACACTGCTCTATGCAACGAAATTGCACCTTCCTTGCCGCCTGCGATGGCGTTGATTGCAAACTTCGGTCCTGTCACGCAGTCGCCGCCTGCAACGATGTTCTTGTCGCCTGTGACAAAGAATTCGTCAACCGCAACGGTGTTGTTTCTGTTGAGTTTTACGTTGGTGCCGTCAAGCAAGTTGCCCCACTCGATTCTTTGACCGATTGAGACGAGAACGTAGTCGGCAGGAACGACGATTGTGTCGTTTTCATCGTATTTGGGTGCGAATTTGCCTTCTTCGTTGAACACGGAGACGCATTTCTTGAATTCGACACCGACAACTTTGCCGTCTTCCACAACGATACGTTTTGGTCCGAAACCGTTGTTGATGACGATGTTTTCGCTTTCTGCCTCTTCGATTTCTTCATTGAGAGCAGGCATTTCCGCTCTTTGTTCGAGCGAATACATATTGACGGTTGCCGCGCCTGTTCTGACAGCGGTTCTTGCCACGTCGATTGCGACGTTGCCGCCACCGATGACAACCACGTTGCCGTGGAGTTTCTCGCCTTTTTCGAGAGCAACGTCTTTGAGGAAGTCGACGCCGAGGATAACGCCTTTTGCGTCTTCGCCTTCAATGCCGAGCTTTCTGCCTGCGCTTGCGCCGATTGCAAGATAGAATCCGTCAAAGCCTTCTTTCTTCAACTCGTCGATGGTCTTGTCTTTACCGACTTCGACGCCGGTGACAAATTTGACGCCAAGCTCGCGCAAGATGTCGATTTCCGCTTCCACAACATCCTTTTCAAGTCTGAACGCAGGGATACCGAGCGTCATCATGCCGCCGAGTTTGTTTTCTTTTTCAAAGACGGTGACGTTGTAGCCGTCAACTGCAAGATAGTATGCGCAAGAAAGTCCCGCAGGGCCTGAGCCGATGACAGCGATATTCTTCATAGAATAGTCGTGTTTCTTGGTGGGGATAAATCTTTCGCTGCTGTTCTTATCTTTGTCGGCGATGAATTTCTTGATTTCGTCGATTGCAACGCCCTTGTCGATTTGACCGCGCGTGCAAGCATCTTCGCACTTGTGCGGGCAGATACGGCCGCAGATTGCCGGGAACGGGTTTTCCTTCTTGATCAATTCCAAAGCATCTTTGTATCTTCCCAAAGACGCAAGTCTGATGTAGCCTTGAACGGCGATGTGAGCAGGACATGCGGTCTTGCACGGCGCAGTGCCGGTTTCAAGAGTGTCTTGTCTGTTTTCACGGTAGTCCACGTTCCATTTGTCCTTGCCCCAAACGGTATTGCGGACTGTGTCGTATTTCTTGGTCTCGATAGGCGTCTTGGTGCAGAGCTTTTGACCGAGTTTGACAGCGTTGGTCGGGCAGTTTTCGACGCATTGACCGCAAGCGACGCAGTTTTCTTGATTGATTTCCGCGTGGTAGTTGCTTCTTTCAGCGTCCGGGCATTTGAACATCGTGGAGATACGAATTGCAAAGCACGAGCATGCGCAGCAGTTGCAAATTGCGGCGGATTCGCCCGGACCTTCGAGGTTGGGCATTTGGTGCATAAGACCGTTCTCTTCCGCTTTCTTGAAGATGGCTTCCGCCTCTTCTCTGGTGATTTGTCTTGCTTTGCCGGTCTTGATGAAGTATTCCGCGCCGGAACCCATTTGGACGCACATATCGTCTTCAAGGTGTCCGCAACCTTCGCCAATCAATCTTCTTGAACGGCGGCAGGAGCACGGAGACACGGAGAACGTGTCGTATTTGTCGAGATAATATGAGATTTTCTCATAAGGAACAGCTTGCGTATCGCTTGCGATTGCGGATTCGATGGGGATAACTCTCATCATGCTTGCGCCGTAGGGCAACATCGTGCCCATAGACTCCATAAGTCCGCGTGTGTAAGCCTCAAACGCTTTTGCGATTTCGGGGTGCGCTTTGACGTTTTCGGTGCAACCGACCATCATTTCCAACGTACCGGGGGCAAAAATCTGCATGAAATACAGAGTTTGACCGTTCTCGGTGTAGATCTTCAACACGCCGAGATGTCCCAGTCTGTCAAGAATCTTCTTGGTTTCGTCAAGCGATTTTCCGCACTTGTTTGCGACGTATTCGAGAGTTCTCGGTTTTCTTAGACCAAGACTTGCGGCAACGTCTGCCTCTTCGTCAGTCAAGCAATTGAGCGCGTAGTACTCAGGGGATTCTTCAGTGATCTTACTCATCATACCGGCAATGCCACCCATAACTTTGACCAGATGAAGAATGCTTTTTCTCATAGCCATAAAATTACCTCTTTTGAATTGTTTTTATTTTTTTGTTGATACCGATTTGTTACCGAGATACACCCTCTCGGTGCATACGAACCGCTCGTATGTGTATGCACGCATTGCGCAAATAATTATGTTCGCGCGCATGGGGTTATTCTCAAAGCAAGGCTTTGTATTTGTCGGGGATTGCGTTGTCGATTTGAAGAGCAAGCTCTTGCCTCGATATTCGCTTATCGCTGAACAACCAATCTTTGACGGCGTACACGCAGCCGTAGATGATCAGTTTTGCCGTATATATCTCTTCCTGGCTAAGACAACATCCACGCTTTTCTATGCACTTTTCATTCATGCGGTTGAAAGAATACTCAAAAACATACTGCTCGTATGAGTTTTCCCCAAGATACAAGAACGCATGCTTGACTCTGTTTATATCCTTTTCAAGAAATGCAAGAATGCTCAAAAACAATTCGTTCCAACTCTTGCAGGCGTTGCGCGTGAATATGTCGTCAAGCACTCTCTTGTAGTTGTAGTTCATCACGTCGTACTTGTCGAAAAAGTGACGATAGAAAGTGGATTTGGAAATTCCTGCCGTCTCAACGATCATATTGACCGTGATCTTGTCAAGTTGATATTTCCTTGACAAGACGTTGAAACTATCGGTTATGTGCTGTTTGGTTATATCCTTCGACATTTCTTCACCGCGGCAAACAAGCAATAGTCGCTACGTTTGCAAATTTATCATTTTCATGATAATACCATATTGGTAAAGTTTTATCAATAAATATGGTACCTTTTGCCTTATTTGTCCCATTATGAAACTTTATACGCATTATGTCCCGTGACTGCTATTTACAAATATAAGTGGAATATGTATCATTTTATTATAAAATTTTATCGATTGAAAAATCGACAAAGAAAAAACAGGAGTAAATTATGGACAGCGAAAAGAAAGCATCCCGAGTCGAAAGGCTCAAAAAATGTTCGCCCCCGGCCCTGAAGCGATGAACTACAAAGTCACTCCGGGTCTCGACACCATTCTCAAATGGTTCATGTTTACGGTCACGATTCTTGGAGTTTCCGTCTTGACGTCAAAATTCCAAGCCTACGCAAACATCCCCTTCAACATCGTTCTTGGCATTATCGTGTTGATTGCAATGAAACCCGTCTTCTTCGAGACGTTGAAACTCACAACGTTGCTAGTTGGCAGAACGATCGTTTTGTTTGCATGTTTCGGACTTCTCCCCGGTCAAATCTTCGTGGTCGTCGTCTTGGGACTTTACATCATCAACGTTTTGGAAGCAACCATGACCGACTTCTTCAAGAACAAGCAATACTTCAACGGTGTTTCCGGTCTCTTCATCGCAATCGGCGCAGCGGCACTCTTCATCGGCTCAACTTGGGGCACAACTGCAACTGCAAACTCTCCGATCTACTACATCGACGGTTTCTCCAACCTCGGCAAGACCATCGAGTTCAATTCAAGCTACATTTTGGAACAAGTCAACCAATTCCGCGGCACTGTCACAAGCACGACATCCGTCGGTCTTGGCATCACCATCGCAACCATGATTGCTTACACCATCTGGAACTGGCTCTTCGTCACCGGTGAATTCTCCTCTTCCGTTGCACTTATGCACGTCGGTTTCTTGCTCGCTCCGATCCTCGGCGTCTTCGTCGGTCCGCTCGTCGGTATGGGCAGATTCGGCATGGCTCCCCGACCCGGGTCTCTGGCTCTTGTTCAGAGCAAGCACCCTCACCTTCGGTGGAATCATGCAAATCGGTGGCAAGAACTGGTTTGAACAAAACTTCTACTTCGAGAAGTTTGACAAAGCAGTCAACTACATCAAAAACAGCAAACCCATCCAAATCGTTTGCATGCTCATCTGCTGCTCTTTGATGACGTTCGCAGTTGTCGCAGGTTTTGTCCCCGCAAAATAATAACGACTCGATTTGAAAAATCCAAAAGAGACGCCGACGCGTCTCTTTTGTTTTTGCCGTGATTGTTCACACCCGATAGCAACAATTTGCCTTCCTTTGCTTGCGAATAATATCGTCAAATCGTTGACTATTTCAAATTGAGTTGGTATAATAGACAAGCATTAAATATTTAGGGGAGTGGCTCAATGGTAGAGCAACGGTCTCCAAAACCGTCGGTTGCGTGTTCGAGTCGCGTCTCCCCTGCCAAGAAAAAGCACCTTTTAGGTGCTTTTTTTCTTGCAGTTTTTCTTTTTCTGCTTCTAAACAGTACACACTTTAAACTTTAATACAACGTTACCCATTCCCTTCGGGCTTTGTCCGACTGCGGCGTTTGCAAAGCATCCGCCTTGTTCGCTTTGGCTACAATTCGTCCACTGGACGACTTGTTTTACGCGTCGCGCCCTACTTCTCGAACATAGTGCTTTCTCTTTTTAGCCACACATCGCTCGGAGAGGGGAAGTCGGCACTCGCACAGATAAGTATCGTTCCCTTATTATGCCACTTCGCCTGCGTGGCGGCTTGGCAACACAGTGCCACGCATTCTCGTACAACCATCTTGCTCGGCGCTTATCTCGGCGTTCGCCTTGCGAACGCTAACTCCGAATAAGCATAGTCCGTTTATAAGAACACTTCGAATAGGCTTTCGTTTCGGGCGCAACCCAAAAACTTTGTCATCATGAGAGTATCGAAGGATCTCGTGGAAACGAAACGCAAAACTTTTTCTGCGCCGTGCCATATATATTCATTGTTTATTATTGATTCCGATTAATTCTTTTTTCTCAATCTCACATTTATATTGCAAATCGTGGCTTTTTTGTGTACAATGAAATCATGAAAAAGAAAGTTGACATATACACTGACGGAGCATGCTCGGGCAATCCCGGTATCGGCGGCTGGGGCGTTGTTATGCTCTACAAAGGACATAAAAAAGAAGAAAGCGGTGCTGAATCGTCTACGACGAACAACCGTATGGAACTCACCGCCATCATACAAGGACTGAAAATGCTCAAAGAGCCGTGCATCGTCACAGTGTACAGCGACAGCGCATATTCCGTCGAGCCGTTTCTCAAAGGTTGGATAAACGGCTGGGTTATGAAAGGTTGGCGCACGGCAAGCAAAGACGAAGTGAAAAACGTCGATTTGTGGAAGGAACTTCTCTCCCTTATGCAAATCCACGAAGTGTCCTACGTGAAAGTCAAAGGTCATGCCGACAACGAACTTAACAACAGATGCGATTATCTTGCCAGAACCGCAATCAAGAAACTTCAAAAATCGATACCGGCAAGTATTCCGCCGATTCCCGACGGAATTTGAATTAAGTGCGTTAGATTACGGAAAAGTCTATATCTAAAATCAAAATCAAATTTATATAAAGAAAAAAATACCGTTACGTACGAGATAAAAAAAAGGAGAAGCGAATATGAAAAAATTCAACAAAAAACCTCTCTTGTTCCTTGTTCCCGTCGGAATTCTTGAAATCATACTTTTGGTGTTGGAGTGCCTGCCAAACGGCATTGAAATGAAATTTAAATGGCCGATTGATGAGAATTCAACTATTTTTGCATCTAAAACGGAGTATTTTTTCTTATTTCAGCGCAATGCCCTACGGCTACGGCAATGTTGCGCCACTCTTTATCGGCATATTGACAATCGCAATAATTTTGCTGTGGCTCGTCAATCTTTTTGTGCTAAAACGCGGATTGAACGTAGCAATTTTCACCCTTACGATGATCAAATTTGTGCTAGTTTGCGTGGAATTTATCTTTTCACAAACATGGGTAAACTGGACAGTGTTTGCAATCGCAACCGTGTGCGCGATATACGAGATTGTAAAAACCATTGTCAACAAAGAGTTCTCAAAAAAATACGGAAAAGACGAATATGTGCAAGGAGACTCCCCTGCCGAATCAGTCAGCGAGTAATAAAACACTGCAACTAGATATCAAACAACATAAACAAAAGAAAATAATCGCAAAACAACAATTGCAACAACTAGCGTTAATAAGCGCAACAAAACAATAACAACCAAACCAACAAAAAACCACCGATTGCTCGGTGGTTTTTGTTTATAAAGTAAGGATTATTCAGCAGGTTCTTCAACTTTCTTCTTGCGAGTGGTTTTCTTTGCGGGTTCTTCCGCTTCGTCTGCAAGATTGAGATTGAGATTCTTGAACAAATCACCGAGAGTTGCGCTGGAAGAACCGGACACCCATTCTTTGGGTTCGTTGGACGCTTCCTTCTTCGCACCGCGGCGTTCGCGTTTGTTTTCGCCGTCTGCAACTTTTTGTTCAAACTTCTTGACTCTGGAAGATCTCTTTGCAGCCTTTTCTTCATCGGTTGCTTCTTCGTTTGCTTCGGTTGCTTGAGTTTCTTCGGGTGCAGGAAGCAATTCCTTGATGGAAAGAGTGATGCGGTTGTCATCGAAACCGATGATCTTCGCTTCGACTTCTTGACCGACGGTCAATGCTTCGTTTGCATCCTTGATCCAGTTGTGAGAAATTTGAGATACGTGAACGAGTCCGTCAACGCCATCGTCGATGGAGACGAATGCACCGTACGGGAAGATTCTTTCGACTTTGCCCTTGATGACCGTGCCGACGGGGAACTTCTCCGCAGCGACTTCATAAGGTTTCTTTTGGAGTTGCTTGTAACCGAGAGAGATTTTGCCGGTTTCTCTGTCCATTTTGAGAACTACGAAGTCATAGCTTTCACCGATGGTGAGAACGGTGCTGGGATCGGTGATCTTGTTCCAAGAAAGTTCGGAGATGTGCGCAAGGCAATCAAATCCGCGAACGTTTACGAATGCGCCGAATTGCGTGAATCTCTTCACTTTGCCGGTGACGATGTCGTGAACATGGATGTTGTTCCAGAACAAATCTTCTTTTTCTTTCTTTTCTCTTTCGAGAATGATGCGTTGAGACGCAAAGAGATATCTTGATTTCTTTTGGGGTTTATCTTCGTTTTGGGTCGCTTCTTCGCCTTCAACGGTTGTTGCTTCTTTTTCCTTCGGGGGCATAAGTGTCAAGCGGAGAGTTTTGCCTTTGTAATCTTCGAGATTGCTGACGTAGCCCATTCTGATTTGGCTTGCGGGCACGAAGATTGTGTATTGACCGAGTCTGCCGCGGAGACCGCCCTTGACGACTTCCGTCATAGTCAAAGAGAATTCGCCTTGAGCAAGAGCCTTTTCTGCTTCTGCTTCTTCTTGACGGATTGCGTCAACGTCTTTCTTGGAAAGGGAGACGTACTCTTTGTTGACAGCCAAGATGGTTGCTTGAATTTCGTCGCCTTCTTTGAAATCGGCAGGATTGTAATTGCCGTCCAAAGTTGCTTCGCTCTTGTCAATAAAACCGTCTTTCTTGCCGCCGATTGCAACGTAAATACCGTTGTCGCCTGCGCTGATGACTTTGCCTTTGATGCGTTTGCCGACTTTGTAGTTGGTGTAACCCACGGAGTTTGCAGATTTCATAAGGTCTGCCATAGTGGTAGGTTCTTTTTCTTCAGCGTTTGTTTGCTCTTGAAGCGTTGCCTCGTTTTTCACTTCAGTTTCGACTGTTTCCACAGCGTTCTTTTGAGTTTCACTCATAAGTTGTGTTACCTCCTGTATCAACCACGGCGGAGTTGACGCTCCTGCGACAATTGATACACTTTGAATATCCTTGAAAAATTTTGTTTGATTCAGTGCGTCGCTCACGCTCTCGACAAAATACGTATCGGGATTGACTTGTTTTGCCACTTCGTACAAACGTCTCGTGTTTGCGCTCGTGTGGCTGCCCAAAACCAAAACCGCTCCGCCCTTTGCCGCAAGAGCACGCGCTTCGTCCTGTTTCACTTTTGTAGTATAACAAATAGTATTGAAAATGCCAACTAAATTACCGTGTTTTTTTTCAAAATTCTTTGCATTTTCTTCTATTTTTTCAAATTTTTCGGGCAAAATGGTCGTTTGAAACAAAATCGACGTATTTTCGTCTCCGATTTTCAGGTCTTCATCGTCTCTGACCACTCTGACTGTGTCCCCCGCATACGACGCAACGCCTATGACTTCGTCGTGATTTTTATCGCCCACGATGATTATATCGTCGCCTGCGATTCGTCTTTCGTCCGCAATTTTCTGATTGCGCTTGACGACTGGACATGTCGCGTCGAAAAGAATCACTCCGCGCTCTTGAAGACTATCCTGCAACTCTTTTGTTATACCGTGCGCGCGAATGAGAACGACATCGCCTTTTTTGAGTTGCGATTCGTCTTTTACGTCAACACAAATCGCGCCCTTATCTTGTAGATATTGCGTGACGAGTTCGTTGTGCACGAGTTCTCCGAGCGTATAAATTTTTCCGTATTTTTCAACGAGTTCCAACGCTTTGTCAAACGCGCTTTTCACTCCCTTACAAAATCCGGCGTGTTTTGCAACGACAACTTTCATTTTATCTCTCTATTGCTCCGAAAGAGCGTATTTTTAATATCGCGCCGTTGCTGTACGGCGCGAATTTCGGTTGTTTATTTATCTTTCTTTGCGGCTTTTTTTAGTTTCTTGCCGTATCTCGTGTTGTTCTCGACGTATTCGTTGCAAAGACGGCGAGTCTCGTCCATCTTTTCGCGGATAAGTTCGGTTGCCTTGTGGTTTTCTTCGGGCGTTTTTGCACCATAGAACTCTTCGAGCGTGAACGGCTCTCCGACGTACAACCAGTTTTTGCGGAACGCCTTTGGCGAACGATAGTAAATCATCGGGACGACGGGAACTTTGGTTTTTATTGCAAATCTTGCCGTGCCCGTCTTAAACTCCGCCATATCTTGCGTGCCTTCTTTGTTGCGCGTACCTTCGGGGAAAATGAGCAACTGTTTATCCGATTTGAGCACTCTCATCACCTGTTTGACGGATTCTATATCCGCTTCTCCGCGGCGAACGGGAATCGCACCCATTTTGTGCAAAAACCACCCCGCAATCGGATTTTGGAACAATTCGTATTTTGCAAGTGCATGCGCTTCTTTTTTGAAAAGTACGAAATACGGAATCATTGAATCCATCTTCGAGTAGTGATTGCACGTGAAAAGTGCGCCTTTGACTTTCTTTGCGTTTTCCGCGCCGACAACTTTCGTTGGCCATACGAGCATTTGAATCGGGCGCAAAATCACTCTCAAAAATCTGTATATCACAAAACTTTTTTCGGGCTTGTAATACTTCTTGATTCTTTCGAGAGTCTTTTGCGGCATATCGCAACTATGAATAATCGTGCTATGCTCTTTTTCGGTGTTCTGATGGGTTGAATCGTCTTTTTTCGTCTTGATATGCACAACTTCTTTTACGTGCGCCACAACGTCGTCTATGCTCATGGACGTGGTGTCCACAAAGTCAGCGTCTTCCGCTTGTTTGAGCGGAGCGACGGCTCTGTGCGAATCGTTGTAGTCACGCTTGATTATATCTTGCAAAAGCGTGTCGAAATCCACTTCTTCGCCCTTTGCCTTGAGTTCGTCAAATCTTCTTCTCGCTCTCTCTTCGGGAGTTGCGGTAAGGAAGAATTTGCAGTTTGCGTCAGGCAAGACGAAAGTGCCTATATCTCTGCCGTCAAGCACAACGTCGTGCTTTTTTGCGAAATCGCGTTGCAAATCCACCATTTTGTATCTCACGCACGGCAATGCGGAGATATCGCTTGCGGCTTTTGACATATAATGTTCGCGAAGATACGGAGTCGTATTCACACCGTTGACAATGATTTGTTGCGCGCCGTCCTTATACTCGATGTTCATTTGAAGATTTTCGAGCATTTTGGCAACATTTTCTTCGTCTTTGACGTCAATGCCTTGGCTTATGGCATAATATGCCGTAGCTCTGTACATCGCGCCAGTGTCAAGATAGATGATGCCGAGATCTTTTGCAACGGCTTTTGCTATCGTGCTTTTGCCTGCGCCGGCAGGTCCGTCGATTGCTATATTTATCATATTCCCTCCGAAAAACGAGAAAATTTTCTTTCTTTTGTCGTGCGGTCAAAACATCGATTCTGATATTTATTCAATATTTTCGTTATTCTAACCGCTTGTTTTTGTATTTTCAAGCAAGTTTTGATTGCTTTATGCCATTTTTTTGACGATATCGCGCGCAGCGCACACACCCGTTGCAAACGCAAGTTGCAGATTGAATCCGCCCGTGAGCGCGTCTATATCGAGAGTTTCGCCCACAAAATACAATCCGTCAACCGTTTTGCACTCACAAGTGGGTTTCAACCCCTTTACGTCCACTCCCCCTGCCGTAACGATTGCTTCGGTGAACGGAGCAAGTCCGGCAACGTCAAAAGTGAGATTTTTGAGCGTATACACGAGTTTTTCACGCTCTTGTTTTGTGATTGAATTGACCTTTTTGCTTTCCTGTATCCCTGCGCGTTTGATGACGTACGAGTTGAGCCTTTCGGGCAAAAGCGCACGAGTAACGTTCTTTATATCCTGGTTTTTGCGATCGTCGAAATCACGCAATATACGCTTGTCGAGCGTGTCGGCGTCAAGCGCAGGTTTTAGGTCGAGAGAAAGCGTAACTTTGCTTTTTCTGTTGATATACGACGAAGTCATAAGTGCAATCGGTCCTGACACTCCCCTTTGCGTGAAGAGCATTTCTCCGAACTCGCTCGATATCTCCTTGCCGTTCTCGTCGTACGCCGTGAGCGTCACGTTTTTAAGGGATATTCCCTGCAACGACGATACGTTTTGCGCAAGGATAATCGGCACGAGCGCCTGCCTTGGCTCCACAATATTCAGTCCGAAGTTTTTCGCGAATTTATATCCGTCGCCCGTCGAGCCTGTGGATTGATAGCTATATCCGCCCGTTGCAACGATGACTTTGTCGCAAATCTCGTCTTTCATGTCGGTTTTCACGACAAATCCGCCGTCAGTCTTGTCTATGGACAGCACTTGCGTGTTCAGTTTCACTTGCACGCCGCATCTTTTCATCTCGATTTCAAGCGTCTTTATCACGTCGCTTGACTTTTGTGAAAACGGAAAAACCCTGTTGCCACGCTCGACGACGAGTTCCAGCCCCGCGTTTTCAAAAAACTCCATCGTATCCTGCGGCGTAAAGCCGTATATTGCGGATTTCAAGAACTTTTCGCCGTGCACCACGTTGTCGAACATCTCTTGAATCTCGCAATCGTTGGTCACGTTGCAGCGGCCTTTGCCGGTTATGAATATTTTTTTGCCGAGTTTCTCGTTTTTTTCAAGCAAAACGACGTCGATTCCGCCTTTTGCAAGAACGATTGCCGACATCATTCCCGCCGCGCCGCCACCGATAACGCAAACTCTCATAGCGCAAACTCCGCGTCTTTTAGACGCGCCATTGCTTCTTTGTCCGTTGCAAGCATTTGAACGGGAGTTATCGTTATGTATCCGCGGTCGAGCTGATAGCAGTCTCCGCCGGCGATTTCGTCTTCGTGCTTATATGCGTGACCGTCAACGTAATATTTTTCAACGCCGTTTTCGTCAACCTGCGAGAAATATTTTTCGTCGTACGGCTGATAGGCAACGGGTGCGATTTTGACGCCTTTTATATTCTCGGGTTTCGTGTCGGGAATATTCACGTTTATCGTCACGTTTTCAGTTGCAAACGACAAGAGTTTTTCAAGATTTCTCGCAATGAAATCCGCCGCAAACTCATACTCGTCCGTATGATGCGTGCGAAGCGAAACCGCAATAGACGGCACACGCTGGAAAGTGCCTTCCTGCGCCGCGCCGAACGTTCCCGAAAATATAATATCGCTGCCTGCGTTGAGCGTGGTGTTTATGCCGGACACAACTGCGTCGATTTTCATGTCTTTGAGCAGATATTTTATGCCGAAAAGCACGCAATCTGCGGGCGATCCGCTCACCGACCACGTTTTTATGCCGTCAAGCTCGTCTTCGTATTTGTACGTTATGCCGCTGAAAAAACTCACTGAATGCGACGTACCGGAACGCTCCCCCATAGGCGCAACAACGAAAATTTCGTTGTCCTTTGCAAGTCTTGCCGCAAGTTTTTTTATTCCGACGGCACTGAAACCGTCGTCGTTTGCAATAAGTATATTCATTTCTTCACCTGATAAAATTCACGATTTTTGCGACGAACCGCGTTATGCTCGAATTTATTGCGGCACTCTGTCGCACAGACTTTGCAAATACGCAATTTCCATATCGTTGAGCGGTCTGTACGCTCCGCGAGCAAGTCCGCCGAGTCTCAATTCTCCTATGGCAACGCGCTTTAAGAACACGACTTTCTTTTCGACTGCATCGAACATCTTCCTGATTTCACGGTTTTTGCCTTCAAAAATTATCACTTCGAGACGAGTAAACACGTTCTGCATCTCGTCGTCCGCATAGTCGATTGCTTCCCTTGCCTGCGTGTCTTTGGGATCTATCGTCGCTTTTTTCGAGCCCGAAACTTTTTCGATTCCCGTGACTTTGACTTTGCTTCTTCCGTATTTCACGCCGTCGACCGTCACGCCTTTTCTGAGTGCGGCAAGATCGCTTTCTTCAATCGTTCCTTCGATTTTCACGACGTAAGTCTTAGGAATTTCGCTGGACGGATGAGTGAGTTTGTAGGTCAAATTTCCGTCGTTTGTGAGCAAAAGCAAGCCTTCGCTGTCATAATCCAGTCTTCCGACGGGATAAAGTCGCTTGTCTTTGTAGTCCGCACCGATAAAATCGGTGATGATTTTTCTCGGTTTCGTGTGCTCTTTCTTTTCTTCCACGATGCCCTTTGCCGCAAGTTTTTCGGCGCGATTTGCGATTTCTTCAAGTTCCTTATCAGTCTTCTTTCTACCGCTCTTGTTGTCTTTCTCTTCATTGAGAGTGGTCACGCATCCTTTCGGTTTGTAAAACAAAAGATAGTCGTAGTGAGTCACTCTCACCACTTTTTTGCCGTCAACGTAAACGACGTCGCTGTTTTCGTCAACGTCAACGCCGACTTCTCTGACCACTTTTTTATTCACCGTGACTCTGCCTTCTTTGACAAGTTCGTCAGCTTTTCTGCGAGAGCATACTCCGCATTCTGCAAGGTATTTGTTGATACGCATATTTTCGCTCCTAACGCGCGCAAAGGTGGCGTGCGTAAATTTTCTATAAAAAATTATACATAAATTTTCGCTCACGCGCAAGCGAATTGTGCAACCGATACCGCTAAAATGAAAATTTGCAACTCAATTACAACGAAAAAGCAAAAAAAGAAAAGGCGCGAGAGCCTTTTCAAAATCATTTTCAAATCGTCAAACTAAAACAATCGTTGAATATTTACCGAAAAACCGAAATCAAAACATAATCAATTTTTCGCTTCCGTCCTTTCTCATAGGATATCGCATATGTGACCAATCGTAGTTTTCAAGAGCATTCAAAGGACAATTCACAAAGTTTTTACCGTTTGAAACGATCGCTTCTTCAATAGGTATCATCGCATAGTTGTCAAATGCAAAATCAAGCATTCTAACCGTGTCGTTCCACATATCAGAGTGATTGAAAACGACGCTTATAAGTTGCATTCCGTCTCTTTTTGCACCGCCTACGAAACATCTGCCGTCCCTTTTCGTGTAACCAGTCTTCACACCGTTTGCACCATCGTAAGTTTTGAGCAATTTGTTCTTATTTGCAATATATCTCGCTTCACCGTCAACGGTGATTTTTGCCTGTTTTGTGTTTGCTATCCTGCAAAAGTCCGCGTTTTCGTAAGCGTTTGCGGTTATAAGAGCCATATCGTAGGCGGTCGTATAATGCGTTTTGTCGTCAAGTCCGTGCGGATTTGAAAAATGAGAGTCAACCGCTCCGACGCTTTTCGCCTTTTGATTCATAAGCGCAGCAAAGTTTCCAACGCTTCCACCCGTTTCGATAGCAAGAGCAACAGCAGCGTCGTTTCCGCTTCTGAGCATCAACCCCAAAAGCAAATCGCCAACGGTGATTTCTTGCCCTGCTTTCAAATATATCGACGAGCCTTCTACGCCTTCTGCTTCCTTAGGAACTTTTACGACTTTATCGAGCGGCAAACGTTCGATAACGACGATTGCAGTCAATATCTTCGTCGTGCTTGCAGGGTAGCACTTATCGTGCATATTCTCGTCGTATAAAACACGACGGGAACTTTGCTCGATGCACACTGCGCCGCGCCCTTGTTTTTGAAGAACAAACGACTCGTCATTTTTATCGAATATCGTCTGTTTTGCCGCATTTTCCAAGTCTGTATTATCGTTATTAACGATTTTTAGAATACTTTTATCGTTTGAAAGCGTATATATACCACTAATTCCGCCAAAAACGACTAATGCGAAAACTATCAAAATCGCAATGCACAATAAAGATTTTCTAATGATTTTCACAACTTCACCGCCTTTTTAGTCGTCTTTCTTCATAACTCCGATGACGCTTCTCGCAAGGTCGAGCCACTTGTTTTCGCCTTCACCGTCAACTCGCACAAACTTCTTTTGCGCACCGCAAACGAGAAAACCTATCGGCGTTACGGATATTCCGCCACCACTTATACCCGTCGGATATTTTGCGTTTTTGTGTCTTTTCGACGTCGCTTTTCCCGCCTACGAATCCGACGCTTATTTTGCTCACCGGCAATATCAGCGTTCCGTCTCCGTTCACTATGGGCTTCCCCACAATGTCTTCGTTCGACAACGATTTCTTCAGACTTTCAACGGTCAAATTTATTATTTCTTGTAAATCTTGCATACTTCACCTATGTAAATGCTAAAAAATCGAGATGGCAAACGCTCAAAAAAAACTTGCGATGCAATCATTCATAAAAACACTTCAATACAAAAACGCACTTTCTATTTCGTTTGTTTTCTAATATTCCGCACTCAGCAACATCACGTTTCTCTCACTTGCTCTTTATATACACCGTCAATACCTGAACGAGATTTATCGAAAACTTACTTTTCAATTCACAATCGAATTTTCCGTCCTTAGAGCAATTTGCGAAGTATTTACATTCGATACCGAACATTTCGCACAACGCAATCGCTATTGCTTTGTTTTTTTCATCAAAATCACCGCATAAAGCCGCCAGCGTTGTCACAAAAGCGATTTTTTCCTTTCTCATTGCATTTATCGCTTCCATTGCGTTCGGTTTTTTATCTAAGGTTTTTAGCGTCTTTCCGTTCACCGTCACAATCGGATTTTCATCCGTTTTAATTCTTATTCTCACGGCATTTATACCAAAGAACCTAATTATAACGAACAGTCCGCGTTCACCGAGCGAAAAATGCGCCCGAACACCGACTTTTATCGGCGCAAGCACGGCGAGTATAACCATCTCAACGCCTATCAACGCAATCACGTATGCCATATACCTAATTTGTGCATTTTTCAAAATAATATTTACAAGCAAAAAACAGCTCTATTTTCGCAAAAAAACCGTTCTATTTAAATTACGCGACAAACAACAATCGTGTAGTCTCGCAAACACAACGATTCAAAATGCATAAACTTATTTATTTTCAAATTCAAACGCATAAAAAAAATCACCGCAATCGCAGTGATTTTTGGATTTTTTTCTATATTTGACGACATTTCAGTCAAAAACTTCAAAGTTTTCACCTTCAAGAAATTCGGGAATCTCTTCTTCGTCTTCTTGCTTGTCTGCTGCCGCTTGTCCCACGAGTGTTTCGTTCTCGAGTTCGTCTTCGTCCATAATCGTACGGTTGTGGAACAGCGTTTCCTGAGACGGCGTGTTGAGAATCATGAGATTTTCAAGCACTTCGTCGTAGTCGGGCAAATCTTCGATGTCGGATATCTGAAATTTCTTCAAAAACTCGTCCGTAGTGCCGTAAAGCAAAGGTCTGCCGACGGTATCCTTTCTTCCGACCGCTTCGATAAGACCTGCTTTCAAAAGCCCCGTAAGCGCATATTCCGCACTTGACTTATTGCCGCGCATCTGGTCGATTTCGACACGCGTTATAGGCTGTTTATACGCAACGGTAGCCAAAACTTCGAGCAAATTTTTCGTGAGTTCTTTTTCTCTTAACGGCGTCAGCACGTCCGCAACGGTTTCGCCGTACTTCGGATTGGACATAAACTGCAATTTGCCGTTGAATTCGGCAAGCACGATACCCGAGTTTTCCGAGTATCTTTTCTGCAAAGATTTCACGATAGAATTGAGTTTTTGCGTGGTAAGTTCAGGCACTTTTTCGCAAATGTCGCTCTTTTGTATGGGCGAGCCGCTTGCGAATATAATGGCTTCCACAACGTTTTCAATATTTTCCATCGTCACCCTCCTCAAATTCTATCGCTTCGTCGGTACCTTCAACCGCATAAAGCGTGATTTCACCGAAAACCACGTCTTGCTCCGCTCTCAATCTTCCGTATTTTAGCAATTCGAGCATGGCAAGGAACGTCGTGACGATGTCGCTCTTGTCATAATCGGGTTCAAACAAGTCGGTAAACTTCATTTGCTTGCGCACGCCTATCATTAGACGGATATTTTCCATCTGTTCGTGAACGGAAAATCTGTCCTTGACGACTTTTTTAGGAATAATTTCCTGCGCATGTATTGCGGCGTTGGCAAGAACGTGCGCAAAAGCGTCAACGAGTTTCGGAAGCGAGAAATTGACAAGTGCAACGCGGTAGTCCTTTTCCGAAAACACGGGCGCGCGATAAAAACGATTTATTGTTTCGAGTTCTCGCAATTTGTCGCTCTTTTCGGCAATCAAAGCGTACTCTTTTATCTTGTTGATAAGAAGTTGACGTTCAAATTCGGGATCGTCTTCGTCAATCTCTTCGTCATCCTTGGGAAGAGTGCGAATTGATTTCAGATACACGAGTTCTGCCGCCATCGTGATAAACTCGCCCGCATAATCGAAGTCTAGTTCTTCTTTCGGCGTGTTTTTGATGATTTCGACATACTGGCTCGTAACTTCAGAAATAAATATATCTTCGATGCGGATTTTCGCGTCTTTTATGAGTTGATAAAGCATCGGAATAGGCCCGTCGAAATCACTAAGGTGATATACGATTTCAGGTTTTGCAATGACAAAATCGCCGTCGATCGCTTCGGGATCAACGACTTCGGCACTCAATTTTTCCTGTCCGTCAACGGCTACGTTCGCTCCTTTCTCAACGCCCGATTGCGCAGAGTTCTCCGCGCTTGCGGCTTCGATAGCGGCACTGTCGTTTTCCGTTTCGGCAGTTATTTCGTTTTCGATAATTTCGTCAGTCATATATAACCTTAATAAACGTATAGATATTAACACGCGCACGCAAAAAAGTCAATAAAAATGAAAAGTCGGCAATTCTGCCGACTTTTCTTAGTATTTCACGCCCTATGCAAAACGGTTTCCGTTGTTTCGTACAACTTCGGGCAATTTGTCGATAATTATTACTTCATCGTTGACCAATTTCTCGCAATGTCGAGTATTGCGTCGAAAAGGTTTCTCGATTGCACGTCTTCAAGAGATACGACGTTTACGCTGTCGATTTCAACGCCGTCTTTGAGAAGTCTTGCGACACCGACTTTGTCGCCTGCTTTGAGCGGTGCTTTGGCATCGGATATTTCATATCTTACGTCGTATTTCGACTTGTCGTCAAGACCGACGAATTTCGTCAAATCTCTTTCTGCGGCAATGCTTACGCTAGATTGTTTTCCGCCCGTTACGTTCGCTTCGAAATCGAGTTTTTCACCGCCTTTCAACATAACTTTGTTTGAGAAGTTTGCAAAAGCGTAATCGAACGACGCACTGATTGCGGCGTTACGCACCTTAGAACTGTCCGCGCCGATTATGACCGAAATCACGCGCATATCGTTTCGTTTTGCCGTTGCGCAAAGGCAGAATTTCGCTTCGCTCGTAAAGCCCGTCTTTCCGCCGTCGCAGCCCTGATAAAACTTGACCAGTTTGTTGGTGTTGGTTATCGTAGTCGCTCTGCCGTCGGGATGCTTGTAGTCTTCGAGCCAGACTTTCGAATAATCGAAATATTTGGGATGTTTGACGAGTTGAGAAAACATAATCGACACGTCTTTCGCACTCGAAAAACTTTCCGCCGCAGGAAGCCCCGTGCAATTTTTGAAAACGGTGTTTTCCATGCCGAGTTCGACTGCCCTTTCGTTCATTCTTGCAACGAACGCTTCAACGCTTCCCGAAATATGTTCGGCAAGCGCAACACAAGAGTCGTTTGCAGAAGCAACGATGACGGTTTTCAGCAAATCACCGACTTTGTGCGTGGTGTTTGCGTCCAAAAACACTTGCGAACCACCCATACTTGCAGCCCTTTCACTCACGACTACGTCGTCGTCAAGGCTGATTTTGCCACTGTCGACGCTCTCAAAAGTCAAAAGCGAAGTCATAATTTTCACCATACTCGCAATCGGAAGCCTTTCGTTTTCGTTTCTCGAATACAAAACCGTACCGGTTGCATAGTCCACCATGTATGCCGACTTGCCCACCGACTTGAAATCGGTTGCCGCATCACATACTTGCCTGTCGTTATGCACGCACGCAAATACGAACGCAAAAGCACATATCAGCACAAGCGCAAATATTGCGATATTCTGAATTTGAAATTTGAATTTTGTTTTCATATTCACTCCGTTTTTCTTTAGCGTGCATTTATAAACGAAAAATATACGCCAAGCGCGTTTTGCAATGAAATTCCGAGAAAAAAACTCGATATTTTCAGTAAACAGAGACTATTATGACCCCGAAAATCGAACCGATTATCACAAACAAAACAAAAGAAATCGCTACGTTTATGGCAAATATTTTAAGCGCGGTCAAAAACGACGGTTTTATTCCGCCACAGCACGAGCAATCGGGCATAAGCGACGACACCGAACAAACGATTAAGCAAACAAGCGTAATCAAGAAAAAAGGAAGATATATCACAAGAAGATTGATAAGTCCGAGTGTTTCGTATCTTGCAATCAATGCGCAAGAATATTCTCCGCACACAAAGCCAAGCGTTAAAAACGGCAAAAATATCAAAAATACGGTCTTGTTGTTCGTGCCTGCTATCAACACCACGAAATATCCGCCTAAAAGTGCCGTAAGAGTGATAAAAAACACCTTGAACGCGCCGAATTCCATATCCGCTCTCGCAACTCTTTCAAAATCGCCGTCGACAGAACGAACGCAGGCGACTACACCCGCAATAACGCCAACGATAAATGCCACGAGCGTACAAATAATCACCTTTTTGTTTTTTGAAAAATACGTTCTTAGCCAAGATATGACAGATTGCGTACGCATAGAACTCGCCATACGAAAACATACGCCGATCAAACGACATATATGACAAAATCAAGCAAAAATACAAATCAAACCGCCCTTTCCGTCAATTTGTCGCAAGTGGCGTCGTATATAATGAAAGCCGTGAAAGAAATGGAAACGAAAATCAAAAAATACCTTCTCGGTCTCGGATTTCAACCAAACCTGAAAGGATACAGACTACTCGCAAAACTAATAGGATACGCGTTTGACGGCAAAGACGTATTGCCGCTGAAATACGCCGGTTATGCATGGCTTGCAAACGACTTCGGAGTTGATTCGGCAAGCGTCGAAAAGGACATTCAAAACGCAATATCCGCCGCTTGGCTTCGAGGAGACGTTGACACACTATATCGGGAATTCGGAGAAACCCTTGACGAAAACAAAGGTAAACCGACAAACAAACAATTTGTTTTAACCGCACTTGAACGAATAAAATAGGCGGTTAGAATAACGTTTTTTAGAATTATTATTAAAATGTCAAAGTTTTACGCATATGTATATTTTGTAAAACCAACAAATCGGCGGTGCAAACGCACCGCCTTATATATACGCATTGCATCGAAACGCAATGCGGTTGTAGCGTCAAGCCGCAACATCGTTTACGTCGTCAATCACAAATCCGCTTTGCGTCGAAAGAGAGTTTGCATAATCGTACATAAAGCGCGAATGCACCGCATATCCCCTTGTCGGATCTTGCACGAACACGTGAGTTACCGCACCGATAAGAACACCGTTCTGCACGATAGGACTTCCGCTCATTCCCTGAACGATACCGCCCGTCTTTTCTAGAAGTTCTTTGTCTCTGACGCTGATAACCATTCCTTTTTCGCTTGCCTCGCTTTGAGATACTACTTTCACAATGTCAATATCATAAAATTTCGGTGTTGTACCGTCTATTGTGGTCAAAACCTGTGCTTGTCCGACATTTGCTTCGCCTTTCAGCGCAATTCTGTACAAATCTCCGTCATATTCCGCATCGTATTTGCCGTATAAACCTATATCGGTGTTTGACCGAATTTCTCCTATGCTTTTCGAGAGTCTGTTGACTTCTGCAACCAAACCGCCCGCCTTGCCTCGTTCGCCTTTGATGACGCCTGTAACTTCCGCATTGAAAATGTCACCTTGGTCGAGACTGTATGACAAATTGCTGTCACCGTCCTGAATATGATGTCCCAAAGCCGCAAAATTGCCGTCCTTGGTGACAAACGTCAACGTTCCCACACCGCCAACGTCTTCTTTTAGCAACAATCCCAACTTATATTCTCCGTCCGTCTTTGATTTTACACCCTGTACGAGCAAGTTTTTTACACCGTCGTTTCTTTCGACGGTCAAAACGAACTTTCCGTTTTTAGAGTTTTTGAGAATGTTTTTAAGTTTATATATACTGTCAACGCTCTCGCCGTTTACTTTGGTCACAACGTCGCCTTTTTGTATATCCACGTCTTGACACGGTGAAAGTTCACCCGATTTTGTCGAAACCAAACTCTTTTCAACGACTATCAGACCGCCTGCGCCTATGCTTATGCCGATAGGTCTTCCGCCTATTTTTACGTACGCTTTATCGCCGGTGGCGCAAATTTTCAAATTCTCCGCAAAATCACGATTCACATCATTTTGCGATAGAATTAACGGCTTTGTATTCTCGTTTTTCTCGATATTTAGAATTGTTATATTGTTAATTAAAGCACAAAACGCACACAACATCATTATCGCGATTATCGCACGCAAAATCGTTTTTTGCACTTTGCAAAATCTTTCTTTGTCTTTCGTCTGCATACTTTTATCTTGTTCCAAAGAAAAACTTTTTCGCTTGTAAATTTTTGTAAAAAAACCACCCTGACACAAAATAATTAATAAAGAATAATTAACAATGAATAATTGCGACACGGGCACAAAAAGAATTATCGTTTCGCTTCCGCGAGATTGGCACGTTCTCGCTCGCAATGACATAGTTTTTTTGGTTGCGCCCGAAACTAAAGTTTATTCAGGGCGTACTTATAGGCATTATGCGTTTATACAAAGCGTGGAGCCGCAAGGCGGCGACCGCATCGAATGCCGAGCTTGACGAAAAGTACAAGCGACTGTGCCATGTTGTTGCGAAGCAGGCACACAAAGCGCAGTGGCATAATGAGTGAACAGTGCTTATTATGCGAGTGCTGAGTGTTGCCCCCTGCTGCGCAGTCGCCGTGGGTTCCCTTGTAAGGGGGAACGGCGATGGGGAAACAGATGACGAAGGGGGAAGTCGCATTAATGACACATATCGAAAACTCATGTAAAAACGCACTAAATAGATAAAGAACAAGGAAGAGCCACCAAACACAGATGGGAGCGTACTTTGTCGTACGTGACCGTATGTGTTGGTGGCTCTGACGCAGTTATTTGCTATTTAGTGCGTTTGAAGGATGTTGCGAGCCATATACACACCCATCACCGACGCCATCATAAGTCCGCGAGTCCAGCCGCTGCTGTCGCCGAGGCAATGGAGACCTTTGATTGATGTGTTGAGATGCTCGTCCATCTTGATTTTGTTGCTGTAGAATTTGAGTTCTGGGCTGTAAAGCAAGGTTTCGTAACCTGCAAATCCGGGGACGACCTTGTCGACTGCCTGAATGAAGTTGATGATGTTGAGCATCGCTCTATACGGCATTGCGGCAGTTATATCGCCTGCAACGGCGTCTTTGAGAGTGGGACGGACGTTTGAGAAGCCGAGTTCTCTTTGCCACGTACGCTTACCGCTCAAAATATCGCCGTAGCGTTGAACCATGATTTTGCCTGCGCCGAGCATATTGGTGAGTTCACCGACCTTTTGCGCGTACTCGATGGGCTGTTTGAAAGGTTCGGTGAACGAATGGGAGCAAAGAATTGCAAGATTCGTGTTGTCGCTCTTCTTTTCCTTGTAACTGTGTCCGTTGACGACCGCAAGGTCGTTGTCATAGTTTTCCTGCGACACGAAACCGCCGGGGTTTTGGCAGAAAATACGCACTTTGTTCTTGAACGGATCGGGATAGCCGACAAGTTTT
Organism: Christensenella sp.; assembly: GCA_022009775.1. Taxonomy (GTDB): domain Bacteria; phylum Bacillota; class Clostridia; order Christensenellales; family CAG-917; genus CAG-475. Next base: position 122,676 of record CP091723.1, read on the forward strand.
GACTCATAAAGCACATCGTTGACTTCTTCCATAATCTCGTTGCGAACTTCGACACGAACGCCTATGTCTACGACACCCGGTGCATGTGCGATATTGTGTTCCGCGCACATTTTTTCAAGCCAGTCCGCACCGCGTCTGCCCGTTGCGATGATGGTTTTGTCCGCGTAAATCTCTTCCTGATTTTGTCCCTTGCTGTCTTCGATATACACGCCCTTGCAGGTGTCGCCGTCAAGAATGATGTTGTCGCATTGTCTGCCAAAGATAAGATCGACTCCGTTGTTTCTCAAATAATTCTCGATTGCAAGGTACAAATCATGCGCCTTTTCGGTGCCGAGATGGCGAATGGGGCAATCGACGAGTTTTAGACCTGCCTGAATCGCTTTGCGGCGGATATCCTTCACTTTATCTTCGTTGCCGAGACCTTCGATGTGTTCGTCCGCGCCGAATTCGAGATAAATGCCGTCCGTGTAATTAATGAGCGATTGAGCAAGTTCAGATCCGATGAGTTGCGGAAGTTCTCCGCCCACTTCGTACGAAAGCGACAATTTGCCGTCAGAAAACGCGCCTGCGCCCGAAAAACCCGTTGTGATATGGCAATACGGCTTGCAGTTGCGGCATTCTCCGCCAAAAGTCTTGGGACATACACGTTTTTCGACGGGTTGTCCTTTTTCGATGATGCACATTTTCTTTTTGCTTCCGTTGCGCAAAAGTTCAATTGCCGTAAAAATGCCCGCAGGGCCTGCTCCAACAATACAAATGTCGTATTTTTTCATATTCTACCTTACTTTTCGGCTGTACGCCGACGTTATTGTCTTCTTATTTTTACAGTTGTCGTTTTGAGCGTAATTATTCGCGCGAATATTTGCACGCCCGCGACCTAGGCGATTATAAAGCCAAAACTCGTTTATGTCAACTTATTACGAATAAATAAAAAATTGTTTTTTCGCGCTTGTCGAATATTGTCAATTTTTGCCGCCGTACGCCATAAACTATAAAACGTGGAGAAATCGTATGGCACTTGAAAGTTTGCTCGCACTGCTGAAAAATCTCGTTATATTCTCGTCTTACGTCTCCGAGAAAAGTTCCTTTCCGAAACCGCTCTCGAAAGAAAAAGAAAAGGAATATCTCGACAAATGCGCACTCGGTGACGAAGAAGCCAAAGAGATACTCGTAAAACACAATCTGCGACTTGTTGCACATATCGCAAAGAAATACTCGAACTACGGAGACAACGACGAGTTGATTTCGATAGGCTCTATCGGACTTATAAAAGCCATTGAGAGTTTCAATCATGAAAAAGGCACTGCCCTTGCAACTTACGCTTCGCGGTGCATAGAAAACGAAATACTCATGACTATGCGAACGAGCAAAAAACACCGCTCCAACGTCTCACTCCAACGAGCCTATCGGCGTGGATAAGGACGGAAACGAACTTGTGATAATGGATATGCTCTGCGACGACCACTCGGTCATCGAAGACGTTGAAAACAACATAATGATGGAAAAATTGCTCAATATAACGCGTTCGGTTCTTACGGACAGAGAATTTGAAATCGTGCGCTATCGCTACGGATTGGGCGGCTACCCTGCGCTCACCCAGCGCGAAGTGGCAAAAAAATTCGATATATCTCGCTCATACGTTTCGAGAATAGAGAAAAAAGCCTTGGAAAAAATCAAGCAATCGGTAAACAAAGAAGACCTGCTAGGATAAAAAACAATAGAACGCAAAATGTTAAAACGACTGATATAATGCAGCGTTTGACTATATCGTCGCATTGCGAAAGAAAAATCCGCATAAGTGCGGATTTTTCGTTTCTTTTAAAATATCTTTTTTATTGCGGTTTTCGCATCTTTATTTTGCCATAATCGCTTTATGCAAGTATTGACACCGAAAGCAAGCAGAATATCATAAGCGAGAGCGCGTCTACTATAGTCGTGATGAACGGAGACGCCACAACTGCAGGATCGAGCTTCACCGCTTTTGCGATAATAGGCAGCGAACAACCTATGAATTTTGCAATCACGACGGTGATAAACATGCTCATTGACACGACGGCGCAACGCACGAGCGTGTAGTCTGCGTATCCGAAAAGCAAGTTGTCGATGAGTTGCAACTTGGCAAAACACGCAATCGCAAGACAAAGCGCAAGAAGAATCGCGGCTCGCATCTCCTTCCAAAGCACTTTGAAAATGTCTTTGGTCTTCACTTCGTTGAGCGCAAGAGCGCGGATTACCGTGACCGACGCTTGCGAACCTGCGTTGCCGCCCGTATCCATAAGCATAGGCACACACGCTATAAGCACGGTGCTGATTGCGTTGAGTCTTGCTTCGAATTTGTTGATGATAAGCCCCGTAAACGTTGCGCTGACCATAAGAATCAAAAGCCACGGTATGCGGTTTTTGAAAATCGTCCACACGCTCGTTTTGAGATATGGCTTGTCGGACGGGCGCGTTGCGGCGATCTTGGAGATGTCTTCCGTCGTTTCGTCAACCATGACGTCGATTGCGTCGTCAATGGTGACTATGCCAACAAGTCTCATTTCGTCGTCAACGACGGGCAACGCAAGGAAACCGTATTCGCGAAGTCTGCGTGCGGTGTCTTCTCTGTCGTCAAGCGTGTGAGCGTAAATGACGTTTTCGTGCATTATATCCCCGATTTGCGCATTTGCGTCGGCAAGGAGCAATTCTCTCACCGTCGTAACGCCGATAAGGTGCTTGGTTTCGTCGGTGACGTAGCAGGTGTACACCGTTTCTTTATCGATTGCGCACGCGCGTATGCGCTCGAAGGCTTGTTTGACGGTCATCGTTTTAGACAGCGAAACGAGTTCCACCGTCATTATGCTTCCGGTGCTGTTTTGCGGATATTTGAGAAGTTCGTTGATGTAGTTTCTCGTCTCGGCATCGCTTTGCGCAAGGAGTCTTTTTACGACGGAAGCCGGCATCTCTTCGATAAGGTCGACTGCATCGTCTATGAAAATCTCGTCGATGACGGATTTCAATTCTTTATCAGACAGATTGCGTATGAGTTCCTGCTGAACGTCGCTTGCGAGTTCCACGAAAACTTCCGCTGCCGCGTCTTTTGTCAATAGTCTGAAGGTAAGCACGCGTTCCTGCTCGTCTAGTTCTTCAAAAACCGCCGCAATGTCTATTGCGTTGATGTTTGAAAGAAGTTCTTTAAGGCTTTTATAGCGTTTCTTTTCAAGCAGATTTTTGATTTCATCCACTTCCACGACCTTGCTCGCCACGGGCGCGGGCAAATTGTCGATGATGCCTATCGTGTCGTCAACCGAGATTTCGTCCATGACGGACTGCAATTTCTTTTGATTGAGTCTTGTTACGACGAGATTTTGCGTGTCCTTGTCAAATTCGGGCAAAAATTCGCCCAACTTTTCATCGTCGAAAAGAGAAAGAACCTGCACGAGATCTTCTTCGTCGAATTGCGAAAAAAGCGTAGCCGCTTCGTTTACGTCCATATCGGACGCAATACGAACTATCTCGGCGTAATCGCGAGATAGAAGCAAAGATTTGATTTTGTTTTCCATGACGAATTTAAGTCAAAGACGAACGAAAAATCGAGAAAAGTCAAAAAGCGGCACAAGCCGATTTGCAACTTCGCCCGACGCTGTCGTTCTCACTTGGGTGATATTCCATGACTTGTACCTCCTTGATTTAATGCTCCTTGATTATGGTATTTTGAAGAACGTTTGTCAACCGATTTTACAATTTGGATATTATATTTAATTTTCAGCGAAAAGTGCCATTGACGCATAAGAAAAACGACCGAAAATTCGGCCGTTTCGTCTTTTGTGTTTCAAATTGTTATCTTTTGTGTTTAAATCTGTCTTTAGTGCATTTACGCTTCGTCGTTTATACGCTCGAACGTCTTTTGTATTTTTTAAATTTATCTTTCGTATATCGCCGTTTTCGTCTTTTGCGATGAAGAAATAAAACTTATTTGTCTTCCTTTTTTGTCATCCCTTCTTTGAGTTTGACGAGACTTTCGATTTCGTCAAGCAAAGTGTTGATGTCTTTGAACTGACGGTGCACCGACGCGTATCTGACGTACGCCACTTCGTCGATGTTTTTGAGACCTTCCATAACCATATCGCCGAGCGCGGTTGAGGAAATCTCCTGATCGAGCGAATTGAGCACCTTGCGCTGAATGTCTCCGACAAGTCTGTCGATAGACGACATGGAAATAGGACGTTTCTCGCACGCTTTCATTATGCCGATTTTGATTTTGTTAAGATCAAACGCCTGACGGGATCCGTCCTTTTTGACGACCATAATCGGCGTGCTTTCAACGGTTTCGTAAGTCGTGAAACGCTTTCCGCAAACGACGCATTCTCTGCGACGACGAATTGACGTGCCGTCTTCGTTCTGTCTCGAATCCACAACCTTACTGTCCATACTACCGCAATATATACATTTCATACCCCTGTACCTCGACAATTTATGGCAGTATTATACAATATATTGCACGTTTTGTAAACGTTTTATTTGAAAAAATACAATATTTAGTGTGCAAAACGCCACTTGAAGCACAATCCGGGAAAACTTTGCGCATATTTTGCAAAGTCGTGAATATAGTCGTATTATGAACGCAAGACAGTATTCTTTCATCGAATTGTCAAAAAAAACCGTCGTCAACGTCGCTGACGGAAAGGAACTCGGCAATGCATGCGATTTGATTTTCAACGGTTGCGGAACGATAGGCGGTATCGTCGTGCCGGGAAAGAAGAGTTTCTTGAAAAGCCTGACGAGTTCCGACAGTATATATATCCCCTGGAACAGAATCATAAAAATCGGACAAGACGCAATACTCGTAGAGATAGTTTCGGGCGGCGTGTTATCCCTAAAAGCCGAAGAATCGCAAAACGACGAGCCGTATTCACCCGGGCAATGATACGAAAAAAATGCACCGTCTGGCGCACTACGTTTGAAAAAATATGTATAACACCTTGCAGAGCAAGGTGATTATTTTATATCAAATGATATAATAATATATTTCTGGTCTTCGGTTTTTTACACCATGCACTCTCTGATTTTTTCGAGAGCGGATTTTTCAAGGCGAGAAACTTGCGCTTGCGATATTCCGACGATTTTGCTTATTTCCACCTGCGTTTTGCCGTCGAAATATCTGAGTTTCACTACTTGAAGTTCTCTCTCGGGAACGTGTTTCAACGCTTCGTACAACGCGATTTTCTCCGTCCAGTTTTCGGAATTTTCCTTTTTGTCTGCAAGTTGGTCTATAAGTTCTACGCTCTCTTCTCCGTCGCTGAAAACAGGCTCGTAAAAAGAAACGGGTTCGCTCACCGCATCGAGCGCGCACGCCACTTCGCCGAGCGGAACGTCTATTTCGCTTGCAATCTCAATCATACTCGGGTCGTTTGCGTTAAGTTTTGAGAGTTCTTCTCTTGCTTTCAACGCGCGATAAGCAACATCACGCATGCTTCTTGACACTTTTATCGTCGTCCTGTCTCGGATTGCACGTCTCATCTCTCCGATTATCATCGGCACGGCGTACGTCGAAAACCTGACGCCGAGATTTACGTCGAAATTTTGAAGTGACTTCAAAAGCCCAACCATTCCGACCTGAAACAAATCGTCGGCACTCTCTTGCGATTTTGAAAATCTTCCTACACACGACAGAACGAGACGCATGTTGGCTCTAAGAAACAAATCCTTTGCGCTTTCGTCTCCGTCTTTGATTTTCAATATGAGTTCATCGCACTCTTTCGAGTTTATCTTCGGTAGCGTTGCGGTGTCGAGACCGCATATTTCAACTTTGCCCATACAACTTCTCCTTTTCGCGAAAATTGCGAGAGTATGTACAGGCAATATTTAATTATAAATATTGAGTTTTCGATTTTATATTTTATATCATTTGATATAAAAAGAGATTTACAGGTTTTCATCCGAATTTGAGCATATCTCGTTTCAGGTTTTCGACAATCTTCTTTTCAAGTCTCGAAATATAAGATTGCGATATTCCCATCATGTCGGCAATTTCCTTTTGCGTCATCTCTTCCTTGCCGTAAAGCCCGAAACGCAGTTCGAGAATCTGTCTTTCTCTTTCCGGGAGTTTGTCAAACGTATCTTTGAGAATTTTTCTCTCGTCCGACGCTTCGACTTTGTCGTACACGGCATCGGGGTCTGTTCCCAAAACGTCGCTTAGAAGAAGCGTATTCCCTTCAAAATCCACGTTGAGCGGCTCGTCAAGAGACACTTCCGAGCGGGTTTTGCCCGTTTTTCTCAAATGCATGAGTATTTCGTTTTCAATGCAACGAGAAGCGAACGTGGCAAGCTTTATGTTCTTGTCCGGGTTGTAACTTCCGACCGCCTTGATAAGTCCTATCGTGCCGATTGACACCAAATCGTCCATATCTACACCGGTGTTGTCGAAACGCTTTGCTATGTACACGACAAGCCGCAAATTGTGCTCGATGAGTTGAAGCCGCGCTTCTTCGTCGCCTGCAAGAAACTTCTTAACCGTTGCGGTTTCTTCTTCGGGAGTGAACGGTGACGGCAGACTTCCCGTCTGGGATATGTAGTCGACTTCGCTCTGAGATTTGATTCCGAGCAACACGAGCAAACGCTCAAACAGTTCTCTCAATTTTCCTTTCATATATAATCTCCAAAATTTTCCTTTTTATGTATCGACCGTAAATTTTTGATGAATGGCGGTCGGATTTTGTCAAAACATCGGTTTAGAACATCGAATTTTGCAAAATTAAGTCGCAATTTTCAAACTCTTTTCTCGACAGCGCGCCCATGCACGACATCTTCTTTCCGTCAACTTCGAAGTTGCTTAAAAGAGTTATCGGCATATCGCACTCGCCGCTCACGGTCGTGACGTGCAAAAAGCCTTCTATGTCTGTTTTGCCAAGTTCTTTTTCCGCTTTTGCCGACAAAATGACCACTGGAAGACCGCTCACACCGTCAACAAGCGTGTTGCCGCTGTCGCACAAGCCCGTAAGCGCGATTTTGCGCCCGTCAACGCTTATATTCGCAATCGTGAGCGTGGAAGCGTCCGACGAGCGTTTTTTGCGCAATACACGCGCGCATATAAGCGTTATTGCGATTGCGCACGCAACAAGTCCGAACGCCGCATAAGATTTCACGTCAACTCCGCACAAATATGACAGTCCGAACGTAATTCCGCCGACGGCGTAAGTCGCAATCACGAATACGACAAGAGATTTGACGTATTCCTTAACACCGAGTATCTTCAAGTTTAGATTTGCACTACGCCCTTTTGCCGAAAACGAGTTGTCCACATCGTTTTCACACTTCACTTCGTTTATATTCTTTCGGAAATTTGTGCATTTTTTCTTTGATAGCGAGTAAGTATCGAAAATCGCCGTCATAATCGGAGCAAGACAAACCTTTATCGCAATTTGTATTCCTTGCGAAGCAATCGGATAAAACGTGGCGATAGCCGCACCTATAATCACTGCAACTAGCGTGCGGATTTTACAGACTTTCCGTCGTCTCAAAATCTGAGTCGCAACTATCAACAAAAAATCTATTGCGAGATTGTTGAAAATGACAAGTTCCACGTATACACTCATATCATGCCCTTTTACGGAAATGATAACACCGCACACTCGAAAAAATTTTCTTTTTTGTCGCTCTAAACGTAAAAAAATCCCCGCGAAATTGCGGGGATTTTTGAATCTTACATTGTCGTTATTTCGTTCTCACTTAAACGATTAAAAAGAATTTCAACCGTTTAGATAACCGAAAACTTCAATTTTTCAATCAGTCTCTATCCTTTTTGAGTCTTCTCAAAAAAGCGGGAACTTGTCTTGACGGCACTTCAACTCTGGAAGATTGAACGCTTTCTTGTTGCACGGGTTGAGCAATCGGTTGAACGGGTTGAACCGGCTGAACCGGTGCGGGTTGCACGACGGGTTGTGCAGATTCGACCGGTGCTTGTCTCATTTGATTGAAAATGGGACGATTTGCAAAGATGTCTTCTTTGTAAACTGGTGCTTCGGCGGGTTCTTCGACTTCTTCAACGCTTGCAGCCGCTTGTTCTTGTGCCGCTTGCGCAAACGTGGAAGACAAGGAGCGTGCCGGTTGCGGAGCACTGCTTCTTGCAGGAACTTCGTTTCTGTCCACAAATCCGGTTGCGATGATTGTGATTTCGATGTCTTTCTTGTCGGGCACGAACGCCGTGCCGAGAATGATGTTTGCGCTCGGGTCAACGACTTGTTTGACGATGTCGCACGCTTCGGTGACTTCGCCGAGAAGCATATCTTCACCGCCTGTGATGTTGACGATTATGCCGGTTGCGCCTTCGATGTCTGTTTCGAGAAGCGGACTGAACACTGCGCCACGCACTGCTTCGATAACTCTCTTTTCACCTTTGCCGTAGCCGATACCCATGTGAGCGAGACCTTTGTTGGAAAGAATGGTGCGAACGTCCGCAAAGTCAAGGTTGATAAGTTCGGGGTTTGCGATGACGTCGCTCACGCCTTGTACACCCTGACGGAGAACGTCGTCGGCAATTTCAAACGCGCGCTTGAAGGAAATGTTCTTGTCAAGAACTTCGATGAGTTTCTGGTTGGGGATAACGAGAAGCGTATCAACGAAGTTTTTGAGATTCTTGATGCCTTCTTCCGCGTTCTTCATGCGTTGTGCGCCTTCGAAGTTGAACGGTTTCGTGACGACTGCAACGGTGAGAATGCCCATAGATTTTGCGATTTCCGCAATGACCGGAGCAGCCCCCGTACCCGTTCCGCCACCCATACCTGCGGTGATGAAAAGAAGGTCGATGTCTTTGAGAGCCGCTTTGATGCGTTCGCGAGATTCTTCGGCTGCCTTTCTGCCGACTTCGGGGTCTGAACCTGCGCCGAGACCGCCGGTCATGTTTGCACCGAGTTGAATCTTGCAATGCGGTGCGACGAGAGACATATTGAGCGCTTGCATATCCGTGTTCATGACGACAAAACTTGCGCTCTTGACGCCTGCGCGAATCATGTTGTTGACGGCGTTGTTTCCGCCACCGCCCACGCCTACGACGACGATGTTTGCCTTGCCCGGTTTCTTTTGGGAAACGGGTTGATATTCTTCGTGCTCTTCTTCAACCGCGGGGACTTCTTCTTCCGCTACGGTTTCTTCTTCCTGCACCTGTTCGTCGACTTCGTTTTGAGACTCGTCACTCGGAGTCCAGCCGAATTTTTCAAAATCTATCATTTTTTACCTCCGTTGAATAGCTTTTTTATAAACGCTCCGAAATCGAATCTCGAGAGATTGTCCGCCATAACCAGCAAAGATGCTTTGGAGCAGTCTTCGGGTTTTGCAAATCCCGGGAGTTTCGGAGTGATGATTTCAATGTTTTTGCCGAGTTGTTCGCTCAGATATTTGGTTGCGCCGCGCATAGTCGCGATGCCTTCGCCCGTGATGTAGACGGGCATATACGACGGAGCGTCGTCTTCGATGTCTTTGAAAATGCCCGCAAGCACTTCAACGAACACGTCAAGTCTGCTCTTTGCGATTTCGCATGCGTCTAATGCATGTACAACGTTTTCACCGTCGCTGACGAGCACTGCTTCGTCGCTGTAATTGAGATTGAGATCCACAAGGCGTTTTGCTTCTTCCGCCATATCGAACGGCACTTCGAGCGCTTCGAAAATGTCCGCACAGATATGCGCGCCGCCCATGGAGAAGGATTTCATATCCAAAATGCCTTCGCCTTTCGCTATGCAAACCGAAGACGAGAGATAGCCTGCGTCGATGAGCATATAAACGTTGTCGCGTTGTTCTTTTTCAAGAAGAGCCATGCACTCTGCCCAACAAGTCGCAACGTACTTCACGTCGGTGAATCCTAGCGAACTTGCGACTGCGTCAAACATATCGACGAAAGACTTTTCACAAAGCATATACGACACGCAAGCGTCGACTTTCTGCGCTTCCATATCGCGCACGTCGTTGTAGATTTTGTCTTCGTCGTCAAGCGAATAATATATCGCACTCGTGTTGATGGTCAGATATTTGTTTGAATCGAAATCGTCGCCCTTTTTGAGAAGATACGCAATATCGTCGTCGATGACTCTGCGCCTTCTGTCAAGGCGGATACTCACTTCTTTCGTGACGACCGCAACGAACTCCGCCGGCACTCCGATAAACAGTTTCTTCGTGCGGGAATCCGATTCCTTCATTGACTCTATAAGCACGGATTTTGCAAGTTCGACGGTTTCTTTTTCGTCAAACCATTCTCCGTTTTCATACCCTTGATGTTGCTTTTCCGCCATTGCCTTAATGCCGAAAACGCTCTGCGCCCTTTTCGCTCCCACGATAGCGGTCACGAGACGAGAGTTTACGTCAAGCACGGCAATGTCCTTGGTGAACAGCGACCCCATTTCTTTCTCTCCGAAAAAACGCGCACTCGCGCGTATTATTTATAATATTATTATATAGAAAAATAAAAGCCTGTCAATGCTTTTTCAGCGAAAAATTTGCAAAAACTACGATTTTTTGTAACAAAGCGGATTTTAACGTCGAAAAAAGGCACATTATCGCACCGTTTTGCGTATGACGTTGCCGCCGAGCGAGCAAAACATATCTTCGACACTCTCGTATCCGCGGTCTATAAACTCCGTGCCGTACACCCTGCTTTTTCCGTTTATTCCGAGCGCGGCAAGAATAAGCCCCGCCCCGCCGCGCAAATCGCTTGCCGTCATATCGCAAGCGGAAAGTTTTATCGCCCTGGTTTTCGAGCGCGCGCCGTGCACGTACGCAACGTTGCCTTCGACCTTGCAATCCGCGCCGAGTTTGATAAATTCTTTTGCGTGTGCAAAGCGGTTTTCAAACACCGTTTCTTTTATCGTACTCACACCGTCAGAAAAAAGCGAACAGGCAAAAATCTGCGGTTGCACGTCGGTCGGAAAAAGCGGATATGGTGCGGTCGTCACGTTCACCGCTTTCGGTTTTCCGAAAGACAATATGCGCATCGAGTTTCCGTCTCCCGATATTTTGCAATATTTGTTTTCCACCGCGTTGCACACCGCGCCGAGCATATTTTTGCCAACGCCGTCTATTTCGACTTCTCCGCCGCATATATTCGCCGCACATACGAGCGTTGCGGCAACTATTCTATCCCCTATCGGCGTAAACTCGCAGCCGCCCAATTCGTCCACGCCCGATACTCGCATAACCGACGTGCCGTCCCCCGTAATTCGCGCGCCCATTGCGCGCAAACAACTCGCGAGAGATACGATCTCGGGTTCTCTTGCGCAGTTCACGAGCGTAGTCTCCCCTTTTGCAAGCGTTGCGCACATAAGCAGATTTTCGGTTGCGCCGACGCTCGGATATTTCATCACGATATTTGCGCCGTGCAATTCATTTGCCGCACACTTCACTCCCGTGTCGGTGTATTCTATCGTTGCGCCCATTCGGCGCAATCCGTCAAGATGTATGTCAAGCGGTCTTGCACCTATTCTGCAACCGCCCGGATAATCGAGTTCGACTTCCTTGAGAGTGGCAACGAGCGCGCCGAGCATAAACATCGACGAGCGCATATCTTTGCACAGTGCGTCTTTCACTCTTGCATGAGTTGCGCGAGAGTGTACGCTCACGTTTCTGCCGTCACGGGTCACGTCTGCGCCGAGAGATTTTATAAGCGCAATCATCACGTCAACGTCTGATATGTACGGGCAATCTTTTATCGTCACGGTTTCTTTCGTCAGTATGCCCGCCGCAATAAGCGGAAGCACGGCGTTTTTCGCACCGTGCATACACACTCTTCCGTGAAGAGAACTTCCGCCGATTATTTCAAGATAAGTCTCGTTGTTTTTCATTTCAAAGAATCCACCCTTAAATACGGCACGGAGTTTTTGGATATGCTCGTAAGCACGCCAACCGCACCGAGATATGCCACGAGAGAACTTCCGCCAGCACTCATAAACGGCAACGGCAACCCCGTTGGCGGAATCGCGCCGCACACGACCGCCACGTTAACGAGTGCCTGAACGCCGGTGACTGCGGTTATGCCGAGTGCGGCGTAACAGGAAAATCTGTCTCGAGCGTTTTTCGCTATTCTGATTCCGCGCCAGACGAACACGGCAAAAAGCGTCATAATAAGCGCGACGCCGAATAGTCCCGTTTCTTCGCCCACAACCGAAAGAATGAAATCACTTTCGGCAAACGGCAAAAACAGATACTTTTGTCGCGACTTGAAAAGACCGACTCCGAACAATCCGCCGCTTCCCAACGCATAATACGACTGGATGAGTTGATAACCTTCTTCGAGCGGAGATTTCCACGGATCGAGAAAAGCGAGCAAACGTTGCATTCTGTACGGCTCGATAAGCACCAACACCACTGCGCCGGCGATTGCGGGGACGACGAGCAATATAAGATGCGACGTTTTCGTTCCGCACGCAAACAGCATTATGAACACGACGCCTGCCATACACACGGTTATGGACATGTTCGGCTCGAGAATAAGCAACACGCAGGTTGCTCCGCCTATAACCAACGCGATAAGAACGTTTGAAAACTTGCGCATATCCTTTTTCGATGCAAACGCCGCTATCGCAAGCACGGTGAAAAAACTTTGCATACTCGCTCGGTTGTATAGTGAAAAAGCCGAGATTGAGCCACCTTTTCGCGCCGTAACTCTCAACGCCGATGACGGGAACGAATACGAGCGCAAGAAGCACCAACCCGGCAACGTACAATATCGGCGTGAGTTTCTTCACCGCGTTCATATCCACCATCGACAACGCAAATGCCACAAAAACACCGAGCACCAACGCAACGGATTGCGTTTTGACGTAATGAAATGCGTCCCCCGATTGTTTGAGTGCGGAATAACTCGAAGCGGAATATATGAAAACTATGCCTAGCACGCTCAAAATCAACGCGACCGCAAGCAGCACTTTATCCGCTTTGCCGTATCCGAGAATACTCTCTCCCAGATATCCGTTTCCGCCGACGTGCTTTCTGCGTTTTTCGCCGTTCAATGCATGTGCATATGCGCTTGTATGCACACGCGCGTTCGCGCTCGCAACCGCGATTGCGTACTTGCACTCACTTTTGCGCTCGCACACGCTTGCTCCTATGCGCTCGTCACGCGAGCGATTTGCCCGTACACCCGCGATATGATTGCCGAAATCGTTCGTCATTTTGAAAGTCTCAGTTTTACAACGCATTCGTCAAACTTTTTTCCGCGCTCCGCGTAACTTTCGTATTCGTCGAAACTCTTGCTTGCCGGTGAAAACAAAACGGTATCCGCTCCCCTTTTCACCGCTTCGTCGTACGCGCCGTCGAGCGCCGATTGCAAGTCGTCGTAACGGTCTATATTTTTATACCCGACCTTTCTCGCTCTATGTAAAATCTCGTCCGCATTTTCTCCGACGGTCGCTATATATTTTACGCTTCTCGGCAGATTTTCAAAGAACGGGTCGAAGTCTTCGCTTCCCAGTTGACCGCCGAGTATAAGCGCGCACTCGCCCACGCACTCGAGGCGCGCTCGTGCACGCAGACACGTTGGTGGCTTTCGAGTCGTTGTAAATTTTCACGCCGTTCACTATCGCGGACAAAGTGCGTCTGTACTTCGGTTTTGCAAAATCGGTTATTGCCGATGCCGTGCAAAACGCAGATATGCCCTTTTCCATACACACGGCAACCGTTGCAAGCACGTTTTGAAGTTCGTCGCCTGCAAAATCCACGTCTTCGAGCGCGACTATCGGCTGCCCTTTGTAGCACGCAAACCCCGACGAAATATACGCTCCGTTCGGTACGACTTTCTTTGTGCTGAACGGAATTTTTTCGGAAATCGCTTCTTGCACCATTTCGCACACTCGTTCGTCGTCCGCATTGTATACAAGTTTGTCGCTTTCGCTCTGATAGCGGAATATATTCGCCTTTGCGTTCTGATAGTTCAGCATCGTTTTATGCCGAGAAAGGTGGTCGGGTTCTACGTTGAGAACGACTGCTATATCGGGTGAAAATCCCGCGCTGTTTTCAAGTTGGAAACTGCTCGCTTCGATAACGGCGATTTCGGTTGCGTCAAGTTTGTCGGCAATGGACGAAAACGGAGTGCCGACGTTGCCCAGTGCGTGCGCGTGTAGACCTGCGCGAGTCAGAACGGCATTTATAAGAAGAGTCGTCGTTGTCTTGCCGTTCGTCCCCGTGACCGCTATTTGCTCTGCGTCGCAATACGCGCTCGCGAGCGCGAGTTCGCTTATCACCTGCACGTTTTCAAGTCGCGCGTCGAGAAGAAAATCCTTTCCGCCGTCCACTCCCGGACTTAACACCACCAAATCCGCGCCGTCGAAAACGCTCTTTGAATGCGTCGCTCCCTTTACGTTTTCATCGTCGTCGTAAACGATTGCTTTCGCTCCTTTATCTCTTGCAAGTCCGTATACGGAAATTCCGCTCGCACCTGCGCCGTAAATCACCACGTTTTTGCCTATCAGTCTCATATCGTCCTTCCGAATATCAAAGTCAGCGCGCCGCCTATCATGCTCACGACGAAATATATCGTCACAATCTTGCTCTCGTGCAAACCTTTCATCTCGAGATGATGATGAAAGGGCGCCATAAGGAAGATTCGCTTTTTCGTGAGTTTGAAGGAAATCACCTGCAATATAACTGATATGCTGGAAAACACGTACATTATGCCCGACGTGACAATCAAAAGCGGATTTTTTGAAAAAACCGCAACGCTCGCGCACGCCGCGCCGAGCGCGAGAGAACCAGTGTCGCCCATCATTATCTTTGCGGGAAAACCGTTGAACACGAGATACCCCAAAAGTCCGCCGAGCATGGACACGCAAAATACACCGAGCGACAAAATCTCTTTTGCGTATTCGACGTCGTTTGCGACAAGCGCGTCTTCATATATAGAATATATGAGAACCCCGAACCACAGAAAATACGCAACGGCCGTATATCCCGCAAGTCCGTCAAGACCGTCGGTGAGATTAACGGAATTCGTCGTTGCGATATACACGAGTGCAACGAAGGGTATTATGCCCCATTTCATATCGAGAACGTACGCCGTGAACGGAAGATTTATCGCGCTGCCTACGTCTTTTGACGCATAGACGAAATAGCCGACGATAAGCCCCATTCCCACCTGGCCGATTATCTTTTGATAGGGTTTCAGCCCGAGATTGCGCGCATATCGAATTTTTATGAAATCGTCGAGAAATCCGAGAATACAAAATCCAAGTGTCGCAACGGCGGAAACGATTGACAACCTTTGCCATTCGACAAGCGAAAAAACGAGTGCGGGAAGCAAAAATATAAATCCGCCCATAGTCGGCGTTCCGCTCTTGCTTGCGTGTTGCTTTACGTAGCCAAGAACGGTTTGCTTTGCTTTGAGTTTGCTCATAAGTTTTATCACGAGCGGCGCAATCAGGCACGCGAAAACCGTCGAGCATATAAAATACGTCAGAAGTTTGTTAAGCGCGCTCATCTCAGTTGTCCGTATCTTGCCACGACGTCAAAATCGCTGTATGGTATCTTTTTGCCTTTGATTTCGAGATAGTTTTCGTTGCCTTTGCCTGCAAGCACGAGCGTGTCTCCTTCTTCCATTTCGGCAAGAGCGAAACGCACCGCTTCAGTGCGGTCCTGTATGCACTTGAAATCTTTCACGTTTACGCCCCATTCTATTTCTTTAATTATTTCGGCAGGGTCTTCGCTTCGGGGATTGTCGCTCGTGATGACGATATAGTCGCTGTATCTCGACGCGACTTTGCCCATAAGCGCACGCTTCGATTTGTCTCTTTCACCGCCGCAACCGAACAGTGTAATAAGCCGTGATTTAGTTATCGTCCGCGCGGTCGAAAGAAGATTTTTAAGCCCGTCCGGCGTGTGTGCGTAATCTATGATTATCGTGCCTTTTTCGCACGGTAAAACCGAAAATCTGCCCTTTACGGTCTTGACCTTTCTCACTGCGTGCGCAAGCGTTTCCCCTTCCACTCCGAGAAGTTTGCACACCGTCATTGCGGCAAGCAGATTGTATACGTTAAATTCTCCGTACAAGTGCGATTTCACGTCCACGATGTCGTCAAGCACGTTCGCCACGAATTTCACTCCGTCGATATTCTCGTCAACGTCAATCGCAAATGCGTCGCTAGGTTGATACAAGCCGTAACTTACACTTTTCACATCGACGTTCTTTTCAAGTCGTTTGAGAAGAATCCTTCCGCTTTCGTCGTCAACGTTCACCACCGCCGTTTTCGCTCCGCCGTTTTCGAAATAGGACATCTTCACCCCCTGATAGTTTGCAAAATCTTTGAAATAGTCCAGATGGTCTTGCGATATGTTTGTAAGCACGCCGACGTCCGCTTTTATATCTCCGAGTTTTTCAAGATATATCGCGTGTGCGCTCACTTCGGCAATCACGACGTCACAACCTTTCGTTCGCATTTTGAAAAACAGTTCGTTGAGTTCCAACGGATCGGGCGTCGTGAGACTCTGTCCCACTTTTTTCGCCGCAAATATAATGTCCTTCCGTGCCGATAAGTCCCGTTTTGAATCCTGCAAAAGCAAGCATCTGACTGATATAATGTGCCGTAGACGTCTTGCCGTTAGTTCCGACGACGGCAATGAATTTCATATCGTCAAGCGGTCTCAAAAAAAGTTTTCGCAAACTTGCGCATATGCTTTTCTCACGTCTTCGACAAGCACGTATTTCACGCTTTCGTCGCAAGGTTGTTTTTGCGTGAGTGCGACAAAATCCGCGTTTATCTCGTTCAGATGACGGTTGCCGTCGTCGTTTATTCCTTCCATACACACGAAAAGGTCGTTTTCACCCACTTCGCGCGAATCGGTTTTTATGCTTTCTATCTCGATATTCGCCGAGCAATTCGTCTTAAGCACTTTTGCGTTTTCAAGCAATTTTTCAAGTTTCATAAAGTGTCTCCTTGATTGTTGATACACTCATGATAATGAGTGTAGTCTCTCATTTCAACCCAACCGCAAAAGAAGACGCAAACGGAAAATCTTTTTGCGATTTTCGACAAAATTCTTCACTGAATAGAGACGTTTCAGCCCATTTTCAAGAAATAAAAAAGCGCATGCTATAAAAGCAAACGCTTCAAAATGCGATTTATATCCGTCGATACTATATGCACGTTTCAGGTGATTAAAAGCACCGTGTTTCGCTTGTCCACTTTTACGTTTGCAAGCGGATATTGCGCCTTCACTTCGTCCCCTTCTCCGTCGATTTCGCAGTACAGTCCGAGTTTTCTCAATTCGTTTCTCGCAGCAGCAACGCTCATGCCCGAAAAGTCGGGAAGCAAGAATTCTTCTCCTATGATTTTTTCTTCTTCTCCCGTATATTTCGGCTCTATTCCGAGATATGCGAAAACGCTTTCGAAAATCGAACGCACCATAGGCGCGGCAACGAGGGAGCCGTAATACATATACCCTTTCGGTTCGTCCACTATGAACAGCACTCCGAGATTTGCGCCTTCGCTTGCCGAAAAACCGAGAAACGACGAGATATATTTTCCACGTGCGATTTGACCGTTTTCATACTTTTGCGCCGTGCCCGTTTTGCCGAGTATCTCGTATCCCGCAACGTACGCTCCCTTTCCGCTTCCCGCCGTCACGACTCTTTTGAGAAGTTCGCGCATAGTGTCCGAAGTCTCTTTTGAAATCACCCTTTCGCCGCCCGAGAAATTTGTATCGGCAACGAGTTTTCCCGACGAGTCTTTGAAGGAATTCGCAACGTGCGCCTTTACGCTCACTCCGCCGTTGACCACGCTCGAAGTCGCACTCAACAAACCTATCGGCGTAACCGCAACCGCCTGTCCGAAACCTATGCGCGCAAGGTCAACGTTTTTGACGAGATTCTGCGCAATGAAAATTCCGCTCGTCTCACCCGTAACGTCTATACCCGTTTTGCTCGTAAGCCCGAAAGCACGCAGATAGTCATAAAATTTTTCCGTCCCCATTCGCAGCGCACAGTCCATAAACACGCAGTTGCAACTGTTTTCCACGCCACCGCCGAAATCTATCGAGCCGTGTCCTTTCGCTTTCCAGCACCTGATTTTCTTTCCGTCCACCACTCTCGACCCCGCGCAATAAAACCTGTCGTTCACGCTCACTTTTCCCGAATCGAGTGCGGCGGCAGACGTAAGTATTTTGAAAGTAGACCCCGGCTCGTAAACCGTCGAAACGAATTTGCTTTTTGAGTTTTCAAACAAAGTTTGAAGATTGTCTCTCGGCACGTCGTTCAAATCGAAGGACGGATATTCGCACAATGCGAGAATGTCTCCGTTGGTATAATCCATCACCGCGCACATCACGCCTTTGGGCGAAAACTTTCCGACGGCGTTTGCAACCGCGCCTTCGACTATTGCCTGAATGCCCGCGTCTATCGTCGTCACAAGATCGAAACCGCTCACGGAAGGAAGATAGTATTCGCCGCTAGACAACGATTTGCCCACCAAATCCGCTTCTGTCAAAATCTGCCCGTTTACACCGGTAAGGTATTTGTCATAATACGCTTCGAGCCCCGTCTGGCCGTAACCGTCCGACGAGCAAAAACCGATAAGTTGCGTCATGAAGTCGCCGTACGGATAATATCTGAAATTGTCTTCCGCATAGTATATTCCGCCGAGACCGCTTGCATAGATTGCGTTCAGTTGTTCTTTCGTCACACTCGTTGCGACAGTCACTTCACTCACTCGTTTCGATATTTTTTCAAGAGTTTTCTCATACTCGTATCCGAACGTGTCGCAAAGAAGTTTCGCAACCGCTTCTTTGTCTTCCGTGTCCCCCGGTCTGACGTACAGATTGTATCTCGTTGCGGTAGACGCAAGCACTTTTCCGTTTCTATCCAGAATTCTACCGCGCGGCGCGTCGGTCGGCACGTCTCTCAACCACTGCGAAGTCGCTTTTACCTGCAAATTGCCGCCGTCAAGAATTATCACCGCAAACATTTTGCAGAAAACCGCACAAAACAAAAAGACCATCAGCAATAGTATTGCCGACAGCCTTTTGTTGGATTATAAAGAAGATTGGGTTTGTTGTCTTTTTTAGTTTCAGATGCGAACTTCATAGTTGGAATCTATTCCGAGAGATTCCGTATTATTCGCACTTTGCACGCTCGCTTCGATTTTTGAAGTCGGAGTAAGTGCTTTGCCTTGATTGATTTTGGTTGCGTTCACGATGATGAGAGACGCAACGAGAGCGATGACCGCAATGTACACGCCGAGAATTATTTTGCCCTTCGTGTTGAGTCTGCCACGTTGTTTTTGTTCGCTCATATCTTGAGTTCTCTGCGCCTTGCGAGCAAAGAGACCTGTACGAGCCTGTTGACTTTGTTCTTCAAACACCGGACCTTGCTGCATGTTTGTGTGAGCAAGTCTTTCGTAGAGTTCATGATCGCTCAATCTTTCGCTGTCCTGCGCCGTGAAATCGTAGAAATCGTGATGTTCCTGACGTTGAGCGGGTGCCTGAATCGGCATTTGCTCCACTCTTTGAACGGGTTGAGCATATGCGGAATAATCGACCGTCTGAACGGGTTGCTGATATTGCATTCTGTCCTGACGGAGATTGTCATAGAACGGATAATCGCGAGTCTGATATTCGCTGGATTGCGGTGCGACGTAAGGTCTGGACGCTTCGTAATTTCTCACGCTTTCAACGCTTCTCGGCGCTTGAGCGGGAGCCATATCGAAATTGTAGCGGACGTTTTGTTGCGCGTTCGCCTGCGGATATTGATTTACGTTGTTTCTTGCTTTGAAATCTTCGTATGACGGAAAACGCTCAACGCTTTCTTGTTGTGCGCTTTGTGTGTTTCTACCCAACAATTCGTCCAATGTGATTGCCATAGTCGTACCCCTTTTAGATTATCGGTTATTTTCTTTTGACCCTTTTAGATAACCGATTCACTCTTCCTTTTTATCCTGTTATCGTTTTTGTTTTTTTGACTTTTGTTTTTTTGTTTTTATTCACAGTTTTTCGATCACTCTGAGTTTCGCGCTCTGAGATCTCGAATTGTTTTCAAGTTCTTCTTGGCTTGCCGTAATAGGCTTCTTGTTGACCAATTCGACTTCCTGCACTTTGCCGCATACGCAGACCGGAAAGTCCGGCGGACACGTGCATGCAAGGCTCA
The DNA here is from genome assembly GCA_022009775.1 of Christensenella sp. Taxonomy (GTDB): domain Bacteria; phylum Bacillota; class Clostridia; order Christensenellales; family CAG-917; genus CAG-475. The sequence goes on from CP091723.1 coordinate 142,768, forward strand.
ATTCCTTAAATGCGGATTTGACGATTCTGTCTTCGAGAGAATGGAAAGTTATCACTGCCATTCTTCCGCCCTTTTCAAGTCTTCTCGCCATTGCGGTGACCGCTTCACCAAGACTTGAAAGTTCGTCGTTGACTTCGATTCTTATTGCCTGAAAGGTTCGTTTTGCCGGATGTCCGAATTTCCATCTCGTCTTTGCGGGATAGGTGTCTTCCACTATCTTTGCAAGTTCGAGCGTCGTTTCAATCGGCTTTTCGCTTCTTGCTCTGACGATGTTTCTCGCAATTTGTCTTGCAAGTTTTTCTTCACCGTAATCGAAAAGAATTCTTGCAAGTTCGCTTTCCGTATAACCGTTTACGACTTCGTGTGCGCTGATTCTCTGAGATCTGTCCATTCTCATATCGAGCGGTGCGTCTTTCATATAACTGAATCCGCGCTCTGCGTTGTCAAGTTGATAACTGCTCACCCCGAGATCGAGAAGTATTCCGTCCACCTTGCCGACGCCTATCGAATCGAGTTCGTTTACGAGATTTTTGTAATCGTCGTGAATAAACGTCACTCTGTCTTTGTACGGCGCAAGTCTCTCGCCTGCCGCTTTCAATGCGTCTTCGTCTTTATCGACGCATATCAATCTTCCGTTTTCGGACAATCTCTTGACAATCTCTATCGAATGTCCCGCACCGCCGACCGTTCCGTCAACGTACGTTCCGTCCGCTTTGATGTTCAGCCCTTCGAGACACTCGTTCAGCATCACGGGGATATGTGCAAATTCCATTTTCACACCCCGTACTTTTTAAGGTCTTGAATCATCTTGTCAATCTTGTTCGGGTCAAGCACTCCGTATCTTTCGTCCCACTTCTCTGCGGGCCACACTTCGAGATAAGACATCTTGCCGACGAACACGAGTTCTTTTTGAAAACCGAATTTGTCTTTTATCGTCTTGTCGAGAGTCGCTCTGCCTTGTGCGTCTTCTTCAAGCGAGCCGCTGAATGAAAACACTGCGGAAGTAAATTCCGTGTCGGACGTGTACGGATTTTGGTTGACCATCTCCGAGAACATCGTCTCGACCTTCTCTTCGGGAACGATATACATGCATCCGTTTTTGCCCGGCAGATAATAAGGATTTGCGCCGAGTCCTTCGCGGAACTTGACAGGTATCCTGAATCTGTTTTTCTCGTCGAGTTGGTGACGAGCATTGCCGAGCATGAATTTTGCCATCGTTACTTCCTTTTGGGGACAATTTGGGTGTGGAATCCCCTTTACGTTTGTTATTGTATAACAATATAATTTGGTTGTCAAGGGAATTTTTCCATTTTTGACCACAAATTTTTTCGCCTATTTAGTGTATTTTTTGAGAATTTTATACATTTAATTTTATTAACAAGTAAACCGTATACAAAAGGCAATTTTTCATTCATTTTCATTTTCCGCCACACCCCCACTAAACAGTGAAAATTCGCAAAAAACGACATTTTAACAATGCCTTAAAAATGAATTATCGGACGTTTTGACGATTAATTTTTGAATAAAGTTTATATATTCTTATGATTGTTTTTATAAAAACTTAATAAAAGTTTTCATCGAGCAATAAGCCGAACGTCTTCTTTTCTTGCTTTTTGCAACAAAATCCGCCCCGTCGCATATATTGCATCAAACGAAAAAAATAAGGAGATAAAAAGATGTCTTTTTGTAACAACAGTTCAACTCCCGACAGATGTCCCGGGAACATCAACGGCAATCCTATGAATGGCTTGTGCGAAAAAGTCTGCATTCAAACCGTCAAAATCTTTGACGCCTGTATGCTTCAGACAAGCATCGACGCAACGGTTGCACTCACCAACCTGTCGCCCGCAACACCCACTTTGCCACTCACCTTCGTAAGCGGTTCTTCCACTTCTCAAACGGGAACGATAACCGCCCTTACGATAACTCCGATTGCGGACCGTCCGGGCCTTTCACGCGTCACGGCAACGATCGGCATCCCCGTGCAGATTGCCTACACCGACGCAAACGGCACGGCAGGCACGGGAACAGGCACGATTTCCGTATCGCAAGACGTCGTCATGTGCGTTCCGACAGGCAGTGTAATCACGCCGAATATCGCGGCAACCGTAAACATGGCGTCACCGCGCGGCACTTACGTGAGCGACTACACGTTCTCGATCACGTGCTGCGTCACGATCATTCTGAGCGTTCAAGCGCCCGTCAACCTTCTCGTTCCGTCGTACGGCTATTGCAAGATACCGCCCTGCACGGAATTCAGTCAGGATGCATGCCAAGGCGTATTCGACCTGCCGCTCTTCCCGACCTGAGACAATAACACAATAACGAATAAATAGAGTGAAGCACAATTTCATAAGTACTTAAAAATGACGGTTGACGCCGTCATTTTTACGTTTACGATATAGTTTACGAAAAATCAGAAGCGACAAACCCGCGGATAACGATATAAAATAAATACAGGAAATTAAAAAAAAATAAGAAAGGAAATCGCAGCGTTTTATAAAAACAAAGTATAGAAAAATATGGATAATAAACCATATAAATAAATTATAAATATAAATAAGCCGTAGGATTGAAATAAAAAAATCCGTATGATATAATAAAAATATGAAAGTATTTGCGATAAGCGATTTACATCTTTCCACCGCCGTCGAAAAGCCTATGGATATTTTCGGAGACGGTTGGCAAAACCACTTCGTTAAAATCAGCGAAGATTGGCAAAACAAGGTCACGAACGATGACCTTATTTTGCTTGGCGGAGATATGTCTTGGGGACTCGCTGCCGACCAAGCCGCCCCCGATTACGCGCTTGTCGAAGCACTCAACGGCAAAAAGTTCGTCGTGAAAGGCAATCACGATTACTACTGGAACTCACTCAGTAAAATGCGCGCAAAATTCCCCGCTTTCAATTTTATACAAAACAATGCATACAGAGAAGAAGCAAAGAGCGGAAAAGGCGTGGTTATCGCAGGCTCTCGCGGATGGAACATTCCTTGCAAAGATACGAGCGAAGACGATTTGAAAATATATCAACGCGAACTTATCCGTCTCAACCTCTCGCTTTCAACCGCAAAGGCAATGCAAAAAGACGGCGACGTTCTGATTGCCGTTTTGCACTATCCGCCGTTTGACGCAAACTATCAAGACACCGAAGTGACCGCCATTCTTGAAAAAATACAACGTGGACTATGCCTTATACGGACATCTTCACGGCAAAAACGTGCGAGTCACTCCCCGTTTCAAAAAGAACGGAATCGAGTATATCCTCACGTCCTGCGACCTTGTGGAGAACAAAGTCATTGAAGTGTGCCGAATCGATTAAACGAATCAAAAATTTGCAAATCATTTCAAGAAGTATTATAAAAATCATTACTTTTTAGAAAGGTTTTATCACAATATGGAGATTTTAGAATCCTTTTGCATAAAACCATAGAAAAAATAAACACCGAGTTTGGATTGCCAAATTCGGTGTTTTTCAATTTTGTATCGAATTGAAAAATCTTTCTTCGAGAAAAACCTATTATTTTTCAAGAAAAATTTAATGTCACGACGCTCATTGAGCGTCGTTTTCGACAGTGTCTTCACCGCCTTGCTTTCCGTTTCTAGCGGATAATTTAAGCGAATTCTGATGTTCGAGCAAGACGTCGATTTTGCTTAGTACTTCGTCTTTACCCGTCTTGGCAAGAGACGATGTGACAAGAATATCTTTCACCCCGACGCACAAAGAAGACGCTATGACAGCCTTACACTTTTGTTGTTGAGCGCGAGAAAGTTTGTCCGCCTTCGTTGCGATTATCGTGAACGGAATACGATAGTTGTACAAGTAATTAATGAGCATTTTATCATCGTCTGTAGGCTCATGGCGAATATCGACAAGCACAAATACGTTTATAAGATTTTCGCTCGTCTGAAAATAGTTTTCAATCAGCACGCCCCACTTCTGTTTTTCCCCGCGATTGACTTTCGCATAACCGTATCCCGGCAAGTCGACAAAATAGTACTCGCCGTTGTTTATCTCAAAATAATTCAAAAGGCGCGTGCGCCCCGGCTCTTGAGACGTTTTGGCAAGTTTGTTCTGATTCACCATGAAATTGATAAAGGAAGATTTTCCGACGTTAGATTTGCCCGCAATTGCAATCTCAGGCGCATCATAGGTCGGAATATTCTTTCCGTCAGCAACAGATATAATAAACTTCGCTTGTTTTATCATTCGTTCACCTACAACAATTTGTTTTATAATTCAATTTTGGCAAAAGAGCATAAAAACAGCGCATCTAATGCGCTGTTTTAAGATTATGCAATGTTATTTGCGGTTTTTTCTTTCACGCCTTGCGTTCTCACGACGATAGGTTTTTCGGTCTTTTCGATTGCGCCTTTGGTGACGATGACTTTTTCAATGTCGTTATCGGAGGGAATCTCAAACATGAGTTCGAGAAGCACGTCTTCAAGGATTGCACGAAGTCCGCGTGCGCCGGTGTTGAGTTGGATTGCTTTTGCCGCAACCGCTCTCAAAGCGTCGTCTTCAAATTCAAGATCCACGCCGTCAAGCTCAAACTGATACTTATATTGTTTCACAAGCGCGTTCTTCGGCTCTGACAAAATCTTGACAAGCGCGTTTTCATCGAGCGCGTTGAGACCGACCACGATTGGCACACGACCGACAAATTCGGGAATAAGACCGTATTTGATGAGATCGGCAGGTTGCAACGCTTCGATAAGTTCGTCATAGCGATAATCCACCGTGCCTTTGACAGCCGAACCGAATCCGAGTTTTGAATTATCCTTTCTTTGGTCGATGATTTTGTCCAAATCGACAAATGCGCCTCCGCAGAGGAACAAGATATTCGTCGTATCGAGTTGATAGCACTCTTGATTCGGGTGCTTTCTTCCGCCTTGCGGGGGAACGTTGGCAACCGTACCTTCGATGATTTTTAGAAGTGCCTGTTGTACGCCTTCACCACTCACGTCACGAGTTATTGACACGTTTTCGCCTTTCTTGGCGATTTTATCGATTTCGTCGATATAAACAATGCCGATTTCCGCGCGTTTCAGATCTCCGTTTGCCGATTGAATGAGTTTGAGAAGGATATTTTCAACGTCTTCGCCGACGTAGCCTGCTTCGGTGAGCGTCGTTGCATCTGCAACCGCAAACGGAACGTTGAGAATCTGTGCAAGAGTCTTTGCAAGCAAAGTCTTACCCGATCCCGTAGGTCCGAGCAAAAGCACGTTGCTCTTTTCAATCACCACGCCGTCGTTTTTCTTCTTCTCTCCGAGTTGGCTTATGCGTTTATAATGATTGTACACGGCAACGGACAACACTCGTTTTGCGCTGTCCTGACCGATGATATATTCGTCGAGTTTCGCCTTTATTTCCTTTGGCGTATACAAACTCAAACCCGAATTATCGGTGGATTTGCCTTTGTTGAGAATATACTCGCAAGTTTCTATGCATTCGTTGCAAATGGTCATGCCGTTGGGACCGTTGATTATGGTCTCGACTTCGCTTTCGCTTTTGCCGCAGAAACTGCAATGTGTTTCCTTATGATAATTTTCCATATTGTTATATACTCCGAATAAGCGCGATATATGCGGTTAGATTGTCACTTTCCGCATATCACGCTAAATTTTGGGATAATTTCGTATTTTGCCGACTTTATTTTCTCGAATAGAAAATTTTGTCAACGAGACCATACTTTTCGGCTTCTTCCGCCGTCATATAGAAGTCGCGGTCGGTGTCGACTTCGATTTTTGAAAGCGGTTGAGACGTATTCTGAGCAAGAATATCGTTGATACGCTTTTTAGTTTTCAAAATTTCGTTTGCCTGAATTGCGATGTCACTAGCCTGACCTTGCGCGCCGCCGAGCGGTTGATGAATCATGACTTTTGCATTCGGAAGAGAGAATCTCTTTCCCTTTGCGCCGGACGAGAGCAAGAATGCGCCCATAGATGCCGCCATACCGATACAAATCGTGGAAACGTCGCACTTGATGTAGTTCATCGTGTCGTAGATTGCAAAGCCTGCAGACACCGAACCGCCGGGGCTGTTGATGTAAAGACTGATGTCTTTCGTGGAGTCTTTGCCTTCGAGATAGATGAGTTGTGCAACGACGAGATCCGCGACGTTATCGTCGATTTCCCCGGTCAAAAAGATAATTCTGTCTTCGAGAAGTCTGGAATAGATATCGTACGAGCGTTCACCCCTGCCGGTCTGCTCGACAACCATAGGTATAAGTTGATTTTTCACGTTCATAATAACTCCGTTTTTTTGCGATACGAGTTGCCGTATCCGCCTGCCGTCACCCGAAATTTTTTCGTCTCGGGCAAAATTCGGCGAAAATTTTCTTTTTATACGCATTCCGCTTGCTATAAGAGCAAGCGGAACGAGTCAGAGCGTCCCAGGACACTCTTATTTTACACATTAAGCACAGCGATTATTCTGCGTCGGTCGTGGCTTTTGCTGTCTTTTTTCGTTGTTTTTTTGGCAGCAGGCTTCTTCTCTTCGACGGGTGTTTCTTCGCTTTCCGCTTTGTCCGCTTTCTTAGCTGCGGGTTTCTTTGCAGCAAGGTTTTCTTTTGGTAAGGAAGTCAAGCAACTTCTCGTTCATGATGGAATTGACGATGTAGTCTACTTGCTCTTTGTGGAGATTCTTCTTGAAATCTTCGACGGATTGATTGCTTTCTTTTGCAAACTCTTCCATCTTCGCATCGATTTCCTTGTCTTCGATCTTGAGATCTTCGGCTTTGATGAGTTGTTCCATAACAAGACGCACTTTGACGGTCTTCCCTGCCTGATCCTTGTATTGTTCGACAAGTTGATCTCTCGTCATGTTGAGATATTTGAGATAATCGTCGAGTTTGAGACCTTGATACATGAGACGATATTCGAATTCGTGCACCATGTCGTCTGCTTCGCGATCGATCATTGCGGTCGGAATTTCAACGGTTGAAGCGTCAACGATTTTTTCGACGACTGCGTCTTCAAATTCACGGTCTGCCTTGTCTTGCTCTTCCTTGGTGATTTTTGCCTTAACGTCTGCTTTGTACTCTGCAAGAGTGTCGAATTCGGAGATTTCTTTGACAAATTCGTCATCGATTGCAGGAAGTTCTTTCACTTTGACAGCCTTGACGGTGCATGCGAACACTGCTTCTTTGCCTGCGAGATTTTCCGCTTGATAGTTCTCGGGGAAAGTCACTTTGACGTCTTTTTGATCGCCTGCTTTGACGCCGACGAGTTGGTCTTCGAATCCGGGAATGAACGTGCCGCTTCCGAGTTCGAGATCATAATCGTTTGCGCTGCCGCCTTCGAATGCTACTCCGTCAACGCTTCCGACAAAATCGATAGTCACGGTGTTGCCGTTGACTGCCGCGGTGTCCACGTCGATGAGACGCGCTTGCTTTTCTTGTTCTTGTGCGATTCTTTCGTCCACTTGTTTTGCAGTGACTTTGACCGCTTTCTTTGCAACGTTGAGACCTTTATATTGTCCGAGAACGACTTCGGGCTTGACAACCATGACGATTGAGAATTTCACACCGCCGTCTTCGGTCATATCGACATCACATACGCTGTCGACAGCCACGAAATCGTAGTTTTCGTCTTTTTCGAGTTCTTCAAGAGAAGAATCGATGAGTTCGTTTACAGCGTCGCTGAAAAACACGCCTTGACCATACATACCTTCAATAACTCTTTGCGGAGCATGACCTTTTCTGAAACCGGGAACAGCATATTTGTGCTTGGTTTTTTCATAGGCTTGCTTGATTGCTGCGTTGAATTTGTCCTTGTCCACAACGTAATTGAATTTGACTTGGCTTTTTTCCAACTTTTCTACTGTGTAGTTCATTTGTCCTCCATGTCCGCACGGGATGCGCGGATATATATTTTATAACAAGTAGATGTATTCTATCACAAAGAGCAGTAAAAATCAAATGATTTTGCGGCGTGTTGCAAACAAGTTGCGATTTTTATTGAAAAATTTTCAAAACCTTGCTAAAATGTAGCGTATGGGAAGCGATTTATTTGCACTTTGCGCCCTTGCAAAAGAATTGAACGAAGAATTGCAAAGCGCGAGAATAGACAAGATTCAACAACCCGAAACGGACGAGTTGCGCTTTTTCGTGCGCTCGAAAGGCAAAAACAGATGTCTCGTTGTCTCTTGCAACGCCGGCGCACCGAGAATTCACTTCACGACGAGCAAAAAGGCAAGTCCTATGGTTGCGCCCAATCTTTGCATGCTCCTGCGCAAATATCTCACCAACGCAAGCATTGAAAGCGTCAAAATCTACAATGCCGACCGCATTTTACAACTAAAATTCAATGCAAAGACCGAGATGCGCGACGACAAGGACTTCTATCTTTTCGTCGAGATCATGAACAGATATTCAAACATAGTCTTCACCGACGACAATCTTGTGATTTTGGATGCGGTCAAACATCTTCCGCTCGATATGGCGCGCGACCACGTCGTTTTGCGCGGTGTAACCTACGCCCCTGTCGCACAAAAGAAAATCAGCTATCTAAACAACTGTTTTTCGGTTTTTGACAATTTTGCGGGCGGCGATTTGCACAAGTTTATTCTTGACAATATATCGGGTTTTGCAGGCACGACCGTAAGCGAGATTTTGCTCCGTTCAGGGCTTCGAAGCGAATGTGCTCCGCTCTCTCAAACGGAAAAAGAACGCCTGTTTTCAACCATAAAAGCATTTGCGAGCATAGGCGAAGTTTCGCCCGAAATCGCAACCGAGCCTTGCGTGATACAAGACAAAGAAGTCTACCCCATAGTTTATCGCTGTCTCGACGACGGAACGAACGTCAAACGTTTTGCGACTATGAGCGACGCTTTCGATGCGCTCGTGACGGACGCGGACAAGGATATTCGCAACAAAGCAAGGCTGAAATCTCTCGCCACACAAGCAAAACACCTGCGCCAAAAAGTCGAAAAAAACGTTGCGATTGACCTTGCCCGTCTCAAAGAATGCGAAGATATGGAAAAATTCCGTATATACGGCGAGCTTATCGTCAACAACATATATCGCATACAAAAAGGCGACGAAAACCTTGTTTGCACCAACTATTACGATGATACCGAAGTGAAAATTCCGCTTGACGCAAGGCTTTCTCCGTCAAAGAATTCAACCGCCTATTACAACAAATACAACAAGCTCAAACGCACCAAAGAATTCACCGTCAAAAAACTTGCCGACGACAAAGATTTGCTCGAATACGTCAAGTCCATAGAAGACGAAATCGCAAATCTCCCCTACGAGAGCGACTTGTCGTCCATAGAAGACGAAATCGTTGCGCTCGGCGGTGGCAAAAAGCAAAAGTCCGTCAAGAAAATTCGCAAAGAAAAGGCAGAACCGCCATATATCTATGAAGTGGACGGATTTTATATCTATCGCGGCAAAAACAACATCCAAAACGATGAACTCACCTTCAAAACAGCGTCATCGTCGGATATATGGATGCACCTGAAAAACGATCACGGCGCACACACGATCATCGTCACGGACGGACGAGAAGTGCCCGACAACGTCATCAAGATCGCAAGCGAAATCACTGCAAGCACCAAAACCGCCAACGTTGAAGTGGACTACACCGCTCGCCGCAACGTCAAACGAAAACCGAACGGACACCGGGGCAAGTGATATACGTCAACTATCAAACCGTTGTCGCCACCCCGAACAAACATGAAGAATACTTGAAAAAAGCCACTGTTTAGTGGCTTTTTTTGATAATTAATAATGAATAATTAAGGATAAACAGACATTGAAATTGTCGAAATAAGATTGTAATATTTGGATAATAACAAGGAAAACCCCTTGTCGGCAACCCTATCGTACACATTGTACGTGAGTTGACAGGCAAGGGGCTTTGACGATGTTATTCGCCGTTTGGCGCGCTATTATTCGATTATCGAGCCGTCGCGGAGATTCTCCGCTATCTCCCTGCTCACTTGATCGGCTTGTTCACCCGACAAAGCGTCTTCTTCTTTGAGTTCGTCGGATTTTTCTTGGGACGCTTCGCAAGCGGCTTGTTCGACGGATTCTTCGACGAGTTGTTCGGAGAAATCTTCGGAAACGGTTTCGGTGGCGTTTTCGGGTTCTACGTCAACGGGGACGTCTAGACCGTCTTCGACTGCGGCTTTCTTCTTGGGCGCGAGCTTGGGGAAAAGCGCTAAGAAGTGACTGCCCTTACAAACGAAGATTTCGCGAGCGATGATGAAACATACAAAAGCAATCGTTCCGCCGAACGTAACGTCGCTCATATAGTGTGCACCGACGACGATACGGCTGATTGCAACGAGCATTGTGATGACGATAGGCGCAACCCAACATGCGATTTTGCCGAACTTTTTATGTTTGAAATCGACAACGTCGGGAAGCATAATGAGCGCGTACGACATACCTGCGGCACAGGTGTGACCTGACGGGAATGATTTGAATGCGTCGCTTGCTCCGGGATAGTTGGAAACGAACGTTTCGATTATATCCTTTGACGGTTGACCGTTGCGGATATACCACGGTGTGTAACCCTGCACCTGACCGCTTTGAATGAGCGCCTGACCGACAGACGAATTGATTGCTCTAAATCTCATTCTGCCGACGGGGTCTTTGACAAACATAATGACAAGGTTTGCAACGACTGCCGCAAACGAGCGCTGCAATCACCCACCACAAGAGTTTTTTGAGCGTCTCTTTCTTCAAGTTTTTGAACACGAGCACCGTGAGTGCGTCGAGCGTAAGTGCGATGAGCCACTCAATCGCCATAATCGCTCCGTCGTGGCGGAATTCGTACACGACGGAACCTGCCGCCGCTCCGATTTGCGCCGCGGCGTGTTCGAGCACGTATTTGAATATATCCTTGATGTAGAACCACCAGGCAACGGCACCTGCAATCGCAAAAACAACCGCAAGGACTATGCTCCACGCCTTTTTGTCGAACGACTTTGCAAAGAACCAGCAAAGAAGCGAAGTGCACACTGCAATGACGATGTAAATCGGGGACGTTCCAACCGCTTCACCGACAACGCCGAAAAAGTCGTTGGAGATATAATCGCCTTCTTTAAGCGCGTTCTTGGTGAGAATTTGACTTACTTGAAAATCGTAAATCGAAGCGATGGTGATAAGAATCGTAAACACGACGACGAAAATGCAAATTGAAATAATCGTTCTCGATTTCGTGTCTAGCGGTTTGAGCGCAACTTTTGACATAATGCTCTCCCATATCTTTTTATTTTGATTGTAATATTTTACCATATCGTACATTTTTTTTCAATACAAATACCGAAATTTGACCGAATAAGAGCCGATTTGCACCGATTTCAGCAGAATTTTATGCCGTTTATCACGAAAATGCGAATAAAAAGGCGGCTTGGCAGACATAATTACACTGCCGATAGGATATGCGGCAACACGGCAATTATCCGCACATTGCAAAAATTGGGTATTGCATTGACGCGTTAGATATGCTATATTATGGGTGTAAACAGAATTCCTGCTAAGCAGGTGATGATGCTTTATTTTGAACCACAAATTTTATACGGGATAACGAGTCCGAACAAAATGCGAAGATGTCAGGCCATACAAGTTCGCTGGAAGGCAGAGATCGCACGGCAGTTAGCACCCACCCTGCTCAAACGGCGGGTTTATAAAATGGCATCACACGGCGGTGCGGGACAATCCGAGGAAAAACAGTCGCTCAATCGAGCGACTGTTTTTTGATGTTTTGATATTTTTGATATTTTGTGATTTTGCGTATCTAAGCGGATATTTTTGAGTTTTTCACTGCAAAATCGACTTGCGTTCGCTTTATGTTCTGTATCAGAACGCCCAGTTGCCGTCCTTGAAGATTGCAACGTCCTTGCCGCCACGAGTGTGCGCAGTGATGTTGAGATCTTCGGAGCCGATCATGAAGTCAACGTGGATGAGCGAATCGTTGATGCCTTTTTCGCGACATTCTTCAAGCGTGTATTTGTCAAAATCTTTTATGCAGTTTTCAAAGCCGCGACCAAATGCAAGGTGGCAACATGCGTTTTCGTCGAACAAAGTATTGAAGAACGTGATTTCGCTGTTTCTTATCGGAGAATCGAATGGTACGAGTGCGCACTCACCGAGATACGCCGCGTTTTCATCCATAGAAATCATTTGTTTGAGAAGTTCTTCACCCTTCTCTGCATGCACTTCCACCGCTTTGCCGTTTTCAAAACGCACTGAGAAATTTTCTATAAGTTCGCCGCGATAAGACAACGGGCGCGTTGCGTGAACTACGCCTTCCGCTTTTCCTTTCATAGGCGACGTAAACACTTCTTCGCTCGGAATGTTCGGATTGAATTCCGTTCCGCCAAGCGTAAACTCGCTACCGCCCATAAACAAAGCGTCGGGGATAAGCCCAACCGTGAAATCCGTGCCGTTAGATGCCGTATAATGCAGGCTTTCAATGCCAAGCGAGTTGAGATATTCAAATCTCGTCTTCAAGTCGGCATTATGCTCTTCCCACGCTTTTACGGGATCGTCACCGTCCGCACGAGACGTGTAAAGAATTGCGTTCCACAGTTTTTCGACCGCTTTTGACGTCCTTTCTCCCGGAAAGACTTTCTTTGCCCACGCTTCGCCCGGGACAGCCGCTATACACCATTGATATTTGTTGTCCATCTTGTCGTGATAGGGCTTGATAATGGGATATTTGGCTTGGCTCGCCTTGGAGACTTTGGTTTGATCTATGCCTTTAAGTCCGTCGGGATCGTCCGATTCGATATAAATCGTAGCGGGCAAAGTTTCGCACTTATGCTCCAACTTCTCGATCTCCCACTTTTCAAAAGTGGAAAGAGTCTTGAGCGAGCGGTAGCGATAATGAAGTTTGGTTATAGGCTGATAACTCCACTCCACCGTCACTTTGCTTGCGCCTGCGCGGTAACACTCTTCCACAACCATTTTGACAAATTCGGGTTGATCCAAAGACGCGGACACGATGACTTCCTGTCCCTTTTTGACGTTTATACCCTTGCGAGCGATAAGTCTCGCATATTTCTGCATAACGTTTTTTTTCATATAGAACACTCCTATATACTAAATTTATGTAGATATTATACCACTATTTGCCCGAAACACAACCCCTATTTTTCGCAAAACCGCAAATGCAAGATAACTCACGTCCTTATTGCGATTTGCAATGCGCATTTGTTGCAAAACGTGCAACGATGGCAAAACAAAAAGCGTGCCAAAGGCACGCACCAAGCAGATAATTTGGCGAAACTGCGACAGGAGTTTTTATCCCTGCTTGAACCGATAGCACAAATTCTCTGCGCGGTAGAGGTAAAAAAATCTAGTGTGGCTCTCGGCGTTGCGTACACTTGCGCAACGCCGTTGCCACTACGACGATTTTTTTACCTGCCACTTCAACGATTTTTTACAGATTCATCGCAACGTCCCATGCACCCCAGATGACCGTGCGCAAGTTGCCCACTTTTGCACTGTCGCCGACGACGTGAACGTGCTTGCCGTCTTCCGCAAGCGGTGCCGGCTTATATCCGACGGACATAATGACGGAATCCGCGGGGATTTCAAACGCTTTGCCGTCTTTGCTCTGAACCTTGACGCTCTTGTCGGTGATTCCCGTAAGTTTCGTTTCGAGATATACGGGCACTTTGTGGAGTGCGAAATATTCTCTCAGATACGAAGAGTTTGCAAGACATACGCCCTTGACTGCAATAAGGTCGTTCTTCATCTCGACGATGACGGGATGCTTGCCTTTTAGATGCAATTCGTATGCTATTTCGCAACCGGTCAAGCCACCGCCGATGACGACGACGTTGTCTCCAACTTGCTTTTTGCCGAGAAGGAAGTCACATGCTTCGACGGCTTTTTTCCACCCCGGGAACGTTGAACTTTCTTGCCACTGCGCCCGTTGCAACGACGATTTCGTCTGCATCGAGTTTGTTTATATCCGTGACGGTCGTGTTGAACTTCACTTCGATGCCCAAATCTTTGATTTGTTTTTTATACCATTCGATGAGTTCTTTGTCTTTTTCTTTGAATGACGGTGCTGCCGCCGCTACGAAAATGCCGCCGAGTCTGTCGGATTTCTCGTAAATGGTGACTTTGTGTCCGCGAAGAGTTGCCACGCGCGCAACTTCCATACCGCCTATACCACCGCCGATAACCGCGATTTTCTTCGGCCTGGAAGTCGGAACGATTTTGTATTTCTTGGATTGCATGGTGTGCGGATTGAGTGCGCAACGAGCCATACCTGCCGTGTCCGACAAATCCTGATCGTTTGCAACGCCGTTGTAGTGCGCCATATTGAAGCAACCGTTGTGGCAGCAGATACACGGCAATATGTCGCTTTCGCGATCCTGCATAAGTTTGGTGATCCATTCGGGGTCGGCAAGGAACTGACGGGCAACGCCCATACCGTCGATTTTGCCTTCTGCGATTGCCTTTGCCGCGGCTTCCGGCGTCATACGGCCTGCGCAAACGACGGGAATATCCACCGCTTTTTTGAGCTCTTCGCAGTCTTCAAGGTTGCAGTTTTGCGGCATATATACCGGCGGATGCGCCCAATACCACGCGTCGTACGTGCCGTTGTCCGAGTTGAGCATATCATAGCCTGCGTCTTGGAGCATTTTCGCCGCGATTTTACTCTCTTCCATATCGCGTCCCACTTCCACGTAGTCTTCTCCAGGAAGTGCGCCCTTACGGAAGCCTTTTGTCTTGGACACGACGGAATATCTCAAAGAAACGGGATAATCTTCACCGCAAACTTTCTTTATTTCCTTGACGATTTCGATGGGGAAACGATATCTGTTTTCGATTGAACCGCCGTACTGGTCTGTACGTTGGTTGGTGTATTTCATTGTGAACTGGTCAAGCAAATATCCTTCGTGAACAGCGTGAATTTCAACGCCGTCAACGCCTGCTTCCTTGCACATTTTTGCCGTCTGACCGAACGCATAGATAAACTCTTTGATTTCGTCAACGGTCATTGCACGAGACGGGACTTTGTCACTCCAACGGTTCGGATTCGGGCTTGCACTCATGGTGAGTTGGTCGATGTTGATAAACGGCTTGGCGATTGCGCCGAGCACTTTGTTTGTGTAAAGCATCTCCATCATCCCCGTGATTGCAAACGAACGACCGAAGCCTGCCGTGAGTTGCACGAACATTTTCGCACCCGTTTTGTGGATTTCATCCATAAATGGTTTGAGATGTCTGAACGAACTCTTGCTCTTGTAGAGCCAATTGCCGCCGATGACGTTTCTTATCGGCGCAATGCCCGGCAAAATGAGACCGACGTTGTTCTTTGCTCTGTCAAGCAAGAAATTTGCGGCTTCTTTGTCAAAGTGATGGGGTTCCATCCATCCGAAGATTGACGTTCCGCCCATAGAAGTCAGAACAATGCGGTTTTTGATTTCGCAGTTGCCGATTTTCCAAGGCGTAAACAGGCTTTGATATTTCGTGTCCATAAGTATCTCCTTATCAATTTTGTTTCTTACAAATGTATTCTATAATACTATGCGGTAAAAATCAATATCAAATTTGATAAATTTTTATCAAAAAAGGCAACTTTTTCAGCAGATTTTCGCTTGTTTGTTCAAAACAAATCGCAATAAAAATACATATTGTATTATAAGGAGCAAAGAAGATAAAAAATGAGTTTTTGGTATATGTTGGCGGCAATAGCAAGTTTGTTTGGGATAACCTTGTTTTTCGGCGGGGGTTTATAAAACGCTGCAAAAAACGAATAAAGCGCACACAACACTTTTTTTGCGAAAACATATCCGCATTTGCTTGCATAAGGTGCAAAATTATGATATTATCACAAAGCAATATCGATTTGCCCTCATGGTCAAGCGGTTCAAGACGTCGCCCTCTCACGGCGGAAACTAGGGTTCGATTCCCTATGGGGGTACCAAACAAAAAGAACATATCGGAATGATATGTTTTTTTCGTTTTGATAAGCATTTTTAGGGGAATCGAACGGGCGGATAAGCTCACAATCCTGTGAATTGTGAGCCCGCCCCGGCGAGATAATGAGCAAAAAAACAACAAAGCACGCAACAGCAGTATTTGTGCTGTTTTTGCGATATTGCAAATTTTTAATTTGCATAGTGTAGACTCCCTATGAAAAGTCGTGCGGAAAACAATAAAGATGTGTGCCTGTGTCGTGCGGGCAATTGGCATAGGTCAAACGGCGCGATTCCCTATAATGAGCAAAAGACAGCAAAACACTTGTATTTGTGCTGAATTTTGCGAAATTGCAAATTTTTAATTTGCATGGGGGTACAAAACAAAAGAACATATCGGAATGATATGTTCTTTTTGTTTTTATAAGCATTTTAGGGAATCGAACGGGCGGATTAGCGTCAATTCGGTGAATTATATATAATGGTTAAAGCGAAAACCATATGAAAAATGCGGAACGGTTTCGTTTCGCATTTTTCATAATTGTATATGGGATTGTGAATATCTAACGCACTATTTTTCGAGTTTCACAGTGGTTTTCGTGCCTTTGTTGACGCGCATGGCGTTGAGAATTGCGGCGATTGCGACACCGACGTCTCCGACAACCGCTATCCACATAGAATACGCACCGAGAACGCCCGTCGCCGACAATGCCATGATCAATATCTTCACCGCAAGAGAGCCGACGATATTCTCGTACACGACGCGCATGGTTTTTTTTGCGATACGCTTTGCGGTGGATATGCCTTTTAAATCGTCTTGCATAAGCACCACGTCACTTGCTTCGATTGCCGCGTCACTGCCTACACCGCCCATTGCGATTCCTATATCCGAGCGCATAAGCACGGGTGCATCGTTGATGCCGTCTCCGACAAAGCAAAGAACGTCGCCTTTCTTCTTTTGGGAAAGCAGTTGTTCAACGTGTTCCACCTTGTTTTGCGGAAGAAGAGACGCTTTGTAATCGGAAAGTCCGATTTCTTGCGCAACACTTGCCGCGATAACTTCGTTATCACCGGTGAGCATAACGGTTTTTGCGCCCATAGCGTTGAGTTCTGATATAGCTTGCTTGGATTCGGGTTTGATCTCGTCCGAGATGAGCAGTGAGCCGACAAATTTGCCGTTTTTTGCCACATACACGACAGTGCCGACGCCGTTTTGCTTGACGTATTTGATATCGTAGGACTTCATCAACTTCTCATTGCCGCAATAGATAACGTCATCGCCTTTCGTTGCGAGAATACCGAAGCCCGCAACGTTCGTGAGTGTGTATCCGCTTTCGATTTCGCCTCGATAACAACTTACGATAGAACGTGCAATCGGGTGGTTAGAATCGTGCTCGGCAATGGCGGCAAGACGCAAAACCTCGTCTTTGTTGCTTTCGGGTTCGATTGCCGTGACGACAAAGTTGCCTTTTGTGAGCGTACCCGTCTTGTCGAACACGAACACGTTGGCTTTGTCGAGCATTTCAAGATAGTTCGAGCCTTTGATGAGTATGCCCTGTCTAGACGCAGAGCCGATGCCCGCGAAGAACGAGAGCGGCACTGAAACGACAAGCGCGCAAGGGCAAGACACGACAAGGAAGGAAAGTCCGCGATATATCCACGTGTACCAATCCTTTGTCACCGCACCGCCGATGATTGCAAGCAAAACCGCAACGCCGACAACGGTGGGAGTGTAGTATTTGGCAAATTTGGTGATAAAGTTTTCAGCCTTGGATTTCTTGCTCGAAGCGTTCTCGACAAGGTCAAGTATTTTAGAAACGGTCGAATCATAGAATACTTTTGTCACTTGCACTTCAATTTGAGACGTAAGATTGACACAACCGCTGATGACGTCTTCACCTTCTTCGAGTTCTCTTGGGAGCGATTCGCCCGTGAGTGCTTTTGTGTCAAGAGTGGTCGATCCGCTCACGATAATGCCGTCAAGCGGCACTTTTTCACCCGGGTAAACCACGATGACGTCACCCACCTGCACTTCGCTCGGATCAACTTGTTCGACAACGTCGTCTTCACGTTTTACGTTGGCGTAATCGGGACGAATATCCATAAGCGTGGAGATAGACTTTCTCGACTTACCCGTTGCGTAACTTTGGAAGAATTCACCGACCTGATAAAACAGCAAAACGGCGCAACCTTCATCGAAGCCTTCTTGTTTAAGTCCCGTCACGCTTGTGTAGATGCCAAGTGCGAACGCACCGAGAGAAGCAACGCACATAAGCAAGTTTTCATCGAGCACTTGACCGTGAACGATGTTGCGCACCGCTTTGTACAAAACGTCGTAGCCGATTGCGATATACACGGCAAAATACAAGAAGAACGGCAACAGCCATCCGTATTGTCCGCCCACCGCTTCTGCAAGTCCGACTGCCTTGTCCGTGATGAGAATCACAAGAAAAGCCGCCAGTGACACGCAAATGCGAATGAGATTTTTCTTTTCTTTTCTCGAAAGTTTGTTTTTCATAGTCTTAAATATGTTGTTTATATTGTTTACAACGACGATGTTTTATAGTTATATTTTTGTTAAAACACAATATTGAGATGAAGAACAAGGAAGAGTGTGTTCTGCAAAAAACCAAGCGTACAATGCGTACGCGATTTTGAACAGACATACTCTGACGCAGTTATTCGCTCAATAGTGCGTTTACAGAAGAATAACGCAGTCGGGTTCAATCTTTTTGCACACCTTCACCACTTTCTTCATGATTTCGTCAAAGTTTGCATCGTCTGCTTCGATTGTGAGTCGTTGCATCATAAAACTTACGGTTGCGGATTGCACGCCGTCGATTGCATTGATGGCATTTTCCATTTTTGCGGCGCAGTTTGCGCAATCAAGGTCTTCGAATTTGTAAATCTTTTTCATAGTGGTTCTCCTTTTTCGATTTATAGCCCCCTGTTTTGCAGGTCAAATCCTTATTTTATATTACGTTTGAACATTTAGATTGTTGAACAAATATTCAAGCGTTATCCGAGAAAAAACAGGGAACTCGCACTCCCTGCAAATTTTTATTTCTCGTTGACGTGCGTAAGACCGCACTGCATGATGAGCGTGACGTGATCGTCGTCGAGCGAATAACGCACTTCTTTGCCTTCTTTCGTGCCTTTGACGAGTTTTATCGCTTTAAGCACGCGAAGTTGATGTGAAATTGCCGACGTGCTCATTCCCAGTTTGTCAGCAATCTCCCCCCACGCACATATCGCTCATTTGCAAACAACTCAATATCTTCACTCTCGTGGGATCGCCGAGTGCCTTGAACAGTTCGGCAAGCGAAAGCACGACGTCTTCGGTCGGCATTTCGGTGATATTGAAGTTTTCTTCGTGTGTGCAATTCATATTCTCTCCGTTTGAACGATTGAACGATTATTCAAATGTTCAGTTATATATTATTCCCGAATTTGCAATATGTCAACGCTTTTTCGCAATATTTTTTTCGTTTTTTACAAAAATTTTCAGACAAAAAAGCACAAAACTTGACGTAAGTGAAATTTTTATCGGTCAGAGTGTATCGTAAACGACACAGCCGATTTTGATATGTCGAATATTGTTTTCAATATTGATTTTGTTTCTTTTATATTGTACAATAGTATAGAAAAATTATTGTGCGCGCATATGCGTGCATAAGGAGGAATTATGAGCAAATCTTCAACGCGCCGCGTTCCGATGGTTCTCATCGTCGTGCTTGCCATTTTACTTGCAAGTTTGATGAGTTTTTCCATTGTAGACGGCATTTCAAAGGCGGATGGGAATATTGTCAAGCAAAATTCTCTATCTCTCGGGCATCTTAGCGACATTCACTACTTCCCGCTTCACCACTGCTATCAAGATGTAAAAGCCGACAACTACAAAACGAGCGATTTTTACAATTCCATGACGGGCGACACCAAGCTCGTGCTTGAAAGCGGCATCATCTTGAAACAACAGGTGGAAGCTCTCATTCAAGACGCAAAAGACGGCAAATGTCCGCAATTTGTGCTTGCGACGGGCGACCTGTCCAAGAACGGCGAAGCGACGGCTCTTGTGGACGTTGCAAACTCCCTTCGCTATATGCAAAACGAAATAAGAAAGATTGCGGGATATGAAAACTTCCAGGTTTTCGCAACACCGGGCAACCACGACCTTTACAACACTTCGGGCGCACTCTACTCTCAAATCGACGGATCGGCAAGAAAATCCGACGCTTTGAGCGCAATGCAATTCGCGCTTGTGTTTGCAGGTTTGGGCTATCCCAACGCAAACCTTACCGGCGATGACGGCGCAATCGATCTCACTCAATATCTCCCCGCAGACTATTGGTACGGCGAGTTCACAAAGGATTATCAAGTTTCCTACAACTCGGACAAAGTCAACATCCATTACTACAACGAAAATCTCGAAGCTGTCGCATCCAAAACCACGACCGCAGAAAAGCTTGCTCTTTACTACGCAATCGGCGACGTGAACAACGCTCTTTCTTTCTCGGCAGAGATTCTCAATCCGGGGCTTGAAGACTATTCCCTTCTCGTCATTGACGCAAGCGACAGACAAGCGGCGGATATTGGCGCGCTAGTTCGCATCAACAAGAGCGAATACGAAGCTCTCAAAGCCGCAGACAAAGCCGCCGATTTCAAATATTACCTTGAAAAAGCGGACGGAGCCATCAACACGGACAAAGAAGCAAGCGCAGACGAGCTTGCGCGCGCTCTTGCAAGCGGAAACCACGTCTATCGCTCAACGGGACTCGACCACCTTTGCGGCGGACGTCTCACCGAGCCAGTGCTCGATTGGATGCAAAAATATTGCGAGCAACAAAACGTTGAAGGCAAATCCACTCTCGGAGAAGAGACCGTGATTGCGTGTTTCCACCAAAACGCTCTTCCGCACTGGGAAATGGAAGATGAAATTCTCAAAGACTTCACCATTTACAACTGGGAAAACACCGCAAAACGCATGCTCGATATGGGCATTCGCTACGTCTTTACGGGACACATGCACGTTTGCGACGCTATGACCTACACCGATGCGGCAGGCAGAACGTTGTACGATTTCCAAACGGGTTCTTGCGTGAGCTACTACTCTCCGAGAAGATACACCACGATTTCAAGATACGATGCAAACGGCAAACTCGGTGAAGATTGCGTGTCCAAAGTCATGACTCTCGACACAGTCGGCATCAAGGAAGTACCCAGCAGCAACGTTTTTGACGCTGCACCGTGGAATCAAGCGACATACGATGCGGCAATCGCAATCTACAAGGCAAACCCCACTCACGCAAACTGGGAAGCAGTCGTTGCAACCAACCCCGACTATCTTGCGTATATCATTCAATACGACGATATGTCTCGCCTTTCCTACAACGACTACATCACAAAAGAGATCTACTCTCAACTTCTCGACAGACTCGTCAGTCACTTCATTAATCAAGGCACGATAGATTCTTTGGTGAGCAAAGTCACCGAAGTCGTCGCAGGCGATAACATGGTCGTCGGACTTGTTCGCAGCACGCTCTTCCCGGATTTTGAAAAATACAACGAAGAAGACGACGATTACGAAAACGTAAGCGTAGACACAAAACACGCTTTGAGCGGTCTTGTCGATTATATTCTCGACACCGTGCTTTACGATATGCCCTATCAATACGAAGGCGGAACCGTAAACAAGGCTCTCGATCTCGTGAATAAGGTCGTCGGCAACATTCTCGATTGGTCTTTCGGCGACGAAAACATTCAATCGAGCGTCAACCCCGAAAACAAGGGCAAAATGAAAGTGCAGGATATTGCGTCTTTCATTCTCACCGCGCACACTATCGGCATTGAAATTTCCTTTGACGAAACTTACGACTCGATAGACGCGACGTTCTCCGAAGTTGCCTGCGGCGAAGAAACTTTCCGTTTCCAACAACCCACCGACGCAACTTATCGTAAACGTATGCTTGCCGCACTCAACGATATGTGCGACCAACTCGAAAGCGGCGAATTCGTAGAAAAACTTCTCAGCGCGCTTCTCGACCCCGTTTTCAGCAACGACGGTTCTCTTCTCAAAACCATTCTCAACCACAAATTCGATTTCGGCGACGCAGTTGAAAAGAATTACTTGACGCCCGACGAACTTGAAAGTCTCAAAAAGGTCTCGGCGAAGGTCTTCCCGAAATACTCAATATGCCGCTCGTCAAGAATTTGCTTCAATCAATGGGCATCACGCTCGAACTCCCCGAAGATTATTCTATCGACGCGACAAACTTCGTGCTCGTTGACGTAATCAACGATTTGCTCCCCGCAATCAAGACCGTAGTTGCAAAACTTCTCGGCTTCTCTCTCGAAGGTTCGGATGTCATCGGCATCGTTCAGAACTTCCTTGACAGCTATCTCGTTGACAGTTTCTACAAAGGTCTCGGCGGCATTGCAAAAGAAATCGTTGTTGCGTTTGCAACCGACGTTTATCCCGACCTTGCGGACTTCACCAACCCGTCCGCTCCCACCACGTTCCAACCCAACGAAAACTATGTTTTCGGCGGCGTGAAACTTTCCTATTTGTCCACTCTCAACAAAGTGTCTGCCGTCGGCGCGGAATTTAACGCGGCAACGCAAGACAACGGCAGAGTGCCTTCAAGAGTCACCGCAAACTTCGACACCGCAAACGGCACGAGCGCATATACCATTCGCTTCTACACCGAAGAAAACGTATACGGCACGTTCAGACTTCTCGACGAAAACGGCAACGAACTCGGTGCACTCTCCACTTCTCAAAAGCAAGCGTTTGCAGATTATGCGGTCAACAAAACCGACTATCTCGACGCAAAAGCAAGCGCAACTATCAACGGAATCAAAGTGGATATGCTCACGCAAACAAAACCGCAATACATTCCGCTCATCGACCTTGGCCTTCTCTGCATTACGCACGGTCAAATCGAAGACAAGGATACGGAACAACCCTACGTTTACGGCGATCGCGATGCGTCCGTTGCAAACAGCGTGATTTACTGGAACTGCACCACCGTCACCGTCTCCGGTCTCGAAGCAGGCAAAACCTACTACTATGACGTTGCGGGCAACTTTGAGTATAAAGACGAAGTCAACACCTTCTCTTTGCTCGATTTTGTCAAGCTCGGCGGATACGAGAAAAAGGCTCTCTCCTTCACAACCGCAAAGGACGCAAACTCCGATTCGTTTGAATTCCTTACGATTGCAGATATTCAAGGCATGATTCAAGGCATGTACACCGAAAGCCACGAAGCAGTCTCCGCTCTTCTCAAAGACGAGCGCGTCAACGGCTACGACTTCATTCTCAACGCCGGCGATATGTGCGACAACGGCAAGAACTTCGGTCAATGGGGCATGGCTCTTGACACCTACAAGGACTTGACGCTCAACTCGTCCATGTTCTTCACCTCGGGCAACCACGAGAACAACACCGGCGCAATGGGCAGATACTTCAACTACACCGAGAATAAAGACGGCAACGTGCAAGCGATAAGCGGCGAATATTATTCTTTCGATTATGCAAACGCTCACTTCACCGTGCTGGACACCAACGACGCAACAAGCGACGGCCTCGGCGCAGAACAACTCGCATGGCTCAAAAACGACCTTGCAAACACCAATGCAAAATGGAAATTCGTGCTTATGCACAAGAGTTTGTACTCGGCAGGCTCTCACGCATTTGACGGCGAAGTCATCGCAATGCGCACTCAACTCACCAAACTCTTTGCAGAAAACGGCGTAAATGTCGTATTCGGCGGACACGACCACACCTACACCGAAACCTATCTCGTGGACAAGGACGGCAAAGTGGTTGACAAAACCGACAGCAAAGGCGTGCGCTATACGGGCGACGGCGTTATGTACATCACGCTCGGCACTCTCGGCACAAAGTTCTACACTTACAGAGATAACAACATGACAACCGACAAATTCAACAAGGACGGCAGCGTTCTCTCTACGCTCGATTCTCAAACGTTCGGCAAAGTTGTCGTCAGCGGTGATACAATCACCTACACCGGTTACTATTTCAACCGCTCAACCGGTAAGATTGACGAAATCGGCGCAACGACTCTCTCCGCAAAGAAGAACAATCTCACGACGATTCTTCTTGCAACAATCATTCCGAGCGTCGTAGTCATCGGCGTCGGCGTTGGTCTCGGCGTATTCTTCGCAAAGAAGAAAAAAGCAAAAATTGCGGCATAATAAGCCGTTAAAAACGAAAAAGCGTTCACCTAATGGTGAACGCTTTTTTTAATGAATAATGAATAATTAACAATGAATAATTGTGGCACGGGCGTAGAAAAAGTTTGCAGTTTCGTTTCCACGAGATTGCCACGCCGAACAAGTCGGCTCTCAATGACAAAGTTTTGAGATTGCCGGCTTGGTACTTTCGATTGGGTGGGACACCCACACCCGAAACGAAAACTAATTCGGAGCATACTTATAAACGGAATATGCAACTTCAAAGACGGAACACGAGCCGCAACGGCGGCGAGCAAATAAGCGCCGAGCAAGACGTTTTGTACAAGTGAGCAAGTGCGTGTTGTTCTTTGCACTTGCGAACGAGTGGCATAATGAGTGAACGATACTTTTCTATGCGAGTGCCGCCTGTCTTCCCCGCGAGCGACGGGCAGTTTTGTAGAGAAAGCACTCTGTTCGAGTGGTGGAAGAAATACCGGCGCGGTCCGGAAAGATGGGGCATTCTATTAAAGTACACGACGCGCAATCCTATGTAAAAAGAATAAAAATGTGATAAATGATGAAGAATATTCAAACTAACAAACTGCGTCATTGAGATGAAGAACGAGAAAAGCGCACCTTGATGCAAGCCTAGTGTACAAAATGGTACACGACTTGTGGCAAGGTGCGCTTGACAAAGTTATTCGCTTAATAGTGAGGTTTGTAAAACCGCGATAAATAGATGAAGAACAAGGAAACACCCGTCCGAAACAAAACCCAACGTACAAGTAGTACGTGATTTTGAAGCGGATGGGTGTTGACGCAATTATTCGCTATTTAGCGCGGTTTTAGTGCGGTTTTAGCACATCAAATCGCTAAGTTTGCCCCCACCCAATATATGAATATGCAAATGCCCTACGGACTGACAGCCGTCTGCGCCCTTGTTGGAGACGAGACGGAATCCGTTTTGAAGTCCGAGTTGATCTGTCAAGGCAGAAAGTTTCTTAATGCATTTTGCAAGAGTTTGTGCTTGTGCGTCGGACATCTCGATAATGTTGGCATAATGCTCTTTGGGAATGAGCAAAAGATGAACGGGGGCTTGCGGATTCAAGTCCTTGATGATAATCATATCGTCGTCTTCATAAAGTTTTGTGGACGGAATCTCGCCGTTTGCTATCTTACAAAAAATGCAATCGCTCATATATAACTCCTTGTTTTCGGTATTTTATCGTTTTATCGATTTTGACGATATTTGCTATGCAAGCACGGCAATATCTCAATTCTATGATATATTCAACTTAATTATCTATGTATTGTTTTACGCTTTTACACTGTCGTCCGCAACGCCGTCAAGATATTTGTGAGTCGGGACGATTTGTCGCACTTCGTTGTGTGTGCCCTGTCTAGAGTAGACTTTGACGTAATTAGGCGTATGTCCGCACCAAATTCCGTCTTCGGCAGTCTCGAAAAGCACGCTTTGCGGCATACCGAGTTGCTTGTTGAGATAATTTTGCACAAGTTCGCCTTTAACCGCGCTCATGCGCTTCTGACGACTCGTAACCACGTCCGGCGAAAGCGGTTTCAATCTGCCTGCCACCGTTCCGCGACGAGACGAATACGGGAAAACGTGAATATCCGAAAAACCGACTTTTCTTGCAAAATTCATGCAGTTTTCAAACTGCTCTTCCGTCTCGGTGGGAAAACCGACGATTATATCCGTCGTTATCGCGCAATCGGGATAATACTCCCTGATAAGTTGCACGGCGGCGTAATATTGAGAAGTGGTATAATGGCGGTTCATCGCCTTCAAAGTTGCGTCGTCACCGCTCTGCAACGACAGGTGAAAATGCGGACAAAAAACGCTTTATTTTTTTTTGTAGCGTCCAAAAACTCTCTGCTTATAACACCCACTTCGAGCGAGCCGAGTCTCACGCCGAAATCGTAGCGCGAAAGCGCGTTCATAAGTTCGGTTAGCGAAGAATTCGTGTCTTTTCCGAAAGCGGACAAATTTATGCCCGTCACGACGACTTCTTTTGCAACTCCTTTTACCGAATCGAGTTCGCTTATCACACTCTCAACGCTTCTCGAACGGCTTCTGCCGCGCACGTACGGGATAAGACAATAACTGCAAAAGTTGTTGCATCCGTCCTGCACCTTGATGAAATGACGCGTTTTGAGATTGACGATGCCTTCGTTGTCTTCGTATTCTCTGCTTATATCGAAACGGTCGGGAACGATTTTGTCGAATTTTTCATCGCCAACGTACTTTGCGGCTATTTTTCTTGCAAAACCGACTTTTCCGTCAGTTCCCGAGATATATTCTACGTTGTTTTTGGCAAATTGAGAAAAATTGTTTTGAGACGCGCATCCGCACACGTATATGCGAGCGTTTGGATTGACTTTTAGTATGCGCGCAACCGATTGGCGAGATTTCTTCTCCGCTTCCGCAGTGACCGCACAAGAATTGACTATGTACACGTCGGCATATTCAAGCCCTTCGGTGATTTCAAATCCCGCGTGCTCGAATACGGCAAGCATAGCGTCGGTGTCGTATTGATTGACTTTGCAACCGAGCGTGAAAATGGAAACTTTCGGCAAATCACTCATAGTCAAGTTCTCCCAAATGGTCTAAAAGAAGCGCACATGACACGATAGAAGCCGTTTCGGCGCGCAAAATGCGTCTCCCGAGCGTGACTATCGTCGCTCCGCACTCTTTTGCTTTTTCGGTCTCATCGGGCGTAAATCCGCCTTCGGGGCCTACGACAAGCGCAACTTTTTTGCCTTCGAAACGGCAATCTTTAATTCTATTCTTCTTCTCGTTTTCGTAAGCGAAAAGAACGGTGTCGAACTCTTTGAAACGAGCAAGAACTTCGTCGAAATTTTCAAGTGAACCGACTTTTGACAAATATGCCGAACCGCATTGTTTTGCGGCTTCTAACGCTATCTTTTCTGCCCTATCCTTTGAAAACTTCGTTTCTGCGCAATTGTGAGACGCAAAAGGAATTATCTCGTCAACTCCGAGTTCCACCGATTTCTGAACGACAAAATCGAGTTTGTTGTTTTTGAGAAGTCCCGCAAACAACGTGACGTGAGCATTCTTTACGTCCTGAACGTTTTCTTGTTCGATAACGAGCGTAGCAAAGTCTTTTCCTATTTCGTTCACCGTGCAAAGTCTTTCTATTCCGTCGTTTGCACACACGACCGCCTTGAAACCGACTTTGTAACGAAGCACTTTGACCATATGCGAAAACTCGTCTCCCTTAAGGGTTACGACGTTGTTACATATATCGCTATTATCGACAAAGAATCGTCTTATTTCCATATTCTAACCATATCTTTTGATGTTATTAACGTTTTGCGAATCAATGGATAACCCGTGATTGTACTGCCGTTTTCGCACGGATTACGCTTTCTTTTTAAGTTTCAAAGCGCGCCAATCGTCGATTGCCATACGCTCGACTATTTCGTACCCTGCCGACTCATAGCATTGTATCACTTCGTCAAGGCGACCGTCAATGATACCCGACAACACTATCGTTCCGTTTTCGCGCAAATGTTTTCCTATACTCTTTGAAAAGCGCATAAGAATATCCGCCGTTATGTTGGCAAAGATGAAATCTGCCGTCATATCGCCTTCCAGCAAGTCCGCTTTTTCAATCGTCGCTTCAACGTCGTTGAGTTCGGCATTTTTTCTTGCAAACTCCACCGCCTGCTCGTCTATGTCGCACATATACACGCTTTTTGCACCTGCAATTTTCGCCGCAATCCCCAAAATACCGCTTCCGCAACCGACGTCTATGACGTCTTTTCCGTCTACGTCCATGAGTTCGAGACACATTCTCGTCGTTGCGTGCGACCCCGTACCGAACGCCATGCCCGGATCGAGTCTCATTATGCGTTCTCCGTCTTTTTTATCGTACTTTATCCAGGTCGGAACGATCGTAACGTGCTTCGTGACGATAGGTTTATAATACTTTTTCCATTCGTTCTCATAGTCCGCGGCGTCTATTTCGCCCGTGACGATTTCGCCGTACTTCACTCCGTACGCTTTCATTTCTTCAAGGCGTGTTTCGAGTTTTTTGAGAAACTCGTTATCGTCAACGTCGCATATCGTCGAAACTTTCACTTCGTCCGATTGCATAAGCACGCTTTCGTCCACGTAATCCCAGATTACGTCGCTTTTTATAAGGTCGAGAAAGTCTTGTTTGTCTAAAATGGAAACGCCGCCCGCACCTGCGTCAAACATTGCTGACGAGATGAGATCGGCGTCGTTGTGGTTTGTGAAAACCGTTATAGTTTTATATTTCATCGGGTGTTCCTTTATAGGCTTCTGCCCTTGTATTCTTGCTTATGAAAGTTTCTCTTCGTAGACTTTTTTGATGGGATACTGTTTCTTTGGGTCGCTTGCCGCGTCGAATTTTTTGAGCAATTCTTTTTGTTCCTTGTTCAAAGACTTCGGCACTTCGACGACTATTCTTACGAACATATCGCCTTTCGTTGCGACTTTGAGTTTCTTTATGCCGTAATTCTTGATTGTAAGTATCGTTCCGCTTTGCGTACATTCGGGCACTTTGAGTTCCTTTTTACCGTAGAGCGTAGGCACTTCGATCGTGCAACCAAGCGCAGCGTCAGTGAACGAAATAGGCACGTCGATTTGCACGTCGAAACCTTTTCTGACGAATAGTTTGTGCGGAAGCACTTTGACTTCGACGTAAAGACTGCCATTTTCGCCGCCGTTTACGCCTGCGTGCCCTTCGTTGTCATATCTCACGCGTTGACCGGAATCGATACCCGCAGGGATATTGACCTTGACTTCGCGCACTTTTTCAAATCTGCCGACGCCGCCGCAAGAGGTGCATTTGTCGGTGATAATTTTGCCCTTGCCGCCGCAAGTGGGACAAACACCCTGCGTCGAGACCTGACCGAACGGGGTGCGTTGAGTCATCGTAACTCTACCCGAGCCGCCGCATTTCGAGCAAACCTTGAAAGCCGTGCCGCCCTTTGCGCCCGTGCCTTTGCAATCCGGACAATTCTCCACGCGTCTGACGTTGACGGTCTTCTGAACGCCGAACGCCGCTTCTTCGAAGGTGAGCGTAACTCCAACGAGAATATCCTGACCGCGTTGCGCCATATTCGCACTCTGTGCGCGAGACGAGCCACCGCCGAATCCGCTGAATATGGTTGAGAAGATGTCGTCCATATCGAAGCCGAAACCGCCTGCGCCGCCGCTTGCTCCGCCACCGAAACCGCCAAATCCGCCTTGCGGTCCGTTTTCGTCACCGTAGGTGTCGTACGCCGCACGTTTCTGGTCGTCGGAAAGCACTTCGTAAGCGTGGTTGATTTCCTTGAACTTCTCTTCCGCTTCCTTTTTTTCGGCGTCAGATTTGTTTGCGTACACGTCCGGGTGATACTTCTTTGCAAGAGAACGATACGCCGCTTTCAATTCGTCTGCGGTCGCCGTCTTCTGAACGCCTAATATTTCGTAATAATTCTTTGATGCCATACTTGTTTCCTTGCGCCTTGTCAATGCTCGGCGCGTTTATACGCTTTGGCGCAACGGTTGCCCGTTGCGCCTTGACTTCATTCGTTTGTTTTTGACAAACCCGTTTCGGATTTGTCACGACGCTTATCGCATCGATCGTCGCATTTATGCGATTTTATCAGTCAACAGTGCCGTCAACGCCGCCGTCAGGATTTTGTCCGCCCTGATAATCTTCGGGGTTGATGCCTGCAGCCTTTGCCGCTTCTGCAGCCGCTTCGGGGTTTTGTTGATAGAACTTCGTGAAGATAGGATCCGTCACTTTGGTGAGTTTTTCAACGACTGCTTTGACGTCGTCTTCGCTCTCTGCCTTTGCGAGTTCTTCGCTTGCCGCCTTGCTTGCTTCGCTTACGGCGTTCTTGTCTGCTTCTTCAAGTTTGTCGCCGTTTTCGCTTACGAACTTGTCGACTGCAAACACGAGTTGTTCCGCATTGTTCTTTGCGTCTACCACCGCTCTGCGTTTCTTGTCTTCTTCAGCGTACTTCTCTGCGTCTTTCACAGCAGCGTCGATGTCCGCTTCGGTAAGGTTGCTTGACGCGGTGATGGTGATTGATTGAGATTTGCCCGTTGCCTTATCGCACGCTTTGACGGAAACGATGCCGTTTGCGTCGATATCGAACGTGACTTCGATTTGCGGTATTCCGCGCGGTGCCGGTGCGATGCCGACAAGTTCGAATCTGCCGAGCGTCTTGTTGTCGCGAGCAAATTGTCTCTCACCTTGCAAAACGTGAATGTCAACTGCCGTCTGGTTGTCCGCAGCGGTGCTGAACACTTGCGATTTGCTTGTCGGAATTGTCGTGTTTCTGTCAATGAGTTTTGTGCAAACGCCGCCGAGCGTTTCGATGCCGAGCGACAACGGAGTTACATCAAGAAGAAGCATATCTTTCACTTCGCCTGCGAGCACGCCGCCTTGAATTGCAGCACCGATTGCAACACATTCGTCCGGGTTGATTCCCTTATACGGATCTTTGCCGGTGATCTTCTTGACGGAGTCGTACACTGCCGGCACACGAGTCGAGCCGCCGACCATGATGACTTTTGCGATGTCATTGTAAGAAAGTCCTGCGTCTTTGAGTGCTTGTTGCATCGGGCCTTGAGTTGCCTTGACGAGATCTTCGGTGAGCGAATCGAATTTCGCACGAGTGAGTTCCATATCAAGGTGCATAGGCACATCGTCCTTGATTGCGATGAACGGAAGCGAGATGTTTGCTTTGGTGACGCCAGAAAGGTCAATCTTTGCTTTTTCTGCCGCTTCTTTGATACGTTGCATTGCCATCTTGTCGCCGGTTAGATCAACGCCGTGTTCTTTCTTGAATTCGGAAGTGATCCAGTCGATTATACGCTTATCGAAGTCGTCGCCGCCGAGTCTGTTGTTGCCTGCGGTTGCAAGAACTTCGAAGACGCCGTCGCCGAGTTCAAGAATGGATACGTCGAACGTGCCGCCGCCAAGGTCGAAGATAAGAACTTTCTGATTCTTATTTTCATCCTTATCGATGCCGTATGCAAGTGCCGCCGCCGTAGGTTCGTTGATGATACGTTTCACCTCGAGACCTGCGATTCTGCCTGCGTCTTTGGTTGCCTGACGTTGAGAGTCCGTGAAGTATGCAGGAACGGTGATGACCGCTTCCGTAACCTTTTCGCCGAGATACTTCTCTGCGTCGTTTTTAAGTTTTGTCAAAATCATTGCGGAGATCTCTTGCGGAGTGTATTCCTTTCCGTCGATCTTCACTTTATAATCGCTGCCCATCTCTCTTTTGATGGAACTTACGGTGTGTTCGGGATTTGCAACAGCTTGACGCTTTGCGATTTCACCGACGAGTCTTTCGCCGCCTTTGAATGCCACTACGCTCGGAGTGGTTCTCATGCCTTCGGCATTCGGGATAACGACCGCTTCGCCGCCTTCCATGACTGCTACACAAGAGTTTGTTGTACCAAGGTCAATACCGATAATTTTTCCCATATTATTACTCCTTTTCCCTTTCGGGAAGAAAACTTTATTTTTTATTTTATTTACACCCGCTTTCGCGAGAGTATTGCTTGTTTATTGTTTGTCTCAAAGCCGCATTGTTTGTTTATTCCCAATATCCGACTTTGACGCTTGCCGGGCGAAGAAGTTTGTCGTTGAGCAAATATCCTTTTGCAAGCACTTCAACGACTTTGCCCGCATTCTGCTCGTCCTTTACTCTTTCAACCGCTTGCATAACCTTTGCGTCGAACTCTTTTCCGTCTGTCTCGACCTCTTTAAGTCCGAAGCCCGCAAGTGCGGTCAATATCTGGTTTTCCATCATATTGAATCCCGTCAATGCGGATTGATCTTGTATATACTTTCTTGCAAGATCGCAGTTGTCAAGCACGGTGAGCAACTTTTCAATCACTATCGATTGCCCGAGAAGTTTCATATCTTCGGCAATCGAATTGTTGCGTTTGCGATAGTTGTCGAAATCGGCCTGCAATCTTTGCGTCAGTCCCTTACAAGTGTTCGCTTCCGCAATCGCTTGTCCGAGTTTCTGTTCGAGAGCCGCAATATATTGCTCGTCGTTCATTCCGTCGCGGTCGATTTCGATATCGGGCTTTTGCTCGGTTTCGACTTCACCCTGCTCCGCCGTCTCAACGGTCTCGGTTTCGACTTCTTCGTTTACGTTTTGTTTGTTCTTGTTCTTACTCATCTTTATCGTCCTTTGAAGCAATGCTGTTTATCGTCTTTTTCATATAATCCAGCACGCCGATAACTTTCTTATAGTCCATTCTTTCAGGGCCTATGACGCCTGCCTGACCGATCACTTCATCGCCGAGCTTGTACTCTGCGGTGATAATCGCGCATTTGTCTACGCCGCTGTCTTCCTTGCCGATACGCACCGAAAACTCAATGCTGCTTTCGTCGCTTTGAAGTATCTCGCTCATGCTCGCCTTATCGGATATAACCGACAGGAAGTTCTTTGCGTCTTCGACGTTGTTGTATTCGGGATAATCGAGCATTTTGAGCGCGCCTTCCACGAATACGTTGGTGTCGCTGTGCTCGCTCATATATATTCTCAATATACCGAGCACGTCGTCAAGCACGTCCGCAAAGCCTTTCAATTCGTCGTCAATCTGACTTATATCGATTTTTTCGACTTCCGTCACACGCTTGCCCGCAAACACTTTGTTGAGCACTTTAGTCGCCGTGTCAACGTATTCCGGTCTCACGTCGTCTTTAAGGTCTATCGCCTTGTCGGCAATCATTCCCGCACTCGTGACTATCAGCACGACTGCTTTGCCCTGTTTGAGCGGAACGAGTTTTATTTCTTCGATTACGATGTCTGCGGTGTTCTTCTCGACGATGAACGAAGTGTAATTCGTCACGTCGCTGATTATCTTCGCCGCTTCAACCGACATGTCCTGAATTTTGCCGAGTCTTCTCAAAAACTTGTCTCTGATGAACGCGGTTTCCTGATCGGTGAGCATGTTGCTGTGATCGTCCGTTTCGCTTATCGACTCAACATAGAACTTGTACGCGTCCTTGAGCGGAACTCTGCCTGCCGACGTGTGCGGCTGTTCGATATATCCGAGTGCTTCGAGCGCGCTGAGTTCGGCACGCACCGTCGCGGAACTGACTTCGGGCAAATACTTGCTCTGAATGTCAGAACTGGACACCGGCTGTCCCGTCGATATATACAGGTCAACCAGCGCGTGCAATATTTTCTTTTTTCTTTCAGTCAACTCTTTTCCCATAGTTTACCTTCATAGTTCGGATTGCTTTTAGCACTCTTTCGCTTTGATTGCTAACAGTATATGCCCGCTTTTGCTAAAAGTCAATAGTTTTTGCAAATAATTTTTAGAATTTTTTCAAAAAATTTTCACTTGCGGTTTCCGCAATCATACCGCTTCCGCATTTGCTCATTTATTGATTATTATTAACTATAAAATAAGTTTTATAAAAAAAAAGGCGCGCGCTTTCGCGCACGCATTTATATATCTTTATTCGGAATTTCAAGTATTACTTTGCTTCTTCAAAGAATTTCGCTTTTCATTGACAAGTCCCAAAACGTCAAAATATTAGTTTTCAAAAGCTAAAACTACTCTCATTCTATCGTTTCTATATAAAAACTCACGGGACGAAAGCCGTCGTTGCAGGAAATCATTGCGCTATGCGGATTTTTCATCCAGCCGTCGAAAAAATTGCCGCCGTTTGCAAGTTTCAAAACGAATTGCTTGACGCTTCCCCATGCGCTCTCGCACATGCCTTCGGGCATTTCTCCGCCCCTGCTCACGAAAACGTCGCCGACTTGCACGTCGCACGCATGCTCGATTGGATTCTCATACGCATCGATAAGGTCTTTATGTTCAACTTTTCTCACCGCAGTGATTTTCACGTCTTTCATATCTTTTCTCCGAACGAAGTATATCCCGATGAACTCCGTTTCGTCAACTATGCGTCAGACAAAAATGCCGATGAATTGTCAGTAGTGCAAAAAAAACATAAAAATATATGTCTAAAAGAAACAATGTTGCAAAAATAGATTGCAATTTTCAAATAAGTTTGATATAATCCTAAACGCAATCGAAAAATGCTAGTGTGGCTCAGTCGGTAGAGCAGCTGATTCGTAATCAGCAGGTCGCCGGTCCGAATCCGGCCACTAGCTCCAAAAAAAGTGATATATCTCGCATATATCACTTTTTTTATGCCATCGAACAGTTATTGACCGTGGGTACCTGCTGATTATTTATTCGGGGTCCCCGCAAAACAGTATTGATTTGTGGGGGTGTATATTTCAATATGTAAAATGCAAAAGTTGCGCCGTTGTGTTGACATAATTCTCTCAAGTGATATAATAGAAATATGAAATATGTTTCATATTATTGAAATACGGAGAAAATAATAGCATGAATAAAATCGTTCAAAGTTATATCGCAAACGTAAAAAATCCCGAAAATACAAGACGCGGAAGATGGCAGCTGCGCGCCATGAACAACCGCTATTCGATGTTGGGCGTGTGGGGACTGTCGCACGTCAATTTTGCAAGAAAGCGTCTTGTTCTCGACGTCGGTTGCGGTGGTGGAAAAAATCTCGAAAGAATTCTGAAACAATCAAAACAGATAAACGCGGTGGGCGTTGACATATCCCCTGCAAGCATTCAGGTTACGAAAAAGAAAAACTCGCGCGCCGTGAAAGACGGAAGATTGCAAGTCGTTCAGGGACAAGCCGAAAGTCTGCCTTTTGCGAGCAATCTTTTCGACCTTGTAACCGCATTCGAAACCGTGTATTTCTGGGACGTAGAAAAAGGGCTTGCGGAAGTTTATCGCACGCTCAAAAAAGGCGGTCAATTGCTTATCGTCAACGAGTCGCAATCTTCAAAAGGCATCGAAGAATACGAGCAATCGATTGGCTTCACCGTATACACAAAAGACGAACTTTGCAAAATCGTCAAGAAAGCGGGATTTAAGAATATCCGCTCGGACGCAGGAGAGAACGGCGGCTGGTTTGCAATCGTTTGCGAGAAATAATCGGCAATCTAACCCGTTGTTTTTGACTTTTTGGGGACATAAACAAACGGACGACGATTTGCATATATCGACGAAAAATTTATAAAATTCCACGATTCACATCTCACGGTGACATAAAAAATGCGGACGAAACGTCCGCATTTTTTGTTTTACGTATTATGTTTTGTCTTCACTTAAAATTGCAAAAAACAAAATCAATTTAGCTTTCCGTTTTGCCACGTTGTTCAGAAAATCTGGACGTTGTCTTCAACGTCAACGGCATCGGAAAACTGCGAATCGTACAATTTCTTATACGTTCCGCCAAGCGCGATAAGACCGTTGTGACTGCCCTGCTCCACTATTTTGCCGCCGTTTATCACGACGATTTCGTCAGCACTACGCACCGTAGACAACCTGTGCGCCACGACGAGCGTTGTGCGTCCCTGACATAGTTTGAACAACGCTTTCTGAATTATCGCTTCGGTGGTGTTGTCGAGCGCGCTCGTGGCTTCGTCGAGAATGAGTATAGCGGGGTTTTTCAAAAACACGCGCGCAATGGACAGTCTCTGTTTCTGACCGCCCGAGAGTTTCACTCCGCGTTCGCCTATTTGCGTGTCGTATCCGTCGGGTAGACTCGAAATATATTCGTGAATATCCGCTTGTTTTGCGGCTTCTATTATCTCTTCGTCCGTTGCTCCGATTTTGCCATACGCAATATTTTCCTTAAAAGTGCCCGTAAACAGGAACACATCCTGCTGAACGATGCCGACGTTTTTTCTCAACGAATCGTTGCTTATCTCGCTTATCGGCTCGCCGTCGATATAAATCATGCCTTTGTCAAGCGGATAAAACTTTGGTATAAGGTGACAAAGCGTTGTCTTTCCGCCGCCGCTTGCCCCAACGAATGCGTACATTTTTCCACTCGGTATGCGAAGATTTATGTCGTCGAGAACGTCTTGTTGCTCGCTGTAACCGAAAGACACGTTTTCAAAAACGATGTCGCCGTCAAGTCTGTCAACGTCGTGCGCAGTGGGACTCTCCTGCTCCGTCGGCGTGTCCATAATATCGACGTAGCGGCGAAATCCGGCAATGCCGTCCTGCAACTGCTCGAAGAACGCAATAAGCGTCTGCACGGGCGATATGAACAGGTTGATTGAAAGCATAAACGCAACCAAATCGACGTAGTCGAAGTTCTCTTTGTCGTATATACAGAACAATGCGCCTGCAAGAAGCACTATGACGTTGTATATCTCCGTGACAAGACTCATGCTCGCCGAGAACGTGCCCATTGCCTTATACGCCGCAGAACGCGCCTTGACGTAACCTTTGTTGTTTTTCTCAAAACGTTCCTGCTCGTAATCGGCATTGACGTACGCCTTTGTCACTCGTATGCCTGCAATACTGTTTTCAAGCGTGGCGTTGATGTTGCCTATCTCTTCCTTGCTCTTGCGGAAGGCCTTTGTCATGCTCTTTCTGCACACAAACGCTATAATGAACAAAATCGGCAAAAAAGCAAACACTATGAGCGAAAGTTTCCAACTTATAGTGCAAAGATACGCAAATGCGCCGATTGTGATGAACGACGTGATAAACAGATTTTCGGGACCGTGGTGCGCAAGTTCCGCAATGTCGAAAATATCATTGGTCATGCGCGTCATGAGTTGCCCCGTTTCGTTGTCGTCATAGAAAGAATACGGCAGTTTTTCAAGGTGAGCGAAAAGGTCGCTTCTCATCTTTGCCTGTATCTTCACCCCCATGACATGCCCGTAATAGTTGATGAAATACTTCATCGCCGCACGCAAGCCGTATATACCCAGCAATATCGCCGCAAGAATAAGCACTTCGTTTATAAGTCCGTTGGGTATGCTTTGGCGCAAAATACGCTGTGAAACCATCGGATATAAAAGTCCGCTCACCGCAAATGTGAACGAACAAAGCATATCGAATGCAAAAGTGAGTTTGTGCGGTTTGTAATACGCAACGAATCTCGAAAGTAGTTTTCGTTTTTTCTCTTTAGCCATTATTGTTTTTATTTCTCAATTTGTTCAGTACGTCTTCGAAATATCTTGGCAATTCGCACTCGAATTTCATCACTTCGTGCGTATGCGGATGTTCCAGAATAAGTTCTTTTGCATGCAGGAGTTGTCCGTTGTGGTAAAGAGCGGTCGAGCCGCCGTAAACTTCGTCTCCGACGATGGGATGATGCAGACTTTGCGCGTGCACTCTTATCTGATGCGTACGCCCCGTTTCCAGTTCAAAACGCACGAGAGTGTATTTGCCGAACCGTTCAAGCACTCTGTAGTGCGTGACCGCCCTTCTCCCCGTCTCGTCAATCGCCATTTTCTTGCGGTCTTTTCTGCTTCTTGCGATAGGCTTGTCGACAGTGCCTTCGTCTTCCTTGAAGTTGCCGTCGCAAAGCCCGTAATATATTCGGCGCGCGGTCTTTTTCTCAATCTGACTTGCAAGGCTCTTGTGCGCTTCGTCGTTTTTTGCCACGACGATAAGCCCCGACGTGTCTTTGTCAAGTCTGTGCACGATACCGGGACGTATCACGCCGTTTATTCCGCTAAGGCTATCGAGATTGTACAAAAGCGCGTTGACAAGCGTGTCGTTTTTCTTATACGAACTTGCCTGATGCACCACCATGCCCTGCGGTTTGTTGATGACCGCAATGTATTCGTCCTGATACACTATGTCGAGCGGAATATTCTCCGCCTTGACTTCAAGCACTTCGGGAGCAGGCAATTCAAACTCGACGACGTCGCCTTTTTTGAGTTCGTATCCGCTTTTTTTGCGGTTTACGCCGTTGACGAAAGCACCGTCTTTTTCAATGACGGTTTTTGCGTTTGAACGCGATATAGCCCACTTTTCCGCTATAAACGTGTCAAGTCTTATTTTTTCGCTATCGACTTCGTATGCCATACAATTCAAGCAAAAACGCGCCGCCTTGTGAAAAACGACGCGAATTTTTCAGGCTGTAATATTATTTTTCTTCAACGGACGAGTCGTCTTTTCCGTTCACTTCCGTATCCGCAACGTTATCTTTTCCTGCTTCGTCCGAACGTTTTTCTTCGGGCTTATTCTCATCTTTCGCTTCTTCAAACGTGAAGTCTCCGCCTGCTTTGAGCATGGGATTGAGATTCTTCGGTGAGTCTAGCGGGTCTACGAGATTTTCATCCGTGCCGACTTTTGCTTGTTGCTCTTCAAACTCTTTTTGATTCTTCTTGCCTTCTTTTACGAGCATGACGATAAGCACCACTATGAGCATAAATGCGCCGACTGTGACGAACGAGTCCGCGATGTTGAATACGGGGAATTGCTCCCAGAACGCAAATTGCAGAAAATCTCGTACGTAACCGAGCGCAATGCGGTCTACAATGTTGCCTATACCGCCGCCCACCACGAAAACGAGCGATATGCGAAGCCATTCCGTCTCTTTGAGCGCAAAAAACAGATATATCGTAATCGCAATTACGAGAATAAACGTGATGACGGTGAGCGCAACCGTCTTGCCTTGGAATATGCCGAATCCGGCACCCCTATTTTCAACCATAACGAGATTGATGAGACCGGGGATAAAATCGTCCTTTACTCCCTGAGTATTGAGATAATCCCACGCCGCTTGTTTTGTGAGTAAATCTGCAACGAGAATAATCGCAACGACGGCAAGTTCCACGAGCATAATCCACCAACGCTTCTTTGCCACGACCACCCAGTCTTTCATATAAGCGGAAACTTTCTGTTTGAAATCTTTGTTGTCTTCGTTCATACGGTCTCCTTAGCCGCGTATTTGCGGCGGAACGGTTATGGTCACGCCGGCGGGCGCGAACAGAAAAATATTTCTCGTGATTTGTTGTATGCTTCCGCCGAGCGCGTAAATTGCGCCGCTCATAAAATCGAGTATGCGATACACCGATTGCTGATTGAGCGTGGAAAAGTCAACGATGACTTGCTCTCTCATGCGCAAATGGTCAATGAGCAACTGCACGTCCTGATAGGTGCGCGGAGCATAAATCACCACTCCGCCTGCGCCGCTAGCCTGCGGTTGAGTATAACTGGGCACTTGCCCCTGCGGTGCTTGCATTTGCTCTCTCGAGAACACTCTGTTGTATCCCCTTTGAGCGTTGCGGTCTTGTCCGCCTTGATCGTTTCGATAAAATCTTTCGTCCATAAACAGCCTTGTGTGTTATATAGTTTCGTTTTTTTGTTTTTTATTGTTGCGGATACACTCTTTCGCCGAACAACATTCTGCCGAGCCTAATCATATTCGAGCCGTGCGCAAGTGCGATTTGATAGTCCGCGCTCATTCCGCAAGACAGATACTCGATGTCAACATTGTCTTGCTTGATGAGTTTCGCTTGCTCGAAGATGCCACGCAGTTTGTCGCAAAGCGCGCCGAGTTGTTGCTCGTCTTTGTCAAGATTGGGCAGCACCGTCATCACGCCTTTTATGCGGATATGCGGATAAACTTTCATACTTTGTATGAACGCAAGCGCGTTTTCCGGTGAAACGCCGCCTTTGGATATTTCCGCGCCCATGTTGATCTCGACGAGGCAATCCATGATTTTGCCGTGTTTTGCTGCCTGCTTTTCTATCTCTTTTGCAAGGTCGTCACGATCAAGAGAATGTATGAGTTCCACCTTGTCGACTATGTACTTGACCTTGTTGGTCTGCAATCTGCCGATAAAATGCCAACGATAGCGCGAGTCGTATTTTTCGAGAAGTTCCTGCACTCTGTTTTCACCCAACACGAAATCGGGCGCAATGGTCATAAACTCGTCCACGACTTCTTTCGACTGCGTTTTGCTTGCCGCTATGAGTGTGACTTCTCTGCCGCAATTTTTCACGTCGTCACGCACTTTTTGCAAATTTCGAGTGAGTATCATATTCAAAGTCAATCCGCTTTCTGAACGATAAAGTCGCCCTTTACGTCGTCGAAAACGAGCATCTTTTTCTCTCCGTTTTGCTCGAACGTCACTTTGATGATTTCGGGCGCAATGTTTTCGGCAGAAATGATTTTGCCGTCAAACTTCTTGTATGCGTCAAGCAAAATCTCCATTTTTTCGCTGTCGTACTCGCCGATGTCGTCGCTTACGAACAACACGTCTCCAAACATGTGGTTCACCGTCGCAAGCAAGCGTTTTTGTTGCATCGTGTAGCCTGCCTTTTTCATGCCGCCGTCACGCAAGAAGAACACGTCGGGATCGTTTGCCCAAATCCTGCCGTTGAGATGACGACGATACACGCTGTTGACCATCGCCATTTTTGCGGAAATTATCTCCTGATTCGTTACTTTCACGTAGAATTTCTCTTTGAAAGTGTTTTCAACGTCGCAACTTATTCTGCACGCGTCAACCACGCCGAACGCAGGCGCAAGCGGA
This sequence comes from Christensenella sp., assembly GCA_022009775.1. Taxonomy (GTDB): domain Bacteria; phylum Bacillota; class Clostridia; order Christensenellales; family CAG-917; genus CAG-475. The sequence goes on from CP091723.1 coordinate 183,239, forward strand.
ACTCCGCAACCGAGAATAATCTTGTCTCTGCAACATTCTCTTAAAAAGTCCATTGCTTCGCACATAAGTTGACCGCGCGTTTTGTTGTTTCTTGGCTGAATTGCCGCAGCATACAGGAAGTCGAGTTTGACCATATCGAAGCCCCATTCGTCGAAAACTTTGTCGAAAAACGCTTTGATATATGTTCTAACTTCTTCTTTTTCAAAATCGAGCGCGTAAAATCCGCCCCACGCTATGCCGCTTATCACTTTTCTGCCGTGCTTGTCTCGGATAAGCCAGTCCGGATGTTCTTTTATGACGTTTGCGCCGAATTGCGCTGCAAACGGAGCGTACCAAAGCCCCGCTTTTAGACCTTGCGAATGAATTTTGTACACGATAGGTTTAAGCCCGTTCGGAAACTTCGTCTCGTCTATCGTCCAGTCGCCGACTTTCGTCTCGTATCCGTCGTCGATTTGGAAAATGTTTGCGGCGTCTCCAGCTCTTTTCAAGCCTTGAAGGTCTCGCAAAATAATCTCTTCGTTGATGTTTTGATAATAGTTATACCAGGACGTGTAACCTGCAAGATGCTCCACTCTGCCCGTGTTTTTCTTCGGATAAAGCGCAAAATACTCGTCGAAAGCCTTGTCATAAGTCCCTTGCACCCTGACGATGTCAAACAATTGATATTCGCTTGCAATCGTCAACCCCTCGACGTCTTTCTTTGCGACGAACACGTTCTCTTTCATATCCGCATAAAACACCGTGTATCCCGTGCGCTCGTTGAGCGAACCGACAAGTTCCACCTTTTCGTCAATACGGAAATAGCAGTACGAAAAACCGTGATACAAATCTTTGCCGTATTCGCAAAAGAATAATCTCCGCTCGCTCCCGAAAACGTGCGCGCTATCGGAAGATTCGAAAGCGTACGCAAACCGTATTGAACGTCGCCTTTTTTATACTCTCTCGAACTCGTCCACGACTGAAAACCGTTTGCAAAAAAGCGTTCTTTGTTCTCGTAATAGTGGTCGTAAATGAGTTCTGCAAGCGTAACGTGCAACTCTTCGTGCGGATAAACAACGATTTTCACCGCATTTTCTCCGCCGTCGTCTTTGATGTCGAATTTGTCCGTTGAATATCCGTCTTTCACCTGCGAATATTCCACAGATTCTTCGGCGTATTTTCCGCCGACGACGTATCCGATTTTAAGGGTGTAGTCTTTCAAGTTCATATTGTTCCCCCGATATTAACTTATAAGATAATTTATTATAACAAACTTTCGCGCGAATGTAAAGATGACTTTTGCAAAATATGCATAGAAAGATTTCCCAAAAGTAAAAGCAAAAATTCGCAATTACAAAAGAAGCGTAAAAAAAATAAGTAGGCTCATTGACCCAAAGTCAATACCTTTGCCTACTTGCGTTGGATAAATCCAACGATGATAGTATATGCAATCGTTTGATAATTGTCAAGCAAAAAACCGACGGAACAAAAAAAGAAGAAGTAAAACTTCTTCTTCGCGTGCACTATCGGACAACGATTTGCTCCCGATAACACTATTTGCAGATAAACTACTACAAATAGGGGTGCGTACCTTGTCATCATATTACGCTAACGGCAGTTATGTTGTCAAGCGAAAATTCAAAACGTACACGGCAGAATCCGTGAATAATAAAAAAGTGGTGATATTTTGAAAAAGCTTAATTATCGTGTAAGGCAAGAAGATTTGGTTTTGCTTAAAGACGGCATTGATTTTATGTCTTCGACAATAAAAGGTCGCGATTTTATGGTCGTCCTGAATTGTCTTCACAACAGCTGTCAGCTATTGCAAAGAAAAAGGGCTATCACGGTTGGTGTTGGACTGGTGGGTACAATCAAAAGACCGGTGAGCAAATGGTTCGTTTTTATAAGACCAGATCAGCAGGCGGTGTAAAAGGCTCAAAAGCGAAATACAATCGTTTTTGGAATAAATAGTTTGGGCAAATAAAAAAATCAGCCCTGAGTGACCCTTCGATCTGTTCCGAACACGAAGTTCGGCATTGGCTGATTTCAATAGTAGTATATGCAATCTTGTATAGATTGTCAAGCGAAAATTCAAAACTGACACGGTACATTTTAAGAATAAGAAAAACGGAGCAAATAATGCTCCGTGACGTGCGGTTGGTTACACATTGCTGTGCCAACAATAAACAATCCAAACGGATTGAGTTGCACTACCTTGCCATCATATTACGCTAACGGCGGTTATGTTGTCAAGCGAAAATCAAAAACTGACACGGCAGAATCCGTGAATAAAACTATAAGGACAAATTATATGAAAAGAAAAACAAAATCAATCATTCTCATCGTGGCAATGACTCTTGCAATACTTCTTCTTGCAACGGCGGTCACTGCTACACTCACAAACAGTTTCAATAATTCCAACCCGTATGGTTGGCTTGAAAACTTTGACCGTATCAAGAAAGACACCGAATTGAACGGCTTTAAGTGTGCAAAGACTTTGAGTTGGACTTTGCAAAACTCATCAAGGGCGTGAAAGCAACCGAAGATAGGAAAATGTATCAGGTACGACAAAAAAGAATTCTTTGAAGATAAGCCGTTGCCGTGGAAATATCCAAAATGAGTATAAAAAAGAAGCTCTCCGCAAAAGGTTTACTTTTGCAATGTCCACCGATATGGGTTTCTTGGCTTCTTTATGCTGATTATATGAAAATGCTTTTGAATAGTCAAGCGAATTTATTAAAGTTGGTGAAAGGATAGCAAAAAGAAGAAAAAAGATAATAAAAAAAGAAATGAGCGTCGTAAGATGTTAGTCCACCGAAGTCGCCAACAGAATTGGCGTATCCCATTTCTTGTATTTATTATATGAAAACGATTTTGAAAAGTCAAACGAATTTATTAAGGTTGGTGAAAGTATGGCAAAAAGATAAGTTAAAATTAACAATTAGTAATTGTGGGCGGGACACCCACACCCGAATAGTTGCCGCCATGACGGCTTTTGTTCGGATGAAGAACAAGGAAACACCCATCCGAAACAAAACCCAACGTACAAGCAGTACGTGATTTTGGAGCGGATGGGTGTTGACGATGTTATTCGCTCAATAGCGCGCTCACGGAGACTTCATACGCAACCCGCTCTTCCACCTCTCCGCTTTCGAGTTGTTTTTGATATATACGAGACTGGATTCTGCCGTTCAGACGGATTTTGTCTCCGACAGAAAAAGTGGAAGCAAAGCGTGCGTTTCTGCCCCATGCGATTGCGGGAATGTAGTCGGATTTGTTGTAGGCACGATTGACGGCAATGAGCAAGTCGCAAATTTCGCGTTTGAAAGGCGTCGTGCGATACACGGGCGGTTTGCAAACGAAACCTTCGATTTCTATTGCGTTGGGGACTTGTTCGTCGTATTCGCAAAGTTCTCTGACAAAGACTTTTAGAACGAGTTTACTGTGATTTTCTATTACCTTATTATAACTGCGAAATTGCCCGATTAAACCAATTAGATTGCCGATTTCAAAACGATTTTCACCGATTATACGTTCGCTTATCGTGACAGGAACGAAGTCTTCCTGTCCCGAAAGCCGCTTGACCGACACGGTGAAATCGTAGAATTTTTCGTCCATAATCTCGTGCGAAAATTCAAGTTCGCTTGCGATTTTACCGCTAAGGTACACTTTGTTGTTTTGCATTTGTTCATAACTCATGATTTTTCTCCTTTATTTATGCGTTTTTACGCTGTACGCCGTTGTTGTCGACGGTGTAGTTTTCCGTTGCGACGAGTTCTGAAAGCGTGACGAAACAGAACCCTTTTGCTCTCAATCCCGTCAAAATCATCGGTAAAACGTCAAGAACGTGGTCACTGTTGTTGTGGAAAAGCACTATATCTCCGCTTTTTGCCTTTGGCACTACCCTTTCGTATATTTGTTTTGCACTGAGTCCCTTCCAGTCGAGCGAGTCGATTGACCACTGCACGCCCACCATATTCAAAGATTCGAGCGACGTCATAAGTTTGTTGTCGTAATCTCCGAACGGAGCGCGGAAGTATACAGGAGTTTTGCCCGTCAACTCTTTCACTCTGTCGTTGACGTATTCGATTTCGTTCTTTATCTCGTCTTCGCTGAGTTTCGGCATATTAAGGTGATTGCGCGAATGGTTGCCGATGTCAAATCCGGCATCTGCAATCGCTTTGGTTTCTTTCTCGAATTTGTCAATCCAGAATCCCACGAGAAAGAACGTGCCTTTTGCGTCGTTTTGCGCCATAATGTCGAGAATTCCCTGCGTTTTGTCGGCACCCCACGCCGCATCGAATGTAAGCGCGATGACTTTGTCTTCGGCCAACACCGAATAGACAGGAATTTTTCGCGTTGATTTCCCGAAATACACGCACGCACTGTCGGTCACTGCCACGCTTGACAAAAGTATCACTGCGACAAGAGCAATCGACACAATGCCGATCAAAGTCGCTTTTTTTACGGTTATAAACACCTTGCACCCCGATTATATTCTTCGTGCGGACGAAAAATTTTGCTTATCCTGTCGTCAATCGTCGAAGTTTCGGCAATTTTGCGATAAACAAGCAAGCCGCACGCGCCTATGACAAAACATATTTTCGAAAGCAACGATTTATGCTAAAAGCAAACAATTGACTTATAAATTTTGCAATAGTATAATGAACGTATGAAAAGAATTGCCACACAAAAAAACGGATTTTTGAAAAGAGTCGCAATCAACGTGCCGTTCGTGCTGATGATTGCGTTGATGATTGCCCTGTTCGGCGGTGGTTTGCTATTGATTTTCTACTCGATAGCGTCTCTTTTCGCGTTCAAAAGTTCTATGATATTCCTTATTCTCGCGGGCGCGGGGCTTATAGCAATCGGCGCGGGATTGGGACTTATCGTCGCTTATAAGAAATATTTTGAGTTCTACAACAAAAAAATGGGATGGGAATATCCAGACGCTCCAAAAAAAGAAGACAAATCAGTCGTGGACGGCAAAAAAACGTTCAAAGATTACGTCACTCTCCCCAACGTCGCGCTCGTCGTGCTTGCGCTCGGTGCATTGTTTACGATTATCTCTGCGGCTTTGGGTTGCATAAACAGAGATAAGTGGGTTGACGACACCAAAACGTTTATGGAAAGCAACGGCTATTATTCAAACGTGGAACACCGCACGCACAAAGATACGATTCTCGAAACGGGCACTTCGGACAGAATAAACAGAATAGAGATAAACTTCATCGAAAAACAAGCCGTCATCATCTACACCACAGACACAGACAAACTCGGCTCGGTGAATTACGACTACTACGTAAAGTTTTCAAATCAACTCTCGTTCACACGCTCGAAAGACGGCACCGTTACGATAACAGAATCCGCACCGCCCGTCATCGAAGAGACTGCGCTCAAAAAGTTGTTCTTCTTCATTTTCAAAGACTTCGACGTGGAAAAGCAAGTTCTTATCTATCTTCCCGAAGACACCAAAAAGATATGCCAAACTACATCGAAATCGTCGGTGAAAAAGTAATATACGCCGTCACCGAAACACCCCAAACGAGTGAAAGTCAGAATTGAAACAAACAAAAGCGATGAGTTGCGTTCAAAGCCTTGCCGGGCAATATCGTAAAAGAACGAAGGAAAAACCGCACGCGTTTGCGTGCGGTTTTTATATAGAAAGAGTTCACTTTATCATTCGTAAATTTGTTATTTTTAGGTGTTCTAATCATTTGATTTTTACTTTTTCATTTTCATTCCGCCCGAAAAATTCGCAAGGATTCCCGTTGTAAAACTTGTTTTCACTCCCCTTGTTCTTCGCAAAATAGCCTGCTCGACAAGACGGGATATGAGCGATGAGAACGGCATATCGAAAAGATAAAACGCCATAGAGCCGGGGATTGTGTTTATCTCGTTGATATATACCTTTTTGCGATTTTCGTCCACGAGATAATCGACACGCACGACACCGAACAACCCCATTTCTTTATACACACGCTCCGTGTTTGCTTTTACGATGAGTTCCAAAGAACCTATATCGGCAGGCATAATTCTCTCGCTTCTCGACATTTTGCCCCCGCCTACGTATTTATCGTCAAAAGTCAAAAAATCGCTATCCGAACAAGGTCTTTCTGTGTTTGAAACGACGATTTTGCCGTTTTCTTCAAATGCGGCGCAGTTGACTTCCTTGAAATCGACGAGTTTCTTCTCTGCAATGACTTTGTCGTCAAAACTGAACGCGACGTCAAGCGCATACGCAAGGCTTTCGTCATCGGTTGCAACCGCTATGCCTATGCTGCTGCCGCCCGTGGACGGTTTGACTATTATCGGATAATCGAGAACGGCTTTCAACCGATCCACAGTGCCCTGTCCGTCTTTTTCATAATCCGATTTAAGAACGGTTTCATAAGGCAATACGTTTAGCATAAGTCCGTCAAAGATCTTTTTCGAGAAAGCCTTGTCCATACAACAAGCACTTGCGCAAACGTCACACGACGTATAAGCAATGCCGTTATATTCCAAAAGTCCCTGCATAGTGCCGTTTTCGCCTTCCCCGCCGTGACAACACAAGAACGCAACGTCGGGTTTGAAAAACTTGACGAGTTTGTTTCGTTTCAGTTTGAAAAACTCACCTTTGATGAGATACGCCTTTTCGTGTGCAAGCGGATTGAACGCCACGAATTTTTCTACGTCGTCAACGTCTCCGACGTAAAAATTTCCGTCATCCATATATATAGGTTCAACCTTAAATTCGCTCCTGTCAAAGTTTGAAAGCACCTGCATAGCGGTTATAATCGATATCTCTTTTTCAAGCGAACGACCGCCGAAAATCAAAGCAATTCTTCTTTGCATATTCTCTCCCTTTTGTCGTATTGACAATATATGATTCTTTATTCGAGTATTGTTACACTCTCGTGTCAGACAAAAATTGTTGTATAAAATCTGTCGCATTTACTCCTAACTTCAAACTTCCGACCACGGATTTTCGATTCAAACATCGCAAAATTTTATTTTACATTTGTTTGATTAAATTTAAGAAGTTTTACAGAAAAGTGCATTTTTTAGAATAGTCAATTATGGAAATATGCGTTTTATAGAGTAGTCTTGCGATTTTACACTACACTTTGTCGTCAAATATATCAGGCAGGTCATTAAGTATCAAAAGCGTATCTCCCACTTTGAGAGTGTTTGAAAAATCGTTTTCACAATCTTTAAGCGACTCGTAAACGTATATCTCTCCGCCGAAGTCACATCGTTTCAACGCGCGATTAAGCGGAAGGCTTCTCTTCTTCCCCACAAGCAAAACGACGTCTGCAATCGACGAAATATATTCGCCCAGCTTCTCGTTTTCCTGCTCTTCGTTTTTGCCGAGTTCGACAAGCCCGGGAGTCATAACCACTTTTCTCGTATCGAACATGGCGAGCGTATCGAGCGCAAGTCTTGCTCCGTCCGGATTTGAATTGAAACTGTCGTCGATTATCGTAATGCCGTTCCCTTTCACAAGTTGTTGTCTGTGCGGCACTGCTTGCAAAGATTGTATGCCGTTTTGAATATAAGGGATTTCAACGCCGAGTTTCACCGCCACCCCGACTGCAAGCATTATGTTTTCGACGTTGTGAATTCCAAGCAAATTCGTGTGCGCGCAAAAAACGTCGTCACCTATCTCAACGTCAAAATCGCTTCCGTCCTTGCCAACGGATATATTGACCGCCCTTACGTCACATTCGTTGTCAAAGCCTGCATATATGACTTCGGGTATCGGATTTTGCGAAATCAACTTCGGCTCGGTCACGCTTCTCAATTTTCCGTTTATCACGCACGTTCCGTCACCCACTTCGAGAATGCGACATTTTTCACGCTTGATGTTATCGAAAGTTTTGAAAGTTTCAAGATGCTGTTCGTTTATCCCCGTCAATACGGCAATTTGCGGTTTTACGATTTGCATAAGACGTTTGACGTCTCCCTTTCGCCTTGCTCCGAATTCCGCAATGAAAACTTCGTGCGTCGGATCAAGAGAATTGACCGTCTTCGCTATTCCCATAGGCGTGTTGTAACTCTCGGGCGTTGCCAGAACGTTGTATTTTTGCGAAAGTATGGTCGCGATATAGTTTTTCACCGATGTTTTTCCATAACTGCCGGTAATTGCGATTTTTATCAAATCGGGACGATTTTTCAGTCTCCTTGCGGTTCGCATTTCAAATCGACGATTGTTCAACTTTTCAAAAACGTTGATTATCGACGCTAGAATTATGAACATCAGCGGAAAAAACAGCACGAATCCGAAAAATACGAGATACCGAAGATAAGAGTCGGCTAGTTTAGCATTTACAAGCGCAAGCGCACACGTTCCTGCGGCACATGCGCCTACCGACACGAAAATCAGACATCTCACGGCACGCTTTGTATATTTAAGCGGTTTTTTACGGTCGGGCAAATCTTCCATAAAATACAACGCGATTTCCGTCACAAAGAAAAACAGCGCAATCAAAAAACCCCAGAACGCTTTTTGCCTGAAAGAAATAAAATCCAAGCCACACCGAAAAGAACACCGCAACACTGATAACGTCGATAAGATACACCGTGCGAAGCCTTCTATTGCCGAATATCTCGCTTATACGATAGTTGTCGTTTTGTATGGCGTACAGATACGGTCTTGCCATGAAAAAGCCCGTAAGCAACAAAAGCAGTATGTAAAACCAGTCACCGCGCTGAAGCGTCATAATTTCTCCTTATTCGCTCATATATACGCAAAATGTGGCCAGATTGTGCAACACTCGTCTCGTCGTGCAACAAAAAATCCACTATTTAGCGGACTTTTCGGACAATATTATGTTTCATGAAACATACAAAAAATTCGGGTGAAAGGATTTTGAGCAAAAAAATCATTTTCAACGCAATTCAAATCATTCCTTCAAAAACGCTTTCAATATCGCGTCAAACGCATATGCATCTTCGAGATAAGAAAAATGACCACCGTGCAAAACAAATCCCTGTGAGTTTTTTATATGCGTTTTCAAATGCTCGTACATATAAAGCGGCGTTTGATTGTCTTTATCTCCCCAAAATATTGCAGTCTCGCAATCAATGTATTTGAGAATCGGACGTTCGTCGCAATTTACGACTTTGACAAACGTCTTTTTCATATTTTCACTTAGCGACCTATAATCTGTCGAGCCTTTAAGACCGCCTTTCCCGAGTTTTTTTCAGAATTTTGTGAACTGCGACTTTCACGTAATATGACGGTTTGCGTCTCGGTTTTACGCCCGCGCTGTCCACAAGAACGAGTTTTTCCACCCGCTGTTTATGAAAAGCAGAGATGTAAATCGCAACTCTTCCGCCAAAAGAATGCCCCACCAGCGTCGCCTTTTTTATGCCGAGATAGTCTAGCAAACACAAGGTTTCTTTTGCATAATCTTCTACGTCGTACGCCACACTCGGCTCGTCGGAATCTCCGAAACCTGCAAAATCAATCGACGTAACGCGAAATATTGCGCTTAGCAAATTCATTTCTCGAGCAAAAGCGTCGCAGTTTGCACCCCAACCGTGCATAAACACAACATTTTCGCCGCGCCCGAAACTCTTGTACGCAATGCGCCTGCCGTCGATAAAAAAATAACGCTTGCTTTTGTCGCATGCGTCATTCGTAGTCGGAATATTCCGTGTTTTTTTGTCGTCGTGTCGGGTGTAAAAGTCGTCTGTTTCAGTCACGATTTCCCCTTGTTTTCGTTTATAACGGTTTTGCCGTCTATATTTGAAACTTATATATGCGTTCGTCTCGATATAAGAGATTTCGGTCTCTTACAAGGAAAGCCACATTATCAGCGCGTCGTATTGGTTGTTGTAATATCTCGGTCTCACACCTTCAACTGTAAAGCCGAAACTCTTATACAGCGCGATTGCAGGCGCGTTGCCGTCCTTGACTTCGAGCGTCATATATTTTATACCGAGAAGCCTTGCGCGAGAGATGAGTTCCGCCATCAAAAGCGTGCCTATTCCATTGCCGCGATTGCCTGCTTTTACGGCTATATTCGTGATATGCGCTTCGTCAAGCACTTTGTGAAAACCGCCGTAGCACACCACTTCGTCGCCGCGAGTTCCCACGAGATAGTAGGCATTTTCGTCTTCAACTTCGGGAATGAACATACGCTCGCTCCACGGTTGGTCAAACGCTTCGCGTTCGATTTCCGCCATTTGTCTCAGATGTTCGTATCGAAGCGGCTCAAACTTCATCTTTTTCTCTCTCCGCTTGCGATTTTCTCATATAGAACGGCTCGAACACACTCACGAATTCTTTGTCGTTTGCCTTTCGGATTGCCACTTTCGCAAGAGTTTCGCCAACGCTTGCAAGCGGTTCAAAATCGATTTTTTCGGCATCTAAACAATCGCTTTGCCCGTTTTCGACAAAGGATTGCTTCACGACTTTGCCGTTTTTGCACTCTGCAAGATACAAGTTGCCATGTCCTGCGTCGACGCCTGCGATACAATCTCGTCTATTGTATGCAATGAGTTCAAATGCCGTGATTGCGATGCGTTTTGCACCGGTTGCAAATGCAAGAGCGGTCATTGCAGATACACCTATGCGAATACCCGTAAACGAACCGGGCCCCACAACGACTCCTATAACGTCAATATCGTTTATGTCGACTTCGTGTTCGTCGAGCATTGCTTTTACGCTCGGCATCAAAGTTGCGCTGTGGCCGCTTTTGCCGATTTCTTTCGTATAGGAAAACATCTCTCCGTTTTTGACGAGCGCAATGCTGAGTCCCGTTGAAGTTGTGTCAATCGCAAGAATGTTCATAATCTGCCTTTGTTTTTGTTTATATTTTCCTTTCAGCCGTTGTTTTCGCCGTCAGCGGCACTTTCGTTTTCTGTTTTTTCGCCGTTTACGTCGTCAGATTTCTTTTCATCCGCTTCGACCGTTTCGGCATCAACGTTAGAAATCGTTTTTCCGTTTTCGTCTTGCTGAAGGACAATATCGTATTCTCTTTTAGTTTCGCCGAGTGTTTTTACGGATATTTTTATAACTTTGCCGTCGAAATGCTCGAATTTGTTCCATTCGATGACCGTCACCGCGTCTTCGTCAAAACACTCTTCTATGCCGAGTTCTGCGAGTTCGTCCGAACTTTCCACTCTGTACATGTCAAGATGATTGAGTTTGAGTCTTCCGTCTTCATACACGTTGAGAATGGTAAACGTCGGACTCGTAACTTCTTCTTTTACACCGAGTGCTTTTGCAAGTCCTTTGGTGAACGTGGTCTTGCCTGCGCCCAAATCTCCGTCTAGCAACAAGACTTCTCCGCCGTCAAGCGTATCGGCAACTTTCTTCGCAAGAGCGTAGGTTTCGTCAACCGACTTGACTTTGTGAACGCCGAAAACGGTGTCTTTTTTCATGCTCGTGCCATCCCAGTGCAGTATTTTGGAAAGACGTTTGTAAAGAACAAAGGTCAAACCGCTTACTATTATACATCTAAACAGATTAAAAGGCAACACGCCGAGCAACAAATAATAGGTGTAGAAAGTGTCAATCGTCACGTTTTTGTATAGCGGTTTCAAAACGCCGACTATCGCGTCGAAATTTCCGCCGAAGTACAATTGAACGAAGAACGGAATCGAAATGAATCTATTCACGAGAATCGACAATCCCGTAAGGCAAGCACTGCCGACACATAAGCCGATGAGCGCGTGTTTTTTGTCCTTGTGGAAATAGTATATCAGTGACGCCGGCAACACGAACGCTATGCCGAGAAGTATGTCCGTGGATTCTCCGACGTACGCCGTCGTCGTGAGCGGAAATTTGAGAAGACACTTGATTATAACGACTAGACACCCGCTTATCGGTCCCATGGAGAAGCCCGCAAGCAACGCAGGAAGTTCACTTATCTGAATTTCGAGAAAACTCGGAAACATAAACGGCAGATTGAATTTTGCAAATGCATATAGGATAAACGCGATTGCCGTGAGAATTGCCATCTTTGCGATATAAGCGGTTGAAAATTTCGGATTGCGAAATTTTGCAAAAGTTGCTTTTATTTCCGCTTTTCCGTCAGTTTTTTCGGCTGTGATCGAAACGTCGTTTTTGAGTCGTTTTTCGCCTTTCGTTTTGCTCATTTTTCTCCTTTGGCGCAACTTTTATAAGATTTGCCGCTCGCGGTCGGTAAAAAAAATTGCGCCTTCAAGGGCGCAAACATAACAAACGTGATTATGTCGCTTCTTTCATCCGGACTTTACCGTCGGTCAAGGAATTGCACCTTGTCGGCACGCGGATCGCGTGTTCGCGGACTATACCGCCGGTGATGATTTGCACATCGCCCCGAAGCATTTATTATCATAATAGCCTTGCGTCGCATTGTCAAGTGCAAATTGGGCTATCGTATGAATTTTTCGATTTTTGCACATAATCGTCGTATGCAACAAGAAATCATAAAACCCGGCGATTATGACATCGTGCTCCCCATTGCAAAACCGGACGGTATTCAAAAAGCCGTTCAAATAGTTTCCGACGTGACCGAAAAGGCGACTTCTATCGCGCTTATGCAAGAAAAAGTCGTCGGCGCAAGATGCTTCTTTGTCGAAAACGTGTGCGTCGTCGCCGTCATACTCGAACCGTTTTATCTCAAAAGCGAACGCGACGGATACATCGAAGAGATAAAATCCGCAATCGAAAGCGCGATAAGCGGCAATGCGATAATAACGACCGACATAGACGTTTACACGAAAATCAAAGCCGAAATGACAGACGCGCAAAAAATGGCGTTATACAAAAAAGTCACAGAAAGACTGTGACTTTTAAGCATTTTTCTTCGTGTTTGTTTGAAAGCATCGACAAATCGGTATAAAAACGACAATGTTTGGGTTTGCCGAGATATGCCGTTTTTTCGACGTATTTATTATTTGTTTTCTTTCTTTTCTCCGACGTATTTCGTCATGTTTTGTCCGTCCGCCCAGAGTTTTTCAAGGCAATAGAACATTCTCGTCTCGTCGTTGAAAATATGCACGATAACTCCGCCGTAATCGAGAACAGCCCATTTGCCTTCTCCTACGCCGTCCGTATGCGTGGGTTCGACGCCGTTTTCCGCCATTTTTTCGTCAACGAATTCCGCAAGCGCTTTCACTTGCTTGTTGCTCTTTGCCGTGCAGATAATAAAATAATCGGTGAGCACGGTAAGATGAGCAACGTCGAGCACGGTTATATCCACCGCTTTATGCTCGTCGAGTTCGCGACAAATTATATCTTTCATTTCAACAGGTTCCATAAAGTCTCCTTTTGTCTTTTGTACATTTTATTGTGTGAAGAATGCGTTTTGTCATTCTCTGTCATTATGATAACACGCATTTCGTCGTTTTTCAACGGTGATTTTCCGCATTATGACGGCAATTTGCCGTTTTTGCGATAATCTTTGAGAAAAATTCGGCAAGAACGGATAGGTCAGTTCAAATAATAATCGACTGCCTCTTGCGTCATCGGGTGCATGGGTTTTCCGCTTTTCATGACCTTGTCATACGTGTATCGAAGCACTGTTCTAAAACCTTCGTCAAAATCGCGCATCGCAATTTCTCTGATTTTCGGAATAGGTTCGTAAGTTCTGTCAAATGACAGACTATCCGCCGTGTACACGAGTTTTTCAAGCATCGTCATATTTGCTTTCGCAGTCGTGTGATAGCGGATTGCCTCAAGCACGTCTTCGTCCTGTATTCCGAAATCTCGTCTTGCCTTCTCCGCTCCCAAAAACTGATGCAACACGGGCGTTCCGATTGCGTCTTTTGGCACGTTCAAGCCGTCAACGGACGGGCGTTGCTTTGCATTGTCGTGCAAAAAGCATGCAAGAAACGTCTTTGTGAAGTCCTGTTTGAGATTATGGCGGGAATTAAGTTCCATTGCCGTCAGCACAACCGCTTTGCTGTGCGCGAAAAGTTCGTCGCTCTGATAGGATTTAAGGCGCGTTGCCATATCCGAATACTCTTTAAAAAGTCCGAGTTCGTCTATTGCGGATTGCACTTTTTCGTCAATCTCGTCGCATTTGTCCCCCATAAGAAGTTTCGCTCTTACGACGGACGAAGAAACGTCTTTTCCCGTGTAATCTATGAGAATAAATTCACCGCCGAATTTTTGTTGCAATGCGGCGGCTCTCGTTTTTACGTCGTCAAAACCTTCCCGTCCGCAAACAGCCACCGGACAAGTTTCGAGAATCTTTTCCGGATGATACCACGTATCGAAATATTCGAGACTGTCGCCACCTATGAGATATACGATATCACCGTATTTTTCTTTGAGAACAGGCAACGTCAGTGCACTGTAATTGTCTTTTCCGCGCACATTTTCGATGTCGTCTATGACGAAATTCAATCCGTCGAACGCAACTTTAAGAAGTTTGCATCGCGTGGCGAAATCCAAAAATCCCGCACTTTTGTGCGGTGGTGTGAACGTGGGAACGAGCACGACTTTGTCTATGCCGAGTTGCTCGACTGCGTGTCTTACCATATTTACGTGTTCAAGGTGCGGCGGGTCAAACGCTCCGCCGAATATCAACGTCTTTTGCATGGTTTTATTATACAATGATTGAAAATTATTATCAATTATTTGACGCTCGTTTGTGTATCGAAAACGATATTTCGGGCAAAAATCGCAATATGGCAAAAACACTCGATTATATATTCGCAAGCATAGTGCTGTCACTCGTGACTTTTGCATGGGCGACCTTTGCTTTCAAAAACTGGATAGGCGCACTTATATTTTCCTGCGCTTTTACCGCCGTTGCGATTTTTACGGTTAGTTACGTTCAAAAGAAAAAAGCAAAGCCGTATTCTTGGGAAAGGCTCGAACTCGAGTTTTGCCTACGTGGCAACGAATATGCAATAAAAACTCTGCTACGTGCTATAAAAAATGCCGATTTTGATAATAGTCGCAATTATATTTTGCTTGAAAACGGGATAATAATTGCAAATTTCAAGTTTTCACCGCTTGGCGCAAGCGACGTTGCAAGTGCATGCAATCTTGCGGCAAAACACGAAAAAAACGAAATTTTTTGTTTGCAAAAGGCATAGACCGCAAAGCGTATCAGATTGCAAACCTTGAAAAAATCAAACTGGATCTGATAAAGACGAAACAAATATTTCGCTTTCTTGCCAAAAGAAACGCACTGCCGGACCTAAAAAAATGAGAACGAAGTTTGATTTCCGCTCACTTGCAGAGACCATGCTTAATAGACGAAACTTCAAAAACTACGCCTTTTCGGGCGGAATACTTATTCTCGTGTCGTTTATCACTCCGCTTAAAATCTATTATATCGTTTTGGGAACACTCACGCTTCTTATGGCTCTTTTAACGCTCACTCCGCTCGGCAACGGAAGCATAACATCCCCGAAGGTCTTCACCCAACTCGAACGAGAATTGGAAGACGAATACAAACGAGAATAACAAGGAAAATTTGTATTTCACCGAATATTCTAATCGGGTGTGGGTGTCCCACCCAACTGTCATGTTGAGCCTGCCGAAACATCCAGCCGTAAGGCGCATATTTTTCTTTTCGCTGCGCTAGATTCTTCGACTACGCTCAGAATGACAAGGATTTTTGTGGTTCAACAAATATTTTCAAATCGGGTGTGGGTGTCCCACCCAATCAAAGCACCAAGCCGACAATCTTGCGAAATTGTGGCATGATTTTTTGCCCGTGTGTGAATTGATAGCAAAGATTTTCGGCGCGGTTAGCAGAACAAAAGCCTAATGCGGCTCTCGGCGTTGCTTGCAAGCAAGCGATGCCGTTGCCGCAATGACGGCTTTTGTTCGGATGAAGAACAAGGAAACACCCATCTGAAACAAAACCCAACGTACAAAATTGTACGTGATTTTGGAGCAGATGGGTGTTGACGCAGCTATTCGCCAAATAGGCGATTAATCAACCCATTCGAATTCGATGTCGCCGATAATAACAGTATCCCCTTCCTTCATGCCGCGCTTTTTAAGTTCGGCAATAACTCCGCGGTCCTTAAGGACTTTCTGGAAGAATGCGAAAGAGTCTTGAGATGAAATGGTGACGTTTTGGATGAGAAAGTCAACAAGACCGCCGTCAACAAAGAACGAACCGTCGTCAAGACGTGTGACGGTGAATTTTTGATCGGTCTTGGGCTCAAGCTCGAAGTTTTCGTCACGCTCGATGCGAGAAGGCGGTGGAAGTTCGTCCACTTTCTCTTTCATGACTTTGAGAAGCTCATCGATGCCTTGATGCGTGAGCGCGGACACAACGTACACCTTTTTGCCGATCGCCTTTTCAAACTTTGCGACTTCGTCGGGATCGGTGAGAAGATCTGCTTTGCCAGCCACAACGATTTGCGGTATCTGTGCCAGTTTTTCACTGTAAGTTGCAAGTTCCGCATTGATTTTGTTGTAGTCGTCAATGGGGTCTCTGCCTTCGCTTCCGCTGATGTCTACAACGTGAACGATAAGACGCACGCGCTCTATGTGGCGCAAGAAATAGTGACCGAGCCCCGCACCTTCGCTCGCGCCTTCAATAAGCCCCGGAATATCCGCAATGACAAAACTTTCATCGTACATCTGCACAACGCCGAGATTTGGATTTATCGTCGTAAAATGATAGTTTGCAATCTTCGGTTTTGCCGACGTCAAAACGCTAAGAAGCGTCGATTTGCCAACGTTCGGGAATCCGACGAGACCGACATCCGCAATGGTTTTGAGTTCGAGCGTAACCTGATGCTCTTCTGTTGTTTCACCAAGTTGCGAAAATGACGGCGCCTGACGTTTTGCGTGTGCAAATCTGTTGTTGCCTTTGCCGCCGCGACCGCCCTTCAACGCTACGAAAGTTTCGCCGTCGTCAAACAAATCGCAGATGACTTTTCCGCTTTCGGTGTCGCGAATGACAGTGCCGACGGGCACTTTGATAATAAGCGGCGGAGCGGATTTGCCCGTGCAGTTCTTTGCTTCGCCGTCGCCGCCGTTTTGCGCGCGATAAAACTTTTGAAATTTGAAGTCGATAAGTGTGTTTATTTCCTTATCCGCAACGAACACGACGTCACCGCCGTTGCCGCCGTCACCGCCGTCCGGTCCGCCGTTGGGAACGAATTTTTCACGGTGAAACGACACTTTACCGTTGCCGCCGTTGCCTGCTTTTATAAATATTTTTACGTAATCGAGAAACATTTGTTTCACCTTCCTTTGCCGAAGTCGGCGGGAATTTTGTCGTAGTCAAATCGGTTTGCGTATCTGTTCACACATCGTTTCAATCTGACTATTGTTCACTGTTTAGTATGACTTTTCTTCAATACAATTCTAAATTTAGCGCATTTTTAGAATTGTTCTCACGTTTAAGCGCATTTATTCCGCGTATATTTTATTTTACACTATCTTTTGCAAATTCATCGAGAATTGCTTTTGCGGAACGTTTTCCTGCCCCCATTGCAAGAATTACGGTTGCCGCTCCCGTCATTGCATCGCCGCCTGCATACAATTTATCTACGTTGGTTTTTCCGTTTTCATCGGCGACGATAGTTCCCTTCTTCGACATTTCGAGAGACGGGAAACTTTTTTTGATTATCGGATTCGGAGTCGTGCCGAGCGCAACGATAATCTGGTCGCACTCAATCTCAAATTCACTTCCTTCTATTTCCACCGGGCGTCTTCTACCGCTTGCGTCGGGCTCGCCGAGTTGCATACGAATGAGCCTTGCTCCTTTGACATTGCCGTTTTCGTCTCCGAGAATTTCAACGGGATTGACAAGCAAATCAAACTTTACGCCTTCTTGCTCGGCATGTTCGATTTCTTCTGCCCTTGCAGGCATTTCGGCACGCGAGCGGCGGTAAACAAGCGTGACTTCGCTTCCAAGTCTCAGAGCGGTTCTTGCAGCGTCCATTGCCACGTTGCCCGCTCCGACGACAACCGTGCGTTTTGCCATGCGTATGGGAGTAACGCTATCGGCCTTATACGCTTTCATAAGGTTGACTCTCGTGAGATATTCGTTTGCAGAATACACGCCGTTGAGATTTTCGCCTTTGATGTGCATAAACATAGGGACGCCTGCGCCGCTTGCGATAAACACCGCGTCATATTCTTCGAGCAATTCTTCAACGAACACGCTCTTTCCGACGACTACATCTGTTTCTATTTTAACACCGAGCGCCTTCACTCCGTCAATCTCCTTTTTCACGAGAAATTTCGGAAGTCTGAATTCGGGAATCCCGTATACGAGCACTCCGCCTGCTTCGTGCAACGCTTCGAATATCGTCACGTCAACACCTGCGCGAGCAAGGTCCGCACTGCAAGAAAGTCCGGCAGGGCCGGAACCGACAACCGCAACGCGCTTGCCTATCGACTTAGCCGCATCGGACGAAATCAAATCGTTTTCGTGAGCAAAATCGGCAACGTAACGTTCGAGATTGCCGATTGCGACGCTTCCGCCGAGTTTTTCACGGCGTACACAATATTTTTCGCATTGGTTCTCCTGCGGACATACTCTTCCGCAAACCGCCGCGAGATTGTTGTCTGCTTTCAAAATTTTTACCGCACCCGAAACGTCTCCTTCTCTCACCTTCGCTATGAAATCGGGAATATGCACTCCCACGGGGCAACCGCTCATGCACGGAGCGTTTTTGCAATTTAGGCATCTGTCCGCTTCGGCTTTTGCGAGTTCGTCCGTATAGCCGAGCGCAACTTCGTCAAAGTTGTTTTTACGCTCGGATGCGGATTGAGTGGGCATAGCGTGTCTTTCAGTCCTGACCATATTCTCTCCTTAAATTGCACAAATGCGCCTGTTCCTGCTCTTTGTACGTCTTCGAGCGCAATATCGCTTCGTCGAAATCGACGAGATGTCCGTCAAATTCGGGACCGTCTATGCACGCATACTTTGTCTCTCCGCCAACGGTCAAACGGCAGCAACCGCACATCCCCGTGCCGTCCACCATCATAGAGTTCATGCTGACCACGGTGTCAATTCCAAGTTCTTTCGTGAGCGCACACACCGCTTTCATCATAGGAAGCGGACCGACTGCAAACACGCAATCGTATTTTTTTCCGTCCGAAACGAGTTTTTTGAGCATATCCGTGACATATCCTTTGTTTCCGTTCGAGCCGTCGTCGGTTACGAGATACAAATTGTCGCAATTTGCCTTGAACTCGTCAACGTACATCAAAAGGCTCTCGTTTCTTGCGCCTATGATAACGTCAACGCTTCTTTTGTCGGAATACAGTTGCTTCGCCTGCGGAAAAACGACTGCCGTGCCTATACCGCCGCCGATCAAACATACGTTTTTGTATTTGCTCAAATCGGTTGCGTTTCCGAGCGGTCCCACGAAGTCGGCAAGACAATCTCCGACGTTCATGTGAGACAATTTGAGCGTCGTATAACCGACTTCCTGCACGAGAATAGACACGGTGCCGTCGGCACGCGAATAATCGCATATGGTAAAAGGCACGCGTTCACCGTTTTCGTCCGTGCGCAAGATTATAAACTGACCTGCAAGACAGTGTTTTGCAACCATAGGCGCGTACACGACGTACTCGTGAACGTTTGCCGCAAGTTGTTTTTTTGAGATAATTTCAAACTTCTTCATGATATTTTTCAAGCCGTGGCTTTTATTTTGTTAGTTTTCGATAATATTCGCAATATGCACGCAATCCGCAATTGGCGCAATCGGGCTTTTGCGAGTGGCAAACGTATCGTCCCTGAAATATCAGCAGATGATGCAGTTTCGACCACTTTGACTCGTCAAACGCTTTCATCAATGCTTGCTCGGTCTGTTCGGGCGTTTTGGTGTGAACGAGCCCTATGCGGTTTGCGACTCTGAAAACGTGCGTATCCACCGCAATAGCGTTTCCGCCGTACGCTTCGCTGTACACGACGTTTGCGGTCTTTCTTCCGACGCCGTGAAGTTTTTCAAGTTCGTCGCGCGTCGCGGGCATACCGCCTGCTTCCAGCACGCTCAGACTTATGGACTTTATCGCTTTCGCTTTATTATGATAAAATCCGCAAGAAAATATATGCTTTTCAAGCTCTTCCGAATCCATGGCGACAAACGCTTCCGGAGTGTTTGCGATTTTGAAAAAGTTCGCTCGTGACTTTGTTCACGCGCTTATCCGTGCATTGCGCGGACAAAACCACCGCTATAAGCAACTCAAACGGCGTCGTGTAATCGAGTTCGCACTTCGCGTCCGGATGCATTTTGCACAGTATATCGAATATTTTCTCATTCGTCTCGGTCATAGCGCAATTATGCCACAAAAAACGTGAATTTGCAATAGTTTGCGCGCATACGCAAGAACAACTTTTATTTTTACAAAAGCATATTTACAAAATTTTGCCGCATCCCGTCGCGTGCGCGCATTTTATATTTTGCCTTGCACGGCAATATGCACACGATAATAACGTTCGGCTCACCTAAAACTACGTCGTTTTTATATTTTCGTTTCGTTCAAGGCGGAGAAAAAGCACGCAAAGCGTGCTTTCAAGCGGATATTCTCTTCAAGGTTTTTTCAATGTTCAAAGCCTGATTGCGTTGCCGTTTTGCGAGAAATAATAAAATCCGACTGCCGACGGATAGCGTCCGCGCGACAACACCGCCTTTGCCTGTCCCATATCCTTTGCAAACAGTTTCACCGACAATCCGCAACCTACGCCTGCCGACGACGGCGTGTTGATGAGTTTGCAAGTCACGCGATAGGACGTCATTTCTTCATAAAAACGTACGGCTTCTTGCCTTGAGCGGAACGCCACGAAAAATTCTCTCATATCTTACCCCCGAAATTATATGTATCCGCTCTCAAATTAATATATTGCAAAAGCACATTTTTGGTGCGCGCGAGCATAGATTGCTTAATGTAATGATATACCTTGACAACGCAGCAACATCGAGATTCAAGCCAAAGTGCGTGATGAACGCGCTTCTGTTCGATTTGACGCACTCGGCAAACGCCGGACGAAGCGGTCATTCGGAATCAATCGCAAAAACGATACTTATCGACGATTGCCGCACTTTTTTGCTTTCAAAACTTGCAAACACCGATGAATTCGACCTTGTGTTCACAAAAAACTGCACAGAGGCACTCAATCTTGCGATTTTCGGATTTCTGCAAGCGGGAGATAAGGTTGTCACGACAAAAAACGAACACAATTCCGTGTTGCGTCCGCTTTTCAAACTGAAAAAAGACGGTTTGATAAATCTTGAGATTGCCGATACGACAGACGACGGTCATATCGATTACGAAGATTTGAAAGAAAAGGCAAAAGGCGCAAAACTCATAGCGGCAGGCGGAGCGTGCAACGTTACCGGCGCAGTTGCCGACGTTGAAAAACTTGGCAAAACGGCAAAAGAATGCGGCGCAACACTGCTTCTCGACGGAGCGCAAAGCGTGCCGATAATAGATTGCGACACGTCGTGTGCGGATATGATTGCAATCCCTGCGCACAAAGGTTTGCACGGAGTGCAAGGCGTCGGCGCACTCGTCGTGAAAAAGGACGTTGCGCTCAAACCGCTTCTGTACGGCGGAACGGGCGCAAGGTCAAACGAACTTACTCCGAACGTTCAAATGCCGGAATCCTTTGAAGCAGGAACGCAATTCACAGGCGGAATATCCGCACTGTGCCAAGGCGCGAAATGGACTTACGACAATCTGTCCGCAATAAGAAAAAATATGTTTAGAATATCGAAAAATCTCGGAACGATTCTGAAAGACGCTAATGCGACGATATATACGCACGACTTTGAAACGGGAGTCATTAGTTTCAATTTTTCTTCGGTTGACAGCGGATTTATTGCAGACGAATTGAATGAATACGACGTGTGCGTTAGAAGCGGACTTCACTGCGCTCCGCTCGTTCACAAAAAGTATGGGAACGGCAACGCAAGGCGCGGTGCGTGCGAGCGTGGGCTGTGACACTACGGACAACGAAATCAACATGTTTGCAAACATTCTGGACAAGATATTGCGGAAAATCAAATAAGACATGCGAAATATATAACGAAAACAATAAGCAAAAATCCGACACTAAAGAGCATCTTACTCTTTAAGCAATTATTAAAGTGATCAAAACGGCGCATCGTTGCGCCGTTCCACATTTTAACGATGACAAATATCGGTCATTAAAACAAATCTCTCAAAGTGTAAGAGTGCAATCACCGTTGTTAGAAGTAATTTCCCGTTCACAGTTGCAAAATTCTTATATCGTTTTTCAAAATTGCCCTGTTTAGAACACCTATTTTTGCCTGATACGGCGTAAGTTTGCGATATTTTTGACAAAGAAGACAACACGCACCTGCAACGTACGGAGCACTGACCGAAGTTCCGCTCATATTACCGTAGGTTCCGCCAACTTGAATACCGGCAACGTCGACGCCTTGCGAATAAACGTCTGGTCGGTACGCTCCGCCGTAATAGCCGCGCGACGAAAAAGGCGCCACGTTCAGATTTTTGTCCACCGCACCGACCGAAATGACTTCAGTGCTTATCGCCGGCGATTTCAAAGATCCTGCGCCGCTGTTGCCCGAAGCGCAAACTACGATAAGTCCGCTTCTTGCAAGCATTTCAACGCCGATTTTTAGCGGGTCGGCATATTCGAGCGGTTCTGCGCCGAAACTCATGCACACCACTCTTACGTCATATCTTCTAAAATTGTCGAAAAGCCATTGCATGCCGTCGAGAATTTTGAAAGTTCCGCTTTCACCGCTGTCGTCGATGACTTTTACTCCGACGATGTTTGCCTTTGGAGCAACACCCGCGGTCTTTCTTGCCGAAGCGTTTCCGTTGCCTGCCGCAACTCCCGCAACGAACGTGCCGTGTCCGTTATCGTCGTAAGGCTCGGCGCTTTCGTTTATCATATCCTCGAAATGAACGATTCTTTCTCTCGGTACGGACAAATCGAGATGCGGAGATACCCCCGTGTCCATAACGCAAAGCGTAACCCCGCTTCCGTCAAGCGACTCGTCAAACGTCGGCACGGGTGAAAACAATCCGCTGTTTTCAACGTGAAAATCTCGCTTGTCGGCAGGATTGTCGCCACTTGAACCGGTTTGGTTACTTTTGTGCGTTTCATCGCCCGTGTCGCTTGCGATATTGTTTTGAAAATTTACGTTTAGACCTGTTAGATTGCCAATATCGTCGCTTAAAGCAAGCACTTTGCTTTGCGCCGAAACATATTCCACTTCTTGCATTCTTTCAAGTTTTACAGCATCTTTAAGACTGCATTTTATCGCAACCGAGCGTATGAACGGATAAAGTCCGCAAACGTCGAAATTTCGCTCTATGTAACCTAAATGAAGCGGATTTCTCACTCTCACAAGCGCGTCTGCACTTTCGTTTTCACACAACGTGGTCACAACGCCGCCCGATATCTTCGACCGTGCGGACAGACGACTTATTATGTTTTTGTCAATCTTGTCCATATCACCCCTTGAGCATATCTATAAGCGCACGCATTCGTTCTCGTTGCTCGGCGTTCAACATCGCGCTCGTTGCCGAATACAGTCTTTCTAGCGTGCCCACGTCAAACGTTCCGTCCGCTTTCATTTTGGACACGAGCGACGATAGTTCCCCCATAAGCTCCTGTTCGCTTTTCCCCTGAAATCGCGCATAAGCGTTCATTGCATCGTCATAATTTGCGCCGTTGCTTGCCCCATCCTTTTGACGTCCATTGTTTTCGGAGTTGTCGGAAAAATTTCCGCCCATGCCGTTATATTGATAAAAATTCATACTATCTCCTTTCACATTCAATATATGAGCGCATATTATGGTTGTGACAAGGTGAAATATGAATTTTGACGTAAACGCAATCGCATCTTTGATGCAAGCAATGCAAAAGCCGCCTGCAAACGACGTAAAACGCGATATTCCTCAATCTGCGCCTAAAAACGAGCGTGTGAGTGACGTTTCGCCTTTCTGCGCTCAAAACGGACTTGGCGAGCAAATTCGCATAAACACGGACGAAAGCGGCGGCGAACAGAAAAACGCTTTTGCAGATATAATGGGAAATCTTGCAAAGCAAAACCCCATGTTCTCGCTTGTAAGCGCAATGCAAGGCGGAAAAGGCGATATGGCTTCACTTCTTCCGCTCGTTATGTCGCTTATGCAGTCCCAAAAGCCTAAAAATGAAGAAAAAAACGGCACGAACGTTGAAAACGATGCCCACTCTTCCGAGAAACATGCGGAAAGCAATTCCGAACAAACAGAAAACGTTCCAAAAGAATGCGAAAATAAAGATTCGGAAAATATCAAAAAGAAAAAGAAAAAACGCAACGAGACGTTTTTGCCCCCGTTGCGTTTGCAGGTTATGAAGTCGTGTCAAAACTGTGCGCTTTGATGAAACTCTCTCGATGAGTTACATATACAAAGCGTCTTTGTAAATCGGATACTCGTCGCAAAGAGCGATTGCTCGTGCTCTGACGTCTTCGATTGCTTCTTCTTTGCCTTCCACAACGTCCGCAATCATATCCGCAATTCTCACCATATCGTCTTCTTTCATTCCGCGAGTGGTGACCGCCGGAGTACCCACTCTTATACCGCTCGTCAGAGACGGCGGAAGGGGCTCGTTTGGAATGGAATTCTTATTTGCGGTGATATGCGCTTCGTCAAGCCAGGTTTCGAGTTGCTTGCCGTTGACTCCGCTTCCCGTGAGATTGACGAGCATCATATGATTGTCCGTGCCGCCGCTGACAAGTTTCAATCCGCGTTCGAGCAAGCGATTTGCCATCGCTTTCGCGTTTTTGACGATTTGAATCTGATATTCCTTAAACTCGGGTGAAAGCGCTTCTTTGAAAGCGACCGCCTTTGCCGCGATTATGTGCATGAGCGGACCGCCCTGACTTCCGGGGAAAACCGCCTTGTTTATACGTTTTGCAATCTCTTCGTCGTCGCACATAATGAGACCGCCGCGCGGACCGCGCAAAGTCTTGTGCGTTGTAGACGTGATGACGTGCGCGTATCCGACGGGGCTTTGATGCACGCCTGCGACGATAAGTCCCGCAACGTGCGCAATGTCCGCCATAAGGTATGCGCCCACTTCGTCTGCAATCTCTCTGAAACGCTTATAATCTATTTCTCTTGGATACGCGCTTGCGCCGCAGACGATGAGTTGCGGCTTGCATTCCAATGCTATTTCGCGCACCTTGTCGTAGTCTATGCGCTCGGTCACGGGATCTATGCCGTATCCGACGCAGTTGAACAACTTGCCGCTCATATTCACTTTTGCGCCGTGCGTGAGATGTCCGCCGTCGGCAAGCGTCATGCCGAGAATGGTGTCTCCGCTCTTCAAAAGCGCGTAATACGCCGCAAAGTTTGCATTTGAACCGCAATGCGGTTGTACGTTTGCGTATTTCACACCGAAAAGTTGTTTCGCACGCTCTATTGCAAGATTTTCTGCAATGTCCACGTATTCGCAACCGCCGTAATAGCGTTTGCCGGGATAACCTTCCGCATACTTGTTGGTGTAGAAAGTTCCTGCCGCCGCCAAAACTGCTTCGGAAACGATGTTTTCGCTTGCGATGAGTTCGAGATTGTGTTGCTGACGTTCAAATTCTTTGAGCATCGACTCGTACAATTCGCCGTCCACTTCTTTTATACTTTTAAGGTCTATCATTCGTAAATCTTCCTTTCTCGGTTTTGCTTTTTTTCAACAGTATTTGTCAAGCACTTCTGCTATTTGCATTTTAAGGCGATAGCCGATGAGTTTTTCTTTCACTTCGCCGTTCACGAAAACGAAAAGCGCGGGAATCGACATAATGCCGAAACGCTCGGCAAGGTCGGGATTTTCGTCAACGTCGACCTTTCCCACGACTGCTCTGCCTTCGTATTCTTTTGCGATTTCTTCAACGTTCGGAGCAAGCATTTTGCAAGGTCCGCACCACGTCGCCCAGAAATCCACCAAAACGACGCCGTTTTTGATTGTTTCGTCAAAATTGTTATTATTCAAGATAAGTTCCATAATAAACTCCTGATTTTATTGTTTGTTGTTTACGATATAATCTTGCACGGTTGCAGGACAAATGCTCTTCATGCGCGGACTGAAACCTTTCTTCTTGCGTATGACGAATTTGTCGAGAAGAATCGCAATCGCAAAGCCTATTATAAGTCCGCCAAGAGCCATAAGCACCTGCGCAAGTTCGTTTATGAGCGTTCCCACGCCTATGCCTACGCCGATTAGGACAAGCGGAATGACATAGACGATAGCCGCCGCCGTAAGCACGTATCTTTCGCCCATTTCCACTTCCACAAAGTCGCCCACGTTTGCGCCGAGCGTGTTGTCAAGCGTCACTTCGACTTTCATGGTGTCTTTCGTGACGGCGCACATATGGCATTTGTCGCACGCGCTGTGACGCTCGAATTGCACCGTGGCTTTATTGCCTTTGATTTTTGAAACTACTCCGCGTTCGGTCATTTTTCAAAATATTCGCAAAGTTTTGCGATTTCGACCTGCTCGGTCGTTCCGATTTTCATATCCTTGACGTTTACGACGCCGGCTGCAAGTTCTTCGTCGCCGATTACAACCACGTTCTTAACGCCGGTGCGGTCTGCGTATTTCATCTGCGCTTTTACACCCCTGTCCATAATGTCCGTCTCGGCTTTCACGCCTGCGTTGCGAAGGTCTCTGACGAGTTTTCTTGCAAAATCCTGCGCTTTTTCGCCTAGCGGTGCAATATACACGTCCATAGTCTCTTCTTCCGCTTTAAGATTGTTCGTGTTTTCAAGAACGAGAAGCAATCTTTCAAGACCGAGACCGAATCCGACTGCGGGAGTGGGCTTTCCGCCGACTTCTTCGACGAGATTGTTGTATCTTCCGCCGCCGCACACCGTGCCTTGCGCGCCTATATCGGTGGATATAAACTCAAAGACGGTGCGTGTGTAGTAGTCAAGACCGCGAACGATGCCGGGATTGACCTTGAACGAGATGCCGAGAGACGTCAATATCTCTTGCACCTTTTCAAAGTGCGCTTTGCAATCGTCGCAAAGATAATCCGTTATTCTCGGAGCGTTCTTCACGATTTCTTTGCACTTTTCTTCCTTGCAGTCGAGAATACGAAGCGGATTTTTGTCAAATCTTGCTTGGCATTGACCGCACATAAGGTGCAAATTTGCGCCGATGTACTCTTTCAAAGCCTTGTTGTACTCCGCGCGGCACTTGGGGCATCCGATGCTGTTGATGTTGAGTTCGAGTTCTTTAAGTCCGACTCTTCTCAAGAAAGTCGAAGCAAGAGAAATGACTTCCGCGTCTGCGGCCGGAGAATCGCTTCCGTAGCATTCCACTCCGAATTGGTGGTGTTCGCGAAGTCTGCCGTTTTGCGGTTTCTCATAGCGGAAAATGCTTGCTATATAATACGCTTTCATAGGCATAACGCCCTGATGCAAACCGTTTTCGATAAAGCAACGCGCAACGCCTGCCGTGCCTTCGGGGCGAAGCGTCATGCTTCTTCCGCCCTTGTCGTCGAAAGTATACATTTCCTTCGTCACGATGTCGGTGGTTTCGCCCACTCCGCGAAGGAAAAGTTCGGTATGCTCGAACATGGGCGTGCGGATTTCTTTAAATCCGAATTCACTCGCCACTTCTCTTGCGACGCCTTCGACGTAATGCCATTTGTATGCTTCTTGCGGCAACATGTCCTTTGTGCCCTTGGGTATGTTTATCATCTTTTTCCTTCCTATTTCGTTTCCGACACCTTCGTATCAGATAATATAACGTCTGAGATTTCTTTCTTTAAGATTTGCGCTAAGGTGTGCTTCGACGTACGCCTTGTCGATGTTGATTTCCTTCGTCACGTTGTCGTCCGCTTCGTAAAGCACGTCTTTGAGCAATGATTCGAGCACGGCGTGCAGTCTGCGCGCGCCGAGATTTTCACTGTTTTCGTTCTCTTCAAACGCCACTCTCGCAATCTCGTCAATCGCTTCGTCCGAGAAGTTGAGAGACACGCCGTCCACGCCAAGCAATTCTTTGTATTGTTTCAAAACCGCGTTGTCGGGCTCGGTGAGAATACGCACGAAATCGTCTTTCGTGAGATTGTCGAGTTCCACGCGGATGGGGAATCTGCCCTGAAGTTCGGGAATAAGGTCTTCCATGCGCGAGATGTGGAACGCGCCCGCGGCAATGAACAAAATGAAGTCCGTGCGGATTGCGCCGTATTTGGTCTGAACGGTGCTTCCTTCAACGATGGGCAGGATGTCTCTTTGCACGCCTTCGCGGGATACGTCGTGACCTTGCTGTCCGTTGTCGTTGGTTGCGATTTTGTCGATTTCGTCAAGGAACACTACGCCGTCCTGCTCTGCTCTTTGCAGTGCTTCCTGCGTGATTGCGTCCTGATCTACCATCTTTTCCGCTTCCTGATTGACCATAAACTCCATCGCTTGCTTGACGGTGAGTTTTCTCTTTTTCACGGGTGCTTTGCCCATCATGCCGCCAAAGATAGAACCGAGATCGATCTCGTTGCCGGGAGCGTTGCCCGGTTGCAACTGAATGGGCTTGGGCTGTTGACGGATTTCCATCTCGATCGTGATGCCGTCAAGGTGTCCTGCACGGATTTCCTGCAAGAGTTCTTCGCGAAGTTGCGCGTCGCTCTTTTCGGTTGCTCCTGCCGCGTTTTTGCGGATAGGGAGCAATATTTCGCAGAGTTTGTTCTCTGCAATTTCCGTCGCCTTGGGCATGACTTCTTTGAATTTCTCGTCTTTGACGAGACGGATTGAAACTTCCACGAGATCGCGAATGATGCTCTCTACGTCTCTGCCGACGTAGCCCACTTCGGTGAATTTCGTCGCTTCCACTTTCACGAAAGGCGCTTTGACCACTTTTGCGAGTCTTCTTGCGATTTCCGTCTTGCCGACGCCCGTCGGGCCTTTCATGATGATGTTTTTCGGCGTGATTTCTTCTCTCATTTCTTCGGGAAGTTTGCTTCTTCTGTATCTGTTGCGAAGAGCGATAGCCACCGCCACTTTTGCGTCGTGCTGACCGATGATGTATCTATCGAGTTCAGCCACGATTTGTTTTGGAGTCATAACGTTGTTGTCCATAATAAGCCTCCTGTCACACTGTTTCGACGGTGATATGGTCGTTGGTGTACACGCAAATCTCGCTTGCGATTTTGAGTGCGCGAGTTGCGATTTCCTTTGCGCTAAGATCGGTTGCGTCCGCAAGTGCGCGAGCCGCCGCGAGCGCATAGTTGCCGCCGCTGCCGATTGCCACGATTCCGTTTTCGGGTTCGATGACTTCACCGGTGCCAGAAATCACGTAAATGCTGTTGTGGTCTGCAGCAATGAGCAACGCTTCGAGTTTTCTGCCGCCCTTGTCGTTTCTCCAAAGTTCCGCAAGTTCGACAGCCGCTCTCATAAGATTGCCGCTATATTTTTGAAGCATAGCTTCAAATCTTTCGGACAACGCAAATGCGTCCGAGACCGAACCTGCAAAGCCGACCACCACTTTATCGTTGTAAATACGTTTCACTTTGACGGCGTTGCCTTTCATGATGACGCTTTCGCCCATCGTGACCTGACCGTCGCCCGCAACTGCGGTTTCGCCGTTTCTTCTCACGGCGCAAATTGTAGTTCCGCGAAATTCTATCATTGTGTTCTCCTTATCTTTGTGAAGTGCCTTTCACTTCCGTTTTCCGATAATCTATCGGTATATTCTGCGAGCAATAATGCCCATATTGTAACCTTATCGTTGATTTTTTATAGCGTCTATCGACCTGTCGTGATACGCCTGTTTGCGTTTTTGCTTGTCTCTGAATCCCGTAATCGACGGCAATATGCCGAAATTTGCGTTCATAGGCTTGAAATCGAGCGCGCAAGTGGATACGTATCTGCAAAGCGAGCCGATTATCGTCACGTCCGACGGCACTTGCAATCTGTCGCCGTCGAGTTCTTTTGCAAGCGCGATTCCTGCAATCATACCGCTCATTATGCTCTCAACGTAGCCTTCCACACCCGACAATTGCCCTGCTATATAAAGCGGTCTGTCGCCTTTGACTCTGAACGTCTCGTCAATAACGCCCGGAGCGTTTATATAGGTGTTGCGGTGCATTATGCCGTATCTTACGAATTCGGCATCGTGAAGAGCGGGAATCATGCGGAAAACTCTTTTTTGCTCACCATAGGTGAGATTCGTTTGAAAGCCAACGAGATTGTAACAATCTCCTGCAACGTTTTCTTTTCTCAACTGCACGACAGCGTACGCTTTTTTCGCCCGTGTGGGGATTGCGAAGTCCGACGGGTTTGAGCGGACCGAAACGAATGGTGTCGCTTCCGCGCTTCGCCATCTCTTCTATGGGCATGCAACCGTCGAAAAGTTCGCTCTTTTCAAAGTCGTGCAATAGGACGGTTTGGGCGTTGACGAGCTCGTTGTAAAACGCTTCGTATTCGTCTTTTGCATGGGCAAATTGAGATAATCTTCTCCGCCTTTGCCGTATCTTCCGCCGAAATACGCTTTCGACATATCTATGCTGTCAAACTCCACGATAGGAGCGATTGCGTCGTAGAAAAACAGTCTGTCTTTTCCCGTGAGTTCTCCGACGACTTTTGCAATCGAGTCGGATGTGAGCGGCCCCGTCGCAATCACAGTGGGAACGTCTTCGTCAAGACTCGTGACTTCTTCTCTCACGAGAGTGAAATCGGGATATGCGTTCAACGCATTTTCAACCGACTTTGAAAAACCTTCTCTTTCCACCGACAATGCGCTGCCCGACGGCACGGCATTCTCTCTTGCAAGTGGCAAAAGTCTGCATCCCAAAAGGTCGAGTTCTTCTTTGAGAAGCCCCGAAGCCGTGCAAGGCTCGGACGATTTGAGCGAGTTGGAACACACGAGTTCGGCAAGGTTTTCCGTTTTGTGCGCTCCGGTGGTGTGAGCAGGACGCATCTCGTACATCTTCACCGCGTATCCGCGTTCGAGAAGTTGCAATGCACATTCGCATCCGGCAAGCCCGCCGCCTATGATTTTTACAAGTCGTTTCTCGCTCATCGTTCGTTCTTATTGATTTTGTTCGCTTTCGTCTTTGACGAGTTCTCTGTGTTTGCAGTTGTGATTCGTGCAAACGTAATACGTCTTGTCGTCGCGTTTGACCACTTTCATAGTAGACGCACATTCGGGGCAGAAATACGGCGCGGGCACGTCCCAACTGATGAAGTCGCACTTGGGATAGTTTGTGCATCCGTAGAACGTTTTGCCTGCTTTGGACACACGTTTGCTGACGTCTCCGCCGCACTTGGGGCATTTGCCGACCACTTCGACGATTTTCTTGATATTCTTGCACTTGGGATAATTCGGGCAAGCAAGGAACGGACCGTATTTGCCGTGGCGAACGACCATTTTCGCTCCGCATTTGTCGCAAATCACGTCGCTTTCTTCGTCGGGCATATAACTTCCGCCACCGCTCTTTGCCGCGCGCTCCACGAATTTCATAAGTCGCGGATAGAACGCTCCGATAAGTTCCTGCCACGCTTGCTCTCCGTCCGCCACTTTGTCGAGTGCGCCTTCCAGACGAGCCGTGAAATTCAGGTTCATTATGTCGGGGAAATTCTTCTCCATATACTCGCACACCGCTTCGCCTAGTTGCGTGGGCGCAATCGCTTTCTGCACCTTTTCGGTGTAATCGCGTTTTGCAAGCACGGATATGATGCTGGCGTACGTGCTAGGACGTCCGATGCCGTTTTCTTCGAGTGCTTTGACAAGCGTTGCGTCGTTGTATCTCGCCGGCGGTTTCGTGAATTTTTGCTCGCAACTCACGTCGTCGAGATTGAGATGTTCGTCCTGATTGAGATCGGGCATCGTGTCGAGTTCTTTGTTATCGTCGTCGCTTTCTTCCACCGTAGCGGAATACACGGCGGTAAAGCCCTTGAATTTAACGCTCTTGCCCCTTACGACGAAACCGAGTTTTTCATTGCCGCATTCGCCGAGAATGTGGACTCTCATCGTGTTGTACTGTGCAGGAGTCATTTGAGACGCCATAAAACGCTCGTATATGAGTTTGTAGAGTCTGAACGCGTCTCTGTCCATTTTTCCTTCAAGAGACTTAGGCGTGCGGTTCAAATCGATAGGTCTGATTGCTTCGTGCGCGTCCTGTGCATTCTCGCTGGTTTTGTAGATATTTTGCGTCTTGGGCGCGAATTCTTCACCGTAATTCTTTGCGATAAACGAAAGCGCGATTTTTGCAAAATCGGGAGAAATACGCACGCTGTCGGTACGGATATACGTGATAAGCGCGTGCTGTCCTTCTCCTTCGATGTCAACGCCTTCGTAGAGTTGTTGCGCGACTCTAGACGTGCGTTCGGCAGTCATGTTGAGTTTGTGGCTCGCTTCCTGCTGCATAGTGCTCGTTGTAAACGGAGGAGCGGGTTTTGACGTAGACACGCTCTTTTTCACTTCGTCCACACGATAATCGCACTTGCGCATAAGATCCGCTATCGCGTATGCGTCGTCGGCATTGTTGGGTTTCACTTTCTCGCCGTTTCTGTCGTTGAGTGCGGCGTTGAAAAGGTTTGCTTTAGTCTTCTTTGCGCCGTCTTTGAGCAAAAGTGCGCTTATCGACCAATACTCTTCGGGCTTGAAGTCGCGGATTTCCTTTTCTCTGTCCACAATCATTTTAAGAGCCGCCGACTGAACGCGTCCGGCAGAAAGACTGGGTTTGAGTTTTCTTGAAAGTATGGGGGAGATCTTGTAACCCACAAGTCTGTCAAGCACTCTTCTTGCTTGCTGGCTGTTGACGAGATCCATGTTGATTTCTCTCGGATTTTCCATAGCCGCACGCACTGCTTTCGGCGATATTTCGTTGAACTCGATACGCACTTTGTCGCCCGTCACTCCGAGCGTGTTTTTAAGGTGCCACGATATTGCTTCTCCTTCGCGGTCCGGGTCGGTTGCGAGATACACTTTGTCGTATTTCTTCACCGCTTGAGAGAGTTGTTTTATGGTTGATTCCTTGTCCGGCGTGACGATGTATTGAGGCTTGAAACCGTTGTCGACGTCGATACCCAAAGAACGCGCAGGCAAATCGCAAACGTGTCCTTTGGATGCAAGCACCGCCGCGTCGTTGCCGAGATACTTCTGTATCGTTTTGGCCTTGTGCGGTGACTCAACAATGATGAGTTGTTTCATTATATCTCCTTGGGGCAAAGCCCCGCTTTATTATCTATTTCCGTTTTCGGTGCGTTTCAACGCCGCTTTTGCGAGCGTTTTATGCCGCTTCGTTCAGTTTTTTTACACTTACGCAAGCGAATAGAAATTGCCTGCGCCTTTGAAAACCAAACCTTCTATCTCAAGGTCGAAAAGCACGCTCGTAAGTTCGCTCACGCTAAGTCCCGTGACTTCGATTAGTTCTTCAAAATGCCTTTCGCCGTCGTGCAACGCGTCGAGTATCTCTGTTTGCACTATGGACAGTTCGATTGTTTTCTCGACTTGTTCTTCTCTTCTCACGCCCATCTGGTCAAGCACGTCTTCGGGCGATATGACGAGTGCGTGAGGCATTTCTCTCAGCAATTCGTTTCCGCCCGCGCTTTCTTCGTCGTACACGTTGCCGGGCACCGCAAAAATGTCTCTTCCTTGTTCGATTGCAAGTCTCATCGTGATGAGCGAGCCGCTCTTTTTTGCCGCTTGCGGAAGAAACACCGCGTCTGCAAGTCCGCTGACTATGCGATTGCGCTCGGGAAAGTGATATTGAAGCGGTTTCGTGCCGAGCGGATATTCCGTGACAACCAAGCCGTCGTTTGCAAGCACGCTCTCAAGAAGCGAACGATGCTCGGCAGGATACACGACGTCAAGTCCCGAAGCAAACACCGCAACCGTCGGCCTCGACTGGTTTACGCAAGCAAGGTGCGCTATACTGTCTACACCCCTTGCAAATCCCGATATGACCGTAAGCCCTGCTTTTGCGAATTCTCTTGAAAACTCGTCCGCGACCTTTGCGCCGTATCTCGTGGGACGTCTCGTTCCGACAACCGCAATGCTCTTTGCTCTCAGTGCGTCGAGATTGCCTTTTGCAAACAATCCCGTCGGCGCATCGTATATGTCGAGCAACTTTTCGGGATACTCGTCGTCGTATCTCGTGATGAATTTCAAATCTCGTTTTTCAAGTTCTGCCGCAAGTTCGTCGGCTCTATCGAGAAGTTTGAAAAACTCCGTTGCGTGTTCGTCCCCGAGCGTTTTGAAAACCGCGCGTCTGCCGCTTTCGCTTGCAAGTTCCGTTGCGTCTTCAAACTCGTCGAGAAGTGCCGTTCGTTTTTATTTGACAATTCGCTCACGCTTTGCAACGCAAGCAAAATTTTCTTTCTTTCGTCCATATCTCTCCCCGTCAATGATACTTCCTGTCAAGTCCCCTGTATTGTATCGCTTCGCCGATATGCGCAGGCAAAATGTTTTCACTGCCTTCTATGTCGGCAATTGTTCTTGCCACTTTGAGTATGCGCGTCGTGCCGCGTGCGCTCAGATTGAGTTTTTCAAACGCCTTTTGCAAAAGTCTCTCGCAATCTTTGTCAATCACGCAATATTTGTTGAGTTCTTTCGCACCCATTTCGGCGTTTGTGAGTATGCCGTCTTTTTCAAATCTCTTGCGTTGAATAGCACGCACGCGATTGATACGCTCTTTTATCTGCGCGCTCGTCTCGCCGCTCTTTTGAAAGCGCAATTCTTCGTACGAGATATTGTCCACTTCGATTTGCAAATCTATTCTGTCCATCAAAGGACCGCTGAGTTTTGACACGTAATTGTGTATCTGCGACGGCGTGCAACGGCATATCTGATTTTTCGAGCCGTAGTTGCCGCAAGGACACGGGTTCATGCTTGCAATCAGCATGAAATTTGCAGGATATTCGGTGGTTTGTTGCACTCTTGCAACCGTCACTTTTCTGTCTTCAAGCGGTTGGCGCAAAGTTTCAAGCGCGTGACGGGAATATTCGGGCATCTCGTCAAGGAACAAAACGCCGTGATTTGCAAGACTCACCTCACCCGGTCTCGCTTTTGCTCCGCCGCCTATCAGCGCAGGCACGGTCGTAGTGTGATGCGGCGTTCTAAACGGTCTCGTCGTCACTATGCCGACGTCCGAATCGAGTATGCCTGCGACGGAATGTATTTTTGTCACTTCCACCGCTTCTTCAAACGTCATCTCTGGCATAATCGTCGGGACGCATTTGGCAAGCATCGTTTTTCCCGCTCCGGGCGGACCTATCATAAGTGCGTTGTGTCCGCCTGCAACGGCAATTTCAAGCGCGCGCTTTGCAACGCTCTGCCCTTTTACGTCTGCAAAATCCACTCCGTAGCCGTGAGATACGCATGCGCTCTCGTACGTGGAAGTCGGCACTTTCTCAAAC
This sequence comes from Christensenella sp., assembly GCA_022009775.1. Taxonomy (GTDB): domain Bacteria; phylum Bacillota; class Clostridia; order Christensenellales; family CAG-917; genus CAG-475. Next base: position 218,472 of record CP091723.1, read on the forward strand.
ACTACTCCCGAAAGCATTTCAACAACTTCGCGAAGGTTATTCAGCGCATACACGTCTATGCCTTCTATGAAACTTGCTTCTCTTGCGTTTGCGGCAGGAATTATAAACTTTCTGTGCCCTGACTGCATTGCGGATATAAGAAGCGGCATTATGCCGTTTACGTGACGAAGTTCGCCGTCAAGCGACAACTCGCCGATAATCACGTATTGCTTGTACGTCTTGCTCTCTATCTGTCCCGTCGCCGCCATTATTCCGAGCGCAACCGGCAAATCGAACGTCGGGCCTTCTTTTTTCGTGTCGGCAGGCGCAAGATTGACGATGATGCGTTTTGCGGGATATTGAAATCCGCTGTTCTTGATTGCAGAGCGAACTCTTTCCTTGCTTTCTTTCGTTGCCGTGGAAGCAAGCCCCACCATATCGTAGCCGGGCAAACCGCTGTTGATGTCAATCTCGACGTCAACCGCGTATCCGGTCAATCCGTCCAAAGCGTAACTTAAAATTTTTGCGAGCATAACGTTCTCCCCATATATATTTATATAAGATATTTATATAAGTCTGTTTATTTTATCATATGCGAGCGAAAAACGCAATAAAAATTGTGTTCGTCCCTTGCGTCGTCAAGAGCAAAAAACGATATGTAAAACGAAGAAAGCCGTTTAGATATCGCGAAAAATTTATTTTTTATCACGCTTCCTTTTTGCGATTAAATTGTAAAATATTATTGTTAAACAAATATGAAATCTCGATTAAAACAAATGAAAACCGCACTTTTCAGTGCGGTTTTGAGTTTTTAGTTATTTTTATCGTCGTCGGTTTCGTCGTTTTTATCGACAAGTTCCAATAGCTTTTTCTTTTCTTCGTCGCTCAAATCGTCAAGCGTTGTTTTGGGCGTTTTTTCTTTTTCAAGCGCAAGTCTGTCTCTCACGAACCCCGCTATCACAAGCGCGAACACGAGACACATCGGCACAACCACTATCACGACGTATCCGTACCAGTGCGACAAAAAGGATTTCAGTCCGCCGATAAACGCCGACTTTCTGACGAATATCGCCTTGACGTTTTCAGGCGGAAGTTGCCAGTCGTCAACCTTAACGGAACCGTTGTAGAGTTTGTCTCCTGCCGTTTTGTAATACTGAACATTGCCGTCTTCGTCTAAGATAATCTCGACGATTCTATGCGTTTCGTTGTAGCCTTTAAGCACTCCGCTGGGTGCGGTGAACGTGATGATATCCCCAACTTTCAAGGCGTATTTGTTTTCGACTTTCTTTGAAACGATCACTTCGCCTTTTTCTATCGTGCCGCTCATACTGTCGGTGAGCACGTCGAACACATAATAGCCGAAAATCTCCGTTTCGCCGCCGTTTTTCTTTTGAACGAGCATAAGTGCAACGAGAGCGACCAAAAAACGAATATCAAAGCCACAACGACCGTGGACACGACGTTGTATATCTTTTTGCCTTGCTTATATTCTTTTTAGTCTCGTTTTTGCTCGTTTCCATTGCCAAATTTGCCCACGCAATGTTTTTTTGAAACATCGGCTCGATTTTTTTTTTTATATAGCGTTCGTGCGCACCGTCGGTGCGCACGCTAAATTACTCTTCGTCGTCGTGATTTTCAGGCTTTGCGCTTATATCGAGAGTGTCGCCGAACGGGTCTACGATTCCGCTTCCGTCCGCAAACGTAATTCCGCCGACAGAAACTTTGTTTTCATCAACGGCGTCTATTTTGCGTTTTTTGCCGCTCGGAGTCGTGTATTTCTGATTGAGCGTCGTTGCGCTCAAATCCCACGGATTCTTTTTTCTCGCGGTGCTTTACGGATTGTCGGTTTGTTTTCGTTCTCTCCGTTTTGTTCGGATTTTTCAGCACTTTCTTGCGCTTTTGAAGCGATTTCTTCCGCCTTCTCCGCTTTGCCGTCCGATTGAACAATATCTTCGCTCTTCACGTCTTTGGTGTCTGTGACGTTTTCCTTTTCGCTTTCGATGACTTTTTTCGACAGTTTCGGCTTCGTTTTCCGCTTTCTTTCTGCGTGTATATTTTCTCTTCGGTTTGTTCTCGTCCTTATGCTCGAGATTGCCGAGTTTCGCACCGTCGCCCCAAGGCGTAATCGAATTTTCGTTCTTGAAACTTATGCCCATGCCTTGAGTGTCTTCCACCTTTCCGCCGAGATTGATATGCATCTCGCTCACAGGCTTGATTTCTTCGATTTGATCCGTTTCTTGCTCCGTTTCGGGCGCTTCTTGCACGGTTTCCGATGCTTTTGCAGCCGTCTCTTCAATGGATTGTGCGGGCTTTGCCTTGCGAGTATACTTTCTCTTGGGCTTGTTTTCGTCCTTGTGTTCGAGATTGCCGAGATTTGCGCCGTCACCCCAAGGCGTTACGCTTCCGTCGTCTTTGAGATGCAACTCGCCGACCGCGACTTTGTTTTCGTTAACCGGTGTCAAATCGACGTGACGTTTCTTGTGTTCATCGTCTTTTTCACTCTTCTTCGTCTCGGAATTGTCTTCTTTGGCGATTTCGGGCGATTCTTCGTCTTTCGGCAATTCGATTTTGCCTTTTGTCTTTGCTCGCGCAACGAGCGGCACGTCGCCTTCAAGCGGAGACACCGCGTCGATTGCGTCGAGAGCGTTGTCGATTTTGTCGTTGCGTTCGGCTCTCTTCAAGCGGTCTTTTTCCATCTCTTCGATTGACTTGTTGATGCTTTCCGTATCCTTGTCGTCAAGTTCGAGATTTTCGTTTTTATCGAATTCAATGCCTTTTTCTTGCGCTTTTTTAGCGTTTTCGGCTTCTTGTTGCGCTTTGAGTTCGGCAAGACGCTTCTCGTCTTCGGCCTTTTGCGCTCCATAGCGATTTTCGCTTTCTGGAAGCTGAACGGATCCATTCCGAGCGTTTCGCCGTCAAGAGTTACGTTGAGATTCTTTTCAATCTCTTCACGCTGCTTTTTGAACGCTTCCGCGCGCTTCTGTATGTCTTCTCTGCGGCGGCGTATGCGTTCTTGTCTGTCTCTCTCTTCGAGTTCTTCCTGCTTTATGCGGCGGTAAGAATTGAGACAACGATCGATTGCGTCCTTGACTTTGATGATCTCTTCCTGCTTGATCTTGTCGTCGTCGGGACGCTTGAATATCTTGCGCACTTCAAACAAGTGCTGATCGAATTTTTCCGCGTCGGGCCGAGATCCACTTCTTCTTGGTCGGCTTTGGGCGGCATTTCTTTGAAACGTTCCACTTCAACGGGACGTTCCACAACCACTTCCGTCTCGATTTCCTGCGGTTTTTCGATTTCTTTTTCTACTTCTTTTTCAGGCTCTTTTTCAGGCTCTTGTTCAGGCTGTTTTTCTTCTTCGGGTTCAGGCGGAGTTTCGGGCGGAATTTCCTTGTCCGCTTCTTCGTTTTCTTCGGGTTTGACTTCCTGAATATTGTCCTTTTCTTCTTCGTTTTCTTTCTGTTCTTCGAGTTTTTGCGCGTACTCGTCGCGGTCTATCTGGTCTTTCTCGAAGTCCATATTTCCGACACGCAAGAAATCGGCAAATTCCTTGTCTTCCATGTCGAAATTGGTCTCGCATTGGTCATACAAGCTCTCAAACACCATAGTGTTGAGCGTCACCATACTGCGCAATCTTTGCTCGCTTTCGGTGTCGATCGGATAGTCTTCCACCTCGTCCGACGTGGAAAAACCGCCTGATTGTTGATAGGTCTCGATAAACTGCCAGAGCGTGAGTGCTTTCTTGAAGTTCGGCTCTTTCAAAATGACGTTCGTACGCATAATAGGCGGACGAACCGGCGCGGAATTGCGCATGGATTTCGCAAACGAAGACGACAAAAAGTCGGTGATAATGCGGTCTATTTTCGCAACGCGCTCTATTTTTGTGAGTGTGTCGGGGTCAAGTCGCATAACTTCGTCAAAACTGAGTTGCGCATAATACTCCGTGCGATACGTCACCTTTTTGCTCGGCAAATTGAACCGCGACTCAACGTCGAGTTCCAGCACGTCCTGCGTTGCGGACGCTTTTTTATCTTGTCGTAACGCATGGTGACGAAATCTTTGAGTTTGAGAAGAAGCGTGTAAATAAAACGATTTTCGTAAATCTCGAAAGACTCTTCTTTTGTGATATTGAGAATTTTAGAAGGCGTGACGTCTCCCGTCTTTTCGTCCACTTTGGATATCATATTCGTGTGCTGGGCAAGAAACTTGACGGACTCCGTCGAAATGCTTCTTGCAAGCGAAACGTCCACGATATCTTCTTCCTGAACGATGAATTTTCTCGGGTTACGCACGATTGTGTCAAGGTTTGGCAAAATGCCTTCGATTGTGTCAATCCAGTCAATCGAAATGTCTTGAATAAGGCGTTTTTTTGCCAACTTGAAGACAGACGAACCTTTGTCAACCCTATTTTTGAATTGCTCATAAAAGCTCTCGTTGCCGAGAACGGAAACAATCTTATTCGCGTACTGTTTGTACACTTCTCTTGTGATTTTGTTGTCTTCCATACCTTTATGATTTTGTGTTTATTGTCGGCTCGCGATTGCAATTAATAATTAGTAATGAATAATTAATAATTAATAATTGCGGAAGGCGAAGCCTTATCCGAAATATTGTTCGGAGCATACTTATTAGCGTAATGCGCGACTTTGAAGATGTTACAAAACCGCCGACCGTGAGCCTGTGGAGCGGTCTTTTTTGACATTCACTCATTCAAGGGACACTTATTCGCGGATTGTGCGACTTCGAAGACGGAACACGAGCCGCAACGGCGGCGAGCAAATCGAACGCCGAGCTTACGTCACACACAAGCCCATTTTGCAACGATTGCAACTTGTTGTAATCGTTTGCCTTTGGTTTTTGTGTTCCTTTTTCCCACGCGCCAAAAACTGCGCTTTCATCTTTATTACTCGCACACAAGTTCGCTTGTTTTTGACGTGCGGGAGCCCTTGTGTGTGTAGTACGAGCGACTGCGCCGTGTTGTTGCGTAGCCGGCGCACAAAGCGTGGTGGCATAATGAGTGCACGACACCTATCTATGCGAGTGCTGAGTGTTGTCCCCCGCCACGCGGTCACCGTGGGTACCCTGAAAGGGGGAACGGTGATAGGGAAAACACCTGAGGAAAGGGGAAAATTGCATCCCCTATGCGCGAATCAAAACCCAACGTACACGCAGTACGTGATTTTGAGTAGCGCGTGCGCTGACGCAGTTGTTCGCCGTTTAGCACATTTTAGAAGAGTTTCTTCAAGCGGTTGATATACTCCTTGCTCTCTTGCATATTCTCTTCACCGAAGAGTTCGCTGAGATAAAGGATAAGACCGTCGATTTCGTCGCGGATGTATGACAAGTTGAGCGATTCGAACTTGCGGAATATCTTGTTGCAAAGCACGTAGTCGAGACCGTCGATTTCTGTTCCGCCGCAACCCACGTATGAAGGAACGAACTCTTTGAGCTGCTTCACGATACGGTTACCAAACGCGAGACGGAAGTGTTCGATGACGTAGTCGTCAAGCAAATTGACCTTGTCGAGAATGTCTTGAGAGACCTTGTGTATCTCCTGCGACTCTTTGAACATCGCTTCAAGGTGCTTGTAGCTGATGAAGATGTTGTCCGCCCACGGCGCGTCGAAAGGCACACCCTTGCTGTTGATGTTGATAGGCATAGCACGGTCGTAAACCTTATCCGATATGGCAAACGTCGAGTCGTCGTTGTTTGCCGTGCCGATAAACCACATGTTTTGCGGGAGTCTGAAACGGCCTTTGTCGATATGCTTCGGGTCGTTTGGCCAACCGGACGGAACAAGGTCTACAATCCACTCATCGCGTGACGGCATTTCGAGAATAGACAACATTTCCGCGAAATAGTACTCGACACGCGCGATGTTCATTTCGTCGAGAACGGTGAGATAGATCTGATCGTTCCAAGTTGCCTCGTACATTTTTTTGAGCACTTCGGTCTCGTTGAAACGTTTTGTAAATTCGTTGAAGTATCCGAAAAGTTCGGTACGGTCACGCCAAGACGGCTGCACGGACGCGATAGTTGCGGGGTTGTTCAAGAAAATACCCATAGCGTGCGGCAGGGACGTTTTACCTGTACCGGAAATACCCTGCAAGATCATCAAACGCGACGTGGACATACCTGCAATAAACAAGCGGATGATACGCGGATTGTAGAACAGGCGCATACGCGAGCAAGCGAAGTTGCGGAAACGATCGCACAGCTCGGGGAGCGTGATCTCGTCGTCATAGACGGGCGGAACGTAGTTCTCGTAAATCTTGTCGATTTCGGTGAGTTTGTAGAAACGTGACTCGCCTGTTGGCGACTGCTCTTCCTTCTTTTGTTCGCCTTCTTCCCCTTCTTCGCCTTCATAGTTGCCGATATCGCTGACTCTCATGCCGAGAATACGGTCTTTTTCAGCGGACATTTTGATGATTTGCTTTTTGAGATTGGCACATTCTTCCACGAGATCCTGCGGCAAAACCTTGGCTTTGGAGAGCCTTGCGAGTTTGCGCAAGCCCAGCGCGATAAGCACGATGATTGCGATGATGACAGCAAAAATAAGTATTATGAAAATGATAGCGACAGCCCATTCTCCCGCGCCGAAGTATTGGGTGTAGTTCTTGAAAGCGTCGGCATACCCCTCGTTGTAGAAGATATGCAGAAAACCCCAGAATATACTCCCGATCCCTTGTCGTAGAATGCGCCCAAAAACGCTTTGAGAAATTCAAATACAAGATTGATATTCATGGTATAACTCGTTGAATTCGGCGACCACAAATATGGTGCCGACGTCCTTTCCGAAAGGACGGATTTTGCGAGCAGTATATCTGACTTAATGTTCGAGCAAGGCAAAGAAGTCAGCGGCGGCGAAAAGTATGTGGTTATGCCGAGCGTTCTCAAAGCCCGAATAGGCTCGAAGAGAGAACGGAGCAAACCTTGACAACACCGTAGCGCGCGCCATTTTTTATATCAAAGATATAATGTCGCAAAAGTATAGTCGAACGGCGCATGAATTTTCATGCGCCTTGCAACGTTTTTATTCTTTGTCTTGGTTGGATCCTTCGTCCGCGGATTCGTTGTTTTCACTGCCAATCGAATCGTCTTTTTGCTCGCTGTCCGTGCCACTTGCCTGTTGTTGCAAGGACGCAAGATATTCTTGCGCAAGACGACGCTTTTCTTCGTCCGAAAGGCTGTCCACCGTCACCACTTGTTGAGCTTGCACCTTGCGTTGATTTTCAAGCTTTGCAATGACAATGGTGCGGATAAGCACAAATGCGTAGATCACAAACAAAAGTATGAGCGGAAGCACGACCACGCAGAAGAAACGCACTTTTTGGCTTGCGCCGAAGTGTTCGGTGTCCTGAATCCAGTTGGAGAAACCGCCCACGCCTTTGAGCATTTTGCCGCTTGTGAAAGTGCCGTCTTCATTCACACTGCCCCACGTTGCGACAATTGCGCTTGGTTGTACATAGTCGCGGTCGATGTCGCCGATGATATTTTTATCTTGCTCGCTTTCTTCTTTGAGCAATTCTGCAGCAGCAGCTTGCCAAGATCCTGTTTGATTGTCACCACGAGTTCTGAAACTTGTCACAGCACCTGCATCGTTTCTGTTGATAGCAACGATTCTGTGGGTGTTGAACACTTGATAACGTCCCGAAGTCGTTACAGCAATCGTCTTAAACGTCACGACTTGACCGACTTTGAGCGTTGCCACATCCTTTGAGTCGAATGCCTTGGCAATTATGACGTCGTCGGACGAGAACGTGGGAGCCATAGAGTCGGTGGCGACGTTGAGATAAATCTTGTCACCGAATCTTGTGAGATGATCGTCATTGGTTGCGCCGGCGATTGTGAAAATCGCGACCACCAAAGCGAACACTATGACAACGATGCAAACGCCCGTCGCAACCCAGTTGAGAATGGATCTGACCTTCTGTTGCTTTGGAGAGAGTTCTTTTTTCTCTTTCGCTTTTTGAGCGAACTTTTCTTTGAGATTCATGATAAACCTGCCTGATTGATGCTTCTCCGCTTCCGCCCGAGACTTATTGCCACACACCGCGCCAAAAGCGCAGCCGAGAGATCAGCGAATGACTATTGACGTCGTGCGAGCCATGCTTGTTGCCCTTAAACGGATAATATCCGCTTCACTCGCCCGATTTTGCTGAAACGCATAGTTATACAACTATACATATTGTATTGTAACTTATCGCGCGCACGATGTCAACAGCAAAAATCGCAAAACCGCCCAAAATCATCCGAAAATCTTCCCCAACCGCCCGATCTCGCCCATATTGCGCGCTTTTTCTCTTTTAAGTGGTTTACGCAGAGTTGCGATCATAAGTCGCAACTCTGCGTAAAGCCGTCCTTTTGCCACAAACGGAAAGCCTATTCGGGGCGTACTTATAAACGGAATGTGTGACTTCGAAGACGGATTTGGAGCCGCAAGGCGGCGACCGTATCGAACGCCGAGCTTGACGATAAGTACGAGCGACTGCGCCATGTTGTTGCGTAGCCGGCGCACAAAGCGTGGTGGCATAATGAGAGAATGGCACTTATTTATGCGAGTGCTGAGTGTTGTCCCCCGCCACGCGGTCACCGTGGGTTCCCTTGCAAGGGGGAACGGTGATAGGGAAAACACCTGAGGAAAGGGGAAAGTTGCATTAAAGTTTGCACACCCAAACCACACTCTCACTTGCAGAACAGAACAAAACAAAAAAATAAATTTAGGGATAAGGTTTTTGAAAGGGGCTTTATCTCGATAAGGAGAAAAACGATGAAAAAGAAAGGTTTGATTATATCAACAGTCGTCATGGTTGTTGTGCTGATCGCATCTCTCACCACCGCTACTTACGCTTGGTTTACGACTTCTGCATCTACAAGCATTCAAGGCTTTGACGTAAGTGTTGCAGCCGGTAACGTTATGAATATCGGTTTGAACAAAAATGGGCATACAACTTACAGTGCTTCTGCAACACCAGATAATTTTGTTTCAGGAGCATGTGAATATGTCGCTGATCCTACAAACGGTCAATTTGCTGCCGGTTATTGGACTGGAGAAGTTGAATCCCTTGGTTCTACAATAACACATAATATAAAGTGGAGCACGCAAAATAAAGCCGTTGGATTTTCTTCAGATGCTACAGTAGGAACCGATGCAAAAAATGCAACTTTTGCAAATACTAAATTAATCACACAAACTGGCTGGACACATGCAGTTAAAGCAAATGGTGACTCAACCAAATTTACGGGAAATGCAGAATATGCAAGCGCAAATATTGGAGCCGGTGATACAAATGGTGACTATGTTTATATGTTCCTTGGTGCACAACCGACAAAAGCGATTCAAACTGGAACTAATAAACTCTATGTGGTCATCCAACCCCAAGGCAATGGTACGACTAATGGTATGGCAGCAGCAATTCACGTTGCGTATAAGCTCAACGCCGCAACTACTTGGAATGATGTTGATTTCTCTACAGTTGCAAAAGAAGGTAACAAAAAGTATTCAGATCCTAAAGCTGGCAATACTGCAGTGATATACGGTGATTATCATGATGCCGCTGGAATGCAAAATGGTACTTATTCTGCAGAAACAAAACAGACTACTTTTACAGGTGCAGTCGTAGTTGAAATTTCTCTCAATGACTGGGACGGAACTGGCAAAGCTCCGCTTGATCAAATCCAACTTGTTATTTATCTTGCTGGTGCTGATACCGATTGTGTTGATGCAGCAAAAAATGGTACCGTAAAGATTGGTTTGTTCTTTGGCGCACAAGAAGTCCAAATTGGTGGCTAATAAAATATCAAACATAACACAATAGTAAAAAATCGCGGCTCACACGAGCCGCGATTTTTTATTTATTTACAGATCTTTGCGTTACAGTTTGTTTTTTATGGCAATAATGGCTTTTGCGCTTGTTTGATGTCAAGATTTAATACAAGCGTGTCTGGGAGATCCCATTCTGTTTCATTTGGTTCATTCCTGTCAATTTTGCATGCGTTGATTTCGGTTTTGCATTTTTCACCGACTTCGGTAGGCAAAAAAGAAATTAGATTTATTATATGTGCGGACAAAGATGTTTGTACGGTTTCAATGCCGTCAATATAGCACTCCCAAAGCCCACGATAAAGCAACAAGAACTTGTTGTGCATAACTGCATTTCTTAAACGTATTAGTGCATCTACATTTTCTTCAAAATGATTATGCGGAAATGCAAACTGTTTTTTGACTTTTGACGGGCACATCTTGCATTGTTCAAGTAATGCTGCAAAATCTAGATGTTCCAACGCCCTGTCCATATCGTTTTTATTGCGTTTTAACTTCTCTTGCATTTCGATAGTCCAAAACTTCTGTTTCGTATTCTTAAAGTATGCGTCACAAATTTTTGCCCGATAGAATTCTTCAAGATATGATATATATTTGAAAAGTACAAGGCGAATACGTTTGTCGTATCTATATGCAGTTGCAATTTGAGTGTATTTTACATACTCTTTCTCAGTTTTCTCACGCCATAAGGATAGTTTTTGCTTTATTAAGATGTGTTTTTGCACACCTTTTGAATATAGGGCTCGTTCTGCTCGTTCTTTGTCTTCGTCCTTGATTTGTAGATAGGTGTAAAAATACTCTTTTGGATTCATTTTTCACCACCTATATTCATTGAGAGTCTCCAAAAAAATCGAAAACGATTTCAGGTTGTCTTGTCTGCTTAAATGCATATTTTTCAATGCCAAATAGCGTTTCTTGAAGTCGGGATACAAATTGTTTCTTTTTATTGCCAAATATTTTTCCGCATAGTCTTTTGAATATGGCATACGATTCCAAATATAGTATTGTTCGTTTTTTACAAGTTTGTATGCATACCCATCATCACCGTCAACCAGAATGGCAACATCGAATTTGAATCTTACATTGCAACTTTTATCAAAAACAATTACTGTCACAACAGATGTTGAATCTTCAACATGATTGTATGTTTTTAAGTTTTCTGTCAAAACTTTTTTGAAAGCATTACGAAATAATTGTTTTATTTTTTTTGGATCGTCAATCAAATCTTGTTTATCGCGTTTTATAAAAAGATTGTAGTCAAGATCAAAAGGCTTATCGCCATTTTGAGTAACCAATCTTTTATCCCCACTACCAATCAAACGTATATCAAAAGTGAAGTAATCTCGCAACAAGTCTTGGACTCCATTGAGAATTTTCATGCACCAATTGTGTTGATTTGTAACGATTTGTTGTTTTACATAACTATATGCCATAAAAATTTCCCCCTAAATGAAGTTGATAAGAGAATTATAGCACAATTTGGCGGATTGTCAAATTTTGCCCGAAAGCTTAAAAAATACGGCTCATCCGAGCCGTATTTTTTTGAAGAACTGCTATATTGTGATTGATTATTATGCGAATGTTATTGGTGCGCCGTCAGTGAAATCCCAAGTAATATTAGTAGTATCTTTCGGAGCGTATGCAAAGTTGATTTTAACAGTCATTGCAGTACCAGTTGTGACGTTTTTACATTCAGCATCAGTGCCTTCAACCCAAATATACATAGACACATAGTAAACATTGTTTGCAACAACATTGCCGTCGCTCAAGACGCAAGTATATTTACCATTTTCATTTGCCTTGCCGTCTTTTGCTTCCGTATACCCATTGCCGTCTTCTTTAGACATTGTGTTGCTAGCAGTGAGTTTATATTTGCTGAAGGGGGCAATTTCAGTCTCTTTAAATGTAGGAGCTGTCTCACCGTTGCGTTGTGCTGTTCTTACTTTTATTCTTGTCGCCGCAGCCATACCGGGATTGGTAGCACTTGCTTCTTTTGTACCAGAAAGGTTTGTTAAACCACTAGGAACAACCTCAATACTGAAACCAAGTGCGCCAACATCCATAAGGTTGGTTACTGCCATTGTCAAATGGTAATATGTTCCGGTTTGGTTTGCCGATACAAGTTTGTATCCCAAAGGCTCGGTTTTGCTATCATATCCAATAGGTTGATAATATGCACCAGTAGAATTGGTATCCTCCGTTTTGACAACCAAATAGTTTGCAAAACCAGCACTCGTAGGAGCTTCAACTGAGGTGATTGAAACGTATCCGTCCAAATCTCCAGCAACCGCTTTGCCTGTTGCTTCCTTGTAAACATTAGTTGCAGTATCAAGTTTATAGAAACCATCAACACTAGCACCTTCAGTTACAGTTTTAGGAGAAGCTGTAAAATAATCTTCATTCGCGTTAAAGGTTCCAGTTGCTTTGGTATAGCCCACGAAAGTTTTAACTGCAGTACCATTTGCAAAATAAGTTGCTGCGTGTTCAAGTTTTCCAACTGTAATTTCTCCAAAGCCAAGATAAGTACCCCAAGTATCAGAGTCACCGCTCCAAGCATTGTTTTCGTATCTCAATGCACCAGAATAAAGACCATTTGAAATTGAACCTTCTTTTCCGGTCATTGCAATTTGAAGACCTTGAGCCGCTTCAGTTGTGATTGTCAAATCGTCAACTGTTGCCTGAGCTTGCGAAGTAAACCAAGCGTAAGTAGCGGTGGTGAGAGATGCGATCAGCACAACAACCATGACGACTGTTGATATAATCAAACCTTTCTTTTTCATCGTTTTTCTCCTTATCGAGATAAAGCCCCTTTCAAAAACCTTATCCCTAAATTTATTTTTTTTGTTTTGTTCTGTTCAAGTGAGAGTGTGGTTTGGGTGTGCAAACTTTAATGCAACTTTCCCCTTTCCTCAGGTGTTTTCCCTATCACCGTTCCCCCTTGCAAGGGAACCCACGGTGACCGCGTGGCGGGGGACAACACTCAGCACTCGCATAAATAAGTGCCATTCTCTCATTATGCCACCACGCTTTGTGCGCCGGCTACGCAACAACATGGCGCAGTCGCTCGTACTTATCGTCAAGCTCGGCGTTCGATACGGTCGCCGCCTTGCGGCTCCAAATCCGTCTTCGAAGTCACACATTCCGTTTATAAGTACGCCCCGAATAGGCTTTCCGTTTGTGGCAAAGGACGGCTTTGCGACAAGTTTGTCGCAAAGATTGGATAGCTCCGATCGCTGTGTGGCAAAGGTTGGCTAGCTCCGCAAGCTGTTTGTGCCACTGCACTGCTCCACTCTCAATGTTCGTTGACTGCTCGTGTGCGCACGCATTGCGTGCGTGGGCGTGCGATATAGTCATTTATACGAAGATTATAAGTCTTTTATGCATTTCTGTCAACATACAAAATGAAAAGTTTCTAACATTTTGTAGTTTTTTGTCTAAAACACCCCGTTTTCAAAGCGATTTGTATGATTATGGAGCATTTTGTATGATTTTTCTTCGTAATTTTTATGCAATTTTACGCATTGTCTTGCATATTTTTTGATTGTTTGCAAAGATTTATACACGTTATACGACAAATATACTTATTTTATAGATTTATCGCATACACGCTCGCACACGTGCGCTCCTGCGCAAAGATTTTTTAATCTTTTGACAACAAATTTTAATATTTGTTGTCAATTTGCGCGGTTTCGGCATTATAGCGGATCAATACGCCGTGAAGTTCAAGCCGATTTTGCAATATCCGCCAAGGCGCGCGTCGATGCAGTCAAAGTCGCTGCCTTCAAGCCATATACACACATAGCAATACATGATGTCACCTTTGTCCATCGTGGTGCTGCGCTTGAACACATAGTCCTTGTCATAGTACGGCGTGGTGGCAAAGTAGCCCCCTTCTATCGCTTGCGCATAGCTGTCGCTGTCTGCGTACATGTCGTTCTCGTATTTGAGAAGGTCAAAGCTCGCATTGTCCGAGCCGAGCGGATATGCAACGTATTCCACAAAGCCGTCTTCCTTGGTGCGACGTTGACCAACCTTGTCATCGCCTTCTTTGAGCTCGACTCCGTTGTATACGTCACCCACCTTCCAATAGTTCACGTTTGTGCCGTAGAGACGTTGATTGTTGCTCAATGCGGCATACACTTTGACGTCAGTCTTGCGTGTTTCGTCAAGAGTCTCGTTCTTGAAGCTCTCGCCCCACATCACACGCACGGCGTTTTGCAGGTCGAATTTGTCGTAGGCAAGCGTCATCTCATAGTCGATATTCGTATTGTCAGAACCCGTGTTCTTCAGCATAAACGTGAACCTGATAAACTTCTCGCCGTTCATCTCGCCAAGCTCCACCTTGTCCGCCGACAACATCTGCTTCACTTCCGAAATCGTGTGCAACGGCTCTCTGCCGTACACCTTGTTGTAGGACACGTCCCACATATGCTCCGGACCGTTGGCGTTGAGATACGGCGTCCAATACTCGTTGTCAATGGACAGAGATATCGACTTTTCGCGATTGTTGCTGCTTGCCGTGATACGCACGTTGTTCTCTTGGATGAAAAGCAACATCACGTACACAACGCTCGTAACGATAAGCGAAAACACGAGCAAGATCAACATCACGCGCTTGAGCTTGCGACGGCTTTCTTCTCGCTTCACCTTTTTGGACGCAACTATAGAGTCTTCCCACTCCTTTTTCAGTTGGGATTGCGACTTCTTGGCGTCGCGGGCGGATTTGCCCGATTTGGCAGACTTTTTCGACTTTTTGTCTTCAACGGGCTGCTCTGCGGCTTGCTCGCCGACTTGCTCGTCGTTGACCGCTTGCTCGGTCTGCAAATTTTTCTCTTCGTTTTCGCTCATTTGTTTCGTCTATGCTTATATTTGTTTGTTGGTTGTTGCGCCGATCATTGCAATCGGGTGCGGGTTTGAAACTTTAATGCAACTTTCCCCTTTCCTCAGGTGTTTTCCCTATTGCCGTTCCCCCTTGCAAGGGAACCCACGGCAACCGCGTAGCGGGGGACAACACTCAGCACTCGCATAGATAAGTGTCGTGCACTCATTATGCCACCACGCTTTGTGCGCCGGCTACGCAACAACATGGCGCAGTCGCTCGTACTTATCGTCAAGCTCGGCGTTCGATTTGCTCGCCGCCGTTGCAGCTCGTGTTCCGTCTTCGAAATCGCACAGCCCGTTTATAAGTACGCTCCGAACGGGCTTTCGGATAAGGCTCCGCCTTCCGCAATTATTAATTATTCATTATTAATTATCAACTGCGTGTTGTCGTTGCCTATGCGCCGATCATTGCAATCGGGTGCGGGTGTCCCCGCCCAATCGATCACACCAAGCCGACAATCTTGAGGAAATGTGGTTTGAGTTCTTATCCCTGCTCGAACTGATAGCAAAGATTTTCGGCGCGGTTAGCAGAACAAAATCTAGCTTGGCTCTCGACAATACGCACACTTGCGTGTTGTCGTTGCCTACGCGCCGATTTTGTGATATGTTCCATCTCCCGCAAAATACCCGTACGGCACCCATTTGCCTATCTTGTCGTCAAAATAGCCGTTGTCCACAATCTCGCCGTTTTGGTCGGTGTAGGTGTAGTCAATCCATCTGCCCTGCTCGTCAAAGTAGCCGTCATAGACGTTGCCGTCTTTGTCCACCCATTGAGCGTTCTCATTGTAGTGACCTTCAGCTTCCACGTCGAATTGCTCGTATTCAACCCAGTTGCCGTCCACATCGAAGTATCCGTTGAAAACGTTGCCGTCTTCGTCAACCCACTGGCTCTTGTCGTTGTAACTTCCGACAAGTTCGGGCTCGTCTTCGTTTTTGGGCTTGACGTGCATAGTCACGCCGAAACCTTTCATGCCTGTGCCCATACCCAAGTCTCCGAACATACTGTCCGACTTATACTCGCCGAGCAACTTCTCTTCTTTGTCAAACTCGGCTTTGATTTTTTTCTGCTTTTTCGGCTTGAGAGTGAAACTCGGAGCATTCGGACGAACGGGTGCGGCAACGCTGTTTTCGTCTTGGCTCACCACTTCTTCGACGGGTTTTTCGACTTCCGTCTCTTTTGCGGTTTTCTTTTCTTCTATATCCGGGGTTTGTTCAATCGTACGGTCTATGCCGAGTTCGCTCTTCTTCTGAGACGCAAACGACAACGCAAGCGCGCTTTGCACGTCTCCTTCATAGCGCATACGGGACATTTCCGTGATGAGTTTCTTCTCGCGCTCGTTGTCTTCGGGCTTTTGCTCAACGAGTTTCGCCTGCGCTTCGAGTCTTTGCTCCGTGGCTTTTTTCGCGTTGAGTTTCTGCTGTTCGAGTCGCACCTGATACGGAGATTTCGCAAGTTCGGGTCTCGGGGCGGACGGCATAATCTTTTCGCCGTCGGTTGCGCGAGCACGTTCAATTGCCGCTTTACGCAAATCTTCGAGTTCGGCGTCTTCGGCTTTCTTCTTGGAATCGAGCACCTTTTGAAGTTTTTTGAGATACTCTTCTTTCGCTTTGCCCGTCGGGTCTTTCAAACCAAGGAATTCGTTTGTTACCCAACGAGAGAGCTTCGACACCGCTCTTCCCGTCATGATTTTCACACCGTCGCGCTTGAATCTCGCAAGTTGTCCGGGCGTGTCAACACCTTCCATGACGAAACCGACCTTGTTTGCCTTGCAATAATTAACAAGCATTGCAAGCACTCTTTTTTCTTGTCGCTTGCGTCGAAATACGCCGACTCGCATCTAAGATAATCGAAATTGAACTGCGCAAATACGTCGAGAGAATTGTATTCTTCACCGAAAGCCGACGCGCAAATCTTGTATCCCGCCTTGCGCAAACGATTGTATCTTGCAACGCCCGATTCGTCGAGTTTCGTGAGAGTGCTGACGAAAAACGAAATTACGAGATTCGTCTTTTTGTATCCGCAATCTTTGAGCGTCTGCATCAAAACGTCGAAATCCTTGTCGTTGTCCAAAAAGCGAACGGATATCGGCATGCAATAAACGATGTTGTCTGGGATAAGGAAATTCTCGCGCATAACGAGATCGTAATTGCGAAGTTCTTCGAGCGCGATGATATTGAGTTCGTTTATGCGGACTGAATTTTCCGCAATATAAAAATAATTGCATACGCTCATTCTTCCCAAGTATCTGTCGTTGAGCACTTGGAATGCGTCCACAAAGACAACCTTCTTGCTCTTCGTCGCGTAATCGACTACGCCACGGAAGAAAAAGTCGATCGGTTTGTACAACGTCCTTTTTGCGTATGCAGTAGTGTTCATTTTCCCACCCGTTATGCGCCCGCGCACATAGCGCACGCATATATAATTCTAATACTGAATAATTTTATCATACGAAAAGGGTTTTGGCAATAGGTTTGCGCTCAAAAGTCCATATATTACAACAAAATGTATGATTTCGAGCAGTACGCATTGTTATGTGACGCGTTTTTTCACCTGTTTTCATAAAAATCGAATGATTGAAAACAAAAAAATCCGCAATTTTTATTTGTCGAAAACAAAAAAACACTCTCCGCATGGTTGCGTGAAAGTGTTTTGGTGCCGAAAATCGGGGTCGAACCGATACGATGTTTCCATCGAGGGATTTTAAGTCCCTTGCGTCTGCCTATTCCGCCATTCCGGCATAAAAAAGATTAAGCGTGTCGTTATCTTATAGATATTTTGCGAGAGTTATTGTAACACAAGGCTTCGAGTTTGTAAATAAAAACAAGCGACAATATTGTCGCTTGTTTCTGGAGGCATCACCCAGACTTGAACTGGGGGTGAGGATTTTGCAGACCCTTGCCTTACCTCTTGGCTATGATGCCATATCTTGTATCGGTGATGCCGATACTTTGTGTGGAGCGGGAGACGGTGTAGCCATCTTCGATGGCGACCTTGCGGAACGAACCCGCGCGGGTCTGCGCATACTGCGCTCTTCACTCCGTGAAGCCGAATCCCGCCCCCGATATAATGAAAAACAGCACTTCTTACGAAATGCTGTTTTTTGGAGGCATCACCCAGACTTGAACTGGGGGTGAGGATTTTGCAGACCCTTGCCTTACCTCTTGGCTATGATGCCATTTCCTGTATCGGTGATGCCGATACTTTGTGTGGAGCGGGAGACGGTGTAGCCATCTTCGATGGCGACCTTGCGGAACGAACCCGTGCGGGTCTGCGCATACTGCGCTCTTCACTCCGTGAAGCCGAATCCCGTCAATATGATTTTCATCATTTCTCAAGTCTTCGTCTTCGATTTCTTTTTATGCGCTAATGTGTGGAGCGGGAGACGGGATTCGGACCCGCGACTTTCACCTTGGCAAGGTGACACTCTACCACTGAGTCACTCCCGCACACGATTGCCTTAACAATATATCAAATTGTAACCGTTTTGGCAACAATTTTTTTAAATTTTGCAAATGTATTTTATTTTTCTCTCACGGCAAGTGCTTTTGCAAACGCCGAAAGTTCTTCTCCGACGAAATATTCTCTTGCAATAGCACACGCTTTCTCCGTCTTCTGCAAGAGCAAATCCTTTGCCTCTTCTTCCCCGATAAGCGACACTATAGAGTTTTCGTTGCCTTCGTCGAGAAGGTCGTCTGCAAGTTGAAACGCTATGCCGATATTCTCGGCGTATTCGTCTATTTTTTCGACTTGCTCGTAATCCGCTTCCGCACAAATCGCACCTGCTGCAAACGCACCTGCAATCAACGCGGCGGTTTTTGAGAATACATATCGAGGTAATCTTCTTCGCTTTGGCAGCCGCAAAGGTCTATCGCCTGCCCCTGAACCATGCGTTTTGCCGCAACGGTTATCTCTTGTGCCGCTCTTGCAAATTGCGAACCGTACGCTCTTGCTCCGTCAAGCAATACGCAACTTGCGAGCGTGAGAAGTTGGTCTCCTATGAGTATTCCGTTTGCGTGACCGAATTTTTTGTGCACGGAAAGTTTGCCCCTTCGATAATCGTCGTTGTCCATTGCGGGCAAATCGTCGTGAACGAGCGAATAATTGTGAATAAGTTCAATCGCCACCGCAATGCATACGATTTCGTCGACTTCTGCGTCTCTGCCCGTCGCTCTTGCGCCGTAATACACGCAAAGCGGACGCACGCGTTTTCCGCCGTCGAGAGTTGCGTAGCGCATACCTTCGTCAATTATGAAATTGCCGTATCCGATTGCGTTTTTGAGCGACTGCTCCACCATTGCTAGAAATTCGGTTTTGTTTACGGAAGATATTTTCATATTCGTCCTTTCAAAAATCAGTCGAGTTTGAGTTCTTCTGTGAGATTGTTGATGTCGTCCACAAGCAGAGCAAGTTTGCCTTTTTCGGCTTTGAGATCGCTTATGCAGATTTTGCTGAGTTCTATGCCTTTTTCAAAAGCCTTCACTGCCTGATCGAGCGGCATATCGCCTTCGAGTTGTCTGACGATTTCTTCGAGTTCTTGAAGTGCTTCTTCAAATTTCTTTATTTCTGCCATATCAGTTCTCCTTGTTGAGTTCGATTTCTTTTACGGTGGCTCTCACCGTTCCGTCTCCGCCCGTAGCGGTTATTTCGTCTCCGACTTTCAGCGTTGACACTTTGCTTATCGTTTCGTTTCCCGACTGCAAGCGGAAGTATCCGCGTTTCAGAATTTTGAGCGGACTCAGATTGTCCAACGCGCCCGTGGCTTTCTCCGCTCTTGCCGCCGCCAAATCGAATTTGCGTTGAACGAGATTTTTGCTTTTTTCAAGGCACTGCTCGACTTTGCGCGTACGCTGCATATAAAACTCCGACGCAAGCCTTTGAAGTTTCGACATATCGAGTTGCGCTTTTGCGGTCTTCCTTTCGTAACTTCTCTTCGCCCCTGTCAAAAGACGTTGCATATCCTTTTTGAGTTCGTCCGCCATTGCGTAATAGTCATACGTCACCAGTTCGCCTGCCGCCGTCGGCGTTGCCGCTCTTGCGTCCGCAACGAAATCGCAGAGAGAAAAGTCCGTCTCGTGTCCGACAGCCGAAACGACGGGAGTCTTCATCTTGTACACCGTGCGAACGAGTTGTTCGTCATAAAACGGCGCAAGGTCTTCGAGCGAACCGCCGCCGCGCGCAATGATTATAACGTCGTATCCGAGATTGTCCACTCTTTCAAGCACCTTGGCAATCTCCTTGCCTGCGCCTTCGCCCTGCACTCTCACGTCTTTGACCACTATGTCGATAACAGGATTTTTTCTGCGCACGGTGGTGACGATATCTCGTATCACCGCGCCCGTTTTTGACGTCACGACGAGAACGCGCTTTGCAAACTTCGGTATCGGTTTCTTGTGCGCCGCGTCGAAAAGACCTTCTTCGAGCAACTTTGCTTTGAGTCTTTCAAACTCGAGAAACAGCAATCCTTTTCCGACCGGCTGAATGGAACTCACCTGCAAGGACAATCGCCCGCCCTTGACGTAATAATCGACAGAGCCTTTGCAAATGACGCTTTCGCCGTCTTTCGGATTGTACGTCTTTGCGGCATAGAAGCAAACGCAGGAGAGTTGCGACTCTTTGTCCTTGAGCGTGAAATATGCGTGCGGGCCGCTGAATTTGAAACCCGAAATTTCTCCGAAAACTTCCAAACCTTTGAAAATAGGAGAGTCAACGCACGCTTTTATCGTGGCGTTTACTTCGCTTACGGATATGGTATTTGCAGAAAATGGGGTTTTATCTGACACAATCGACACTTTATTCACCTTTTTTGCAGTAAATCACCGAATTTTCGGCGTTTTTGAGTTAAAAAATCCCGAAAATCGCGTCGTTTTGAGACCAAACGGGTCAAAATCCGCAAATTTCGGGAACTTCTTCTTATTTTATATCTTTGACAATCTTTGCGAGCACACCGTTGACAAACGAGCCTGATTTGTCCGTGCCGTATTTCTTGCTCAAATCAACCGCTTCGTTGATTATCACGGCGTTGGGCGCAGTGTGTTCGAGAAGTTCGTACGTCGCAAGAAGAAGAACCGCATAGTCCGGACGATACACTCTTTCGATTCTGTATCCTTCGAGATGCTCTTCGATCATCTTTTTTAGTTCGTCTTCTCTCGTGACGATGCCGAAGTAACAACCGTTAATGAAATTCCTATCGTCTTCCGTAAGGTCGCTGCCTTGCAACATCAATTCCAACGTCTGGTCGTTGGCTGTGCCGTAAAAGGTGTATTCAAACACCAACTTGAACAAATTTTCTCTTGCTACTCTTCTCATAATTATTGCTGAATGTTGACGTTCATAACCTGAACGTTTACAGATTGTACTTTGAACTTGGTTGCGCTTTCGATGCTGTTTTTCACTTTCTCCTGAAGCGCGGCGACGGTTGCCGGCACAGTGTAGCCCTGCTCGATGTTGACGCTCAGATCCACTGCGACTTTCTCGTTTGGCAAAACGTATGCCGACACTGCCCCGCGATTGCGCTTGGACGTAAGAATGCAAATGCCTTCCGCATCGCTTGCCGCTTCGGTTGCCAAAGATACGAGCACTTCTGCAAGTACGCTTGAATTTTTCATGGAATCCTTTGCCATAGCCGTCTCCTTTTTCAGTATTATAGCACAGCGAAAAAATTATATCAATCGTTCGCAAAAATTATTTTATCCCCTACGACGCGAAACCGCCGCGATTGCGACGGTTGCATCCTTTATTCTCTCCCTATGCTTTTTAAAAATCAGTTGTAAGGAATGACGTTGACTTCGGTTGCCTTGAACGTCGTCTCGCTCACCACGACGGAAAGAATCTGGTTTGCCTGTTCTACGGTCAACTCTTCACTGCCGACCACGATACTCACGCCTTTGTCTCCTATCGTCACGATGACGTCGTCAAAGCCTTTACCTTTAATGAGCGTTTCGAGTGCGAGTTCCTTTTCCATTCTTTCAACGAGCGCGAGTTTTTGTTCCTGCGCGGTCTTCTTTGCACTTTCGGTGCTGGAATCGGAATTCATAATTGCGTCGAGATACAAAAACTCTGATTCGCGAGTGGCATCTCTGTCGCTTCTTGCCGCCGCAAAAACGTTTGCGTGACGTCGTCAGTGTTGCCGTTTCCGGAAATCTGACTCGTCGAGTTGAGTTTGTCGTTGAGAACGAAATTCAACACGCCCGTCGCAATAAGCAACGCTACCATAACCGACAATACGATTATCTTTTTTGTCTTTGATTTTATTTTCATATACTCCTCCTATAAGTTCAATTTGATTTTCTCGACAACACGCTCACTACGTCTTCGTCAACGCCCAGCGCACTCGAGCCTGCCTTTAGCAGTCTTATTCTCACAAGCGGGTTTTTCGCTCCGTCCGCTATAATAAGCACTCCGACGATTTTGCCGTCCGCACAGGTTATCATCGTTTCCACTTCACCCGCGCCGTCCACGCTCGAAAGAATTGCCGAGAGCCTTTTTTCGTCGTCCGTCATCGTTGAGACGTTCTTTTCGCTCGCCTTTGACGAAGCCACGGTAGAGTATATGATGAGAGCAATCGCGATTATGAATGTCGCAGCGATAATCTTTACGTTTTTCACGCCTTTGACGCGCTTTATAAAATCGCTCTCCTTTATTTTCTCGGCAATTCCCTTTTTCCTTTCGTCAAGAACTTCCATACCCTGCTCCAAGATAACTATACGCGAGGTTTTCCTTATAAATTCCCTATCGCATAAATTTTTATATTTCGACGGTTTTCGTCTTATTTCGCGCGCGCGTGCGCGCGCATAAATTCTTTTGTACGCACACACACGCTCACGCGTAATGCGCGCGCACGCGCGCGAAATTTAAAGCGAATTGCAAAATTAGTTTTGTCCGTACAACACCTTTATTTTATATGCGGCAATGCCAAGACTTTCCGACACTATGCTAACGACTTTTTCACCAGACACGGACACGTCGTCGACATACACCCTAACCGAGCGCACCACCGCCGACGAATACTCTATTTCGACGCTTGCGGTTATCCCCAGCTTTTTCAATTCTTCTTCGCATTTTTCCGCTCTACAAGAAAACATATCGGAAACTTCGATTTCTTCGGCAATGTCGCTTGACGAAAACGCCGAATTGTCAAAAGAGAAATTCCACTCTTTTTTAAGAAGAGACGGAAGCGGCGAAACGATGACGAGAATCACGATAAGAGAAAACGCGCCGCGTATATACTTGGTGGTTTTACCGTCCGGAAGAACTATATCGAGCAATATACCTAGGCAAATCACTCCCGTTATCGAAATTATCCACGCACCCATCACACCCCCATATTGCACGAACTCATCAACATCATAAGTATCAGAAAGAACATAAATCCCACACCTGCAAGCGCGCTTACGAGCAAATTCGCATTCTTTGCCACGGACGTCAGAAGCGTTGCGACGCGCGTATCCCCTATCGGCTCGGCAATCGCTCCGCAAAGTTTGAGCGAGAGCGAAAACACAACGACCTTGACGAGCGGAAACACGACGATGCAACACAATATTATCGCGCCGACGTATCCGAGCGCATTTTTGACTATGACGACGGATGCGGTTAGCAAATCAAAGCCGTCGGACAAGTATCCGCCGAGTATCGGGACGTAACTCGACACGGCAAACTTTGCGACGTTGAAACCGAATTTGTCCACAACTCCGCCCGATATACCCTGCACCGTCAAAAAAGTGCCGAACAATCCGAAAGATATGCCGATGAGCCACCCCGACGCCGAACGCACGAAGTTTGCGAGTTTGTCGAGTTTTACGCTCTTCGACACGTTGCCGACAACGGAAAAAACTATGCACGCCACGAATGCGGGAAGAACGACCGCCGTCGTCATTTTCATAATCGTAGAACAAAACACCGCCATAAGCGGCGAAAATCCGCCTACGCTCCCCGCTCCGCCCAAAGCGGAAAGCAGTGCAAGCAATACGGGAAAGATCGCGTTTGCAAAATTCGTGAGCAATTCAATCGTGTCGGCAACCGCGAAAACTATCGTAAAAACGCCGCTTACAAGCACTATGACGATTGAACAATAGCACACCGTATGCACCACTTCGCTCGTGGAGTTGTTGAGAAAATCACCCGTCACGCCGCACAATATGTTTTTTAGAAGGCATATTGCAAGAATGGTTATAAGTCCCGGCAAAAACGACAAAAAATATCGCCCTGCGGTCTTGGAAAGGAAATTAAAAAAGCTCTCGTAAAAATCAACCGATTCTCCGTTTGCGAGCGATTTGAGCATTTGTTTCACGTCGTTTGCGTTCAGCGCGGTTTTCCCGTCGCCCGAAAGATTGTCGAGAAACTTCTGCAAATCTTTCAAATCGAGAGAATCGATTGCTCCGTTCACAGCGTCGGACAATTCTTTGCGTATCTCTTCTTCCGTTTTTCCGTCGTCGGCGTATGCCACACTCGAGTCAAAAAACAGCGGCAACAAAAGAAAAACGACGAACAGTATCGCAAGATACGGCAACCGTTTTTTCAACGATTTCCGCCCGGTCGTTGTCTTTGTCAAGTCACAAAACACTTTCCTTTTCATATTGCGGAAACAAGAGCCGACACCACGTCGATAAGCGACGTAACGATTGATATACTCATAAGAAAAATCACTATTTTGCCGCCAAACTGCAACTTTTGCGCAATAGACGGACACCCGGCGTCGCTTGCCAGCGACGAAGAATACTCGGTGAGATAGCCTATGCCTATGATTTTAAGCACCGCTGAGAAAACGGCGTCGTCTATTCCGCTCTTTTCGACTATACCGTCAAATGCGATGACGACGTCGCGAAGCGCGGACAACATGGTGATGACCATAACGACTCCCGTCGCTATGGTTGCAAACACCGCAAATTCAGGCTTTGCGGATTTAAGAAGCGTGATGACAATCACGCCTATCACTGCTATCCCTATGAGTTTGAATATCATGACTAGTACAGCGACAAAATCGAGCGCAACGTGTCAAACAAGCCGCCAAGCATATCTATCACGAGCACCGCAACGATGATAAGCCCCGCAAGCGTGGCAAACGTGGCAATTTCGTCTCGGTCGGTCTTTTTGAGTATCACGCACACGATTGCCGTCAACAACCCCACTCCTGCAATTTTCAAAATTATATTTACGTCCATATCTCACCTTATGCCAGTATCAAAAGCACCGCAAGTCCAAGCAATACGCACAACTTGAAGTACGTTCCGCCAAGTCTTTTGTTCTCGTCTTCGCATTTCGTTTTTGCTTGCTCGAACCGCTTCGCATAATACGCCGCATGAGCAAGTTGCTCGTCAAGCATGGTCTTTCCCATTCCGTCGAAGAAATCGAACAACTCTTTTTTTCTTCGGTTTTGAGAAGCGGAATTGCGTTTTTCTCAAATACGGCAATTCTCGTCTCTCCATTTTTCGCGCTTGTCTGCCACGCACGAAGCGCAGTCTCGAACTCTCCTTTTCTTCCCTGCAAAAACTTTTGTATTATCTCGGGCACGGGCGTTTTTCGCATGGAAAGCTCGGTCGTAAGCACGCCTACGAAATCGCTTGCAGATTTGAAAAACTCGACTCTTTTTGCATACCTTCTTTTTATCAACACGCCTATATACGACAAACAAAGTGCAATAAGTCCGCCTGCAATGAGCCGCAATACGTCGCTCATAGTCGCACCTTTTCAACGATTTTGCCAATAGGACTTTTTGACAGCGACACCGCAAAATCGAACGCTTCCGCAAGCGGAGAAAAGCGGGAATCTGACAAAACTTTTTCAACGCTTTCACCGTGCACGGACGCAAACACCCTGACGCCGCAGCGCACCACGTCGCATATCGCCGCAACTTCGTTTGGAGAAAACAACTCGTCGGTTACTATAACGTCCGGATTCATCGCCCTTATGCAGTTTTCATACGCAACGACTTTCGGCACTCCGCTCACAATTTCGCAATCCCCGACGTCAAGATTTGCCGCGCCGTGAGATACGGCGCAAAGTTCGTATCTCTCGTCGATAATCACGACGTTTTTGTCTTTTGACGCAAGCCTTGCAAGCTCTCTGAGCATCGTGGTCTTGCCCGCTCCCGTAGGTGAAATCACAAGCGTTGACAATACGCCTTCGCTCATCACTTCACCGACGATTTCGTCTGCAACGTGCTTTATTTGATGCGGTATACGCACGACAAGATAAGACACGTTTTTCATTGCAAGCAATTTTCCGCCGTCGGATACGCCTTCACCGCCGATGCCTATACGATACGAGCCGAACGGAATATATCCCTTTTTCATCTCGTCTGATGCGGAATAAACCGACATATTCGTTGCTCGCATAAGCACGTCGTCGATGTCCTTTTGCGACACGACATACGGCGAGCCGTACGCTTTTGCGACCTTTCTCTCCCCTTTAACAGTGCAATATGTCAAAGGCCGAGAAATACGCATACGAATTTCGGTGAGATTGTTCTCGTCTCCGACCGCACGCGCAATATTCGCCCCAACCAAATTTTCAAGCATACAAAAATATATGACTTAAAAAGACTTACTTGCACCACCGCAAAATAAGACATTTTTCGCATAAAAAAAGAGCGTCTCCGCTCTTGATTTCGATTTTATATAAAAATAATTTTCCGTCGTGTATTTTAATGCAACATTACCCCTTCCCTTCGGGCTTTCCCCTACTTCTCGAAGATAGTGCTTTCTCTTTTTAGCTATACATCGCTCGAAGATGGGAAGTCGGCACTCGCATAGACAAGTATCGTCCTCTTGTTATGCCACCACGCTTTGTGCGCCAGGCAGTAGCTAACAACACGGCGCAGTCGCTCGTACAACCGTCAAGCTCGGCGCTTATTTGCTCGCCGCCGTTGCGGCTCGTGTTCCGTCTTCAAAGTCGCACAGTCCGTTAATAAGTACGCTCCGAATAAGTTTTCATTTCAGGTGTGGGTGTCCCGCCCAATTAAAACACCAAGCCGACAATCTTGCGAAATTGCGGTAGGGGTTTTTATCCGTGACTGAACTAATAGCAAAGATTTTCGGCGCGGTTAGCAGAACAAAAGCCTAATGCAGCTCTCGGTGTTGCTTGCAAGCAAGCGATGCCGTTGCCGCCATGACGGCTTTTGTTCGGATGAAGAGCGAGAAAAAGCTCTTGCAGGGCAACCACTAAATTTTTTTATATAAGTCAAGAGTCTGAAACAGATGAAGAACAAGGAAAAGTTATTCGCTGTTTCAGAGTATTTGAGCTCGAAGTTTAGATAAAGAACTGTTATCTCGCGTATAAAACGGATGAAGAGCGCGAAAAAAGCCCTTGCAGGGCAACCCTAACGTACTAATCGTACGTGAGTTGTAATGCAAGGGCTTTGACAAAGCTATTCGCCGTTTTATACGCGAGACATGTATTCGCCGGTGCGAGTATCAATACGTATAGTATCACCCTCGTTGACAAACATAGGAACTTGAAGTTCATAGCCTGTTTCGACGGTTGCGGGTTTGGTTGCATTGGTGGCGGTGTTGCCTGCAACTGCGGGTTCGCAAACGGTGATGAGAAGTTCGACAAAGTTTGGCGGTTCAACGGAGAACGGTGCGCCTTGGAAGAACTTCATGGTGACGTTCATGTTCTCTTTGACAAAGTTGAGTGCGTCTTCCACTTGGCTGTGGTTGAGCGGAATTTGTTCGTAAGTGTCTGCGTCCATGAAATAATAGAATTCTCCGTCGTTGTAGAGATATTCCATCGTCTTGGTCTCGATGTGAGCAAGTTCAAATTTTTCGGTGGGGTTGAACGTTTGTTCAAGCACTGCGCCGGTGACGACGTTTTTCATCTTCATACGGACGAAAGCTGCGCCCTTGCCCGGTTTGACGTGCAAGAAATCGACGACGGTCATAATCTTGTTGTCATAAAGGAAAGTTACGCCCTTTCTCAAATCGCCTGCCATAATTTGTGCCATAGTTGTATTCTCCTAAATATGTTTTCTTGATTTAAGATGCTTTTTAATCATTTTAGCACCTTATATCGCATATTGCAAGTTTTCGCTTTTATTTTGCCTTGCAATATGCGGATTTGTCATTGGTTTTCGCTTATTTGGCGTATTCTACGCTGCGCACTTCCCTGATGACGTTGACTTTGATTTGTCCGGGGTACTCGAGTTCGTTTTCGAGTTTCTGTGCAATCTCTTTTGCAAGGAAAACCGTGCTTGCGTCGTTGACTTGTTCGGGCTTGACCATAACTCTGATTTCTCTGCCCGCTTGCACTGCAAACGTTTGTTCGACGCCGTCAAAGGATTTTGCGATATCTTCGAGTTTTTCGATACGTTTGACGTAAGTTTCGACGGATTCGCGTCTTGCACCGGGTCTTGCACTTGAAATTGCGTCCGCCGCCTGAACGAGCACCGCCGAGATTGTTTGCGGTTCGATGTCATTGTGGTGCGCCGCGATTGCGTGAATGACTTCGGGGCTTTCCTTATACTTCTTTGCGATGTCTACGCCGAGTTGAATGTGCGTGCCTTCGAGTTCGTGGTCGACGGCTTTGCCGATGTCGTGCAACAAACCTGCTCTTCTTGCAACTCTTGGGTCTACGCCGAGTTCTGCCGCCATGACAGACGCAAGAGACGCGACTTCGATTGAGTGTTTAAGCACGTTTTGTCCGTAACTTGTGCGGTATTTGAGTCTGCCGAGAATCTTGATGATTTCGGGGTGCAAGCCATGAACGCCCACTTCAAACGCCGCTTCTTCGCCTGCTTCTTTGATGCCTGCTTCGACTTCTTTTCTCACCTTGTCGACCATCTCTTCGATGCGTGCGGGGTGAATACGTCCGTCGGTGATAAGTTTTTCAAGCGTAAGTCTTGCGACTTCTCTTCTTACGGGATCGAAACTTGAGAGAGTGATGACGTCGGGCGTGTCGTCGATGATAAGGTCGACGCCGGTTGCAGATTCCAGCGCACGGATGTTTCTGCCCATGCGGCCGATGATTCTGCCCTTCATCTCGTCGTTGGGAAGAGCGACGACTGAAACGGTGTTTTCGGTTGCGTGATCAGCCGCGCAACGTTGAATCGCTTGAGATATGATGTTTTGCGCTTCCTTCACCGCATTGTCTTTTGCTTCTGCGATGAGATTCTTTGCGTCTTGTGCGGCACTCTTTTTCACACCGTCAAGCAATGCTTCTTTGAGTTCCTGCGATGCTTCTTCCTTGGTCATGCCCGCAACTCTTTCGAGTTCCTTTTGCATCTTTTCTTGCGAATTGTTGAGTTCCGCTTCGATGCCTTTGAGGCGTTCCTTGGTTTCTTCGATTTGTTTTTGAGATTTTTCGACGTCGTCGAGTTTCTTGTCAAGAGTTGCGTCCTTTTTGTCGAGAACGTCTTCTTTCTTGTCAAGTGCCGCTTCCTTTTGTGCCAAGCGGTTTTCGGTGCGTTGCCAATCCTGTTTGCGCTCTTTTGTCTCGTTTTCAAACTCGACGCGCATTTTGTTCATAGTTTCTTTTGCTTCGAGCAAGCCGTCTTTGCGAATGGTCTTCGCTTCGAGATTGGCTTCTTCGACTATTCTTGCCGCTTCGCGCTTCGCGTTGCCGATTTTGTTTTGAGAATAGAGTCTGTAAACAAGCCAGCCGACGAGTGCGCCCACGATGAGAGCGACTGCCGCAGCGATACCTGCCGCACCACCCATCGAAATGGCAAGCAATGAATTAAAATTGCCGGTCATAGTGGACCTCCATATATATAATCAAAACCACAAATGAAAGCAAAAATACGGCGTATCAAAATATCCGTCGGGCAAAATCGCGCCCATGCGAAATCTATTGAACTTTATCTATACCAAACATTGTTTCCAATATATAGTTTTGTCGATATAAAGTATATACTATTTATAGCGTTTCGTCAACGGGGGCGGTAAAAAAAATCGCCTTTCGCAATGCAAAAAGCGATATTTTTTTAATTTTTTGCAAAATTGACACTTAATCTTGAAAATACGTCAGTTCATCTCGTATTTTTCGCGGATTTTCGCGTCGATTTCTTCAAACACTTCGGGGTGAGCCTTCAAGAAATCCATTGTCTTGTCTCTGCCCTGTCCGATCTTTTCATCGTTGTAACTGAACCAACTTCCGCTCTTTTGAATGAAGCCGTTTTCAACCGCAAGATCGAGCACACATCCCATGTTGGAAATGCCAGTGCCGTACATAATGTCGAATTCCGCAACTTTGAACGGCGGTGCGACTTTGTTCTTGACTATTTTTGCTTTGACGTGGTTGCCCACGATGTCGCTGCCGTCTTTGATTGTGTCTGCCTTGCGCACTTCGATACGCACGGAAGAATAGAATTTAAGTGCTTTGCCGCCCGTCGTGGTCTCGGGATTGCCGTACATAACGCCGATCTTTTCACGCAATTGGTTGATGAAAATGAGCGTACATTTGCTCTTGGAAGTCGCCGCCGTGATCTTGCGAAGTGCCTGCGACATAAGACGAGCTTGCATACCAACGTGACTGTCCCCCATATCACCGTCGAGTTCCGCTTGCGGAGTGAGCGCGGCAACGGAGTCGATGACAATGATGTCGATTGCGCCGCTTCTGACGAGCGTTTCTACGATTTCGAGTGCTTGTTCACCGCTGTCGGGCTGTGAAATGTAAAGGTCGTCGAGATTTACGCCGAGTTTTGACGCGTAAATGGGGTCGAGTGCGTGTTCTGCGTCAACGTACGCCGCAGTGCCGCCCTTCTTTTGCACTTCCGCCACGCAGTGAAGCGCGACCGTCGTTTTGCCCGAAGATTCGGGACCGTATATTTCGATGATTCTTCCTTGCGGAATTCCGCCGATGCCGAGTGCCACGTCGAGCGTCAAACAACCCGTCGAAATCGCTTCGACTTTGGGAATTTCGGTCTCGCCGAGACGCATAACCGCACCTTTGCCGAAATCTTTCTCGATTTTGGCAAGAGCAAGTTGCAAATTGTGCGCTCTATCGGTGGATTTGTCTTGAACTTTGTCTGCCATAGTGTTTCTCCTTTATATCCGTTCGCCCGTCGGGCGATCCCTTTTTTCAAGTTTATTATATAACGTTCTATGTCCCGAAATCGGTACATTGACGCGTTTTTCTTTACAGTCTCAGAATGTCGCCTTTCAAATACCTTATCAGATAAAACAACGCAACGTTTGAAGTGGCTTTTCTTATCTCGTTGCGACTGCCCGAAAACTTCCTTTCAAACACGGTTATGAAGTCTCCGCCGCCGACTGCTATATACACAAGTCCGACGGGTTTTCCTTCGTCTCCTGCAGGGCCTGCAAGCCCTGTGGTCGCAAGCGCAATGTCAACGGGTCTTCTGCAAAGACCTTTCACCATTGCGTACGCAGTTTCTCTCGACACCGCGCCGTATTCTCCGAGCACCGCTTTCGGCACTCCGAGTCTGTCCATTTTAGAGCCACGATTGTAGCATACGATACCTTCGTAAAAGTTTGCGCTTATGCCGGGTATCGCCGTAAGTCTTGAACAGATTTCGCCGCCCGTGAGACTTTCGGCAACCGCCAGCGTGCGATTGTTCATTTTGAGAAGTTTAGCCGCAATATCTTCGAGAACGCCGTCGACTGCCGAGTATACTTCTTCTTCAAAGGCATTGTAAACTCTGCTCTTCACCATTTCGAACGTGGTTCTGTCCCCCGTCGATTTCATGGTTATAGCGGCATCGAGACAATCTTCTTTCACGGAAAAATCAACGCCGAAACTGTCGAACTTTTTAAGTCTTTCCGCAATCTCTTCGCCGCTTAATCCGCATATTTTGATAGTCTCGCAACAGTTTGCCATATTACGCCTTAATTTCGTTTTTCGATATTCTAACGCACTCAACCGTCAAATCAACGTCAAGCGCATATCATAAAATCACACTCAAAACAGTCTTACGCTTTTTCTTGCTCGGCTTCGTCTTGCTTTTTGTCTTCTTCGTCGTCCTGTTTGAGAACCTGCTTGTTTTTGAAAACGTAGTTGAAGCCGCTGTAAACCGCCAAAATCGCACCGATATAGAACACTATCGTGCCTATCCAGCCGATTATGTAATGCACGCCTGCAAGCATAAGAAGCGTCACGCCTATGTCGAGCATAACCGTCTTCACCTTGCCATAGATGTCCGCCGCAAGCACGAGACCGCGACTTGCCGCAATGGAGCGGAAAACGCCTATCATAAGTTCTCTCGATAAAATGATGCCCGAAAGTATCGCTATGACAAGCGCATTGTACGGATACACACCGCCCATCGAGAGTCCGTCTTTGAAAAGAACGATGAGAAAGAGCATAACCACGATGACGACTTTGTCTGCGAGCGGGTCTAAAAACTTGCCGAGCATTGACACCGTGTTGGTCTTTCTTGCGATATGACCGTCTATAAAGTCGGTTGCGCAACACACCGCAAACAAGAACGCCGCCACCGCAAGAAGCGCGATATGCGTTGCAGTGCTCACACCCGTGAGAAGTTCCGCCACGATGAACATTGCCACCGTCGGCACTATTAGAATTATTCTTGCAATCGTGATTTTCGTTGCCAAAGTGATTTTCATTGTTTCACTCTCCCTACCAAATCCACGCCTGTCGAGCCTACAATCTCGACATCGTAAAATTGCCTATCTTCACTTCGTCTTCCGACGTGAAATATACGACGTTGTCTATGTCCGGTGCTTGCGATTGAGTTCTGCCCACAAAAGACTGTCTGTCATAATCGATGTCGTCGTATATCACTTTCACCGTCTTGCCGACAAGCGAAGCGTTGTGTTTTTCTATGATTTTTTCTTGCAACTTTTTGAGTTCTTCAGCGCGTTTTTCCCTTGTTCTTTCGGGCAAATGTCCGTCAAGTTTGTCGGCAGGCGTCCCCTCTTCTCTCGAATAGGCAAAAAAACCCGCATAATCGAATTCGGTGTCTTTGACGAATTGTCTGAGTTTCTCGAATTGTTCTTTCGTTTCTCCCGGAAAACCGCAAATGAACGTGGTGCGCACAGTCATACCTGCGGATTTGAGTTTTGCAATCAACTCTCTCACGCTCTTTTCGTTCGTACGACGATTCATACGTTTAAGCACCGTATCGTCAATATGTTGCAAAGGCACGTCTACGTACTTCACCACTTTCGGACTGTTTTTTATGTACTCGATGAGTGCGTCGACCACCATTTCGGGATAGAGATACAAAAGGCGTATCCACTCGAAATCGAGTTTCGAGAGTTCGTCAAGCAATTCTATAAGGTGCGGCTTTCCGTCAAAATCCGTGCCGTATCTCGTCACGTCCTGCGCAACGAGAATGAGTTCTTTCACTCCGTCGTCCGAAAGTTTCTGCGCTTCGGAGAGCAAATCCTGCATTTTTTCCGAACGATATTTGCCGCGTATTGACGGAATCGCACAATAAGTGCAATGGTTGTTGCATCCGTCCGCGATTTTAAGATATGCGTAGTGATATGGAGTTGTCAGCACTCTGCCCGAATAAAATCCGTCTTTGCAATCGTGAGAAAAAACTCTCTCTCCATTTTCGACTTCCTGCACCGTTTCGAGCATTTTGTCGTAGTCCGCTATTCCGAGAACGGCGTCGACTTCGGGAAATTCTTCCTTTATCGTATCGGCATAACGTTGAGCAAGACAACCTGTGACGATGACTTTTTTCTTTTTATCCGCCTTTTTTGCGGAAATTGCGTTCAAAATCTCGTCTATCGATTCTTCTTTTGCTTTGTCGATAAACGCGCAGGTATTGACGATTATGACGTCCGCTTCTTCTTCGCTGCCAACGAGCGTATGTCCGCCGCCGACGAGCCTTGAAAGCATCTTCTCGGTGTCTACTCTGTTTTTATCGCAACCGAGCGATATTGCTCCGATTTTCATTCTTCGTCTTCCTTTTCGGCTTCTGCACGCAGATTTGCCAGTTCTTCGTAACTGATGTTGACTTTCTTCTTCTTCGGATCGTGTTCGTCGGGAGAGAGATATCCCATTCTGTCCATAAGGTCGTAAATCTTTGCCGCCTTAGGCCAGCCAAAGCCCATACGACGTTGCAGGAAAGATATGCTGATAGGCGCGTCCTGCTCTTCGCGAAGTTGTATGCCGAGTTCGAGCACGTCGTAAAGTTCGGGCGGAATCTTGTTGCGGTCGTTGGCGTGGGTGTTGCCGTTTCCTTGCGGCTTCTCTTCTTCCTTCTCCTTGAAGATTGCGTCCTTGATGTTGTTGTCAAAGTACGCGTCGTTCTTTGCCTTGACAAAGTCCACGATGTCCTTGACTTCTTCGTTGGAGATGTATGCACCTTGCATACGTTCGAGCGCGCTCGCTCCAGGCAACATAAACAACATATCGCCGTTGCCGAGCAATTTGTCCGCACCAACGCTGTCAAGCACCGTCTTACTGTCAAAGCTAGACGTGACTTTGAATGCGATACGCGCCGGGAAATTATTTTTGATCGTGCCGCTGATAACATCAACGGACGGTCTTTGCGTTGCAAGCACAAGGTGTATGCCCACTGCACGCGCAAGTCTTGCGATGCGGTTTACGGTGTCTTCAACCGCTTTCTTGCCGGTTGACATAAGGTCTGCAAATTCGTCGACGATGATGACGATTCTCGGCATCTTTTCATAGCCGTTCTTCACGCAATCTTCGTTGTATTCTTCGATGTTGCGATAGTTGACTTCCGCAAGATATTTGATACGACGTTCCATCTCGGTTATCGTCCAGTTGAGCGCGCGTATAGCCTTGTCTGTGTCGCAAATTATTTCGTCCATAAGGAGATGCGGAATGCCTGCATAGATACTAAGTTCCACACGTTTGGGGTCGATAAGGATAAGACGCACGTCATCGGGTGACGCTTTGTAGAGCAAGCTGACTATGATTGAGTTTATGCAGCAGCTCTTGCCTGCGCCGGTCGCGCCTGCGATAAGCACGTGCGGCAACTTTCTGACAAGCACAACTTTTGATTGACCGTACAGGTTTTTGCCCAGCGCAAACGTGTTGGGATCTTTTGATCCGTTAAACTCGGGAGAGCCGATAATCTCGGACAAGTTTACGTTGCGGCGATGCTTGTTAGGAACTTCGATACCGACGGCGTTTTCGCCCGGGATAGGCGCAATTATACGCACGCTTTCCGCTTCCATCTTCATCGCTATATCGTTTTCAAGCGTGGAAATGTAGTTGATCGTCCTTCCGCGCGGCATCTCGACACGCAATTTGTACATCGTAAACGTCGGACCGACCATGATGTCGATCACTTCACTCGCAATATTGAAGAAAGAAAGCGTTCCGATGATCTGTTCTTTCTTTTGCTCGTAGTCTTCGTTTTGATCCACTTCGGGAGCAGGCGGAACAAGTAGGCTCATGGGCGGAGCAACGTAAGGGCGTTTCGGCGTGGCTTGAGATATTGCCTGATCCACGTTGACCTGCGTGAGACGTTGTTTTTCGCTCTTTTCCGCTTTTACGGTCTTGGGTGCGTCGTCCTTTTGCAAACCGCGACTCTTTGCCGCATTCATCTTCTCTTCGCGCATGAGTGCTTCACGTTCGTATTGCCCCATTTGCGGAGTTTCTTTGATTGCTTGTTTTATATTCTGGATACGAGCGTTAACTTCGGCGTTTTCGATGTTCTTTGCCGATTGCTTTGCGATTGCGGTCGTAGACTGAATCGCACTTCTAGACATATCGCCGCCCGTAACTTTCTGCTGAACGGGTGCGGGGGCACTTGGCACTTCACCGCCGACCGTCTTGTCGTCGTCAACGTATTTCGCGCGCTGACTTTCAAGCGTAGCCTTACTCATTTCGTATGGTTTTGCAATCGGCTTGGATTTGCCTATGCCACCGAAATAGTTGGCTTCCGTGTTCTCTGACGGCTCTTCTTTCGTGACAGCAGTCTGTGCAAACGCTCTCGGGATTTTGGTCTCTCCTTGAACGGGCTTGTATCCGCTTCTGTCAGCGTCTTCGACACTCTGATTTTTCTTTGGTTGAACGACGGGCGGTTGAACTTCGACCTGCTTTTGTTCACTCTTGGTGACGTCGTTTTTCGCTTTTTGAGAAACGGCGGCAGGTGCTTTTTGAGTTTCCGCTCCGTCACGAGCGATATACACCATATCCGTCTTCGGTTTGTCGTACGCTTCGGAAGTTATCTCTTCTTTCACGACGGGCTTGGGCGGTTCTTCACCCGAAATCGCTCTGTTGAGCGCGCCGAGCATCCCCACGTTGACCTGAGATTGTCCCGTTGCGTTCTGCGCTTTTTGTATGGTTGCGTTTATTGCGTCTCCGCCGCCGACAACTTTCGTGGGCTTGACAACTTCTTTCTTGACGGGTTCTGCAATGAGACACGCTTCGTCTTGTTGTTCGAGATGCACTCCCGCTTCAAACTCGGGCTTTGCGTACATCTCGCCGAAACGCTGAGTCTGCTCTTGTTTCAACGCATTGAAATCGCGCTTGAAATCGAGCGGAGATTGAATCTTGCTCGTTGCGCTTTCTTGCTCTGCCGCCTGCAAGGCAGGTTTTGCCGCCTTGTCGTCTTGCTGATAGGACGCGCGGTATCTGGACATAAAGTCTTCTTTGATCGCACTGGACGTGGTGTCTATGCCGAGTTTGTTTTTAAGCTCGTTTCTGCGCATTGCGCTGTAAGAGGGAGAAACGTTGCCGAGCGCGTTTTTTCGGGTCGCTTGCCGAGCCGAAGCGCGCAAGATTGTCTTTGCTCGGACCGGAACCGAAAAGAATGTCCTTTGCTATGCCGCGCGGTGAGAATTGCTCAGGATTGTACGGACGTTTTTGCTCGTCTTCGATGTTTCCGCTTGCATTCGGATAAAGCGGATTGAATCCTATGGGCTTGTATCCGTCTGCGCCGAGAGCCTTTTTATCCCCCACTCTTTCTCTGTCGTCGCTGTTTACGTCAACGACGTACAAATCCTTTTGCGGATTTGAAAAATCGGTGAGAATAGGCGCGTTTTGCGCGTCAATAAGTCTTCCGTTTGCAGTCTGTTCCTGTTTTGATTTTTTCTTGAAAAGATTGCGTTTTTGTTTGGGCTTGCTTTGATTGGCAACTTGTCTTTGTCTGTCCGACTTGTCGGCAACGGTGTAAGTGACGTTACGCTTAATTGACGGAAATATCGCAAAAAACGCAAGGATAAAAAACGCCACGCACGCAACGACCAACGCCCCCACCGACGTGATGAGTTTCATAAGCGGAAATGCGAGTATACCGAAAAGCATACCGCCTGCGGTGTTGGTGTTGTTGTAGCAGTTGAGAAGATATCCGCCCCAGTCAGCACCGATGATGTGTGCGCTCGACGAGTAAATGTGCAGTGCAAAAATGCCGATGATAAGCAAGCCGAAATACATGATTGCTTTTGAAGGGCGCATCTTCACTCTCACGTTGAAAGTCACGGCAATGCCGATGATGAGTCCCATAAGAAAATATGCGTACGCCGCAAGACCGAAAAATCCCGCTAGAAAACCGTACACCATTCTGCCGACTCCGCCCAACGCTCCGACCAAAGATAAGAAACAGAAAAGCGACACTATGATGACCAAAATGCCAGCCGCAATCCTGTTGCCCCTATTCGCTTTTGCTTGTCTTGTATTCTCCAAGGTTTACCTTCCTAGTAATATATAATATTAGTATTGAAAATTATACCACAAACAAGACGCGTTTTCAAGAGAAAAGAAAGAGAAAAATTATCGTATATTTTTTGACAAGGTTAGATAGCCGAATTTGAATTAATAATTAATAATGAACAATTAACAATTAATTTTTTTAGTAGGATAACACGCAACATAAAAACGCGATATTGAGATGAAAAACAAGAAAACACCCATCCAAAACAAAACCCAACGTACATTGGGTACGTGATTTTGGAGCGGATGGGTGTTGTAAGGAACGAAGTGACGGAATAGCGATTGTTACGCTTTGCGTCAATCGCGTCCGATGTTATTCGCTATTGGCGTTTTCTAAAAAATGCGCTAAATAGATGAATGACGCGAAAGTGCCCCGAGAATGACAACCCTAATGTGCATGTAGTACATGAGTTGGCAGGCTCAGGGCACTGTAAGGAACGAAGTGACGGAATAGCGATTGTTACGAAGTCAATCGCGTCCAAAGTCAGTCGCTATTTAGCGCGTTTTTGATGTCGATGTCGTCGAAACGAGATACAATACTACTGCACACGTTCGTGAAATCAAAGATTTCACGCGAAGCACGCAAAACGTCTTCGGCGGTAGTTTGGTCTATCATTGATATGCAGGTATCGAAGTCATAAAGTTGTCCGGTTTGAACGGCGTGCGCACCGAAAGTTCGCATCATTGCGGAAGTACTTTCCTGCCCGAGAACAAGCGACGTTTTGAGTTGTTGTTTGCCTTTTTCGAGTTCCTGCTCACTCACGCCTTTTTCGAGCAAAAGATCTATTTCTTCCCTGATTGCGTGCACCGCTTTCAAGGCGTTTTCGGGGCTTGTTGACGTGTAGATTATAAAGGCACCGTTCTTCTCGTATGCGGACGGATAGCCGTAAATCGTATAGCAAAGTCCGTGCTTTTCTCTGACGCTTTGGAAAAGTCTTGACGACATTTCCATGCTGAAAATTATGCACATAAGTTGCATAGCGACTCCCCTGTCGTCGTTGTACGGATAGCACGGGAACGCAAATGCGATATGGCTTTGTTCGATGTCTTTTTTCTTCTTGCAGGACGTCGAATGTTCGGGACGCACGTTGACAGGTTGCGCGTCGTATTTCACGCCTTTTTCAAACTTGCTCTCGAAATATTTTTCCACGAGTGAAACGGCTTGCTCGACGGTCATATTGCCGGCAATGGAAACAATCGTGTTTGGTGCGACGTAATGCTTTGCGTGATACGCTCGCAAGGTCTCGCTCGTCATAGATTTCAACGTCTTTTTCGTGCCGAGAATGGTCTTTTCAAGCGTGCAACCTTTGAAAAAGTTGCTCATAAGGCGTTCAAGACACAAATCGTCGGGGGGTATCTTCACTCTCGTTGATTTCTTCGATGACAACCCTGCGCTCCTTTTCGAGTTCGATAGGGTCGAATGCGGGATTGAAATACATATCCGAAAGCACGTCTGCGCATTTTTCAACGTTCGTATCCAACGAAACAGTGTGAAAACACGTATAACTTTTTGCCGTATACGCATTGATTTGCGCACCGATAGAGTCAATTTCGTTGACGATATCGAAACTGGAACGAGTTTTCGTGCCTTTGAAAACCATGTGTTCTATGAAGTGAGATATTCCGTTGATTTCGGGAGTTTCACGCACTACGCCTGCGCCGACGAATACGCCGAGCGCAACCGACCTGACGGCTGTGTTCTGAACAAATACAAGTTTAAGCCCGCTTGGGAAATTTATCATTTTTTGCATACGGACATTATAACACATAGATTGATAAGCGCAATCATATTTTATGGTATGAATGAAATTAAGTTCCGTACTTTTTGCGCAAATTTTGTCATAATCGCAACGCTGCTTATGTCGTTTGCGGTGGCTTTCATTGCCGCTTATCCCGAAAAAAGCGACGTGATGACAGTCAACAACGCCATATACGAAGGCAACAAGGAATCGGGAAAAGTCGCACTGACTTTCAACGTGTACGAGCGCACGGACAACGTGCTGAAAATAGCGGAAATTCTCAACGATCACGGTGCGAAAGCAACGTTTTTCGTGGGTGGATGTTGGGTCGCAAAAAACGCCGATACGCTTCTAAAACTATCATCTAACGGCTTTGAAATAGGAAATCACGGATATTCTCATCGCGACCACGCAGAACTGAACGTGAAGAGCAACGCCGACGAAATCAGAGTCACCGAAAGACTTATCGACAAGGCTTTGTCGTCACTTCCCGACTACAAAAATTCAAAACTATTCGCTCCACCGAGCGGCAGTATGGGGAAAACATGTTCATCGTCTGCAAGGACATGGGATACAAGGTGATAATGTGGACAAGCGATACGATAGACTGGCGTGACCACGACGCAAATCTAATATTCGAACGCGCAACGAATAACTTGAAAGCAGGCGATATAATTCTTATGCACCCAACAGACGACACCGTCACCGCCCTACCAAAAATTCTCGAATACATCTCGGCGCAAGGTCTGACAGCCGACATCGTAAGCAACGTGATTTAATATGGAAAAACTAAACGCTATATTGATTTTATAACAAGAAAGGGCCGCTCTTCACAGGCGGGAGCGTACTTGTTGTACGTGACTGTCTGTGAAGTGGCTCTGCCGTAGTTATTCTCCCCACTGTCCCCCCTATATCCTAAACGCAATATTTAGATGAAGAACAAGGAAACACCGCCAAACACAGACAAGAGTGTACTTGCTGTACATGACTGTTTGTGGTGGCGGTGTTGACGCAGTTATTCACCCCAACATTCTACATACCCTAAACGCACAGTTTAGATGAAGAACAAGAAAGAGCCCCTTGAACAGCAACCCTAATGTACATTTAGTACATGAGTTGATGAGCAAGGGACTCTGCCGAAGTTGTTCGCTAAACTGTGCGTTTAGGCTTTGGAGATGACTTCTTTAAGGCGAAGATCCACCCTATGCTTCTCGTCGATCTTGATGACTTTCACGAGAACGATGTCTCCGACGTTGACGACGTCGGTGACCTTCTCAACTCTCTGATCGGAGAGCTTGGAGATGTGGATCATTCCGTCTTTGCCGGGAGCAAAGTTGACGGATGCGCCGAATTGTCCTTTGTCGTTTTCCATGATTTTGGTGACTTTGCCTTCATACACGTCGCCAACTTCAACGTCGCGAACGATGTTTTCGATGATGGTACGCGCTTTCTTGATGGCTACGTCGTCGCTGGATGCCACGAAGATAGTGCCTTCGTCGTTGATGTCGATCTTGACGCCGGTGTCTTCGATGATCTTGTTGATGGTTTTTCCGCCCGTGCCGATGACGTCACGAATCTTATCGGGATCGATGGAGAAGGACACGATCTTGGGGGCGAACTTGCTGAGTTCTGCACGCGGTGCGGGAAGCGTTGCAAGCATCTTGCCGAGAATTTCGAGTCTGCCGAGTCTTGCTTGTTCCAGAGCGCGAGTGAGAATCTCTTCGTCGATGCCCTTGATCTTGATATCCATTTGAATTGCCGTGATACCTTCCGTCGTACCTGCGACTTTGAAGTCCATATCGCCAAGGAAGTCTTCAAGTCCCTGAATGTCGGTGAGCACTGCGACTTTGTGGCTCTCTTCGTTCTTGATAAGCCCCATAGCGATACCTGCGACGGGTGCTTTGATGGGAACGCCTGCATCCATGAGAGCGAGCGTGCTGCCGCAAACGGACGCTTGTGACGTTGAACCGTTGGAACTCAAAATATCGGATACCGTGCGGATTGCATACGGGAATTCTTCTTCACTGGGAAGAACGGGTTCGAGCGCGCGTTCTGCGAGTGCGCCGTGACCGATTTCACGTCTGCCCGGACTCTTGAGTGCTTTCGCTTCACCCGTGGAGTAACCAGGCATATTGTATTGATGCATGTATCTCTTGTAGAAATCGTCGTCGAGACCTTCGAGTTTTTGAGCTTCGCTTATCGTGCCGAGAGTGCAAGTGGTGAGAGCCTGAGTTTGTCCGCGAGTGAACACTGCACTGCCGTGGACTCTGGGGAGCATGCCGACTTCGCACCAGATAGGACGAATCTCGGTGAGAGTTCTGCCGTCGGGACGTACGCCGTTGTCGAGAATCTTTGCACGAACTTTTTCTTTCTTGAGATAGTAAAGGCTGTCGAGAATGAATTTGATTTTCTTGGGTTCGTCGTTGAAATCGTCTGCGAAGTGAGCAAGAACGTCTTCGTTGAGTGCTTCTTCTCTGTCTTCTCTTTCATAGCGGTCGAACGCTTCGAGAACGTAGTCCATCTTTTCGTTTGCGTATGCACGAACTTTCTCGTTGATTTCGTCGGGGATATGTTCGAGATCCATATCGAGTTTGGGCTTGCCGACTTCTTTTTGGATTTCTTCGATGAACGCGACGATTTTCTTGATTTCTTCATGACCGAACATGATTGCGCCGAGCATTTCTTTTTCGGTGATGACGTCTGCGCCTGCTTCAACCATCATGATTGCGTCTTTCGTGCCGCTGAGATTGAGAGTAAGGCGGGATTTTGCGCGTTGTGCGCTGTCGGGGTTGATGACGTATTCACCGTCAACCAAGCCGACCACGACCGAGCCCGTAGGACCTGCCCAAGGAATGTCGCTTATAGAGAGTGCGACGGAAGAGCCGATCATGCCGAAAACTTCGGGCGGAATGTTGGTGTCAACAGACAAAACCGTTGCGATGACGGTGACGTCGTTGTAAAGTCCCTTCGGGAAAAGCGGGCGAATAGGACGGTCGATAAGACGTGAAGTCAAAATCGCCTTGTCGCTTGCTCTGCCTTCTCTTTTCTTGAATCCGCCGGGGATTTTGCCGATTGCGTACATTTTCTCTTCGTAGTCAACGCTCAAAGGGAAAAAGTCCATACCGTCACGGGGTGCTTTGCTCATCGTGGCGTTGACCATAACGACCGTGTCACCGCAACGAACGATACAAGAACCGTTGGATTGTCCGCAGTATGCGCCTGTTTCGACGGTCATTTCTCTGCCGCCTACCGTTGTCTTAAAAATTCTTTTTTCCATAAAATACTCCTTCTGGGAATTCCGTCATTCCCTTTATCGTCGCTTTGCGACGTTTTTATTTTTTACTTGTTTCGTAGCGGAAAAACGTTTTCCGCAAAAAAATCGGGTGCGGAAAAACCACACCCGAAAATTTTACTTTCTCAAACCGAGAGAGTTGACGATCGCACGATATCTTTCGATGTCCATTTCCTTAAGATAGTTGAGAAGACTTCTTCTGTGACCGACCATCATCAACAAACCGCGACGGCTGTGGTGATCTTTCGGGTGATTCTTAAGGTGTTCGGTGAGTTCGGAAATACGAGCGGTCAAAAGCGCGATTTGCACTTCGGGAGAACCGGTGTCGCCTTCCTTGCGAGCGTACTTTGCGATGATTTCTTGTTTTACTGCTTTATCCATTGTTTTGCCTCCTTCGTTGGATAATTTATTCGCTTTCAACCAAGTGGAGACTCGGAGTTTTGTCTAAACCTAGTCGAAAGTACTTCTGTTATATTAACATATAAAACCATGAAAGT
This sequence comes from Christensenella sp., assembly GCA_022009775.1. Classification (GTDB taxonomy): domain Bacteria; phylum Bacillota; class Clostridia; order Christensenellales; family CAG-917; genus CAG-475. The sequence goes on from CP091723.1 coordinate 261,238, forward strand.
AAACAAAATTCGCAACATTGCGGAAATGATTTTTTTATTTCCAAAATTGCGCCTGCCTTTCAAGCATTTCGTCGATGTGTTTGACGTATTCGAGCGGCTCTTTGTAGTTTGCGCAACGAGTGATGAGATTGCGTCTTTTGTCCCACTTCTTCGATATTGCATTTGCGCCGTTTGCGATGATGGACGTGTCTTCTTCCATGATGTCGATATTGTAAATGCACGCCTTACCGGGCTTTGCGTATCCGACGTTTTCAAGATTGCCGCTTGTATACTTTTGACGGTACATATAATACGGCTCGTATCCCGATTCCGTCAGTTTAGAATACGCATAATCCACCATTTTCGACGCCGTGTCGTAGTCGGTGTTGTCGTATCCGCACTGTTTGAGCGCAGAACCCTTTTTCATATAAAGCGTATGCACGGTTATATTTGCGGGGGGCGAGTGCGACGGCAATATCTACGGAGCGTTTGAAGTCTTCAAAAGTTTCTCCGGGAAGACACGCAATCAAGTCCATATTCACGTCGAAATCGTCTTTGACAAGCATATACGCGTTGTACGTATCCGCGCATTTATGGCGTCTGCCGATAATCTCCAAAGTCTTGTCGTTGAAGGTCTGCGGATTGACGGAAATTCTCGTCACGCCGTGCTTTTTCAAAACATCGGTAACGTCTTTGTTTATAGTGTCGGGACGTCCTGCTTCAACGGTGAATTCCTTTCCGCCGAAGTGGCAATGCGCAAGCACTTCGTCAAGAAGTTCCGCTCCGACAGACGTCGGAGTGCCCCCCACCGACGTATACCGCCCTGACCTTGATTTTCTTGCTTCTAATCAACTCTTTTGTCTGTTCGAGTTCTCTTATAAGGCAATCGACGTACGGGCGCACGAGTTTCTTTTTGTTTGTCTATGGGAAGGCTTACGAACGAACAATACGCGCATCTCGTCGGGCAAAAAGGTATGAACACGAAAACGTCGTATTCCTTGCTCGTTTTGTTGCGCAAAGGACGTTGAACGTCAACTATTCTTTCAACCAGTTCCACTTTGTTTTCGCTCACGCTATAATCTTTTTCAAACACTTCGCGAGCGGTTTTCCCGTATTTTTTTTCGTCGTTTTGAATTTCGAGATAAAGTTTGGTCGGACGGATACCCGTAAGGCAACCATAGGGCAAATTTACGCCCGTGAGAAAACTCAACGTGCGATAAATGGCAATTTTGAGATAACGTTTTTCTATTCTTTTTCTTTCGAGTTCGTCTTTTGCGACGACGTTGAAAGCATAATTTTTGACAAATCCGCAGAGCGCGTCCGACGATATGCGGACTTTCATGCCTCCTTTCTCGTCCGAATACTCGACGTCAATTGACAAATCGTCGCTCGTCCTTGTTTCAAAAGGACGGACGAGTTCCATAAGATCGTTGAGATATTCGTCGTTTGATATGGTCAGATTTATCATTTTCAGTCAACCGCGCGCGGAGTTTCTTCTGCCGTAAGTATGGGATTGTTTCTTCTTTCGAATTCGAGCGTCGTGGGCTCGCCGTGTCCCGACAAAAGCGTATAGTTGCCTTTGAGTCTGAACAGTTTGTTGATAATGGAGTTTTTAAGTTCCTGAAAATCGCCGTCGTAGAAATCGTATCTGCCGTATGACATGAAAAACAGAGTGTCGCCTACGAATATTTTGTCTTTTACGATATAGCAAACTCCGCCTTTCGAGTGACCCGGGGTGTGCAACACTTTGACTTCCAAACCTGCGATATCCAAAGTTTCTCCGCCCTGCAAAAGCACGTCAGGCGTGAATTTTTCGACTTTTACGCCCATAGAAAAGCCCATATTCTTATACGAGCCGATTTTGTCAAGGTCTAACCTGTGCATAAACACCGTCGGCGCAAGCGACGCGTCTTTATTGCCGTTTTCGTCAAGGCTTGCAAGTCTCACGAGATTTGCGACTCCGCCTATATGGTCGAAATGCGCATGCGTGAGCAAAATCGCTTCTATTCTTGCTTTCGCGCCCTTGAAAATGTCGATTATAGCCTGCTCTTCACCGCCCGGATCAACGACGAAACCTTTGTCGCCGTTGATGACGATATACGCGTTTTCGTCGAGTTTTCCCGTGTATAAGTGAAAATATCTTACGTCGCTCATTTTATCTCTTTACGTCAAGCACTCCCGGGACTGTTTTGATTTTCTTGACCAAATCTTCCAGTTCGCTTGCCTTTTTTATCTGCACGGTGACGGAAATTTCCGCAAGACCGAGTTTTTCGTCGACTCTGGCGTTTACGCCGACGATACCGAGATGCGCGTTTGCAATCTGAGCCGTAACGGACGCGAGAAGACCGCTTCGGTTGTCGGAGACGATGATGAGCGTTGCGTTGAAACTTTCGTCTCCGTCGCTGTCCCAACTCGCCTGAATGAGTCTTTCTTCTTCCATTCCTTTGACGTTCGGGCAATCTTTGCGGTGGACGGAAACGCCTCTGCCGCGAGAAATGTATCCCACGATTTCGTCACCGGGAACGGGTGAACAACACTGCGCCATACGCACTGTAAAGTTTGCGTTGCCGTTGATGAGAACGCCGCTCTTTGAGTGTTTATGCGGCTTTTGCTCGACGGTTGACACCATATCGGGCGTGATTTCTTTCTTTGTGTTGTCTTCTTTTTTGAAGCCTTCGATTATTTTGGTCAAAACCTGCGCCGTCGTAAGTCCGCCGTAGCCGACTGCAGCATACAAGTCTTCTTCGCTGCTCATTGCATGGCGTTGAAGTATGCTTTCGAGAATATCGGGCGTGAAGATTTCTCCGAGTGCGTATCCGCGGCGTTTTGCTTCCTTTTCAAGCATATCCTTGCCGCGTTCGATGTTCTCTTCCTTCTTTTCTTTCTTGAAATAGGCTCTGATTTTCGAGCGTGCGGAAGCGGTATGGACATATTTGAGCCAGTCAAGGCTCGGACCTTTCGACGAATTTGAAGTTATGATTTCAACTATGTCGCCGTTTGAAAGTTTCGTGGACAACGGCACCATACGCTTGTTTATCTTTGCGCCGATGCACTTGTTGCCGATTGCGGAGTGAATCTTATACGCCAAATCGAGCGGCGTAGAGCCGACGGGCAAGTCGAAAACGTCTCCTTTTGGCGTGAACACGAACACTTCGTCGTCGAAAACGTTGATTTTGACGGCGTCCATAAACTCTTTTGCGCCGTCTATATCCTTTTGAGCGTCCATGACTTCGCGAAGCCAGCGGACTTTGCTGTCAAGTTCGCTATCCTTACCCGTCGTGCCTTCCTTATATTTCCAGTGCGCCGCGATACCGTATTCAGCGATACGGTGCATTTCGTAGGTGCGAATCTGAATCTCGAAGGTTTCGTTGTACGGAGTGACGACAGTCGTGTGCAAAGACTGATAATTGTTGGCTTTGGGCATTGCGATATAGTCTTTGAATCTGCCCGGCATAGGCTTCCACATCGTGTGGATTTCACCAAGCATCGTGTAGCAGTCCTTGACGGAATCGACAATGATTCTCACCGCAAGCAAATCGTAAATTTGGTCGATGTCGATATGCAGATTGTGCATTTTCTTGAAAATCGAATAGAAATGCTTGGGTCTGCCGTTGACTTCGCCGTGTATGCCCATTTCTTTGAGTTTTTCTTCTATTTGCTTGCAAATTACGTTCAAAAAGCCTTGTCTTTCGCTCTTTTTGCGGTCGACTGACTCCTTGATATACTTGTATTCGCTCGGATAAAGATACTTCATCGCAAGGTCTTCGAGTTCGCACTTGAAAAACGAAATACCGAGTCTGCCTGCAAGCGGGGCGTATATATCCAAAGTTTCCCTTGCTATGCGCTGTTGTTTTTCGGGCGGAAGATATTGCAAAGAACGCATATTGTGCAATCTGTCCGCAAGTTTTATGATGATAACGCGCAAATCCTTTGCCATTGCAAAGAAAATCTTGCGGAAGTTTTCCGCCTGCGCTTCTTCTCTGTTGACGAATTGCAGTTTGTCGAGTTTGGTGACGCCGTCGACGAGTTCGCATATCTCGTCGCCGAATTCTTCGCGAAGTTGCTCGTAAGTCACCGACGTATCTTCAAGAACGTCATGCAAAAACGCGGCTATGACCGTTGAACTGTCAAAGCCGAAGTCCGCAAGGATTTCAACGACGGCGCAAGGATGTATGAAGTAGTCTTCACCCGAACTTCTCTTCTGTCCGCGGTGCGCTTCTTCGGCAAAGTCGTGCGCCTTCTTGATTTCCGCATAATTCGCAGGATAAATCTTGCGAAGTTTTACAAGCAAATCGTCCATATTTCCCTTCCGTGTATACGCGTATATACGGTTTTTGTTTATATATTACATATAATTATACTTTATAAATCGCAACATTGCAATACCGCTCGGACGCAAAGGAGCGATTTTTTCTTTCTTATTCGTGTTGTACGTTTCGATATACAACGCTATCGGCAAGTTTAACGCTCTTCTTCGATATGCTGACAAATCCCTTGTCGCTTATCGTAACAAGTCCGACTTGTTCGAATATCATAAGTGCGAGATTGAAAACCGTTTCGCTCACCTTATATCTCTGACAAAGTGCGACGTACATCTTGTGCGGACTGCCCATCTTCGTCGTGCGGGAAGCAAGATTGACTATCTCCTTGTAAACGTGACGAAGCGTATCGTCGCTCACCGAAATACGTTGAGCTGTGCACTCACCAAGCGCGTAACACTCGTTTGAAACTTCGTCAAGATAAGCAAGATAACCGTCCGTGAGCGGATGTCCCGACACGATGACTCTCGAAAAGAACGAGAAATCGAAACACTCGGCAGGACATACGACAACGCAGTTTTCGGGATTGAGACAACGCGGTGTCGCAATCAACACGGGCAACTTCTTTATCTCGTCGCAAGCGTCGCAAAGTCTTTCGTAATCGGACTGCGAAAAACACGCTATAACCGTCCCGAACGGATGTTTAAGCCACTCTTTTACACTGTTTAAGTCCGTTTTTTGCAAATTCGCTTCACCTTCTTTGAGAAGATGATGCATGTTCATGAGATTGCTCTCTTCCTTTGTCACGCACACGTTTTCAAACTGCAAAGTCTGTATGATGCCCTGTGCGGTTTCTCTGTTTTGAAACACGTTGACGCCGAGAGAAACTTCAAGGTCCACCCTTCCCGTCTTTGCCGTAAGACACGGGGCAAACTTTGAAAAGCCCATAAGGTCGATGTTCTGCCCCACGTATTTGACGTGTTGTGAAAAGCCTATACGTTCAAAACGCAGTCCGTCCGCTTTGAGAAGGAAAGTCGGCTTCGGATTCTGGTATCCGGTCGGTTCGAGTAGTTCGAGTTCCTTGGCAAATCGCAGGAAATCGGTGTCCATAGGAAGTTCCATTTCGCAAACAATCTCGTGCGTAAAATCGTCGTAGGTATGCTCTGCCATGAGCGTTTCGTTCGCGCTCTTGACAAACTCGTCGAATTGGTCGACCTGCATGCTTACGCCTGCCGCCTGTGCGTGTCCGCCGAAGCCCGTGAAATATCTTGACAGGCTAGAAAACAATTCAAATATGTTGACGGACGGAACCGAACGTGCCGAACCGCGCAATTCGTCGCCGTTTTTTGCAAACAAAACGGTGGGGCGTTTGAATTCTTCAACGAGACGGGCGCATGCGATACCGAGTATACCTGGCTCCCAACTGTCGCTGTAAAGCGCGATTATGCCCATATTTTCAAAATCCGCGCCTTTTAGCATCGCTTTTGCTTCGACAACCGCTTTCTCGCACAAATCCTGTCGTTGCGAATTGTCTCTTGCAAGTTCTTCCGTGAGCGTGCGAAGAAGAAAATAATCGTTTTCAAGGAATAGCCCGACGACTTTCATTGCCGAGTTGAGCCTGCCTGCCGCATTCATTCTCGGTGCGAGACGGAACATAACGTCTTGTGCGGAGACTTTCTCCTGGTCGAGCAACATTTTCACGCCCTTTCTTGCGGAAGTCGTGATTTGTTTCAAGCCGTAATACGCAATGATTCTGTTGTCTTCTTTGAGCGGCACTACGTCGGCAATCGTAGCAATGGCAACGACGTCTAAATACTTGCACGCTTCTTCTCTGCCGGCAAGTGCTTCCACGAGTTTTAGCGCAACGCCCGCGCCGCAAAGGTCGTAAAAACCTTTTCTTGCGACTTTGGGGTCGACGACTATACAATCGGGGATTTTCTCTTGCGGCTCGTGGTGGTCGGTGACTATGGTGTCTATGCCGCGGCTTTTGAGATATTCTATCTCGTCTACGGCGGTTATACCGGTATCGACCGTGATAACGAGACTCGGCGAGCGTTTGGACAATATCTTTTCGAGCGCTTCTATGCTTATTCCGTATCCGTCTTTGTTGCGGTCGGGTATGAAATAGAAAACATCGAGTTTGTCCCGTAAATACAACATAAGCGTTGAAATCGCGCAAATGCCGTCGCAGTCGTAGTCTCCGTATATCAACACTTTTTCCTTGCGTGAAATCGCAAGTTTTATACGCTCCGCCGCTTCTTTCATTCCGTCGTACACTAACGGCGAAGACATCTTGTCGAGCGACGGATGTAAAAAAGTCGTAAAGTTCGTCTTCTTTCATTCCGCGCCCGAGAAGCAAACGCAAAAAGTCTCGGGATATGCCGAGATTTTTGCACAATGCGTTCTGTTCGCTCGTGAGCGGAAGTCTGTCTGTTTTACGACGTACTTCATTACCTTTTATAAAACGACGCCCTCACACGTTTTGGTGAGGGCGCAAACGTTGTTTTTGTTTTTCGTTTATTTCTTCTTTTTTGAATGTCGTATTCTTCTTTGAATACTTATAAACGGTGTTGTTTGCTTTCTTCTTTTGTTGTTGCTGACCTGCCGTCTTCACTTGCGTGGGTCTTGCTTCGTCTTCGGTTGCAACCGTGCCGACGATTTCTTCTTCGTCGTCTTTCTTGTCGTAAGTGACTGCGTGGCGTTTTGCGTATTTCTCTTTGGTCTTGTCAAAGGAGATACTCATAGTTGCCCAAAGCGGAGTTGCGAGGAAGAGTGCCGAGTAGAGACCTGCGAGCAAACCGAGAATGATCGGGACGCAGAACTCGCGGATGGTGTCGCTTCCTAAAATTGCAAGGAAGATGATGGTGACCATCGTCGTGCCGGTCGAATAAACCGTACGAGTGACGGACGCGCGAACCGCTTGATCGCCTATGCCCTTATAGTCGATGTTCTTTTGACCTTTGAGCGGTTTTATCATTTCACGGCAACGGTCGAAGATGATGATCGTGTTGTTGATCGAGTACGCGACGATCGTGATCATTGCGGCAACGTAAGAACTGTTGATTTGAACTCTGCAGATAACCGTGAGAGCAAACATGATGACGACGTCGTGAATGAGCGCGATGATTGCCGCGCATGCACTCGTGAACGTAAATCTAATCATGATGTACACGAGAATGAGAGCGAGAGAAACCGCAAGTGCGATGCCTGCCTTGGAGAGCAAGTCGCTTGCCGCCGTTGCACCGATGGATTCAAACGAAATGTTGTTTGCGAGCGCGATTTCGGGATACGCTTCGTCAACGGCTTTTCTTATCGCTTCGTTCATTGCGTTGATGCTTGCATCGTCGCCGTGAACGTTTTTGTATCTGAAGATGATTGCTGTTTTGTTTGCGTCGTTTGCTTCTTGCAACTGCGAGTAACTGACAACGACTTTTTGACCTTTGTATTCGACGTTTTCGATGACTTGCGTGATTTTCGCACGGTTCGTATCGTAGTTGTCTATTGCGTCTTGTCCGAGAGTAACCGTCAAAATCGTGCCGCCTTCGAAGTCGATACCGATGCCGACTGCGTCGGAATAACTTCCCGATTGTGCGCCGAGTGCGACGATTAGCACGATTGCCACGATAAGAATGATTGTCGGCAAAATCGCGACGAATTTTGCATTCTTACAAACGCTGAAGTTGTTGCAAAGATTGCGGAATTTAGTTTGTTTCATGATTACGCCTCCTTTGCAAGTTGCGCGTCAACGCCCTTGACTTCTTCTTTGTTTTCTTCAGACTCGCGTTTGAGACCGTAGAATTTCTCGTTGGTGCTATTGAGCGGCATGAACACTTTCAAGATAAGTCTCGTGATGACAAGAGACGTAAACATAGAAAGCACGATACCGATGAAGAGCGTCACTGCAAATCCGACGATGGACGCAGAACCGAGAACCCAAAGCACGATTGCGCCGATGAGCGTCGTGACGTTGCCGTCGATGATTGCGCCGGTCGAACGCTTGAAGCCCGTCTTGATTGCCGTCGGAATGGGCTTGGAAGAATGTTTGTATTCGTCCTTCACTCTCTCGAAGATGACGACGTTTGCGTCGACTGCCATACCGATTGAGAGCAAAATACCCGCGATGCCCGGCAAGGTGAGTTGCACCCACGGAAGCACTGCGCAGAACCAAATGAGAAGCACGATGTAAACGCAAAGTGCAAGGTCTGCCGCGATGCCGAGTCCGCGATACACGACTGCCATAAACACGAATATGAGCGCGATGCCGATGACGCCTGCGATAAGCGCGATGCGAATGGAGTTTTCACCGAGCGTTGCCGAGATGCTTCTCACTTCGGAGATCTGAAGCGTCACGCCAAACGTGCCCGATTGCAACTTGGTCGCGTATTCATACGCTTGTGAGTAAGTGTAACTTCCCGTGATAACTGCAGAACCGTTGGTTATTGCCGAATTGATTTTCGGAGCCATAATCTTGGTACCGCCCACGTAGATGTAAGTGCTCTTGCCGACGTTTGCGGAAGTAATTTCAGAGAATTTGGTTGCGCCTGCGGAGTTGAATTTCAATCCGATTGCGTAATTGCCGCTGTCGTCGGTGGTGACGTATGCCGTTTCAAGATGTTCGCGTCCGTTAAGGAATGCTTTTTCTTCAAGTTTCGATGTGGTGGCTTCGTTGCCGAGATCTTCGAGTGTGAAGTAGAGCGATGCCGGACGACCGACGAGTTCGAGAACGCGTTCGGGTTCGTCAACGTCGGGGATTTCGACACGGATTGTGGTGAGACCGTCGCTGGTCGTGCCTTTCGTCACGGTCGCTTCGGTGTATCCCTTTGACACGAGCAAACTCTGCAAAGAACTGATCGTTCCGCTGATACGATTGTCGAGATTGTCGTATTCGTCGGGAACGACTTTGAACACGGCGGATACGCCGCCTGACATATCCAAACCTAGTTTGATTGTCTTAGCATAGCCGGTATAATCATAGACGGTACCCGCGATCGGGAAAGACACGACCGCAAACACTGCCATAAGGATTATGAAGATACTCACTATGCACAAGACGACTATTGACTTCTTTTTGTTCACAGGATTATTCCTCCATATAGTAAAACATAAATATTATAACTACAATGATTATATTAGTCAAGAAAATAGAGAGTTATAAAATCAAATTTAACCCTAAATATCACGATTTTTTTTGCGTATCGGGCATATACGACGTTTCAAAGTCATAATTTGTGGTATGGAAAAAACGAAAAACATAAAAGCAGACGTCGTAGACGTGCTAAAAACCGTGCTGTTTTCAACCTTAATATCTCTCGGTCTCGTGCTGATATTCGCAATAATCGTGCGCTTTGCGTCCGTGCCGAACAAGATCATTCTCCCCGTAAACATTGCAATCAAAATTCTGTCCGTGTTCGTCGGCGTTCTGATAAGTTTCAAAAACGCGCAAAACGGACTTCTCAAAGGCGCGATTTCGGGGCTGTTGTACATGCTATTCACGTTTCTTATCTTCTCCGCTCTTACGGGCTTCAAAGACGTGAAATTCAGTTGGATAGACCTTGTCACCTTGCCGATTGCAGGGGCGATTTCGGGAATACTGGCTGTAAACGTCAAAGCACGCAAAAACTGAGTATAAGAATAATCGCGGCATTTTGCGCGCGATTTTCTTTCCCTACAACTGGTACTTGTCGAGTATTTTAATGCAACATTACCCCTTCCCTTCGGGCTTTCCCCTATTGCAAAAATAATGACATTTCTCTATCAAAAAAACATCGTTTGCAAAAGGGTAACTCGGCACTCACATAGATATGTATCGTTCACTCGTTATGCCACTGCGCTTTGTGCGCCAGGCAGTAGCCAACAATACGGCGCAGTCGCTTGTACTTCACACACAAGGGTTCCCGCGCGTCAAAAACAAGCGAACTTGTGTTTGAGTTATAAGATGAAAGAGCAGTTTTTTTGCGCGTGGGATAAAGGAACACCAAGACCAAAATGCAAACGGTTGTATCTTGTTGCAATCGTTGCAATAGGGCTTGTGTGTGACGTAAGTTCGGCGCTCAAAGGCTCGCCGCCTTGCAGCTCGAAATTCCGTCTCTATAACAAAACGTTCGGTTTGAAAACTCAAACCGAACGTTTTTTATTGTTTGCGTGAAAATTATTTGTCTTCTTCCACTTCACCGCTCACGGCTTTGTCGCAAGCGTCTTTGTCTTTGCACTCGTCGCAGTTGCTGTCGCAAGCGGGTGCTTCCGCTGCGGGAGCTTCTTCTTGAGCAGGTTCTGCTGCCGGTGCCGCCTCAACGGGTGCTGCGACTTTTTCAAGAACATAGCCGACTGCTTTCTTGTCGATGACAATGAGAGTGGGGTTTGCGTCCGTGCCGACGTTGATGATGAGAGTGTTGTCGGAGTTGACTTGCGTAATCTTGCCGACCATGCCGCCGACGGTCATAAGTTTCGTGCCGACGCAAAGGCTATTCATCATGTTTTGTTGTTCTTTTTGACGTTTCTTTTGGGGGATGATCGTCAAGACAATCATGAGAACGAGCACAACGCCGATGACAACGTACATAACCCAGCTCGGAATTTTGGATTGAGTGGTCGTACCTGCACCTGCGCCGCTTTCTGCCAATATTTGAAGAATGTTGAACATAGTATCTCCTTGTTTCGCTATTTTGCGATTTTAGATTTATCTTGTTAAATCATACACGATGTCTAAAAGTTTTGCAACACATTTTAAGATTTTTGTCCGATTATTAAAGTGTTTTAATATAATAATCGGTGGCAAAAGAGCAAAACTTTTCCGTCTCCGCGCGATTTTTGTCTATATCAAATTCCATCAGCCGATATATTGAGCCATAAATTCTTTGCGGAATTCGTCGTATCGGTCTTCCATAATCGCTTGCCTGATGTCTGCCGCAAGTCTTTCAAGGAAGCGGATATTGTGGATTGACAAAAGACGTCCGCCCATAATTTCGTCGCTCTTGATAAGGTGACGGATATACGCTCTGGTGTAGTTTTTGCACGCATAACAGTCGCAATCGGGGTCGATTGGCGTAAAATCTTCCGCATACGGTGCGTTGCGAATGGTCATAAAACCTTCCTTGACCATGGCCGTGCCGTTGCGCGCAATACGCGTGGGCAATACGCAGTCAAACATATCTATTCCGCGAGCCACGCCTTCGACGATATAATCCGCCGTGCCGACGCCCATGAGATAGTGCGGTTGATCTTTTGGCAAATACGGATAAAGCACGTCAAGCATTTCGTACATCTTCTCTGCCGTTTCGCCAACGCTAAGACCGCCTATCGCAACGCCGCATTTTGCATACGGAACGGTGCGTTGCGCACTCTCTTTTCTCAAATCGGCATACATATTGCCTTGAATTATCGGAAACAGCGTTTGATGCGGTTTGAGTTCGACTTTCGAGCATCTATCCAACCATTTCAGCGTGCGTTCCATAGCGTCGCGAGCCTTGTCGTGAGTAATATCGGGCGGCGTGCATTCGTCAAAAGCCATAACGATGTCGCTGCCGAGTGCTTTCTGCACTTCCATAGACTTTTCGGGCGAGAAAAAGTGCTTGCTTCCGTCGATAAAACTGTTGAATTCCGCTCCGTCGTCGGTTATTTTTCTAAGCGAAGAAAGCGAGAACACCTGAAATCCGCCGCTGTCCGTCAAGATTGCACCGTCCCAGTTCATAAACTTGTGCAAGCCGCCCGCCTTTTCGATAAGCTCGTGTCCCGGGCGCAAATACAAGTGATAGGTGTTGGACAGCAAAATCTGCGCTCCTGTGCCGTGCACTTCTTCAGGGGAGAGTCCCTTCACCGTCGCTTTCGTTCCGACGGGCATAAAACACGGGGTGTCGATAACGCCGTGCTCGGTGTAGAGCTTTCCCACTCTCGCACCGGTCTTTTTGTCTTCGTGAATAACTTCAAATCTCATTTTTGTTCCTTAATATCGGTTGTTTTTTATGTTTGTATTCTCGGTAGCAAAGGAATGTTGATATGTGGTTTGCGACTTTTCAAGTGTGTTTAATTGAAAAAACATGCGTCGCCGAACGAGAAGAATCTGTATCTTTCCTTCACCGCTTCGTTGTATATTTCAAGCGTCTTTTCTCTGCCCACAAGCGCGGATACAAGCATAATCAACGTGCTTTCGGGCAAGTGGAAGTTGGTGATGAGTGCTTTGACGCACTTGAACTTGTAGCCGGGATATATGAAGATGCTCGTGTCGCCTTTCTGCGCACGGACGTATCCGTTTTCGTCTGCCACCGTTTCCAACGTACGCACGCTTGTCGTTCCCACGCAAATAACTCTGCGCCCTTCCCTTGTGGCTTTGTTTATCTTTTCGGCGTTTTCTTCGTCGATTTCGTAATACTCGGTGTGCATCTCGTGGTCGAGAATATTCTCTTCCTTTACGGGACGGAACGTGCCGAGTCCTATATGCAAAAGCACCGTTGCAAACTCAACTCCCATGTCTTTGAGTTTCTGAATAAGTTCGGGCGTGAAATGCAATCCCGCAGTCGGAGCGGCGGCAGAACCTTCGATTTTGCTATACACCGTCTGATAGCGTTCTTTATCCGCGAGTTTTTCCTTGATGTACGGCGGAAGCGGCATATTGCCCACTCTGTCGAGAATGTCTTCGAATACGCCGTCGAATTTGAACTCAATCGTTCTTGCGCCGTAGTCGCCTATCTCGGTGACAACCGCAGAAAGTTCGTCACAGAAATGAATGACAGAACCGAGACGCGCCTTGCGTGCAGGCTTCATTATGGTCTCCCAATGCGTGTAGTCTTTGCGTTTCAAAAGCAAGACTTCGAGCACGCTTTCGTGATTTTCGATATGACCGAAAATACGCGCGGGAATAACTCTCGTGTTGTTGACAACGAGCAAGTCGCCCTTCTTCAAAAAGGACGGCAAATCGTAAAAATGTTTGTGTTGCACTGTATCGGTGGCACGATCGTAGACGAGAAGTCTCGAATGGTCGCGCGGATCGATAGGCGTTTGAGCAATCAACTCTTCGGGCAAATCGTAATAGAAATCGTGCGTCGTAAGAGTGGTTGCGTTTTTGTCGTTTTCTTGCATAATCAGTGTTTTATCCGTTGATTTTCACCGTATGAACGGCGTTTTACGTTTTTGTTTCGTTTTCTTTATTCTTGTGTGTACGCACGTCCTAGATGGTCGTAAGCGTTCTTCGTGCAGACTCTTCCGCGCGGTGTGCGAGAAATAAATCCGAGTTGAATAAGGAAAGGCTCGACGACGTCTTCGATTGTTGACGCTTCTTCGCCTGTTGCCGCCGCAAGCGTATCGAGTCCGACAGGGCCACCGCCGAATTTGTCTATTATCGCTTCTATGACCGTGCGGTCGGTGACGTCGAGTCCCAGTTCGTCAACGTCCATAAGCGTGAGTGCCTTTTGAGTTATTGCGAGATTTATGCCGTCAAGTTTTTCATATTCGGCAAAGTCTCTGACGCGTCTGAGCAGTCTGTTTGCGATACGCGGAGTGCCGCGCGAACGTTTTGCGAGTTCGAGAGCCGCCTGCTCGTCGATGCCTATTCCAAGTATCTTTGCAGAACGTGCGATTATACGTTTCAACTGTTCGTCGGTGTACATTTCAAGTCTCAAAGACATGCCGAAACGGTCGCGCAACGGGCTTGACAACATACCTGCTCTCGTGGTTGCGCCTATAAGCGTAAAGTGTTTGAGCGGTATGCGAATGCTTCTTGCCATAGGTCCCGTGCCGTTGACAAGGTCGAGCGAAAAGTCTTCCATTGCAGGATACAGCACTTCTTCGATGTTGCGATTGAGTCTGTGAATTTCGTCAATGAAAAGCACATCGCCTTTTTCAAGGTTAGTAAGAATCGAAGCAAGATCTGCCGCTTTTTTCGATTGCAGGGCCGCTCGTCACTCTGATTTGCGCGCCGAGTTCACTTGCAATGACGTGTGCAAGCGTGGTTTTGCCAAGACCGGGCGGGCCGTAGAGCAACACGTGATCGAGCGCGTCGTTTCTCGCCTTTGCGGCGGATATGAAGACTTCGAGATTTTTCTTTATCTTCTCCTGACCGACGTATTCGTCCATACTGTGCGGACGAAGGCTGTTTTCTTGTTCGTCGTCTTCGATTGTGAGCGAGCTCACCACCCTGTTTGCGACGTCAAAGTCCTGATTTTCTTTTGTGAATTGAGATTTGATCATATATCACCTTTTGGTGTTGATATTTTTGCCGAACGTTTGTTAGATGAGTTGCACTTCGTTTAGTCGTAAGTACGCTCCGAATAAGTTTTTGTTTCGGGCGCAAACAAAAAACTTTGTCATCCTGAGCGAAAAGGATCTCGTGGAAACGAAACTACCAACTTTTTGCGCCCGATAAGTTTTTTTGTTCACGTCTCTACAAGGGGTGGGTGTTTTAGACTTTAATGCAACTTTCCCCTTTCCTCAGGTGTTTTCCCTATCATCGTTCCCCCTTGCAAGGGAACCCACGGTGACCGCGTGGCGGGGGACAACACTCGGTCGAGACATAACTTGCGCCATTTCTCTTATTATGCCACTTCGCCTGCGTGGCAGCTACGCAACAAGATTCCACGCATTCTTGTACTTTTCGTCAAGTCCGACGCTCGATTTGCTCGCCGCCGTTGCGGCTCGTGTTCCGTCTTCGAAATTGCACATTATAGCGTCATTTGCTCAAATTCTGAAGACATCTGCGAATGATCTCTTCTGTGCCGTGGCACACTTTGCTTGCTTCCGTTGCCATACGCACCGCGTCCGTCTTGGACAAGCCGAGACTTTCGAGTGCGAACACGGCGTCGGCAATGTCTTCGCCCGTGATTGCGTCTTGGTGGTCATTGAAGAGAGTGATGTCATCCGCAACCTGTTCGCGAAGGCTGAGTATGATAAGTTCCGCCGTCTTTTTGCCGAGTCCTTTTATCTTGCAAAGCGTCTTTGAATCTCCGCTTGCGATGGCGACGGTGAGCGTTTTAAGATCGTATCCGCCGAGAATCTGCATTGCGAGCTTCGGGCCGATGCCGCTTATGTCAATTAGGCGCATGAAAAGTTTTTTCTCTTCAAGACGTGAAAAGCCGTAAAGGGACATCTCGTCTTCTCTCACGTAAAGATAGGTGTAAATCTTGACGATTTCTCCCATATCGACGTCCATAAGCGTGTTGCCGCTCACGCCGATTTCATAACCTATGCCGTTGTTGTCAACGACAATTGCGGTGAGTGTCTTGTCTACGATTTTGCCTTGAATGTAGTTGTACATGTCTGCTCCTGAATTGGTTTTATCTTGCTATATTTGTCTTTACAGAACGCGGAAATTGTTGAGCATACGGCTGGTGCATGCGTGGCATATCGCAACCGCAAGCGCGTCTGCGGCATCGTCGGGGCGCGGAACGCTCTTTAAGCGCAGCAAAGCCTGAACCATGTGTTGCATCTGGATTTTGTCCGCTCCTCCGTAGCCCGTCACCGCCTGTTTTATCTGATTCGGCGTGTACTCGTACACTTCCGAGCCTAGTTTCTTCACTGCAGTGAGCAATATGACTCCCCGTGCCTCGGCAACGGGTATGCCGGTGGTGACGTTCTTTGTAAAGAACAACTCTTCGATTGAGATATTGTCGGGCTTATACGTGTCGATAAGTTCCACAACGCCGTCTTCGAGTTGCATCAATCTTTCGGGCAAAGTGCATTCTTTGGGCGTGGTGACCACTCCGTAGTCAATCACGGAGTAGTTCCCTTTCACGGAGTTTATAACGCCGTAACCCATAGTCGCAAGACCTGGGTCAATGCCGAGAATTATCATAAATTGCCCTTCACTATGCTGTTTTCGTTTGTATCGTCAAAAAGCCTTGTCGCGTTTGCCAAAGGCAAAGTGCCGACTTCGTTTGATTTTTCTCTGCTCTTCACTCGCGAATCGCCGCATACGAGAATGTATCCGTCTTGGCGTTTCAGTGCGTAATCGACTGCGATTTTTCTCTCGCCGTCAACGTCGTAGCAATCGCTTCTCCACCCTGCAAGAACGGTTTTGCCGATATACTCGGGCGCGACTTTGCCGCAAAGATGCGAAACGTCTATCTTGTAGCCGTCGCACGTTTTGCAAACGAGCGCACCGTTTTTTACGTCAAGCGTCGCTTTTTCAAAGTGATAATCTTCGTCAAAAGCCTGCGCCGCCCATACGTTTGACGGATTTTGCATTACGTCTTCGTAAGTGCCTATTTGCTTGACTTCGCGGTAGTGCAAAACGACTATTCTGTCTGCAATCGACAACGCCTCGTCTTTATCTCTCGTGGCAAAAATCACGCTCTTGCCTTCTCTTGCTTTTTCAACGAGAACGGGTGCGACTTCGCTCCAAAGCGTTGCGGCTTCTTCCTTGTCGAGACCGCGCGTTATATCGTCGACGAGTACGGCTTTGCAATCTCTCAAAAACAGTCTCGCAAGCGCAAGACGTTTTCTGTCTATAAGCGACGCTTTGCCTGCTCGTTCGTACAAAATTGCGGTTATTCCCGCTCTTTTTGCACATTCCTTGACTTTTACGTCTATTGCGGCTTTGTCAAGTCCGCGTATTTTCAAAGGATACGCAAGGTTGTAATAACACGAACGGTTATCGAAAATAGCAAGGTCGTCAAAGACCATAATCACGTCGTCGGGCTTTTTTGCAATCGGCGAGCCGTCGATAAGCACCTGCCCTTCACAATCCGTCACGCCGGCAACGACTTTGAGCAAAGTGGTTTTGCCGCTCTGCTCATCGCCCAACACCGACACTATCTCGCCGTCTTTTACTTCGAGATCAACGCCGAAAAGCACTCTTGCGCCGTATAGATATTGTTTCGATACGCCGTCGAGTTTTATCATAATCAGCCTATGATATATTTTGCGGATTTCTTGGGAGCGGCTTCGAGTTCCGCCTTCTTTTGCTCGTAACCCACTCTGTCAAACATTGCGTAAGTTGCGTTCTTTCCTTCTTCTACGCCCGGTTGATTGAACGTGTCGATGTTGAGCATCTTTCCGCAATATGCGGTTTCAAGTTGGAAGAACATGAGAAGTTGTCCGACGGTGTTTGCGTTGACTTCGTCAAGCACTATCGTGCGATTCATGTGTTTCGAGCGTGTAAGAGCGTATTCGGTCGCTTCTCTTTCGGTATTGATAAGTTCGCCCATAGTGTGTCCGCAAAGGAAGTTCACGTCGGGGAATTCTTCCGCACCGTTTGCAATCACGACGTCTCCGCGATACTTCTTCACCGCAATGAACGTCACGACTTTGTCGAACGGACCTTCGGTGTAAAGTTGCACCTGGGAGTGTTGGTCGGTCACGCCGAGAGACTTGACGGGGGTTTGTCCTTTGTGAACGACGTTGCCGTCAAAATCGACCGCTTTGCCAAGGCTCTCGCCCCAAAGTTGGCAATACCAGTCAGCCATAAGTTTGAGACTGTCGGCATACGGCATCATAACGGATACGTTGATGCCCTTTTGCTCCATTGCGATATATTGCAAGGTTGCCGCCATAAGCGCGGGGTTCTTGTACGGGTCGGAAGAGTTGCACGCTTTGTCCATCTCTGCCGCGCCGCGCAAAAGTCCGATGATGTCGATTCCGAGCACCGCCGCCGGCAAAAGTCCGACAGGGCAAAGTTCGCTGAAACGACCGCCCACTCCGTCCGGAATATAATAGGTCTTGAAGCCTTCTTTCTTTGCGAGTTTGATAAGGTTGCCCTTGCTTTCGGACGTGGTTGCGATGATGTGTTTCGCCCAGTCTTTTCCGCATCTCTTTTTGAGAATGTCGGTTATGATGAGATATTGGCTCATAGTCTCTGACGTCGCACCGCTCTTGGTGATGACGTTGAACATGGTCTTTTCCACGTCGATGACGTCAAGAAGCGCAAGCATACGCTCGGGGTCGACGTTGTCTTCCACGAAAAATTTGACTCCGCGTTTCTTTTGATCGAGATCGTTGTATCTGAAATGGCAAAGCGCATTGAAAACAGCCATCGGACCGAGTGCGCTGCCGCCGATGCCGAGCACCACGAAATTGTCGTAATGCGCTCTCACATCCGCCGCCGTGTAGATTATATCGCGCACGATTTCTTCTTGATTGTACGGAAGTTCCGCCCAACCCATCCAGCCTGTGCCGCGATTTTTCTCGAAATAAGCATAACTGTCCGCCGCCTTTTCGCTGACTGCCTGTATGTCCTTTTCGCTGATGCCTTTGTCGCCGATAGACGATTCCATCATATTGTTAAAGTCAAATTTGATTTGCATTTTATTTATGCCTCCAAAATGTTTTTCAAGTATTCAACCGACTCTTTCACTTCGTCGTACGAGTCGTAATTTTTTGCGTATTGCTCAATCATCAGCGGACCGTCATAGCCGACATCTTTGAGCCTTGCCACAAGTTCTTTGAACGGGAAATCGCCTTTCCCGACCATCTTTATTTCGCCGTCCTTGACGTCGGACAAATGCACGTTTGAAAGGTGAGAACCCATCACGTTGATATATTCTCGCCAATCAAAGCCCGATTGCCACGCCTGTTTGATGTCAAGCACCGTGCCAACGTTCGGCGCGTAATCTCTTGCCTTGACGTAAAAATCGGGAGTGTTGAACACCGCCCAATGCACGTTTTCAAGGCACAGTTTCACACCGTACTCGCTCGCGATTTCTTCGAGCATTTCAAGACGCTTCCCGACGAACACGGGGTCGAAGTACGCGTTGCGTTTGAGCCTGCCCTGTCCGTGAAAAGTGTACGCTTTCGCGCCTATCGTGTTTGCGACGGTCAGGACTTTGCGATACATATTTTCCGCGTCGTTATAAGTGCGCGGCGCAAGATTGAAAAGTTGCGGTTCGAACTCGGTGTTGAGCGCGTGAACGGAATATACGTCAAGGTCGCCTTTGCGCTCTTTGAGAAGGTCTCCGAACTCCTTTTCGTACTCGCAAAAAGTGGTGAGAAAAACTTCGCAAGTTTCTCCCCCACAACGTTGAATGACCGAGAACGCATTCTCGGTCAATTCTTTCAAAAAAAACGTGGCGGTTGATATCCCGACTTTCATTTATTCTTCGTCGTCGGGCGTGTCGGTGACTCCGCCCTTCTTATCCTTTTCCCAAATGTCTTTTTGCTTGCGCACCTGTCCCAAAAGTCTCGGAATGACTTCGTCGATATTGTCGAAGGGAGACTCTCCTTGCGCGCTTGCGCGGTAGGTTACGCCTTTTGCGGTGACGACCATGTCCGTCGTGTAATCGCCGTTTTCGTAGGTTACGGTGAATTTGACTTCCGCGTCGTCGTCAAAACGTCTGTCGAGTTTTGCGCATTTCTTTTCGGTGATCGCTTTGAGTGAATCACTTGGATTGTAGTTCTTGCCAAAAATTTCGATTCTCATAAAGTAACCTCCTAAGTTTCTTTATTAGTTGCATTATAACAAGTTTTATTAAAATATTCAATAGCAAACGAGCATTTTTTCGCACCTTAAAATTCTATTTTCGACAAAATTTTCGGAATTTATCGTTCCGTGCGTTTAGATATTGATTTTTAAAGTTAAAAATAAAATCGACTTTTTGCCGATTTTAACATTTCTGTCAGAATCTCTTTGCAAAAAGCCGATTGCTTCTTCAAATTTCAGACGATTTCGTCCGTTCTCCGCAAAAAGCAGTTCAGGAAACAAAAACTATCGCACGCGTCAACGAAACAAAACGGATTGCGATTTTTATCGTCTGTCGCTTGCGTTACGCTTTCTCGAACGTAAGTTTTTCGCCGTCAAACCCTATCTTCACTTTGTCGGACGAGCCTATTTCTCCGCGTATGATTTTTTTCGCTCAAAACGTCTTCGACAAGGCGTTGAATCGTTCTTCTCAACGGTCTTGCGCCGTATTCGGGATCGTATCCGACGGTGACGATATAATCTTTCGCTTCTCCTGAAAACTCCGTCGTAACTCCGCGCTCCGCAAGGCGTTTGACAAGGGACGCAAGCATAAGGTTCGCAATCTTCACAAGACTTTCTTTGTCCAGTTTTTTGAAAACCACGATTTCGTCTATGCGGTTGACTATCTCGGGTTTCATCACCTGTTTCAACGCTTGAACGTGGCTCTCTTTTGCCCGCTCGAAGTCGTTTTCTTTTTGAGCCGCAGACGTAAAACCAAGCGTGTGATGCGGAGTTGCCGCTTCTTTTGCGCCGATGTTGGAAGTGAGAATGACGACTGTGTTTTTGAAACTTACCGTGCGTCCGTGACTGTCGGTGAGTATGCCGTCTTCAAGGATTTGCAAAAGGAGATTGAATATGTCGGGATGTCCTTTTTCGATTTCATCGAAAAGCACGACGGAATAAGGCTTTCTGCGCACTTTTTCGGTGAGTTGTCCGCCTTCTTCGAAGCCGACAAGCCCCGGCGCAGAACCGATAAGTCTCGACACGCTGTCTTTTTCCATATACTCGCTCATGTCTATGCGCACAAGAAGGTCTTCGTCTCCGAACAACGCGCCTGCAAGAGCCTTTGCTAGTTCCGTCTTTCCGACACCCGTCGGACCAAGGAATATGAACGAGCCTATCGGGCGTTTGGGATCTTTCAGTCCAGCCCTTGCACGTTTCACCGCTCTTGCCACCGCACTGCAAGCATCGTCCTGTCCGATAACTCTAGATTTGAGAATATCTTCGAGTCCCGCAAGTTTTTCGCTTTCGCCCTGCGTGTTTTTTTTTACGGGAATACCCGTCCAGTTGCCGACGACTTCCGCAATCTCGTCTTCGCCTATCGAAAGGGATACGTTTGCGCATTTTTCCTTCCATTCGATTTCCGCTTTTTCGCGTTTTTCGATGTAGTCGTCGCGAAGTGCCTTATACTTTGCGCACAGTTCGAAATTGTCTCTTCTTTTCGCTTCGAAAAGGTCGAGGTCGGCTTGTTTTATCTTCTCGTCAAGGTCCCTTATTTCGCTAGGCGTGGTGAAATTGAAAATCTTCTTTCTCGACGCAGCCTCGTCAATAAGATCAATCGCCTTGTCCGGCAAAAATCTGTCCGCAACATATCTGTCAGATAGTATCGCCGCCGACGAAATTGCTTCATCGGTGATGATTACGCCGTGATGTTTTTCGTATTTCTCTTTCAGCCCTTGCAAGATTTCTATCGTGTCGCTGACGCTCGGCTCTTCCACCAAAACGGGTTGAAAACGGCGTTCTAACGCACTGTCTTGCTCAAATTGCTTGCGATATTCTTCAAGCGTGGTCGCGCCTATCGTCTGCAACTCGCCCCTTGCGAGCATAGGCTTCAACACGTTGGCGATGTCAAGTCCGCCTTCCGACGAACCCGCTTTGAGAATGGTGTGTATCTCGTCGATAAAAAGAAGCACGTTGCCCCTTTGTTTTATGCCCGAAAGAGTCGCTTTGAGTCTTTCTTCGAAGTCTCCGCGGTATCTCGTGCCTGCAACGAGAGACGTAAGGTCAAGCGAAAAAACCGTTTTTCCGCGCAAAGCGTCGGGAACGTCGCCTTTTACGATTGCTTGCGCAAGTCCGTCCACAACCGCACTTTTGCCAACGCCCGGTTCGCCTATGAGAACGGGATTGTTCTTCGTACGTCTGCAAAGCACCTGTATCACGCGCTCCGTCTCTTTTCCCCTGCCGATGACTGGATCGAGTTTTCCGTCGCGCGCTTTCTGCGTCAAATCAGTGCCGTATTTCGACAAATCGAAATCTGCGCTCTTTTCTTCGGGATTGCGACTGAAATTTTGAGAAAAAGCGGTATCTAATTCACTGTTTTTGCTTTTTCCGACTTGTCCGCCGTCTCCGTAAAAATCACTGACGTAACCTGCAAGCGCATCGTTTACGCTTTCTTTTGCGCCTGCTCCGCACATGCTCGGTTGCGCGCCGCCGCCCGACACTATCGCACCGTACGCAAGCCTTTGAAGGCTTTCGGGGTCTATACCGAACGAGCGTATGAGTTGCACCGCAACCGAACTCGTTTCATCAAGAAGCGTGTACATAATATGCTCCGTGCCGACCGCAGGCGAGCCGAGTCGAAGCGCAATTTTTTTTGCTCCCGCAAAAGCGTTGTTTGCTCTTGAGGACATCTGAACGTTGTTGCGCATAGGCATAGGTTGAAATACGGAAATCACGTCTCCTTCGTATATTCCGCATTGATTGAGCAATCTTTGCGCGCTCGAGCCGTCGGACGCAAGCAATCCGTAAAGTAAATGCTCCGTGCAAACGAGACCGCCCGTGCGAGCGGCAAGTTCCTGCGCGATTTCAATAACCTGTTGTGCGTTGTGCGAGTAAGTTATCATTTTGTCTCCGAAAGTATGTCTCTGACGATACGGGCACGCAATTTGTCGCGCTCTTCGCTCGATTCGCCCGCAATTATTTTCAGTGCGGACGACGTGCAAGACCATATCGTCTCGTCAAGTTTTTGAGTTGATTTTATGGGTAAAACGCCAAGTATGACGCCCATTTTGACGTCGACGAGCAACTTCATCAAATCCTGTGCGGACAGCGCGTACGCGCCCTTCAACACCGCATAACTCTTGGATATGCCGTCCAAAAGCGACGTTTGTTGCTCTTTTGCAAGTTTTTCGAGCGCGACTCTTTCGAGATAGCACATTCTCACTGCCGCCTGCTCCACCTGCTCTATTATCTCTTCTTCCGTCACGCCGAGCGTTCTTGAATTCGATATTTGATACATATCGTACATTGCGTCGCTACCTTCACCGAAAACGCCGCGCACGGTCAAACCGAATTCGTTCTTGAACGTTTTGAGTGCGTCTTCGATCGCACCCGCTCTTTTGAGCGCAGGCAAAAACAACATAACCGAAGCGCGCATCCCCGTGCCGAGATTTGTCGGGCACGCCGTGAGAAAGCCGAGTTCGTCGTCGTATGCGATAGGCAACGTGTCGAGCAGTCTGTCGTCGTACTCTTTCAACTTTCCGTACGCACCGTGAAGGTCGAAGCCGTCAACTACGCATTGCTCTCTTATATGATCTTCTTCGTTGACCATAACGGACACGCCGCCGTACTTTTTGTCTCCTTCGACGATGACCGCACCAACGTCGTTGTTTGCGAGCGCAAGCGAGATAAAGTGGCGTTCTATCAATGCTTTTTTCTGGTCTTTCCCGAGTTTGCGCATAGGCAAAAGCCTTGCGTTGAACAGTCCTTGCGCCGCCGCGTACGCACCGTTGATGAGATTTACGTCTCTTTCGTCAACCGATTTGCGATTGCGCGGAAATTCGAGTCCGCGCACGTTTCTGGCAAGTCGTATGCGAGAAGAAACGACGTTGTTTTCGACAAGTTCGAGCAAAGTGCATTCGTTTGCGCTTTTGAGAATTCGTTTTTCTTCGCAATCGCGATTATATTCTCGTCTTTGCGCAAAAAGCGTGCTTTGCATATCCATTCCGCGCCCGAAACAATCCCGTCTCGGATTTTTCAAATCCGCATACGTCATTCCCTGCGATTTCAACGCGCTTTCAACGGCTATATTCCGCATTTGCGTATAACACTCGGGACAGCCGAAAAGAAACGTTTTTTTGAATTCTTCCTGCGTGTATCCGCATACGTCGCATTCTTTGCCTATTCTCGCAATGCGTTTTTTCGCTTCTTCGCTCGGCGTTTTGCCGTCTTTGAGCAACGACGTGTAGCACGCCCGACAATAAGCGTACTCGACGGTTCTTCCGTTTTCTGTCACGCGGTCGAACATTTCCGCCGCCATGCGCCTGCATATATCACACGTCTTTTGCATTTTTCGTTGCTAGTTTATAGTCGCATATCTGCGTTTTCAATCACCGAAAACGCAGATACGACAAACAATGTTTCGTTCTGAAAACAATTGCGTTTTACGCCTTTATGCTTTCGATGTATTTTTTGAAATTCTTTTTGAGATTTTCGTCTCTTAGTGCGTATTCGATCGTGGCTTCGAGATAACCTTCTTTGTTGCCTATATCGTATCTTCTCGCTTCGAACTCGCAAGCGTATACGCCCTTCGTCTCCGCAAGCAAATTTATGGCTTCGGTGAGATACACTTCGCCTTTCGTTTCGGGCGTTTTTTCTATTGCGTCGAATATGTCGGGAGAAAGAATAAATCTTCCGAGAGATACGAGTTTGCTCGGAATTTCACCCTGCGGTTTTTCGATTATGCCCTTGATTTTGGTTATCTTGTCCGAAACGGGCTTGTCGACAATCATCACTCCGCAACGTCTTGCCACGTCTTCGGGCGTTTGCTGACATCCGACTATCGTTCCGCCCGTCTTTTCATATGCGTCAATGAGTTGTTTCGTGACCGGCGTCGCGCTTCCCGAATACATGACGTCGTCGCCGAAAAGCACCGCGACAGGCTCGCCGTTTGCAAATTTTTGCAAAGCAAAATGGCGTTGGCGTTGCCGTTCATCGTCTCTTGGGTGACAAACGATATTTTTGCATTTATAGACTTATTGGCAAGCAAATACGACTCTTTGTCACCAACTTCTTCCAGTCTTGCGTTGAGCGCAACGTTGGGCTCGAACAAACGCCTTATATCTTCCTTTTGCGGAGATATGACGATGACGATTTCTTCTATGCCGCTTGCCACCGCTTCGTCAACGATATACGACAAAGCGGGCGTGTCCACGATAGGCAAAAGTTCCTTTGGCAAAACTTTCGTCACGGGCAAAAATCTCGTGCCGAAGCCGGCGCAAGGAATGATCGCTTTCTTCACTGACATACGCGTGTCCCCCCTACGGTCGTTTTTTATACCTTATGCGACGAAAACGTCGCTTATACTGTGAGATAATGCGTTTAAAGCAAATTATTTCTCAAATCCGTGCGGATGAGTGGAATGCCACTTCCATGCGGACGAAATGATGCTTTCAAGGCTGTCGTATTGCGGCTTCCAACCGAGTTCGCGCTTGATTTTTTCACTTGAAGCGACAAGCGTTGCCGGGTCGCCGGGACGACGTCCTTCTATCGTGCGTTTGATGGGAAGTCCCGTGACTTTTTCCGTCATATCGATGACTTGTTTGACGGAAAAGCCGTTGCCGTTGCCGAGATTGTAGTGCGTGGATTTTCCGCCTGCTTTGAGATATGCGAGCGCGCGGATGTGTGCGTCGGCAAGGTCCGTGATGTGAATGTAGTCTCTAACGCAAGTGCCGTCAGGCGTGGGATAATCTTCTCCGAAGATTCCGATGTGGTCTCTCGTGCCGTTTGCAACCTGCAAAATTATCGGAATAAGGTGCGATTCGGGATTGTGCGCTTCACCGATTTCACCGCTCTTGTGTGCGCCTGCCGCATTGAAATAACGAAGTGCGACGTATTTGAGGCCGTACGCCTTGTCATAGTCCTGCATGAACTGCTCCATCATAAGTTTGGTCTGTCCGTAAACGCTAGTGGGATGTTGGGGGCTGTCTTCTGTGATGAGACCGTCTCCGCAGTCTCCGTATGTTGCCGCCGACGACGAGAAAACGAGATATTTCACGTCTCTTGCAATCATTGCGTCAAGAAGGGCGAGCGTGCCTGCAACGTTGTTGTGATAATACTTCGCAGGGTTGGACATACTCTCTCCGACGAGCGAGAACGCCGCAAAGTGAATGACTGAATCCACACCGTATTTTTCAAAAGTGTTTTTGAGAAGTTCGACATCAAAGATGTCGCCCTTGACAAACGGAACGTCCGACGGAACGGATTCGATATGACCTGTGGAAAGATTGTCGTACACCACAACGTCCATATTACGCTCTTTGAGTTCTCTTACGCAATGCGAGCCGATATAGCCGGCTCCGCCCGTGACCAAAATCATATTGCACTCCTTGTGCGCAAGCGCATAACGATACGCATTTGCGCCGATATTAAAATTCTATGACATATTATAAACTAGAACCGCTTGTTTTGCAAGACAAAATCGTATATAATCAAATCGTGGGAAGAACAATTTTACATTGCGACCTTAATAATTTCTACGCATCGGTAGAACAAAAACTGCATCCCGAATACGACGGGATGCCACTTGCCGTTTGCGGAGATCCGAAGGCAAGACACGGCATAGTCCTTGCCAAAAATCAACTTGCAAAACAAGCCGGCGTAAAGACCGCCGAAACCATTTGGGAAGCCAAGCAAAAATGCCCCGAACTCGTGCTTGTCAAGCCGCATTTCGACGAATACGTCAAATATTCCAAACAAGTTTTTGAAATCTACACGTCCTTTACCGACAGAGTGGAAAGTTTCGGCATAGACGAGTGCTGGTTGGACGTCACAGGCAGCGAAAAACTGTTCGGAGACGGAAAAACAATAGCAGACACCATTAGACAGACCGTAAAAGAAAAGACGGGACTCACCATATCCGTCGGCGTATCTTTCACAAAAACACTCGCGAAACTCGGCAGTGACCTTAAAAAGCCCGACGCAACGACAGTTCTTGACGAAGAGCATTATATGCAAATCATCGGCGATATGTCTCCGAGCGAGATGATAATGATAGGTCGCCACACCGCAGAAAAACTAGAAAAGCTCAACATTCGCACGATTCGCGACCTTGCAAATGCAAACAGAACCGCTCTTCGCTATCAATTCGGAGTCATCGGAGACGCTCTCGTCAACGCCGCGCAAGGTGTGGAAACCGAAGAAGTTAAACGCTACTACGACGTGCGTATCCCCAAGAGCATTTCAAAGGGAACTACCACTCCGAGAAACATACAAACGGCGGACGAAGCAAAAATCGTCGTCTACGCACTATCCGAAATGGTGGCGGTGCAACTGCGCGGATACGGTCTCGTGGCAAACGGCGTGTACCTGTCAATCAAAAATCCTGCGCTCAACTGGACTTCAAAGCAAATTCCGCTGTCACCCGCAAGCGCAAACTCGGGTGATATCGCAAAAGCGGCGTTCAATCTGCTTTGCAAAATTCACAATTTCAGCGAACCGCTTCGCGCAATAACCGTAGGAGCGATAAGACTGTCCGACAAAAACGAAGTGCAGATAAGTCTTTTGACGAACCCGACGGAAAAAAAGAAAAACTCGAAGGTACGATTGACGAGATACGCAAAAAGTACGGCTACAAATCCGTGCAACGCGGACTGCTTCTGAAAAATGACCTTACGGGCAACCTGCACGAAGAAGACGATTTCAAACCTTTCCATCAATCGAAATCAACCTGACAACGATTTATTTTAAGTCCGCACTTTTCGGTGCGGAATTTTATTTATTCGATTTTTCGACAAATTTTCAACCTAG
Organism: Christensenella sp.; assembly: GCA_022009775.1. GTDB lineage: Bacteria > Bacillota > Clostridia > Christensenellales > CAG-917 > CAG-475. The sequence continues at coordinate 288,601 of CP091723.1, forward strand.
CACAAAAATCACATTATCACACTTATCGTGTTTCATAATTTGATTTTTTGTTCGATTTCGCCTATAAAACGTTAAAAACGGCTTGATTTTACATTAATCATAATACTTATCGTGTTCTATACAAACAATAATCGACACTTTTCGTATTTCAAAATAAAGATACACTTATCGTGTTTTATCTCTAAAATTCAATAAAAAAGACGAGAGAACGAATTATAAGCGTCCGAAAATTTATATTTGATTTTCGGATAAAATTCCTTTAGCTAATATTTTGAAACGGCTCGTCAAATCGTTTTACAAGGTTGTTATTTTTCTTTATAATAAATTTGTAAGTATAGACATAGAGAGACAAGGTCTCAAACGGCGCGCTCGGCGCGCAAACGCTTATAATATGACATCTGTTCAAATCGCAACTGCAGTCCTGACGCTGATTGCGGGCATCGGCATTTTTCTCATCGCGTGCACGATGATGAGTTCAAATCTCGAATCGGTCAGTTCAAACAAGCTCAAAAAACTCTTCGCTCGCACGTCCAAGAGCAAACTCGTCGGCGTCGGCATAGGCACGGTTGCAACCGCGGCAATTCAAAGTTCGGGCGCAACCAGCGTCATGGTCATAGGTTTCGTCAACGCAGGCATTATGTCACTCATGCAGGCGGCAACCGTGATTTACGGCGCAAACATAGGAACGACCATAACGGGACAAATCACCGCGCTAGGCATGTTTGACAACACAATCTCGACGGGCGTCGTGTTTGCAACGTTTGCGGGAATCGGTGCGTTCGTCATGGCTTTTGCAAAGAAAGACGTCGTCAAAAAAGTCGGCGGCATACTGGCAGGCTTCGGTATGCTTTTCGTCGGTCTCGATATGATGAGCGGCTCTATGGGCGACTTTGCAAAACTCGAATCCGTCAAAAACTTTCTCGCTCTTATAAAAAATCCTATCCTGCTCGTTCTCATTGGCGCAGTGTTCACCGCAATCATTCAAAGTTCGTCGGTCATGACTTCGGTTGCGATAACCATGGTCTTTACGGGGCTTATATCTCTCGATCAAGGCATTTATCTCACTATGGGATCGAACATCGGCTCGTGCGTCGTGGCGATAATCGCAGGTATCACGTCAAGCACAAACGCAAAGCGCACCGCTCTTATTCACCTTTTGTTCAATATATCGGGCGTCATCGTATTCATGCTCGTTGCGATGATGATGAGAGAGATTTCAAAAGCGGTAACACCCGAAAGAGTGATAACGTTCGGTTGGCTGTTTGAAAAGATGTTCCCCGGCGCGCCGCAGACGCAACTTGCAATGTTTCACACGATATTCAACGTGATTACGGTCATATTCATGCTTCCGCTTACGAATTTGCTCGTGAAACTCGTCACGAAGATTATCCCCGAAAAGAAAAAAGCGGAAGAACCGCAGGAAAAACTCCACTATATCGACGAACACATGCTTTCAACGCCGCCTATTGCAGTTGCGCAGGTCAAAAACGAAATCGTCAACATGGCGGAAATCGCATTGCACAATTTCGACCTTGCATGCGACATCGTTTGCACACTCGATTATACGAACGTCGAAACTTTCCGCAAAAACGAAAACGAATTGAATTTTCTGAACAAAGAAATCGCGCGTTTCGTCGTAAGATTGTCGAATCTCAAACTCAACGACAAGGACCATATCTATCTTGCCACGACGTTCCATACTATTTCAGATCTTGAACGAGTCGGAGACTACGCAGAAAACATCGTGGAATACGCAGACAAACTCAAAGACTCCGAACAATCGTTCTCCGAGACCGCTGTCGGCGAAATAAGAAACATGCAACAACGAATCGAAGATTTGTTCCAGAAAGTCATGAAAGCGTACGTAAATGTCGACACACATTCTCTCGACGAAGCAAACGAGATAGAAGAAAGTATAGACGCGCTCGCCGAAGAAATGGAACAAAACCACATAAAACGCATGCGAGAAGACCTTTGCACACCTGACGTAGGGGCTCAATATTTGTCGCTTACGTCTGACTCCGAACGTGTCGCAGACCACTTCATCAACGTCGCAAAATCAATAAAAGAACTCTCGCCCAAAGCAGAATAAATCATAAACAAAATCTGCATATTCGAATAAAAGGCATAATAAACGGTAAAAAATGAAACTTGCAATCGCAACCAACAATCAACACAAACTTCAGGAAATCAGAGCCATTCTCGGCGATTCGTTTGAAGAATTGCTTTCGCTCAAAGATTTGGGCATAGACGTCGACGTCGAAGAAACCGGCACGACGCTCGAAGAAAACGCACTCATCAAGGCTCGCGCTATTCTCGCTTTGTCGGGAATTGCCACGCTTGCCGACGATACGGGACTTATGGTCGACGCACTGAACGGCGCTCCCGGAGTATATTCGGCTCGCTATGCGGGAGAAGAACACAACGACGCAAAAAACCGCGCTCTGCTTCTCAAAAATCTTGACGGCGTAAAAGACCGCTCCGCGCATTTTGCAACGGTTATAGCATTGTGTTATCCCGACGGAAAAACGCTGACGGCATCGGGACGCGTCAACGGCGAAATTTTGCTGTCGGAACGCGGAACGGAAGGTTTCGGATACGATTCCTTGTTTTTCTCGACCGAACTCGGCAAAACGTTTGCCGAAGCGACGCAAGCGGAGAAAAATTCCGTCAGTCATCGCGGACGCGCACTGAGAGCGATGCTCGAACTTGTAAAATCTCAAGAAAAATGACGACGATAACCGTTTTTTCAGACAGTCACGGAACGCCGCTTCCAACAAAACTCACAAGCGTTGCGTTTGAAAGCGATCTCGTGTTTTTTCTCGGCGACGGAATACTTTCGCTCGGAGATATGCTTTTGCACAATGGGTTTCATGCGGTCAAAGGCAATTGCGACCCGTCGTGCGGTTTTTGCGACGAAGAAGTTGTGGAAGTCGAAAACGTGCGCATTTTGCTCACTCACGGCGACAAATATCACGTAAAAAGCGATTTGACATCACTTTATATGCGTGCGCGCGAACTCGAATGCAATCTCGTATTGTACGGTCACACGCACTTTGCCGACGTTCAGGAATATGCGGGAGTTACGCTCGTAAACCCGGGCGCAATACACTCCGCACGCACCGGTGCGCCGTCATACGCCTATGTCGTGGTTACCAACGGAAAATTTGTCGTCAAAATAGTAAATCTTACTTGAATTTCTTGACATAAAACCGTCGATGTGATAATATTGTCAAGCATTGAATAGATTATGCGACTTTTCGTTGCGTCTTCATTCGATATGCGGGTGTAGTTCAATGGTAGAATGTCAGCCTTCCAAGCTGATTGCGTGGGTCCGATTCCCATCACCCGCTCCATATATCTTCAGATCGTTGAAGATATGAGCCTGTAGCTCAGCAGGATAGAGCAACGGCCTTCTAAGCCGTGTGTCGGGAGTTCGAATCTCTTCAGGCTCGCCATTATGGTGGATATAGCGCAGTTGGTTAGCGTGCCAGGTTGTGGCCCTGGAGGTCGTGGGTTCGAATCCCACTATTCACCCCATAATGAACGATACTCTGCAAAGAGTTCATATAGTTCGATTTTGACGAAAATCTCGTTGGATTCGAACGGGCAGAAAAGCAAACAATCCTGTGAATTGTTTGCCTGCCCCGGCGTGATAGTGCCGACCTTGCTTTGCAGTGCGGGCATAAAAAAGATATGTGCCTGTGCCGTGCGAGAACATCGCATAGGTCAAACGGAGCGAATCCCACTATTCACCCCATAATGAACGATACTCCCAAAGGAGTTTCATATACAAAATTCGCTCAATTGCGGATTTTGGCACAAATTTGACAAATATATCAAATTTGAACAAAAATGCAGTCGATTTTGTTGCAAAATCTTTGATGAAGTGATATTATAGACTGCGCTGGATAGGGGTATCGCCAAGCGGTAAGGCACCAGATTTTGATTCTGGCATTCGTTGGTTCAAATCCAGCTACCCCTGCCAAATGACTCACTAGCTCAGCCGGTAGAGCACCGCACTTTTAATGCGATGGTCCGGAGTTCGAATCTCCGGTGGGTCACCAAATGACAATAATACGAACTCAGATAATGGGTTCGTATTATTTTTTCGAGAATTTTTGCAACAAAATTACACCTATAAATTCAAAGAATTTATAAAAATCTCGTATTGTTGATTTTAGGCAATTAAGGCACCACCCTATTTATCCATGCATCTGCTTACGCACAAAATTTGCGCGCAACTTCTTATATTATCATTCATACTCATCGTTTAACATTACCTCTTGTGCAATACCATATACGTTTGAAAACGGCGAAATATCATCTGTTGAGCGGTTCATATCTCGTAATAGTCCCTTATAAAGATAACGCAAGTCTTTATTGCGTTCTTCAAAACCGACATGCAAATCATTTTTCGCGATGTGACCGAACGTTAAATCTTTTAATCGTCGATATTAACTTTTTCGACGCATAGCCGGACGGAGCACGCCAACTCCAATTCCCTTGTGCAACGGACGGCGTATTCATTCTGCCTTCTTCGTTTCCAAGCAAAAGCCAGTCCTGCAACGGTATCACCGCAAGTTCCGCAATTGAATCAAACGCCAGTTTAATCATCTTATATGTCGGGTTTAACCCTTTGATGTGCGAACATTCTCTTTTGAATCGTTTGAGCGTATCTCCGTCAAGGTTTTCCGTCCACGTACGAGTACAGTCGGCGTCGTGAGAACCCGTATAAACCACATAATCTTTATTTGTATATAGCCTCGGCAAATATTCGCTGCCCTCGTCAAAAAACGCAAACTGCAATATTTTCATCCCGGGATATCCGCAATACGCAATCAGTTCTCGCACGTCATCGGTCAAAAAACCAAGATCTTCCGCGATTATTTTTGCATTTGGAACGCTTTGATTTATCGCATCGAAAAGTTTTCCCCGGGGCCTTTTTCCCAGTGTCCGTTGCGAGCGGTCTGCTCGCCGTACGGTATTGCATAATATCCCGCAAACCCGCGAAAATGGTCTATCCTTACAATGTCAAATAACGACGCACAAATTTTGATGCGCGAGCACCACCACTTGAAGCCGTTCTTCTCCATTTTCGCATAATCGTAAATCGGATTGCCCCACAATTGTCCATCTGGGGAAAATCCGTCGGGAGGACAACCTGCAACAAATGTCGGATTCAAGTTCTCGTCAAGAAGATACTCGTCTGTGTTGCTCCACACGTCAACGGAGTCGTAAGCTACGTAAATCGGTATATCGCCTATAATCTTTATGCCTTTCGAGTGTGCGTAAACGCACACCTTTTTCCACTGGGAGAAGAACTCGTATTGAACGAATCTCCAAAAATCCATTCTCGAAGAAAACTCCTCTCTGCACCGGATAGCATTTTTGTAAATTCTATACTCCTCCGACCATGACGACCACGGCGCATAATTAAATTCTTCTTTGAGGGAAAAGAACAGCGCATAATCGTCAAGCCACCAGGAATTAGAATTGCAAAATCTCGTAAAAGCGGCATTTTTCTTAAAGTTGGAGTACGCTTTTTTCAAAACGTTTATGCGCGTTTCAAACAATCTCCCGTAATTCACTCGCTCGCAGCAATCTTTTTGTGATTCCAAATCGGTGTCCGAGAGCAAACCCTCGCTTTTCAACTCATCCAAATCCACAAAATACGGATTTCCCGCAAAAGATGACGGCGACTGATACGGGCTGTCGCCGTAGGCAGTCGGATTGAGCGGCAAAACCTGCCAACACTTCGTTGAGGTTTTGTCCATAAAGTCAATCCAATCATAACACGGCTTGCCAAAAGAGCCTATACCGTACTCGGATGGCAAACTGCTAACTGCCATAAGCAATCCGCTTTTGTGCGAAAAACCGAATTTTTTATTTACCGCCATATAACAAACTCCCTATGCCGACTTGCGTTATTTCAATCTGATTTGATCCTCGACGTCGAATATAGACATCTTGTCAACGGGCAATACAATGTCAATGCTTTCTTCATTAAAATCGCCCCCCGACCTTGGCGTATAATACCACTCCGTCTCTCTCGCATTTTGCATATCGTTCGGTACCGTAATCTAAAATCTTTTCGACCGAAAACGGTATGCCGTCCGTCGCGATTTCAACGTCTTGTGGCGAAAACTCAAAACTCAACGCCTTGCCGATAATTTTCGTTCCGCCGATTCCAACCAACTTCGACGCAAGTTCTCTTGTGCACTCAAACTTATGCCCCATCGTTTCGAACGAAAATTTCGGGATTGCGGCAGACTTAACGATTTCCTTAAACGTTCGCTTGTCTTTATTCCTTTGACGAAGCATTTTTCCGCTTAGCGTATTGAACGCAGGTATTGCCTCGTGAACAATCTTGTCGTCTATCGAACACGTAACTTTTTTCAGGTCGATACCAAGCGTAATCTCTCCGCTCGTTTCTTCGTCAAATAAAGCAAAAATTATCTGACCGCCTGTTTCGACGTAATGCAAATACTTTCCGTTGACTTCTTCGACCTTTTTCACCGTTCCGACAACGTAGTTTCCTTTTTCGACGGCATCGACAGGAATGGTCAACTTATAATTTCCGTCTTCCATTGAAAATGCCGACGGCAATTCTATCCTTGACGAACCGATTTCAACCGTATGATTTTTTCACGACAACGCTTATACTCGAACAATCGGGAATACGCGGAATCATATTCGTTTCGGTTTCCGCGTCGAAAACCTGGATGTTTTCGATATCAAACGAGATTTCCGTGACGCTTCCGACTTCAAAACGCGTCATTGTCGGCGCTTTTATAACAATTTTGGTCGAGCTTTGCAAGCCGAGTTCTTTGTCAAAGTTCAAATCTCCGAATACTTGGCTTTCGGTTCCCAATTCCTCGATGTGCGAAACCTTGATTTTTGCCTTTGCCGTATATTTTTCGGCGTCGATGGAGATATGTTCCGCGCGCAGTCCAAGCACGACTTTTTTCCGTGGAACACGTCCGCTTGCTTTGCTTTTGCAAAGAAGTCTTTGGGCAACGCGATTTTTAACGGCGCGTCGGTAGCGACAAACGATATATCGTCGCCTTCGACATTGATTTCCGCGTTGATGAAATTCATTTGAGGCGTTCCTATAAAACCTGCGACAAACACGTTTTGAGGATACTTATATAAATTGGTAGGCGTGTCGATTTGCTGAACGAATCCGTCTTTCATAACGACTATTCGCGTGCCCATCGTCATTGCTTCGACCTGATCGTGCGTGACGTAAATAAACGTAGTTTGCAGCCTGTGATGCAGCGCGCTTATTTCGCTTCTCATTGCCGTGCGCAATTTCGCATCGAGATTTGACAACGGTTCGTCAAGCAAGAAAACCTTTGGTTCTCTTACAATGGCTCTTCCCAAAGCGACTCTTTGACGCTGTCCGCCACTCATTTCCTTTGGTTTTTTGTCCAGATATTCGGTTATATCCAACGTTTGCGCCGCTTCTCTGACCTTTTGATCGATTACCGCTTTGGGCAATTTTCGCAATTTCAGACCGAAAGCCATATTTTCGTACACCGTCATATGCGGATACAGCGCATAATTTTGGAATACCATCGCAATATCTCTGTCCTTCGGTTCTACGTCGTTTACGAGCGTATCGCCTATATAGAGTTCGCCGGCAGTGATTTCTTCAAGACCGGCTATCATACGAAGCGTGGTGGATTTTCCGCAACCCGACGGTCCGACGAATACAATAAATTCCTTATCTTTTATATCCATCGTGAAGTCGTTTACGGCTTTTGTTCCGTTGGGATAAACTTTGTATATGTGATTGAGTTTTACGTCTGCCATAATTACCCTCTTATTGTTTGACGGCGCCTGCCGACAAACCGTTTATCATATATTTAATCAAGAAGAAATACAAGATTACAATCGGGACGGCAATAAACACCGCGCCTGCCGAAAATCTTGCGAATTCGGTTTCCGGAAGAGACATAAGCCCGACCGCCGCCGTCCACATGTTTTTGTCTTTGAGAAGAAGCTTCGGAAGGATAAAATCGCTCCACGGCCACGCAAATTGCGTCAAAAGCGTATATACCAAAATCGGTTTTGACAGCGGAAGAGTTACGTTAAAAAATATCCTCGCATTGCTTGCTCCGTCGATTCTTGCCGCTTCGTAAATCGAATTCGGAATAGTGTCGAAAAAGCCTTTTTGCACCAAATAGCCCATCGGAGCACCGCCTGCATATATAAGAGCAAGCCCTATATGACTATTGATGAAATTGAATTGCGTCATAAGCAAATACACGGCAACCATTCCCATAAACGACGGGAACATCCCGAGAATCAGTGCGCCCTTCATCAATGCTTTTCTTCCCTTAAACTGGAAAGACGAGATGACATAAGCCGTTAAAATAACCAAAACAGTACCCAAAAGGCTACTTATCGTCGCCACAAGCAAAGTATTGGCAAACCACTTCGGATAGTCGTACATAACGGTGTCGACAAACAGCGCCTTAAAAGAATCAAAGGAATATTCCGACGGGAAAAAACCGTTGAAACTATATATGCTTCCACTTGCGGAAAAACAACTCAACACAACCCAAAGAATCGGGAATACAAATATTATCGACACCAACAAAATAATGGCATACGTAAGCAAAACATTTGCCGTCTTTTTGAGTTTTATACCGGGTTTCTTTCTCATTTGAACGTATCCTCCCTCTTGTATGCCGACGAGCGCATATAAACCAACAGGCTTATTGCCGAAGTGATGATAAACATGATCAGACTTATCGCCGCGCCTATCGAGTAGTAGTTGTTGTCAATCGACATTCTGTACAACCAGTTGATAAGCAAATCCGTGTCGCTCGCAAGGAAATATCCGTCGCTAAGGACATCGCTCCTTAAGAAATAGAACACGCCGAAGTTGTTGAAGTTGCCCATAAATTGACTGATGAGAACGGGCGTCGTAGAAAAAAGAACGAACGGAAGCGTAATTTTTCTAAACTGCATCCACGCACTTGCCCCGTCTATTCTTGCCGCCTCGTACAAATCGTTATTGATATTGGACAATATACCCGATGCAAGCAACATTATCGACGGAACGGACAGCCATGCGTTTACGAACAAACCTATCCCTCTTGCCATCCACTTGGAATTGATACCCAAAAAGTCGATGATTTTGCCGCCGTTTTGGACGATAATTTGATTTATCGGACCGCCGTTGCTGAACATATAATGGAATACAAGTAAGGATATAAATCCCGGCACGGCATAGGCAAGCACGGGGAATGCTCTCCACAACGCCTTTGGTTTTACACATTTTTTGTTGTAGAGAATCGCAAGCCCGAGTCCTAAAAAATAGTTGATAAACGTCGAAAGAAAAGCCCAGAGCAAGTTCCAACCGAGTATCTTTCCGAAAGACTGCGACAATTCACCCCAAAGCCACGAGTTTTCTGAAACTGTCAAGGCTCCAATCCACCAATTCGGGCGGCACGATTTTCCCGCCGTAGTTGGTGAATGCGATCAAAATCATAAAAATTATCGGCAAGACATTGAATATCATCACTCCGACAATCGGGATGACGAGTGCCGCCTTATAAAAATTGCGGTTCATCAGCGACGACAAATCGTTTTTGAACGACGAAACTTTTCCTTTGAAAAGCAAGTCTTCTGCTCCGCGATGCGCGTCTTTTATGTTTGCCACATAGACGATTATGAGCGCAATAAGAGCAATCCAGGCAAAAATGCCCATAAGCAACATAATCACCGAATCGTCACCCTTTATGCCGAGCCACGGATCTGCTTTTACCGTTCCCAAGGTGAAAAATCCGAACAAGTCCTTTATCCCGCGGAGAGCAAAATAGGTAATGAACCCCACTTCCAACAGAATGTAGACGAGCCCTTTTATATATTGTCCGTTGACCATTTGTCCGGCACCCATAAAGAACATCGACGCATACGTTGCCCTGCCCGACGTGGCAAAAAACTCTTTTAAGTTCTTTCGGGATTGCTTGGCTTTTTCGGAAACGTCCCGACGCTGCTTAGCGGCATTCTCTTTTAGGTTTTTATATCTTTCTTTCAAACTTGTCATAGTTATGCAAAGGTATGAATAGCCTTGTAAATATTCGACGATATTTCTTCGATAACGCTTTGAAGTTTTGCCGTATCAAAGGAACGCTTGCCGCATCCGTCGGTTGCTATTTGTTTGAATCCCGATGAAATCGGCGTCCAGATTTGCTTGACCGCGCTGATGGACGGCATAACTTCCAAAACGCCCGAATCGAGGTTTCTATATGTGATTTGAGACGCTAAAGACTCTGTTTGTGCAATTACGTCACTTCTTGCGGCAACGACGCCGAGCATATCCGCACGAGCTTTCACCATTTCGTAACCCGTTGCGAATTCGACAAACTTGACAGCCCAATCACGGTTTTTGGTATAACTGCTCACCGCATATCCGTTCACGCCGCCCATGGTTTGTTGCTCGATCCACAGATCACCGTTTTTGATATCTTGTTGAGTGGTTATATCTCCGTTCTTTGGAAGTTTCGGCAGTCCTGTAATAACGAGATTCTCTTTCGCCTTTGCATCCGCGCTCGCCTGATCGAGTCCCTCTTTTTGATATTGAAGCGACATCTCTTTCAAGAACTGTGAAGTAATATCCGGAGTGGTTATCGTTGCAAAAATCGTTCCGTTTGCAAGCATGGACGCGCGACCGTTTGTAAACGAATCGTCAATACACTTTTCATCCATGATGCCGGCAAGCTCCCACATAATCTTTGCACCCTTCACCGCATTGCCTTTTGCAATACCTATATCCTTGTCGTCGGTGTTGTTGTTGCCAAACACGTATGCGCCGTACGAGAGCAAGAAACCGATATTGAAATATTCGTTTCTAAGCTCTATGGCATAACCGAATTTATTGCGGTCTGCTTCGCGAATACCTTTGCTGTATCTGTACATTTCCGTCCAATATTCAACCATATCCGGCACGTCGTTGCCATTCTTATCCCATTCGGTTTTCCAGTTGTCGGGAAGCGCGTCCTTGCGATAAAACAGTAACGGTTGTTGAACGTTTACCGGCACTCCGCAATAAACCGTTTTGCCATCATAATTATACTTAAAGGCATTCCATGCGTTTTGCGGAATTTTATCATAACAATCCATTTGCTCTATATCGAGCGGGATTATATGATGTTTTTCGACGTACGACATGAGAATATCGTTTGCCTGATACAATACGTCCGGTCCGTGACCGTACGGTCCGTCTTTTTCAAGGTCGCTGAACTCGTCCATATTCGCATCGACGGCTTTTACTCCTTCGCTTGCATACTTTGCATTGAATGCGTCCAGCAATTCCTTGAGATATCCTTCTTTTTTTGCCGTATCGTTTTCAAGAATACGCAACACGACCTCTTTTTATCTACGTCATTGTTGCACGCGGCAAAGCAAAATGCTACCGTCGTCAGCACCATAGCAACGACCAAAAAAATCGTCACGAGTTTTCCCTTTCTCATAATTTTTCTCCTTCTATAACAAAGGAATCGGCATTGCCGTCCTTACTGTTATTATATTCTATCAACGGCTTCGCGCCAACCCCCTTTTTTTGCCTCGGCGCACAATCAACCGCAAAACCTGTTCCTCGCTTACTCGTTCAATAACCAATGCTTCGTTTTGAGAAAAAATCTTTAATTTTCCGCTCTTTATTGCAGGCTGACGTTTCAAAGCGAGCAATTCTTTGAGCGAAACTTGAAAATCGATTATTTCTTTCTCTTTCAATCTCGAAAAATCAAACGTTCTTCTGCAATCGGGATCATATTCGCCTTCGAGCAAAATATCCGTGCCATAGTACAAATTGAAACTTCCCGGCAAAAATATCAGCGTCGCTATTGCACAAAGCAATCTGTTGCTGTCCTTTTTTATTTGTGTGTAAAATCTCGCCGTATCGTGACTATCGAGCAAATTGAACATCATATTGTTTGTGACGTCGCTATATCTCATATAAAGCGAATTGAGCTGTTCGGCAAGTTGCTTTCCGTCTATGCTCTCATCAACCCAAAAATCTATCATGCGCTTTGTGAGTGCATAGTTCATAATGGAATCAAACTGATCTCCTCTCAAAAAACTCTCGCTGTTATGCCAGTTTTCTCCAATCAACGCCGCGTTCGATTTTTGAGCTTTTACCGCTTCTCTCGCCTTTCTCCAAAAGCCGTGCGAAACCTCGTCGGACACGTCAAGACGCCATCCGTCAACATCGCATTCTTTCATCCAATATACCATTACGCCAATAAGATAATTTTGCACTTCCTTATTGCAAGTATTGAGTTTTGGCATATATTCACAATCTCCGAAGCACGCATAATTAGGCGGATTCTGTTCGACTTTTTCACCGTCTATGACAAACCAATCGAAGTATTTTGATTTTTTGCCGTATTTTATTACGTCTTTGAACTGCTCAAAATCCCGACTGACGTGGTTAAATACGGCGTCAAGCACAACTCGCATTCCTTTTTCATGCGCCTTTTCGACCAGCCTTTTTAAGGATTCTTTGTCGCCGAAAGACTCGTCTATGCAATAAAAATCTATTGTGTCATACTTGTGGTTCGAGTTGCTTTTGAAAATCGGCGTAAGGTAAATCGCCGTTGCGCCAAGTCCTTTGATATAGTCTAAATTTTTCGTTATTCCGTCAAGATTGCCCCCGAAAAACGAAGTCGGAGTCGGCAAATCGCACCATTTGGCGTTAATTTTTGATTTAGCGGTATCCGTTTTGCAAAATCTATCCACAAAGATTTGATAAAACACTGCATTATTTAGCCATTCGACGTTTTGCCTCACGTCGTCGTCATTGATGTATGCAAACTGAAAGCTATTAAAATATGCTAAGTTAAAATTGTATGTGGAAACCAAGCCGTCTTCGCAAAAGTAGTACGACTTGTCATTGTTTTCAAAGTAAAATACATACGCAAGCCTTGGATCGTCAAGACAAAGCGTCGTGCCGTAATAATCGAAATTCGCATCGCTTGCAATCAGTTCCAATTCTTGTCTAAACTGTTTTTGAGCGATGTGATATTTCGTATTGTACAAAACGGACAGGTTGCGTATCCTTTCGTCTTTTGCAAAGCGAATCCTCAATCCGACCGTCTTGTTGCCCGTTGCGAAGCAATAATTGCTTTCGGGACGATGGTAAATTGCCTGAATGTTCATTTTCATATTGATTTTTTTCTACTAAGATTGTATAATCCGATTATTATGAGCAAGAAAGTCACAATGAGAGATATTGCAAGAGAGGCAGGCGTTTCTGTCGCTACCGTGAGTTACGTCCTTAACGACAAGGACGATTCGCGCATAAGCGAGGACACAAAACGCAAAATCTGGCAACTCGTCAATCTCTATAATTACCGCATCAACTTCTCGGCAAAATGTCTGAGCAGTGGCAACACCGACGTCGTAACGATATATATCGGCGACAACGACGCCTCTGCCTACAAAGCCGAAACGATGCTCCTCATCCAAAGACTTTCCGATAAACTTGCATCCGTCGGATATTCCTTGCAAGTTACTTTTGACAAAACCGTCAAGCGTGTCACGAATTGCGACGCAATCATTTGCTACAACACCGACAACTCGTTTTTCCGTGCGCTTGGCGAGGTAAACTTTTGCCCCCTTCTCGCACTCGATACGGTCATTCCGAACGGTGATTTGTTTTATCAGATCACAACCGATTACAATGCCGTGGCACAAAAAGCAAACTCCCTTTTCGGCACGGACAACTGGACTGCCGTTACGTTGAAACCAAACAGCGAAGAATTGAAGGAACGCATGTTGCAACAATTGAATCACGTTCGGTTTATAGAAGACGATTCCCCCGTTTCGACAGAGTCACAAAACATTGTCGTCCTGGGCAGTATGGTGTCGAAGTTTTGTCAAAAAAACGCTCCTAACGTTTTGACTATTGATTCTCATTCCGATGAAAAGATCAACAAAATCGTAGAGTGTCTTGACATCGCAATCAACCGAAAAGAAGCCGTGTCAAGCGATATACGAATCTGATTTTACACCGAAATTAGGTATGCCCCTGCAACAAAACGTCGCAGGGGCATTTATTATTGTTATGCTGTTGCTTGTACTTTATAAATATCGATGATGCCCGTTTTATAGTTGTAAACAACTCGATACTCGCCTGCTTCGGAGCAGCAGAGATTACCTTTGCCCTCAACCGTGAATATTGCGTTTGCGTCGCCGTCCGTGCCGAGCTTATCCTTTCCAACCCAAACACCGCCTTCTTGCGCACCGATATTATACACGTCCAAACCGAATTCGACATCTTTTGCAAACGTCAACGTAATTTCATAAACGTCTTTGTTTTCGCCATTCGCGGTCATCTTGAATTCGTCTTTGAACTCGTGTACCCAGCCGTTCATCGTGCCTTTGACAAAAACGTCTTTGCCCACTTTTGCGATGGTCAAAACCTTGCTGTAAGAGTTGAACGTTATGTTATAAGTTCCGCTCTCGCCGACTTTGACGTTTTTGCTATTCTTGCTTACTGCCGAAAAACCTACCGAGCCGACAAGATATTCCGCATCGTATGCAAAAGCCACATTGTCCCATGTAAGTGCTTCATCGGTTGTTTTGTGTGCGCGAACAACCAACTCTTCGTCCTTGTTGAGCACAACGTTTTCCAAGGTGTAAACGTCACCTTTTTGTATCATCTTGTATTTTGCTTGGTTTGCCGACTTTTGATAGTCACCCCACGTTCCACCGAGAATACTACCGTCGATGAAGTAGTTATATTCTGTTGCGTCAACCGCGCTCTTGGTTGCGGAGATAGTTTTGTTTTCGGGATCGAGAACAAAGTCATATATGCCTGCTTCTTTGGTTTTTATATTACCTACAAGTTTGCCGTTTTCATCGGTTTTCCCGGTAAACAATGCGATACTTGCCTCATCAACGTTGGTAATGTTGAAATATTGGCTGTTTTCTTTGATCTCGTCGCCTTTTGTTACGGCGCCCATGAACATGAATTCTTCACCCGCTTTGAGTTGAACTTTCAACGTGTGTTTACCGTCATTGCCCGGAACGAAACGAGTTGCCGGCGAGAAAACGTTTGCCCAGTTGGTGATTCCTGCGCCTTTGATGTAATAATTGACGACTTCTTGCACTTCAACGGGCTTTGCGTCGCCGTTACGCGTGACGGTCAGGCGGTTGTTGCTTGTATTGGAATCGGTTGTGAGCGTGAGCGTGTAATTGCCGTCTTGCTTGACGCTGATATTTTTATTTTCGTCAAGACCGGTGGCAGCTTCCATGTATTCGTCCGCACCTACAAGGTTTCTGAAAGAAGCGCGCGCGCCGTCTGCGTTGTTGTAATCGAGAATTCCGCTTTCAAGCAACACCGTGAGTTGGAAAGCGTCGCCGACATGCAAGTCGATTTTCAGTTCAAACACGTTGTTTGCACCCTCGGCTTTGGTCATATGATAGTTGGTTGCAAGATTGTTGCCCCAACCGTTCATAGTGCCGGAAATAACCCAGTCTCTCGTATCGACAAAACTGTTGTCTTGCCATTGCGCATACGCTTTTGCGTCCTCTTTCATCGGAGCGTCAAAATCGAACGCCTTTGCACTGGTCGGAGTAACAAACCAACCCTTGAAAGTAAAGCCTTCTTTTGTCGGTGCTTCCGGCATAGTAGGCGCTTTGCCCTTTTCAACCTTTTGCGTTGACAAAACCGTTGTTCCGTCATTATCGTACAAAGTGAGCGTAACAGTTTCCGTTTCGTTGCAAGCAACCATGGAAAGCGTCATCGCCACAATGAGCAACGCAATCGATACAATAGATAAAACTTTTCTCATAATTCCTCCTTGAAAAGCATTGCTTTCTCTGCTTAACCGTTTGCTTAATCGTTAAGCAATTTTATAATACCCCTTAAATCTTGGCTTGTCAATACCCCATTTTTAGTTTTTTATTAGGATATTCTTCAATATTTCAATTTGTGAAAAATAAAAAATATAACAACACAAGAGAGTATCATGCATTTTGGAAGTGGTGATTTATTGTCGCTAAAGACTACAAAAATATCGAGCCGTCAAAAAAGACGGCTCGTTTGCTTTGTTGCTCGTGTACAAACTTACAGTGTTATCCAAAGTGCCGGGACTACACCGCCTTCCGCGACAAGGTTCGGGGAATTTATAACGCCTTTATTATCCCTGTAGAGAACGAAGGTCGTGTATCCCTGATTGCCGACGGCGAGAGAGGGCGAACGAGTATACCAGGTAACATAATCCTTTTGGGTGTTACCCATCGACACCCCGTGGAATTTGGCAAAATCGGATGCTTGCAGGTTTCTTGCGGGATCTTCCGCTAATACGTCCTTATTAAATCCGTACGCCGTGGTGGTAACGTCTCGCAAAGACAGCAAGAATATTTTATCGTCCGTATCGTTGCATTGGTCTGCATACTTGTTTTTCCCTGCGTTTTCCGCGTAGCCGTAATACTTCGGGTTGTCGTTCGGATTGGAACTTCTCGCGCTGTTGTCGAGACGCGTGGTTTTTATGATTTCTTTTTGCAACTCGTTGAAAACCTCGTTGTAGAAGGTCTCGTTCAGCCAACTGCGTATGAAACTATATTCCCAGTTGTTGGCGTAAATTCCGTCCGGGACACCCGGCGAATTGTTGTACGAAGCAAGTAAGTCGTCGCGAATCTCGCTCTTTCTGTCCGGTTGCATCGAAAAGAAATCCAAAGCGATATCGCTCATAATAAAGGCGGAATTGTTGCTTGTGGTTAAAATTCTCCACTTTATCGGTTCATACTTAAACCAGTACACATTTAACCTATAATATCCGTTGTCCGTAATATCATCGTACAGAGCATCAATCCCCGACGCGCGATATTCGTTCATTTGAACGCCGAGATATTTCGTGCCGTTATATATAACGATTTTTTGCCACATATAAGTAGCACCCTCGTGACTTTCCCAATTGTAGGGATTTGTCTTATCACGCGGAAGGGGCGGCGTCCCTGCGATTTCGTTGAGTTTCGCAACGACGTTTTCGTCGCGCTCGCAGGTTTGCGGCCAGTGGCCGAAATAGATGTAGTCGCCGTCGCGCGTGTAACGAACGGGGTTAAGTTCGCCGCACGTGGTGCACACGTCGCAAACGTAACTATGCTTGCCGTTGGCGGGGATTTCCACCTTTGTATTATAGTCACAACCCTTGCGCTGACATTCGTCATACTCGTCCCAACCGGGCAAGCAGTCCGCTTGTTTTGCCTCATGGTGTTTGAGATTGTGTCCGAGAGCTTTTTCGACGTATCTATCCACCTTTGACGAATAATCGCAACCTTCGCGCTTGCAAGTGTAATAACTTCCCCAATACCCGTCCTCGGTGCAGGTTGCTTCGCAGGGATCGTGCTTTTGCAAATCGTGCTCGAGAGCGGGCAACCCATTGTAGTCGGTGTGGTAATCACAACCTTGATTGGAACACTTTTTGTACTCCTCGTGGCCCCACTTTTCGCAAGTAGGCTCAACGCGCGGAACTTGTATGGTCATACTATGTCCCGTAGCGGGGATTTCCTCATACCCTTCGGTTTTTCCGCAGTAATGGGCGCACCTTTCGTATGCTTTCCAACCGATTTCGGTGCAAGTCGGCTCTTTGGCGGCAACGTCCTGCATATCGTGTCCGATAGCGGGTATCGGCTTCTGCTCGGTATAAGTACATCCCGGATTTATGCAACGTTTGCCGTGGGTAAGTCCGTCTTTTTCACACCATGGATCGTAGCCTTTTTTCTTCGCGCAGGTTGTGCGGTGCAAGTTCGCCGTATTCAAACGTTTCTCTGCCCAGACTGCCGCAAATACTGCAAACAAGGCGATACACAGCCTTTCTTTGGCATGTTGCGTTGTCCACGAGATTCCTGTCGGTGACTTTTTCAACGTAACTGTGTATATGTTGTTGATCGGCATTTACCAAGCCCGCAACGACAAAATACGAAAAACTTGTCGTTTCAAAAGTCAAATTGTTGCCGTCAACTGTCGTTGCGAGTTCTTCTACCGTATTATCGTCCTTGATGTGATATGTGACATATCCGAGTTCCGACTCAAACGGCTTGGGCAAAGTAACCTTCACTTTACCGCTCGGCTGCACTTTTTCGCCACCCTTTGTGACAGCGATGTCAAATACGGCAACTTTTGCGCCGTCGTACGGCTTGTCGATTGCCAAAATAGCAGTCTTGCCTTGTTTGCTATCGGTGGCATGGTGGGTGGCTGACAGCGTGGAGCCATTGTCAAACACACCCACAACGCTCACACCACTGTCGCTTCCGAGCTCGATTGCAGCATTCCCCTTATCACCGCAAGCGACCAGCGCAAGACACAGCGACAACGCCAGCGCAAGCGCAAAGAAAAGCAATGATTTTTTCTTCATCGATGTCTCCTTTATTTTTATAAAACACGATACGGATAAGCGGGTTTTTACACCCGCTTATCCGTTATTTTGATCAGATAATAACTTTTAAGTTATTTTGCTACGATTTTGCCACTCAGCATATCATTAGATACATTATCCAAAACTATGGCAACTCTACCGTCGGAAGGAATTGCACAACCACTTGCACTTGTTGTGTCTCTGGCGCTGATTTCTGTAATCGTGGCTTCGCCCAATATTGTGCCATCCTTTTTGTAAACTATAACCGTTTGTCCGACCTGGAAGTATCCCTTTTCAACAGTCGCGTAAATCTTTTTTTCTGTCGGGTCTACCATTTGGATCGAACCGGAGGTGGACTTTCCGGTGGTTAACTTCTCAACAACCGTGATCTCAACTGTCGTTACGGATGGGGATTTGGTAACGATTTTGTAGTTTTCCATAACAGGGTTCGAAATGTTCTCTATTTTAAGGAAGAAACAGTTCGTCGTTACTTGCTTTTTCTGGTCAGTGATAAAATAGAAAACACTGTTGTTTCCTTCTCTGGTTTCAAACCCTGCTTTTTTCGTTGTCAAGCCAAAGTTGGATTTTCTGACCTACGATAAGATTTTCGTATTGTCCGAATAAAAACGTTTTGCCTCTATCATACGACTGACTTTGTTGATCTTTAATGTAGCCAAGTTTAAGCACGAACTCATACGGTGTGATTGTGAACGTTTTTACTTCGGAAACCACTTCTTCCCATTCGTCCGTTGCCGTGACGCCGATGCGGTATTCATATTCGGCTGCGTTTTTGGGAATGTTGACGTCTGTTACCTTTGTCCACAAATCTTCGCCTTTCCTGCGGAACTCTACATATTTCTCGCCGGAGTTCGTAGCCGACGTGATATTTTCTACGCCGTCAATTATAGTTGCGCTAAATTTATTAACGAGGTTATCAAAGGTGAAATTCGCAAAAGGTTTACCGTCGTACATTTTGCCCGAAAAGCTCTTAACGGTAAGCCTTCTTGGTTTCGCCTTCATAGTGAATATGACGAACGCGTCTCCGAAATTGTAGTTGTCGCCTTCCGCATATTTAATGTGCACTCGGAACGTTCCCGTTTTAAGTTGTATAACTTCTTCTTTTGTAAGGCTACGGCTCCAAACGCCATTTTCAAGTTGTTGTTCCCAAAAGATAGTCTTTGCGCCGTAACCGGTGCCGATCTCAACGTAATTTGTTGTGGGATCGGGGATATTCGTTGCGCCGACAAAGATATTATTGAATGCGTCTGCATTGCTGATTGTAAAGTCGACGATGTCTGCTTTGATGATTTCAAAGTCGAAAGTTTTTGTCGCGGCTTTCCACTCCGCCGTGGCTTCTACGCTGACTTTCACGGTATATTCGCCGGCTTTCTTCGGGGCGGTTTCGACGTACGTATTGTCGTCCGCGCCTTTTGCCTTGAACATAAATGCAAGTTCGCGATTGCCTTCAATTACGAAATCGTCTTTCGTAATCGAAACAACTTCTCCGTCGTATTCCTTGCCAAACGTTTTGCCTTCTTTAAGTACGATTTCATTGTCTTTTGCGTCAAGTGCGTCGATGGGCTCTGTCTTTTTTGTATCCGCATACCGTGCAAGTGAAGGTTTTTTCGCCCACAACGCCGTAGTCTGAGGGTTTGGTGATAACGCCCTCGTTCCATGTATGCTCTGCTTCGTCTTTTTTCAAGTCGGTATGCGCGCATGTTGCGGGATGCCAGTGTTTGGTGGCGTCATGCTTCCAGTTGTCCATATCGAACGTGTGTCCGAGTTGGGGAACGGATTCCGTTTTTTGATAACCACACACCGTACAAGTGAGAGTTTTCACACCTGCAGCATCTTCCGTGGGTGGAGTGGTGACAACGCCTGCATCGAAAGTATGGTCGGCTTTGTCCGCCACATCCGAGTGCTTTTTCGTCATACATTCGTGCCAGTGGCTCGTTTCGTCATACTCCCACTTGCTTGAAAAATCGTGCTTTTTGTTGTTGCAAGCAGTGAGAACCGCAAGTGACAAGACAAGCACCATTGCGATTGCCAGAATCGCGATGAATGTTTTTCTTTTCATAGTTTTCTCCTTTTTATTAGATAGTTTTTTTGATTCATATATTTCAAATCGCGCTTGGGATTTGCGATGTGAAATCAATTATGTTTTTTTGCAAAACTTGTATTTTTCAAGGCAAAATGCGGCACATAAAGTGCCGATTTTGTCAGTCTTTATTCTTTTTGCACTTGTTCTTCATCGCCTCGCCCATGCGCTTGAAAGCATCGCCGAGATCGTTGAAGTTCTTTTTCTTGACCGCAAACCAGAAGATTGCAAATCCGCCGATTCCCGCAAACAGCAACGTGCCGATTACGATACCAGCAATCGCTCCGCCGGACAATCCTTCCTTTTCTACGGGAGCATCCTCATACACGGCAGTAAGGGTTCTTCCTTCCGCCACCGTAAAGGTATAACTCTTGTCGGTGCTTACGATTTCGCCGCTTTCGTCTTTCCAACCTGCGAATACTTTGCCTTCTTTATCTTCTGCCGTTACTGTTGCGCTTTCACCGACAGTAAGTCTGCCGCCGCCCGTGCCACCGACAACTGTGATTTCCACCTTTACGAGTTTTGCTATCGTAAGATCGGCGATCTCCGTTCCGTTTTCGTCAAAATGTTTTCCGCAGAAATCGCAATCTTTGTGCCCTTTCACGCCTTCCGTTTCTTCGGTTGCCGGCACTTCGGCTATCCACGCGCCGAACTTGTGTGCTTTGGCAATCACAAGCGTGCTTTCGTCAGTGATAGGTTTAGTTGCCTCCTTGTCTTCGAACTTCACTTCGCAACCGCTACACTTATAATAAGATTTCGACCCTTCCTTCATGCAGGTTGCGCCAATCTCATCTACAAACGTAGTGTTGTGGATGTGTGCAAGTGCAGGTGCAATGATATATCCGCAATCGAGGCACTTGACGGGTTCATCCTCGGTTGCCGCCGTTTTGTCGGGACGATGGTTGGCTTCGTCCTTGATTACGGTGCAGTTTTTGCACTCGTGATAGTGCTTATCCTTGTTTGACGACCATTCTGTCTTAAAATCATGGATGATCGTTTGTTCAAGTGTGATTTCAGTGTTGCAATAGGAGTCCGAAAAGAGTTTTCCACACTCCTCGCGCTGACACTCGAAATACACGATATTGCCGTCCTTGCCCTCGGAGCAAGGCGTTGCGTCGTGACGTACACCCAAATGTCCTTTGGGTATTGTCGCAATTACGTCGTACCACACCTGAGTGCGAGCGGCGTCGAAAAACGCTGCTCCGCACCCTGCGCAAACATACTTATCCTTTATTCCGTCCTGGGTGCAGGTTGCAGGTCTTCCCGCCTCTAAAACAACCGTTTCGTGCGGGCAGTCGATTGGTCTCGAAGTTTGAATGATGAGATTAAATTCCTTCAAATCCGCACTTAGAGTTCGTTTCAGAATACTGCTTCCCGACGGGATTCTGACGTCACAAAGCCAATTATCAACGGTTATGCTATCGTCCCGACTCTGGAACAATTTGCCTGTCGGTGCTTTTATGGTTATGTCGATTTCTATCGGTGTGTTTACAATAATCTTGCCGTTATCCAACGGTCCGATGCTGTTGATTATAAATTCAAGTCCGTTTTTTTCGGTGACGTTCAGCATTTCTGCAGGATTGCCTGTGAGAGGTTGTGAAAAGTCGATGTCAACAGACTGTACCACGCTGTCTAAGCGGAGCAACACAACCAAAACCAGCCTTCCGTCGCTTACTCTGATCTCTTTTTTCAACAATTCTCCGTGCGTCAACGAAACTTTCATATCGTCAAGGTTTTCGGGGAATTCGCAGTTTGTTTGCGGTTCGAATATGTAATAAATTACGCTGTTTTCTTCAATCGTCACCTCTTCAAAATTGTAGTAACCACTCAAGGGAATTCTTCCGTCAAGACTTAGCGACGCTTTGTGATAATAGATTCCCATATCCACAATGTTGCCTTTAACGATCCCCGGATAAAACAACGGCTTGTAAATCATGCCCTTGTAATACTCCGGCACATCGATGATAATGTCTTTTATGTACTTGTCGGAGCCACATTCCGTGCAAATTCCATCCACGAAATTATGTGCCTTCAAATCTCCGTGTACACAACCGCACACATCGCCGTTGGAATCTTTATAGGTACATGTTGCGCGAGTTTGACAAGTTGCCGTGCCGCCTTGCGGAGCATGTCTTAAGCTCGTGTTTTCTTCTTTACAATATTTGCAGAATCCGAGGTGCGTGTAAGTGCCGTCGTTATTGCCGAACGATTTGAATTCGTATTTATGCCCTGTCGCTGCAAGGTATTCTTTGCCGCAAACGTCGCACTGCGCACCGCTCAAACAAGTCTGCTCTCCGCCACTGTGCACTTCTTTTTTGACGTTGCCGCTTGCGTCCTTTTCAAATTCTCCGCAAACGCACTTAAACACGTGGCAATTTGCGTCGTCATCGCTCGCAATGGCAGAGAAATTGTGCTTTGCGTCGGGATTGCCAAGGTCGCCGCACATTGTGCATGATGCGGTACATCCGCCGCTAAACTCGTGGCTTGCATAATGCGAGCCTTTGTCAAAAGCAGGGGCAACGCCGGGACAAGCAGGGTCGGTACATTTTGTATAGCCGTGATGCTCGAAATCTATCTTCTCGATTTTTTCAACCCATGTATGCTCGTGTCCGCCCGATACGGCTGCAATCGTGACGGGAATATCGCAAGTCTGTCCGTCCTTTGCCGTTGCGGTGATGTACATCGTTCCGCCGTCCATTGAGTTTTTTGCGGTTATCTGATAGTAGCAATTCGATTCTTCAAAAACGTTGCTCGTTTGAATTTCCATTCCTATGGGCGCAAGCTTTATCTCATAGGTATACGGCGCAGGCGCACCGCTTATCCACATACCCGTATCGGTATATTCTGTGGCGATTTTACCCGACACCTTTTCGTTGATTCGGGGAGATATGTATCGCGGATAACCGACATACGTCATTCCTCTGGAAATGAGAAAATCCATTTCTATTTCCGTTGTAATGCTGTTTTGTCCTGCGCTGTCCCAAAGTTCTATATCCTTGCCTTTGCCGAGTTCCGCACCCGACACTTTCATATGACTTTTAAGCACGTCTGCTTGTTTAGACAACTTATAGTTTTCTTTCGGCGCAAAACTGACGCGGATGCAATACGCGACTTTCTGTTCGATCAGTTGGTTTTCAACTCTGCTCCACGAAAATGACGCACTGTCTTTTTCCCACAACGTTGTTGCTTGTCCGTTTTTGGATACGAATACGAGCGTTGCCGTATAGTTTGCGCCCGCAGGAACTTTGAGCGTTCTTTCCGTTTCGTTCTCGAATACAAACGCAGCGGCAAGACTATCGCCGATTCCCACTTTATTGAACGAAACTTCAAGCGTATCGATTTCTCCGCTTTCTGCATAAGCCGTGCTTGCGTTGCAAAACAGCACTATGCCAAGCACAAGCGCAAAACAAACAACAAGCAGCGTCATCGATAGTCTTGTTTTTGTCAATGTTTGTTTCATATTACGTTCCTTCCTTCGATGTTGTTTTAGGGCGAGGTTCGCCCTCGTTGTTGCCGAGAAATTTTTATTATCAATTCTTGAAAATTTCTCGTTGCTATGGTATAGTGATTTATGCAATAAAGTATATTGATATATACTGTCTTGTAAATCAACACTATATCATCATCAAAAGTATATGGATTAAAGTGTCTCTTGTCCCCTACCCAAAACCCCAAAAGGTAGGGAAACTTCAAAAAAAGTTTGGATTTTTTTCAAAATTTTTTGTCGGACACTTCTCGCGGATTGCTCCGCAACATAAGGAATATCTTTATGAAAAAGATTTTGCCGATCATAGTTTTTATTTGTATGCTTGCGCTTTTGCTTTTCGGATGCGATAAGCAAGAAACGTTGCTTACCCCCCAAAAGCCCGTCACGCTCACGATGTGGCACGTCTACGGTGAGCAGGCGGATTCGCCCATGAACAGATACGTCGATGATTTCAACCGCACCGTCGGCAAGGAAAAAGGCATCATCGTCAACGTTACGCTCATGTCCAACGCCTCGCAAATCGGGCAAAAGCTCGTCAATGCGCAAAGGGAGTCGCAGGCGTACCTGCCATGCCGGACCTGTTCTTCTGTCACAACTCAAACGCGCAAGAACTTGGCGCAAACAACCTGCTCAACTGGCAAGACGCTTTTTCGGCAAGCGAACTTTCGGAATTTGTCGGAGAATTCGTTTCTGACGGCATGGTTGACAACTCGCTCTCGGTGCTTCCCGTTTCAAAGTCCACCCATCTACTCTTTTTTGGCAGGCAGCGCATTCGACAGGTTCGCAAACGCTCAAAACGTGACCTACGACGATCTTGCAACATGGGACGGTTTCTTCTCCGTTGCCGAAAAAATATTACAACTATTCCGGCGGAAAGCCATTCTGCGCTCTCGACTATCTCATGCGCTCCGTCGAGCTTGACGCAATAAGCCAAGGCGCAGTCGATTTCTACCAAGACGATTGGTACAAGCAAAACGACACACTGATTGCCTCTTACAAAAAGTTTGCCTCGGCAATCGCCAAAGGGCATATCGTCGTGTCCGACCTATATTCCAACACGCAGGTTATGACGGGACAAACCGTAGCCGGCATATCCTCCTCCGCCGCCGTACTCTACTACAACGACACAATCACCTACCCCGACAACACTCAAGAGCCGACCAATCTCAAAGTCATGCCCGTGCCGGCTTCAAGCGGCAATAAGTATGCAACGCAAGCAGGCGTAGGGCTTTGCGCCTACAAGACTACACCGCAAAAAGCTGAGGCTGCCGCTGTCTTTGCAAAATGGTTCACCGATGAAAAACGCAACCTTGACTTCATCGCTCAAACAGGTTATATGCCGGTCAAAATCGGCGCGTTCGACAAGTTGAACTCTTACACTTTCAAGACGGAGGCTTTCAGAAACACCTACTCCGCCTTGAAGTCCACCGTGGAATCCTGCACCTTCCTATCCGAGCCGTCGATGGCAGGCTACTTTCCAAACACATACACGCTCTATTCCAAAATTCGCGAACTGCAAAAGGGACTGACATCACTGTACGAAAACGGCAAAACCTATGAGAACATCACCGACCAACTCGTTGATATGTTTCTCACTCTCCCCGCCGCTTAATCGCCGCACAAAAACGACATAGAGAATACAAAATACGCAAAAATCCGCGTTTTTTGTCTTGAAAACGACGCTTTTCGTCATAAACCGACAGCAATATATGAACACTCCGAAAATTATAAAACCAAAAAAATCGTCCATGAAGCACAAACTGTTCTGGTACATGCTTGCGCTTGCGCTTATCGTTTTGTCGTTTTTGGGGTGTGGTCTGTTCTTCTTCGGGCACTTCTCCACCGCAAAGGAAAGCGTTGAAAACAATCTTGCGTTCCAGATGCGCACTTACGAGCGGCAAGTGTCCAAATATTTTGAAGATATGACAAGAATGGGCAACTCGCTCTCCTACTCGGTTGCCCAGAAAACCAACGCATATCTCGCATCCGAGGGCATAGCATTCGATGACTTGAACGACGATGCGACGCGCATTGCCGAACTTCAAAATATATTGTTTGACAAACTTGGTATAGAGTTGATGAAAACCGACTGTTCAGGCGCGTTTTTGATGCTCGATGCCACTGTAAACACACATATCGACGGTGCGGAATACTCCAAAACGGGTCTGTACTTCCAACGTGCTTCCCTCGACGAAACCGACGAAACATTGCTTCTCTACCGCGGCATTTCGGACATAGGACGCAATCGCGACGTCATGCCCCACCGTCAGTGGCGGCTTGAATTCAATCTTGCCAACCTGCCCGACGGCGACAAGGTGCTTGCTTTGTTCGAATCCGCCGAAAAAACTCCGCGTCTAACGCAAATTTCAAGACTTTACGACACCAGCGAGCGCACGATGAACTTCGTTGTGCCAATCGTCGGAAACAACAATAAAGTCTATGGCGTGTGCGGCTTTGAAATCTCCGAAAACTACTTCAAAAAGTATTTTGCACAATCGACGCAGCTCGAACATCTAACCTGCATGTTCTTCCCCAAAAACGGCGGAACATACAATACCGTCAACGGATTTTCGGCAGGCGTGTACGGGGGCTACTATCTACCCCCGCAAGGCGAACTTACCGTTGAAGACATGGGCGGCGGACTGACCGCATTGCATTCGCGCGACGGCAATTCATCTTTCGTTTCCAAGGCGCAATCTGCCATTATATGCGGCGACGAATATGTGCTTATCGTATCCTATCCAAAGGAAGAATACGACAAAACCGTTGCAAACAACGTCATTTCGGTGGTACTGCTAGTGTTGCTGCTTGTCGGCATGACCGTTGCAGTATGCGTGTTTTTCAGCAAACGTTTCTTGCGTCCGCTTCTCAAGGGCATAGAGCAAATCCAGAAACAAGAACACAAGAACGCCGAGTCGGAATTTGTCGAAATAGACGACCTTTTTGCATTTCTTGCCGAACAGGATAGAATCAAAGATGAGGAAACCGAAAAACTCCGCACGCAATGCAACCAACAAGGTTTTTCTCTCGAACAAAAACAAGCGGACATCAACCGCCTTGCCTACTCTCGTAAAAACGAGGTATCTCCCGACGACTACGAAATGTTCAAAACGGGGCTGAAAACCCTCACCAAAACCGAAAAACAAATCTTCGGCTTGTATCTCGAAGGCAAATCCGCAAACGAAATTATGGAAATTTGCCACATACAACAAGGCACGCTCAAATATCACAACCACAACATTTTGGGCAAACTCGGCGTGTCATCGCGCAAGCAAATGCTCCGCTATGCAACCCTTCTCAAACAAGAAACTCAAAGCGAATAACATACTTTTTCGTTATAATTATCAATTCGATTCAAATGATGCGTCATTTTGTATGCCAAGAACAAATAATAGTGTCATACAAAGAGTGTCCATAAAAATATGTCACAGTGCGAACAATATATAATATTTGCAATTCCAAGTCGTGTGTGATAAACTGCTTGTGTCATTCATTTGCCCCCCTGCAGTATGTGTGTGAGTTTTGCGGACTACATGCATATTCTATCAAAGAGGGAATTTTTTCACCGCTAAAACTCCACAGAACCACCGGACTATTCGGTGGTTTTATAATACAAATAAACTCCGTCGCAAAACGGAGTTTATTTGACTGTTGTCATTATTGATTCTAAAAACAATTATGAGTCAATGTTTTTTCAGCATACGTCGATGCCGAGCATTATCCTAAACGGAACATCGTTGTCGCAAAAAAATCGATTCGTAGTTCACTCGGACAAAAAAACGAACGGTAAAAAAATCAAAAGAAGAATCGTAGATGCGACAGAAATTCTTTTTGAGAATTTTCCCCTAGCACTTATACTCTGCTCGGCAAGGCGTTTGCTTGTTAGCGAATTGTGTATTTACACTCATCACCTTATCGACAGGATACAACAAATTCGACAAAAACTCTACCAACATATGTTTACATTTTGTCAACAAAACTTTACATTTTTATAAAAATATGTTTTTTAAATTCAATAAATAATATATACGATTTCAACTTCGAAAATAAGTTTGCCCCTGATTTCCTTATCACAAAACGACCATATAAAACAATATCTTCCTTTTTCTTGCACTTTAAAATACGGTGCATGAAAATCATCAACTTCATTCGAAAACGGCACTTCACTTACTGATATTGTGTTTGTTCCATCTGTATACTTTGAATGACAACTAACTAACACATAGAATGCATCAAAATCGTCAATATTTGTCCACTCATCACCAAGAGATTGATCATAATATCTCACCCTGTCAAGAGAAATGACTTCTTCTTTTTCCCGAATATGGTCTTGCAATACAAAAAATTCCCATTCCGTCAACAAAAGTTTCATATGTATCTCCGCAATGGAAAGCCACTTCAATTTTTTTTGTTTCACTTGTTTTATCGCAAGCAGAACAACAGAACAATAAACTAAAAACTATAATTAATAAGCATAATGCGCTTAGAATTTTTTTCATTTCTAATCTCCTATACGATGATAACTTAGTTTGGATATGCAACTGTTAGATATAGTGTAAAAATCGCATCGTCTGTTATGTTTTCGTATCCGTCTTTCAATTTCCACGTAATAACATAGTCTCCTGCATCACGAATATTTTCCGGATGGTAAGTTTCTCCCCTAGAATTTGTAAAAAGTGTCTCTTTAGTTAATCTAGGCACGGTCAAAAGCATATATTCTGACACATCATATTGTCCGGATTCGGTCTTATAATATGTATAAGGATACAACAAGATTTTTTTATCTAAAGAAATAACTCGAGCATGTGCTTCGAAATTATAATTACCAAAATTGATTACATTATATTTTTTTGGAACATTGCCATCAAAACTAATTGCCACAAAAAACGGAATGTGGCTGCAACCATCTGTTATGCTGCCATCTGAGCTTTTGTCACATGACGAAAAAAACAAAGAAGATAAAACAAAAATCAGTATTAAAAAAATATTTAAAACCTTTTTTTTCATAGAGAAGTCTCCATTATTCCTATATTTAATCAATCAGAGCATTGCTCTTATTTGTTATAACCGCATAACTAAACAATTTATGATATAAGATATAATAAAGTAAGTTGAAATGATACCAACATAAGTTTACATTTTGTCAACAAAACTTTACATTCGTATTATGCGTGACAAAATTGCGTTATGCGACGCTCACGAAATTGCCGTTTGCATCGTAAATGCAGACGCCTGTCTTCATTTCTTTCCATGCGCCGTTGTCCACTTTGTATCGAGTTCTTCCGAGCCAGTATTTTTGCACGCCGCCGGTTGACGCTTCTGCCGTTATCGTCTTTCCGAGATTGAGATCGCCCGTCT
The DNA here is from genome assembly GCA_022009775.1 of Christensenella sp. Classification (GTDB taxonomy): domain Bacteria; phylum Bacillota; class Clostridia; order Christensenellales; family CAG-917; genus CAG-475. Next base: position 317,924 of record CP091723.1, read on the forward strand.
GAACCTTTTGTTCGAGCGTCATATTCTGATAGGATTCCTGATATGTTTCGGAAGAATACAACTCAACGATAACTATAACCGTTGACGGGAATATCGTGACGTCGTTCTTCACCGTCGTCCAAACTTTTCCGTTGCCGCCGTTGATTGAAATCGAAAGCGACGTGTAAATACCCCTTGTGGTTGCATTTCTCGCGCTTTCGTTTTCATGTGCAGAATCTAACGCTTCGGCATACGATCTTGAAGTCGTGAACGTTGCGACGAGAATAATCGCAAAAAGTATAACCGCAATCACGGAAACCAAAATCGGAAACAATCTTTTTTGTGTGTTCATTTTTTGCCCCCCTTTTCTTTTAGGATAACATTTCCGCGAGCGTCCAAACAAGCAACATATGTTTACATTTGTGTAAACAATAGTTAACATTCGGTGTTCTTTTGGCATTTAGATGCTCTGACGCTCAAAACGATTGCAAAAGAGAAAAACAACGCGAAAGCGACAATACAAATCACAAAAGCTCCGGTGTCGAACTTGTAATTGCTCACGGTTACGTCACCGCTGTTTGAAGAAAACGCAACGAATCCGACGACAACGCTGAGCACGAGCATAATTGCCGACAACACGGAAAGTATCACGGCACTTGTTATATAAATCGCTCTCGTTTTTATATCGTTCTTTTCGGGAGTTTTTGTTTTTTCATCGGAAGCCGTCGCAATATTGTCTGCGTTTTCGTCGTCAACGGAACTTATGTCGTCGTCAACGTCTGCCGCCGCTTCGTCCGCACAATCCGCAACTTCTTCAAAATAACTCAAGGAAACTTGAAAAACGTCACACAAACTTTTCAAATTTTCAAAACTCGGTTGAACAAAACCTGCTTCCCACTTCGAGACGGTTTGTCTCGATACGCCCAACTTAAATCCCAAATCTTCCTGTGACAATCCGCTCTTTTTTCGCAAATTGTAAATCTTGTCTTTTATATCCATTATTCCCTTCGGCGTTCCGCAAATTTGAACGGATTACGCATTCATTTTACAATTATGGATTATATCCGAAATATAATGTTTTGTAAATATAAAACGATATATGCGCCGATATTTTTTCACTATTTACACAATTTTTCAAAAAGTATATCGTTTATTCCTTAACTTTGAAAATATATTTTTGAAAACGTACTCTATTTTCGTTTCATACGACAAATTCTCGGTCTTTTTCCAAAAACTCAATCATCTTCGCAATCTCCGCCGCAATCATCACACTCGCAATCTTCGACGGGATCGCCGCAATCGTCACACTCATCGTCGTATAGCCACGGATCGCGCGATTTTTCGGTTGTGTTCTTTTTTGTTGAATTATCGTTTGAAGTGCCGAACAACCAGTCCAAAAGCCCCATAAGCATCTCCTTTATGTTTATTATATCATATTCAAAATCCATCTGCAATAGCAACGAAAAAGTATTCTTTTTACAGATTTTCAAATTCAGTTTATTTCACACAAAACAACGTTTACTTATTATTTTCATAACAATAAACCGCTTTTTTGCAAAAGAATAACGGCATAAAGCCGTTATTCTTTTTGTTTTTTCTTATCGTTTAAGCCTTTTTCGCGAGTACGATTGTCATATTCACCGAGACGCCGTTTGCACTTTGTCTGTTCGAGTAGGTGATGACGCCGTTATCCCATTTCATTTCTTCGACAACCGTAAAACCGCCCTGCGTGCTTTTGAGTTTAATCACGCCGTCTTCTTCCGTCCACGTGCCTTTGTTTTCGATATATTGACCTGCTCCACTGCCCTTTGCTTTTACGATTGCCGTACCGTCTTTTTTGAATTCAATCGTGTAGTATTCGTAAAGGTCGCGAGTAAGTCGAGTTGTAGTGCCGTTGTACGTCATCGAACCGGAAATATCCGTCATTTCATATACGCCGACGATTTTGGAATTGTTGCAAGCCACAAGCGAAAACATACAAGCAAACAGAAGAACTGCAACGATAGACAATGCGAGTGTTTTTTTCATATTTTTTCTCCTTCTTCCCTATGGTTTTCAAACCATTATATGGAAATTATACAACGCGCGTGACGCTATGTCAATACAACATAATGCATGCTTTTGCATATTCTCGGATTTGCGTTTTAACAATGCCAAATTCAACTCGATTTTATAATATATTGAACGTTGTTATACAAAAATGGCCACCGGACTATCCGGTGGTTTTGTAATAAAAAAGCGATACGCACAAGGCGTATCGCTTTTGAATTTCGATTGAAACGATCAGTCGTTGCTCGCAAGAATCTTGTTGAATTGTTCGAGCAAGAGAGCCATTTGAGCCGCTTCTTCGCTTTGTTGTTGAGTTTGCGCGGGAGCCGGTTGCGGTGCGGGAGCGGGTTGCGGAGCAGGAGCAGGAGCGGGAGCTGCGTATTGAACGGGCTCTGCCTTGGGTGCTGCAACCTTCTTTGCAACGGGTGCGGGCGCGACTTTCTTGTAGCCTGCGTTGAGCACGGTTTGCGTGGTTGCGGTGGCATCGAGCATGATGACCTTGTTGCAAAGCACGGAGTTCTTGTCGGGCTCTACAACGCCTGCGACGACGTCTTTGCCGTATGCCTTAAGGTATGCAATGAGCGGAGTGATGTCGCCGTTGCCGTAGATAAGGAAGAAACCGTCGATGTTGGGGAACTGTGCAAGTCTTGCCGCGTCGATGACTTGGCGAAGGTCGAGTTTACCCTTTCTCTTCTTGGGAAGTGCGGAAAGTGCGTCGTAGCTGTTTTCTTGAATGAATTCGCCGTAATCTTTGGTACGTTTTGCGGAATAGCCGTAGAATTTGCACGCTGCAATTTCGCCGATGCGTGAAAGTTCTTCAAGTGCGGATGCGAATACGCTAAAAGGAACTCTGACGCTTTCGATGTCTGCAAGAACAACGTATTTTTTTGTTGCTGCCATAATCTTTCTCTCCTCTTCCAAGTCGCAAAAAGCGGACTTGAACTATACATTTTATATTGATAAACCTATTTTAATACATATTTGGCGATTTGTCTATACTTTTTTCACTCTTTTGTAATAAAACGCCCATTGCTGTGCAAAACCTGCGTAATTTTGGTATCTTTTCACCAAAATTTCGGACATTTTTTCGGCGTCTTGCACGTTATACTCGTCTTCGTATATCTTTTTTATCCACGTATCGACGGGAAAGACGTCAAATTTTCCGAATCCGAACAACAAAGCGCAATCCGCAACTTTACGTCCTACGCCGTGCAATGACAAAAGTTTTTTGCGCAATTCGACCGTAGAAAGCGCGCTCCACTCGTTCACGTCAGTGCCGACGAGAGTCTTTGCAACTCTGTCGAGATACTCTGCCCTATACCCCGCACCGATGTTCTTATAAAAGTCAACGCCTGCGCTTGCGAGTTTTTCAACGCTTGGAAAAGCGTGATAATCGCCCATATCGTCGCCGAGCGAATTGCAAATGCGCTCGATAATTCCTTTATGCGAGGAATATGGTTGTTTTGCGAGATGATGAAAGAAAAAATCGCTTCGACAGGGTCTTGCCTGAGAATATGTATGCCTTTGCCGAACTCGATTGCTTCGTGCATAAACTCGCAATCATCGACCTTGGCTTGTATCGCCGCGTAATCGGTGTCGAAATCGAAGTATCTTTCAAAAAACTCCTTATCGTCACATCGCACGACGTATTCGTCCCCGTTTTCACGGATGTATGCCACGTGATTTTTTGCGTGCACTTTGTACTCTTCGCCGTCGAAAACGTAGCGGAAAACCTGTCCGCAATCGAGCGTTTGCCCGACGTCGAAAGTTTCCGTTTTCTTAATCGTAAACTCGTTGAGTGCCATATATATTAAATATTATTATATAACAATTTGATTTATCAATAAAATCGTACGCCCGTACGCTCGCGCGTGCGAACGCATTTGTCTTTTGCGTTGCGACAAAACTCGCCAAAAGCGAAAATTGCCACATAATAGAAAAACCGCCCGATTTGTTATCGGGCGGGATTGATTATTGCTCTTGTGCGTAAACAGAAACTTGTTTTTTGTCTTTTCCAACACGCTCAAATTTCACGACGCCGTCGATGAGTGCAAACAACGTATCGTCTTTGCCGATGGAAACGTTGTTGCCCGGATGATATTTCGTGCCGCGTTGGCGAACGAGAATGTTGCCTGCGAGAACGAATTGACCGTCAGCGCGCTTCGGTCCAAGTCTTTTGACTCACTGTCACGACCGTTGTGAGAAGAACCCGTACCTTTTTTATGAGCGAACAATTGTATATTCATAAACATATTATTCTACCTCCAATGATATATAGTCCGAAAAGTTTTCATAGAGATCGGACGCCCCTAGATAAGCCGTTCTCAAAATGATATCTGCGTCGTGTTCTTGCGACTTTGACATAGATTTGGGAAGCATTGCGTACAAATATCCGTCTTTTGCATCGGTTTCAAACGCTATGTTCACTCCGACTATGTGCATAATTCCAAGCACCGCAGTCTGTATCACGGACGATAATGACGCACAAACGATATCTTCGCCTTCGTCGCCGTATTCGCAATGTCCCGAGCATTCAACGCCCACGAACTTGCCGTCCTGTGTTGAGAACTTAACCTTGACCATCGTTTAACCCTCGATTGAAACAATCTTCAACTCGGTATACGGTTGACGATGACCTTGACGCTTTCTGATGTTCTTCTTGGCTTTGTAATGGAAAACGTAGACTTTGGGGAATTTGTCTTGTGCGTTGACTTTTGCACTGACCTTCACGCCGTTTGCGTCTGCGCCCGCTTTTACGTTGCCGTTGTCGTCAACAAGCATGAGCGTTTTGAGTTCGACCACGTCACCGATTTCGGCATCGATTTTCTCGACCTTGATGAGCATGTCTTTCTCGACTTTGTATTGCTTGCCGCCACATTCAACTATTGCGTACATTGTTTTACCTCCTCTAACCAGTCTCGCCGACATAGGTGCAATCTTTTGATTGACTTAAAAACCACTTTCGAGCGGCTCGACATCTAATTTACCAAACCGCGCGTCTTTTGTCAAACGATTTTGAAATATTGGGTAATAAATAGCTATATTTATATATAATATAGCGCAAAAAAGCACCGACACTCCGTTTCTAAGTACGCTCCGAATAGTTGTTCGTTTCGGGTGTGGGTGTCCCACCACCACCTGTCATGTTGAGCCGGCCGAAACATCCAGCCGTAAGGCGCATGTTGTTCACGGCTCTACAAAAGTTTTGCTTGTAAAACCCTAAATGCAACTTTCCCCTTTCCTCAGGTGTTTTCCCTATCACCGTTCCCCCTTACAGGGAACCCACGGTGACCGCGTAGCGGGGGACAACACTCGGTCGAGACATAACTTACGCCATTTTTCTTGTTATGCCACTTCGCCTGCGTGGCAGCTACGCAACAGAACGCCACGCATTCTCGTACTATCCATCAAGTCCGACGCTCAATTTGCTCGCCGCCGTTGCGGCTCGTGTTACGTCTTCGAAGTCGCACAGTCCGTTAATAAGTACGCTTAGAACAAGTTTTCGTTTCGGGCGCGACCGAAAAAAGTCCGCCATCCTGAGCATAGTCGAAGGATCTCGTGGAAACGAAATGACAAACTTTTTCTGCGCCCGTGCTGCAATTAATAATTAGTCATTACTTTCCACGTCTTCGTTTTGCGCGGCGGCAAGTTTGCGTTCTTCGATAACAGCCATCATTTCCGCCATCTTCGCCTCGTTGAGAACGCATTTTTTCTTGTAGATGATAAGCGCGATTGCAAGGAACACCATCGGGATAACGCAGGTGAAAACGAGCAGTTTGATTTTGCTATCTCCCGGCACTTGCGCGATGACGGTTTCATAGGTTGCGTCGCCGCCGAGTCCCCTGTCGATATCCGTGAGTTTGTTGGTGTAAGTCAAAACACCTGCAATGACGTACACGAGCGACACAAGACCTTGCATGAGCGCAGAGCCCATTTTTGCGGTGAAAGGACGAAGCGAGAATATGAGACCTTCGTCTCGTTTGCCCGTTCTATACTCGTTGTACTCGACGGTGTTTGCCATGTTTATGACCATAATCATATAGAAGCCGCTGCCTCAACCTGCCACAGTGTAAGCAAGGAACATGAGAATAAAGCGGAGCGTGAATTTCATGCCGAGCAGCTCAAACAAGACAATGTTCGGAACGGTGAGTCCTAAAATCATCATAAGCGCGTAACCTGCGATGATTGCGATTCCGCACGAATACAAAATTTTGTCTCTGCCGTATTTCTTAGCAAGCCACGGATATATGAGCGTAAACACCACCGAAACCACGGCAAAGCCTACGCCAAACACTGTCCAAAGCATTCCGCTGTAACCGAACTCGAAATACACGTACATCATTCCCAAACCGCCGCCGACTACGTTTGTGCCGACGTTGAAAAGCAACATGACGAGCGCGCACCACATAAGTTGGTCGTTTTTGAACAGCACGCGAAACATGTCTTTTAGTTTCATGGGCGGAGTTTTGACGAGATTTTTGGACAACGGTTTTTCTTTTTACACCTAATATGGTGAACAGTTGAAAACCGCACATAAGCACCGCCGCAACGATTGCAAGCACGCCGTAACCGGTTTGCGCATTGCCCCCTATCGCCATATCGCCTGCGGTGAGCGTCGGGACGATAAGTCCTGCCGAGCCGCCGCCTATAGCGACGATGATTTGCGTGAAAGACATGAGTTTATCTCTGTCGTGCGGATCGCTTGTGAGCGTGGGCATCATTCCCCAATAGGAGATGTCGTTCATCGTAAACGTGATCGAGAACAGGAAATACATCACCGCAATCAACGCGATAAATCCCCATCCGTCCGCAGGGATATTGAAAAGAGCGATAATAACGCCTGCCGTAAGCACGCAACCGATGAGTTGCCACGGCTTATATTTGCCCCACTTCGTACGAGTGTTTTCGACGATGCCGCCCATAATCGGATCGTTGAACGCGTCAAAAATTCTTGCCGCCACGATGATGAACGTGATTGCCGTAAACTGCGCGACGTTAAGGTGCTTTGTCAGCACGCAGAACGAAAGCAGGTATCCGTTGAAAAAGTTGTACAGAAAATCTCTGCCCAACGTTCCGAGCGGAAACATAAAGAAATTGCGTTTCGAGAGTTTTGTGTCGTCTGCCTGCAAAGCCGCGACTTCGTTTTTCGTCTCTTCCATAATTTTCCCCTTCATTTTTGTATAAAAATATTGTAACAACCTTGCAAAGATTTTTCAATAGGCAACTTAAAATCGGCAGACATTTTTTTGAAAACTCACCGTAAACCGATTGCAAAATGCCGTGAAAAAGTCTTGCAAAAACGGCATGAAAAAACGCCCGACGAAAAAACGCAATTCACACTTTTCTTTCTCAATCGGACGTTTATATCGTTCTTTTCAATGCTTTAACTGCCGTCTAGTGCGATTTGAGATAATTTTCAAGATCGCTGAACCACTCGAAAATCAAGCTCTCTCCGTCCACCGTTATAGTGAGCGGAAAATGGCAAAAGGCAAACTCGCAAAGAGCCTGCCTTTTATCTTCGTAAACTTTGTCTTGATACTCTATCTTCATCTTAGCAGTTGATGAGACGAAGGATGGATCTCTTGACGATCATGCAGATGATGTCCGCAATCCAGATGATGTTCCAACCGAGAACGAGACGAAGAATGCCTGCAACTATTTTGCCTTCCATGAATCTGGTGACGAAGCCGCAAACCCAAGACGTTACAGGGATTATCGCCAAAATAACACTAACGATATAACTGAGTCCGAAGTAATCGCTTTTACGTTTTGTTGCCATGATATACCTCACAATACGTATATTTTTAGGTTTTATCCTACAAACAGTATATTATCATAAATCCATAAAAATGTAAATAGCAATATGGATTTTTACTTATATTGTTTTTATGATGTAAAATAGTGGGATTTTTCATTGCACTTTTATTCTTTACTTTGTAATAAACACTTTGAACGAAAAACAAAACATTAAATTGTTTTAATTTTTATTTCACAAAAATGTGAGTTTTTGTCGCTCTTAACCCAAAATTACTAAGAAAACATTTAATATTTCACTTTTTACGCACTTGCTCGCATTTAAATAAAGCTTCCCCCTTCATCAGCTGTTTCCCCTATCGCCGTTCCCCCTTAAAAGGGTACCCACGGCGACTGCGTAGCAGGGGGACACACTCAGCACTCGCATAATAAGTATCGTTCACTCATTATGTCACTGCGCTTTGTGTGCCTGCTTCGCAACAACACGGCACAGTCGCTTGTACTTTTCGTCAAGCTCGGCGTTCGATGCGGTCGCCGCCTTGCAGCTCCGATTCCGTCTTGCATAGCACTGCCGCAGTTATTTGCTTTCAATACATAAATGTAAAAAAGTGCGATAAATAGATGAAGAACAAGGAAACACCCATCCGAAACAAAACCAAACGTACATTTAGTACGTGATTTTGGAGCGGATGGGTGTTGTAAGGAACGAAGTGACGGAATAGCGATTGTTACGAAGTCAATCGCGTCCGCAGTTATTCGCTATTTTTGTGCGTTGTGGGAAACAACGCGATAAATTGATGAATGACGCGAAAGCACCCCGAGAATGACACCCCTAGCGTACTATACGTACGTGAGTTGCGATCCACAGGGTGTTGACGCAGTTATTCGCTTTCAATACATAAATGTAAAAAAAGTGCGATAAATAGATGAAGAACAAGAAAACACCCATCCAAAACAAAACCCAACGTACATTTAGTACGTGATTTTGGAGCGGATGGGTGTTGACGCAGTTATTCGCTATTTAGCGCACTTTTTTGGAAAGCGGGTGCGATTGGAGTTGTACGTCGTATGCAACAACTCGTGCGCAAGATGACTGTTCGGCGAGCCAAGGAATTCGTCGTAAAGTCTGATGACTTGCTCGTTCTTGTGAGAAACGCGGATTTGCTTGCCTTCGTCTTCCTGATAGAGAGCGGCAGCGCGTTTGTCACGGAAAGTGTCGAGAATGTCGTCGGCTTCGTTGGGAAGGAAGCAAGGTTTGACGTACGGTTGTCCGCCACCTGCGACGCATCCGCCGGGGCAGCCCATGATTTCGATGAAATGATAGGGGCTTGTGCCTGCTTTGATTTGTTCAAGGAGCACTTTTGCGTTCTTCATGCCGGATGCGACGGCAACTTTGACGTCCATTCCGCCGAGCGTGTAAGTTGCTTCTTTGATGCCTGCCATGCCGCGAACTTCTTCTAGTTCGACGTGTTCGAGTTCTTCACCGTTGAGAACGTATGCGGCCGTGCGAAGTGCCGCTTCCATAACGCCGCCCGTTGCGCCGAAGATAACGCCTGCGCCGGTGTATTCACCGACGATGTCGTTGTCGAATTCTTCGTCGGGAAGACGATTGAAGAGTATGCCTGCACGTTTGATCATCTTGCCAAGTTCGCGAGTGGTGAGCACTGCGTCCACGTCTTTGAGACCGTTGACCTGAAGTTCTTCCCTGTCCTTTTCGAATTTCTTTGCGGTGCAAGGCATGACGGAAACGACGAAAATATCTTCGGGTTTGATGCCGTTTTGCTCCGCATAATAGGTTTTGAGAATTGCGCCGAACATTTCGTGCGGTGATTTGCAGGAAGAAAGATGATCGAGCAGTTCGGGATAATAATATTCTGCATAGTTGATCCAACCGGGAGAACAGGACGTGATCATCGGAAGCGTGCCGCCTTCTCTCACTCTCGTGAGCAATTCGGTTGCTTCTTCCATGATAGTAAGGTCTGCGCCGAAGTTGGTATCGAACACTTTCTTGAAACCAAGACGACGGAGAGCTGCGACCATTTTGCCTGTGACGAGCGTGCCGATGGGCATATCAAACTCTTCACCGAGCGCGGCTCTGACTGCGGGAGCGGTCTGCACGACAACGTATTTGCCTGCCTTGAAAGCGGCGTCCACTTTGTCGATTTCGCTCACTTCCATGAGCGCACCCGTGGGGCAAACGCTGACGCATTGTCCGCAAAGGATACAAGGAGAATCCGCAAAACTTCTGTTTTCGGCAGGAGCGACGATCGTGTTGAAACCGCGTTGCTCGAAACCGAGAACGGACAAACCGTGCGCATTTTTGCAACGCTCGATGCATCTGCCGCAAAGCACACACTTGGATGTGTCGCGCTTGATTGACGGAGTGAGCGTATCAACGGTGACTTTGGTTTGTTCGCCGCTGTAAATGCCTTCTCTTGCGCCTGTGAGCTTGGCAACGTGCAAAAGCTCGCACTTGCCGTTCTTGTCGCACTCTTGGCAGTTGCGGTTGTGGTTGGAAAGAAGAAGTTCGACAGAAGATCTTCTTGCCGCAACGGCTTTGGGAGAAGAGATGGTGATTTCCATGCCTTCGGCGACGGGATATACGCAGGACGCCACAAGACCGCGCGCGCCTGTTGCTTCGACGAGGCAAACACGGCAAGAACCGCGAGAGCATTCGCCGTGATTGAAAGCGCAAAGCGACGGAATCTCGTATCCGCAAGCCTTTGCCGCTTCGAGTATGGTCAAGCCTTGTTCAACTTGATAAGGCACGCCTTCGATTTTTATATTGATTTTAGCCATAGTTCTCTCTCCTTATTTTTTCTCGATTGCTTTCAAGCGGCAAGCAGACATACATGCGCCGCACTTGATGCATTTTGCGGGATCGATTTGTCTTGCGGGGAGTTTGTGTCCCGGGGACGGAACGCCCGTTGACGTGATTGCGCCGACCGGGCAATTTCTTTCGCAAAGTCCGCAACCGATACACTTATCCGCAACGATTTCGTAGTTCATAAGGCTCTTGCACACGTGTGCCGGGCACTTTTTGTCCACGATGTGCGCCACGTATTCGTCTCTGAAATGAGCAAGCGTGGAAAGAATCGGGTTCGGAGCAGTCTGTCCCAAAGCGCAGAGAGAGTCGCTCTTTATGTAGTTGGCAAGGTCCATGAGTTTGTCAAGGTCTTCCATGGTTGCAGTGCCTTTGGTTATCTTTGTGAGCAATTCGAGCATTCTCTTCGTGCCGATACGGCAGGGAGAGCATTTGCCGCAAGATTCGTCGCAGATAAATTCCATATAGAACTTCGCAACGTCAACCATGCAGTTGTCTTCGTCCATGACGATTGCGCCGCCCGAACCCATCATCGAGCCTTTTGCAACGAGATTGTCGAAGTCGATGAGTGCGTCAAGGTCGTCTGCCGTGAGGCAACCGCCGGACGGGCCGCCCGTCTGAATGGCTTTGAATTGCTTGCCGCCCGGAATGCCGCCGCCGATGTCGTAGATAAGCTCACGCAAAGTCGTGCCCATGGGAACTTCGACAAGACCGACGTTGTTGACCTTTCCGCCGAGAGCAAACACTTTCGTTCCTTTGGACTTTTCTGTGCCGTAGCAGGTGAATTTTTCAAAACCTTCTCTCATGATGTAAGGCACGCAAGCGAGAGTCTCGACGTTGTTGACGATCGTCGGAGATTCCCAAAGACCCTTCACTGCCGGGAACGGCGGACGGGGACGCGGCATACCGCGTTTGCCTTCGATCGAGTTGAGAAGTGCCGTCTCTTCACCGCAAACGAATGCGCCTGCACCGAGACGAATATGCACTCTGAACGAGAAGTTCGTGCCGAGAATGTTGTCGCCGAGAAGTCCCATTTCTTCGGCTTGACGAATCGCTATGCGGAGACGATTGACTGCGATAGGATATTCCGCGCGAACGTAGAAATAACCGTTTTGTGCGCCGATTGCGTAACCTGCAATCATCATACCTTCGATGACGGCAAGCGGATTGCCTTCGAGAATGGAACGATCCATAAACGCGCCCGGGTCGCCTTCGTCACCGTTGCAGACGACGTATTTATCGCCGTCGGGTTGAGCGTATGCAAACTGCCATTTTCTGCCCGTCGGGAAACCGCCGCCGCCACGTCCGCGAAGACCTGACGCAAGGATTTCGTTGATGACGTCCTGTCTGTCCATTTTAAGAGCGCGAGCAAGACCGCGGAATGCGCCTGCACCGAGTGCTTCTTCAATCTTTTCGGGGTTTATGCTGCCGCAACCGTGCAAAGCGATACGCACTTGCTTTTTATAGAAAGTGATGTCGTCCTGTTTGGAGATTTTTTGTTGAGTGGTGGGATCTACATAAAGAAGTCTGTCAACCACTTCGCCGCCGATAAGGTCTTTTTCGACGATTTCTTCAACGTCGCTGATTTTGACCATTCTGTAAAGCGTATCTTCGGGATAAATCTTGACAAACGGACCTTGAGAGCAGAAGCCGAAGCAACCGACCTGATTGACGGTGACTTTGTCTTGCAAACCGTTTGCGTTGATGAGTTTCACGAATTCTTCTCTGATTTCCGCAGAATGGGACGAAAGGCAGCCCGTACCGCCGCAAAGCACGACGTGTCTTCTTCCGTCGCTGCCCGTAAATTTAGCGTCAAGACAAGACGCGCAATCTTTGCAACTTCTTTCGAGTTCTTCAAAAGTCTTTATCATAGATCAGTTCTCCTTCGCACGATAGTCCGCAACGATGCCCGGCACTGCGCTCACGGCAACCTTGGGATAAACTTGTCCGTTGATGGAAACGGCGGGAGCAATGCCGCACGCACCGATACAACGCAACGCATCTATGGTAAACAACCCGTCGGGAGTTGTCTCACCCGGCTTGATACCGAGAACTTCACTGAATTTGTCGATAACCTGTTGCGCACCCTTGACGTAGCAAGCCGTGCCCAGGCAACAACCGATAACGTATTTCCCCTTCGGAGAGAGAGAGAAAAACGAATAGAAAGTTACGACGCCGTAAATTTCCGCAACTGAAATCCCCGTCCTATCAGAAACGATTTCTTGCACTTCAAGCGGAATATAACCGTATTCCTTTTGAATGTCGCTCAAAATCATCATAAGCGGAGTGTTTTCTTCGACGTATCTGTCGCAAATAGCATTGATTTGCGCAACCGCCGCCTCGCTTAAATGAGCCATGGTAAGCCCTCCTTTGTTGAATAATGATAACCTTTAATATGTTAACATATAAGCAAACGCGTGACAAGCAATTTTTTGAATATGATAAAATTTTATCGTATATAGATATTAAAATATGGAAAAATGGAAGTGCGCGCTTCAACCTATTCGTAGCGTACTTATAAGCGTAATGTGCAACTTCGAAGTGAGCGTTTGCAAGGCGAACGCCGAGATAAGCGCCGAGCAAGACGGTTTGTACAAGTGAGCAAGTGCGTGTTGTTCTCTGCACTTGCGAACGAGTGGCATAATGAGTGAACGATACTTTTCTATGCGAGTGCCGACTTCCCCTCTTCGAGCGATGTGTGGCTAAAAAGAGTAAGCACTATGTTCGAGAAGTAGGGGAAAGCCCGAAGGGAAGGGGTAATGTTGCATTTAGGGTTTTACACGCCCACCCTTTGTAGAGCCGTAAACTTATAAAATCTTATCGGGCGCGTCCGATGTCATTCGCCGTACTTCATTGGCATACGGAGTTTGTGTGCGGATCTGCGTTTTGCATTGTCGATTTTTGCACGAACGTCGTCGGGGATTTCTCCGCCACGGAGATATTTGTCAACGTCGGAATACTTGATGCCGAGTTCGGATTCGTCGGTTTGTCCTTGATAAAGTCCGGCGGACGGAGCTTTCTCGATTATGGTAATCGGAGCGTTTAGATAACGCAAATGTTCGTATATTTCGCCGACGGTAAGGTCTGCGATGGGGTTAAAATCGTGCGCGCCGTCGCCCCATTTCGTGAAGTATCCGAGAGTGGCTTCGTCAAGGTTGCCGGTGCCTGCGACAAGATAGCCGCGAGCCTGTCCGAGTGCGTAAAGCGTGGTCATGCGAAGACGCGGATTGATGTTGACGCTTGCCATTTTGATATTGCTCTCGCCGGCGTTGTTTTCTGTGAGTCGGTCGCCGAGCGCATCGAGAAGAGCCTGCTTCGTTTGAGACAAATCTATCTCGATTTGTTCGATGCCGAAATGCTTGCCGGCGCGAAGCGCGTCATCTCTGTCGCTGCCGTAGTTTTGCGAAGATTGGCAAGGCATAATGACGCCGAGAACGTTGGGGGTTGCGAGTTTGCAAAGCGCACCGACGAGCGTGCAGTCCTTGCCGCCGCTGTTGCCGTAAATGATACCTTTTGCGCCGCTGTCGGACAAGATTCTTCGTATCCATTCGACGCGTTTTTCGATAGATTGTGAAACGTCCATAAGGCACTCCTTTATATGTTGTTTTTTATTGTTGATTTTTATTGGTTTTATTATAATACGATTTTGTCAATATTCAACTTTTTTGATGTAAATCATTAAAATTTTATGAAAAATCGGGTGCAGACAGGTCAAAAACGTCGTTTTTTTGCATTATTTTTAAAAAAACCACAAAAAATCGCAAAATGGGTATTGAATTATCTTGCGATAGGTTATATAATGTTGATACAAAAAAAAATTAAACTCATACAAGGAGAATTTTTATGAGAAAAGCATTTATTTGTCCCACAAAGTACGTTCAAGGCGAAAACGAATTGCTCAACCTTGGTTATTTTGTCAAAACCTTCGGTAAGAAAGCCCTTCTTATCGCAGACCCGTTCGCGCTCAATCTCGTGAAAGAGAAACTCGAAGCGACGCAAGCAAAATACGGCGTAGAGTTCGTCACGAGCGACATCTTCAAAGGCGAATGCTCTCGTACGGTCGTCAAAGCATTGCAAGAATTTGCAAAAGCAAACAAATGCGCATGCACGATCGGTCTCGGCGGCGGCAAAGCAATCGACACTTCCAAGTGCGTTGCGGCAGGCAATCCGCTCATCATCTGCCCGACCATCGCGGCAACCGACGCACCGACGTCCCACTCTGCTGTTCTTTACACCGACGATCACGAATTTGACGATTACGCATACTTCCGTCAAAGCCCGTCCGTCGTCCTTATCGATCTCAACGTCATCGCAAACGCTCCGTCAAGATTCCTTGTCAGCGGCATGGGCGACGCACTCTCCACTTATTTCGAAGCAAGAGCAAACGTCAACAGCGTATCCAACGTCAACGCAGGTCTCCCCTGCGGCGCAGACAGAAAGAAAGGCACGCTTCTTGGCTACGGCACGTACACCGCTGCAGCTCTTGCAGAACTCTGCTACAAGAACCTTCTCAGCGACGGCGCAAAGGCAAAAACCGCTTGCGACTGCAACGTTGTGACTCCGGCTCTCGAAAAGATTGTTGAAACCAACATCCTTCTTTCCGGTCTCGGCTTCGAATCGGGCGGACTTGCAGCGGCACACGCAATTCACGACGGTCTCACCGCAGTTCACGACATTCACGCATGCTGCATGCACGGCGAAATCGTCGCATTCGGCACGATCTGCCAACTCGTCCTTGAAAACAGCCCCGAAGAAGAACTTTACGAAGTTCTCAACTTCTGTGACGAAGTGGGACTCCCCATTTGCTTGCACGACCTTATGACAAATCCGCGCACGGGCGAAGTTATCAGAGAAGAACTCACCGAAGAAGAATACAAGATCGTCGCAGCAAAGACCTGCATCCCCGACGAATCCATTCACAACATGCCCTTCCCTGTAACCGAAGACATGGTTATCGCTGCAATCAAAGCGGCAGATAAGATCGGTCACGATTTCAGATACGGCTGCGATTGCGAATGCTGCCACTAATCCGTATTGAATAAAACGCACACTCCCTTGCGCACACGCGCAAGGGAGTGTCTTATTAAAAAACCGCGTAAATTCTCGGATTTGCGGTTGTAAGGAGAAATATTATGAAAAAAATAATGAACACCCCCGAAACTTTCGTCTACGATATGTGTCACGGTCTTGCCGCGGCTCATCCGGAACTCGAATTCGTTGAAAAATACAAAGTCGTCAAAAAGAAAGACATCAACGACAACAAAGTCAGCCTTATCTCCGGCGGCGGCAGCGGTCACGAACCCGCACACGCAGGTTTCGTCGGCAAAGGTATGCTTGACGCGGCTGTTTGCGGCGACGTCTTCGCATCCCCGTCCCAAGTGCAAGTCTACAACGCAATCAAGGCTTGCGCAACCGACAAAGGCGTGCTTCTGATTGTCAAGAACTACTCCGGCGACTGCATGAACTTCAACAACGCCATGAGCGACGCTCAAGACGACGGCATCAAAGTGGACGCAGTCTACGTCAACGACGACATCGCAGTCAAAGACTCTCTCTACACTGTCGGTCGTCGTGGCGTGGCAGGCACGGTGCTTGTACATAAATGCGCAGGCGCGGCGGCAGAACAAGGCAAATCCCTTTGAAGAAGTCAAAGCGGTTGCAAACAAAGTCATCGACAACGTTCGTTCCTTCGGCTTTGCTTTCACAAGTTGCACCGTCCCGGCGGCAGGTCATCCCACCTTTGACATCGGCGACGACGAGATGGAATTCGGCGTCGGCATCCACGGCGAACCCGGTCGTTTCCGTGAAAAGATCGACTACTCCACCGGCACTTTCTGCGACGATTTGTCAAGAAGAATCGTCACCGACCTTGAAGAAGACCTTGCTCTCAAGAGCGGCGAAGAAGTGGTGCTTCTCATCAACGGTTTCGGCGGCACTCCCCTTCAAGAACTCTATATTCTCAACAACTCCGTCACAAAGGCACTCGCAAAAGACGGCGTGAAGATCCACAAGACCATCGTCGGCAACTTCATGACTTCCATCGATATGGCAGGCGCGTCCATCTCCGTGTTGAGAGTGGACAGCGAGCTCAAAGCGCTTGTTGACTATCCCGTCAACACTCCGGCTCTCACTTGGGGCGCGGCTATGAGCGAACAAGCGCAAGCGGCTCTCGAAGCAGTGCAAGCAATCGGCAGAGCACTCGGATACGCTCCCGTTGCAGAAGAACATCACGCAGCGGCAAAGAAAGCGGCGGCAAAAGAAACCGAAGAAGTTGCTGTTTACGAAGTCGAAGGCAAGCCCGAAGTGACCGAAACCATCAACACTGCGGCTTTCGTGCAAATCGTTGACAAGATGGCTGACGTAATCATCGAAAACGAAGTTCCTTTCTGCGAAGCCGACAAAATGGGCGACGGCGACTTCGGTATGTCCATCGCAAAAGGTTTCAAACAACTCAAAGCAGACTGGGCAACCAGAAAGAAAGGCGACATCGGTCAATTCCTTGTGAGCTGCAGCGAAATCATCAAAGAGTACTGCGGCGGCGCAAGCGGTCCTATTTGGGGCTCTGCATTCAAGTATGCAGGCAAATCCATGCTCGGCAAGAAAGAAGTCTCTCTTGCAGACGTTGCTCTTCTCTTCACCGAAGCAAACCGTGGCGTTTACGAGACCGGCAAGAAATCCTTCGGCAAGGGCGCGGAAATCGGCGACAAGACATTGGTTGACGCTCTCAAACCCTGCGCAATGGCTCTCACCAAAGCGGCTGAAGAAGGCAAATCTCTCCGCGAAGGTCTTGCTCTCGGCGCAAAGGCTGCTCACGAAGGCGCAGAAGCCACCAAGACTCACGTTGCAACTCTCGGAAGAGCAGGCACTGTTGGCGAGCGTTCAATCGGTTATCCCGATGCAGGCGCACACGGACTTGACGTCATCTTCAACGAGCTTGCGGCATACATCGCAAAGATGTAATCAAATCACAGCATCAAAAAAGGCACTCGCAAGAGTGCCTTTTTTCAAACCGATAATATCGATTTTTTTGATATTCTAAACGCTTGTTTTGCTCATTTCATTTGACGTTTACGTTGAGCGTATAGCTCGTGTTGTTGCCCCCGTTTCCGCCCTTATTCGCCGAATAAACCATATAGTCCACGTCGCTCATAAGCGAAAGGCTGTCATAGTTTATCTTGGTGAGTAGCGCATTGTTGAGATATGCCGCAGACGTCAATTTTTCAATGCTTTCGCCGTTCTTTTCGCTTGTCTGTTGCAACTTGGCAAGGCTTTCGTTTGTCTTCTCGATATTGCCGCTTATGTTGCTCAGTGCGTTCATCTGCTCTCTGTGTTGGTCTGCAAGTTGCACGGAAAGTTTTGCAAAAGACCTGTTCAAATCACCGCGCAATTCGTTCATAGACATGCGTATCGTGGAGCTTATGTTTTGCCCCGCCGTTTCGATTGCTTCGATAATTTCGTCAGTCTGCACCTTGCGGTCAACCTGTTGCAACGCTTCTTTCAGCGTGTCCGCTCTGCCCGTCTCGAAATAGAAAATGACAAGGTCTATATGTTGCCAATCGCGAATATCTAACACGGTTTTGAATTGCGCCACCAGCCTGTCGTACATATCTTGCGACAGTTTCGAGCGGTACGCTCTGTCCCTTTCGACAATCGCCTTGCTTCTGTTTACAACCGCATAACACTCGTTCAACTTCGGCTCGAGAAGTTTGCGCTCCATTTGATAGCCTGCCAACTCGTTATTCAGTTCTCTGATAGATTTTTTCGTATCCTCTTTTTCGTCTTTGTGCTTGCTAAATTCTATAATCAAGCGAGCGACCGCAACGATCAGCGATATTAAAAATATAGCAGCTGAAATGTATATGTAGTATTTAGAATTCCGATCTTCAAAAATCGAACCTTTCCATCCCGTCGCGGCAAAATACAAAAACCATGGCACAGCCGCCGCTATGATGCCAACAACAATCGTAATAATCATATGCATGAAAATTTTAGAAGACTTTGACTTTGCATTTGCTATGCGACCGCTTTTGGAATATTTGCTTTTCCTTTTTTGCTTTTGATTGCCCGTTTCTTCATAGCCTTGCGATTTGAAATCATTCAACCCGGTGCTCACCCGCTGAATGTCATAATCGTATTTGTTGTACTCGTCGCTCACTTTTTTCAAACTCGACATAGCGTCGTTATAGTTTTTTTCGCTTTCGTCGAGTTTGTCCTTTTCAATGGAAATTGCGGACATACCCGCGCGCAGCGCGTACAAATCGGCAAGCAACTGATTTTTTTGTTCTCGTTCCATATCCAAATCTCCTATTTTTTTCAAAAAAATTCTACCCCCCCCCGCGTTTTTGTCAAGCGTTTTTGGCTTGTTTGACCGTCTGTACGCGCATTCTATGCCCTTCGTTTTGTTTTTTCTCGTTTTTGTCGAAACTGCTTATCCTTTCTTAATTTTTCTTATAGATTGGAAAATTTTGCTCTGGAATATTGATTTTGCGCGCGAGTTATATTACAATTTGTCAATAATAAATGCGCGTATATCGCGCAAGGAGTATACTATGAAAACCAAAAAATCAATAATCGCGCTTTGCCTTGTTGCCGTGCTTGCTTTCAGCGTTTTCGCGCTCTGCGCCTGCGGCGACAATGACGAGCCGGAGCAAGGTTTTGCAAAACATAAAATCACCGTTCAATCCACCGAGGAGTGCGCCGTGTCGGTTGACAAAACCCAAGCGGAATTTGCCGAAACCGTCACCGTCACGCTCGATCTGAAAGTCACCGACAAATACGTTGAAAAAGTCACCTACAACGGAAAGGACGCGTCCAAACGCTCGGACAACACCTATGATTTTCTCATGGGCAACGACGACGTAACCGTGGCTGTTACGCTCAAAGCGTACGAGCCCCTTTTGGCATCCGCCAACAAGTTTGCCACTTTTGACGCGTCAAACCCCACCACCCTTGCAAAAGGCAACGGAATCGTGGATCTAAACGTGTCTTTGAACGGCGGGCTTATGTCCATTCTCAACTGGTCGATCAAGTCCACCAACCAAGCGGCGATCCCCGGATCTAGCGTAAGCTCACAAAACACCTCCGACCACCGAAAGCGGCGCGATTTCTGCCCAAACGCATTTCAGGAGCGGCAGCAATCTCATCGTAGGGCTCACCATATCCGTTGACACCGACAAAATCGAGCTCGGCAAAACTTTCCTGCTCATCGATCTTTCAAACGGCAACACGCCATCGCAAAAGGCAAATCTCGTCGTGCCTATCACCGTTGCGGAAACCGTCAGCACGACCAAATGGAACGAAACTCTCATCTTCGACATCTCCGCGCTCCCAAACAGCGTCAGACAAGGCAAATTCAACGTCTCGCTGTGGGACAAGAACTTTGTTCAAGGCAGCGACAGCCAAGAATATCAGTCCTTTGACGGCATATCCGCCAACGAAAGCGGCAACATCCAAATCAACGTCGAGTACGTCCCCACGCACAGATACTACGTTGCCATTTGGGCAGTCGGCGATGACGGCGCAACCACCCTATACAAACTTCTCGATGCAGTCTGGCAAGGCTCAAGCACAACAGGCTACAACAACCTAACCAACGGCGTCCTAAACCTTCTCAGCGACAATCAAACCTTCACCATCATAGTCTCCGACGAAATCTCCCACTAATAATTTCACACCACACAAAAAGCGCCACCTTTTCGGTGACGCTTTTTCAATCCCGTATTTACAGTTGACTTTTAGTCCGAATAATCTCTTATTAAAAAACAAAACGAACTTTGAATTTTCATCAAGGTTCGTTTTATTCTTGTTTGGTGCGGTCTACGCTAAACAATCCGTGCTATGCACTATGCCTTCGGCTCAACGCTATCGCGTTTTGATTGTTTGCTATGTCCGCTGCGCTCGATGTCCGCAAATGCTCTGCGCTTGCGTCTCTCTTCGCTTGCGGTCACAAAAGTCTCGGTGACTTACACACAAAAAAATGAACACAGCCAATTCTGTGCTTGTTTTTATAATGTGTAGAAACGAGACTTGTAGCGAACAAAGTGAGCGTAATAGCGAGCGGGGTGAGTTTACTCACCGTAGTGAGCGTCAGTCGGACGGTACCGTCCGAACAATGCAAAAGCATTGTTGTGCGCAAACATTGCGCACAAGTTCAAGTATCGATGACTGCACGGCAAAATAAAAAAGCACGGATAAATCCGTGCTCATTGTTGTGGTGCGGTCTACGCTAAACAATCCGTGCTACGCACTTTGCCTTCGGCTCAACGCTATCGCGTTTTGATTGTTTGCTATGTCCGCTGCGCTCGATGTCCGCAAATGCTACGCGCTTGCGTCTCTCTTCGCTTGTGGTCTACCGAGTTGAACGAGTTCAAGTCTCGGTGAAATCAAAAGAAAAAAGCAGCCCCTTGTGGACTGCTCATTGTTGTGGTGCGGTCACCGAGACTTGAACTCGGACGGTGTAACCATACGCCCCTCAAACGTACGCGTCTGCCTATTCCGCCATGACCGCTTAACATTTGCTATTATATGATTAAACCGTTTTGTTGTCAAGGAGTTTTGCAAGCAAAAATGCAAAAAGTCAACATTTTTTTCGTATGCATATATTTGAGTATGCGCAATTTTGAAAACGATGACGATTTGCATATAGATAACATGCGCCCACGCGAAGAAAACGGCTCTGCGCGCAGTCGAAATATGCTTGCCGTGTCTGTGGCAAGCGTCTTGTACGATGGCAAAAGCAAGGAGGAGATCAAGCAAATCACCGCCTTTTTGCACGTGCTTATTGCGCTTGCAAAAAACTATGAAACGTAAATCGCATTTTTTGAAAAACTTGTATGCGCGCGTTTGACATTTGCGCGGTATAGGCATAGAATACTCGCGGAATAAAAGTTTTGCGCTACGCGCACAAGGAAATATATGCAAAAGGATCTGACTGTCGGCAAGCCTTCGTCGGTTATCGTGAAGTTTTGTCTTCCGCTTTTCGGCAGCATAATTTTTCAACAGTTGTACAATCTCGCGGACAGTTTCGTCGCGGGAAAGTTTATCGGCGACAACGCTTTGGCGGCGGTCGGAAACAGTTATGAAATCACGCTGATATTCATAGCGTTCGCTTTCGGTTGCAACATAGGTTGCTCGGTCATCGTGTCGAGACTTTTCGGTGCAAAGAAATACACGGATTTGAAGACGGCTGTCTTCACCACCTGGATTGCAAGCGCGGTGCTTTGCGCAATACTTATGGTGATAGGTCTCACATGCTCCACTCCGCTTCTTAAACTCATCAACACTCCCGACACCATACTTGCCGACAGCAAACTTTATCTCGACATATACGTCTGGGGCTTGCCGTTTGTCTTCTTCTACAACGTTTCGACGGGTATATTTGCCGCTCTCGGAGACAGCAAAACACCGTTTATCTTCCTTGCGATTTCGTCTCTTGCAAACATCGGTGTCGATATTCTCTTCGTCGCTACGTTCAAAATGGGCGTTGCGGGCGTTGCGTGGGCAACGTTTATCTGTCAGTGCGTGAGTTGCGTATTGTCCGTCATATTCGTGCTTCTGCAACTCAAAAAAATCAAATCCACCGAAAAGCCGAAAATCTTCTCCTGGAAAATACTCAAAGACATTTCCGTCATCGCAATCCCAAGTGTTCTCCAACAAAGTTTTATCTCTGTCGGCAACATTGTCATTCAAAGCGTGGTCAACTCGTTCGGCGAAGTGGTTATGGCAGGCTACTCTGCAAGCGTAAAACTCAACAATCTCGTCACGACGTCGTTTCTTACGTTTGCAAACGGCATTTCAAACTACACAAGTCAAAATCTCGGCGCGGGCAAAACCGAACGTATCAAACCGGGCTTCCGCGCAGGTCTCGGCTTTGTATGGATACTGTGCATTCCTATCGTTCTCGTGTATATCTTTGCGGGCAAATATCTGCTTATGCTCTTCATGAAAGACTCAGGCAGCGGCGCGCTTGACGTAGGCATGCAATTCTTGCGCATCGTCTCCCCGTTCTACTTCGTGGTTGCGGTGAAAATCGTGTGCGACGGCGTGTTGCGCGGCGGCGGAAGAATGATCAAGTTTATGATTACGACGTTCACTGACCTTATTCTGCGTGTGGTGCTTGCGCTCGTATTGAGCGTACCGCTCGGCACGCAAGGCATATGGTGGTCGTGGCCTATCGGCTGGGGCATCGGCATGATCGTATCGCTCGTGTTCTATCTCACTTTGAAATGGAAAAAGCCGCTCCCCGAAGACGAATACGTAAGGTTGAAAGACGAAGAAACTCCCGTCGAAGAAATGCTCGAAGACGTCGTCGAATCCAACGAATAAATTAAAATCTACAATCGACTGTAAACACGCATATTTTCTTATCGAAATAAAACTACAAAATAAAGCGCTCGTATTGCAAACGACAATACGCGCGCTTTATTCTTTACAAACGGTGACTTAAAGTCCTGTTTTTCATGTTTAGTGTCGCATTTTATTCTGCGACGGCTTATTCACAGCAAGATACAAATCACTCCGCCCTTACCTTCGTTGACTATACGTCCGAGCGTCTTTTGAGTTTCAATTCCGCTTCTGCAGGGACGGTTTGCAACTTGTTGTTTATGCCGTCTGCGACGAGCGAACTGAGCGACCTGCCGAATATGTTCGTGTTCCAGATTGCCTGCTTGTCGTTTTCGAAGTCGCTCATCATACCGTCCACAAGGTCTTTGCTTTGCTCTTCGCTTCCGACGATGGGACTGACTTCCGTCTCGACGTCCACTTTCATTATGTGAAGGGACGGAGCGTTTGCTTTAAGACGTACGCCGTATTGTCCGCCCTGTCTCAACAATTCGGGTTCTTTGAGTTCGATTTCGTCCATAGTGGGCGCGACGACGCCATAGCCGAGCGTTTCGACCTGTTCGAGCGCGGACTGCAATCTCTCGATTTTATCCTTGCTCCTGCAAAGCGATTTCATGTTTACGAGCATGTCGTATTCGTCGCTGACATCGACTCCGCATTCCTTGCTTGCCACGTCAAAGAACACTCCGCGTTTGACGTCCATATCGACGGTGACTTTGCCCTTGCCCGCGTCGAGATTGATTGACGACGGAGTCTGCCAAAGATTTGCATTTTCAAAGTACGTGTCGATTTTGTCGTAGTCTTTCATTCTCTCGACGTCTCCTGCCATATCTTTGACTCCTGATATGAGTTCTTGCACCACGTCGCTGTCGATAGGCAACGCCTGCACCCATCGCGGAAGATTGAAATCTATGGTTTTCACTCCGAATTCAAGGAGCACCGTTTCGAGAATTTCGCTCACGTCGTCTTCGTTCATTTCTAGCGCGTTTTTAACCACCACGGGCGCGTCGTATTTCTTTTGGAGTTCGTCTTTGAGTCGTTGTGCGCTCTCGGAATTTTCGTCCGCCACGTTGAGAACGATTGCAAAAGGCTTTCTGCATTCTTTGAGTTCGCTTATCACTCGCTCTTCCGCCTTGACGTAGTCCTGTCTCGGAATATTGCCGAAACTTCCGTCCGTAGTCACCGCAAGCGCAATGGTGCTATGCTCTTTTATGACCTTTTGAGTGCCTATTTCGGCTGCTTGCGAGAACGGCATATCTTCTTCTGCCCACGGCGTTGAAACCATACGTTCTTTTCCGTCTTCTTCTGCGCCGAGCGCGCCGTCGACGAGATATCCCACGCAATCGATAAGTCTCATATTCAGCGTGATGTTGTCCCCGACCGACACTTTCACCGCTTCGTTCGGGACGAAACGCGGCTGCGTCGTCATAATGGTTTTGCCGTCCGCCGATTGCGGAATTTCGTCTATCGCGCGATTACGCTCGTCCTGATTGACTATTCCGTCCACCACGAATTTCTGCATCACCTGCTTGATTAGCGTCGATTTTCCCGTGCGGACGGGTCCCACGACGCCGACGTAAACGTCACCGCCCGTGCGTGACGCTATATCTCGATAAAGGTCAAATTTGTCCATATACTCCTCCGATTTGGTTTGCTAAAATCTATGACGAGCCTTTTTGATATATTCTAAAATCCCAAAAATTCTTGCAATCGAGAAGAAAAATCGGCGAAACGAAATTACACGCAACGCGTATATGCTCACGCTGTTTTCGTCGCTCCATTTAACGAAGGCAACATGACGAATCCTATTTTATCGATATCCCGTTTTTAACGAACGACGAATTCCTTTATCGTAAAAACTATAAAAAATGCACCGTCTCAAAAGAAACAGTGCAAAGTCGTTTATATAATTCTTAAACGGATTTTATTTTGCGTAATACTCGCAGAGTGCGATTTTTATGCATTCGACGAGCACGTCAACCGCAAAACTCATTTCTTCCATTGACGGAACGGACGGCGCGATACGAATGTTGGAGTCGTTGTCGTCTATGCCGTACGGAAAAGTCGAGCCGGCCGCAGTAAACTTCACTCCTACGCCGCTTGCCAGTTCCACTATGCGTTTTGCACAGTGCGGCACGTCAACCGAAATGAAGTATCCGCCGAGCGGTTTCGTCCACTTCACATTTTCGACGTCACTGAACGCTTCCGTCATTTTTTCGTCGAAGAGTTCAAACTTCGGACGAAGAATATCGGCGTGTTTCTTCATTATTTCCTTGACGTTGTTTATATCTTTCAAAAACTCGACGTGAAGTGCCTGATTGACTTTGTTCGGATTGATTTTCTTGAAGAACAGACGCTTGACAAGGTCGGTTACGTTGTTTTGAGAAGACGCAAACGCCGCGACGCCGCTGCCTGCAAAAGTGATTTTTGCCGTTGAGCAGAACTCGTAAATCATATCCTGATTGCCCGCTTTCTTTGCCGCATCCATGATGTTTTTGAGTTTTACGTCTTCGTCGTAGAGCGAATGCAAACAATACGCATTGTCCCAAAACACGCGAAAGTCTTTTGCCGCAGGCTTGAGATTTGCCATGCGTTCAACCACTTTGTCCGAGAACGTGATACCCGTCGGGTTGGAATATTTCGGAACGCACCAAATGCCCTTCACGCTTTCGTCGTCCTTGCAAATTCTCTCGACAAGGTCCATATCCGGTCCGTCGGCAAGCATAGGCACGGTTATCATATCTATGCCGAAGTTTTGGCATATCGCAAAATGGCGATCGTAACCCGGCGCAGGGCAAATAAATTTGACCTTGTCGAGTTTGTTCCATGGCTTCGAACCGAGAATTCCGAATTGAAGCGCAAACTGCACCACGTTGTACATAATGTCGAGAGACGAGCCGTCGCACACGATGACTTCGTCCGCCTTTACGCCGAAAAACTGAGCAAAAAGTTCTCTTGCCTGTTTGAGACCTGCTGGTTCGCCGTAATTGCGTGCGTCTATACCGCTCATCATAAAGTTGCATTTGCCGGCATTTTCGAGCATAGGCATTGCGATTTGCAACTGCTCTTTGCAGGGACGGCCGCGCGTCATATCCACGCTCACGCCTTTTTTGACGAGTTTCTTGTACGCTTTCTGCTCTTGAGAAAGCATTTGTTCGAGTTGGCTTCTTTCAATATTCTTATAGTTCATACAAACTCCACGATACATCATATTGCGCGCGTAGACTTTTGCGTGCAATGCAACGTGATTTATCTTGCGTGATTATTTCTCGTTTTCGCCCCTGTATCACACCGTTTCGACGTTTTGCTATTGTCGAAAATCAGTTTTCTTCGTTGTTTGCTCTCACGAGCAATCTTATCGGCGTTCCCGTAAAGTCAAAACTCTTTCTCAATGCATTTTCGAGATATCTCTTGTAACTGAAATGCATAATCGTCGGATCGTTGACTTTGAGAACGAAAGTCGGCGGAGCAACTCCCACTTGCGTGACGTAGAAAATCTTGAGTTTCTTGCCGAGATAAGACGGCGGCTCGCTTATGCGAATTGCGTCTCCGACCACTTCGTTGAGAAGTCCCGTCGGGATACGTTTTCTCGAATTTGCCACGACTTCTTTGCAAAGCGGAAGCAAATTGTCAAGTCTCTTGCCACTCAATGCCGAGATATACACCGATTTGAAATAGTCCATATATTTCAAATCTTCTTTGAGTTTCTTTTCAAACTCGTAAATGGTGTGAGTGTTTTTGTCAACCAAATCCCATTTGTTCATCACCACGATTGACGGCTTGCCTTCTTCGTGAACGAAACCTGCGATTTTTACGTCTTGCTCGGTGAGTCCTTCGGATGCGTCGCACACGATGAGCACGACGTCCGCTCTGCGCACGGCAAGAAGCGAACGCATGACCGAATATCTTTCAAGGTCTTCGTTGACGACTTTTTTCTTGCGCATACCTGCGGTGTCTATGATGAGATATTTGTCGTCGCCCACGTTGAGTTCGGTGTCGATTGCGTCGCGCGTCGTGCCTGCGATGTCGCTGACTATGCAACGGTCATACCCCAGAAGTCTGTTGGTTATCGAACTCTTGCCTGCATTCGGTTTTCCGACTATTGCAATCTTTATGCGGTCGGAATCTTCTTCGACGGGATGTTCGGGAATGACTTCCGTGATTGCGTCCAAAAGGTCTCCGAGTCCCTTGCCCTGCTCTGCGCTGACCGCGTGGGGTTCACCGAAACCGAGCGCGTAAAAATCGTAAACGTTGCTCATGTCGTTGTTGTCGATTTTGTTGACCGCCAGAATGACGGGAAGTTTCGATTTTCTCAAAAACGAACACACTAGATTGTCGTCCGTTGTAAGTCCCGTTTTGCCGTCCACGACATACAATATCGCGTTTGCCGTATCGACTGCGATTTCCACTTGCGTGCGGATATGATTCCACATCTGGTCGTCGCTTTTAAGTTCCAAACCGCCGGTATCGATGAGCGTGAACGCTCTTCCGCACCACTCGCAATCGGCGTAAACTCTGTCTCTCGTCACGCCGGGAGTATTTTCGACTATGGATATGCGGCTGCCCGCTATTCTGTTGAACAGCGTGCTTTTGCCGACGTTAGGTCTTCCTACTATTGCTACCAAAGGTTTCATATTTATCACCAAATCAATGTTTTATCTTTCGATTTCGTTGCTAAAAACCGCCATTTCTGTGGTTTTGCACATCTACGTTTGTTGTCAATATCCGAAATGCTCGGCGATTTTGCTCGCCATGTCGCTGCCGCTGTGAGATATTACGACGATAGGCGCGCCGAGTGTTTCTTCCACTTCTTTGACGGTCTTGTTGTCAAGGAAAGTGTCCGTAAACTCTCTGAGCATATTGTCGGGAATGACGAATGCGTTCGTCTTCGTTCCCTTAACCTGCTCTATTATGTCGCCTGCCGTGACAAGCCCTGCAACCGTTACGGACGGACCGAAAAAGTTGTTGATTATCGCATGCACTTCGCACTCGATGCCGAGTTTCTTTTCAAGCGTCTTTACGTACTCTTTAAGAAGCGGCGCAAACGATACGCCCGTGATGAAGTCCACCTTTTTGCCGATGTTCATATCTTCGAGTTCGTCAAGTCCGAACTCGAAGTTGTCCTTGAAATCGGCAAGCAATCCCACGCCGTTTTCAATCTGGTCGAACGCACCGTAATACGAACTGTCTTTGACGGGTAGATTTGCCTTGACGTAATACTCGTCGCTGCACCAACAAAAACCGCCGTATTCCTTGTTTAGTCCCTCAACGAGCGCAATCGTTTCTCTTGCGTTCTGCTCGTCAACGGCTTTAAGTTGTTGCAACTTTTCTCTGTGTCCCGTCATGCCGACGGGAACGACTGCCACCGTCTCCACACCTTCGACGCCGTGCAATCCGCGTATGCTGTCTTCAAGCACTTTGCCGTCATTGACGTCGGGCACCACGACGAGTTGTGTATGCATTTTTATGCCTGCCGCGCCAAGTCTTCTCATTTGGTCGGGCAGTTTTCTCGTGTTAGGATTTTTAAGAATGTAGGTTCTCACATCGTCGTCCCACGCATGCACCGAAATGTACAACGGGCTGAGTTTCAAGCGAATGACGCGCTCTATTTCTTCTTCGGTGACGTTGGTCATCGTCACGTACGAGCCGCACATAAAACTGTATCTATAATCGTCGTCCTTTACGTAAAGGCTGGGACGCATGTTTTTTGGCAACTGGTCAACGAAACAGAAAATGCAGTGATTTTTGCACACCACGGGTTTCATGTCTATGTTGAATTCCAATCCGAGCGATTGTCCGTCTTTTTTGTGAACGTGAATCGTCTTCTCTTTTCCGTCGCGCAAAATATCCACCGAGAATTTCTTCTCGTTGTCGTAGAAAAGATAGTCCAACTCGTCAATCATATCGTATCCGCCTATGCGCAACACGTCGTCTCCGAGTTTGAACCCCTGTTTTTTTGCGATTTCGTTCAGTTTTACAATCTTTGGCATATTTTTCCGGTTTTCTTTCGTACTTTTCACACCGCAATATACGCCGACAAAAACGCCGCGATATTGTCGATGCTGCTCATTTCAACCCATTTCTTACCGTTTTCGGACACGTAATCTCCGACGTCCGATTGCAAAATCTTATACAGCAATCCGACGATTTCTATATCTTCTTTCGCAGTCAGACACAAGCCGTGAGACACGAGAAAAGATATGTTCGCCTGCTCGTGTTCGTTTGTGGACAACACGATTGACGGCACTCCGAGTTTCATGCACTTGTAAATGGTTGCGACGTCGTATTCGGTGACGGCAACGTCGCATATCTGCAAATACTCGTCTATGCGGTCTCTCTCCTGAATGAAAACGACTTTCATATCGGGCACGGTGAACGCTCTTGCCGAGAGCGCGGAAAGCACTTTCTGATCTTCGCAATACACCGCAAGATTTGCGATTCCGCCCTGATCGAGAAGAAGCGAATACGCCTTTTCGAGTTCTTTCTTGTTCTGTATTCCCAGATACACCGTCTTGACTTTCGGCAAACCGAGTTCTTGCTTTTTCGACGTCTTTTCAGCGTCCGAAACGGGTGCGATTTCAAATGGCAAACCCATAACCATGACGTCTTTTGCTTTTATGCCGTTTTGCACCAAAGCGGACTTTATCTCCGAGTTTTCGACGATATAAACGTTGGTTATGTTGTCGTGAATGCGTTTCGGCAGATAAAACGACGTCATCAAATAAATGATTTGCGTGTCGAATCTCGCTCTGCGTTTTGCTTCTGTGGCGCAATGGTGAGCGTATGGCGTCACGCAAAGGATATAGTCGGGGTGAAAACGCTTGATAAGGTTGTTTATGCGGTTGACTCTCTTTGACAGAGTCTTGAAAGCGAACTTGTCTTTGAGCACACTCTTATCCTTTTTTTCAAGCAAATATTGATATTCTCCGCCTTCGTCCATAAGTTTGTCGAGTGCGGAAAGTTTCGTTGCCGAGCCGTAGCGGTCGTCGCTCATCACGACGACGTTGTGAGTGCCGATTTTGCGGATTGCTTCCGCAAGTTTTCGGGACACTCCGTCGGGTTCGTCTCTTGACGTCAGTATCAATATAATGCGTTTTCTGAACATATTCTCACCTTACTTTTGCGTTCACTACGCTTTTCGTTTACACTGTTTGCAAAACTTTCTCAATCGTTTTTAGTCTTCGACGATAATCGGAATGATTATCGGGAATTGTCTGTCTTTGTAGAATAGTTTTCTCACCGCTTTTTTGACGAGCCTTGCAACGTCGTTGACGTTGACTTTGTCAAAGTCGGCAGCGTCTATCGTCTCCTGCGTGGCGTTGCGTATGCTTGCCTGCACGTCTTCGGTAAGATTGAATCCACGCGCGATAATATCCACGTCTCCGACGATTTTGCCCGTCTCCAAATCCACCGCGCAAAGCACGAGAAGCATGCCGTATTCGGCAAGCGAGCGACGGTCGTTTATCACGGATTTGCCGTCTTCGAGCACGACTCCGTCAACATAGGTATTGCCCGCCGTGACATTGGAGTGCTGTCTCACGCCCTTTTGATTGAAGCCGTAACTCTCTCCGATGTTCGCAATGACGATGTTCTTTGTCAGTACGCCAAGCGATTTTGCAATCTCCGCATGCTTGAACTGATGACGGTATTCGCCGTGCACGGGCATAAAGAACTGCGGCTGAACGAGAGTGAGCATAAGTTTCAACTCTTCTTCGTAAGCGTGCCCCGACACGTGAATGTCATTCATGCTGTCGTAGATGACGTTTGCGCCCTTCCTGAACAAGTCGTTGATGACGTCGTACACCGCTTTTTCGTTGCCCGGAATGGGAGACGACGAAAGCACCACCAAATCGTCCGTGCCGAGATTTATCTTGTTGAACTCGCCTTTTGAGAGTTTGTTGAGCGCACTGAGCGGCTCGCCCTGACTGCCCGTTGCAAGCACCACGGTTTCGGCTCGGGAGCAATTTTCCGACGCTGTCCACGATGACGCCTTTGGGCACTTTGAGTTCTCCGCAAGCGGAAGCGACGTCCACGATGCCTTTCATGCTTCTTCCCGCAAGCACCACTTTTCTGCGATACTTGTTTGCAAGGTTGAGCACCTGTTGCACGCGATAGTTTGACGACGCAAAGCACGCGATGACGATACGTTTGTTCGGATTGTCCGCAAATATTCTTTCAAGCGTCTGTCCCACCACTCTTTCGGACGTGGAACTGCCCTTTCTTTCGACGTTGGTTGACTCTCCGAGCATCAAAAGCACGCCTTTTGCGCCTATTTCGGCAATCCTGCCGACGTCCGTTTTCTTGTTGTCGATGGGCGTCGGATCCATCTTGAAGTCGCCTGTGACAAACACCGTGCCGACGGGACTGGTTATAGACAAAGCGCATGCGCCTGCCATAGAGTGACACACTTTGATAAACTCTACTTTGAAACAACCGAGCGTAATCGTGTCTCCTGCCGAGACCGTATTCAGATTCGCGCTCTTGCCGATTTTGTCGAGTTTGCGTTTCAGAAGTCCGAGAGTGAGAGACGTGCCGTAAATCGGGGTTTGTTTCAAGTCGTCGACGTAATACGGAATCGCGCCGATGTGGTCTTCGTGACCGTGAGTGAGAACTATGCCGCGAAGACGGTGTATGTTCTCCTTGACGTAAGTGATGTCAGGAATTATCGCGTCGATGCCGGGACTGTCTTCGTTTGGAAAAGACGCGCCCATATCGACGATTATCATGTCGTCGCCACATTCTATGGCGGTCATGTTTTTGCCTATTTCTCCGACGCCGCCAAGAAAAGTGACTTTGACTGTTTTTGCATTTTTTGCCATATATATTCTCCGATTTTGCGCGACTTGCGCGCACGATATTATTCAATATTTTTTCAATATACTATATTACATCAATTTTCGCTTTTAAGCAAGAGTTTCAATCAAAAGACGCAAAATAGGTGCGATTTCGACCTTGTTTTCAAAAAAAATCTTTACAAACCGCCGCTTTGCATTTACGATATTATTATCAAACGCATTCACTCCGCATATTGCGGCGTTATAAGGAGATAATTATGAGAGTTTACAATTTTTCGGCAGGTCCCGGCATGCTTCCGCTCGAAGTTTTGCAGGAAGCGGGCGCATCGATAACCGACTATCAGGGCTCGGGCATGAGCGTCATGGAAATGAGCCACCGCTCGAAATGGTACGACGCAATCAACGACGAGTGCTTGTCTCTTGTAAGAGAACTTATGCACGTCCCCGACGAGTATCGCATAATTCTCGTTCAAGGTGGCGCGTCAACGCAATTCGAAGCAGTGCCGCTCAACCTTTTGAAGACCGGCAAAGCGGATTATATCGTCACGGGCAACTTTGCCAAAAAAGCGTACAAAGAAGCGCAAAAATACGGCGATATTCGTCTTGTAGCGTCAAGCGAAGATAAGAAATTCACCTATATTCCCAAAACTTGTCCGTCCGATTTCAGACCGGACGCAAGTTACGTTCACATCACCGAAAACAACACCATTTTCGGTTTGAAATACAACACTCTTCCCGACACGAACGGCGTTCCGCTCGTCTCGGATATGTCGTCGTGCATTATGAGCGAAGAAGCCGATGTAAGCAAATACTCGCTTATTTACGCAGGCGCGCAAAAAAATCTCGCTCCTGCAGGCGTCACGCTCGTCATCGTCAAAGAAGATATGCTCGGCGGCGAATTGCCGATTTGCCCCACCATGCTCAAATATCGCACGCAAATCGATGCAAACAGCCTTTACAACACTCCGCCCTGCTGGTCAATCTATATGATGATGCTCAACCTGCGCTATCTCAAAGCGCACGGCGGCGTGAGCGAGATAGAAAAAATCAATCGCGAAAAGGCAAAAATGCTTTACGACTTCATCGACGAGTCCGATTTTTACAACAACTTCGTCGAAAAAGAAAGCCGCTCGCTTATGAACGTGCCTTTCGTCTCCCCAAGCGACGAGTTGAACGCAAAATTCGTCAAAGAAGCCGAGCAAAACGGTCTTGTGAGCCTGAAAGGACACAAACTCGTCGGCGGAATGCGCGCGTCAATCTACAACGCAATGCCCGTCGAAGGAGTGAAAGCTCTCATCGAATTCATGAAGAAATTCGAACTTGAAAACAAATAAAACCGATTGCGCGCCTTTTTAGGCGCGCTTTATTGTGCAGGAAAGTCCGTCAAAACGAATGCGCTGGACTTAGCTCTTCACACGGCTTTCCGCACGACGTTTAAAAAAGGAAAAACTATGGAAATACTAAAACTCAACTCAATCTCACCGCTTGCAAACGAAACGCTTGCGGACTATGACGTAACCGACAATGCAAAATCTCCCGTCGGAATTTTGGTGCGCTCCTTCAAAATGGACGAATACGCGCTTCCCGAAAGCGTCGTTGCGATTGCAAGAGCAGGCGCGGGCGTAAACAACATTCCGCATGCCGAATACGCAAAGAAAGGCGTTGCCGTCTTCAACACTCCCGGCGCAAACGCAAACGCCGTGAAAGAACTCGTTATCGCTGCGTTGATAATCGGCGCAAGAAATATCGTCGAAGCGACGAGTTGGGCTGCCACGCTCAAAGGCGACGACGTGGCAGAACAAGTAGAAAAAGGCAAAAGCGCGTTTGCGGGCAACGAAATCGAAGGCAAATCCGTTTGCATCGTAGGTCTCGGCGCAATTGGAAGAAAAGTCGCACAAAGCGCGCACGCACTCGGAATGAACGTCACTGGATACGACCCGTTCATAAGCGAACAGGCAAAGTCGGAAATTCCTTTCGTCACGATATTCGACGACTTGAAACAGGCCTGGCGTTATTCCGATTTCGTGACGATTCACGTCCCCATGACGCCCGACAATAAAGGCTTTATCGGCGATGACGCGATAAACTCTATGAAAAACGGCGTTATTTTGATAAACTGCGCACGCGGCGAACTGGTAAACGTCACCGCCGTCAAGTCGGCTCTCGAAAACGGAAAACTTCGCAAATACGTCGTTGACTTCCCAAGCGAAGAATGTCTGAACGTCAAGGGCATAATCGCAATACCGCATCTCGGAGCGTCCACGCAGGAAGCCGAAGACAATTGTGCGGTTATGGCTGCGACCCAGCTTAAAGATTACATCGAAAACGGCAATACGAGAAACTCAGTGAATATGCCGAATCTCTCCGTTCCAAAGTCGGCAAAACATCGCTATACCGTCATATCGACGGACAACGGAGAAAACCCGTTCGGCGGAGTCAGCGCGACAAGAAACGGCATCCGCTATACGATCGTGGACGCGGACGAAGTGCCCGACCTTTCGGCAATTAGCGACGAAAACGTGATTAAGGCAAGACTGATATACTGACGTCAACTTACACGACAAAAGTTATTGCGAAATTCAATTATACAAAAAGCAAGGTTCGAGCCTTGCTTTTCTTTTGTCATCGAATTATCACATAACACTTATCGTATTTTCTCTATACATTATATAACACCATTCGTGTTTTATCGACTTTTCAAAACACGCAATTTTGCGCATTTTATCGACTTTTGCCGAATTTTCGATGATTTTGCAATACATATCGTGTTTTATGCGGTTTCCACTACTTTTGTAATTCTACTAAGAGAATCCAGCATAGGACGAGAAAAACAATTCCCGGCAACCACTATTTCTCTCGGTTTTTCTTTTATGATTGAAAAAAGCATATCGAACTCTTCATCGTCAAACAGACTAATCGGCACAACGGTTTTATGTTCGGTCACGTTCTTCACCGTTCTCCCGTCAATCAAGATGTCGTTCCTTCCGCCGTCACTCCCTGCAATGAACGACGCCACCTCGAACACATCTTCATCACACACGCTGTTTTCAAGAAGTCTTGCCGCAACCTGCGCAACTTCGTCCCACGCTTCTTTTAGACTCTTCAATCTGAAATTATATATGCCGTCAACGTTCAGGTCGAGCGTGTTTGCAAGCGTCTTTTGAATTATGCCGCTTTCGAAATCGTTGTCGAAACATACGATAGACGAAAGCAGCGCACATTTCGCATGATTGAAATTGTACAGCGGTATCCGCTCTTTGAAATACGCGGTTTTTAGAAAAGCGAGATACACCGTTTCGATTATCCCGTTGATTTTTTCTTCCACCTCGTCGCGACTCTCGCACGCACACGCAAGATATATCCACTCTCTAAGGCGCGACTCTTCCTGCGCATACGACATGTCTTTTATCTTCCCAAGTTCTTTAAGAATGTATCTCAATTCTCTTTCGTAGCATTTGTCCATGCTTATAACGTTCGACCACATACTCATATTGTATGCAAGGATAATATAAAAATAAGCGGAAAAATTTGTTTGACACAAAAGAAAAAGCGCGCATGCGCACTTTCTCGTTTTTGACTTATTCTTTCACGATTCACAGTAGATTTGCGATTTTCAAAATCGTCCGCGGCTTAGTCAATCGTTTTTCTTCACGACCACTCTTTTCACATCTCCCGTTCTCGTGTCGACTTCTATATACGCCGCCTTTTCGTCTTCGAAATACAACTTGACGTAGCAGGTATAATAACTCGTCGTAATATCGTGAGAATTGTAGTTGAATTCGGCGTCCGTGTCTTTCACGACGAAATCGTCCGCGCTTTGCGCAGTGGTTGCAAGTCTTCCGTCCCGTTGGTATCTGAACGCTTCGGCTTTTGCAATATCCGAGCAAGCGGCTCTGTCAAACATTATCTGTTTCTTTGCATAGGATGCCGCAGAGCCGAACACTCCGCCGAGAATTGCTGCAATCGCCATAAGAGTGCCGATAAAAGCACATAGCGGAACGACGACGTATTGCCACTTGAATTTCTTCTTTGCTTTCTTCACGGTCTCCGCGTCCGCTTCGACAAAATTTGCGCCGCGTTTTTCGTCACCGTCAAGCAACGCGTTTGCGAGACCGATTTGTTCTTTTACGTACGCCTTTTCTTCTTCGGTGGCAGTGCCGTTTTTATAGTTGTTGAATGCGTCTTCAAAATTCATACTTCATTCTCCAAAAGTTCTTTCAGTTTCATGCGCGCACGGTAGAGTTGGATCTTCACGTTGTCAACGCCTATGCCGATGATGTCGGCGACTTCTTTAACGCTCAATCCGTCGAAATAATAGAGCGTGACCGCTTCCTTTGTAGCTATCCTTAAGCAAAGATATTGCTTTGTAAAGTGCGCGGTATTCTTCTTGTTGTATGACGTCGTCGACCAACGACAATTCTTGGCTTTCGACGTCCTTGTCTAGAGTTTCGACTCTCTTCTGTTTTCTAAGGTAGTCGAAATAGCAATTTCTACACACCTTAAACAGCCAGAATTTGAAGCCGTCCTTTTCTTCGTTTATCGACCTTAACGCTCTGACGTACGCTTCTTGCACTATGTCTTCGGAAAGCGCGCGATTGTGGCAAAACGAAAACACGTACAACAACGCTTCGTTGTAATGTTTTTTGAATAGCGTCTCCCACGCGTCGTTTTTCATTTGCACCTTCCTTTATATAAACGCATAAGTTTGCGTTCGGTTACGGTTTTTTATATTTGCAACGTTCATATCTGCTTTTTGCAAATACAGTTTTCATACAAGCAAAGTTTTACTTCCATTTGCGCAAAACGCTATTTGTTATACCGCTTTTATACGACTAAACTTCCGATTTGGCAATTTTGCGCAAAATTACTTCTTTTCGTTTTCAAATCGGCATATTGCTTTTTGCGTATCTTTTCGGCGTCGTTCCGAACTCTTTTTTGAAGCACTCGATATAGTGCGTTTGCGAGCAAAATCCCAAATAATAACCTATCTCTCCGTACTCGTAGCCCTTTGCAAGAAGAGTTTTGCTCTCTTCGAGTTTTTCTTTCATAATATACCTTGAAAGGCTTTCTCCGACGTTTTTTTGAATGCGGACGAAAGATAATCCGCGCTGACTCCGCACGCCGCCGCAACGTCTTCGCATCTTATGCGTTCGTGAAGATGCGCACTTACGTACTTCATTGCTTTGCGAACGTAAGACGGATATTCGAGCCTTTTTTGTTGGCGGAAACAAGCGACGTGATTTCAACCGCCTTCTCTACGAGATATTGCAGTATATCGGCGGCGTCGGTCATATTGTCAATCGCCTGAATATACGAGTCGGAAAGATTGTAGGCTTCCCCTTCCATAAGCCCGCCTTCCACGGCGTATCTTGTGGCAAGAGTTATGCAACTTACGGCAAAATACTGAGCCTGACGAAGTGCGTCGTTGCTCATTCGTCCGACAACCAGCGCGTTTTCCATAAAACGACCTATCGCTCCGTGAACGCCTTCAACGTCACCGCTTTTTATGAGATTGTAAAACGCAACTTCGAGACTGTACGGTGTGTGTACGAGTCCGCTTTCACGCTGCTGAAAACGTGGATTTTCCACATCCTTCGGCAAAATCTCGATATTAAGTTTTTCGTCTCTTGCACCGCTCATACAACGATTATATCACATTTTTTGTATTTTACAACGGAAAATTGATATTTTGCACTAAATCGTGATATAAATTATCTTATTTATAATATAAAATGTATTATATAATTGTAATAACCATAAATTGTCTATGCTAGGCACGAAACGCAAAACAACGAATAAGGACGGATTATGAAAAAAGGAAAACGCACCGACTGGAACAGAATGGTTGAAGGCAAACTCTACAATTCCACAAGCAAAGACATCATGCTAAAACACGCGCTCGGAATGTGGCGATGCGAGAGATACAACAAATGTTCCATAGTTTTTCAGAAAAGAAAACAGCGCATCTTCAACAAACTCGTTCCGTCTTCAAAAGGCAAATCCGTTTTTGCGTTTTCTCCGTTCTACTGTGAATACGGCGTGAACATTAACCTTGGCAACGACATATTCTTCAACTACGGTTGCACTCTTCTTGACATATCCCCAATTACGCTCGAAGACGGTGTTTGGCTTGGTGCAAACGTCACGATTGCAACACCCTGCCATCCGCTCATAGCCGAAGAACGCATAAGCCAAAACTATCCCGACGGCTATCACGACCTTGAATTTTCAAAACCGGTCACGATAAAGAAAGGCACGTGGATTGCGTCAAACGTGACGATTTGCGGCGGAGTTACCATAGGCGAAAACTGCGTGATTGCCGCAGGCAGCGTCGTGACGAGAGATATTCCGGACGGCTACGTCGCGATGGGCGTTCCTGCAAAAGCAGTGCGAAAAATCGATGAAAACGACCGTATAAACATGTGGGAAACCTATCTCAAAGAAGATATACCACTGTCCGTTCGAGACAAGGAAAAACTTGCCAAAATCACAGAATAACCGGTTTATAAAATAAAAACAAACATATAAACGCCGATTTACGTCGGCAATCCCCAAAAGGAGAAAATTATGAACGACAAAGATTATCAAGCCATTCTTCAAAAACTCACACTCGAAGAAAAAGTGTCTATGTGTTCGGGTTCGACAACCTGGCTCACTCGACCCGTCAAGCGCGACGACGTCGACATTCCCGCCGTGCGCATGAGCGACGGTCCTGTCGGTCTCAGAAGAGAAAAAATGTCGGGTGGCGTGAACATCATGCAAACGCCGGAGCCTGCCACCTGCTTCCCCGGCGCAGTCACCACCGCTTCGAGTTGGGACGAAAACCTTATCGAAGAAGTCGGATCGGCAATCGCGGTTGAAGCGCAAAGTCTCGGTGTATCCACCGTGCTCGGTCCCGGCGTAAACATCAAGCGCAGTCCCCTTTGCGGAAGAAACTTCGAGTATTTCTCCGAAGATCCTTTCCTTGCAGGTCGCATGGGCGCGGCATGGGTGCACGGCGTGCAGAAGATGAACGTCGGCACGTCCTTGAAGCACTATCTTGCAAACAACCAAGAATATATCAGAATGTGCATCGACTCCATAGTGGACGAGCGTACGTTGCGTGAAATCTATATGCCTGCATTCGAGCATATCGTCAAGACGGAACAACCGACGACCGTCATGTGCTCATACAATCGTCTCAACGGCAAATACCTTTCCGACCACAAGCGTTTTCTCACCGACGTACTCCGTGACGAATGGGGATTCAAGGGCATTGTCGTGAGCGACTGGGGCGCGGTTAACGACCGCGGCGAAGGCATAAAAGCAGGGCTTGATCTTGAAATGCCGGGAAGCAAAGGTCTCAACGACAAGAGCATTTACAAAGCACTCGAAAACGGCACTATAACCGAAGAAGACCTTGACAGAGTCGTGCTTCGTCTCATCAAATTCGCATACGAGAACACCGTGCGCGAAGTCAAAGGCGTAACGTACGACATAGAAGAACACAACGCAATCGCAAGACGCGCGGCAGAGGGCGGCGCGGTGCTTCTCAAAAACGACGGCGCACTTCCGCTTGACAAACAACAATCGATTGCTGTCATCGGCAAACTTGCAAAGAAACTCCGCTATCAAGGCGGTGGCTCGAGTTCCATATTCTTCCCCAC
This sequence comes from Christensenella sp., assembly GCA_022009775.1. Lineage (GTDB taxonomy): Bacteria > Bacillota > Clostridia > Christensenellales > CAG-917 > CAG-475. The sequence goes on from CP091723.1 coordinate 357,310, forward strand.
AAAGTCACGACTTTCCTTGACGCCCTCGACAATGCGGGACAAAAATACGAATATGCAGACGGCTATACGCTCAAAGGCGAAGGCTACAAGAAAAACCTTATAAACAAAGCGGTCAAGACGGCGAAAGACAAAGACGCAGTCGTTCTGTTCATCGGTCTCACGGACGCTTTTGAGTCGGAAGGTTACGACCGCTCGCACATCAAGATGCCGTCGTCTCACGTGACGCTGGTCAAAGAACTTCTCAAAGTCAACAAAAACGTCATCGTCGTTCTCTCATGCGGTTCACCCGTCGAAATCGGAGACTGGGACAAAGACGTAAAAGCAATACTCAACGTTTATCTCGGCGGACAGGCAGGCGGCGAAGCGACCTACAATCTTCTTTACGGCAAAGTCAATCCGTCGGGCAAACTTGCCGAAACCTTCCCCATGCACGAAAACGATTATCTCGGCGCGAAATACTTCCGCATGGGACCGAGAACTGTTGAATACCGCGAAAGCGTTTACGTCGGCTATCGTTATTACGACAGCGCGAAAAAGCAAGTCAAATATCCGTTCGGCTATGGTTTGAGTTACACGACGTTTGAGTATTCGAATCTCCGTCTCGGCGCAACCGACATAAACGAAGACGAACCGCTCACCGTCACGTTCACAGTCAAAAACACGGGCAAAGTGGCAGGCGCGGAAATCGCTCAAGTTTACGTCAAAGACACCGAAAGCACACTTTATCGTCCCGAAAAAGAACTTAAAGGCTTCAAAAAGGTATTTTTGAACCCGGGCGAAGAAAAAGACGTCACCGTCACGCTTGACTCTCGCGCATTTGCATATTACAATGTTGCAATAAACGACTGGCACGTCGAAAGCGGCGACTTCGCAATTCTCGTCGGAGCGTCTTCAAGAGATATCAAACTCGAAGGACACGTCAACGTGACGTCCAAAAATCCCGACGCGCCTATCCCCGACTACACAAAGTCCGCACCTGCATATTACGATATTGCAAACGCAAAGGAAATCCCGACCGAGCAATTCGAAGCGTTGTACGGCGCAAAGATGATTGAAAACAAGCCGTTTGAAAAAGGCGAATTCACGGCAAACAACACAATCGGACAATGCAACGTAAAGGGCTTCGGCAGATTTATGTATCGCTTCGCAGTCGGTGCTGTCAATCTCGTGGCACTCTCGGCAGAAAACCCGGAAATGCTCACAAACTCCGTCAAAGATATGCCCTACCGCGCAATCGCGTCTTGGTCTATGGGACTTATCAACGACCGCGCACTTGCAGGTATCGAAGATATGCTCAACAGCAAAAAGGCGGCTTCCGCAGATTCCTTAAAGGCCTCGGCAAAGAGAAAAAAGCAAAGAAATAAAATCCCGACATACAAAAATACAACTCAAAAACGCTCGCCAAGTGACGAGCGTTTTTTTGTATAGAGAAAGCACCCCCAAAAAAAATGACAACCCTAGCGTACTGAACGCACATGAGTTGGCAAGCTCGGGGTGAATGGAAATTTGTGCGATTGGCATTGAACTTTTTACACGGTTCATCAAGTCGATAAACGGATGAAGAACAAGAAAGAGCCACGCTGACGACAACCCTAATGTATAAACAATACATGAGTTGACGGGAGCGTGGCTCTGCCGCAGCTGTTCGCCGTTTAGCGATCTTGATGAAGGGCGAAGTATGCCATGCGCGGATCATCCGTCATAATGCAATCCGCACCGTTCTTTTGGAGCTTGACAACGTCGGCGGGATCGTTGATGGTCCAGTATTGGACGGCGATGCCGAGATGGTGGGCGTAGTCAATGAACGCTTTGGTGGAAAGATCGAAGAAGCCGTTGAATCCCATGGGGATTTGAAGGACTTCAAAGCCGAATTTTGCATTTTTTCTGCCATAAAGGAAGGCATAATAGAAGTCGAGCACTTCGGTGATGCCGGCCGAGCGGACGACTTTTTGGTCGAAAGTGCCGTTTGCATTGCACTCATCGACGTACTTGGAGATTTCGCTCTGGAACGTGCCGAAAACGGTGCGGTTGACGATGTCGTATTTTTTCATCTCGGCATAGAGAATGTCCATAGCCTTTCTGCCGGGCTCGTCGCCGTCCTTGATCTCGATGACGTATCTCATAGACTTGTCAGTACGCGCGACATTTTCCACATAGTCGAGAATTTCGGTGAGAGTTGCGATTCGGACTTTTGAGAGATCCGCACCCTCTGCCCTATACGGATAGTTGCCGTTTTCGTCCTTGAAATTGTATCCGAAATTGAGTTGTTTGAGTTCGGCAAGAGTATAATCACAGATTTTGCCCGTGCCGTCAGACGTGCGATCCACTTCGTGATCGTGCATAAGCACAAGTTGACCGTCCTTGGTGAGATGTAAGTCGAATTCGAGAATGTCAACGACATAGCCTTCTACTTTTGCGCTTTCCATGCACTGAATGAACGCCGCCATAGTTTCTTCGGGTTCTAGCACGCCGCCTGCGCGGTGAGCGGAAAGGAGCAAACCGCCCTCATCGTCAAAAGTTATGTACGGATTGTCTCCGCCGTAACTGTCCACCGACGGGACTCTTGAAAGCGAACCTGTGAGCGGAAGAATAACCACGTTGAGAACAAGCACGAACAACAGCGCGCCGACAATGGACCAAGTAACCGCTTTTTGCACGGTTTTACGCTTTTTCATTGCTTGTTTGACTTCGGGGGAATCGATGAGCAAAACTTCAACGTCGTTTTGCGTTTGCTTGAAAAATTGATTACGTTTGGTTTTCATTTTTCACCTTATCATTAAATAATGTATAGATTATAGCACACAATTTTGATTCCGTAAATGCTTATTCAAATTTTCATTGACAAATGTTCGATTGCACATATTTGAATATACGAATACGAGAATTCTCAAATGCGCAATCGAAAAAACGAGAACACTTTGAAAAACTTGCAGCATATATTTCACAAAACGCTTTTGCGACATTTTTCAATCTTTCGTAAAAAATACGAGAATTGCAAACAACACAAAACAATGCGGAAAAACGAAAAACGGAGGCCGAAGTCTCCGCTTGTTCATTTTCTTATTCACTCGCACATTATGCCGTGAACGTAATCGTTATCGTTGCACTCGTTTTTGAAACGCTGTCAATGCGAATGTCGAAGTTGACTTTTTTGTTGTCGTTTCTCGCATAGTTGGGGAACACGCTCAAAAGGCTGTCGCCTGCTTGCCACAAGTCAGTGGATTCCGCATAGCCTTCCGTGCTTGCGAATTTCTTTTCGCCGTCCGCTTCAACGAGTTTGATGAGCGCGGTGTCGCTGGCGGAATTGTTGTTGTCCGTGAAGGAACCGTAGTCATCGTTGTACGGCGTTTTGATGCTTGACGAAACGTGATAAATTCTCACTCCGTACTCCGCGCCCACTTTGGTTGTTGAGTCATAATACAACAGCGAGTTCTGCTGGCTTGCGCCGAGTGAGTTAAGTCCCGTGTTTGCGTATAAGTCGATGAGCAAGTATTCGCTGAAATACGTGCCGTCATAGTCGAGCAACACCATAAGGAATTGACCGCTCGATTCAAAGGCGTTGATTGTGACGGTTTGCGTCGTCGTAATGACAGTGGGATCAACCCAGCCGAGAATGAGTTTGGAATAGGCATTGTGATCGCCGACGTTGTAGTCCATCATATCCGCACCGCCAAGACCTTCGCCCGGAGCCTTTTGCATCTTCATAATCATAGTAGTCGTCAAGGCCGAGCAAGTGTCCCGTCTCGTGAATGTAGGTCTCCGCCATGATTTTGAGCCCTTTATACGGAGTGTATCCTTCTTGTCCAAGATACGTATCGTTGCTGTTGCCGGTGTGCTCGTCCATAAAGTCGATGCCCGCAAAGAGATAATATCCCACTTCCAAGCCGTCGTATTTTTTGCGTTTCGGTGGGATACGTGGTGACGTACGCCCAATAAATCGAGTCCGCATTTGCCTCGCTATCATAAGTGACGGGAGCGGAATAGATGAGATACACCGCGTCGATGATGCCGTCATTGTCCGTGTCGTACTTTGTCAAATCGAGCGATCGCTCATAATAGGCAAGCGCAAGTTCGAGCAAGAGAATGTCGCCCGTCTTGGTGATTGTTTCGCCGTCCACGGTGATTTTGCTCGAATAGTCTTCATAATATTTGTAGTTTTTATCGGTGACAAACGGCTTTTGCACGTCAAAAGTCATGTCGAGTTTGCCATAGGAGGATTTTTTGTAGTAGGAATTTACGCTTTCCCAACCAGTATCCGCGCTTGTGCCGTTGAACGCTTTGCCAAGCCTGTCCATTTGCTCATCGCTGATAGGTTTGTCCGAAAACTGCACGGGGATGACCAAAAGGTTGTATGCGCCGGTTGACGGAATGGGCAACGGATTGCCGATTCTTTCCTTCTCAAAGTATCTCTTCATTTGCTCGCGAAGAGTGCTCTTGTCAACTTTTGCGGGATCGTATTGTTGAGACGGCATAGTTTCCGTCGGTGTGGGAGCAGGAGTGTCTCCGCCCTCACCGCCGCACTCGATCTCAACGGAGAATATGTACATGGATTTTTCAGATGCAGTCGGAGAAAGCGTAATTTTCAATACGCCGTCAACTCCGCTTTGCGTTCCGAAAATCACAGTCGTAAGTTCTTTAAAATTCGTATATTTTACGACGTTAACAGTTGTGTTTCCGCCCGATGTAAATTTGGTCGTTCCTACAGAAACAGAAACATTCATGCCGGTATCGCAATTTGTTATTAAACAAAGCGTAACTTTTGTCACGTTTGAAAGGCTGGTATCAGTCGTAATCTCGACTTCACCATTCTTTTGCATAAATTGCACACCACGTTCATTAGTAAAGCCATTTGGTTTAGAATTTGCCGAGAATTCGATACCGCTTTCGTTTGTAAACTTATAATCGGTAAATTCAGCCTTGTACGTTCCCGTTTCGGTGCTTCCGCCACCGATGACAAGCTCGTCCAAATCTATGGAAACCGTGCCGAATCCATAAAAACTCAGAACGTATTTACATTGCATTGTTCCGAACGAATTAGTAATATGAGATTCAATAATCAGTCTACTAACATTGTCGTTTTCAACAATCAATGTGACATTGTCAAAAACTTCGTCTTCAGATGCAACTATGATGTCATTTGCAACGCTACTGGCATCAACTGCAGTATATTTGTTATACTTATTTTGTATTTCTTCTGATGTCGGAGTTCCACTCGTTGCAACGACAAACTCTTTGCCAACCACTCCGCCAATACTAATAGAATTATAGTAATAGGATGCATTGTCAAAGCCATCATCGTTTTCCGAATACTTTTTATATGTACCATCACCATTGTCTTCGTAATAGTACATGTTATACTCGGAGTCATACTCGATATAATCTTGTTGTGTATCACTTGTATATTTCGAATACTTAAATATCTCGGTCAACCCATCAATCTCATATTGATATGTAGCATTTGGTGTCGTTAGATCTTCAAAATACTCATCATAATCAATCTTGAAATTCCAAGTAGTATCATTTTCGTATTTTGAAAAAAGTGTGTTCAAATCGTAATCGTAATACGAAGCGGGTTGTTCTCCGCCACCGCCTTGGTTGCCACCGGTAGTATCCCCCGGTTTTTCACCGCATGCAACAAGCATGCACAGCGTAAGCGCAAACACAAGAACGGTCAAAATAAACTTGTTCTTTTTCATAAGTGTTACTCCATGGTAATCTATTGTAAATATTATACAATATACGCGTGCGATTTGCAAAGATTTTATAAAAAAACAAACTGTATTATATTAAGACACATGTGCAAATGTATACACATGTGTCAATCAACATTTTCACAAATCCTCAGGCATAGACTGCCGCTTGCGCTCAATCGCAATGCGCCTACTCTATCAAATCTATCCGTTTGACTGCTGATGAAGACAAGGAAAGACGATGAGAGCACGATGTATTCTCAATCGTCGCGCGATGTCGCCGGCAGCTCCGCACGGTTTTTGCAAAAACCGTGCTTTTTATATTCTTGTCGCCCACGGCCAACAAGAATATGAAAAACAGTGTGCCTTCTGAACTATTTACTTGACGATACTTTGATTCACCGCTGCTGATGAAGACGAACGTAGACAGAGAAAAGCACGTAGTATTTTTATTTGCAGTAGCGCAGGCGCCAGCAGCTCCGCACGGTTTTAGCAAAAACCGTGCTTTTTATATTCTTGTCGCCCACGGGCAACAAGAATATAAAAAAAACAGTGTTTCTTCTGAAACACTGTTTTGGAGCTGCTGACCAGACTTGAACTGGTGACCTCATCCTTACCAAGGATGTGCTCTACCACCTGAGCCACAGCAGCAATTTGGCGGAAGCGAAGGGATTCGAACCCCTGTGGGCTTGCACCCAAACGGTTTTCAAGACCGCCTCGTTATGACCACTTCGATACGCTTCCACAACGCAATCGATCTTTCGTTCGATATCAAGCCTAATCATTATAGCAAGACAAACGAGTTGTGTCAAACATTGCGTGCGATTTTGCTAAAATTTATAAATTATTTTCTTTTATTTAATCGGATCTATGCCGCAAGATACGAAAGAAACGCCTTTCATGCCGCTGATCTTACCTTCGGTCTTTTGCTCCACAACGGTGAGTTTCGGGCAATCTACAAAGGCGTATGGCTCGATCGTACAAGTGTTTGCAATGTAGAAAACGACTTTTTGGAGATTGGCAAGTCCCGAGAACGCGCCCGTCTCGATTTTTGTCACGCCGCTTGGAATATACACGTTGACAGGCAATTGTTTGAGCGTCACGTCCATAAAAATGCGGTTGGTGATGATTTTTGTCGTGTACACGTCATAGTCTACACCTGCGACCAAATCGGCAAGCTCGTCTTTGACATACAACCGTGTGCCGTCCTTTTTCACCCAAAACACTTCGGGGATATACACGTCTGCAAGGTTTAGCCCTGCCGCTTGCGCGCCGTCGGCATAGAAGGTGGTGATTGCCGCATATTTGATATTACCTTCGGTTATCGTTTCAAAATTGAAATACTTTGCCCACACATAGCCTTCGTTTGCGTTGACGGATGGCGAAACCGTTGTCGTGCCTTCACCGCTGACGCTGCCTTCGGGGGACGTCCAAACCGCATAGGAAACTCCCGTGGCGGTCATAGCCACGATGAAAAGCACGATTGACGCGATTGCAAGCGCAAGTCTGTATTTTCTGTGCATTTTCTCTCCTTATGCCGTTGCAACCGGCAAGTCCCTGACGGTCTTGTCCACGTCCATTTTCAAGACGAAATTGAAGAACACGCTCGTGTACAACAATTCCACATTCACTTCTTCGTCCACTTGATTGAAATATATCGTGGCGCGCACGTAATAGGTTTCACCGGGCATCACGAGAAGATACAAGTCATACCCCGGCTCGCCGTTTTCAAGAGACGGTTGATTGCAATAAATCTTGTCCGTGCCCGAAAGTTTTTTTGGATCCACACCCGTCATATCGATAGGCGTAATGGTGTATGCGTCGCCGTTTTTGACAACGGACACCATATCGAGCTCCACGTTGAAAGCCCCTTTGACATCCTTGTTCGTGCCGGTCACGACTAGTTTGCCGTCCTGCTCCGTCTTGATGAGATTTGCCTCGGTGGACGCAAAATTCAAGTTGACTTGCAGCGACTTTCTTCCATCGATTTCCACACCTTCGGCATTTGAATCGGGCGCTCCGACAAAGTTGATGGGGAAGTACACAACGGCGGTCTTTGCCGTGGTGCGCACGTTTGCCGTGCTTGTTTCTAGTAGAGCCTTGCCCGATGGCGCGACACCGCCTTGCGCGAGATAGCCCTTCTCCACCACCGCAGGCCAAATGCTAACGTCACTCGATCCGCCCACATTGGTGTCAATGGCTATCGTTGCGGACTCTTTCAAAGTCGTCGAGCCAATGATAAAACCGTCTTGCTTTGAGCTTGAGACGTTTGAAAACCATGCGGCTGTTACGCTGACCACCGTGACGATGAAAGCCAGTGCCATAACAATCGACGATATGATGAGTGTGCGCTTTGTTTTGTTCATTTTATCCGTTTAGATCCGTTGTTTCGTTGAGTTTGATGACGTTGATGATTGCCGAGAATTCAAACGTGCAGCCCGAATATCCCATGCTTGCGTAGTACATTTGATCGATGCGGCCGCCGGTTGCCTTGTTGACGTTTTCGCCGTACAAGTCGGAAACCTTGGTGGTGTCGCAATCTTTTGCGAAATACTGCATCCAGAACAGTTTTTCGGGCGCAAACACCACGTAGAAGTCAAAAAGTTGCGACGTGTCGGTGCTGCCCGTGCCGAGCGATGCGCCTTGCGTTTGGAAATCCACGATATCCGTGCCGTCAACGTTTTTTATGCTGTACTTATCGATTGACACTCCGTCAACCGTTGCCGAGCCGTTGACTTTTGCCACCTTGCCGTCCTTGAATTCGAGTTTGCCGTACGGAGTGTACCAAACGTCGCTGTCTTTGGGATCGAGATGTTCGACATGCACTTTTTGTCGGTGTCAACTGTGTGATTGCCGCTTATTCTGCTGCCGCGCGGAGTGAAAAACCACGTGAACGCATACGGTATCTCGGCAATCGGGCTGTTGCCTTCCGCCTCGCCATAAGTCTTTTTGGGAATTACAACGGGGTTGCCGTCCACTTCGACGACGTTGCCATTCTCGTCCTTTTGTACCTGATAGATCTTTGCGCCGTCAAATGACATGCGGAAATCCACCTTTTTGCCGAGCGTGTCAAGCGACACCGCGTTGACAAAATAGTATGCCCTGTCGTTTTGCAAAAGCGTGTTTTCGCCGGCTTTTGCCTTTGACATGAGATAGCCGTCCTTGGTGAGCGCGGTCTGCCCCATGTATTCGAGATTGTTACAAAGCTCGTTTTGTCTTGCAAACGAGATTCTGTACGCTTCCGCCGTGGACATGGTGATAGATTCGATCGTCACCTTGTCCGCATCCGTAAACCACGCAAAAGACATGCCGACCATAACCATGGTGACAATCATGATGAGAATGGGGATGGCGATGCCAAACACCAGTTTCAAAATGCTTTTGCGAGAAGCGTCCATATCCTTCCTTTGTGTTGCGCGCGCCGCGCGCCGTATTCGGTTATATTATATTATAATATAAATATATACAATACAGCGAGCGGTTTTATTTGATTTTTCGCACAATTTGTTTATTTTTCTTTTTTTATTCGTTCACAATCGTTGCTTTTGTGACGTCCGCAAACGACGCATTCAGCCAATCCGTTGGGATAGAATGTCCGTTTTGATAGATTGTTCCGTAGAACGCGCCGCCAAACGATTGCGCTTCGTAACTTGTAAAATCAACCATCAAAACAAACGTTGCAAAGCGAAGTTGTCTCAAAAGCGCAACGTTTTGTTTGTTTGCAATCACGATTGCGTCATCCTTGCTTGTGCCGTGTTTTTCACCCACAAGCCAGCTTTTTTTGCTTATCGTATACGTTCTTGCACCGTTGATATCACCGCTTTCTGTTGCCGTGGTTTCGGAGAGCGAATACATGAGCAAATACACGTCAACGACGTCTCTTAGTCTCATGCTTTGGCGCGGATTTGAGTTGTTATCCACATCAAGTTTTGAGAGCAACACGTCGTCTATAACGTCATACTCGCCCTTTGTGTTGGGGGTTTCGCCTGCGTAATAATACTTGTTGTCTTTGCCGTATCCGCTTGTCGAGCCGCCCATCAATTCCTCATAGGACTTTGCCGTGCCGTTGCCGCCTGCATAGGCTATCTTTCCGTTGCCGTCCTTGCTCCAAACCGCATTGGCAAGATATGTCGAGTCAGTCACCGTTCCGCCGTTTGCGATAGGTGCGACAGTGCTGGATGCGTCCACTTGCATGAGCGACACAACGCTTGAAAGCGTACCCGACAAACTGCCCACAACGCCTGCTACACTGCCGCCGTTTGCGGTGATAGTTCCGAGAACGATCGCCTTTTCGACCTTTCTTGCACTCTTGCCGAAAAGTCCGCCGACGTTGCCGCTGCCGCTTACGGTGATAGAGCCGTGGAAGGACACGTTGGTCACGTCGCTGCTTGCTTCGCCTGCAAGAATCTCGCCTGCGATGCCGCCCACGTTGCCGCCGTTTGCGCTGATTGTAACGTTTCTAAGATGCAAGCCACTCACCGAGCCGTTGCCGATCTTGTCAAACATACCGACGTTTTGCGTTACGCCGCCAAAGCCGTAGATATTGAGATATTCAATGACGTAGCCGTTGCCGTTGTACGTGCCGCCAAATCCGTCACCCATTGACTCAAACACGCTTCCGAAAGCCGTCAACACGTTGCCAACGCTCGGTTTAAGGAAGTTGGTGATATACTCGCCACCCTTGCCCCACGTGTGTTGCGTTGGGATTGCAGTGCCGTCTTCGCCAAACGTGTACGTTGTGAAGAAGTTGTTGAGAATCTCTATATCCGCCTGTTTCACGATGCCCGTGAAGTCCGCCGTTTGCCTATATGACGTGTATGCGGGCTTGGTGGTGGTTTGAGTTGTCTTGTAGTAACCCCAAGAATTTTTCTCGTATTCGTTCAAGAACACTGTCACGTTTTCTTTTTGTTCGATATACGCAAAGTATTCGTCCCAACTGTTACAGTTTTCGGGAGCGTCTGCGGGTTTGTTGCTTTCGCCGAACGCGCCCGTGCCGTACACATCGTTGGTCACGATAGACACCCACTCCGAGCCTGCCGAAACGATGGGCGTAAAGTCGGGTGAATCGGCATGTTGCGACGCATACCAATAGTACGATGCGATCATAAGGCTTGCAATCGAGCCGACTTCAAAATCGGTCTTGTCAACGAAATAACCGATGGTGAGTATGGGCTGGTTGCTCATGTTGTAGTTGTGCTCCATGCCCTTCTCGCCCGACACTTGAGCGGACAATTGCTTGCTGCCCATGCGACCGCGAATGACCGTATACTTGTTGTAGGTCTTCATAGTGCCGCTTTCGCCGTTCTCGTACATCCAGCCGTTGAGCACCGTGACCGTTGTTCCATCAGGAGTCTTGGTGGCTTCAACCGGTTTCCAATCGGTGTTGTAGGTGTTGTCGGAGTTTGCATAGCTCTGCGACGTGTTGGTGTATTCCACCTTGAACGACTTGACGGTAATCTCGATGTTGATGTTGCCTGCATTTGCGGGGCGTTTATCCTTGTTTTGCTCGTCACGAGAGTCGTACACCGTGACGGATTGTGTCGCATTGCCCACGGTGCCACTGTACGCATCGGTGCCGTTTGTCACCTTAAAGGTGTAGTTTTGTGCACATTCGCCGCTTATCGAGAACACGAGCGTCTTGAACAGTTTATTTGTGACAGTGCCTTTGTGATACACTTTGTTTTCGTCCACGTATACAAAGTTGACGTACGAGTCAAATTCGCCACGCTTTGCGTCCGCTTCCTTGTACACTGCGCTTATCGTCACAGTTCCGTTCTGTTCTGCCGACGGGAAACCGTCCACGACAAAGCCTTCGCCCGAGCGATAAACCGCGCTGCGTGCGCTTGTTCCGCTCGAATACATTGCTCCTTTCTCGCCGCCGTACCACGTTGCGCCGTTATACACTCTTGTCGCCTTGCCGCTACGCAACTTGTCCAGCTTGACTTCAAGCTCTTTCGGCGTAATCGAGCCGACCTTTGCAATCTCAAACGTATCTGCTCCAACGTATGCAAAGTCGCCGCTCGTATCGTTACATTTCACGGTCACTTTCACGGTCTTTTCATTGCCCACGTTTTTATCAAGATACACACCTGTTATCTTGAAACTGCTTTGCTGCAATGTCGCCGCTGTATTGCTGACAACTCTGAACGTGAGATCGGAAACGTTTGCCGACACCGTTGCGTCATATTCTTTGATTACGACACCTGATGTATATTCCAAACGCAAACTTGCCGCAACGATATTGTACGTTCCGTCATTTTCTGCCGTATCCACAATAAGTTCGTAGTTTTCTGCAACGGAATCGCTACCGTCGGAGTTTTTCCCTGTCACTCTGTCGATAGCTGCCGTCATCGCGAACGGAATATCCTTGACGTGTACTTTTCCGCCGCCAAGCGTCAAATGTATGACGTCGCCACCCGCATAACCTTTGATTTGCGCCGAAGAAACGTCACAACTCGTGAGTTTGACTTGTCCGCCGCCTTCCGCACTTGCAAGCGTAATTCCCTGAATCTGTCCGTTGTATATAAACGTTTGTGTCGGATTCCACTTTACAGTTATCGGACGCGCGGTGATTGTAAACTGAGCGGATTGATTTGCCGTAACATCATAGTTCAAAGTGGTATCTGAACCAGTGTTTTTGCGTTTTGCAGTGATATCTCCCTTTCCTATACTTACAGTGTATTCACCCTTATTCACAAAACCATTGCCGAACTTATCGGATGTTGCCTTATAGTTTACGGTGATAAGGTCGTCTTTATATGGCGCTTCGCCGTTTGTAGTTGCATTGTTATTTATATAAACAGTTGGTTTAAACGGAATACCGTCATATATTTTACTACTACTCGTAAGTCCACTCAAACTAATACTATACTTCTTAATCTCCCACGAATCAGTAGTTGAAGAAAGTTGATAGTTTGCGTTTGAAGACAAAGTTGCCGTAACATGGTATTTTCCAACATCTATAGTGCTAATATTAGAAACTGTTTTTACCCCAGTTCCAGAATAGCTGACATTCTGTGATTGTGTATTATACTGATATACAACATTTTCTCCTGCTACTACAATACTGATACCAACAGTATCGCCATTTTGTCCCGTTATCAAATTGTCGACCTTTATACCGTTCAAACCTTGATGTCGTGTAGTGTAAATATAACCTGTCGCCTTGTTTCCGTTCTCTCCTGCATAATCAAACGAAACTAAGAGCGTTCGTTTCTCAATCTCATAGCTGAACGTTGTCCCGTTCTTGAACTTATACGAGCAGTTTATCTTGTCTTGATGCGTTTGTTTATTTACTGTCAGTTTTGCGGTGTATGTGCCCGCATTGACCAACGTCTTGAACGTTATGGTTGCCGTCGTGTTGTTGCTTGACGTAACGATGATGTCGGTCTCGCCTTTCGTTCTGCCCCATTCTCTCGTGAAATAGGTTTCGACAAAAGACTTTAAGTTTTCGATTCCGTGATCAGCAACAACGCTTGCCGTAATAGTTCCTATCGTGGACTTGTCATATACGTGCGTGCCATTGTTCGTTCTTGACCAGGTGATGTTGAGCATATTCTTGCTCACCGCATAACTCTCCGATTCGCCGTCGGTCAGTTTGATGTAGTAGTTTGACGTGTTGTTTACATCATTTTGTCCATAATCACTGAATCTGAGATAATAGTTGCCGACGTCTCCTGCTCCTGTAAATGTAATTCTTCCCGTGCTGAGGCCGTCATATTGCAGCGTCACTTTATTGTACGTCAAAGAGTTTTTACCCACTAAGTCGGACGTATAAGTATTGTATCCGCCCCCTTCTTTCTCTATATCCGCAACAAACAACGGACTGAACGCCTTGAGAACGCTCTGCCACGTATCTCCGTATGCCTTGTCTGCGATGTTAGAGAATGTCCATGTCGTGCCGTGAGTGTATTTTCCGTCAAAGAACGCAGATTTATTGCCGGAATCTATCTTGACATCTATCCCTCTCTTCTTGACTTCGACATTCTGATTTGAGTTGCTCATCACATAGTTGGTCTTTGACAAACCATCCGCAAGCGAAGTGGATATTTCGTACTTCTTCGCATTTGTAAACTTGATGTTGAACTCAATCTTATATGTTGATTTGTCCGTAATCGTTTCGGCAATGAAGTTTGCGTCCGCGCCACTGAGCGCACCGTCTTGCGATGCCGTAACAAGTGTGATTTCAATACCCTGATAGTCCTTTGCCAAATAACTCTTGCCTGCTTTCAGGTCGCTTATCGTAATCGGAGTATCAACGCCCTTTATGCTAAGAACGAATGTAATGGCATCTCTGTCGTTTGGCGCAACGTTTTGAATAGTCACCTTGCTTTCGATATCTTTATCACCGTAAACCTTATTGTTTACACTCGTTGCGTTGAACGTAAGTGCGCGCTGTTTGATCTTCCATGCGCCTTGGGTGATGCCGCCCACTTTGTATGCCGTGCCCGTGTCGTCATAGTAGTACACAAACACGTTGGACTTGTACGTCCCCACCGTCTTTGCCGTTTGTGCGTCGACAAGCTCGGTTGTGTAGGCGTAAGAGTTCTTCTTGGTGGGATCAACTTTGCCGTCCGTGATACCCGGCTCGGATTTGATGTCCTTTTGCAAGCTTATGGGCGCATAACGGTTGTATCCGTTGTAGGTGAGCGCACTGCCCATTGCAATCGAGCGATAATACACCGCAACGTTCTTTGCAATCGTGGTTTTGTCTATTGCGGTGTTGATTTGGATATAGAACTTGTCGTCGTTCGTGCCGTGGATTGCGGTCGGACGGGACGTGCCGGAAGATGCGATATACAGATAGAATCCGCTCTTGTTCTTATTTGCCGCAGTCGCGGTTGCGTACAGATTGTTTTCACGAAGCAATCCGCCGCCCGAAACCGTGTTGTCCGCGTCTATACTGCTGACGATTGTCGAATAGATTTCACGCACGTCGTCGCCGTTTTGACGTTCTTCGTTGGTGTATGCGTTTGCAATGCGTTTCCAGAAATCTTTATCTTTAAGATTTGTCGCCGTTGCAGACTTATGCGCCGCGTCAACAGTGCCGACTATATCGTCTGTTACGGTGTCGTTTGCGTACACGAAATACCAGCCCGTCTGTTCCGTACCGGTAGAATACGCTTTCCAGTTGGGCTTCTTTAAAACCCACGTGTCGTTTGCAAATTCCGCGTTGGTATAATAAGTGCCGAAATACCACGTCCAATCACGCTTGGTGATTTCGCCCGTCGTCTCATCGGTTGTATACGTTTGTTCAAGCGTAACGTTCTGACCGTTCACCATATGTGCGCCGACTGCGTCTATATAGTCGTACGGCGTGGGATAAATGGCGTTTTCGGTGACTGCAGAACCATTTTCTGCCGTTGTTCCGACGAGTTCTTTCGTGAAAATAACCGTCGTGTACGAACCGTCCGGGTTTAGAATCTTTTCCGTGATTGCGGTGTAAAGGCCGAGCGTGTCTTTAAGTCTTGACGCGTCAGTTCCTGCGAGTTCGGCGTTCTTGTAGCCTTTAACCCAATAGGAAGTGCTTGCATCGGTGTCGTTTGCCGCTTTGCCGATGATGCCGCCCGCTTGGCCACCTGCGTCGGATGCCGTGAACAAACCCGTTCCGTCCGTCGAACTGATTGAGAATGCATATTCGATAACCGTGCCCGTGCCTATAGTCGATCCAATGATACCGCCAACATTAGTTGCACCGTCAACCGTGATGTCGTATGCAAGCAAATTGTTGATTTTTATGCCGTCTGCGCGAATAAAGCCGACTATGCCGCCCACGTTGTAGATGCCGGGCGCGGTTATGTTGCCTTCTGCGTAATAAGTGTTGTCTTTCCAGTCGTCTCCGCCGTTGAATCCGTTGGAAACACCGGCAATGACGCCGATTGCGCCACCGACGCCGCCCCACTCAAATTCGCCTTTTTCACTGCCGTCATCGTTCTTTTTCGCTTCTGCAATTTTTGCGCTGCTGCCGATGAGTTTAACGTTTCCGTTTGACTCGAAGTGCGAGTTTACGACGATTATTTTGACGTCCGAAAGGTCGATTGCGTATTCTTCGGTGCAATTGCCCGTCAGAAGCGGAGTCGGCGCACCGATAAAACCAACAGAGCCGCCGACTGCCGTAATCGTGTCGATGTCCGACATATTGTCGCCGGTGCTGATAAATTGAGCATAGTCCACCTGACCAGCGATCGCGCCGATAGAACCGCCCAGATAGCCTGCAACGTCGCTTGCGTCCACTATGCCGCTTGACGTAAACACCACTTTCGCATTGGCGTTGCCGACGATCTTGCCAAGCATAATGCCGATAGAGCCGCCCACGTACGCTTTGCCCTTGACCGTGCCGACGCCTTGTGCCGCAGTATCGCCTGCCGTGAGGGCGTCGCCCGAAGCGGTGTATGCGTCTTCTTTCGCGCCGTTCTTGAACTCGGTTGCCACACCGCCTGCAACGGTAATGACCGCGTCAAACGCAACGTAACCGATAGAGCCGCCCACGAACAGTTGGCCCGTGACGTCGCCGTTGTTGACAAACGTGCCCGCGATAGTACCGCGATTGAGTTTGCCGATAACGCCGCCGATATAATTGTTGCCGCTCACTGCGCCGCCGTTGACGATTGTGAGTTTCTTCACGGCATCCGAGCCGGTTCCGCCGCCGGTCACCAGACCTGCGTTGTTGTTGCCGATAATTCCACCGACTGCGTTTGCGCCCGAAACCGTGCCGTTATTGGTTATGCTACCCTTGACGATACGGATTGCGCCGACCGTTGCGCCGCCGTTGGACGTATTGCCGCCGACGATGCCGCCAACGTTGTCACCTGATGCGGAAATGGTCGCTTCTTGACTGATGACGATAGAAAGCGGTTTTTCGTATCTTGTACGGCGATATTCGTTTGCGCCGATATAAAGGATTGCGCCCGTAGAAGCGTCGTTATCACCGATAAAACCGCCAACGTCATGTGCACCGTTCAATTTTGCGCCTATGCTGATTGTCGTGTTGTCCGCAAGGATGTTGACTTCGCCACGGTTTCTGCCGATAAATCCGCCCACGTAGTACGCATTGGGGATATTTATGGTTACGCTGACCGTGAAGTTGCCGCTGAAAGCAACGTCTCTTGTACGTCCTGCAACGCCGCCGATGTTGCGCACGCCCGAATTTTCGGCCTTTTGCGGAATTGGGTTTGTTTTGATGCTGTCTGCAACCTCGATTGCGCCTGACACGTTGATGACTGCGCCCGTTGCAAACGACGCGCCCGAAGCCATATCGCCAAATACGCCGCCGACGTTGCGCACTGCGTCGTCTTGGGTTGCATAGTCTATCTTGATAGTTCCTGCAAACGATATATTGCCGCTGAGCGTGGTGGTGACGGCGTTTTCGGATGTATTGTGATAGGTGTATCCGATGATACCGCCGATTGCCGTGCCGTGATTGCCACCTTCGCCCGCACTCTCATCACTGACGTTTTCGACGATACCCCAAGAGTTTCCGCGCATAATAAGCGTAGAAGCCTTGACAGCGCAGTCTTTGATTTCATTGATAGCATTCGGCATTGCACCCACTATGCCACCGATTGCGTTTTCACCGATTATCTTCACGCTTACGGTTGTCGAATCCGTGCCGACCGTACTGCCCGAGATGATAACCGCAATATACTTGTCGCTGTATCCGAGCACGCCGCCGACCTTTGTGCCTATATCCTTATGTCCGTTAGGTGATTCTTCATTGTAAACTTTGCCGGCATCAGTTGCATCAAATGCGTAAAGTTCCGCTTTGGTCACGACGTTGTCGGTGATTTCAATCTTGTTGTTCTTCCCGTCCGCATTTTGCTTTCCGTCAAGCGACTCTGCAGAAGCGTAGCCGACCACACCGCCGATATTGTTCTTTGCACTCTTAATGGTTGCATAGACAGTGTTACAGTTCTTTATAACACTTATCGTACCTGCCCTATACACATGCGTAGAGCCTGTGTAGAACGACGTATTCGCAATACCGACAATTCCGCCTGCATAGGTGTGCAGTTGGTCAACCGTGTTTGAAGAATACGCATCGTTTTTGCCATGCGCTTCAAGCGTCAGACTGCGTGAAGTCGTACCCGCATTGCAGTGATCGATAACTGTGTTTCCGCTTATATCTGCGGCGATACCGCCTACGATTGAATGTCCTTTTCCGTTGGTTGCATACGCTTTCATGCTGCCGGAAACGGAGATGTACGAAATATTTGCACTCTCCGCCCTTGCAAACAATCCTGCAAACGCATGATCGGTTCCTGACGTGAGAATACGCAAGTTGGCAACTTCCGTATTTGTTCCGTCCGCCTGCTTGCCGCTTATGCTGCCCTTGAACACCTTGTCTGTGCCATATCTGCCGATCGGCAAGAAGTTGACCGTGTTGCGCGTTGCTCCGGTCGTTATACTGCCATCAACCGGATTATAATAATGGTTTTTATCCGTCCAAAGACTTCCCTTTGATTGCAAGTGATAACTCTTGCCAATTAACACTCCGAGACTTGATGTTACCGAATACTTTCCGTCATTCATATCAATGGTCTTGGATGCCTTTTTCTCAAGGTTGTTTGTATTGTTTGCAAATTCTATGTATTTATTGTCAAACGAATACCCCAAATCGACAAGCGATTGCATACCAAGCAAATCAACGCCATCTTTGATTATATAAGGACTAAACTCATCGCCTGAAATCTGTCTTTCATACTCGCCATACTTGTTCAAGCCATAGTTGACCGAGCGCATACTCAAGCCATTGTATGTATCGAGTGCAAATACCGAAAGTTGCGGCAGACAACCATAAACAAACGTCCAACCGGAAGGATAGCTATTTAATGATGCAAGATTTCCATTGATGCTCTCATACGATTGTGTCAAATTGAATGTTGTTTCCGTGCCATTCAGTGTGTTATAGCTATTTTTGCCGCCGTCTTTTGTATCAAGTTTAATCCACCCTTTACCGTCAACTCCTACGCTTCCGTCTCTCCTTATAACGCTCGTCAAACTTGCAATATCTGCGCAAATGTCTCCTGTTTTGACATATTTGACATCAGCAGCCTGGACCGTCCACCCCAAAATAGACACTTTTGCATACAACCAGTTTACTGTTTTTTCATTGGCATACCATGTAGCAGAGCCATTCTTATACTGCTCCCATGTCTGATCTTTATTCGCAGTTCTAACATTAACGGCATACGCCTTTGAATAACAATTTGGCGCAGAAATTCTTTGATCGGAATTGTTTTCGCCGTCACAATATCCCGAAATACCGCCCCCATAACGTAAGTGGTCATAGTTGTTATATCCAGCAAATTCATTTAGAATTTGACGTGCGTAAACGGTTCCAACATTATAACAATTAACATAATCAACGTGTTGATCACTAGAAACAGGATCTGCTTGCCCGACTATACCGCCTGCGCGCAACTGCCAAGAACCGCCGTAACATGTGATGCCATAGGCATAAACATCTCCGACGTTATAACAATCAGTAATAAGTATATTGCCTACAAGTCCCGCTATACCGCCTACTATGTCACCGCCGTGATTTTCACGTCCACCGGTCCAGTTTTCAGTATGCTTTGGGAAAGTTCCGCCTGCCTTAATATCCCCAGTGTTATAACAGTATGCAATCACAGATTTTCCGGGCGTAACAACAGAGTTCTTATCACCCCTGCCTTGCCCCATATATCCGACACTGCCGATAAGACCGCCTGAAATATTTGAATAAGTGACTACTTCGCCCGAATTGTATGATGCAAACATCTTGAGTAAAGAATACTCACCTGTTCTACCGACAATACCGCCTGCATATCCGAAAATATTCTTTCTAACGCCATAAGAATTATCTCCTTCAAAACCGTCCTTATTACCTTCGTCTTCTCCCCAATAACCTGAGTTAGACACAACTTTGCCACTGTTTGCACAACTATCAATAACCAAAGTCGCGATACTACTTGAGCTAGTGCCGTCACTATAACCAATAATACCACCTGCGTTATATCCACTTGTAACATTACCGGTATTTCTGCAACTCTCAATCGTAAGGGAACCGACAGTACCACCGATTATACCGCCACTTCCGTACGGATATGCTTTGTTTGGTTTAAGCCAATCGATATTCTTAAAATCATCATAACTACAATCTTTCGATTTGCCACGTAGTGTATAAGAACCTTCTAAGCCTATGATGTTTCCGGTATTAACACATGATTCAAGTTTAATAGTATAACCAAGATTGTACCCTACGATTCCGGCAATATTTCTCAAACCTATTATATCGGCACGATTTATACAGTTAGTGAAGGTCAAATTGCCAAAAGGTTTACCTACAAATCCTGCAACATCATATGCTGCAGATGCATAAATTCCATCTGCCCCTATCATTTGACTTGCAGCCATAATCTGTCCGTCAACGGTGAGATTTTTGAAAGTTGCGTTTTTTGCATTCGGGAAAACCGAAATACGATAATAACCGCCACTCACGTAATTAATCGTGATAGTATGACCGCTGCCGTCAAAATTGCCTTGGAATGACTTGTCGCCGTTGTCATAATGCACATTACCTGCAAAATTGTATGCTAGATTGTCAGGTGCTGTCGCACCGTTTGCAGGGACGCTTGCCACTGCGCCAAAGTCAAGATTATTGCCGTTTGTATCGGCATGGGGACTGTTGTTTATCGTAATATCAGTCGTGAGTTTTATATACTGTCCGCTATACGTCTTTGCGCCCGTGTAAATGGAATATGCAAATTCGTTCCATTGCGCTTGCGTGCTGATGATTATCGGGTTTTCTTTACTGCCGATTGAATCGTTGCTGTATTCTTTGTTGTAGTCACCGATGCGATAGTTGCCCGTTTCGCCGACTTTGATGAGCGTATTTTGATATTTAAAATAGATGACGGCGGTCAACTTCTTGATTTGACCTCCGTTGTTCGCGCCATTTTGCGGATTGGGATACCACCAATACTCTGCATTGGTCACTTCTGCGACGTACAATTTGGATGCAGAAGGCTCTCTGTACGCATCTTGTGCGTTCTTTTTGCCTTCGGCGGTGTTTTGGTTGTATCCCTCAGCTTTGTAGTTGGGGATATTGACAAACTCGATTGCAACCGTGCATACGGAGAAACTGTTTGCGTTGTCAAACGCCCACTCTATCGTGAGAGCATTCGGGTCGGTATCGTTGAAGTTGCCGAATTTTGTGAAATTGGTTGCAGTGACGTTGCCGCTTCCGTCAACGCTCATATTGTCGGTGACGTTGTCGCTGCCGCTTACGTCATAGAACGCAAGTTGTTTGTTGGCGGTGGCGGACGGAACTTTTGCATTGACAAGAAGTTTGCCGACCGTGTACGTGTTGCCCAAATACGTCATATCCGCGACGTATAGTCCCGTCATTCTCACAATTTGCAGCAAGGACGGCACGTTTTCTACGGAGCTGTCAAGCAAGAGATATTTTCCGCGATCGTTTGTCGACACGGTGGAATACGTTGCGTCTTTCGCAACGTAAATTGTCCAGCTGTTTTCAATGGTCGGGCTGATGCCGTTGCCAATAATACCGCCGTTGTTGGCGTTTACGTTGCCATACAAGAAGCCCGTGGACATACTGCCCGAAATCGTGCCGTGATCAACGTATCCGACAAGACCGCCGATATACGTCGTGCCGATGTACGTGTCGGTCGAAATCGTTACGTCTTCGGGGGCGACGGCAATACTCGAAGTTATCGTGCCTGCTCTCATATAGCCGACAAGACCGCCTGCATAGGTTGTGCCGTTGACGTAGGAGCGGTTGACAACAAACGTCAAATCGTGCGCCTGATTGTCGAGCCAGCCTGTGATACCACCCACGTAGCTTGCGCCTTTTATGATGATCGCTCCATCCGTCGTTTTGCCTTTGTTGCCGTTGTAAACGTTGAGATAGCCGTACGGCGTGTCGAGCTGTTCTACATTCATAACGGTCGAAATCGGATCGTTTTCAAGCGTCAATCTCACTCTATCTCCGACATAGCCGAAAAGTCCGCCCACGTAGTTGCCGCTGCCCGTAACGCTTGCCGCATTCACCGCTTTGCCGAACGGATTTTGAGTGTAGGGATCGCTTTCAAGCGTCGAATAGCCGAGAATTGCCGCATTTGTGTTGTGAGTTGCCGACAGCAATTTTTTAAGATTGTCGTCAGAGCCGATATAACTTGCATAGTTTTCAACTATGCCGAGACCGCCGACGATACCGCCGACGTAGTTTACACCTTCCACTTGGGCTTCATTGTAGAATTTTATCGAGTTGCCGAGAATCGTGCCCGTCGTGCCGAAATACGAGCCTGCGCTCGACGCGATATAACCTATAAGTCCGCCGACAAAATCTTTGCCCTTTATTGCAATCTTGTTGACGACGCTGTATTGTCCGCCGGATATGGTTGCCTTGCCGCCGACGACAGCAACTTCCTGTTTTACGCTTTCAATGGTCGCATTTTCGCCGAGCACACCGACAAGTCCGCCCACAAACGACGTATTTCCTTTTGCGTCCACGTACACGCCGGTTTTGGCGATTGTCGCACCACTCGTCGTGACCATGCTCTCGCTCGTCCAGTTGCAACCGATAAGGATTCCCACCTTTTCCGCATAGCCGATAAGACCGCCCATGACGTAACCTACGCCGTCGTCGTTTGCAATGACGTTTGCACGGATATCGTCAGGGCTCTTGACGAGAATGACCGATCTCACGCCCGAATTGTCTGCATCGTAATGATAGCCGTTGCCGATAAACGCACCGAACAATGCGCCGACGTAACTTGTGCCGTACACGTCCATAACGTCATCAGCCCCCGCCTTGCCGTTGGTGTAGAAGCCGAGATACGTCAAATCGGTGGTACAACCGCTCGCGTCGAGTTTGCCTGCGATGCCGCCCGTATAACTGCCGTTGCCGACGACCGATATGTGATTTGCTGCGTATGACAAAATATAATTGTCACCGTTGATTTGGTTTGCGTTTGTGACTATCCACTCGCCCGCTATGCCGCCCACGTAGTTCATGCCGCTGACCGAAGCCTGCATAAATTCGCCGTAGGTGTTTATGTCTGTTTTTTGAACGATCGTCGTGCCGTTTGCATAGCCGACGATACCGCCGACGTAATCGCCGCCGCTGACTTTATCTTTTGAAAGCGACTCCACGCTGAACGTACAATTTTCGATTTTTCCGCCGTTTGCGTAGCCAACGATACCGCCCACGTATTTGTTGCCCTTGATCGTGCCCTTGCCGACAACGTCTATGCCGACGATACGCGTGCCGTCAATATAACCAAACAAGCCGACGTATTCTCTTGCCGTGTCGCTGAACGAATACTCGATGCTGACGGTAGCAAGATTTGTATCCTTTGCAAACTGCGCCGCCTTGAACTGATACGCCGAGTTGCCGATAGGCTCGAAGCCTTCAATGCCGCTCGCGCTCGATTGCAACAGCGTGACGTTTGCATTCACAACGAAATAGCACCCTTCATACGTCCTATTCGTCGCCTGCGCGCCGGTGTTTGCCACAAGTCCGTCCGTGCCGTTTATGGAGTTCCAAGCCACGCCGCCGTTGACGATTTGGCTCAATCTCAACAATTGCGACTCATGCTCAATGACGTACGGATTGCTCTCGCTGCCCCAGTTTGCTTGATTGACGTTGCCGCCGAAGTCGCTGTCCGCAACAACGTAATATTTCACCGCATCGCCAACGAAGTTGCCCGTGCCGCTTGCCGTCGCCGACACGTCCTTGACGTGCTTTTCGCCCGCCGTGGCGAGATTTGCAATCGTGTAATCCGTGCCATACACGAGCTTGACAAGCCTGTGCGCTTCCACACCGTTGGTTTTTGTTGTATATTTTACGTATAATACAAAATTGTTTTCTTTATAATTAGCGTTTTGATAGACGATGACCTTGGGCGTGTCGCCTGCCGCCGCCTGCAAATAGTAGTATGCAAATTCCGTGCCGTTCACGTTTTCGGTCTTGACGGTGTTTTGATTTGCCACCACCATATCCGTGCCTGCGCCAAACCACGCTTTTCCGCTTGCAAAAGCGTTGTCCACGTCAAATCGGTTGATTTTCCAAGCATAAGTGATTACATTGCCGTTTTGCGTCACGCCGTCGAGACCTGTCGCATTTGCGGTCGCAACACCGTCAATGTATGCCGCCATCGTGCCGATTTCGTAGTTTGCAGTATCGTTGAGCGTAAATGTACCCGAATATACGCCGACGTTCTTCACGAAACTTGCGGTTGAATAAAGAATTTGGTCAATCGTATACACGCTTGCTTGCGGAGTGTGCGTAATGCCTTTCGTGTCAGGTTGTGCGGTGACAAAAACGTCCTTAACACCCTGATTTTGTCCGTTGTAAACGAACGTATACGGGCTTCCGCCGATATTATCGCTCGTCCAAACGCTGTCAATCGTAAGTTTGTTCTTTGCAATTGTCCACTTGTATTCGACAATTCCGTCCGCGTGGTCTTTTATAGTGTAGTTTGTGCTTTTCAGTGTATATTTGCGGAAGTACGTTCCTGCTGTTCTGTACAGGAATCCTTCACCGTTTTGGTCGGGCGTTGTATAAGTTATGTCAAAAATATCCGCATAACCGTCTACCATGCTCAACACCCTAACACCGTTACGTTGCAAGCCGTTGTAATCCGTGTTGTAAACGAAATTGTTTTGCGTCGCTCTGTCGATAACGTTTGGATAGAGTGCGTCGCTCCAAGTGTTTGTAAACGTAAGTTCGCGCTTGGTTATTGTGAGTGTTCCGTAATTCTTGTCCGCCATACGTCCGACAACAGTATTGCCGATAAGCACTTTCGTTTCCGTGCAATAAGGATTGTCGTCCACATCCGTTCTGCTCGTTGTTCCTTTACCGTCGGTAAAAGCGTCGGCGGTTGTAAAATACAACGTCGTGAACGTATAATCGTCGGGCAAAGTGGGAGCGGCTATCGTATGCGCTTGTTTGTCGTAGGTGACGGTTTTGCTGACAAGCACGATATCTGCAGTGTCAAGGTATATATTGCCTTGTTCCGCCGTGTATTTTGCTTCGACAACGAATGAACTCGAACCGACCGACGTGAAATTGTCGGGAGTGAGCAACGCACCGCCCACGCCTTTGAGCGACTCGTAATAATCACCTTCCGCAACGTTGGTTGTCAGGCGAAAACCGTTGATATTTTGCGTGACGATGTTTTCCCACGTCGTTTGCGTGCCGTCAATGAGCGGATAATCAAACGTTGTGGTTGACTCGTTGTACAACAAATAACTGCCGCTGTTGCCGGCTGTTATAGAAGTGCCTTTCTTGATGACGTAGGACGTTGCGCCGACTGTGGCAAGATTCGTGCCGTTGATATACGTGGTCATATCAATGCCATAGCGCACAATCGAGCATCCCGATGCCAAATCGACATAGCAATATTCGATTGCGACTTTTCCGTTTATATCGGGGTTGTCTGCATTCGACTTGGCATTGCCGACTATACCGCCGATAAAGCCCTTGTTGCTGTCGTTTTGCGCAAAAGCCTGACCGCTTGTTGATTTGATGATCTTTACGTTGCCGACATTGTAGCAATAGGGAAATAACCGCCGTGCGAGCCGCCGCCGTTGTTGAAGTTGCGTTGAAATATCCGCAAATGCCGCCTGTCGTTCCACTATTTCCTGTCGAACCTGTCGAATAATCTTGAGTGAGAATTTCGCCGCTATTGTAGCAATGCGAGATTACCATCGAATTGACCGCGCTTGAATTGGTTGAAAGACGTCCGCCGATACCGCCGGTGTTTATGCCGCCTTCAACCAATGCGGCATTTTTGCAATTGTTTATATAAATGAGATTTGCGCCATGCTTGACGTATCCCAAAATGCCTGCAATGCCGTTGAATTGCAAGCCATGAATCTCGCCGTTGTTGACGCAATGCGAGATTGTGAGGTTGCTGTCGCCGTCGAGATATCCCACAAAGCCTGCAACACCGCCGTCATTGTTTGCGCTTGAACTGCCTGACGGAATGGTCGAAGTCACCTTTCCGCCGTTGACAAGCGGCGCTGTTGATGTACCTTCGATGCTCAAAGCATTGCCCGATGACTTTGCATAACCCACGAAACCGCCGAGATGCTTGTATCCGTTCACTGCACCCGAGTTATTGGACGTGGTGATTGCCGCTCCGCCTTCGATGTTGCCGACAAGTCCGCCGACATTGGTATATCCGTTGATAGTCGCACTGTTGGAGACACCGCTCAAATCTATGCCTTTTGCATATCCGACAAGACCGCCGACGTTGTTTGTACCTGACACAGAGCCTGTGTTGGTGCTTGCATTGATTGTGCATTTTGCATCGGCATATCCGACAAAACCACCCACAGAAACAGAGCCGACAATCTTGCCCGTGTTTTGTGCATTGCTTATATTAAGCGCAGATGAAGTGTAGCCGACAAGGCCGCCCACTTTTGTTGCACCGTATACGGTTGAGTTTTCATACATCGCATTTGTTGACGTATGCGTCATTTTGCCGGTAATTGCGCCTGAGTTGTATCCGACGATACCGCCGACATAATCATTGAATGAGACTGAAATAACGTCACCCGAAGTTTTCTTCAATGCACCTGAAAGCGTGCCTGCATTGTATCCGACAACGCCGCCAGTAAATGCTCCCGAAATCGAATTGACAGTACCCGTCGAACGAGAAATAACTCTGGCATCGACGGTCAAATCTGCAGACACTATGCCTGCGTTGTAACCGATTGCACCGCCCACAAGATAGTTGCCGTCGTTTTCGTTGTCAATATCGCAACCCGACACGGAAATACTGCCCGAAATGGTGATATTCTCACCCAAAAAGCCGATTGCGCCGCCCATATATGAAGTTCCGCGCACACCGTCCGCGCCCAAAAGAGTGGTCGTTGCAATATTCACCGTCGCCGTCCAGTCAATATTTATCATTGAGGTCAATTTATTTTCAAGATAACCCGCAATACCACCGACGTATTGTGCGCCGCTCACGGAAGCGGTGTTGGTCAACGTTCCATAAATAAGGAGATTTGAAGCGTGGTCCGATTCTCCGTATCCAAGCAAACCACCGACGTAGTTATTTCCAGAAACAGCACCGCTATTGCTCACGTCGTTGATGTACGCCCAAGACATATTGCCAGCAATGCCGCCGACATAGTTTCCGCCATTAATCGTACCGCTGTTTTGCACATTGCTTATTCTTCCGCCAAGCACTCTTGACGTGATACCGCCAACTTGTGCTCCCGTGGCGTTTATATTGCCGCTGTTGACAACGTTCGTATAAATCGTGTCTCTATTCCAGCCAACTATTCCACCGACAAAATCGCCCGTTGCATTCACGTTTCCGTTGTTCGTGCAATTTGAAATAGTCGCACCGTGTCCTGACGTGCTTTCGTCACCGGTCCAGCCTACGAGACCACCGACATTATTGACGCCCCTGACGCTACCTTTGTTTGTGCAATCTGTAATAGTTGCGTTTTGGCAGAATCCGATCAAACCGCCGACATAAGAACTCGACGTGGATATCGTCAATTCGCTCGTGACGTTTGAAACGGTTATATTGAGACCGTATCCTATTAGGCTGCCATAATAATTGCTTGTTCCGTCGGTCACACTCCCCTGCAAAGTCAAATCTTTGAAAGTGCCGCCGCCGCCGACATAACCGAATAAGCCGCAATTCAAACCGCCGATTATGTGATTTTGTCCGTTGAAATTGCCCTTGAAATAATGCGATTTATCTTTTGCAATTCTCTCAAAAGATGAAGACACCGTGATGTTTGCAGTCACCACGAAATAGCAGTTTGCGTATGTAATCTCGTTTGTGACCGTAGTCACCGCTTGCCCATAATACGTGCCGGACACGCTGTCCACAGGATAGCGCACCCCATTGACGATATCGGACAAGTTTTTGAGATGTTGCGAGTTGGTTATTGCAAAAGGATTGTCTTTGCTCCCCCACGTGCCGTTATTTTTATTTCCGCCGGCAATTATGTCGAAATCGCTATCTATCCACACCGCATAGAAGTTGACTATTGCGCCATGATTTGATGCCAACGAGATATCTGTCTGATATACTAAATTGTTTTTTGCTTTTTCCCCATACTTATAGTACACATTGCCATCTGCTTTAATCGCCCAACCGACAAACGTACGATCTCCCGATTTAGGCAACGAAAAAAGGTCATACTCTCCGCTAGAGTTATAAGTTACTAATTTGTCAGTGTAAGTATTGTCTGTGTCGCTCGTATTATTGTAATAACGAGCCGTCAACGTATTGATTGCAAAATTTGCAGTATAACTATCGTAAGCAAAGTAGTCTTTTGAAGAAACGCTTATTGTGGAATTTGTTGTAAACTGCTCATCCGTTGTGCCCTTTGTCCAATTGACAAAGTGATAGCCTGCATTTGGTGTTGCAGTGCTTGTCGCTTTTGTTTCGGCAACACCTGTGCTTGCAGAAATATTTGATGTAGCTGGATAAACCGTTCCTTTTGCCGTGTCGGCAGATGAAAATGATACCGAATAGTCATAAGAATATGTAAAAATCAATTTTACATCAAAGAACGCAATGTCCGTCGTATAATCACCTTTGACGAATATGCCAACATAAAAACTTGTTTGTGAACTTGAAAGAGTGGCGGTTACGGTTTTGTAATTCTTACTTCCCGTATTGTCATTCATATTGCTTTTATCAAGAAACCCAATCCTATTATCTGCCCACTGACCTTTATTATTGTTTTTTATATCTTCGTATGACGGGACACGGTTAAGAATGCCACAACCCCATTTATCAGCATCTCCACTATCATCCCCCCAAAGAGTAAATGTAACTTGAACCGATGCTCCAGCATTTAGGTGTGCTAAAAGTTCGCCACTAGCATTTACTTTTGAATAAATTGCGCTTCGACTGTCCCACTTATTAGTTTTAGATTTTATACTAACTACACTGTTGCGCAATGTTCCCAATTCCATCTCATCGCTATAATTAGCACTAAAATTGCCATTGACAAAATAATAATTATCAAATGACAATTGTGAAACATCGCTTGCCGCATTCGCCACGTTTCCTTCGATTTTGCCGTTTTGGACAAGGTTTTCTTCCACGCCGAAAGCACCGGAGAGTGTGCCGGCAATGACAAGGACAAACAGCATCGCAAGCAGCGTTATGCTTGTGACGATCTTCATTGCTCTTTGTATGGGTGTTTGTTTTGTCCTTGTGTTTTTCATAGTTTTTCTCTCCGTATGCACGCGCTTTAAACGTTAGTTTATATATTTTATAATATATATACAATCCACGCAATCATTTTATTGGACAATTTGCAAAAAAAATTTTTATTTTTTGTTTGACAATCGCTTTTTGTGGGATTATACTCTTGTCGAAGATACCCACTGGGGGTATATGAATTTTTTGCAACCTTGTGCCAAAAACCGGACAAATTATCCCCTGTCATTCTGTCAATGCAAAGCGGAGCAACTTGCTTGCAAGGGTTGCGTAGCGCATGTATTCACGTAGCAACGCCTTTGAAAAAGGCAAAACCGTAGGTTCTATGCAGAAGCATAGCAGTTGCGAGTAGCGAAGCGAAGAATCTCGCGGAAGCGAAACGGCACTACATTGACAAATCGAGATTTTGAAAGGAGTTATTTATGAACGAAAACGAAAAAACTTGCTCTTGTTGCTCTGCTTGCGAGCATCACAAACACACTCCGCGCACCGACGAGCAACTCAAAGCGTTGACCGACAGGCTCAATCGCATCATCGGACAACTGAACGGAATAAAGAACATGATTGCCGACAACCGCTATTGCGGAGACGTGCTTATGCAGGTTTCGGCGGTGGAAAGCGCGTTGCAAAGTTTCGGCTACGTCGTGCTGACGGAGCATTTGAAGACTTGCGTGGTTGAAAACGTGCAACAAGGCAACGTTGACATTCTCGACGAAGTCGTCGATCTCATCAAGAAATTGAAATGAAATTTTTACACACAATAAGGGCGTAATATGGAAAAACTCAAATTCAACGTATCGGGCATGTCGTGCGCGGCGTGCAGTGCGAGAGTTGAAAAAGTCGTGGGCGCGCTTGACGGCGTAAAGTCGGTCAGCGTGTCCCTTCTCACCAACTCTATGGTGGTGGAATTCGATTCTCCGCTCACCCCGAAAGATATTTCGCGCGCGATATCCGACGCAGGATACAAGGCCTCTCCCGTTTCGGACAAATCGCAAAAGAAAGAGAAACTCAACCCCACTCTCGTGATGCTCATAAGGCTCATCGTCTCAATCGTGCTTCTCGTACCTTTGATGTACGTGTCAATGGGCGTGGTGATGTGGGGCTGGCCTGCACCCGCCGCTCTCAAATCAAATCCTATGGCGATTGCGGGATACGAACTTGCGCTGTCTTTTGTCATAATGATTGTCAACGGCAAGTTCTTCGTCAGCGGCACAAAAGCACTTTTTCACGGCGCGCCCAATATGGACACGTTGGTGTCGATGGGCAGTTTCATATCCTTTGCATACAGCGTTGCGCTGATGATTCAGGCAGGCGTAGAACCTATGCACCTGAACCACCTTGCACACAATCTCTACTTTGAGTCGGCGGCGATGATACTTGCGCTCATCACACTCGGCAAAAACCCTCGAGTCGTACAGCAAAGGCAAGACCACTTCCGCAATCAAAGGATTGATGAATCTCGCTCCGCAAACGGTGCACGTTCTCGTTGACGGCGTTGAGAAAGAAATCTCCATATCCGAACTCAAAGAAAACGACTTGTTTGTCGTGCGCCCCGGCGAAAACTTCGCGGCGGACGGCGTCGTCGTAAACGGCAGCGCAACCGTCAACGAAGCGTCCGTCACGGGCGAAAGCATGCCCGTTGAAAAGACGGTCGGAGACAAGGTCGTTTCGGGTACTTCCAACGTTGACGGTTTCGTCACGATAAGAGCGGAAAAAGTGGGCGAAGACACCACTCTCGCAGGCATAATAAAACTTGTCGAAGACGCGTCGTCTTCCAAAGCCCCGATTGCAAAAACGGCAGATAAAGTGTCGGGAGTGTTTGTACCAAGTGTCATTTGCGTCGCTTTGCTCGTTTTTGTCGTGTGGATCGCAGTCACAAAAAATTGGGATACTTCACTCAAACACGCAATCAGCGTTCTCGTCATTTCATGCCCTTGCGCGCTAGGTCTTGCAACACCTGTGGCAATCATGGTGGGCAACGGAAAAGGCGCGAAAAAACGGTATACTTTTCAAGACCGCAACCGCGCTTGAACAAGCAGGAAAAGCGGACGTCGTCGTGCTTGACAAGACAGGCACGATCACAAAAGGCGAGCCTGTCGTCACCGATGTTTTGTCCCTTGCGAACATGGCTTGCGGCGGCGAAAAAGACGCCGATTTTGACCATATTTCCCACATATCGCAAGACGATATAATCCGCATGTGCGCAAGCCTTGAAAGCGGGTCTTCCCACCCCATTGCTTCCGCAATCGTAAAGGAACATGAGCGTCTTTTCGGCACGTCTCCCACGCCGGCAACCGACTTTGAAAATTTGTCGGGACACGGTCTTATAGGCGTAGTGGACGGCAAAAACGCATTGCTCGGCAACGCCACTCTTATGCAAAAAAACGACGTTGAAATCTCGCTTGCATCAAGCAGTGCGGCTGCGCTTTCGCAAAGCGGAAAGACTCCACTTTATCTTGCAATCGACGGCAAGTTGGCAGGCATCGTCGCCGTTGCCGACGAGTTGAAAGACGACAGCGTGCAAGCAATATCCGCCCTTCACCAACAGGGTTTGAAAGTGGTTATGCTCACGGGCGACAACGGCGCAAGCGCACGCTCGGTTGCCACCGCTTGCAACGTGGATGCGGTCATATCCGACGTTCTGCCCAAAGACAAGGACAGCGTTGTGTCCGCGCTCAAAAAGTACGGCAAAGTGGTCATGGTGGGCGACGGAATCAACGACGCTCCCGCACTCACTCGCGCGGACGTGGGCATCGCAATCGGCGCAGGCACGGACGTGGCAATAGATAGCGCGGACGTGGTGCTTATGCACTCGTCACTGATGGACGTTGCGCGCGCAATAACGCTCTCTCGCCGTACACTGCTCAACATAAAAGAAAATCTATTCTGGGCATTCATCTACAACCTTGTGTGCATCCCCATTGCCGCAGGCGTGTTTTCCCCGCTCGGCTTGACGCTCGACCCGATGATAGGAGCGGCAGCGATGAGCCTATCAAGCGTCAGCGTGGTGTTAAATGCGTTGCGACTCAATCTCGCAAAACTCGACAAACACTCTGCACGCAAGAAAGCACCGATAGACCTTGACGTTGACGCAATCCGCGCCGAGATAAACAACGCAAACGACACCGATACAATCAACACCGCTGCGGGCAATCAAACGTCCGCTTGCCAATGCACCGATAACGTTTGCGACAACACTTGCCAATCAATACGAAACGACTGTGGCAACGCTTGCGTAATTGAAAAATCAAAAACAATAAGTAATATTTTGCCAAAACTCGCAAATGCCGATTGTGACGGCAAATGCGACCTTGCGGCTGAAAAAAGGAGATAAATCTATGCAAAAAACTTTGAATATCACCGGTATGATGTGCAACCACTGTGTTGCGCACGTCAAAAAAGCACTCGAAAGCGTGGACGGCGTGTCTTCGGTCAACGTATCGCTTGAAAACAACAACGCAACCGTCACTCTATCTCACCCCGTTGATGACGCAACACTTGCAAAAGCCGTCACCGATGAAGGCTATGAAGTGACAAGCATCAACTGACACCCCGCGCCACGCAAGGCGCAATCAATTGAAAAAACGACCTGCAATCGCAAGTCGTTTTTTATTTTCGCTTTTAAATCAATCAATACACTTTTAACGCCTTTGCGGTGCGCGGATCGAGATCGTAGACAAAATTCTTGTCTTCGTCACCGTGGAAATCGCTGCCGCCCGTGGGCAAAAGCCTGTGCGCTTTCATGAGCGCTTCAAACTTTTGCATATCCTGCTGATTGTGGGACGGATAATTGAGCTCTATACCGTCAAGCCCAAACTGTTTCAAGCCGCCCACAAGCAAATCCAATCTCTTGTCGAGAAGGTATTTTTTCGGATGTGCAACGGATGCGAAACCGCCATATTTTTTGATTAGTTGAACGGCGGCAACGGGCGTGAGCCGCTTTGCCTCGCAATAAGCTTTTCCGCTTGTGCCGAGATACTTTTCAAACACCTCGTTTATGTCGCGGCAATACCCCTTTTTGACAATCTCTCGCGCCATATTCATGCGCCCCAGTCCATCCGCTGAAAAGTCGATGTCAACATCTATACCGAGAAGGGCGAGTTTTTTGCCTATCTCGATATTGCGCTGCCTGCGCAAATCCTTGACATAGGCGAGTTCTTGCACAAAATCAGGGTTTTTGTAGTCGATATTGTATCCTAAAACGTGGATTTCGCAAGTTGAGTAGGTTGAAAACTCAATGCCGTCCACAAATTTCAAGCCGCATTTTTTGGCTTCTTCTCTGCCTTCTTCAAGCCCCGCAACGCTGTCGTGATCGGTGATTGCCATCACTTCGATGCCCTTGTCTTTTGCCCATTGCACCACTTGTGCGGGCGTCTTGGAGCCGTCGCTTTTTGTTGTGTGGATATGCAAATCAGCCTTCATATACATCCACTTCCTTAAACGTGATTTCGTCATCTCCGATGTCGCCGATAAGCTGATCCATATCAGGACCTTTTTCATCGGAAATGCTGTTGATTTTGTTGAGTTTTTTGCCTATAATCATCGTGCGTTTTTCGGCGTTTTCAAGCGTCTTGCGCACGCCGTCGATCTTGTCGCCGGTCTGTTGCAACAGCTTGGTGAACATCGCAAAATCGGTCATAAATCCTTGCAAAAGTTTGCCGATTTCGGTGCTGCGTTTTTCAATTGCAACGCTCTTGAAGCCCATTTGCAAACTGTTGAGAAGCGCGGCAATCGTAGTCGGTCCGCACACCACGATACGGAACTTGTTTTGAATGTCTTCAACAAGTCCTTCCCTTCTCAACACTTCGGCGTACAGGCTCTCTGTGGGCAGATACATGATTGCAAAATCGGTGGTTTTGGGCGGCGCGATATACTTGTCGCGTATGCTCATGGCTTCCGCTTTCACGCGCTGAGCGAGTGCTTTGCTTGCGCTCTCCACTCCGTCGGGGTCTCCCTTTTCGGACGCTTCGACAAGGCGTGCATAGTCTTCCACGGGGAACTTTGCGTCCACCGGCAACCACACTTCTTCGTCCGTCTTGCCCGGCATGCGAATGACAAAGTCCACCATATCTTCACTGCCGCGTTTTATACGCACTTGTTTTGCGTATTGCTCGGGCGCAAGGATTTGAGAAAGAAGACTTTCAAGCGACACTTCGCCCCACGTTCCGCGCGTTTTTACGTTCTTGAAAATGCGGTTGAGATCGTTGACTCCCGTCTGCAAATTCTGCAATTCGCCGAACGTACGATTAATTTCTTCAAGCCTGTCGTTGACGATCTTGAAAGACTGATTGAAACGTTGTTCGAGCGTTGCGCTCAATTTTTCGTCAACGGTCTGACGCATTTTGTCAAGTTGAACGGCGTTGTCCTGCTTCATTTCCTTTATGCTTTCGGCATTTGCAAGACGCAAATCGGATATGCTTTTTGCCGTCGATTGCTTTACGTCGGCAAGTCCTTGCTGGGTGGATTGTGCCTGAGCGGCAAGAGCCTGTTGCGTGGATTGCGTGACGTTTGCAAGCCCCTGTTGAGTTGCAACCGCAAACCTATCCATACGCTCGCCGAGCGCAGAGATGCTGTTCGCTTGCGCGTTTATCGCGCCCGTAATCATAATATTGTTGACTTTTATGGAATTTTCGACATCGTTTTTCAGTCTTTCATTCTCCGCCCGCACGTCTTCCATACGCACGCTTTGAGTGCCCGAAACACCATTTCTTTTTTTCAAATCTAGCACTAGCAGTACAATCGCAATCAATGCAAGCACCGCGCTTATTGCCCCGATAACGTACAATCCCGTCATATCGTTGCCCCCTTTATATTTATCTTTCGAGTTTTTTTATTTTGACTTTTCAATTTTCCTTGCAGCGTAAGCAAGTGCCTTATCCCTGTCGTCAAGCGACGGTTCGAGCGCGGTGTCACGCAAAAGCGATTTGAGAATTTCACCGCATTGCGCGCCCTTTGCACCGAGCGCAAGCAAATCGTTTCCGTCGATTTTCAAGTCTTTTACGCAAAGCGGAAGAACCTTTTCTTTCACTTCGAGCCACGCTTTGCGCACGCGGTTTTCTCTTGTGATTTCGCCTGCGCTTGCAATCGCGTCCGCATCCATAAGGCAAAGCAAATCGTCGATATACGGTGCGTTATTCACGCAGAATGCACGCAACTTGCTCTCCGACGTATTGCCGTTGATGTCGACCATGTGTAGAGACACGAGTTTGCTCATTCTGTCTATTTCGGCGTTTGAAAACTTCAGTCTCTCGGCAATCGCACGCACCATTTTTTTCACCGACGACGGCGTGAAAATGCATGTTGCCGTCTTCTTTCATACACGGTGCTTTTCCAACGTCATGCAGAAGTGCCGCCCACCTGATATTCGGCGGAGCGACTTCAAAGGCTTTCACACTGTGAGTATACGCTTCATAAAGATGATATTTCTTCGGCTGATTGAGACCTTTCAATGCGGCAAGTTCGGGCAAAATCAAATCCACAAGTCCCAAATCGTCGAGCATTTCAAGCCCTTTGACGTGCGCGCGTTTGAGATTCAGTTCGGGATGTTTCGTGTCCGCAACGAAAATTTTACAAAGTTCGTCCCTTATGCGTTCTCTTGCAAGGTCGCCCACTCTCCAAGCGTTCTTCTTTGCGACTTCGTAGGTCTCTTTTTCGACGTCGAAGCCGAGTTCGCTTGCAAATCGCACCATACGCAAAATGCGCAAACCGTCCGCTTCAAACACCGCGTTCGGTTCGTCGGCCGTGGAAATAATTTTGTTTTTTATATCTTCTTTTCCGCCGAGCAAATCGACGATTTCACCCGTGAGAATATCTTTGTAAAGCGCGTTGCACTTGAAATCTCTTCGTCTTGCGTCAAGCGACATATCCGAAGTAAACGTAACGTCGTCGGGCGAGTGTTTTCCGCTTGCCTTGTCATAACTGTCCGTGCGGAAAGTGGTGTATTCGACGCAAAAATCGTCAGACGATATATGCACCGTCCCCATACGCAGATTTTTTGCCGAAACGACGAAATCTGTGTTTAACAATATCTTTTTGACAGTTTCAACATCGAGTTGTGCGCACACGTCAACGTCATAGCACTTCACGCCGAGCAATTCGTCTCTCACGCAACCGCCCACTTCGTACAGTGGTGCGGCAGGCGAAAAAATAAGTTGCCAGTCTTTTGAGTTTTTGCTCGTCAACCGCCATACACTTCGGGTGCAAGGACGCAAACGTCCTTGAAATTTCTCATCTTTTCGTTGTAGTCGAGACCGTATCCGACGACGAATTCGTTTTCGATTTCAAAGCCGATATAGTCTCCTTTGAAATCGACTTTTCTTCTTGACGGCTTGTCGAGAAGAGCGCACACTTTGAGCGACTTCGGCGCGCGTGTGAGCAACAGTTTTTGAGATAGCAAAGCGTGATGCCCGTGTCGATGATGTCTTCAACGACAATGACGTTTTTGTCTTTTATAGGCTCGGACAAGTCCTTTATCATCTTCACTTCTCCGCTCGAACTCGTGCCTGCGCCGTAACTCGAAACCGAGATAAAATCCATCTCAACGTCGCCTTCGAGTTCTCTGACGAGATCCGCAAAGAATATGCTTGCGCCGCGCAACGTGCAAACAAGCGTTATCGCTTCACCCTTGTAGTCGCGGTTGATTTGCTCGCCGAGTTCTTTTTACGCGTTTTGCGATTTCGTCTCTTGTGATAAGCACTTTTTTATCTCTTTGCCGTACATTTTTTATCTCCGTAAAATTATTATACTATGTTTTGTGGTGCGTTTTCGGGACTTACTCGGAAAGCGTGAGTTTCAACACGTTTTTGCCGTCTTCGATTTTCACGGTTGACGATATTTCTACGCCGAACACCGCAAGCACTTCGTTGCCGCTTGCAAGCACCGAAAGTTTCTCTCTCAATCGAAGCGGAATTTTTTTGTCTGTCAGAAAGTCTCCCAAACTTTTCTTTCCGCCACCGAATTTATTTATATAGTCTCCGTTTTGTCTGCGTCTTACGACCGCGCCGCAAGGCACTTTGTCGCCGTCTATAAACAGCACTTTTCCATCCTTTTCCCTGTTTTCGAACTCACTCATGTCCGACCTTTCTATCTTCACGCCGAACGTCGGAAATTCACCGATAGAAAAAGGCTCTTCTTTTTCGCAAACGACGTCTTTTGCTTTGCTCATAACGATAAAATCGCCGTCCTTGTGACACACGATACCGTGCGCAAGCTCGATTCTCTTTCCGTTTTCGGCATCTTTGAGCGCAAAAACGAGCGGAAAATGTCTCTCTTCGACGTCTTGTCCTTCTCCTAAAAGCGTCGCGCCTTGAACGATATATTCTTTTGCAAGAACGGGCTCTTTTAAATCCGCAATCGCAATGCGCACTTCCCCTTTTTCAAGAGAAAGCGGTCGCATAAGACTTTCTATATATTCTTCCGTCTCCGAAGCGTTGCGCGTGAGTCGTGCGACGGAATCGAGAAGAGACGGAAAACGATCTTTCAGGTTTTCAAGTTCGCGGCGCAGAAAATTGCGCGTATAGTCCGTGCAACAGTTCGTTTGGTCGTCAACGTATGCAAGTCGGTTTTCTTTGACGTATTCGTCTATATCCGCTCTCGAACAGGAAAGAAGCGGACGAATATATTCTCCCGAAACTTCTTTCATGCCTTGCAATCCTTTTACGCCCGTTCCGCGAAGTATGCGCATAAAAACGGTTTCCGCCTGATCGTCAAGATGATGAGCAAGCGCAACGTAATCGCACCGGCCGTCTTCGAGCAGTTTGTCGAAAATCTCATATCGCAGCATGCGCGCACCCTGCTCCGTCGTATATCCGTTTTCATCGCAAAAAGTCGGAACGTCCACCGAATACGCAAAAAGTTCAACTCCGCACTTCTCACAGAGTTGTTTGACGAAAAGACTGTCCTTCACGCTCTCTTCACCGCGAATTCCGTGTTCGACGTTGATTGCAACGACTTTTTTTCCGTTTTTCAAAAGTGCATGAAAAAGCGCAACGGAATCTCTTCCGCCGCTAAGCGCAACGCCTATCGTCGCGTCGCTTTTTATTTTCGTCCTTTCAAAAAACGACGAAACGCTCTTTTCAACGCTTGAAGTCATACGCTGATTATACAGCAAAACCATGAGAATTTCAAGATAATACAGTTATAAAATTTATATAATAAGTCACGTGTTTTTATTATTTGCCTTTACTGCAACATAATGCAACTTTCCCCTTTCGTCATCTGTTTGGACTGCGGCGTTTGCGTGGCAATCCGCCTTGTTCGCTTTGGCTACAATTCGTCCACCGGACGAATTGCTTTACGCGTCGCGCCCATATCGCCATTCCCCCTTAAAAGGGAACCCACGGCGACTGCGTAGCAGGGGGACACACTCGGTCGAGACATAACTTGCGTCATTTCTCTTATTGTGCCACTCGTTCGCAAGCGAAAGAAACAACACTCGCTTGCTCACTTGTACTTCACACACAAGGGTTCACGCGCGTCAAAAACAAGCGAACTCGTGTTTGAGTTATAAGATGAAAGCGCAGTTTTTGGCGCGTGGGATAAAGGAACACCAAGGCTCAAAAGCGAACGGTTGCAACTCGTTGCAATCGTTGCAATAGGAATTGTGTGTGACGTAAGTCCGACGCTCGATACGGTCGCCGCCTTGCGGCTCCGATTCCGTCTTCGAAGTCACATATTCCGTTTATAAGTACGCTTCGAATAAGTTTTCGTTTCGGGCGCAACCGAAAAAAACTATGTCATTGCGTCAATCGCGTCCAAAGTCAATCGCTATTTAGCGTGTTTGTGTAAAGTGCGATAAATAGATGAAGAACAAGAAAACACCCATCCGAAACAAAACCCAACGTACATTTAGTACGTGATTTTGGAGCGGATGGGCGTTGACGCAGTTATTCGCTATTTAGCGCAAATAAAACGCGATATTGAGATGAAAAACAAGAAAGGGCCGCGCTAACGGCAACCCTAATGTACAAGTAGTACATGAGTTGACGGGAGCGTGGCTCTGCCGAAGTTATTCGCTCAATAGCGCGTTTTAGACGGAGAAAAGGCGGAAGGCAACCACAGTACAATCATCAGTCGCACCATTTTCCAAAGCCTTTTTAAGTATTTCGTCGGCAAGAGTCTGTGGGTTGGCGGTGTCGAGAGAATCGACAATTTCGGCAATGCCGCTGCCTTCGAGAACATCGAAAACGCCGTCGCTCATCATGAGAACCATGTCTCCGTCAAAAAGTTGATATTTCATGGTGACGCTGTCGATGCTGTCGAGAATGCCCATGGGAGCACTGGTGCAGGAGAGCATTTCAATGTTTTCTTTGCGGATGATAAAACTTGAAGCCGAGCCGAGTTTCACAACGTCGAGAGAACCGTTTGAAGTGTCAACGGCGGCGATGTCGAGTGACGAAAACACGTCGTCGGCGCACAAGCGAAGAAGTTTGTTGGCAAGAGCGAGAATTATGTTGCTTTCTATGCCGGCGCGATAGAAATTTTCTATCATATTCACGGCGTTTTTGCTCGTTTCGCTTGCCTGCTGTCCGTGCCCCATACCGTCACATATCGCAAAAAGTCTGCGATTCTTCGACGGGCAAAGGATGCTGAGAGTGTCTCCGCTTTCGCTTTCTCCCGAAAATTTGCGACTCGCCACTCCGTATGCGGTTTCAAAAGTCGGCGAGCTTTGCAGATATACGACTTTTTGCGCGCCCTTATCTGTGATTTTGTCCACCTGAAGTCTCACGCGCAAATATGCAGACGCGATTTTTGCAATCACCGCTTTTTGCGCGTCGTTTGCACGCACGAGCATTGTAACGGCAGTTCCGTCGCCATCTCCGCTAATGAGAATTTCGCTTGCGACGATGTTGTGTTTGAGATATTCGCTTTTAAGCATCTCGACATCGTCGTCTGCAAAATTGACCTGCTTTGCGCAGGACGTGGCAAGAGAATCGAGAACGAGAGATACGCCTGCAAACTGCTCCGACATCATGTTTTTGCAACTCGAAACGTTTTTGAGTTCGTTCATTCTTTCAAGATACGCCTTCGCCGACGAATTTATCACGGACGCAAGCGAGTGCATATTAGAGCATCTGCCTGTGATGAAAGGCGGCATATCGAGTATCGTCACTCTCCCGCGATTGAGCGCGGCTTCCGCCATAGGTTGAATGACTCCCGAAGTATCCGTCCCCAACGCACAAAAGCACCCCCCTCTGTCTTTGCATTTTCCGCAAAAACTGCGAGCGACTTCTTTTGCGAGCGCGGTGGGAGAACATTCACCGTTTTTCTGCGCGATTTTTTCGAGATTTTTCGACATATCGTAAAATACGTCGCTTGCGCCCGATATTCTCGAAGCCAGTTCACGCGCTCTGCGATTGACGACGGCGGTGTATGCATGCCGATTGTCGCTTGCCGTCCTGCTCTTCACTTTGGCGATAACGGACGGGGGGATCAGAAGACACACGATTATCCCCACCGCAAGCATACAAAGAGATTGCCACCCTGCGCCCGAATAACCATCAAACAGCCAGAATACACCTTCGCACGCAATCATCGCAAGCGCGCTGCAAAATCTCGTGAACGGCGAAAAAGTCACGGCGCACATAGCAATTGCGGCAGCATACCCGAGTCCAGGCAAGTTCGGCATTTCCGACAGCCGCGCCTACGCCGAGAAGCAATCCGCAAAACAGAGTAATCTGCGACGAAAAACAACACGAGCAAAACAAAACCGAAAACGCAAGCGCAACGCTCACCGCATAAAAACCGTAACCGCCCACTCCCGCAAGCGCATATCCGAATACGCACAAACACGCACCGCCGCAAATAAGTTCGTCAACGGTGGCTTTGTGGATTACTCCGCGCACGAACACGGCATATGACGTGTTGCCCGTACAAAACGTGAATGTCACGGCAATAAGCGCACTCAACCCCACGTTGAGATACGCCGACTCAAACACCGACTTACACGCAATATAAGGGCACATAGAAACGAGAGCGGCAATCGCAACGCAAAACAAAGGCACGTTCTTTTTCAATCTGAAAAACAGAGCGTACAGCAGAAACAACACGGCGACGGGTGTCACCGCATAGGCAAGCGTCATCCAGTCGAGTGCAAAAACGCAGTTTGCCACGATAAAGCACGGCGATATTGCAATCACGTTTTGGCGTGCAAACACCAAGCCGCAAAACAGCGCAAGCGACAATGCAAAACCAAAGTCATTTACGGACGCAAGCAAAAATATCGCAAGACATTCTATCGTGAAATTGATTGCCGTCTTTTTGGATAATCTCAAATCGAAGGACGGAAAAGTTTTTCTCTGTGCACGCAAGGCATTGTTTTTCATACCTGAAATATACCGCTTTCGGCTTGCAAAAAACTTCCGTTTATATGCAAAATCACTCGCAAAAAGTCTTATGCTTTTTAATTATGTCGAAATTGCTATTTTGACATAATTTGACTTTTATCGCACTGATATATATAAATTAAATGCCGTTTATGAAATATTATCGAAAATGATGAATGATTTTACATACGTTTTTCAAACGACTTTTATTTGCCGTTTATTTGCTCGCACATGCTTTCAAATCGTCCGTTTTGCGTTTTTTACACGTAAGACCTGAAGTTGACAACGTGTATATTAAAGTTTATAATCTGCCGTGATATGAAAACGAAAAGACTTCAGAAAATAAAGCGTATATGCCTTGTCGCGCTAATGCTTGCGCTCACGATAATATTCTGTTTCGTTCCGATTCAGTTCGGCACGATAACGCTTGCGCTGATGATTTTGCCGACGATTATCGTTGCGCAGGTTTGTGACTTCAAGACTTCGCTTCTTATGGCGGTGCTTATGGGCGTTGTCAACTACATTGCGTGGTTCACGACAAAAGCCGCGTCCCCCGTCGCTCCCATTTTCCAGAATCCGCTCGTTTGCATACTTCCCAGAATCATGATAGGCGTCGTGTGCTATCTCGTAAGATACGGTCTTCAACGCGCGATTTTCTTCAATCGCCCGCTTCGCAAATACAAGGACGAATACGTGCGCGAAACAAACGACGAGACCGCACAAAACGATTTTTCCGCTGCCGAAAATTGTGCCGACCCAAGCAAAACGGCAGAATCGATTGCGCCCGAATATGCAATAGCCGAAACTTCGCCCGCTAGCGATAGATCTACGCAAAAGAAAGGAAAACGCACTCTCAAAGACGAAGCGGTAAATCAGATTATATACGCGCTTTCAGCCGCACTCGGCGTTGTTACGAACACTCTTTTCGTTGCGATATTCACTCTCATATTTTTCAATGGAACGTATATTGCGCAAAACACCGTCGTGACGGTAGAATACGTACTTGCATGGTTCGGAGTGAACTTCCTTGTAGAAATCGCCGCATTCTCGCTTATCACTCCGCCTATAGTGCTTGCGTTGAAAGCGGCTAAACTT
This sequence comes from Christensenella sp., assembly GCA_022009775.1. Classification (GTDB taxonomy): domain Bacteria; phylum Bacillota; class Clostridia; order Christensenellales; family CAG-917; genus CAG-475. Next base: position 399,628 of record CP091723.1, read on the forward strand.
GCTTGATTTTTCGTTTTATCGATAAAAACCTTTCTTTTTTGCGAAATAATTCACACATTTTTGAGAAATTGTATTACTTTTGCGTTCCAAACGATTAAAAATTGATTAAATTGCGTATTTACACTCATTTTTGCGTGTGGTATAATATTTTTATCCAAACATTAAGGTGGAATATGGGCAAATTTGTTCTCGCCTACGACGTAGGCACAACGGGTATCAAAACTTGCCTTATCGAAATCGATAAGAGCATCAACATAATATCGTCAGCATCCAAAGGATATCAACTCTACGTCCTTGAAAACGGCGGAGCGGAACAAGATCCGCAGGAATGGTGGGACGCGATGAAAGCGACGACTCGTCGCATATTTGCCGATTCCAGCATCAAGCCCGAACAAGTGGAAGGAATTTCTTTCTGCTCACAGGCCCAAGGTCTCGTTCTCGTTGACAGAGACGGCGTACCCGTACACAGAGCGTTCAGTTATATGGACCAGCGCGCAACACAGGAAATCAAGGAAGGTTTGAAATTCGGTTTGCAAATCGAAGGCGCAAACGTCGGCAGATTGCTCACTTCCCTTGCGATCACGGGTGCAGCACCGCTCAGCGTCAAAGACCCGCTTTGGAAATACAACTGGCTCAAAAAGAACGAACCCGAAAACTTCTCGCGCGTATACAAATGGCTAGATGTCAAAGAATATCTTATCGCTCGCATGACGGGAGAATTCGTACTGACGCACGACTCGGCTTTTGGAACGATGCTTTACGACCTTAAACACAAGTGCATCAGCAAAAAGATGTGCAAGATGTTCGGCATAAATCCCAAGCACCTTCCCCGCCTTATCGCATCAACGGACTGCGCGGGTGAACTTACGGACGGAGCGGCGGAAGAACTCGGTCTCGTCAAGGGTATCAAAGTGTTCGGCGGCGGCATGGACGCAAATCTTATAGGTGTGGGCGCAGGCTCGACGGCAGTCGGAGATACGCATATATACAGCGGCACTTCCGGTTGGGTTGGCACAATAACGGAAAAACCGCAAGTGGACGTCTCATCAATGATTGCGGCAGTCGTTGCGGCGCAACCGGGCAAATACAATTATTTTGCGGAACTCGAAACTTCGGGCAAGTGCTTTGAATGGGTCAAGGACCACATCGCACTTGACGAATGCGGCGTTTACATACAGAAGAAACACATCACCGAAGACATTGAACACAAATATCTCTCACTCTTCTCTTATATGACGAGCATAGTTGACGACATCCCTGCAGGAAGCGGCGGAGTTATATTCACTCCGTGGCTTCACGGCAACCGTTGCCCGTTTGAAGACCCGAACGCAAGGGGTATGTTCTTCAACATCAGTCTCGAAACGGGAAAGACCGAGCTCATCCGTGCAGTGCTCGAAGGCATCTGCTATCACAAGCGTTGGATGCTCGAAGCGTCCGCAAAGAAAGTCAAACCGTCCGATGTCATCAGATTCGTCGGCGGCGGCGCACTTTCGGACTTCACATGCCAAGTGCTTGCCGACATCACGGGACACGTCATCGAAACCGTCGAAAATCCGCAAAATATCGGTGCTGTCGGCGCGGCGGCGTGCGTCGGAGTCGGAATGGGCTTGATTCCGTCTTTTGAAGAGATAAAGAAGTTTATCCCTGCAAAAAAGACGTTCAACCCCAACTTTGAGTTGAAAGAGAAAGTTTACGACAAGGGCTTCGAAGTGTTCAAATCACTCTACAAACAAAACAAAAAAGCGTTTGCGACGCTCAACGCAAATAAATAAGTTTCGCTTTTGAAAGCGAACGCAAAATGACTATAATCTTCAATCTCCCTTAAAAAACGAGAGCGACTGCAATGCGGTCGCTCTCGTTTTGCGTATCATTTAATTAAGTTCGTTTTCTCTCAACCGTTTCAAAACGCCTAACGATTGAAATCGGAATGGATGCTTTACAAATCGCAAATTTTCATTAAGGAAAAATTTGCTTATATACCGAAATCTGCGATTGAACTATTTTGCCGTTGCATTACAATTCTTTGCTTGTGAACGTAAGCGGCAATATTTCTTTGAGCGTATAGACCTTGAAGTCGTCGGGAGTGCCGAGTATCACTTTGAAATCGTCGTCGCAAAACTCTGCCATAACCTGACGGCAAACTCCGCAAGGAGCACAAAGCGGTGACGTTTCTCCGCTTCTTCCGCCGACGATTGCGATACATTCAAACTCTTTTTCGCCTTCGCTTACCGCTTTTGCAAACGCCGTACGTTCGGCGCAAATAGTCGGCGAAAACGCCGCGTTTTCTACGTTGCAGCCGGTATATTCTTTTCCGCTCTTGCCAACGAGCACCGCTCCGACTCTGAAGTTTGAATACGGCACGTGCGAGAAAGCACGCATATCGTTTGCAAGACTCATAAGTCTTTTATAATCGGCCATAACTTTCTCCTTTTTCGTTGATATTATTTGTCAATGACTTCAGCAAGGAAACTCTCCCCTGCCGTGTCCTGCTTGTCTTGACCGAGATAGTCGAGCACCGTTGCGCTGATGTCTGCAAAAGTGGGGCGAGTGCCTAGATTTACACCGTGCTTGATATGTTTGCCGCAAATTATCATCGGCACGTACTCGCGCGAATGGTCGGTCGACGGCGTTGCTGGATCGCAACCGTGATCCGCCGTGATGATAAGAATATCGTCGTCACGCATATTCGGCAAAAACTGACCGAGTTGCACGTCAAATTCCGTCATAGCGTTTGCATAGCCTGCTATGTCGTTGCGATGACCGTACTTCATATCAAAATCCACGAGATTGACGAAGCAAAGCCCTTCAAAATCGCGTTTTTGGATGTCGAGCGTCACTTCCATGCCGTTGGTGTTGCTCGTGGTGCGGTTGGATTCGCTCACGCTCTTGCCTGCAAATATGTCGTATATTTTGCCGACGGAAATGGTGGCAAGTCCGTGTTGTTTCAACACATCGAGCATCGTCGTGTGCGGCGGAACAAGCGAGTAGTCGTGTCTGTTCGGCGTGCGCGTATAAGGCCACTCTCCTGTGAACGGACGAGCGATAACTCTTCCCACACCGTGTTCGCCCTGCAGAATTTCGCGAGCTATTTCACAGTATCCGTACAATTCGGGCACGGGAACGTAATCTTCGTGCGCCGCAATCTGAAATACGCTGTCGGCAGACGTGTACACGATAAGCGCGCCCGTCTCTATACTTTCTTTGCCGTAATCTTTGATGACTTCCGTGCCTGAATACGGCTTGTTGCAAAGCGTTTTGCGCCCCGTACGTCTTTCAAATTCGTCGATTACTTCTTTCGGGAAGCCGTTCGGATAAGTCGGAAGCGGCTTCGGAGAGATAATGCCTGCGATCTCCCAGTGACCTATGGTCGTATCTTTGCCCATAGACGTCTCTTTCATGCGAGCGAAACTGCCTTTCGGGTTTTCCACTCCGCCACCGACGCCTTCGATGTTGAACAATCCCAAATCCACGAGATTCGGGCAGTTGAAGTGCGAATCTTTTCTTATAACTCCCAGCGTATTGCTGCCTTCGTCGTGCCAAAGATATGCGTCGGGCATTTCGCCGCAACCGCAACTGTCAAGCACGATAATAAAAACTCTCTTGCTCATAATTCTCCTTTTTGTCGGCAAAAAGCCACGCCTATATGCCGATTGTCAAATGAAAATTGTCGTGCGTTTTGCAATATTTGCGTTTGATTGCGCCTGTTTGCGTGTCTTTATTGTCACAATTTCACGCAAGTTCGAGCGCGATTTCCATCATTTTGGTGAAAGAATTTTGTCTTTCTTCCGCCGTCGTATTTTCTTCGGGATAGATAAAACTGTCGCTCACGGTGCAGATACAAAGTGCTTTTTTGCCCGCTCTTGCCGCATTGCAATAGAGTGCTGCGGATTCCATCTCAACGCCGAGAACGCCCATTTTTGCCCATTCCATACCGCTGTTTGCGTCGTCGTAGAAAATATCCGACGAGAAGATGTTGCCCACCTTATAATTTACGCCTTTCTTTTCGCAAAGCTCTGCCGCTCTGCGCACGAGATCGAAGTCCGCAATCGGGCAGAACGTGCCGGGCAGATTGTATTGCATTGCGTAATTACCGTTGGTGCAAGCACCCATTGCGATGATGATATCTCTTGCGTGCAAGTCCTTGTCAAAAGAGCCGCACGAGCCGATACGAATGATGTTTTTCACGTCATAGAAGTTGAAAAGCTCATACGAATAGATGCCGATCGAGGGTTGTCCCATGCCCGATGCCATCACGGAAACGCGCTTACCTTTGTAAAAGCCCGTATAGCCGTTGACTCCGCGCACGTTGTTGACAAGCACTGCGTCATCGAGAAAGTTCTCCGCGATAAATTTAGCGCGAAGGGGGTCGCCCGGCATAAGAACGGTGTCTGCGAAATCGCCGAGTTTTGCTGTTATGTGTGGGGTTGGAACTGCCATAGTGTTTTCTCCGTTATTTTTATTTTATTCACCGAACAAACATTTGATTATGTCGTTTTGCATAGATAAAACTTTGTTTCGGTGAGTTTTCGCATATTTGCATACGTCGCTTCGTTTTGTTTTCGTATGCGCATATTCGCATATTTTCAAAAGACCTTATTTGCCGATATGCGCATATATCGAACGCTTAGATTTTCACTTGCGCATATCATCTTTTTGCCGTCAATCAATAAGAGCCTTCTTCCGCTTCCTGTTTTTTGACGATTTTGACGATGCGACTCGTGCCCAGTCTTTCTGCGCCGAGTCTTATAAACTCTTCCGCGTCATCCATAGACGAGATGCCGCCTGCTGCTTTCATCTTCACTCCTTCCCCGATGTTCTCCGAGAACAACTTGATGTCTGCAAACGTTGCGCCTGCCTTTGAAAAGCCTGTCGAAGTCTTTATGAAATCCGCGCCCGCTTCGGTCACGATACGGCACATTTTGATTTTTTCTTCGTCGGTAAGAAGGCATGTCTCGATGATGACTTTGAGAATCTTGTTGCCGCACGCTTTTTTGAGCGTCTTGATTTCATTTAGCACGTATTCGTCGTCACCTGCTTTGAGCGCGCCGATGTTGATAACCATATCTATTTCGTCCGCGCCGTTTGCGAGTGCGTCTTTCGTTTCAAACTCTTTCACCGCCGTGGTGTTGTAACCGTTGGGGAAACCGATGACCGTGCAAATTGCCAGCTTGTCTCCCACGTATTCTTTCGCTTTTTTCACGTAGCACGGCGGAATGCACACCGACGCCGTCTGATATTTCATACCATCGTCGCAAATCGCTTTGATGTCGTCCCACGTTGCGGTTTGCGCAAGCAAGGTGTGGTCGCATTTGCTCAATATAGTTTTAACGTCCATAGTTCTATCCTTCCTTATTATAATTATTTGCCGAGTTTTGAGAGTTCCACCGCGATTTTCGATGCAAGAACCGCATTGTTAAGCACAAGTTTAATATTGCTGTCAAGGCTCTCTCCGCCCGTAATTTTTTGGATTTTGTCAAGCAAAAAAGGAGTTATGTCTTTGCCCTTAACGCCTTTTTCGTCCGCTTCCTTCACCGCTTCTTTTATGACGCTTTCGATATAATCCGCGTCCATGGAGTACTGCTCGGGAATGGGATTGCAAATCAGCATACCGCCACCCAAATCGAGCGCGTCTTTTGCATATATGGCGCGTGCGACTTCACTCGGCGTATCCATTCTTTGCGTGAGTTTGAATCCGCTCTTCGACGTGAAAAACGCAGGCAACTCGTCAGTTCCGTATCCGACGACGGCAACGCCTTTCGTTTCGAGATATTCGAGCGTAAGTCCCAAATCGAGTATGCTCTTTGCACCTGCGCACACGACGTTGACGGGAGTGCGTGCGAGTTCTTCGAGGTCGGCGGAAATGTCCATAGTCTTCTCCGCTCCCCTGTGCACTCCGCCGATTCCGCCCGTTGCAAACACTTTTATGCCTGCCATATGGGCAAACATCATAGTCGTTGCAACCGTAGTTGCGCCGTCAAGTCCTTTCGACACGACGAACGGAACGTCTCTTCTCGACGTCTTCGTGACGGTAAGACCTGCCTTGCCGAGATGCTCGATTTCTTCTTTAGAACAACCGACCGTTATGACGCCTTGAATGATTGCGATAGTCGCAGGCACTGCGCCGTTGTCTCTGACGGTCTTTTCGACGGTCAAAGCAGTTTCGACGTTTTTAGGATACGGCATGCCGTGCGATATAATTGTAGATTCGAGAGCGACGACGGGTTTTCCGTCCGCTATCGCTTGTTTCACTTCTTCGGAAATCTTAATTGTACAATTCATTTTCTTTTCTTCCTTGTAGTTTTCCGTCCGCTTTTGCCCTGTTATACATCATTACACTTTTCGTGTTTTAACGCGTTTGCTGTTTGTTTACACCGTCACGCAACACATTTCGTGTTTTACAACAAGTTCTACACGCCGCTTATTTGCGGTTTTCGGACATTTTTCTCCGATTATCGCAATTTTCGAACACGTTTCGTGTTTTACACAGACATCGAGCAACCACCGTATTTTTATTGTTCGGTCGCTATGCGGCGCAGTATCGCGTTGACTATCATATCGTAGGCAACGTCGTTGTGTCCGCCTTCAGGAACGATTATATCGGCAATACGTTTGCTCGGTTCGATAAAGTGCTCGTGCATGGGCTTGACCGTCGTAAGATACTGTTTCACCACCGAGTCGAGACTTCTGCCCCTTTCGTTCACGTCGCGCATTATGCGTCTTATTATTCTGACGTCCGCGTCCGTGTCAACGTATATCTTTATGTCAAGCATATTTACGATTTGCGGGTTTTGAAACGCCATAATTCCTTCGATTATGACGACTTTCGCACTTTTGGTCTCAATCCATTCGTCGCAACGGGAGTGAGTGGAAAAATCGTAAGTCGGGTGATAAACGGTCTCGCCGTTTTTGAGTTTCGCTAAGTGCTCGACAAGCAACGCCATGTCCAACGAATCGGGATGATCGTAGTTGATCTTGCAACGCTCTTCGTATGGCATATCGCCGTTGTCCTTGTAGTAGCAATCCATGCTGAGCATCACGCTGTCTTTGCCGAACGCCTTGTGAATTCTTCTTGCGAGAGTGGTTTTGCCGCTTCCCGTTCCGCCTGCTATGCCTATGACGATACTGCTCATGTTTTTCTCCTTACAAATACAAGCCTTTGGCTTCCTGCTCGGCTTTTTTCTTGAGCCAACACTTTCTGCACATAGCGACGTAACGATCGTTTCCGCCGAGACAAACCTGTTCGCCTTTGAAAACTATGTTGCCATGATCGTCCATACGCGCGTTGACGGTGGCTTTTGCACCGCATTTACACACGGACTTTATCTCGCTTATAGATTCCGCAATCTCGAACAAACGCTTGCTTCCCGGGAACATATGCGTGGTGAAATCGGTTGCAAGTCCGAAACAAAGCACCGGAACGTTGAAATCTATCACGATTTGTCCCAGTTCGTCAACCTGTTCGGGCGTCAAAAACTGACATTCGTCAACGATGACCACGTTGCACGCCGAGTATGCGCGCTTGTATAGTGCATACAAATCTTCGTCGTCTCTGACGGCAAGGGCTTGCGCTTGCAAACCTATGCGAGATTTCGTGATTGTTTCGCCGTCCCGATTGTCGACTGCGGGCTTCAAAAGAAGCACTTTCATGCCGCGCTCTTCGTAATTGAACTTCGTGATGAGTGCCTGCGCCGTCTTTGAACAGCCCATTGCTCCGAACTTAAAATATAATTTCGCCATTTGTATTTCCGTTTTTTCGGTCGTATTTCGTATTCTTTTATATCCATGCGGTGCGCAACGCAAAACTTCGCATTGCTATCCGCTTCGATTTCGTTTTATTCGACTCTGTCGAGAACGAGCGGTCTTTTTTTCGGTTCGTCGTTCAAAATCACGGTAGAATCGTAGAATTTGTTGATTGCACTCTCGAATCTCTTCTCGTCGGAAGTGTACATAACCGCAAGTTCTTCGCCTTCTTTGACGTAATCTCCCGTCTTCTTTTTAAGCACGATACCGGCAGAAAAGTCGATGCTCTCTTCCTTTGTGTTTCTGCCTGCGCCGAGCAAAAGACTGGATATTCCGTATCCTTCGGTGTCAACGTGATGAATATATCCGCTCTTTTGCGCCTTCACGCTTCTTTTAAACGGTGCTTTTGCAAACTTTTCGGGATTGTCGATGAAACTCGCGTCTCCGCCTTGTGCCTTGACCATTTTTTTGAACGTTTCGATTGCGCTCTTATCCGCTATTGCGCCTTTAACCGCCTTTTCACACTCTTCCATGCTGCCTTTTCCCGCAAGATAAAGCATATTCGTCGCAAGAATAATGCAAATCTCGGTGAAATCTTCAGGACCGTGTCCGTTGAGCGTATCTATCGCTTCTTTCACTTCGAGAGTGTTGCCGATGGCGTTGCCGAGCGGTCTGTCCATATCCGTGATGAGCGCAAGCATCTTTTTGCCCGCTTGCTTCCCGATGTCAACCATGACTTTTGCAAGCGTTCTGCTGTCTTCAAGCGACTTTGCAAATGCGCCGCTTCCCGTCTTGACGTCAAGCACTATGCAGTCGTCGTCGGCGGCAAGTTTCTTGCCCATAATGGACGATACCACAAGCGGCAGACTGTCAACCGTTGCCGTGACGTCGCGAAGCGCGTACAGTTTTTTGTCGGCAGGCGCAAGGTCTCTGTTTTGCCCTACTATGCAAACGCCTATTTCGTTGACGTTCTTCAAAAATTCTTCTTCGGAAAGGTCGGTCTTGAATCCGGGTATGGATTCGAGTTTGTCAATCGTTCCGCCCGTATGTCCAAGTCCGCGTCCGCTCATTTTTGCGACTTTCACGCCGAGCGACGCAACGAGCGGCGCAACGACGAGACTTGTTTTGTCGCCGACTCCGCCCGTAGAATGCTTGTCCACGCGAATTCCGTTTATTGCGGAAAAGTCAAGGCGTTGTCCCGAGTCTCGCACGGCAAACGTAAGGTCGGCGGTTTCTCTGAAATTCATTCCTTTGAAGAAAATCGCCATAAGCAAAGCCGACGCCTGATAGTCGGGAATTTCGCCATTTACGTATCCGTCGATGAAAAACTTTATTTCCTGCGTAGTGAGTTCTCCGCCGTCGCGTTTTTTGCGGATTATGTCGTACATTCTCATAAAATAACCCCTTTATGTGCGCGCACGCATAGCACGCGTTTTTTTGTTGCTTATATATTATACTACATATTGGCGAAGAAAAAAAGACCCAATCTTAAAAATAATTGCACGCGCTTGCGTGCAATTAAAATATACCGTTCGGTTTCGGCGTTTTATGTCAATATCTGCCGCTTTTCGACGTTGAAAGGCGTCACTTTTCTTCGTCTTCGGCACCGTTTTTCAAATCGTCGCTTTGCTCGTCATTTACGGGCGGATATCCGAATGCAACGTCGATGGGAAAATCAGGTTTTTCACACTCGGCGTCGTCGTTTGCCATATCTTGCGCTCCGCCTGAAACGTCTTCGGGCTTGTAATCTGCGGGCAAGCCGAGTTTCTTATTCTTTCTCGCTTGCTTTCTTTGAAGACGCTTCTCTTTCTTTTTTCGCTCTGTGTGCGGCAAGTTTTGGCAATTTGCCTTTCTTTACGAGCACTTCTATCGTGACGACGATTATGATAATCGCAGCAACGATTGCGGCAATCACGATAGCGGTTTTTTCAAGTGCGCCCAACTCTTTTGCGACGAAATCGGGATCGCTGTAATAGTCGATGTAATCTTCTACGTCGCGAAGCACCAACGAGGATTTGTCGTCAACGGACTGGTCTTGTTTAAGAAGCGCCATAATGTCGCTCTTTTCCCAAATATACGTGTATTTGTCAACGGGCTTTCCGCTTGCCAAACCTGCGTCTCTGTCGGCGTGTGACTCAAAGTATTTTGCATATCCGTTGTCCCACACTTCGAGAACCGCCGTATACGAATTGTATTTGTTGATGTTTTGTCCGCCGACCTGCATATCCTTTTGCGGCATAGCGTACCACTTTTCAAGCAACGCTTGGTCGGAATTTACGGTGTCAACGGCAAATGCGACTTTGTATACGCCGTTTTCGTACGTGATAATCGGATCGTCGGCGATGATTTCTTTGCAGAAATTCATATTGTTGATTTCGTGTATGGAATTCAACACATTGAGAGTTGAATTGAACTCTTGAAGCGTCATTGCGTTCGCAAAAGGTTTTTCTTCGGGCTTTGCGTTTTCGTCACAACGGAATTACGAACGTTGCGTACGGGAAAGTCGGTATGGAACAATCGCATTTGAATTGCGGACCGAGTTTGCCGAAATAATAATAATTCCCGTCGCCCTTCGAATATCCGACTTTGAGATATCCTGCGGTTGCCGCAAGAATCGCGTCAAAAAACGGGGAATCCGTCTTCACGGACGTTGCGAGTTGATAATACCACTTGTCGCCGTTTCTCAGATTGAAAGAATGCATGAGAACGCTGCCCATGGATATACCTGCGTCGCTTTCCTGCACAACGAGAGAAAGCGGCGTGTTGATGCGGCTCGCGTTTGCGGTCGAATACAGAATCATGACCGCTTCTTTCTTTTGTTCCTGCGTTGCGCCGGCAGAAAGTGCGGCGTTTAGCTTGCTCGTATCTTCCGCCGAAAACAAACTCGCCTGATCGGGACGAGAACCTTCGGGCATTTCAAACGTGGACGGCAATTCGCTGCTATTGCAAGCAACGAACGCGCCCGTTGCGAACGTCAAAACGACGATGCACATAAAGACGCACAGGATTTTCTTTTGCATAACTACCTTCCGATATAACCGCAAGCGCACAGGCGCGTGCGAAAATCATATAGATTATTTTACAATTTTATACAAATGTTGTCAACTGTGCATTTTTCGTATTTTTGTAAGAAATCGCAAAATGCGACAAAAACCGCCAAAATTCTCAAAACAACAATGAAAATCGGTGTTCTAATCGCCTTAATATCCGCATTTATTTTCTTCTTTTCTAATGCGTTTTCGGATTTTTTTACAAAAAGAAAGAGCCGCAAAAAAATCAGGAGGAGAAAAGCGGCTCTTTCAAATAAAAAGTAATAGGAGTTATTTAAGGACGGACACGGCGTCGAGAATTGTCTTTTCGAGTGCTTCCTGTCCGTATTTGTCGACTTCGGCTTTGTTCTTCTCGCCGTGCGTGAGACAGCCTGCACCGCCTATGCAACCGCCGACGCATGCCATACCTTCGATGAAGTTGAAATCGCCGATGTTTTTGTTCTTTTTCATAAGTGCGATCTTGCATTGTTCGATGCCGTCGCAAGCGCACGATTTGAGATCGAAATCGATGTTCTGTTCTTTCAAAGACTCTTTGAGAGAATCGCTGAGTCCGCCGCTTCTTGCGAAGATACGTCCAAAGTACGACGCATTGTCAAGCACGCCTTCTTCAAATGTCGTGATGTCGAAATCTCTGCTGTCGAAAAGCGCTTGCAATTCTTCAAACGTGATGACCGAGTCAACGTACGACTTCACTTTCTCGTCGAGAATCTCCGCTTTCTTTGCGGTGCAAGGTCCTATAAACACGACTTTTGCGTCGGGCGTTGTGTCCTTGATATACTTGGAAATCATGCCCATCGGCGAAAGATTGTGCGAGATGTAGGGAACGAGCGTCGGGAAATTCTTCTTGATGTACGACACGAACGCCGGGCAGCACGAACTTGTAAGAAAACCTTTTTGAGCAAGTTCTTTGCCTTCTTCCAAAAGCACCATATCCGCACCGAGTGCCGCTTCTACGACCGTGTAGAAACCGAGTTTCTTAAGCCCCGTGATGACCTGTCCGAGTTTTGCGTAAGTAAACTGACTGGAAATTGACGGAGCAACTACGGCATAAAGTTTGTATTTCGTGTTGTTCTCGCTCTTCTTGATAAGGTCGATGACGTTGAGAATGTACGACTTGTCGGAAATTGCACCCCACGGGCATTGATACACGCACGCGCCGCATTCTATGCACTTGGAATTGTCGATTTTTGCCGCACAACTTTCGTCCATCGTGATTGCCTTGACTTTGCAAGCGTTTTCGCACGGACGTTTGTGATTGATGATTGCGCTGTACGGGCAGACCTTTGCGCATGCGCCGCACTCTTTGCACTTAGATTTATCGATATGCGCGACGTGTTGAGCGTCGAGTGTGATTGCACCGAATTTGCAAGCGTCTTCGCAACGATGAGCCAAGCAGCCGCGGCAGGCTTGCGTCACTTCATAGCCGCCCATCGGGCACTCGTCGCAAGCAATGTCGATGACTTCGATGACGTTGGGATTCTCCTTGTTTCCGCCCATTGCGAGTTTGACGCGTTCGGTCAAAATTGCGCGTTCTTTATACACGCAACAACGCATGGTGGGGATTTTGCCGGGTACGATACGCTTCGGAATGTCGATTGCGGTCTCTCCGAGTCTATCCGCCCACGCTTCCCTTGCAACTTCGCGAAGCACTTTATATTTGAGATGTTGAACTTTTGTGTCGAAAATTCTCATATCTACACCTATCTTTTTCAATTTGTATGCCGTGTTGAATTATATACTATATTTGATATAAATCAACGATATTTTGCTATTTTGCTCATTTTTGTGCAAATTTAACAAAATTTTCTTATTTTGTTTGCAATATTTGCAGATTTTTGCATTTTATGCGCTTTCAGTGAAGGCGTATTTTATCAGAAATACGCTACCTTTACGCGCTTGCCCATCTTTGTCAAGCACTCGCTCAGCTCTTTGACAAGGTTCATCTTGATGCTGAAATTTATCGGCAAATCGGGATTCTGATGCGCAGGGTTTATCGCTCTTCCAACGAAGAAATTGATATCAGTCGCTTCTTCGAAGAGCAATCTTGCCATAAGCGATGCGCCGTCGCGCTTGAAACTCCATTGCGAATAACTTTCGTTGTCGCTGAGATAGTCCTTTGCGTAAGTCAGCACTTTGTTGACCGTGATGACGCCTTCGGTGACCAAATCCACGCCTTCTATTTCGGATATGGGCGGGACGTCGGGCGCTTCGAAGTTGAGCGTCGCTCTGCACGGTTTTCCGAGATACTTTGCCGCAATGGACGAAGTCGTGCCGCCGCAAACGATATGTTTGCCTTCCTTTGAGAAGAACAAGGACATCATTCTGTCGCAATCGTCAGGATTGGACGGCGGGCCGAAAAGTATGTTCATCGGCTCGCGCTTGCGGATACGAATGACACACGCAGTCGTATCGTCGCCCGGCTTCTCGCCGTAGAGTTTGTTACACTCGTCCACGAGTATGGTGGAAAGCGTTTTTGCGGTGTATCCAACCATGCTGATGCTTTCCATAAACGAGATTATGTCTTCTCTCTTCCACCCGAAGTTGTAAGAGATGCCCAGTCCTGCGTGCGGACAGCCGTCGCTCATAAGAACGAAGATGTCGTTTTCAAGCAACGTGACCGTGGATTTGTAGATTTTCTTTCCGCCGATTATCATTTCCGTGCGCGGATACTCGTAGTTTTGCCCGTCACGGATGAGAATGATTTGCGGATTGTCGTATTGTATAAGCTCCGCCTCTCTGTTGTCGACAAGATGCACGATTGTGAAGGTCGAATATGCCACGCCGCGCACCGAGCATATAGGCAAAGTGGCGGCAATGGTCTCAACGCAATCTTCGAGCGTCAACCCTTCCGCCATCATAGTGGAAATGATTTTGCTCGTGAGCGTTGAGAGTATACTCGCTTTAACGCCGCTTCCCAGCCCGTCTGCAAGCACGATAACCGTGGAATCTTCGCCCTGATTGACAACGTCAACATGGTCTCCGCACAACTGCTCGCCAACGTGATTTATGCTTTTGTAGCCGATGTCGGCACACAAATCATTCATCTTTGATAGACTCCTTCAATTTGGTCAACGCGATTTTGGTTTCCGCCGCAGTCTCGCCGAGCAACGACGCAATCTCTTGAACGATGCGCATTTGCTTGTCCACGACCTTGTCGGCGGTCTCTATCGTTTGTTTTGAAATGCTTTCCTTCTTTTCTCTTTCGTTCTCTTCGTCGGTGATATCGCGCATTATGCCGATATACAGATGATTGTCGGTGTCGTAGATGACGGTAAGTTCGATATATCTTTTATATTCGGCAAGATAAAGTCTGCGATTGTGCACGTTAAACTTGCGTTTCTGCACTTCATAGAAAACTTTCGGGTCCATAATACGCACCACGTTTTCGCCGAGAACGTCGGAAGACAAACGTATGTTCATAATCTTCCTTGCCGCGTTGTTTATCTGTTGCACTTCAAACGAATCGTTGAGAACGATGATGCCGTTGGGCGTGTTGTTGACGATTCTGTCCGAGAATCCTTCCGCCTTGTCTTTCAAGAAGGGCAAGCACATTGACACTTCCGCCTTGCCTTGACAAATTGCAATTGCCTTTTCTCTGCAAGTGTTGTAGCCGCAACTTCCGCAGTTGAGCTCATCGCGTTTGCTCGTCTTGCCCATCTGGCGCAATGCGCTTGCGATCTCTTCTTCGGTGGGCATCTTACGCTCGCGTTCGATAAACGTAAAGTGCTTTCTTATCTCTATTTGATCGGGTTGATCCACCTTGAAATCTTTCTTGCCCGCATAGTTTGCCACGGCGAGATACTCTCTGACGGGAGACGGATGGTATTTTTCCATAACCGGTCCGCCCACGCAGCTTCCCACACAAGACGACATCTCTATGAAAGCGTGATGTATATTGCCTTGCTCGATGTCTTTGAGCGCGGAAATGCAGTTTTCGATGCCGTCGATCGCCATATAGTCGTAGCCGGGCGCGTCAAGGCTCATCGTCTTGAGAATACCGCCCGTTGTGGGGAAGAATCTTGCTCTGCTCTCCTCTGTGTCGTCCACTTCGTGTTTGAGCGTGATGCCTTCTTTGTTGAGCCATTCGGTCAATTCTTCGTAGGTCAACACGGCGTCAACGATGCCTTGATAGTGCGACGCCTCGTCCTTTTGGCGACGCAAGGTCCGATAAACACGGTTTTTGCGCCGGGGTGTCTCTTTTTGATGTCCGCGCAATGCGCCTGCATGGGCGAAAGCACGTCCGCAAGATAGGGCAATTCGTTGGGGAAATACTTTTGGATGAGAAGATTGACCGTGTGGCAGCAAGACGATATGACGATATCGCGCTTTTCTTCTCTCAAAAGTCTCTCGTATTCGTTTTTGACGACGGTTGCGCCGAGAGCGGTCTCTTCAACGTCGGCAAATCCGAGTTGTTTGAGCGCGTCTCTCATTGCGCCGATGCCCACGCCTTCATAATTGGCAATAAAAGACGGGGCGAGAGACACGTACACCGGGTCTCCCTGAATTGATAAGCACTCTTGCTTTTTCCGTCTCGTTGACAATCTCTTTTGCGTTTTGAGGGCAAACCACAAAGCAGTGACCGCACAAAATGCATTCGTCGCCTATAATGTGGGCTTGGTTGCCCGAAAAGCGTATGGCTTTTACCGGGCAATGACGAATGCATTTGTAGCAGTTTTTGCAGTTTGATTTCTTCAAGGTAAGACAATCCATATCAACTCCTGTCGGCGTCAACAAGCGGCAAAACGTGTTCTTTGAAGAACTCCGCAAAGCCTTCTTTGGTGATTCCGACGTACACGTCGTCGTTGACAGACACCGTCACCCCCCACTCGATTGCATTTGCCAAGGCAAAAACTGCCTGCGAGAATAATCTCGTCTTCGAGATGGCGATTTTCGATCTCCGCCTTGAACATCTCCACGATGTCCTGCGAGCCTTTAATGTGACAAGCGCTGCCAACGCATATTTGTACGATAATCATATCTCAATTATAATCTTGCAAGTATCTCTTTGTCAAAGAACTCTTGCGTTGTTTCGGGCGAAACCGAGAAAAACGCATCGTCCACGCTGACGCACACGCCTTGTTGGCATTTGCCCATGCAGAACGTGCCGCCGAGCTCAACCTTGTCTTTGAGATTGTTTTCGGCGATAAGATTTTGCAATTGTTCGACCACTTGACGTGAGCCTTTGATATGGCAGGAGCTGCCGATACATACTGTAACTCTCATAATAATCTATATTCCCTTTTGGTTTTATTGGAATTCTGCAACGTCAACCCACGTCATAAGGAAGTCACGCTCTTGAGCGTTGCCCTTGACGGATTGAGACGCGGCGACGATAGGCATCCATTTCTGCACGTATTTCTTTTCGGTGTGGCTCTTTTCGCAGAACAAGTCAAGATATTTCTCGGCGGTTTCCACATCGCCTGCAAGCACGAAAAGCAAGTAGGTTCTTGCCACGTCCGCGGACGCGTTGCCTTGCGTTGCGTGAGACCAGTCAAGGAAATACGCCTCGCCTTCGTCGGTGATGATGATGTTGGACGGGTTGAAGTCGCCGTGGCAGAGTTTGTTGTGCTTGGGCATGCCTTCGAGTCTTGTGTGGAGCTCGTACTTCACTGCGTCGTCAAGATCGGTAAGGTTGATTTTTCTGTTCATTTTGTCACGAAGTTTTGTGAGCAACGGGCATTTTTTGGATTGAACAAGGATTTGAAGATCAACGAATTTTTCGAGATATTCGTCTTTCTTGTCGGGGTTTTCCTGCATAAGTCTGTCAAGAGTCTTGCCCTTGATAAACTCGGACACGATAGCCCATTTGCCGTCGATCTTGGTGACTTCGATGATTTTGGGAACGTTGAGTCCCGTCTCTTCCACTCTCGCTTGGTTGAGAGCTTCGTTGAGCACGTCCACTTTCGAGAAGTCTTCGTCAAAAAGTTTCACGCAGTTGTCGCCATCGCGATAGACCGTTTTGTTGGTTCTTACGGCTATGATTCTGTCAAGATTCATAAGTTTCTCCTTATATTTTCACGCTCACACTTCGACGTGTTTGCCGTAGTAAGCGTTGAGATACATTTGTTTGATCTCGCTCATAAGCGGGTATCTCGGGTTTGCGCCGGTGCACTGGTCGTCAAAGGCTTGTTCAACCATTTCATCGAGACGGTCAAGGAAGTCTTTCTCGTCGGGGACGTAATCCTTGATGGTGGGTTTGATGCCGACTCTTGCTTTGAGTTCGTCGATAGCCTTGATAAGGTTGTTGAGTTTTTCTTTGTCGTTCTTACCCTTGATGCCGAGATAATCTGCGACTTCCGCATATCTTGCAAGGGTGTGCGGATAACCGTATTGCGGGAACGTACCCATCTTTCTCGGCGTTTCGCTTGCGTTGAAGCGGAGCACTTCGTCAATCATGAGCGCGTTTGCAACACCGTGCGGGAGATGATGGAATGCACCGAGCTTGTGAGCCATTGAGTGACACACTCCAAGGAACGCGTTTGCAAATGCCATACCTGCCATAGTTGCCGCGTTTGCCATCTTCTCTCTTGCTTCGGGATCGTTGGGACCGTTGTCGTAGGCTCTGGGGAGATATTCGAATATCATCTTGAGTGAACGCATTGCAAGAGAATCGGTGTAATCGGTTGCGAGCATTGCCGCGATTGCTTCAAGGTCGTGCGTGACTGCGTCGATACCGCTTGCCGCCGTAAGTCCTTTCGGTGCGCTCATGTGGAAGTCTGCGTCGATGATTGCCATGTTCGGCAAAAGTTCGTAGTCAGCGAGCGGATACTTGACGCCCGTCTTTTCGTCGGTGATAACCGCAAACGGTGTGACTTCGGAGCCTGTACCTGCGGAAGTCGGGATTGCGATGAAGTATGCCTTTTCACCCATCTTGGGGAAGGTGTACACTCTCTTTCTGATATCCATAAAGCGCATTGCCATATCCATGAAGTCAACTTCGGGATGCTCGTACATAACCCACATGATCTTGCCTGCGTCCATTGCAGAGCCGCCGCCGAGTGCGATGATGCAGTCGGGCTTGAAGGCTTTCATTTGTGCCGCGCCTTCTTTTGCGCATGCGAGCGTCGGATCGGGAGCGACGTCAAAGAACGTGGTGTGTTGGATGCCCATTTCGTCGAGTTTGTCTGTGATGGGTTTTGTGTAACCGTTGTTGTACAAGAAACTATCGGTCACGATAAACGCTTTCTTTTTGCCCATGACGTTTTTCAATTCGTCGAGAGCGACGGGCAAGCAGCCCTTCTTTATATAAACCTTTTGCGGTGTTCTGAACCAAAGCATGTTTTCTCTCCTTATTGCGACGGTCTTGATGTTGATGAGATGTTTTACGCCGACGTTTTCCGAAACGGAGTTTCCGCCCCAGGAACCGCAACCGAGCGTGAGCGACGGAGCAAGTTTGAAGTTGTACAAATCGCCGATACCGCCTTGAGACGACGGAGTGTTGACGAGAATACGGCAGGTTTTCATTCTTGCCGCAAATTCGTCGAGTTTCGCTCTTTGCGTGACCGCGTCGAGATAAATGGAAGACGTGTGTCCGTAACCGCCGTCGGCTACGAGTCTTTCCGCTTTGTCAAATGCGTCGTTTATATCTTTCGCTCTGTACATTGCAAGTACGGGAGAGAGTTTTTCGTGTGCAAATTCTTCGCTAAGTTCAACGCTTTCCACTTCACCGATGAGAATCTTGGTATCTTTAGGAACGTCGAATCCTGCGAGTTTTGCGATGGTGACGGGTTTTTGACCGACAATCTTTGCGTTGAGTGCGCCGTTGATGAGAATGGTCTTGCGCACTTTTTCGGTTTCTTCGGGGTTAAGGAAGTAGCAACCGCGGTCTGCAAATTCTTTCTTTGCCTTGTCGTATACGCCGTCGAGAACGATGACGGATTGTTCGCTTGCGCAAATCATACCGTTGTCGAACGTCTTGGAGTGAATTATAGAGTTGACGGCAAGCACTACGTCTGCCGTATCGTCGATGATTGCAGGAGTGTTGCCTGCGCCGACGCCAACTGCCGGTTTGCCACTGGAATATGCCGCTTTAACCATTCCCGGACCACCCGTTGCGAGAATGATGTCCGCTTCTTTCATGATAAGGTTGGTCATTTCAAGGCTGGGAACGTCAATCCAATCGATGATGTTTTCGGGTGCGCCTGCAGCAACCGCCGCGTCAAGAACGACTTTTGCCGCCGCAATCGTGGACTTCTTGGCTCTGGGATGCGGGCTGATGATGATGCCGTTTCTCGTTTTGAGAGCAAGAAGAGTCTTGAATATTGCCGTGGACGTGGGGTTGGTGGTGGGAATAACCGCCGCAATGAGTCCGATAGGCTCTGCGATTTTTATCGTGCCGTACGCCTTGTCTTCTTCGATGACGCCGCAAGTCTTGGTGTGTCTGTACGCGTTGTAGATATATTCGGACGCATAATGGTTCTTGATGACTTTGTCTTCGACGATACCCATACCCGTTTCTTCAACGGCGAGTTTTGCAAGGGGGATTCTCATCTTGTTTGCGGCAGTTGCAGCGGCAAAGAAGATTTTGTCCACTTGTTCTTGCGTGAAAGTCGCATACTCTTTTTGCGCTCTGCGCACGCGAGCGATCGCTTCTTCGAGTTTTTCCACTCCGTCAACGACGATTTGGTTTCTTTCCATGTTGATTCTCCTATCAGTGTTATCAAAATTTTTTTTGCTATCGTAATTCTCTTATCGAATATTTCGATAACTATTTATCGATATAATTATATCTACACCCGATAAGAGTGTCAAGCGAATGCAGGCGGTATATCAATATTTTTTTATCAATATTTTCGACAATAGTCGCAGAGTGTATACTTTTCTTCCGTTTGCCGAATTTTCCGTTGCGTAATCTAAATAGATTACCCAATCTTCCACGCTCTATTTTCGCCTCTGGCAACAGGTCCTTCGAAATCGGGGTTTGCATCGAGCGCGGCAGCCACCGAGTCGTAGTCTATATAATACTTTTCCTTGAAGTTTGAAAGCGCGTCTTTTGCGTAGACCGGCGTTATTTCAAATCCGCCGCGCACATCGATCGTGACGAGAGTTCCGCCCCTTTGGTCGCCGTAATCGTCAACTCTTTTGAAGCTAACTCCCGTCCACCCCTTATAATCATCGACGTTGTTGCCGTGAGTTTTGTGTGTCGTGCGATAGTTATGAGAATAACCCGAGTGTTGACCGAAAGTCAGGCGTATGCCCTGATAGTTGACAGAAAAATCGTTGTCGTGGTGGTGACACATAAATATCGCCGTCGTGCTGCCGAGATTTTTTGCGACGGAAAAAATTTGTTCGTCTTCGGGCATATCTCCGTATTTGTTTGTATAGTCGCCTTCAAATTTGTGGCCGTAGAAATAATTTTCCGTCACGTTGCCGTCGTTGTAGGCTTCGTCCCACGCGGTTTTGAATTCGGGTATGCCGACGTGATTGAAAATCATGGATTTGACCGTTTTACCGTTTCTATTGACCCCGTATTCTTTGTCCGAAAGCGAGTTTATCGTGTCTTTGTACCAACTCACCTGATTTGCGGTGGGAACGTACGAATACGTATAGTTTTCTTCGTCGAATTGGCAATCGAAAAGGCAAAGCGAATACACAAGTTCACCTGAGCGTTTGCGCACGTTGACAAAATAATTGCCGCCGCCGTCTTCACACTTTTCGTCCGTGCTCAAAAGGCAATATTTGTAGTTTTCGTTAAAATAAGTTATGAGTTTCTCTTTGGAGCATTGAAAATGCTGCGAATCCATCGTTGCAGAGTCGTTTTCGTATCTTCCGTCAAGGTCGTGATTGCCGAAAGTGAACGCCCACGGCTTTTGCAATTTTTCAAAAATCTCCGCGTATCTCTTGAAAAACGGCGCAGACGACACAAGAAAATTGTCGTTCATCACCAAATCTCCGTTGATTATAACGAGATCGGGATCCGTCTCTTTCACGAAATCTTCTATAAACTCGTAAGTTTTGTCGTTGCCGGGGCTTCCCACGACTTTGTACTTTTCAAAGAAGTCGACTTGCGGGTCGGACAACACCATAAGCCGAAAATCTCTATCGGACGGCGCATATACCGTCGCATACCCGTCTTCGCTTTCGCTTGCAAGCAAAAACGCAGGCTCGGGCTGACCTTTCTCTCCGCACGCTACAAGCGCGACCGAAAGCGTGAGCGCAAGCACCGCTATTGCAAGTACGATAAATAAAGATTTTTTGTTTCTCATAATTTTCCCTTTGTGTTCGTTTTTGTCGTAAAATTGCGTATATCCCGTTTCACACGGTATCGCCGCGCTCGATACGGTTTATTTCGAGTTTTTTCAAAACCGAAAGGACGTTCTTTGCGGTGCGTTGCAGCTCGGCGCGTTGAAGTCCGCCTTTTTTAAGAGATTTTAGCGTGCTTCCGTCGTACTTTCCGCCAAGTCGCGATCCGCCCGGCATAAGCACGTCCGCTTGCGCACGCACTCTGTACGCGTTGTCATCCACGCCTTTGAAAAGCGGATTTTTGGCTTTTTTCGTCCACCAGTCCGTCATAACCATATTTTCAAAGCCCCACTCTTCACGCAAAATCGTGGTGCAAAGATCGTAGTTGTGATAGGAATACACTCCGTTCACCTTGTTGTAGGACGTCATTACGCAAAGCGGTTTTGCTTCCTTGACGCAAATCTCGAAGCCTTTGAGATATATCTCGCGAAGCGCACGCTCGGTGAGTCGGCTGTCGTTGACGTATCTGAACCGCTCTTGATTGTTGCACGCAAAATGCTTTATGCACGAGCCAACTCCCCTTGACTGCACGCCTTTTACGATTGCGCTTGCCGTCTTGCCCGAAAGATAGGGATCTTCCGAGAAATACTCGAAATTTCGTCCGCACAACATACTGCGGTGTATGTTCATTCCGGGTGCAAGCAGAATATCCGAGCCTTTTTCTATCATCTCGTCCCCCACGCACTCGTACAGTTGCTCGGCAAGAGACTCGTTCCAAGTGGACGCAATGCACGTTCCGCACGGCAAAAGTGACGCTTTTTCGCATAGTCTTATGCCGCTCGGTCCGTCCGTCGTCGTTGCGGTGGGCACGCCCTTTTCCGCAAGACTTTCGCTTATTCCGCCAAATACGCCTGCGTTGCCTACCGCGCCTTTGGGGCTATTCATTCGATAGTCTCCGTGACAGAGATTTTCAAGGTCTTCGTCCGAGAGCGTGGCGACGAACTCGTCAAGACTTCTTTTTCCGTCCAAGACGTCTTTGAAATCTATCTTCTCGTCGCTGTGGGCAATCTCTTTTGGCATATTGCTCTCTATGCGCTCTTTCAGATATCCGCTCTCGCCCTTCACGATATGGTATTTCCAGTCGTACGACTGCATGCCGTTTTCAAGATTGCTCAAAAAGTTTTCAAGCTCGTCTTCGGAGAGTTTGTTCATTTTTGCCATAAACTCTTCAAAGGTTTCTCTGCCCGTGACGTCTGCTCGTTTGAGCATATCCGCGTCAAGCGAATCGTATTTGAATAGCGCGCGTATATCTTTGCTCGGCGAACAAGCCGTGTGGCAAACGCTCGTGACTTTTTTGTCGAATTGCACGATGCCTATGCTTTGCGCGTCTCTGACGTTTTCGCCGACGAAAAACTCGTAATCGCCGTATTCGAGCACCCAACACGCTTTGTATCCCGTCGCACTCTCGTCATCGTAGCTCGACAACGCGTATTCACCTATATCGAAGGTGAAACTTGTCTCTTCTCCGCTTTCTAGCTCGACGGTTTTCTTGAATGCGACAAGCTCCCTTGCGGGTTTCGGCAACATTCCGTCCGCTTTTCTGACGTACACTTGCGCAACCGTCTTGCCCTTCACGTCGCCGGTGTTTTTGATTGTGGCAACCACTCTTACGCCGTCTTGCGTCTTTTCAACGCTTCCGCTCGTCTCGAACGTAGTGTACGAAAGCCCGTATCCGAACGGATACAACACTTCGTTTTGCGCAAAGGTCTCAAAATAGCGGTAGCCCACAAACACGTCTTCGTCATACTCGTTGAAGTCTTTGTGTCCGAAATCGTGCGCGGGATATGCGTCATAGTTGACGGCAATCGTGTCCGTAAGCCTGCCCGACGGATTGACCTTGCCCGAAAGCACGTCGCAAAGCGCGTGTCCGCTTTCCATTCCGCCCTGCCAGGCAATCACTATGGCGTTGATTCTGTCGCCGAATTTGTCGATTTCTTCAAAATCTATGACGTTGCCGACATCGAGCACAAGCACGGTCTTTTGAAAATCGCCGTGACCTTGTCTATGAGTTTGAGCTCGTCAAGCGTGAGATAAAAGCTGCCGTCTTTGAGCTTTTGCTCTCTGTCTTCTCCTGCCGCACGCCCTATCGTTATAATAGCAACGTCGCTTGTCTTTGCCGCGTCCCAAATCTCGTTTTCGCTTATGGGCATCTCCTTAAACGAAAACGGCCAATGTCCCCAAAATCCTTCGTCGGGAACGTTTTTTTGCACCACTCGGAATATTTCTTGTCAAGATTTTCGTTGATTTTGATGCCGCTCTCGTTTTTCAGTCCGTCCGCAAAACTCACCTTGTAGGGAGCTTTCACGTCACCGCCCGAGCCGTATCCCACGCAAAACCAATCGTATTGCGTACGCCCGAACACCGCCACTTCTTCGCCGCTCTTGATGGGCAACGTTCCGTCGTTTTTAACAAGCACGATGCCTTCTGCCGCCGCCTGCCTTGCGCGTGCTCTCATAATAGGGCTTGTCACGCACATTTTGTTGCCGTCCGACGCCGACTTTTGCGCCGTGGGTGAAAACAGATTGACTACCTTTGAAATGAAACTCATATTTTTGCCTTATATCGTCTTTTGCCTTTTGAGGCAATCGAGCGAGTATTATTTGATAATTCTTTATAGTTATATTGTATTTTATATTAAAGAAAATGTCCATACCCAAATTTGCCGATTTCAAAAAACTCCGCATTTCCTTTTTGCAACGGCAGATTTGCCGTAAACGTGCTTGAAAAAGCAACACACAACAAGGCAAATCGCACAGTGAAAATATAATAAAAAGAGAAAAGCCTTTCCGTTTTCGAAAGGGCTTTTCGTTTTGTTCGTAAAAAAATCAAAATGAATTTTTATACAAAATAGTTGAATAATTATTCTTTCATATTTATATCATTTCAGTCGAGCGGCGCACCGCAGGAAGAGCATGTTTTATCGGTCGAGCGATTTTTAGTGCCGCAGTATTTGCATTTGACAAACTCCACCTTTTCCCCTTCGGTGAACGCAACACCGGTCTTGACCTTTGACACGAGAGTTTCAAGTTGTTTGCTCGCCGCACGCGGATTTTCGATGTCTTCGATGACGGTTGCCTTGCTGTTTGACGTGACGTATATGTCGCCGACTTTCGCCATTTTGTCGATTGCGCCGTATCTGACGTTGACTGCGCTGACGTCTTGATAACTTACGCTCTTGAAGTCAAGCGCAACCACGCCCGAACGCACGATTATACGTCTGTCGGTGAATGCGTATTCGAGATTTTCGTGACGCTTCTTTGCGGTGACGGATCTGTATATCCATATCCACACGGGCGCGAGATGAAGCACGAAAAAGATGCTCATAAAAACGATGAGCGGAGTTGGTATATCAAAGCCGTTCGTCGCCAGCATCCCGATGAAAAAGCCGTCGAAGATTATCCATATCAACGCAATCGGAAACATTTTTGCAACCGAGTTTGCGATATATGCGGATTTCTTGGGCTTTCCGCGCCAAATGATTTGCTCACCGTCTTGCAATATTTCTTCGATATTTTCGGGGCGTTTTTCTTCTCCGCCGGAACCCGCAAAATATTTTTCGTTCAATTCTGCCATACTTTTCTCCTTTCGTATATTTTATCAAATTTTATCGACACAATCAAGACCTTTCAAAAATATGCTCAAACGATGCAAAAAGAATACGTCCGTGAAAACTTCGCGAACGTATCCATGCGATTAAAAACCATAATTCTAATGCCATGTCGTCTATCTTGACTGACGGCGGTCGTTCTTTTTCTTGCGTCCCAAATCGGTATCGTCGTTGCCGCGCGCACGAAGAAACGAGATTGGGTTTCGTCACGTTTTTTCTCTTTAAAAAATATCCTACAAATGTGCAAAATTTTTTGTCATAGTATTGCAAAAAGAGACAACCTATGCTATTATTTTTATGCAAATACCATATGGGGGAAAGATAATGAACAATTTGCCCGATTACATTGAACAAACTCGCATTCCGGCGCAAACTCCGGACTCTATCGTCGAAAACGGCGCAGTGCATTTCGGCACTTTCGATATGCCCTTCAAGGCTATCAATCTTCTCGACACAGTCAAACCTTGCGGTCCGAAAATGCCCGATTGCATGAAAGCGTCCCGTCTCACCGAGTGGGAAGCGTTTGAAGTGCACATGGACGAAGGCGCACTCATCAGCGCGGTTTACAAAACCGGTCCTATGGGCTTCTCCATTTTCGTCTGGTACGACAAAAAAGAAAACAAAATCTATTCTTGGCGCAATCTCGTTCCCAAGAAAAAATCGAGAGTCGCGGCACAACTCGTGGACGATTATTGCTATCTCAAGACAAAACACAGCGAGTATAAAATCGAAAACGATTTTCTCAACGGAAAAGCGCACGCAAAAGGATTCACAAAAGGCAAAAACGGCGAGTTTTCAATCGATATTTCGTTTGACCGCATTTCTCCGCTCGCAAACGGAGTCATGCCGCTCGGCAAAAACAAGGACGGCTCGTTCAGAAATGCTCTTTACAGCGAAAAAGATTTCTTTAAAGCGACGGGAACGATAACCATAAACGGCAAAGCGTACGTCACCAACGAACGCTCCGTCGGCATCATCGACGACCACAAAGGATTCTACCCCTTCAACGCCCACTACGACTGGCTCACCACTATGGGACAAATCGACGACAACGGCGTTAAGAGATACTTCGCGTTCAATCTCACGAGAAATCAATCCGTCGACCAACCCAAATACAACGAAAACGTCATCTGGGTTGACAACGAATCCTTCCCCATGCCACCCGTCGTGTTCACGCACAAGAACGGCAAGAAAAAAGCGGACGAATGGCACGTCACCGACGAAAAAGGTCTCGGACTCGTCGACGTCACTTTCAAAATCAATCGCACTTTCTATATGCCCATTCCGCTTCTTTGCTACTACGCGTTGCCCTACGGCACGATAAGCGGCTACGTCACCGACACCAATGGCAAAAAATACGTTGTTGACGGCATGCTCGGCATCGGAGAAGATAAGACGACGCACATGTAAAAATCAAGCACAATTTTATCAAAGCAGTGCTCTATGCACTGCTTTTTTTATTGTCTTGATTTTTACATCACTACCGCGCCGAAAATCTTTGCTATCAGTTCTCGCACGGACAAAAACTCCTGCCACAATTTCGCAAGATTGTCGGCTTGTTGTCTACACGGATAAATCAATAGCACAATTTTTACATATCATGCTCTTATCCCCCTGTTTTTTTTGATTTTTACATCACTACCGCGCCGAAAATCTTTGCTATCAATTCTCGCACGGACAAAAACTCCTGCCGCAATTTCGCAAGATTGTCGGCTTGCTGTTCCGGCTTCGCCTTCCGCATTTATTCATTGTCAATTATTCATTATTCATTAAAAAAGCACGCATCTAAGCGTGCTTTTTATTGTTGCGATGTGTTCTATTTTTCTTCAAACTTTGCTTTGAGTTTTGCAAAATACTCCGTGATATAGCGTTTGAGCGTGTCCATCGTCTTGTCGTACGACTCTTGCGACGTGGCAAGAAACGGATCGGGTATCGGTGCGTATTCTCCGGTTGCCACTTCCGAAAGCGTGATATATTTGTCACGATACCTTCTCGGCGTCAACAATCTGTGCATTTTTGACATGCCGATTATGATGTCCGCCTTTTCAAATCTTTCCGTATCGGTCTTAAAAGACGGCTTATGCGCCAGAATCTCTTTTTCGTCAAAACCTTCACGCTTCAATATGTCAACCGCTTTGGGAAATATGCGTTTAGATTTGTTGAAAACCGCAGAAGATTTGACTTCCACTCTACCGCGAAGCACATCGTCGTTTTCTATCATACGTCTGAGCATAAACTCGCAATACGGGCTTCTGCACACGTTTGACGAGCAAACGAACAATATATTGTATTTCTTATTTTCCATATTTCACCTTGTTTTCGGCTATCTGTCGCTATATTTTCGTTTCGTTCAATTCTTGATTATAAAAACGGGAATGGGCGGGTCTTTCTTCCAGTTGTAGAAGAAAGTCGCAAGCACCTGATACTTTTCGTCGTCGAGAGTTTTCAACCACGGCAAAAGCGCGTCTTTTTCTTCGTATCCGCTGTCTCCGCCGTAGTATACCGAAACACACATAAGACCGCCCTTTTCAAGAAGTTCCAGCCCCGATTCGATAGCCTGTTTCGTCGATTCGAAATGCGTATATATACCGTGATCGCCTTTTGGCAGATATCCGAGATTGAAAACTATGCATCTAACGCTCTCTTTTTGAGCGTACTTTGCCATATTTGCGTGTGAGTCGAGCACAACTTCGGCGGTCAATCCCTTACTTGCAAGCAATGCGCGTGTGCTGTCAACGGCATCCTGTTGGATGTCCATTGCCACCACCCTGCCGCCTTTGCCCACAAGTTCGCACAAAAATGCGGTGTCATAGCCGCGCCCGGCGGTTGCGTCAATACACACGTCACCTGTGCGCACGACTCTCTTTATTGTTTCGTGTACAATCGTCAATGCATTCATAATTTACTTATACCACATTCGCACGCATTAGGCAACCGAGTTGGCGATTTTGACATTCACTCCGTCAAAAGCCAAATTGTCGATTGCGGATTTTTGCGCCGCATTTTGAACGATTATTTCTGCCGGATCCGCTATTGCGGCAAAGCACGCTCCACCGAAATTCACAAAGCCGCCTGCAAGACATATTGTTTTGAGATTTGAACATTTTGCAAACGCTTGAACGCCCACACTCTTTCCGTTGCCGCCGATGACGATCTCTTCGATGCCGACGCAATTTTTGAAAGCGAAATCTATCACGTCGCCGTCAAGAACGAACACCTTTTTAAGAGTATTAGGAATACGCGACGTCATTTCCGTTTCGTCAATTTTGTTTGTTCCGTTCGTGCCGACGATAACGGGATTGTACGTCACGCTGTACGACAATCCTTAGTCGATTGCGTTTCCGAACAAATACGCAAACCCGTATCTCATATTGCCGTCAGATACGTCACCCGAAACATACTTTTTGTTGCCGACAAACGGCAAAGTGACTTCTTCGAGCGAAATGCAGTCTTTGAAGAGTTTTGCAGGCATCTCGGTTATACTGCCCGGAAGCAAAACTATTCTCAATTTCGTCAAATTGAAGAATACTGATTGCGGAAGTGTTTCAATTTTCGCCTGAATTTCGATGATTTCCACACTATTTGCTATATTTTGAAACAAATTTGCGTCTATTGCGACTATTTCCTCTCCGCCGACGTTTTCGGGCACGACTACGTGCAAATCGCTTCCCGTATACTCTTTCGCCACTCCGTTTTCAACAACGAACGGTGATTTTTCAAGCCACTTTGCAACAAGCGAAATATCTCCGAAACTTCCTTTCTTTATCACTTCGATTTTGTCTTCGCCATTGAACCAACCCAAGAATTCAAAGCCGTTTTTGCCTGCCGCATTGAGAATTATATCTTCGCTTTCAATGGTGTAAGTTGACGGATTTTCCACGCCTTCACCGCCCGAATAATCATAGGTGATCGTGTACGTCACGGGCGCAAACTTTGCATACATCGTCACGGTTTCTCCGCTTGAGATAATGGTGTACACTCTCGTTTTCAAGCTCTCGTCCGAGTGCCAACCCTCAAAAGAATATCCCGTTTTCTCGGCGTCCTTCAAGGTGTATTCTTCATCCACCGCAAGCTCTGTCGGGTTGTCGTGATTGCCGTCGCAAACGTATTCGACCGTGTATGTCGCCATGCTCCATTTCGCCGAAATCTTCAAGTCTCCGTGACTGCCTTTTGCAATTTTCTCAATCTTCTTCTCACCTATGAACCAACCGACAAATTTGTATCCGTCTTTGCTCAAATCGGGCAGAATAATATCGTCGCTTTCAACGTTATACTTCGCCGTCAGTTCTTCGTCGCAACTTCCGCCGTCAAAGTCGTATGCAATCGAATATTCGATTGCCGTCCACTTTGCAGCCAAATTGACGTTTTCGCATCTTACAACTTCAACACTCTCGACTTTCGTTCCGTTTTCAAACCAACCGTCAAAAGTATAGCACCCTCTGCTCGGAGCGGACAAAACGATATTTTGGTCTTCTATTGTATATTTTATCGGGTTGGATATGCTGTTCACACCACCTTGCAAATCGTAAGAAATTGTGTATTCTACAAGGCTGAATTTTGCATATAGGTTTATATTGCCGTAACTTCCGCTCGGAATATTGTTTAGACTTTTGTCGTCAAATGCGGCGTTGTCATACCAACCACAAAACGCATAACCCTTCTTCGTCAAGATCGGCAAAGCTATATCCGCGCTTTCAACTGTGTATTCGGTGACAAGCACGTCATTGCACTCTCCGCCGTTAAGATTGTAGGTGATCGTATATTTGTCGGCAATCCATTCAGCAACGAGTTTTATATCGCACAGTCTTAAAGCGTCTATCGTCTCCACAAGTTTTCCGTCTTCAAACCAGCCGCCGAAAGTGTAATGAACTCTCGTCGGAGCGGATAAAGTTACTGTTTCGTCTTCAACGGTATACACGCTCGGATTGCCTATATCATTCACACCGCCCTGCAAATCATATTCTATGCGATATTCGTTTGCGCTGAACTTGGCGTAAAGTTTTATATCCCCGAACGAGCCTTTCTTGACAATCGACACGGTATCTCCCGAAAATTCGGAATTTTCGAACCAGGCAACGAACGTATAACCGCAACGAAACGCTTTCGGCAAAACGATATCTTCGCTTTCGACAGTATAGAATATCCTTTCGACGTCTGCATTGACAAACTCGATTTTGCATTCCGTTGCCGTCCATTTCGCATACAATTTTCAATTTTCCCGCCGTTTTCGGTCTTGATTTTATCAACCTTGTTTTTGAAATCGGCATCGGAATACCAACCGTCGAAATCGTAATAAGTTTTCACTGGATGTGCAAGAATTATATCGTCGTCTTCGACTGTATAGGTGCTTGGATTAGCAACGTTTTGCATTCCGCCGAAAAGGAAATACAAAATCGCATATTCGCTTGCACTCCATTTTGCGTAAAGCGTAACGTCGCCGAAAACGCCGCTTGCTATGCGGTCTATTCTCTCGTTTGCAGAATCGAACCAACCGAGAAATTCGTAATACGCACGCACGGGCGCATTCAAAATTACGTCGGTATCCGAGCGAACGTACGAATATGGATTGTCCGCATTTTCGCCGCCGTTCAAAACGTAATTTATGCTATATACCGTCGGTGACCATTTTGCATAAATATTCAAATCGCCGTGCGTTCCTTTCGATATTTCCGTGATAGACGTTGTGAAATTTTCATCGGTAAACCAGCCAATAAAATCGAAAAATGCTTTTGCGGGATTTAATAGAGTCAACGTTTCGCTCTCCACCGTAAACTTATACGTCTCACCGTCGTTTACGTTGTCAAGCGAATTGTTTCCGCCGTCAATGTAAAAATGCGCAGTGTAAACAATCGGAGTCCACTTCGCATATACGGTTATATCTCCGAATCTTCCTTTCCCTATTTCGGCGATCTTATTTGTGAAAGTTCTATCGGAATACCAACCGTCAAATATGTAAAAATCTCTCGTTGCGTTTAAAAGTGCTGCCCCGCGTTCTATCGTAAACGTTGTGTCGTCTCCACTCACGCTTCCGCCGAACGTCTCGTAAATCACGCGATAAACAATCGGCGTATAAACCGCCGTCACCGTCATATCGCTCGTGACGTTTTCAAAACTCCGAACATTCCAACTTGCCGCATATCCGTCTTTTGCACTCGGCTCGGGAATATCCGTCAACGTTTTCCCATGTCCGACGGTTTTAACGACGCTGCCGTTATAGTCAACAAACGTGACGGCATACGTCTTTTCCGAAACGGTGAGAGCGGCTTTCATATCGTCAATCGGCTCGTAGTTGTTGCCCACGTCGAAATGCGCCGTCACTTCGTATTCTCCGACGTCGGTTTGTTCGTTGCCGTCATAACTTACGTCAACACCGCTCGGCAATTCGGTCTCGATATACACGCCGTGCTGCTCACCGTCCCACGTCACGATTTTATCGGAAAATACGATTTCGCCCAATTTTGCCTTGTTTATCGTGAGTGTTGCACTCAATATCTTATCGTTATAACCGTCCGCTTTCACGGTCGCAGTGACGACATATACGCCTGCATCCGTATATTCGGTTGCAACGTCGTATTCCACCGTGGCAAAATTCGGCAAATTTTTCACTTCGAGAGAATGAGAAAGTCCGTCGTACGTAGTCTCGTACGATTCAAAACTCAAATCGGCAAAATCAAGCAATTTCTGCCATTTTGCGTACAAATAAATGCTGTCTGACAAATTGACTTTTTCAAAATCGACGCTTGCAGGATTTTCACAATCTTTATCGGCACACCAACACAAAAATTTGTAGCCGTCAAACGTCGGCATCGGCACTTCATCCCCGCGATGCCACACAACGTTGTCTTCTCCGTTGTTTAAAACGAAAGTTATCGTAAAATCGGACGACTGAAAAAGATTTTTGACGTCATCGGCGTCACACGCAACCAAAACAATGCATAAACATAAAACGATAATTGCAACAATACACAGACCGCACTGCTTCGACCCAATTTTTCTCATAAAAATTTCCCTTTCCCTAAGTTTCCATATCCAGAATATCAAGCGAAAAAAATCATAATCAAAAGCGAAAAATCGCTGTCAACGTGGATATTTATACAATTTGAAATAAATTTTAATACTCGAAATGTATAATCGCAAGGTTTTTCGACAATATTTTTCAAAATTTTTATAAATTTTTCATATTTTTCACTTTATGAAACACTTCGTCTAATATTTATACATCCCCTTTTGTACAAACATTAAAATTTAAGACTTGAAATAGCTTGCATTATTTCTTAAAACTTACTCCTTTTATAAAAAAACACGGACTGTTCTGTACGTGTTTTTAGTCTGTGTGAAATAACCTATTTTAATACAATTTGCGTACACCACTTAAAAAGTGCGTACAGTTTGCTAAAAATGCGTGTGGTCCTAGGCACTACGCTGTCCACGATCCGGTCTCACGAATGGATAATAGTCAATGACCATAAGCATTCTAGACTGCTTAAATAAATAGAAGGTTCAAAAAAGCCACCTTTTTAAGTTGTGATTTCCTTGCCATTTTGCAATAAATGCTCATCTTTGTTATATTGCATACCACCACAATTTAAAATAACTAAGCCTGATTAACATTCATTTTTGAGTAGACTCGCTTAATCGCTTCGAGTCCTGCTTTTTCGCCGTTCTCTACCGCTTTGCCATACATTTCGATTGCCTTCTTGTAATCTTTTCTCACGCCGAAGCCGTTTTCGTAACAGATTCCGAGATTGTGATACGCAACACCCGAACTGTACTTTTCAGCAGCAACCCTAAAACACTTAACCGCTTCTTTTTTGTCTTCTTTCACGCCGTTACCTTGAAGATAGCAAAGTCCGATATTGATAATC
The DNA here is from genome assembly GCA_022009775.1 of Christensenella sp. Lineage (GTDB taxonomy): Bacteria > Bacillota > Clostridia > Christensenellales > CAG-917 > CAG-475. The sequence goes on from CP091723.1 coordinate 432,132, forward strand.
GCTTGTTCTTCGCCGAAATTATATGCGTCGGTAAATAATTCAAAGGCTTTTTTATAAGCCGCTTCGGTTTTGACGGTGTAGTAGTAATAAAGCCCAACTTGCAGACACGCCATAGGATTTTCACCGTTTACGCTCTTTTTCAGCCAATAAAGTGCCGTTTTTCTATCGGCGGTCACGCCGTAATACCCGCAAGCATATGCCATACCGAGATTATATTGCGCGGCGGCGTTTCCGAGTTTTGCGGCGCGCTTAAAAAGTTTCAGGGCGGTTTTCTCGTCCTTTTCAAGCCCTAATTCGTCGCCGAGATACGCTTCCGCCATTCGTTCGATTGCGTCCGGAAAGTCCATTTCCATTGCCATCTGATAATAGAACAGCGCATTTTTGTAATCGGCTTTTTTGGTTTCGTAAATCGTCGCCATACACCAATAAACGCCGACATAATCCAAATCACACTGCGCGAAACAATCGAGCGCGTCGTCATACTTGCCTTTGTTATAATAGTAATACCCTAAATCGAGAAGAGCGTCGTCTTGTCCGAGTGCCGCCGCTTTTTTAAGATAATAAATATATGCCTTTTTGTCTGGTTCTACCTTATACATACCCGTTTCGCGAACTCTTGCGTACATATAAAGGCTTTCGGGATCGTTGTGGTGAACGCCGTCCAAAAGATATTTCAAACCTTTTTCATAGTCGTGCGGAACAAACCTGTCATTGAGATAGACGTAAGCCAAATCAAAGTTGAGCGAGTATTCGCCGAGGCTCAATCCTTTTTCGTACCACTCTATGGCTTTGGGAACGTCTTTCAGTTCTTCATTGTTTAAGTAGATAAAGCCTATCTTTTTTGCGATTTGAACGTCGCCGAGATAAAAAGCACGCTCGTAATATTTCAACGCATTTTTAACGTTTTCAATCTCGGAATCTTCAATCGGCGTATTGAAATAATACAAATCGCCGAGAGATCTTGCCGCTGCCGCCACACCCAAATCGGAAGCTTTGGCGTAATACTCGATTGCTTTTTGAATATCGATTTTTACATAACCGTTTTCATAGCAAAATCCGAGACGGGCAAAACACTCCGCTTCGCCTTTGTTTGCGCCTTCCGTATAAGCGTCGAACGCTTTTTTGTATTGAGAGCGGTAGCCCCAAGTGTCGCCAAGAACAGTATATGCCAAAACGCCGTTGTCGACGGCTTTTTGATAGTAAATCGTTGCGGCCTTGAAAGCGCCCTCTTCGATATAAATATCACCGATAGAAACATAATATTTCGGCTTTTTTACCGCGAGTTTCTTATACTTTTGAATTTTCTCGTAAACTTTTTCCATAGTTTCACCTTTATTGTTTTTGACACCAGACTTCGTTTTTCGTCTGTCTGTATTCAAGCGAATTTATGTTAAAATATCCTTCTTCTTCGCCCAAAACCGGACAAATTCCCGTCGGAACAAAGTTTATGCAATAATATCCGACCGTGTCTTTTAAGGAATAATCATACTTTTCATAAAGAATCTTATTTCCGTCCACTCTGTATTCTTCGGTGACTTTACCATTTTCAAAATTCGTCACGAGAATCGGATATCCGACGGCTTTGCTCTTATCCTCAAAAAAAGGGAAAAGATAGCGTCGTTCACCGTCGTATTGCGCGACGTATATCACGTCCAAATCGTTATGCCCGCCTACGAAACACTCGACTTTTATCACTTTTTCGCCCGACCTATAAAACTTATTGTAATTTTTGGAGTTCGGACTGATTTTCAATGATTCTTTCGTATTATGCGCTTTCATTTCTGCAAGTCCGCGAAGCCCTTTTGTCATCCCCGTCAGGCTTCTCTTTTGTGTGTTCACATATGTTATTTTTGCGTTTGGAATATCCGCAAAACAATATGAAAACTCATCGAATTTTTTTCGTGCGTTTGATATCAGTTCCTGTAAATATTCTTCGGTCGGTTTTTCCATATTATACTCCTACGTCTATAACGTTGCAAACGGTTTGGACGATATAAGTTTGTAATCGTCGTCGTGCGTGTAAAACTATCTCTTTATTGAATTATTTATGCTGTATTTAATAGGTTCAGGGTGCTTATTTTGTAATCTACCTATAAAATCGCAAATAATATCGTAAAGGTTGTCTTTTGTATACGCAAGTTTTTCAGGAAGAACATCGTTATCAGAAATTTTACCATCGTTGAATCTTTGAGCGTATACTCCGCATTCTTTGAGATAATTCATTATGGCACATATTTTTTCTTTTTCGGGTTCAGAAAAAATCGGTTGTTCAATCAATGATAGCTTTATAAATTCACAAAAATAAGTAAGATCGTCGTCCCAATTAACATTTCCGTTATCTTGTGCCTCACAACGAATATTCTCGATTTCTCGCAACAATTCTCCTTGCAAATTTCGGGCTTGTCCACTTTTGGGAACAAAGTTTTGCCATATAAATTTGCACTCTTCAAAATATTGTTGCTCATATTCTTGTTCTATCAGTTCATCTATTGAAATAGTGTTTGACATATTACGCCCTCGCGCTCCATTGAGTTTTATAACGTTGCAAACGGTTTGGACGATATAAGTTTGTAATCGTCGTCGTGCGTATAGAACTGCTCCATAAGCCAATAAATACCGTTGGCTTTCTTCCTGAGTTTCTTTGTAAGCAACTCTCTCGTTATCGGCATTACCTGAAATATGCTGATGTATTTATGCTCGGAAACGTAGCATTTCACGATTTTCGGTGTTTTGAATATTTCGGGCAATAAGAGTACCGTTCCGCAGTATTTCCCGTCGATTCCCATATCGAGCGTATCCGAAACGGTTATGTTATCTTTTTCGTTGAATGCGTATTCCGCAGTTGCCCAAAGAAGCGAGTTTAACGATAGCCAGTCCGTCGGCGCGTCTTCGTCGTCCGAAGGATTACGAATATCGACGTCGGGCGAAATAAGCATCAGATACTCGTTGCGGCGATTCGCCTTTCTTCCCCAACCAATATCACGTTCAGGCATGAGATAGTCGCTTGCGCCAATGGTGCATAGTTTCCAAAATGGCATATCTTCTGTTGGTTCAAACACGAGAGTGGTGACTGGTTTCATTTCATCCGATAGGACATTCTTTTTAAGTCTCAAGCAAAAAAATGGTTCCTGTTTAAAATTCTCAACGTAATGGTCATATAGTTTTTGATGCTTCTTGTTGCTCGCCTTAAAGGCCACTTCTTTTTCATCTAAATCTAACAAAATAATCACTCCTATATTAAAGCTTGCGTAGGCATAATAATTGGATTATCGTCCCATAGTGCATCTATCTGTCTTTTATTTGTCATTGTTTAACTACTTCCATTTGAATGTTATTTTGTTCACATATCAATCTGATTTTTTCTTTAACAAGTCTAGTTGGCTCATATTTGCCATTTTCCCATCTATTAACCGAAGTAAAAAGAAACTCCTAAAAGTTTAGCCAATGCTGCTTGCGAAAGATCTAGGATTGCTCTCAATTTGATTATAGTTGCAGGATAGTCAATGTTCATATCTCATTCCTCCATGCAAATTATTAAATAATATTAAAAATTATAGCACTTTTTTGAGAAAATATCAAGTAAACTGCGGAATAATGACGAGACTAAAATGAGCATTTTATAAAAAATCAATCGTTCCGTAGTAGCACCTATCGTTCCGTTTATAAGGCTTTCGTTCCGTAGCAATACTAAAAAGAAAAAGAACCTCATAAAAATGCAATTTAACACTTCTACAAGGCTCTATAGTTTGCTGGCGGGAAGGATAAATGTTCCTATCTGCAATGAAAAAAGGTCTGACACAATTTGTATCAAACCTATGCTTTTCTTATGGATCGCGTCACTATTTGTTTTGAACGAGCCACTCCTGTGACAAAAAAAACACGGACTGTTCTGTCCGTGTTTTTAGTCTGGTCGGAGTGGCGAGACTTGAACTCGCGGCCTTACGGTCCCGAACCGTACGCGCTACCAAACTGCGCTACACCCCGTTTATAGTCGTTTATGACTGCTTTTAGAAATATACATCATTTATCACTTTTTTGCAACCGAAATGAGAAAAGAAAACAAAAAAACATTGATTATTTCCACTATTTGCTAAAAACGATTGCTAAATCGCTATTCTTTGATATATAATAATCAACGCGATGGAGCTTGGTGTAGTGGTAGCACTTGGGCCTCTGACTCCCACTGTGTAGGTTCGATTCCTATAGCTCCTGCCAACGCGAACACTCTCACTTGTGAGAGTGTTCTTTTTTATGTCCACCGCCGTGCTTGCACGAGTGCGTGGACATAAAAAGAACAATAACCGCGACAAGCGGTGTTCGCGTTGTGTACCATTGCGAGCGGCAAGGAAGTGCGCAAAAGCGCACATTACTATACAAATCAAACGAGCGTTTTTATAAAAGATATATCAATAAAAAGCACCGCTACATAGGTAGTGCTTTTGGTTTTATCGGTCGCTTCAATCACCAAATGAAGTTGGATTTCGCCATTTCTCCGTTGTCGATGAGAATGTCTTGCGCAGTCATAGACCTGTTTACAACTGCGACGAAATATGCCCAGTCTGCGATTTCTTCGACCGTTGCCCATTTGGGTATAAGAGTTTCGTTCATAACGGCGTCCCAAAGCGTCGGATTGTCGATGATGTGCGCGTTGAGAGGTGTGAGAACTCCGCCCGGCGACAGACTGTTGCTCGTTGCGCCGTATTTTGCTATGCGAAGCGCGACATTTTTCATATACGCAATCATACCGCCCTTGGATGCGGAATATTCGGGAAACTCCGCTCCCGAATGTGCAGACGCCGACGCAATGAACAACACGCTTTTTATTCCGTCGTGAAACGCATACTTTTCGGTGACCCTTATCGTGCCTTTGAGATTAACGTCTATGTCATTTGCGTTCTGCACACCGGCATTGTTGACGAGAATATCGCAATTCGCAATTTCGGGCAACTCGCCTTTAAATATATCTGCGACAAAATGCGTGTAGTTTTCGTCTTCTATGCTTTGTGGCAAAACGTCTATGCCGACGACCTGATGCCCTTGCTGCAAAAACTTTTGCGCAATGCCTTTTCCGATGCCGCTAGAAGAGCCTGTGACTATAACTTTCATACCGTTTGCTCCTTTTGTGCGCGGAGTGCGAAATACGCTTCTCCGACGTTGTCTTTCTTCCACTTTTTGCAAATGAGATATCCTAGATGCGAGAACACGACTTCAAAAAGCAGCTCGGCAACCATACCCGTAAGCGCACAAGTGACGCATTGCAAGGGTGACCAACCGAAGAAGTTGAGAGATACGATAAACGCAAAGATGAGATTGTCCACAAATTGTCCGACCGCAGTCGAAACGTAGGTGCGCAGCGCAAAAGCAAAGAAGTTGTCCTTCTTGTCTTTGAGAGCTTTTCCTATGCTCCAATTGATAAAGTTGTTGACAAAAGCCGACGCAACAAACGCAACCGTACTGCCCAAAAGCACGTACCAAGTGCCGCCGAACGTGTTGTCGAGAGCAGAATTGATGACGCCTTGGCTGCCTTCCACGTATGACTCGCCCCACGTGCCCGGGATCACGGACCCCACAAAAGTATCAGCGCAACGGCAAGATTGACAAGCACCGCAAACACGGAGATTTGGTTGGCGGCTTTCGGCCCGAAGTGCTTTGCGATGACGTCCATGGACAAGAACGTTGCCCACGACACGATGAAACCTGCGTCAAGCGCAAGCCAATCCACTTTGAGATCGATGCTTTTGTTGGCAAGAAGATTCATGATGACAACCGTCACCACAAATATGCTCACGACGGGTGCGGGAACGCTGCGCAAAAGCGTTTTGAACTCAAAAAGTTCGTTTTTGATTTTCTCTTTCATAGGTCTCCTTTTGCAAAAAAAATCGGACGCCTGTTGAGAAACAAAAGACGTCCGTTTGAAGACCGAGTGTTTGTTCCTAGTTTTGTTTATAGACAGGATGGTAACGGCGAACTGTCTTTTCGCATTCGATTTTTGCAAGCGTATTGTAGCACTAAAAAATAGGCGTGTCAACGCTTTACGCACGCGCGAACAATATAATATATTTTTGCATTTCGGCTGTGAAAGCATTGATAGTTTTTCTCGGCGGTGCTATAATTTTGTCAACACACAAACAAGGAGTTTTCCTATGGATATTGAAAAATATTTGCCGCAAATGGTGGAAACCATTCAGAACGCGGTGAGAATAAAGACCGTTCTCGACACGCCCGTTGACGGCGGTCCTTTCGGAAAAGGCAACAAAGAATGCCTTGAATACGTGCTTTCGGTTGCCGACAAACTCGGTTTCAAAACGAAAAATCTCGACGGATATTGCGGATATGCCGAAGTCGGCGAAGGCGACGAAATCGTGGGCATAATCGGGCATCTCGACGTAGTACCCGAAGGCGACGGCTGGATTCACCCTGCATATTCCGGTGAACTCGTTGACGGCGAAATCTGGGGACGCGGCACGATTGACGATAAAGGCCCTGCTATAATCTCGCTTTTTGCAGTGAAAGCACTCATGGACGACGGCATGAAATTTTCAAAACGCGTGCGTGTGATTTTCGGTTGCAACGAAGAGACGGGCTCGAAGTGCATGGAGCACTATCTCGACGTGGATGAGCCTATCTCATACGGCGTTTCGCCCGACTCGGAATTTCCCGTGATTTTTGCGGAAAAGACCATAAACAGCATCGAGCTGAAAGGCAAATCCGATTGCGGCAATGACGTCAAACTCGTGCGACTTGACGGCGGCATCGTGATCAACGCAGTGCCCGACATCTGCACTTTCACGCTTGAAACAAGCAAAGAAAACGCGCTGAAAATCGCCGATGAAATCGAAGGCAAACTGCTCAAAAACAGCGTCGCGAGCAGCCACACCGTTCGTGGCGGAGAGATAGACTTCAAGGTGTTCGGCAAGGCGGCGCACGGCTCTATTCCCCAATGCGGCGTCAACGCAATCTCCTATTCTCTCGACGCACTCAAAGACGTCGTCGATTGCGATTTCGTCAGAATTTACAACACCTATATCTCAACTTGCGTACACGGCGAAAAACTCGGTTGCTACGCTCATGACGAGTACGGCGACATTGCCGTCAACGTTGGCCTTTGCACGTTTGAAAACGGCGAGTATTCAATCAAAATCAACTCTCGCCTTCCCTTCTCAACCGACACAAACACTATGTTTAACAGCATAAAAGAGACGTTAAAGTGCGAAAACGGTGTTAAACTCTTGCTTCTGTCAGATTCCAAAGGCTTCAAAATCGATCCGAATTCCAAGATGATTCAAGTGCTTACGAACGCATATCGCAAAGTCACGAGAGACGTGAAGAGCGAGCCTATTTGCACCCCCGGCGGCACGTATGCGAGAGAGTTTGCCAACTGCGTTGCGTTCGGGCCTGAAATGAACGGCTACGGCGAAATGATAATTCATCAACCCAACGAGCGTATTTCTCTTGAAGCGATAAAAGCAATATTCGAAATATATCACACCGCGTACAGAGACCTTATAAACGAAGTATCGTTTAAAAAATAATCGCTGCCGTTTAATGCGACTTCCCCGACATAAAAACAAAAGACACACAAAAACAAAACGACAAAAAAGTCCGCTGAACTTGCGGACTTTTTTTGTTTTCAGACAATATTCGTTGCCGTTTCATAAAAGACGACGTTGCCTTGTCGGATGTTTTGGAACTTATTGAGTTTTTTCCTTATTCGGTTAAAATCTTCTGCTTGCGAAAGCCTTTTTCACCGCTTTCAAAAATAGCGTTTGCTCGTGCTTTCCTTGCTTTTTAGAGACGAAAGAAGTTTGTCGTAATAAATGCCGAGATAATACTTCATATTCGGAGACGCTTTGAGCGCATCGACGGCAACGTCGGGAGAAAGCGCGCTGTAAAAATCGTATGCGATTTGGTATCGTTTGGAATAGTTGTCTAGTTTATCTCCGGAGTAACCGTTTTCCTTTTCGTATGCTTGTCGTTCCTTTTCTTTTTCGGCTTTTTCTTTCTCCTTTTGAGCAAGGTAGTCCGAGATTTTGTTTTCTCTTTCAAGTGCGTACTTGTCGTTTTTTTCTCTCACGTCGTTGTTGTATTTCTCGTATTCCTTGACTGTCTTGTCTCTCTCGTCTTTGAGTTTTTGAATGCGTTCCTGAAGGTCGCTCGCACTCTTTATATCGAGTTCGGAAAGCGCAGTGTCCATTTCCTTTTCCAGTGCGGATATATCCGATTCGATTTTCGCAACCGTTTCACCGTATCCCCTTTCGATTTCGCCTGCCGCACCGACGTGCGCCGTGTCGAGCGCGGACATTTTATCGCTTGCGACGCTCGAACGAGCCATACCGCGCTTTATCGAATCGTTGAGCGAATTTTCACGGAGTTGAGAATAGAGTTTTTCAAGATTTGCATAACTTTCGGCAAGATTTTCTTTTGCGGATTTTTTGTCCCCCTCGAGCGCACTCACCGCTTTTGCATACTTGTCTTCGATTTGGTTTTTCTTGACGCTCGTGTCGTATGAGTTTTCTTTCTTTGACGCCGCAATTATATCGTCGTCGCTTCTAGGGGTATACTCGATTTCTTTAAGCCCCGAATCCTTCGGAAAAAGAGAATCGAGATCAGGCTCTTCGTCTTTGGGCAAAGAGTCATTGTACTGCTTTTCGAGGTCTTTGAGTTTGTCAACGACGGAATTTTCCGCATCGAGCGCGTCGTTTATCTTGCGTTGTCTCTCTTCTTCAAGTTGCTTGTCCGTCTTGAACAAGTCCTTGATTTCGTCCCATATAGATGTTGTCATACACTCTCCTTTTTCGTTTCTGCGGTCTGCTCGCTTGCTCCGCCGTTTTGCGATTGCGTTTTGAGATTTTCAACTTCCGCGCTCAGGTTTTTCGTTTTCTTTTCAAGAACGGACACCCTGATTGAAATCTCTTCTACGTCTGCCAGTATTTCGTTTATATTCATTCCTGCCCCCTTATAACGTCAAGCGAAACAAACAAAGGAGAAACGTATGCGTTCTGCTCTTCCGTTTCCAGTTCTAATCCGATGACGCTTCCGCTTTTTTCTATGGCGATAGTCTGCATTTCATCGCTGCCCTTCACCTTAAATTCGTATTTTTTGCCGTCCGCGACAAGCCTTAAAGTCAACGGATATTTGCTCACGAGCGACACGCATCTCACCGCCTTGACATACGGAGTGGCAATGATGTTCTCGGGGCTTTTGTACGACTTCTTAGTGGCTTGCGAAAACACTTTTCCGTTCGTTGCGGCTTGGCCGAGTCTGTTTGCATAGTCTCCGTCGAACGAGAAAACGACGCACGAGCCGTTGTGAACTTTGACAGGACAAACACAATTTATTTTGATGTTTGAAAGAAGCGAAATCGACTTTGTTTGCACGTCGTATCTGACAAGAGAATCAACGGCGTTTCCGTTGTCGCCTTTAATCGCACAAGCAAGAAAATACTCTCCGTCAAGGTATCCCGCACACGCTCCGTTCTTGTTGAAAAGTTGCGGAAGTTCTTTTCCGATTTTCACCGCGTCGTAGCCGTTGAAAGCGTAAAGTCCGTCTTCGGCAAGAAAGATTATAGAGTCTCCGCACAACGCAATCGTATCTTTATATATACGTCCGGTATCTGTAAACATCTTTTTCAGCACAAAATCGCTTTGGTCGCCGTATGCGGTGAGTCGCATGATTCCATACTCTCTGAACACAAAAGATAACCTGCAAACGACACGACTTTGAGTGCCTGTCCCAAATCGTCGCAGAAGTTTATATAACCTGCTTCCGTCAGCGACACGTTCCAGTTGGCAGGGTCGAAATCGTCTGAAAACCACACCTGATTGTTGACTCCGTTTACGGTGCCGAACACTCTCTCGTTGTGCACCGCAATCGACGTAAATTTAGGAGCGTTGCTGCACACGAGAGCGGTGTCGTCTTTTACAAGATACAGTCCGTCGAAAGAAGACGACAACAGCAAAACGTCGTTGCCTTTGTAGTTGTAATTCACCGCGTCCACGTCGCCTGCCATGACGAGAGACGGCACCTGATGCCACGAATCTTCTCCGTACACGTTCGTGTAAAAAACGTGCCGTCGGACAATCTTGCGACGATTCTGTCGCCGTTGTTGCCGTTTGAAGTTATGCGGCGGTATAAAAACACTTTTTTCACTTTCTTTCCTGCCGCGAACGTCGGGTAGTCATGTCTGTCAATGCTCGGAAAAGCGTAAAAACCGCTTGCGTTTTCAATGCCGATACCGCTTGTGAGCGCGCCTCTGTCGAAAGCAAAATTCGCGCAACTTTTTGCATAGGCAGGATCAAGCACGCTCTCATCAAGAGAATTTGCCAAGCCCTTGAACCCGACCTGCACTTTCATTTTTCTCACGGGAACGTTTTTCAAGCGTGCCACCCCCTTCTTTTTATAATCACGCTTCTGCCCTTGTATCTGATAATTCCGGTTTCCGCTCTGAAATCCGAATCGAAACTCTTTGCAAGATCGAAAACTTTGTTTTGAAAATAGTATTCGGCGAGCGTTCCGTTCACAAGCATGGAACGCGTGACTCTCACATCGTCTATATCGTCGGTGATTGCGAAATCGTTTTCGGGCATATACGCATAAGTCAGCGTTGCGTCACCGGAATAAGAACAAATCACCGAATCCGCACTCGTTCTAAACGCTTTTATCTCGTCGCCTACCTGCACGCGAACTGGATAAACAATCTTTTTCGACAGTGATTTTGCCGAACATTTGCCGCCTTGAAAAACCACGTTTTCGGTGTGGATAAGCGGAAGATACTTCGAGACGATTTCTCTACATACGATGTTGAGACACGCAAGAAGCCTGTTTTGCGTTTCCTGCTGTTCTTCCGTAAGCGTCGCGCTTTGCGTAAAATCGTCCTTGCCCGCTCTTATCAGGCACTCACCTATCACCTTTTTAACTTTCATAAATTCATACCCCCTGCGACTTGTTCTATCAACTCGTCTTGTTTTTGTTTTTCCGCTCTATCATTGTCGGCTTCTATCTCTCGCATGAGTTTTTCGAGATTTTCCACTCTCGTTTTTCTCACGTACTCTACGCTTCTCTCGTCAAGGCGGTCAAAGGGCAACGCAATTTGCATTGCCCCTTGCGCGTGTATCTCGAAACGCTTGTATTTTCTATTGAAATACACTCTGTATCGAGAATCGATTTGTCTCAACCTTTTCGCGATATGGAAAAGGTCGTCTTTGACCGAAACGAGTTCCATATCACAACCAAGTCGCTTTGAGAGTGATGTTTTTCGTCACGGGCGTGGAGAACGAATAGGTCTTTCCGTCAAGCGTCCATTCGTCGAATGACTTGCCGGCTTTGGTGGGAGTTGCCGGTTTCACCGCGCAGCCGCCAGGGAGCACGATTTGGCTTGCCACGTCGTTGCCGCCGTCAGTGTCGAAATTGACGGTGAAATACTCGCCCGCCGCCGAACTACCCGTAAAGGTGAGTTTTGCCTGTCCCATCGGGCGTTCGCAAAGAAGGTCTGCGTATTTGACGAGAGTTGCGCTGTAGCACGCTTTGCCTGCAACCTGATGAAGCACCGTTCCGCCTTCGCCTTCGAGCCAACGCCAGTCGCAAAGTTGATGGAGTTTGAAGTCCGCGCTGTTGAGAAGGTACATGTCGTTGTCCTTGACAAATCTGTCCGCAACGAAAGGTATTCCCGAATAGGAAAGTGCCTTGTAGCCGCCGTCGAGAGTGAGATAATCGATATTCGTACGATTTTTACAAAGCGCGTCGACGTATTGTTTTCTCATCTTATAGGAAGTGACGATAAAGTCTATCGTGCCGCCCGAAGTCTCTTCCACGACGTCGATCGCGTCTTGAATCGCGCTCACGCTGACTGCCGTATTGACGGTTTTGGTGTAGGGCTTAAGGAAGGAATAATCGCTTCGTTTGAGACCGTAGATATACTCGCTGTTGCCGAAAATCGCTTCGAGTCCCGTGATTTCGTTGTTCTTCGAGCCTTGAACGTAAATCTTGTAGCCTGCGCCGTATTGAGTGGATGCGGTTGCGCTCAAAGTTACGACTTTGTTTGCGCGATCGATAGACGTGATTCTCGCGCCCGAGAAAGTCGTATCCTTGACGCCGGCGGAAGAATACATATCGATTGTCATGCCCTCGATGATGCCCTTGATAGAGTCAACGGTGATTTGATTTTTGTTTGCAGTGGTTGCCGCAACCGTGGTTGCGATAAGTCCCGTGCCGTCGCCGTAGAGCATACGGCCGAAGTTGAATTTGCTTGCTTTGAGCAAGCCTTCCATTTCGGCGTTGAGCAAGTTGACAAATGCACCTGCACTGTTTTGAGACGCTCTGATAGCCTTGTCCGAAAGCTCGATTTTTCCGAAAAGGTTTTTGAGTGTGAGTGTGAATTGCGCATAGTTATTGCCGCCGCTTTGGGGAAGATTGTCGTTTTCTTCACCGCTTCCGACACCGCCGTTTATGCCGTACGGCGCAAGTTTTTTCACTTCTTTACCCCATACGTCGCTTGACGTCTGAGCAATCTTCGCAAAGAGCGGATTTACGCCGACGTTAAGTTGGTCGGCAAGCACGCCGAGATAAAAAGTCTTAAGGGCTTTATCCGCGTTTGAAATTGTAACCATAATGTTTTCTCCTTTTATTCGTTGTTTTTAAGAAACATAATCCCTGCTTCTTCCACGGTTTTAGGCTTTCTTGCAAGAGACACGCACGCAAGACCGTCGTCAGCCAAAGTTTTTGGCGGCTGTCCTGCTCGAAGAGTGCGAAGATATTCTTCTATCACCGCACTTTTGACCTTGTCGCTCGAAAGCACGTAGTCGTTCAAAAATTGTCCGTCCTGCATAAGTTGCTCGGGCGTTCTGAATTTGTCCAACAAAACTTTGGTGAGCGCAACGTTGAAGCAATTTTTGTCGTTTTTAAGAGACGGCTCTTCCATAATTTTGCTTGCGATTTCACGAACAAACGGTTTTGCGGTCGGGGTTTTTTCAAAAAACTTGTCCGCCACTTCTTTCCATTTTTCTTCGCTCAACTCGCAATTTTCGCTCGCTCCGCTCTCCAACTCTTTGAGTCTTTGAGACTTGCGAGTGAACTCTTTTTCCAGTTCGCCGTAAGCACGCAACAGTTCTTGCGGGTTTTTGAACTTGCCGAGATTTTGTTCTTTTTGTTCTTCTTTTTCTTTCTTTCCACGACCGCTTTCGCTTGCGTTGCGTTCGTCGTCTGAAATTTCATTTATCTGCGCATTATGCACTTTATCTATGCTTTTTTCTGATATAAACTCTTCGTTTTGCAATTCACTGCTCATTATCGCATTTGCGATTTCTTCGGATATTACCGCCGCGGCGGCGTTTTCGACGCCGACCTTTATTGCCTTTTCAACGTCTTTTTCGTTCATACTCTCTCCTTATCCGCACTCTCGTCGAATTGCCTTTGCATATTTTCAACGCCCTTTGCAAGACTTGCAAGTTCGGTGTGTTTTGCAATATGATTTGCCACTCTGTCTCGCACCGCTTTGTCGCTCACGCACTTTGTGGATACGCACATTCTCACGTGCTCTGCGATATGCAAAGCGTGGTCGTCATACACGTCGACGGGGACGTCTTTCTTTTCGAGTTCCATATTTTCTTTGAGTGCTTTCTTTCTATGAATCTCGTCGTTGCTTCTGCCGTCTTCCCAGTTGCCGAAGCCGAGAATTTCAAACAATCTTGCTTTCGTGCTTGCATTGAGTTTTCCGTTTTCGTCAGCAAAAAGCCCAAGTTTGAGCAAGTCGTACACCATTGCTCGTCTTGCCGAAAGCGTGTCTTCTATGTCGCTTATCGTATCGAATACTATGTCTTCGCTGTCGATGTTGCCGGCGCAGAAAGACGCGATTTCCACATCTCCGTTGTCCCCCGTGATACGCTTGACTCTCGGCACTTTTGCAAACTGACGATACAGGCGCAACACTTGCTTGCTTATGCGTTTTATGCTCTCTCTAAGGCTGTCCGCCGTGAGTGCGATACGCGTGTCGTCCTGTTCGAGAAGAAGAGATATTGCAGTGCCCGACGCGACGTTGGCAGGCACTTGAGAATAGGTGGTCACCTCACTCACGCCGCTTATCATCACAAATTCGTTGAGCAACTTTTTCTTCTTCGCGAGAAAACTCGCTCGGGACTTGCGTGGGCGAGAGCATAATCGGCGGCGTGCTGCCTTGCCTGTACACCACCACTTTTCCGGGCGGAAGCCCTTCTTCTTCGAGACTGTCGGTGTCCACCGAGCCGTCTTCAACCGCCATAACGCCCACCGCCATTCTGTTCATAAACTCGTGTTTTCTGTTCTTGACGGTGTTGTAGGCTCTCTGAACGGGGATTATGCGCTCCACCACGCTCGTGCCGAAAAAGTTGGTGAGATTGTCTATGCACACCTGTTTTGCAAACGGATATCCGCGCGTGCCGTCTTCTCCGTTGAGATAAGGCATATCGCCTTGATAAAGAAGGGTGTCGCCGGCAACGATAATCAATCTTCCGTTGGGATACTCGTGCGTGGGAGCTTCGTATTTTTCAATGACGGTGACGCTGTCTTCTCTCTTTTCGCTGACGATTTTCGGCACGGACGCGGTGTATCCGAATCCGCCGCCCACCTGCGCGTTGTCAAACGAAAACACGTTCACTTCTCCGCCTTTCACGTCCTTGCCCCATATTCTCTTGACTTCCTTTGTCGTGAGCACCTTTGCGTGCATAACGGACGATTGTTTGTCGATGTCGGTGATTGCGATGTCTTCGGGAAAAATCTCAAACGGCGGGCAAAGCGTAATCGTGACATCCCCTTCCTTTATTTCTCCGCTCGCATCGAGTGCGTGACCTTTTTCCGCATCCCACGTCACCTTGAAAAACGCACTGCCCGTAATTTCGCTCCAAGAATTCGCAAGCGCAAGTTGCGACGAAAAATCGTTCTCTTTGCACACCGCGTCTATGAGTTTTGTCGCAAGCGACGCACTCGCCACGTCTTCGTCGTCGCTCGTTGCAGGGCGAACCTGCGCTTTTGCCTTGACTCTGCCGAGTTTTGCAAGTCGCGTTTCGAGTATTGGCGCTATATGGTTGTACACTTCCCTTTCTTGCCAGAAATACTCCTTTCCGCTCTCTTCGATATCGCCCTTAGACGAAATCTGCGCAAACTGATTGCCCACGACAAAATTCATATTGAGTCGCCAGTTCAGTTCGACGGGACGTCTTGCTTCTTGTCGTTTTTTGAAATCGGCGGTTATTTCCGCAACGATTTTCTCTTCGATTTTGGACATTTGTCATCTCCTGTTTATTTTGTTTTTGAAGTTTGTTTGTTCTTATGTTCGCGATTTGCCGCTTGTTTTCTTCGGGATTCGCGATTTGTCGCTTGATTGTCTTTTTCGTTTCCACTACAGCCACAATCGAGCGCAAGCTGCGTTTCTTTCTCTTTTTGCGCCTTTTCTTCTTCATAGAGTTCGCACAAAAGTCGGTGTTTCTCACTTTCGAGTTCTTCGTCGCTCATCTCGGATATTTCTCCGTCTTTGCAAATTTCCATATACGTTTTGAGTGCCGCGGCATCGGGCGGACAATACTTTTCTGACACCTTCCGTTTCGTAAGCGCAATCTCTCCGCTGTCCGTCACCGAGTACTCTTCCTGCACTTCGCTGAAACTGTAACCCTTTGCTCTTTTTATGAGCGCGTTTATCAATTCTTCATCCATATTCTCTCCCTTCTTGCGTCTCTCATCATTCTTTCCTTGTCTATCTGAATTTGCGATTTTGGCGGCGCGATAGGCTTTGTGGGACGCGGCTGAGTCATCACAAAATATCTCAATTCGTCAAGGGCATGATCGTCCACTTTCTTTGGTCTATCGTTGTCACCCCACCAATAACTTTTGAGTTCTCTTATTAGATTCACGCAATTGCGAAAAATGTAGATTTTCGGCGGTCTTTGCTCAAACAAGGACTTTATACGCTGTATTCCGCTGTATAAATCCTTGTTTACGTTGGTGTTGACCAATATGCCTTTTTCGCAAAACAGCTCCGCAACGCTCTTTTGGCTTGCGAGCGTACGCTGATTTGCCGCGCTGTCTATGAGCGCACACAGCCTGCCTTTGCCGTCTCTTTTCCAACCGAGCGCATCGGCGATTTCAAAGATTTTCTTCACGTGATAGTCGACGCTCTGACCTGCCTTGAAGTGCTCGGCAACAACGTATATGTTGCCGTCAAAATCCACCGCATAGAAGTGGCAACTCGTTGGGTTTGTAAGCCCCGGGTCTATGGATATTTCCGCCTGCCACTCCTTTGGCACGTCAAAAGGATCTATCACATGCACGTTTTGGTCGAACTCGGGATAGACGAGACCTTCACCGACGGTGAATTTTCCGTATCGGCGCGAGAGTTGGTCCTGCTCGCTCACCGACGAAGTCATCGCTTTTATCTCTTCTTCGTCGAGATACGGATTGTCGCTCCACTCCATATATTCGCACCACACCTGCGGGTCGTTCTTTTCGTTGAGTTCTATCTCGTCATACACCCACGTCAAGCCTTTAAGCGGCGTCATCGTGCCAAAAACGTCGCCGCACTTGTCGAACACTCGCATACGACACTCGTCGTATATGTCCTTTGGCGGTTCTTCGTCAAACCACACGAAATCCAACGAAGTTCCCTGAAAGCGTTCTCGCCCTTGATCGCAGGATTTGAAACCGATTTTACTTATTCCGCCAAAGACGTTTTTTACGAGAATGTAATCGATGACGCCATATTCCGCCGCTCCCTTTTTGCCTTCTCGCATGACAACGTCCGAGATGTATCTTTCGGGAAGATATTTGAGAATTTTTGCTTGCGCAACGTCGCGTTGCACCTGTTGAGTGAGACTCACCACCCAACCGAACACGTCTTTTCTGTTTTCTCTGAAAGGATGAGTTCCGCGCGCCATCCACACGCTTTCCACCGCTCCGCACTCCGTTTTTCCCGTGCGGTTTCCGCCGAAAACCCAACGATTGCGCTTTTGACATTTGTGGAAAAGCATTTGCTTTTGATGCACTCTGTCTTTGTTGTAGCAAGAAAGAGCGTCGGTTTGTCTGTCATTTATTTCACGTTCGATTTTGAGAAGTCTGAGCAAAGTGGAATTGTCTTTCATACGCGAATAATAAGACCGCTATCCGCGAAAAACCAAAAATTTATGACACGCAAATCTTCCGTTTGGCAAAAAATTCCTTGAAAATGCATATAAAGACTTTTATTTTGGAAAGGATTATAGTATTATAAAGTTATGAAAAATTGTCATGCAAAAAACATATTTTCAATTCTCGGAACGATTGCAATCTGCGTATGTCTCGCACTCTGCGTGCTTGCGTGCGTGCTTTTGCCCCTGTCCGTAGCACAAGCCGACTCGTCGATGAACGTCATCGTCGCGCCCGTGTCGAATCTCGAAGGAAACGCCACCGCCGGCGCGTCGTCAATCAAGCTCATCGCAAGCAACTATGAGTTCTACATCCCGGAAAGCTATTATCTCACCAATTTGAAAAGCGCGGTGAAACAATACTACACCGTCACCTACTGTGGCTTTGAGTTCTTTTTTGAATCGGAGACCTCTCCGCAAACGTCCACCGTCACTTTCCAAGACGGCGTATCCCCCCTATCCCGACATTTTGCTCACCGTCAAGGAAGGCGCAACTCTCTCCACAAGCGGTGTGACAAGCGAGCATACAATCAAATTTTTGGGCTTTGCCACCGATGAATCGGGAAAAATCTTCATTGCCGCGACCAAGGACGGCAACACCGTTTTCGGCTTTGAAGACAAAGCGTCTTTCAACGAATTTACTGTGGCATATCACCCGATAGCACAAGCCGAAAGAGACAGAATTCTCGACAGCAAAAAGCCCGTTGAACCGAGCGGCGGAGATATAGTTCCCAACACGTCGCTTGCACTTCGCATTGTGCTCATCATAGGCATTTGCGTGCCTGCGGTCATCATTGCGGTGCTTCTTTTCAAACCGTCCAAAAACGACCGTTCGCAAGGAAAGAGCGTCATGCGCCGTCACCGCGGAAAGAACGATTTCGATTACGACTCCACTCGTTCGTACAATCCGGACGGCTACGATGACCGTCCCCGCTACGACGAACAAGGCAGACCGATATACGACGGAAGAAACGGCTATGACAGAAATTATCGCGACAACCGAAACGATTATCCGAACCAAAACGGAAACCCGAACGACAGAAACGACGATTACAGAAGATAAACGAAAATTCCATTGCCGAGCGTGTGAAAGCGTATCGGCAATTTTTTTGAGAGAAATTTCAAGGTGAAAAATGAAAAGAAAAATCATAAACATTGACAAGGCAAGATGCAACGGATGCGGGGCGTGCGCAAAAGCGTGCCATGAAGGCGCAATCGGCATGATTGACGGAAAAGCGACGCTTCTTCGCGACGATTATTGCGACGGTTTCGGAGATTGTTTGCCCAAATGCCCGACGGGTGCGATAACTTTCATAGAAAAGGACACTCTCCCCTACGACGAACAAGCGGTGCTCGAAAACAAGAAAAAAGCACGTGCGCAAGCCGCAAACACGCACGTGTGCCCTGGGTATGCTCACGCGCACGATACGGCAAAACACCGTGCAAAAAAGCGATTTGCCGACAATCGAGTTGCCGTCTATGCTTGCGCAATGGCCTTGCCAAATAAAACTTGCGCCTATATCCGCTCCGTATTTTCAAGACGCGAATATTCTCATTGCGGCAGATTGCACGGCATATGCATACGCAAACGTGCACGCCGATTTTATGAAAGGCAAAGTTACTCTCATAGGCTGTCCCAAACTCGACGCCGTCGATTATTCCGAAAAACTCTCTCAAATCTTTGAGACGAACGACATAAAAAGCGTGACGGTTCTTCGCATGGAAGTGCCTTGTTGCGGCGGACTTGAAAACGCAGTCAAGCGCGCGCTGCAAGCGAGCAAAAAACAAACGCCGCTTTCAGTAATCACGATTTCTATTAACGGAAACGTGCTTGAAAGAAAATCAATGCAATAATTCAAAAAACCATTTCACGGACGACAAACTACTCTTAAATAACAAAGCGATATGAAAAAACGGACGAAATCGTCCGTTTTATATTGCTATGAATTTTATTGTTCGTTTGTTGAATCGAAACGCAACGTTTCTTTGTCACGGACGTTTTACGCGTTTTCGCCGTCCTTGTTTTTTTGCCTATTCCGACCACGTTGTCAACGGGGAGCGTAAATGCGATTCCGTGCGCGGGCGTATGCGTGCCCACCGCCTTATAAAGAGCGTGAAGGACGTCTTGCTTGATGTCATCGCTTACGAGAATCATAATCATCTCCTTTTCGGGTTGAATTTGAATCTGAAACGCCTTTTCCGCTTCGAGATTTGCCGTTCCGCGCGCAGAAAGCACCGTTCCGCCCTTAACTCCGGCGTCGCGAGCAGCGTCCATTGCCGCGTCTGCGAAACCGTTGTTGACTATGCAAATAACCACTTGATGTTCAAATTCGCTCATTGTTTGTTCTCCCTGATGGTTTTATTGTTGCTCAAAAATCCGTACGTCGCAACGCCGATTACGCTTGAAAACGGCACCGTAAAAGCAATACCTTTGCCCCTTTTTATCGTCGCGAATTTTTTGTCGAGCATAGCGAGTGCTTCTTGCACTCTTTCTTGTTTTATCACGCTGAATATCACGGTTTTGGACTGGTCGGAAAAGTCGCTTATCGACCACATATCCGCATTTGCCGTGCCGTGAGCGCGTGACGTGAACTGAAAATTGACTTCGTATGACGAAAGCAAATCGGTATAGAATTCCGCTTTCGGCGAAGGCACTATGGTGACGAGCAATTCGAGTTTGTTTGAATTGACTTTGGAAGCCGTCGGATTTTTTGCCGCCGCGATTTTCTCTTTGGCTTCTTGCACGCGCGCTTCGGCTTTTTTTGCCGTCTTTTGACGGCTTTGACGATTTTGTCTGCCATAATACCCCCTTTTACATAAATTCGATGACTTGTTCGTCGTCGGCGTCAAGAATACGTTTCATGACGATTTTTTCTTTCACTCTAGATGCGGTGACTGCTCTGAAACCGAGAAGTTGAATGGTGATGAGCGGCGTCATTGCGACCATAGCCACGATGCCGAACGCAAGATTCATTATTTCCGACTCCGCCGCAAGCACGCTGCATGCGCCTATCGAAAGCGGAAGAATGAAACTCGAAGTCAACGGACCGCTGGCAACTCCGCCCGAGCCGAACGCTATTGCCGTGTAAATCTTCGGCACGAAGAAGGAAAGTCCGAGCGACAGGATATAACCGGGGATAAGATAATAAAGAAGCGAGAACCCGTATATTATTCTTATCACGCTGAGACCTATCGATATGCCGACGCCTATTGAAAGTGCAAGGAGCATCGAACGCTTGGACACCGCACCGTTCGTTATCGTCTCGACCTGCTTGTTGAGAACGTGTACGGCAGGCTCGGCAAGAACGACGACGAAACCTATCACAAACGCAAACACTATAAGAAGCGGTTTGCTGAAAGACGCGATTTCCACGCCCAGTTTGAAGCCTATCGGCATAAATCCGACCTTGACAGACGTAAGGAATATCACGAGACCGACGTAAGTATACACGATGCCTATGCCGATTTGGGTTATTTTCTGTTTGGGAAGTTTGAGAATCGTGAATTGCAATATCACGAAGAAAAGCACGATTAAGCCGAGCGCGATAAGCACTTCGAGTGCCACCGAGCCGAGTGCAGACGCAAAATTCGAGCCGAGATTTGCGTCTATCGAATAGTCGGGAAGCGTGTAGGACAAATCGCCTTTCGAAGCAATCGACAACGCCATAACCGCAAGCATCGGACCTATTGAGCAAAGAGCGACGAGACCGAAACTGTTTTCTTTTGCGTTGCGACCGCCCGTGTTGAGCGCGACGCCAACGCCGAGTGCCATTATAAACGGCACGGTTATAGGCCCTGTCGTGACTCCGCCCGAGTCAAACGCCAGCGGCACGAAAATGCTTTTGCCATTTTCCATCATAATCGCGCACAGTGCGAAAAGCACCATATAGAAAAATATAAGCAACGACGACAAGTCTTTTCTGAAAACGATTTTTGCAATCGCTATAACGAGAAACAAGCCTACGCCCGCCCCCCACTGTGACGATAAGAACGACGTTGTTCATCACCGCTTTCACCTGTTCGGCAAGCACAGACAAGTCAGGCTCTGCAACCGTGATAAGCACGCCCATAACGAACCCCACACCTAGCAACAGCGGAAGTTTTTTGGACTTTGTGAGACCTGCGCCGACGTGTTCGCCCATAGGCGTCATTGCCATATCCGCGCCGACGTTGAACAGTGCAATGCCCAAAATCAAGCCGATTGACGACACGACGAACGCAACTATTTCTTTCGTTGAAAAATCCGTTACTGGGGTTAGCGCAAAAATAAGCACGATAACGACGACGGGAAGCACCGAAAACAGCGATTCTTTGAGTTTTGCAAGCGTACCTATGCCGACGCTCTTTGCAAGCGACTTTTGTTGCATAAGGTCGTGCGCGATTTTCTGTCTCGCTTCTTCTTTCTCACTCTGCGTTCTGTCTTTCCAACGCTTCTTCGGTTTTGTGTCGCACTTCGTTTCTTCAACCGCATTGCACTCGGAATCCGCGTTCTCGACACGCTCCGCCGCTTCGACTTGAATATCGCTCGTGGCACGCTCTAAAACCGCACCGTCTTGAACGTCGTTTATCGTTTCCTTGACGTCGGTGCGGGCGGAAGAATCGCACTGAACGGTTTCGTTCGTATTAAGGTCGGTTCTTTCGTCTTTTGACATATCTCTTGCTCCCGTTAACTTATCGCTATTATCGCATAAAAACGCAATTCTGTCAATTTGGCTTATTATATATATAAATATATATTTATATAGTTAAACCATTATTAAAAAATCTATTAAATATTATACAAGTGTGTAAAAATTTTCAAATGTGGTTTCCATTTTCCCCACATTGTGCAAAACGCTTGCTTTTTTGCTTCGAAATTCTTATGATTGTGGTATGCGTCAAGGGCGCTTTTAGGAAGGTATATGGGAAAACTCGAAATCAACAAAAACAATGCCGTATTTGCGACGAAGTATTCCATTATGCTCGTCGTTCTTGCATTTATAAGGGCTTTTTCGACGTACGTTTTCGTCAATCCCAACGGCTTTGCTCCGGGCGGACTCGGCGGACTTGCGTCGATCATTCACTTTGCAATCACAAAGTCGAGCGACCCGAAACTTCTTGCACTTGCGTCTTCCCTTTTTGATCCCGGCATTCTGACGATTTTGATGAATATTCCCTTCCTTATCGTCTCGTTTTTCGTGCTCAACAAACGCTTTGCGTTCAACACGACTTGCGTCGTTTTGGTGTATTCTGGCTTTATGTATCTTCTCGGCAGAGTCGGTTGTCCGCAATACGACACCGAAGGCGAATACGGTCTTATGCTCATCGCGGCTCTTGCAGGCGGCGTGCTTTCGGGCACAGGTTGCGGGCTTATGTTCCGCTACAACATGAGCATGGGCGGCACGGACATCATTGGCAAGGTTATCTACAAGCACAATCCCGCGGCGCATGCGCAATACTGGATTTTGCTTTGCGACTGCATAGTCGCTACGTCTTCGGGCTTTATAGGTCTTATAGGTCTCGATATGTCGGCAGGCGCAACCGCAGTGATGACGAGCATGCTCTCGCCTATCTTCTATTCCTTCATCTCCCTTTTCGTGACTTCAAAAGTCTCCGAGTTTTTGGAATACGGCATTCTTGCGTCTTTGGTCTTCACCATCATCACGGACAAACCCGACGCAATCGCAAAAGAACTCTCCGTCAAGCTTCATCGCGGCGTAACGATAACGAAGGCAATCGGCTACTATACGGGCAAAGAACACAACGTGCTCGTGTGCGTGACAAGCAAAAAGCAAATCAACAGCGTCAAGGCGATTGTCGCCGCTTGCGACCCCAACGCATTTATGTATATCACAAAAGCGGGCGAAGTGTCCGGCAAAGGTTTCGGTGGCAACAAACTCGTCAAAGAAGAACATCCTGCCGAGCAGACCGAGCAAGCTCCCCAAACCGAAAACGAGTATTCGCAGGACACTCAGGCAAACGATTGATTTTTCTCGATTATTCAAAACACCGCGTATATCGCACGCGAATAATCCGTTATATAAACTCGTACGATACAACTTAATAAACACAATAAAAAAAGCGAGAACGGCATTCTCGCTTTTTTATAGTCTTTCGTTTTTCAATATTGCAAAATCTCGATAGGTTTTGAAATGATTTTCGTTGCTCCGCTTCTTTTAAGCAACTCTCTGTCTCTAAATCCCCACGCCACGCTCAGACAATCCATATCCGCGTTTTTTGCGGTGGCGATGTCCACTTCGCTGTCTCCGATATACAACGCGTCTTCTTTTCGCACTCCGAACGTATCGAGCACAAGCAACACCGTGTCCGGATAGGGTTTCTTTCTCACGCCGTCTTTCTGTCCTGCCACGAAATCGAACAATCCGTCGAAATAGTCCTTTGCAAGTTCCTGCACCGCACTGTCCATTTTGTTAGACACGACGGCGCATTTTGCACCTTGTTTTCTTATCTCGCATATCACGTCTTTTATGCCATCGTAAGGTCTCGTATGGTCGGCGCAATGGTAAAAATAATGCTGCTTGAAAACGTCGAGCACCGCAAACGTGGTTTTCGTATCAGTGCCGCTCGGCACACTCAACTCAACGAGCCGTTGCACTCCGTTGCCTGTTCTGTCAGCAACTTCCTTGTCCGAAAGCGGCGGAAAATCAAACACCGCAAGCGCATAATTCACACTTATAGCGAGATCTTTGAGCGTATCGAGAATCGTGCCGTCAAGGTCGAATATGTACAGTTTCTTCTTCATTTTTCAAAAGGCATAACAGCTCGGCTCACTTTTGGAAGAGCTTGTCTTTCATCATATATTGATTCATTTCATCAAGGCTTTTTCCGTCGAATTTGCGTGCGCGTTGCACTCTTGCCGGAACGCCCGACACCAGCATAAAATCGTCAACGCTCTTCGTGACGATAGCCCCCGTTGCAACCACTGCTCCCGTGCCGAGTTTCACGCCGGGCAAAATCGTTGCGTTGGTGTACACTTTTGCGTAATCGCCTATCTCCACTCCGTTGTATTCCCTTTGCATATGGTCGTGTTCGCTGTGCGAGTGCGTAAAAAATTTTGACGTATTCGGTAAGCATCGCAAAATCGCCCATTTTCACGCCCCCCTTCGAGTCGATGAAACAGCCTGAGTTCCAACTCACGTTTTCGCCCACTTCTATGCGATGTCCGTAGTTGAATCTGCATCCTTCGTTTGCCACGAATCCGTCTCCGCATTTCTTGAAGAGTTTTTTTGCGATAATTGCTCTGAAAGGCACTGAAAAGGCGCAGTTAACTCCAAGCGGCACGCGGTCTATACTGTCCCACAAGATATGCAAGTTGCGTTGTTCTTCGGTGTAGGGATCTTCATCGCCCATCGGCATAAAATCGCCCCAAAGTTTGAAAGTCTTTACAAGCTCTTCGTCGTATCCGTTTATGCCGATAAGTTCAAACGCTTTCACGGTGTTTTTTGCGCTCATACCGTCGTCGACAAGTTCTTGAAATGCTTTCAGTTTTTCGTCTATAACGCTCATAATTCCGTTTTATCTCCGTTTTTCGTATATATAAAGTTCGTTTTGTTGCAAAACACGAATTTAATTGATTTTCTCAATCGTTTCGATTTTGCAAGACTTTTTCAAAACAAATTTTATTTTTCCACACTGAATTTATATTCGGTTTTCGCCTGATATTTTTTGCCTTTTTCAAGCGTCATGCTTTCAAAAGAAGGCACGTTGCACGCATTCGGATAGCCTTGCGTCTCCATGCAAAAAGCAGATTGATAATCGTACACTTTCTTTACGACGATTCCTTCAAGGAAGTTGCCCGTATAGAATTGCATGCACGCTCTGTCCGTGAACACATCCATTTTCACGCCGCTCTTTTCGCTGCGTGCGCTTGCGACTTTTCTGAATCCTTTTCCGTTGAGAACGTAATTGAAATCGTATCCGCGCGCAATTTTCAGCATGTGTTCGTCTGCCTTTATATCCTTGCCGATTTTCTTTTCTTTCGTAAAATCGAACGCCGTCTCGCGCACGTCTTTAAGCTCTCCGTGCGGAATAAGTTCGTCGTCAACGGCGGTGAGATAATTTGCGTCTATAATCACTTCGTGTTCGAGCACGCTTTTAAAATCTCCGTCGAGATTGAAATACGCATGGTTCGTAAGCGAGCAAATCGTGTCTTTATCACACGTCGCTTCGTATTCGAGAACGAGCGAATTTTCGTTTGTTAGAGCATATGTCACACTCACTTTCAAATTGCCCGGATACCCTTCTTCTCCGTCTTGCGAAACTCTTTCGAGTTTAAGACTTGCACCGTCGAGAATAGTTGCATTCCATATGCGCGAATCGAAACCGCACTTTCCGCCGTGAAGATGGTTGTTGCCATCGTTCTTGAAAAGGTCGTACTTCTTTCCGTCAAGCGTAAACGTCGCTCCGCCTATGCGGTTTCCAACTCTTCCGATAACCGCGTTGAAATACGGGTTTTCGCCAAGAAATCCGTCCGGCGTGTCAAATCCTGCCACAACGTCAATCATCTCTCCGTTTTTATTCGGAACGAGAAGTTTTGCGATGCGTGCGCCGTAGGTAATTATCTGCGCCTTAACGCCGTTGTCGTTTTCGAGTTCGTAAAGCTCTATGCCTTTGGGTGATTTTGAAACGTAAGTAGTTTTCATAATTTTGCCTATATGTGATTTGTTATTTCGAGTTTTTCGTTTTTACTCTTCGTCCCGATCCGTTTTTTTGTTTTCTTTATCTTCGGCATCGTCAGAGAGTAACTCATATCGACGAGCATCTTTATTTCTTCTTCGTCCGCAAGAGACAAAACGACGCTTATCCAGTTTGCCTTGTTCATGTGATAGGCGCGATACACGCCTTTATCGAGACAAAACGAATCGATGAGAGAGGGTACGCATTTTAGATTTACTACGTCCACGTTCTCGTTTTTGTCTCCGCCGAATTTGTCCATTGTCAAATCCATAACGAGAGCAAACCATTTTCTGCCTATCACGTGACGGAACACTCCAAAATTCGGCTTGTCAAGCCACGGATAGTCCGCTTTTACGCCGTATGCACCATATATGAATTTTTCAAATTCTTCTCTTGTCATAATTATTCACTCGCCGTAAGGCGAACTTCACTTTCTTTTCAGCGTTGCAAGCGTTTCGACGTTGCTCGTTTGCGGAAACATATCAAATGGGGTTACACTTTCGACGGCGTACTTTTCGGACAGTATTCTCAAATCTCTCGCAAGCGTTTGCGGATTGCAACTTATATATGCGATACGCTCGAAATTTGCGTCGTTCACCGCGTCGAGCACTCTCTTGTCACAGCCTTTTCGTGGCGGATCGAGCACAAGCGCAAGCGTTTTTGTCTCGTTTTTCTTCTTTTCGGATACTTCTCCGAGATAAAACGGCGAGTTTACAATCTCGTCGGGCAAATCGACTTCAACGTTTTCTTCATCCGTATTTTCGTTCGTAACGGCAAGTCTTGCGACGTATTCGACGGCGTCGGCGCACACGTTGGTCACTCTGTCTGCGATATGCAAAGACTGCATGAGCGCATTTGCGTTTTTGGTTGCGTCGGGCACGATTTCAACCGCAGTTATTTTTGCGTTTTCAAGTCGTTTTGCAATCTGCGCCGTCAAAAGTCCGACACCCGAATACAACTCGACTATATCGCCGTCAAAGTCAGACAAAAACGCGCAAACTTTGTCGTATATCGCATCACGCACTTCGTCGTTGACTTGCAAAAAACTGAGTGGCGAAACCACCGCCTCGAATGTGCCGAGATTTTGTTTTTGCTCTCTGCCCCACACGAGTTTTGCGCCGTCTCCGAAAATAACGTTTGTGTTTTTCACGTTCTCGCTTATGAAAATCGTCACCGTTCCAAAGTCTTCTTCGAGTTTTCTTGCAAGCACTTCGAGTTTCGGCACACGCGAGCCGTTGACTACGAGCGTAACCGTGAGCGTATCAAGTTTTCTTGCCACGACGTGTCGCAAAAGTCCCTTGCCCGACGTCTCTTCGTATACGGATATTTTTTCGTTGTTAGCCCACTCTGTAACGTCCTGTATGAGAGTTGCCGCCCACTCTCCGTGAAGCGGACACCATTTCATCGGCACGACCGTATGCGTTTTTTTCTCGTAAAAGCCGAGCGAAACTCTTCCCGATTTGCTCTTGTACGCAAATGGCAATGCGATTTTGTTGCGATATTCCCAGTCGTTGAGACGAACGACGTCGTCCACTTTCACGTCAAGTCCGCCGATTTTTCTCAATGCGTTTTCAACGGACGATTTTTTTATTTCGAGTTGAAGTTCTCTAGTTACGTGTTGCAAGTCACAGCCGCCGCAACGTCCGAAATACGTGCATCTCGGCTTCACTCTGTCGGGTGACGGCTCGACCACTTCGACGAGTTCGGCAAAAGCGTAGTCCTTTTTTGCAAAACGAATGCGTGCGCGCACCGTCTCTCCCTTTATGGCAAACGGCACGAACACCGCGTACGAACCGATTTTGACGATTCCTTCGCCTTCGCTTGCAAAGTCCGCAACTTTGCCTTCTATCACGTCTCCGACTGCAACGTTCAGCACTGCACTTTTCCTTTCAACGATTTTTTGTAGTTTTTCATAAACTTTTCCACTCTCGCAAAGCCTTTGCTCAAATCCACGCCTTTTTCGGCTTGCTTTTTGCCGTACCACGCATACAGCGCGAGCGCGTCCTTCCTTGCGGAAGCAAACGGGAATCTAAGCACGTAGCAGTGAGCGGAATTGAACGGGTTTTTGCCCACACGGTACTCGTTTTTCACGCCTACCTTGTCAAGAGCCTTTGCCATACGCTTTGCCTCTCCGAAACACAACGGATCGGTTGCGCCGCCGTTGTTGTAACTTTCGGGAAAATCCGCATTGAGATAATTGTAGGGATCGCTCTCCTTGTAAAACTCCCAGTTTCTGAACGCCTTTCTCGATTTCGTTCCAGAGAAATAGCGCACGATGAAAAGGTGCGTGCAAGGTATGCGATACATAACTTCAAAACTGAATGCGCCGCTGACCATAATGATATTTGCCACCTTTGTTTTCAGCTTTGGGAGAGCGAGTTTTTGTCTATATTCTTCACTTGACGACAGACAGCCCATGCAAGCGGCTAGATGTCCGCCCGACGAGTCGCCCGTCAAAGTGATATTGTTCTTGTCAATTTTATATTCGTCTTCGTGGTCGCAAAGAAAATTGTATGCGTCCACGCAATCTTCAAGGTCTTTTGGGAAGAACACTTCGGGGCAAAGCCTATGATCGATGACGGCAACCACCGCGCCCATAGCGGCAAAACATCTTGCGTAGCCGTCGCGACGTCTACGGTTGTGTATCATCCAACCGCCGCCCGGTATATCCATGACGACAGGCGATTTTTCGCCGACGGTATGCGACGGAAAATAGATGTCCATGCAAAGATTTTTGCCGTCAACCGTCTTGTACACAACGTCCTTTTCAACCTTGATCTCGTCATTGAACGGCGTACGTCCGTTCGGCACGGCTCTTGCCTCTTCCACGACGTCAAAGACTCCCGCCATAAACGGTCGTCTCATCATACAGTACTCTTTTCTAAATCCCTTTTCAAGCCTTTTGCTCTCCTGTTTGAGAGCCTTTTTGTCTTGCTTGTATTGCGCCTTTATAGAGCGCACTCTCATGCGAAGTTCTATGGGATTTATATCTTCTCTCTCAATCTCGGTCACGATTTTGTCAACGAACTCTTTTTTTAGAGCAGTCTTATCGCGCCCGTACACAACCTTGAAATAGTCTTGCTGATTCATATCTTTCCCCCTGATACAATTTTGTTTTTGCACGCAAAGTTGCATATATCGGCGGTTTATCACGTCTTTTGAGAGAATAAACCGCCGATTGTGTGTTTTACATGTTTTTTTGCAAGCCGTTAAAGGCAAGCGTGATTATTTGCCTGCATAAACTTTTTTGAGCCTTGCAAATCTGGGAAGCCCGTTTTCAAGCGGTGCTTTTGCGTCGCCCTGAATGAGCGGAAGCGCGTATTTGACGAATTCGTCGCTGACATAAGTTCCGTCGTTGGTTATCCACTCTGCCGGCACTTTCTTTTCGGTGTTTGCGGCAAGTTCGAGCGGCATAAGCACGTTTTCGCAATGATAGTTTCCGTTCTCGTCTATTACGCGTTTGAAGATGACCATCTTGTCGGTTTCGCCTTCACATGCGCTCTTGACCGCAAACGCACCTGCGTTGAACGCTTCTTCAACGTCCGTTTCGCTTGCAAGGTGCGCACCGCATCTTTGCATAAGGCTGAGTTCGATGCCGCGAGTCTTGAAGCCCGTTTTTTGTTTGACGAGATTTGCAAGGATAGATGCGACGCCGCCGAGTTGAGCGTGGCCGAAACTGTCTCTTGCCGCTTGTGCGCCAAGGCTTTCGCAGATGAGCGTGCCGTTCTTGTCGTGAATACCTTCGGACACGACCGCTATGCATTTGTTGCCGTTCTTTGCACATACCGCTTTGACGTCTTCGACAAATTTGTCAACGTCAAAATCGCTTTCGGGAAGATAAATAAGATCTGCGCCGAGTCCGTTAACTCCGGCAAGAGCCGCCGCCGCAGTGAGCCATCCTGCGTGTCTTCCCATCGCTTCTATGACACACACCATAGGCGTGTCGTACACTTTTGCGTCAAGGTTGACTTCCATAACGGTGGTTGCGATATACTTTGCCGCGCTTGCATAGCCGGGGCAATGGTCTGTGCCGTAAAGGTCGTTGTCGATGGTCTTGGGCACGCCGATGACGTTGCACTCATAGCCGACAGATTGCAGATATTTGCTTATCTTGTTGCAGGTGTCCATGCTGTCGTTGCCGCCGTTGTAGAAGAAATAACGCACGTCGTATTTCTTGAACACTTCGAGAATACGCTTATAATCGGTGTCGTCCACGTCTGCGTCTTTAAGTTTGTATCTAACAGAGCCGAGCGCGGAAGACGGCGTATATTTGAGAAGTTCGAGTTCCTTGGAATCTTCCTTGCTCATATCGAAAAACTTTTCGTTGAGAAGTCCAACGATGCCGTGTTCGAGACCGTAAACCGCCGTGATGCTGCCTTGTTTGAGTGCTTCGGTGAAAACGCCTGCCGCACTGCTGTTGATGACTGACGTAGGTCCGCCGCTTTGACCGAACATGCATGCGCCTTTCAAATTTTTCATAGTATCTCCTTTTGTCTATATTGACAATTTAAGTTCGTATTTTCTTGTGCGGAATATCCGCCGAATTGTTCACGTTTTATTTGCCGATTATTTGCTGATAATCTGCGCGAGTTCATAGAGTTTTTGGTCAAAACCTTTCTTGCACGCAAGTGCTTCCAGAACGGTCGTATCGAAGATTTCGCCGCCCTTTATGCCGATAACTCTGCCACTTTGACCGCATTCGACGAGTTCAACCGCGCGACAAGCCATTTTTGCGGCAAGCACTCTGTCTTCAACCGTCGGAATACCGCCGCGTTGCATCCATTTTAAAGCCATATGATTGACGCGTCTTCCCGTTGCGTCGCTTATTTTCTGAGTAAGTTCGTCGGTGAGTTCGGTTTTGCCTTCCGCAAGCACGATGATTGACGAAGATTTGCCCTTGTCAAAGCCGCGTTTGATGCTTGCCGCCACTTCGTCCACATCGGTGTCCACTTCGGGCACGATGACGTACTCTGCGCCGCCTGCGACCGCGCTGTTGAGAGCGATGTTTCCGCACTCTCTGCCCATGACTTCGAGAATCATGATTCTATCGTGAGAAGTTATCGTGTCGCGAAGTTTAAGGATTGCGTCCACAACCGTGTTGCACGCCGTGTCGAAACCGATCGTGCTGTCGGTGTATCCCATATCGTTGTCGATAGTTCCCGGGATGCCGATGACGTTGAGTTTCGTCCCTTCGTGCATCGCTTCGACGCCGCGGAAAGAGCCGTCGCCGCCGATGACGATAAGATTTTCTATGCCGCGTTTCAAAAGATTTTCAACCGCCGCATTCATAACTTCGGGTTCTTTAAATTCGGGGCATCTGGACGAGCGAAGAATAGTGCCGCCCGCATGTACGCAGTTGGAAACGCTGGAATATTCCATCTTAAAAATTTCGTCGTTCACCATGCCTTTGTATCCGTGCTTCACGCCGTACACTTCATAGCCTTGATCGAGAGCGTATCTAACGCATGCACGCACGCATGCGTTCATACCGCTTGCGTCGCCGCCGCTGGTAAGCACCGCCACTTTTTGACCTTGCTGGTGTTCTTTGCCATAAACTACTCCTTTTTGTATGTATAAAAATTTTATTTATTCTTGACGACGTATTTGACTCTGCTTGCGCCGAGAACGTCCTGCAATCTTGCAAGAAGGTCTTCGCATACGTCGACTTTTTGTGCGAATTCGAGAAGTTTCGATTGTCCGTCTCTCTTGACTTGCGCCTGACACGGCGTGTTCCCCGGATGAAGTGCCAGGATGTCGGACACCATATCCTTTTCCACTCCGCTCTGAATGAGAACGTAAAGAATTCCGTTGCTCTTCGGCGCGTTCCGAACGGGTGCGGAAGTCTTTTCCATAGCACCGTCCTGTTGCCATATTTCAACTTTTTCTATGCTGATTTTCGCTTCGCTTTCGTCTCTAAGGTCGATTTTTCCGACAATCTTCAACGGACAGTCCGCACTGAGCAAATCGCCGTATTTCTCGTATGCGCGCGGATACATAGAGAAGGATATAGATCCCATTCTGTCTTCCACTCTACCCACCGCAAATTTTTGCTGTTTCGCAGTCGCCTTTTTTCTCAAAGGACGAAACCACGCACCCGAATTTGACCGTCTTGCCTGCAAGCGACTGGTCTATGACGGTCTCGGTGTTTCCGTCTTCGTCGGCAGATTCCACAAACAACATGCTCGTGTCGAAATCGAACTCGTGTTTGGTGTCGCTGTAATCGTCGAGCGGATGTCCCGAAAGATACATTCCCAACACTTCTTTTTCATATTTGAGAATGTCCGCTTTTGAATATTCGGGCGTTTCGGTGTATTTTATCTCTTCGTCTTCGATAAGTTCGTCAAAGAGTGAAAGTTGTCCCGAAATCTTGCTCTTTTTATCCGAAAGCACGGTGTCGAGAATGCGCTCGTAAGACGCCATAAGCGTTGCTCTCGTCTTGCCGAAGCAATCGAGCGCGCCGCCTTTTATCAGGCTTTCAACCATACGCTTGTTCACCTGTCCCGCGCATCTGTCAAGGAAGTCGCGTATATCTTTGAACGGGCCGTTGTCCGCTCTTTCTTTAAGCACGAATTCCATAGCCTGCTCGCCCACGTTCTTTATGCCCATAAGCCCGTAACGCACGTTTTCGCCTTCTATGGAGAAGTTCTTTTGCGAGCGATTTATATCGGGAGAGAGAGTCTTCACGCCCGTGCGTTTGAGATAGTTCATATAGTGCTTCACTTCGTCGGCGTTGGTGATACGGTTGTTGACGACAGCCACGATGAAGTGAGTGGGATAGTAGCATTTCAGATACGCCGTCTGGTAGGTCAAGAACGTATAAGCCGCCGCATGCGACTTGTTGAACGCATAGCTTGCAAATTTCAATATCTGGTCGAACAAGTGGTTTGCAATCTCTTCGCTGACGCCGTTTGCCACTGCGCCGGGGACGTATTTGCCCGTCTTGTCGCCGTCGAGTTTACCGCCGTGCAAGAAGATATCGCGTTGTTGTTCGAGAACGGAAAGTTTCTTCTTTGCGATAGCACGTCTCATGATGTCCGCGCCGCCGAAACTGAATCCCGCAATCTTTTGCGCGATTTGCATAACCTGCTCCTGATACACGATACAGCCGTAGGTGTTTTCAAGGATGTCTTTAAGAAGCGGATGCGCGTATTGCACTTGATCGGGATGACGTTTACCTTCCAAAAACAAGTCGATAAACTGCATAGGACCGGGACGGTACATCGAAATACCTGCGACAACGTCTTCCAAGCAGTCGGGCTGCAACTGCGCCATAAAACGTTTCATACCGCCGCTTTCAAGTTGGAACACCGCTTCGCAATCTCCCGAAGCGATGAGTTCGTACACTTTGTGGTCTTCGTATCCGAGTTTGTGGAAGTCAAGGTCTATGCCCTTATCCGCTTTTATGAGTTTCAACGCTTCGTCGATGTCGGTGAGCGTTTTAAGTCCCAAAAAGTCCATTTTGAGAAGACCGAGTTCTTCGACGATGACTTTGTCGAATTGAGTCGTGACGATAGGGCCGTTTCTCGACAAAGCGCAATGTTCGACGATAGGATCGGCGCAAATAACGACGCCTGCAGCGTGCATGGACGTCTGTCTTGGCATACCTTCGAGTCTCATTGCAACGTCTATAACCGATCTTGCCGTCGGATTGTTGTCGTATATCTTTTTGAAGTCTTCGCTATAAAATTCGCTGCCTTCGGTGAGCACCTGCGGAAGAAGCGGTTTACCCATTGCAGGGATTTCTTTCACCCAGTTTGCAGACTCTCCGTACGGCACGTCAAACACGCGCGCGACGTCCTTTACGACAGCCTTTGCCGTCATCGTGGAATACGCGATAATTTGCGAAACGTTGTCTTTACCGTACTTTTTGATGCAATAATCTATGATTTCCTGTCGTCTGACAAAGCAGAAGTCCACGTCGAAGTCCGGCATCGAAACACGCTCTTCGCTCAAAAATCTTTCAAAGAGCAGGTTGTATTTGAGCGGATCGATGTCCGTGATACCTATGCCGTACGCAACGATAGAGCCGCAGCCGCTTCCGCGTCCCGGGCCCACCGGAATTCCCATCTGTTGCGCCGCATGCACGTAGTCCCACACGATAAGGAAGTATCCGTCAAATCCGCACTTGTGAATGACGCCGAGTTCGTATTCGAGACGCTTTGTAATTTCGTCGTTGATATATCCGTATTTTCTCTTCACGCCCTCGTATGCAAGATCGCGAAGATATTGCGCTTCGTCTCTGTCCCCCATTTCTTCGTTGGTATATTTAGGGATGATCGACGAGTGTTTTGTAATGAAATAGTCGCCGTCCACTTTGTCCGCAATTTCGCGGGTTGTCGCGATTGCTTCGGGGCACCAACTGAAAAGTTCCGCCATTTCGTCGCCCGATTTGAGATAAAACTCGTCCGTGTCGAAACGCGCGCCGTTTATTTCGCTCTTCTTGCAGCCGAGCGTTATGCACATCATGGTGTCTTGGATGTCGGCGTCTTCCTTTTCGATGTAGTGAACGTCGTTTGTGGCAACCACTTTTACGCCTATCTCTCTTGCGATTTGCACGAGCGGATTCATCACGATTCTGTCTTCGGGCAGATGATGGTCTTGAAGTTCGATATAAAAATCCCCGGGCGCAAACGTGTCTCTCATCTCGATTGCAACCGCCTTTGCTTCTTCGTATTTTCCTTCAAGCAAAAGACGCGGAATTTGCCCCGCAAGACACGCAGAAAGGCAAATCAAACCTTCGCTGTGTTCCTTTATATGCTTGAAGTCTATACGCGGCTTGACGTAAAAACCGTCAACGAAAGCCATTGACGATAGTTTCATCAGATTTTTGTATCCCGTCATATTTTTTGCAAGCAAAATCAGGTGATAACGCTTTTTCATGACGTCCGCAGTCTTCTGATACATATCGTCGGCAACGTAGAATTCCTGCCCGATAATCGGCTTGATTCCGTCCGCTCGGAGCACCGACACGAACGTATGCGCACCGTACATATTGCCATGGTCGGTGATTGCCACCGCATTCATTCCGCGCGCTTTCAGAGCGTCGCAAAGCGGGTGCGTCTTTATCGTCTTTTTGGGGTCGTTCGGATCGGGCACGACTTGCAAAAGTCGCACCGCACCGTCAAGAAGACTGTATTCGGTATGTAGATGAAGGTGTACGAAATCTGTCATTATTTTCCTTTCGTATTGTTTTTATAGCTGTTTTTCCGCAATTATTAATTGTTAATTGATTCCCGCAAGTTCCACAAGTTTTCTGAGTCTGTGATTAAGGCAACTCTTGCTCACTCCAAGTATCTCGGCAAGTTCGCTCATAGACGCTTCGGGATGTTCCGCTCTTGCGTCGGCAGTTTCTTTCAGCGCAGGCGCAAGGTCGTCGAATTCGTCCCTGTTTTTCAACTCTCCTATCGCAAGGAGATGTTTGCTTGCCGCCGTAAACGTCTTATCGAGATTTGCCGTTTCGCAGATTATCACGCGGTTAAGGCTGTTTGACGTCTCTCTTTCGTCGATTATGGCTTGCAATTTCAGCGTGCAGTCAACAAGGTCGAGAGTTGCAAGTATCTTCACGATTTCGTCTTTGTCCTTGACGTAAACGAGCTTGTGTTCTCCGCGTTCGCTCATGCGCGTGTTTATGCGAAGGTCGCTCAAAAGTTCCATGACGTCCTGAGCAAAAAGGTCGTCGTCGAGTTGCAATTCAAAGTGGTATCCGTCGCGCTTTTCGCTCTGGTCGAGAGTTGACGGCACGTATACGCTTCCCGCTCCGAGAAACAATCCTTTGAAATATGCGATTTTGCATTTTTCGCTTCCGGTCAAATCGCGCGGCAGTTCTTCGATAAATCCGAGATACTCGTCGGCGTTCACGCTCATAAGGCCGAAATCGACGAGTGCTTGTTTCGTAAAGCCCGACGGCACTTGAAGAGTGCACGCTTCCCCTCCCGTTTTGGATTTTTCAAGAGACAATTCAAATTCGGCAGGATAAACCGCTTTGAACAAATCCACCACTTTCACGCCTTCGTCATAGGTGTCGAGCGAAAGGCACAGGTTCAGTCTTTTTTTCACTATCTCTATGCTTCCGCACGTCTTTGAGAGCGCACTCAAAAACGCGATTATTTCATCTTTATTTGTCGGCAAAACTCCCAAAAGTTCCGCCCGTGCCATATCTTTGAAACTAATTTTTAAATCCATTTTCACACCACTCTTTTTTGTCCTTGAATTTCGGCGCGTTCCCGTTTATGCCGAACACCCTTTTTTCGTCTATCCCGTGTCTTTGAATGAAATCTTTTATTTTTTCGATTTTGCCCGTTTTTCTTGTGTCATGAGCGTCTGTTCCGACAATAAAACTCACTCCGCTATCTCTCAAATCGACCGCAAACTCTTCGAGCGCATCAATATGCTTTTCATTGAGTTCCACATACGCGCCGACTTCTTTTGCCTTTTGCGCCACCTTTTTGACGTCTATGAGCGCGCGGTGATTGAGATGCGCCAGCGTGTCTATGGGAAATTTGTCAAGAGCCTTTATATACGCCGCCGTGTTGATTTCTTTGAGCTTTTGCCTTGTATTTATGCCGCAAAATCCGTTTTCAAACAGCCATTTTCTGTCATATCCGCCACGCTTTTCGCCATTGAAGCCGATGTAGCGATGAAAGCCCACAATCAGCACGTCGCACCGCCTTACGATGTCGGCAGGTATATCGATGTCGCCGAGCGTGTTGACAAGATTGCCTTCCACGCCGTGCAAAACGCACACTTTGCAGTTCAGTGCGGAAATCTCTCGCTCCTGCTTTTCAAACTTCTTTTCCGTCATATGAAAAATCGTGCTTGCAAAGCCGTGGTCGGTGATTGCAATTTCTTCAAGTCCCATCTCGTCCGCTTTTTTTGCGTGCGCTTTTATAGAGCAACGCCCGTCGCTCGCCGTGGTATGAAGATGAAAATCGCCGCTTACTCTCATTTTCGTCCTTTTGCGTTTTTTCTCTCGGAATTTACAAAACGCATATATGCGTATACGCGCGTACGCCTATGCGCAATCAAAATTATTGTATATTAAAAATAGGTTTTAATCAACAACTTATTTACACTTTCTTTTGCTTTTTTCAATCTCGAACAAACCGTAAGTTTTCTCTCAATACGTTACGAATTCTTCTTCAAGCATTATGCCAAACGTCTCGAACACTCGTCTTTTGCACTCGTTTGCAAGTTTAAGATAATCGCTTGCGTTTCCGTTTCCGGTGTTTACGATAAAATTCGCGTGCATTTCGCTTATCTGCGCTCCACCCGCTTTCATGCCTTTAAGGCGGCAATCTTCAATCAGTTTTCCGCTCGGTATTTTCCCGTTTTTGAACGTACTCCCAAGCGACGGCAACGACGGTTGTTTCGCTCGCCGTTTTTCAAAATATACCTTTGCCGCTCTTTCGCTTTCGCCTAAAATACAGCACTTAAGTTTCATCTTTGCGCCTAGTATGATTCCGCCTTCGCCGCACCTATATCCCCAACCGATTTCATCGCTTTTTTGACGCAAACAACCCCCTTCTCGACAAGACTTCCTATGCCCGTTTCTTCAAAAAAATCGTCGTTTGTCTCACTTATAAAGTCTTGCCTTTTTCTCATCGTTTTTCTATTATTCATTTTACCGCAATTTGCAATATCGGCATTTAATATATAAATTTCATCGATATAATCTTTCGTTTGTGTCAAAAACGCGCTTGCGTTCATCTTTATTGCACCGCCGACGGAACACGGCACTCCGCTCAAAAATTCAAGTCCGCAAAGTCCTTTGCTTCTGCCTTCCATCATAACTTTTCTCACGCTTGCGCCGCTCAAAGCATACGCGCGGTCTTTCTTTATTTCCACCTTGTCAAGACTTCTCGTGTCAATAAGAATCCTATCGCACAAGTCGTCGGGAATAAGCGTATTCGAGCCTTTTGCAAGCATTGCAAACTCTATCTTTTCTCTTTTGAAAACTTCAACTGTTTCGCACAATTTTTCAACGCTTTCGGGACGCACGACGATTGCGTCTCCACCGCCTTTATACGTCGATAATTCTCTTGCGTTTTTCACGTTGAAATCTATTTGCAAATCCCTAAGCAACGACATCTTTTCGCTCATACGAAATAATATGAGTTTGACTTGCAATATGTGTAAAACTATAAAAGAGCAAACAAAAAGATGCTTGCTCATTCATTAATATAACTGTCCTTATTTATTTTTATTCTTCTTCGTTCTCCGCTTCGCTTTTGGTTGTATCGTTGCCGTTTTCCTGCTTTTTCGCGGCGTTGAGTGAAGACAAAATTCTTTCCGCCAATGCGTGCGACACCCCGTCTACGCTTGCGATTTCTTCTGCCGTTTTCAGTTTTATCTCTTCAACCGAGCCGAACTCTTTTATCAGCCTTGCGCACAACACTTTGCCAACGCCGTCGATGTCTCTCAATGCGCTTTCGCTAAGGTGCTTGCTTCTCAGATTTCTGTGAAAAGTGATTGCAAATCTATGCGCTTCGTCTCTTATTCTCTGCAAAAGTTGCAGCGCAACGCTGTCTTTTGGAAGCATAATCGACGTTGTCGGCGCACTGCCGAGAAACACTTCTTCTTCACGCTTTGCAAGCGACAAAATTTCTATATCTTCTCTTCCCGTTTCTCTTTGCGCTTCCATAGCGTAGGCAAGTTGCCCTTTTCCGCCGTCTATAACGAGAAGGTCGGGCGCGGTTGACAAGCTCTCGTCTTCGCTCACACCGATTTCGTTCAGTCTTCGCGTCAACACTTCTTTCATACACGCAAAGTCGTTGTTCCCCGCAACCGTCTTTATTCTGAATTTTCTATAATGCGATTTTTTCGGTTCTCCGCCAACGAACACGACCATGCTCGCGACTTTATCCGTGCCCGATATGTGCGATATGTCGTAACATTCCATGCGGTTAGGCAAAGTGTGCAAATTGAGAATTTCTCCAAGTTGTTTCACTGCGCCTTGCGTTCGCAAAGTTTTTTCTCTCTTCCTGCGTGCCGTGTTTTGTCATAGCGTCATAAGCGTTTGAATGTGCAAGTTCGAGAAGTTGTTTTCTCACGCCCTGTTTCGGCTCGACCACACGCACGGTATGGTGACAAAGTGCGTTTATCGCGCTTTCGAGACTTTCCGTATCTTCAACGCAATCGGTGACGATTTCGTCGCAAAGCGGAGCGTTGTTTTGATAATACTGCAAAAGATAACTCGCAATGTCTTCGTCCGCGCTTTCCGCAACGATGTTTTCGCCACCCACGAGTTTTCCGCCGCGAACTACGAGCATATTGATTGCCGACACTATGCCGTTCGTCTCGAATGCGAATATATCGAGATTGAAGTCTTTTTGGGAGCGAACTCACCTGTTTTCTGACGAGTTTGTCGAGAAGTTGCAATTTGTTGCGATAATTCAGTGCGACTTCAAAATTCTCTTCTTCGGCAAACTTTTTCATTTTATCGGTGAGCACTCTTTCGACTTCTCGGTCGTTGCCTTTCAAAAAGTCAATCACTTTCTGCATCTCCGCCTTATATTCTTCTTCGCTCACCTTTCCCGAGCACGGCGCGATACACCTTCCGAGATGTGCGTTGAGACAGGGTCTGGACGGTTTGGACAAATCGCGATTGCAGTCTCTCACGGGAAAAGCCGTGTGTATAAGGTCGAAAATATCTCTGATGTTCACCGATTGCATATAAGGTCCGAAATATTTCGCACCGTCGTTTTGCAATTTTCGTACGAGTTTTATTGTCGGATACGGCTCTTTCATGTCGATACGCAAAAACGGATACGCTTTGTCGTCTTTAAGAAGAATGTTGTATCTCGGCGTATGCTTTTTTATAAGGTTGTTTTCGGTGAGCAATGCATCAACTTCGCTTGCGCAGATTATATAGCGAAAATCAGCGACGTGTTGGAGCATCGCCATAACCTTTGCCGTACGATTTGAAAGGTTGAAAAAATAAGAACGAAGTCTGTTTTTCAGATTCTTCGCTTTGCCGACGTAAATAATCTCGCCGTTTTCGTCGAGCATCATATACACGCCCGGATCATTCGGCACGTCTTTAATTTTCGCTTTGAAATCAACCATATCTATCTTTGCGTTTTGAAAACGCCTTGTCCGACTGTTACTTATTTTTATTGTAACACCTATCGTGTTTTACATATATTGCCATTTTACCGCTAAATATACTTTTCGTGTTTTTATTTTTACATTTTATGCCATTTTAGCCTATCGTGCGGAGTTTAAAACACAATAAGTGTATTATGGCGTATGTTTGTTTTAAACACATTTGTTTGCAAATTCATCACACTTAGACGATTTGACAGTTCCTTTGTA
This sequence comes from Christensenella sp., assembly GCA_022009775.1. Lineage (GTDB taxonomy): Bacteria > Bacillota > Clostridia > Christensenellales > CAG-917 > CAG-475. The sequence goes on from CP091723.1 coordinate 472,262, forward strand.
TTCGTTTAGCGCGATTATCTCTTTGCATTTTTCTACGCCGATATAATCTCTCATGACGATATTCACGACGTTGAAATATTCCTTGTCTTTGAGAGACTTTACGAATGAAGACGCATTTTTATTGTGCGTGCCTTCATAAAACTTCGGACCGATTATCGCAATCGGATCTGTAAGTTGCATTTGCATAACAAAGAATCCGCCGTCCGATTGTCTGAATTGCTCGACGTATTCGGGAATAGCCTTTTTGAGATACGTCTTTGACGCAAGACGATTGAGTGCGCCTTTATAGAAAGAATGAAGCGAGCTACCCGTTCTCGTTCCCGCATCGTTGTTTCTTGCAAACAGATAGTTGCGACCGTTTATATATTCGCACTCGCTCGTATTTTTGAAATAATTGCCCCAAAACACCATTGCTTTTCCGCGAGCCGCTCCGACCGTCAATTCTTTTGCAAATTGTAAATCGGATTTATCCGTGTCGTTGACAACGAGTTTTCCTTTCAGTTTTTCATTGAGCAACGAATCCACGCCTTCCATCGAGCCGTCATTCTTAAAATGTTGAAAGTCGAGAAGCAACATCTCGCCCGGATGATTTGTCAAAAACTCGGAAATCGCGTCGATTATAGGCAAAAAACTCATGCCTTTTATCGGGCCGTGAAATACAACGAGATTTCCGCCGTCGTTTTCAACTCTCAAATCGAAATATCTTGCTCCGCACGCAAGCATTTCGGCAACCGTTCTGTTCTGCGTTTCGGCAGCCCACATCATACCGACAGTACCCGCGTCGTGTGCTCCCGGTATAACCGTCTCGCACAAAAGTGCGTCGTCGGAGAGATATTCCATCCACTCCGAAAGAAACGCAGTCTCTTCCGTGTTGTCGTATGCACGCGTCGTCGAGCCTGCCATTGCTCCGGCAACGATACCGATTGCAACCACTATGACAATCGGAATAATAATAGCAAGTTTTGCTTTCTTTGACATAACCGCTCCATATAATCTTGTTATTACTTATTTTAACAGTTATAACATTCAAAAGCAATAGCAATCGTGCACCTGAAAGCAATTTGCGCCATATTCGCAATGATTTGCAATCGTTATTATTGCCAAACGGCAATGGAAAATCACTTCTTGCAAATCTTATTTGTTGCAGAAACAATTTCTCGTGTCGTCGTCCGAAGTCGAAGATAAATTGTTTGTCATCGACAATGCGGTGAGAATTGCGAGCATAACGAAGATTTCACGCTGACTCAAATCGCCGTCCTGCAAAAACACAAGCATTATTATCAGCATAAACAAAAACCAGTTGTCGTCAAACATAAAAAGCCCCCTTTGACTTTTTACCACAATATGCGAGCAAATCTTTCAAAGTTACAAATTTTTCGCAGTCGAATACGACTTATTATATAGGCATGGAACAAATAGATTTCGACACCGAACAAACAGTTTTAGATTATATTCCGCGCAATGCGACTTTGCACTCGCTTGCAGAATTTTTCTCGGCATGCTCTGACGCAACGAGAGCAAAAATCATATGTGCGCTTTGTATAAGCGAAATGTGCGTGAGCGACCTTGCAAGGATTTTGTCTCTCAATCAGACGACCTGTTCTCACCAACTGCGACTTCTCAAAGCGGCGGACATCGTCAAGCAAAGACGAGACGGAAAAATCATCTATTATTCGCTGAAAAACCGCAAGATAGAAAACGTGTTGCTCGCAGGCGTAGACTTTCTCGATCTGTAAAACACACGATCGTTTTCAAACGTCTAATACGTCTTGATCATCGCCGTTCATTCGTCAAAACAATACTTCAATTGTTTTTAAAATTTGACCAAATCACACGTTTATCAATCGATTTTGATTTGATAAACAATCTTTTATGCAAATTTTGATTGATTTACAAAATAAAAATACAAGACTTTCCCCATACTGCCATGAGCAGACCTTCCTTAAAAAAGCGGCGACGCATATATTGCGCTGCCGCTTTTATCTCGTTTTATTGCAACGGGAAATACTTTTACTCTCGTTCGCTCTTGCCGTTTTCGTCGTCTTGGTTTACGGTTTGGCTTTCATTGTTTTCAGTCGCGTTTTCGCTTTTCGTCATTCCGCTTTTCTCTCGTTTGCTTTCATAAAATTCGTTGCGCGATTCGCTCGTTTTTGAAAACTCGTCAAACGGATTGTCCATTGTACGGTCAATCTCGTCGTCGTCATCGTTTACGATAACGACGTCTTTCGAATCTTTCTTTTCGATTTTACGAAGTGCTTTCCCGACAAGGACGGCAATGCGTTTGTATATAAATTGAAGAGCAAAGTCTATTGCGACAAGCAACACCGTGCCGATAATTGCAATCGCCCAGTACGGAAATTTGTCCGCTATCGACTCGTCAATCACAATGTTGTGACACACAAAATACAAAAGCGCGAGCGCACCGTTGATATAAATCACTTTGATTATAAGCGCAAGCCACCATTTAATCTTGTTTCGATTGTCATACAAAATTCCCGTAAGCACAGCCATCGGTCCGAAATACACGACGTATCCCATAACCGAAAATATATCGGACGCAACCAAAAACGACAACCCCGCCGACACGAGATACGCAAGCACCGACGAAAGATAGTATTTTTGCGACGTCGGAATCATAAGCGCAATGCCGGCAGCAATGAAAAATGCGACTGTACTGTATCTTATCACAACGCCTAGCCAAACGCAAAGCAAAGCCACAGCGGCAGAAATCCCCGCCAACGCGACTTTGTATATTCTGACTTGTCTTGTAGATTTTTTCATTGACCGCGCTTGTTTGATTGGTTTGAGATATAACTCAAAAATGCAACTTTTCCCTTTCCTCAGGTGTTTTCCCTATCACCGTTCCCCCTTACAAGGGAACCCACGGTGACCGCGTAGCGGGGGACAACACTCAGCACTCGCATAGATAGGTGTCTTTCTCTTATTATGCCACCACGCTTTTTGCGCCGGCTACGCAACAACACGGCGCAGTCGCTCGTACAAATCGTTAAGCTCGGCGTTCGATGCGGTCGCCGCCTTGCGGCTCCAATTCCGTCTTCGAAAAAGTGTTCAATTATAATTACCTATATCGCACTCTCTTCCTGTTTATGAAAACTCGATGTTGCGATAAAGAGCGCGGAAGGCGCGATTTGAACAAAACCAAGCGTACCGAGCGTACGCGATTTTGGACAAATCGCGGCTGACAAAGCTATTTGCGCAACAGCGAGTTTTCAGCAGCAGCGGATGAGATCGCCGCCCATGCACTCACAACAACAATCCGCGCACCAAAGTGCCTGACACGCCGAGCAAATGCCGTCCGCAACGGCGCCGTCGCGCTGAGTATAGGTGCGGTCGGTTTGAGCCGAATCGGCGTTGTAAACGCCTTGCGCGCCTTCTTTGTCGTATGGACGAGAACCGTCGATTTTCTTTTTCAAGTTGTCAAGAGCACGTTGATATTTCTCGTTTTGCGGGTCCATTTGAAGAGCTATTTCAAGCTGTTTTTTGGTGTCGTTGAGCCAGTTTTTCTCATAGAACACGACGGACTGATAATAGTGCCATTCTGCACCGCGATAGGACATATCGTCGAGAAGTTTTTGCGCGGTTTCTATGTCTTTTGAACGTATCGCTTGCTTGACTTGCTCGTAGGCGGACTCGCCTTCGCCCGTAACGGTTGCCGACTCGACAGCCATTTCCATTGCCTGCTGATATGCATCGTCGAGTTGATTGAGCATGCTTGCCGCCTGCGCGCCGCTTTCTCCTTCGTCGAAAACGTGAGCCTGATAATAGGCTCGTTTCTGTTTGTACGCTTCAAGGATTTCGCTTTGCGTAGCGTTTTTATCCACGCCGAGAATCACAAACGGGTTAGTTGGCATTTTTCTTCTCCTTTGAGCAAACGCTCCATCTGCATTTTTATGCCGAGATAGACGGTGTTGCTGAGCACGCCTTCGTACTTGACGATGTTCATGGCGTTGTAACTGCCCACCATCTTGTTATACGTCGATTTCAACAAAAACGACAGTTCATCTGCGTTTTTGACAAGATAATCTTGCTTATTTGTACATTCGCCGTAATTTAGCAACAGCGGATTGTACCTGTTTTTCTTCTGATCTTTTTCAACGTCGTCCACCGCGTCGAGCAAATATACGAGCCGTCCGAGATTGTATGTGAACGTGTCGATGACGTCGTCGGTCTTTATGAGAGAGCGAGTTATATCTCTCATAAGAGTGGCGAAAGTGTCTGCAACTCTGTCTATGCTGTCGCACTTTTGTTTTTCAAGCGCATTGAGCGATGAAAAACTTTTCTTCATCATCTCGTCGATTTCAGGCAAGCGTTTTGCCGCTTTTCTCTTGCGAAGAGCAAGTCTCCACTTGATGAGTATACGCGATTTTTTGCCGTCGGCAACGTCGTCTTCGGCGTTGTAGTATACGAGCATAACGGCAATATCCGCCATCTTTTTTGACAAATCGTCGGTTGAAACGACGACTTTTTTCTTGCCGTTGTACACGCACAACTTTCGCTCGAATTTCACGTCGAGATTTGCAAGCGAATGGATAAGCACGTTGTAAAACGTCACGTCGTAGTTGGTGCAAAGTCTAGTGATTTGCGACCCCGTCTCGCCGAGCGTTTTGCACAGTCCGCAATAAAACGCCTGAAACACGTTGAAATCCTTTATATACATATTCTGTTTGTCGGGTATCACGTATCCAAACATTCTTTGCTCCTATTTTACATATTAAAGTATGTCAATTAAACGCACATTAAAATCAGACTTGCACGAATCCGACTTTTCTGTACACTTTCGCAAGCGTCTTGTTTGCGATGCGCATTGCCTGTTGCGCGCCGTTTCTCATCACGTCTTCGAGATAGTCCTTATGAGACATGAGATACGCGTGTTTTTCTTGAATGGGACGGAGATATTCCACCACCGCTTCACCGACCTTGGTCTTGAAATCGGCGTATGATGCCCCTGCAAACTCTTTTTCTACGCTTTCGACAGGCGTATCGGTGATGACCGAATATATCGTGATAAGGTTGCTTATTCCCGGCTTGTCTTCGGCGAATACGATGCTGTCTCCGCAGTCCGTCACCGCACGCTTAAACTTGCGCATAATATCGTCGGGCTTGTCGAGAAGGTGGATAACCCCGTTGGTGTTGTCGTCCGTCTTCCCCATCTTCGTGGTCGGGTCGAGAAGATTGAAAATCTTTGCGCCTTGTTTGGGGAAAATTCCGTCGGGCACGACGAACGTCGGCGAATATTTGGAATTGAAACGGCAAGCAATGTCGCGAGCAAGTTCCAAATGTTGTTTTTGGTCTTTCCCGATAGGCACGAGATCCGCCTGATAAAGCAAAATATCCGCCGCCATAAGCGTAGGATACGTGAAAAGTCCAAGATTGACGTTTTCGGGGGCTTTTTGGCTCTTTTCTTTGAATTGAGTCATGCGGCTCGCTTCACCGAATTGCGTATTGCAATCGAGCACCCATGCAAGTTCGGCGTGTTGCGGCACTTGCGATTGCACAAAAAGAATGCTCTTTTCGGGGTCGAGCCCGATTGCAAGGAAGAGTGCCATAAAATCGTAAGTGCGACGGCGAAGGTCCGCCGGCACGTTGTCCACGGTTATTGCATGCATATCCGCTATGGTGTAGATGCAATTGTAATCGTCTTGCAGCTTGACCATATTTTTGAGAGCGCCGATATAGTTGCCGAGTTGCAAATCGCCCGTCGGCTTCAGTGCGCTGTATACCACTTTTTGTTTTTCGTTTTCCATAAATATACCTTCAGTATGCTATGAGTACGTTTTGTATGCTTTTATTCTCTGCTCATTTCGTCCGCAACTTCGAGAACGACTTTTTTCGTCTCCGAGCGGTCGATAACTCTCGTGTGAATTTCCTTTGCTCCCTGCAACTCGTATATACTTTCGGGGCATTCGAGCGCGGTGAGACTGAAAAGTTTCATAATTGCCTTATACGGATCTTTTTCTCTTCCGCCGATTGCACAAAGAACGTCAACGGGAAATTTGTACGGGTTTGCCGTGGACACGATAATCGCCGTCGTTTCGTCGTCGGTCTCGCAAGAATAGTCGTTGTATACGCTTGCGGCAACGGCGGTGTGCGTGTCCATAATGTAGTCGTCAAGGTCGAAGAATGTAGCTATTGCGTTTTTCGTATCTTCTTCGTCCGCCCAACCCGCTTCGAACTTTGATATATCCACTTCGTTGAGATTTATCTCGAATTTTCCTTTGTTCTTCAAGTCGGAATACAACTTGCGCACTTTTTCGTCGTCTCTGTCAAACAACTCGTATATCAATCTTTCAAGATTGCTCGATACGAGAATGTCCATAGACGGCGACATCGTTTTGTAAAAATCGCGCTTTGCGTTGTACACTCCCGTATTGAAAAAATCAGTGAGAACGTTGTTTGCGTTTGACGCGATTATGAACTTTTTCACGGGAAGCCCCATGCGATAAGCGTAATAGCCCGCAAGCACGTCCCCGAAATTGCCTGTCGGCACGACGAATTCCACTTCGTCTCCAAGCGATATTTCTTCCGCATCCACAAGGTCGCAGTATGCAGAAACGTAATATGCGATTTGCGGCGCAAGTCTTCCCCAGTTTATGGAGTTTGCGCTTGACATCTCGATGCCTTTGCATTTCAGCGTATTTATGACGTCTTCGTCCGTGAAAATACGCTTGACGGCGGTTTGCGCGTCATCAAAATTGCCTTTTATCCCGAAAACGTGCAAATTTTTGCCCTTTTGCGTGACCATTTGCATGCGTTGCATTTCACTCACGCCTTCGCTTGGATAAAACACAACGACTTGAGTTCCGTCAACGTCTTTGAAACCTTCAAGAGCCGCTTTTCCCGTGTCTCCGCTCGTTGCGGTGAGAATCAACGTTTTGTCGGTTATGCCGAGTTTTTGCTTGCTTGCAAGCAAAAGATAAGGCAACAGCGTAAGTGCCATATCCTTGAACGCACAAGTCGGACCGTGCCAGAGTTCGAGCATAAAAAGCCCGTCTTCCACTTTCACGACGGGACAAACGTCTCCGTCAAAGCGCGAATATGCCTTTGATGCGTACACCAAAAGCTCGTCAAAAGAAAACTCGTCCATATATAAGGACAAGATTTTTGCGACGCGAGCGGGATAGTCGAGCGCGATAAGGTCTTCGAAGTCTTTTTTCGCTTAAAATCGGAAACGACGACGGAACGAAAAGTCCGCCGTCATCCGAAATACCTTTTACAATCGCTTGGCTCGCAGAAATCTCAACTTTGGAATTTCTGGTGCTGGTGTATTTCATAACCAATCCTTACTTGCGAAGAAACTCCGGGAAATTCTCTTCGTTTTCGCTAACGGTGATCACGAATTGCGTATTCGTGTTCTTTGCCACTTCACGAATGTCGTTGAAGAAATCTTCCATTTCAAAAACGGTCTTGCCGAGCATTCTGTGTGCGCCGTCGATGTAGAGAGTTTCTATATCGTGGTTGCCTGCGAGCAGACCTTTGATGAAACCGATGAGTGCTTCTTCACTGATAGGTGCGTCGCCCTTCTTGAGTTGTTTGGCGTTGACCACGCGAACTTGATAACGAAGAGAATACATATATCTGTCCGTATCCGTCACAAAGACGATATCGCCCTTTGCGGTTTCGACGTTGTCGTTTGCCATATCGATGATAATTTTGGTTTTGCCTGTACCTTTTGCGCCTGTGATGAATTTAATCATGTAGCACCTCCGTACTTATATTATATATAATATATCCGTCAATTTCAACCCGCAATTTTCAAAAATCGACACTTTTTCAAAAGTGGTGTTTTTTTGCGTTTTTACGGTTTAAAATTACAAATTTTTCTGCTTTTATCATACGAGAGTATGATATTTCCTTATTCTTCCACGTTTTCGAGCATCTTGTTCTGAAGAGCAATCTGCAATGCGGAAATCATCTCGTCCATATCTCCCAACAAAAACTTGTCGAGGTTGTAAAGCGTGAGTCCGATTCTATGGTCCGTCACACGTCCTTGCGGGAAATTGTAGGTGCGAATACGCTCGCTTCTATCCCCCGTTCCGACCTGTGCGCGGCGATTTTCCGCGTATTCCTTCTGCGCCTGCGACTGATAAAAATCGTACACTCGGGATTTAAGCACTTTTAGAGCCTTTTCTCTGTTTTTAATCTGACTTCTTTCGTCTTGGCACTCCACCACAATGCCCGTCGGAATATGCGTCATGCGTATTGCGCTTTCCGTCTTGTTGACGTGCTGACCGCCTGCGCCGCCACTTCTGTAGGTATCCACTTTGATGTCGTTTTCGTTGAGATTCACTTCAACGTCCTGCGCTTCGGGAAGCACCGCAACGGTGACCGTCGACGTATGCACTCTGCCTTGCGATTCGGTTTCGGGAACGCGTTGCACTCTGTGCACGCCGCTTTCGAATTTAAGTTTTCCCCATGCGCCTTTACCCGCTATCATGAAAACGAGTTCCTTTGCACCGCCGAGTTCGGTGAAATTCATATTGACTTCTTCCACTTTCCAGCGATTGTTTTCGGCATAATGACGATACATCTTCATGAGTTCAGTGCCGAAAAGTGCCGCTTCGTCTCCGCCCGCGCCCGCGCGTATTTCCATAATAACGTTGTTGTCTTCGTTCGGGTCTTTCGGAAGAAGTGCGATTTTCAAATCCGCGCCGTCCTTTTCCATATCTTCGCGCAAATCGTCAAGTTCTTGCTTTTCGAGTGCTTTCATGTCCTGATCGCTCTCGATGGCAATCATCTCTTCGAGATCGTCAAAGTCGCTCTTATGTTTCAAATACCTGTCGAATATCTCCACGATAGGTTCGAGATCGCTGTGTTCTTTTGAAAGTGCGCGGAATTTCTCCTGATCGGAAATGATTTCGCTCTTTGACAAAAGTTCGCCCACTTCGACGTAGCGCGCTTTTATTTTATCGAGTTTCGCAAGCATACCGTCGGATATTTTCATTTTATCTTCACCACGGCGATACGATCGTTTCCTTCTATGTCTTTGAGTATCTCGACGTCGTAATTTGCAAAAATCTCCGCGATCTTATCTGCTTGATCGTATCCGAATTCAAGGAGCAACACACCGTTTTCTTTGAGATGTTCGTCAAGTTTGTCTGCGATTATGCGGTAAAACTTGAGACCGTCCACATCTCCGTCGAGAGCGAGTTTCGGCTCGAAATCTTTCACTTTAGCGTCAAGTTTCGACACTTCTTCGGTGGGGATATACGGCGGATTCGACACGATTACGTCAAATTGTTTCTTTGCAACCGCACTCCACATATCGCCCTTTGAAAAGTCCACGCGCACGCCCGTGTTGAGCGAGTTTGCAAGCGCGACGTCTATTGCGCCGACGCTGACGTCGCATGCGGATACGTTGGCTTTGGTGTTCTTTGCGATTGCCACCGCAATCGCACCGCTTCCCGTGCAAAGATCGAGCACATCGCACTTCTTGTCGCCGTCCATAGCGGCGTTTTTCTCGTCGATGACTTTGATTGCCTTTTCGACGAGTTCTTCCGTTTCGGGTCTCGGAATAAGCACGTTCTGATTTACGGAGATTTTGATTCCGTAAAAATACGCATATCCGAGCGCATATTGAAGCGGCGTTCCGTCCGCCATCTTCTTTGCGATGCTCTCTGCGCTTTCAAACTCCGATTTCGTGAGAGTTTTCATTTCTTTCAGTTCACTGCGTTTTTTGCCGGTAACTTCGACCAAAAGCCAGTCTATATCCGCTTCGTCCGCGCCTTTTGCGATGTTTTCGAGTTTGTTTCTCGCAACGCCGTACGGCACGCGGATATCGAATTTTCTCTCTTCGAGATTCGGATTCGCGTCCATCTCCTGCACCGTTTTGAATGCGGTTATGGACACTTCGAGCATATCGTCGGTAGGCTCTTTGGTGGTGAGTTTTTGAAGAGCCATGCCCGGTGCGCGAAGAATACGCACAAACAAGCAATCGCTCTTTGCAAGGAGTTTCAGAAGTTCGTAACTAATACCTGCAACGACGGGCAGGAACAAAAGTTTGAATCCGATTTTTATAAGTCCGTTGATGAATTTCGCACCCACTTCGCTCACTTGGTCTGCGGTGACGAAAAGTCCGCACTTTTCAATCATTACGTTGATAAGCACAAACACCATAATACTGACCGCCACAACGAAGAAAAGGAACGTCGTTCCGCAACGGGAATGTTCTCTTCTCATCTTTTTTGCGTTTTCGACGGTAAGGTCGAGCCCATGCTCATAGCAAGTAATGACTTTGTGTTCCGCACCGTGATACATAAACACTCTGCGCACGTCTTTCATCAGCGTGACGAGAAGAATGTAAGTTATGAATATGCAAAGCATAATCACGCCTTCGATAAGACTGTACCAAAGGCTGTACAAATCCGAGTTTGCAATCGCATTTATATTGTCGCAAATCGCGGTTGCAATGACATTCGGAAGCACCATAAACAGCGCAACCGCAAGCAACACGCCGAGAACGACGGAAAATCCCATAAGCAAATTCATGGGTTTGATTTTCAATTTGTCCGCCATCCACTTTTCCGCTTTGCTCGGCTCGGCATAATCGCCGTACACTTCCGCAGAGCGCATCATAATGCCCGTGCCCTGAAAAAGTTGCGTGAAAAGATTCACCACGCCGCGAATGAACGGCAAGCGCAAAAACCAATTGCGTTCTTTGGGACTTTTGATATATTTGCTTTCAACCGTAATGTCACCGCTTGGCGTACGAACGGCGGTCGCAATGGAATGCTCGCCTTTCATCATAACGCCTTCGAGAACGGCTTGACCGCCGATGCTCGTGCGGCGCACCGCCTTAGACTTTTGTCGATGACGTTTTTCGGTCTCGGCTCTTTGACTTTTTTGTTTTTTCTTTCATATTTTGTTTTATGCGGATAAGGCTTCGCTTTCCACAATTATTAATTATTAATTTCTCGCCGACGACGCTGTTTGCCAAACAGCACACTCTCTTTTGAGTGGGATATTGAGATGAATAGCAAGAAAGGTGCGGCTTGAACCAAAACCCAACGTACTCAAACGTACGTGATTTTGGGGCAAGCCGTGCCTGACGCAGCTAGTCGCTCAATATCCCACTCAAAAAAAAATGCAGACACGGCGTAATCCCCCGCAGTCTGCATCTTCTTTTCCTGTTAGTCGAGATTGTATCTCTTCTTGAATTTGTCGACGCGTCCGCCTGTGTCAACAAGTTTTTGTTTGCCCGTGAAGTACGGATGGCACTTGGAGCAAATTTCAACACGAAGTTCGTTGACGTTCTTGGTGGTACCGGTCTGGAATGTGTTTCCGCATGCACACACGACTGTTACGTCATGGTATTGGGGATGGATTCCTTCTTTCATTTTGATTCTCCTGACTCGTTTTTCTATACCCACACGCGCCAGTATGTTACGCGAATATGATATAAAGTTTCTTTATTATATCTTCGTTGAGCGTAAATGTCAAGCGTCTAGGAAGACTGAAAAAAATGAAATTTGTTTTAATAATTTCCCATTTTCCGACTATGCGTTGCGTGTGAGCACGTCAAGAAGTTTGTTGCGCTCGACTTCAAGGTCTCTGTCGGTTAGCGTACGAGCCTTTTTATCGCTTGCGATTCTGCCTTCGAGCGCAATACGAACGGGGTTGTCTTCAAAGACGAAATACTCGTCTGCGCAAAGAAGGCATTCGTCTATTGCGTGAGTTACGAATACTACGGTTCTTGGTTCGATTAAATTGAGTTCGACGAGTTTTTTGATAAGTCTCGATTTGAGAGCGGTGTCCAACGCTTTGAACGGTTCGTCGAGAAGAAGGACTTTGCTCGGATAAAGGAACGCACGCGCCATAGCTACACGTTGAGCCTGTCCGCCGCTTATCTCGTTTGGAAGAGAATGAAGAACGTCGCCTATCTCAACGAGCGCAGCCATTTCTTCAATCATTTTTTTGCGATTGTTTTTGTCTTTGTAAATCGAGCGTAATATCAAATCAAGGTTTTTATACACCGAAATCGTGGGGATTAACCTGTCTTTTTGAAAAATATAACTCACTTCGCCGTCAACGCCGCTTATTTCTCCGTCGCACGTTTTCAGCCCTGCAAGCACGTTCAAAAGAGTGGTCTTTCCAACACCGCTTCCGCCGAGAACGACGTTTATTTCGTTCTCTTTGAAGGTGACGTCAAAGCCGTCGAATATAACTTTGTCGCCGTATCCGCAATTAAGATTTTTCACGACTATATCACTCATCTTGCCACCTTCCAAATTTTCTTGAATATAAGTACGACGCCTTCGAGCGCAAAACTGAACGCAATCGCAACCAGCGTCCACGCAAGCAAATACGCAATCTCAAACGTGGCATTTGCCACCGAGATTTTGCCGCCTATACTTTTGCTCACTCCTGCCAAAATTTCAGCCGCCACCACGACTTTGAGAGTGAGCGAAAGCGTGGATTTGCTCGTGTCGAAAAGGCACTCCGCAACCGACGGAAGATATATGCCGACAATCTTGTTCCAAGGCGAAACTTTGTATACTTTTGCCATTTCGAGAAGGTCCTTATCAACTCCCGAAATCGCACCGTAAAACGCCGAGTACATGATGGGAAACGCCACCAGAAAACCGACAGTCACCGCCATAACGTTGCTTGTTGCAAACGCATACAGAATGAGTATCACCGCAACCGTCGGCGCGGATCTCAAAAACGTGACGATGGGAGATATGATTCTATGCACGGGGTTTGCAAGTCCGCCAAGCGCTGCAAGAGCAAGCGCGGCAACAAAGGATATAACAAAGCATATCAGCGTGCGCGCAAGGCTCATGCCCACCGCCGTCCAAAATCCCGATTCCTTGCACAGCGAGAAGAAACTTTCAATCACGACGTCGGGCATCGGCAAAACGAGCGGATTGTCTTTGACTTTCGCAACAATCGCCCATATCGCCAGCACCAGAGCAAACGAAACGAGCGGATAGACGATATTGCTCGCCACCCGCCACGCTTGTTTTTTGTCGATTTTGATTTGTTTTTTCTCTTTCATAAAATCAGAATATCAAAGATTTTGCGCTTTGCCAATCGATATCGTTCCCTTTTGCGTCTTTTGGCATAACTTTTTCAAGGAAAGTTATCACTTGCGCCTTTTGCACATCGTCAAGGCGAGTTGCGTTCAATGCGCATCTGTCAATGGCGATTGCGGGAAAATTTGCGCTCTCGTACAAGTTCGTTTGCGCAAAACTCGTAACGTCCGCTTTATGTCCGCTCACCCACTTCTTGCTTGCCGCAAGAGCGTCGAAGAGTTCGTTCATAAACTTTTCGTTTGAATAGAGTCTCTCGGACACGAAAAGACCTGCCTGCGGATAGTTGCTTGCGCCGCTCGCTTTTGCGTATTCGGATTGCAAATTCATCTCGGCATTGAGTTTAAGTCTCTTTGATTGAGCAGTTGCGGCAGGCTCGCCGACAACCATAAAATCCACTTGACCGCCTTGCAAAAGTTGCGCTGCGGCAGCGCCGTCCGCGGCATATCTCACGCTCACCTGATTTTCGCTCGGAGCGGTGTTTTCGTCAACGATTGCAATGCCGTTTGCGCTCAAAACGTATCTGAACACAAGCCCCGGCACACCCGTTTTACCGATGCACGCAATCTTCTTGCCCTTTATATCGTCAATGCTTATCACGCCGCCTTTTTCGGTGTTGCCCACCATATAAAGACTGCCGTCCACCGCAATGCCGACAAGTTTGTATCCTGCTCCTTGTCTAACAAGGTTTGCGCCGCCGTTGACGGGCATGATGACGATATCGCTCGTTTTTGCGGACATCTCCGCTGCAATATTTGCCGGCTTGACCACCTTGTACATGACGGATATATCGCCGATTTTGGCATTGTCGGTTGCAAGGCGCAACATCGCAAGCGCAGGCGTACCTTCGGGCGCGGAGAACGTGACGTTCTCGATTATATCCTTATCTCCGGGCTTTTCGCCGCACGCAACAAGCGCAAAGCACGCCACCGCAACCATTGCCAACATAGCAACAAAGGCAATTATTCTCTTTGTATTTTTCATATATTTATCTCCTATTTATACTAAATTTTATCAAGTATTTATACGTTCGTTTTGTCAGATTTCAAAAGCCGTCAAAGCGGATTTCACGCTTAGGCTCTCAAATCGTCCCAGTTTTCCCGTCAGTGCTGATATACGCTCTTGCGTGCCTTCCACGATAAGCGCGATTGCGTTCGCTTCTTCCCTTGGAACGCCCATTCTGCCGATAATAATATCTGCAAATTCGCTCAAAACTTTCTGCATTTCGACGGCAACCGTTCTGTCACCTTTAAGGACGATTCCTACCACTCCGATACGTTGTTTCATGGTTTGTGTTTCTCCTTCCAACAAAAACGCTACCGTGCAAAACGGTAGCGTAAAAATTCGTTATACTCGCTTCTTACACTCCGTCTTGCAGTCTGCCTGTTGCCATCGTTTCGGGCGCACCCTACACTCCGTCTTTGCAAACCGACATCGTTTTTGATTCGATATTTTTTTATCTATTTTTGATTTTATACTATATTTTCGCCTTTGTCAACAAACAAAAGCAATGTTGTTTCCGCTTTTTAGAACAGGAACAAGAAGGTGAAACCAAGCATACAACTGCGCTTGAAAATCGGCATATACGTTCCGTCAATCTCTTCTTCGGTGAGATTTTGGCTCACGATGCTCATATCCGCAAGTTGCTTGATTGCGGCTTTCATATCCGAATTTTCGGCATAATAGTCTTCGACAAACGCTTTCAGGTCGTTTTCCACTTTAATCATACAAGCGGCGATTTTTCTATTGACCGCTTCAAGTCCCGTCGTGACGTAGTAGTTGTACCACTGCTCAGTTTGTGTGTTGACGTTGTAGTTGTTGCTCTGCCCTTCCGAAAGGAAAGAATCGAATCCGCAAATGCTTGCTTGCATTGCAAGTTGGCTCGTCGTCGCTTCTCCTTTGGTGTATTTTCGATACGTTTCCTTGAACGTGTCGAAACCTTTGTTGAAGAAAAGCACCGTGGACGCAACCGTCGCAAGCGTATCTTCGTCCATAACGTCCTTGTGAGATACGTTCCATTTGCCTGCGTCGTCGCCTTCTATCGATTCTATGAGCGACGAGAAATTCAGTGCTAGGTCGAGCGCGAAAATCGGCGTGGCTTTTTGATATTCCTGTATGCCTTGCGCGCCCATTTTCTCTATGACGGCAACGAGCTGCTCTTTTGTGAACGAATCACCCCCAAGCACGCCGTTTGCCGCGCGAGCCGCCAATATTGCTTTGTTGACGGTGCAAGTTTTCTCATCCAAAGTGGCGGACGATTTGGCAACAGCAATGAAATCTTCAAGGAAACTCTCGTTTGCAAGCACGTCTCCGCCGGCAATCACCACGTCGCAAACGCTCGGGATGACGTCAACGACCATATATGCGTATTTCGCGTATTTGACGATTTGCGCGTACACGCTGGAAGAAATCGCGTTTGAGTCGAATTTGTCAATGACGAGTCCGAGCGCAACGTTGAGTTTTGCAACGCTTTGCTCGTCAAGCGAATTAGAAAGCGAAGTTACGTTTGAAAGAAGAGAGTTGACGAGAGTTTGCAACTCGCTTTCGCTTATAGAGCCGAGCGCGCCGCTTCCGTCAAACAATTTTGAATACAAGTCGTCCGTGATTGCGTTGATTGACATGTTGTATGCAAACGAAATAAGCATGTTCATGGGTTGTTTTGCCTGTTCGAATGCGGAAATCATATCCTGTTTTTCCTGCTCTGTCGGCGCAAAGTTTTGTATTGCAACGTCGGTGGACACGATTGCGTCCGCAACGTTTTTAAGTGCGGAATCCGTCGTCGTCAGGTCTTTTCTCATCTCTTCGCGCACCGACACAAGCCTGTCTCGCATATTCGAAAGAGTTTTCGCTCCGTCGGACACGAGTGCGCAAAGAAGGTCGTATGTGAGATTTGCAACGTCGTTCGGCGTAAATCCGACTTGTTTGAGCAACGGAATAAGCAATTCGGCATTTGCAGTGAAATCCGCAAGCAACGCTTTGCCATCCTTTGATTGCAGAGCGTTTGCCAAAGCGGTGATTTTGCCCGTTTGCAATGAAGAATTTTCAAGAACGGAACAAATCAACCCCGTCCAACTTCTCGTCATCACGTAATCTCCGGGATTTTGAACACCTGCCGCCGCTTCGTCGGACATATCCCACGCCCACGAAGAATTGACTCCCGTCGTAAAAGCCGCTCCGACGTCGTTTGCCGCCTGCTGTCTTTTAGCCTTCTCGTCGATGCCTTTTTTGTGACATGCGCAAAGAGAAATCGTCAAACAAACGACTAGCAAACACGCAATCAAAATTGTCAGTTTTTTCTTTCTTCATTTTCTCACCGTATACGAGCGTTCTCACGCCTTTTTAACATTATATCCTTTTTTGAAATTCAGCGCAAGCGGCACGAGCGTATACGCTCCGCACATCGCAATGCCAGTCACGAACACCACCCACGTTCTGTACATAAAATCGAAGTACAGTCCAAACAGTCGCAACGCATGGATAAGACTTGCCGTCAACACCGCCGACGATACGACCGAAAGCGCAAGCGCAACGGCGGCAATCACAGCGTACTCGCAAACTTCCGTTCCGAGCAACATATTCTTTGACATACCTGCATTAAGGAGTGCGGTGCGTGCTTTCTTTGCTCCGCCCCTACCTATGAGTGCGCTCGCCGCAGTCACCGCAAATATGAATATCGCAACGACGACCGCAAGCGTGCCTATAAGATCGAACACGGACTGCATGCTTTCCATATCCCACCTGAACGCGTCGAGTGCAGATATGACGTAATAGTTTTTGTCCGCCCACTTTTCGCGAAGCGCTCCGACGGTTCTTTGCATATCCGTTCCGTCGGACACTATAAGCACCGTGTCAATTTGCTTTGAAAACGCTCTTTCAAGTACGTCGCTCGACGTCACGATATAGTTGCCGCTGAACAACTCGTGTTTGAGTATTCCGCCGACGACAACCGTTCTCGTCACGTCACCGACGGTCATTTCAATCGAATCTCCTTCGTCTATTCCGTACAACGTTTTCAACGCATAATCCACAAAAACGTAGTCTTTATCCGACGAAATGCGCTCATAAACCGTCTCTTTGGGCGTTATAAACTCAAAATCGACCATATTTATTATATCTGCAGAGCCAAGCACGTTCATAGTCTTGTCGTTGCCCGCGACTTTCACGGTGCATTGTCCCCACACCATTTTCGTCGCGTCTTTGACGCCTTGCGAAGTCTTGAAATCCTCCGCGTTCACGTCGTAGCGCACGTTGGATACGAACGCCATATTTTCAAATTCTTTAACGTACGAAGAGAATATGCTCGTTGTCAGCGACCACGCCATAAACAGCATTACGCTCACGGTTACGCCAACGGTAAGCATTGACACCGAGCGAGTGAAACGCTTTTCTCTTTGCACGTCGAGGCCTGCTATTTTCATTGACGGAGACGACGTCTTTGCAAGCACTTTTCCTGCAAGTCTAACGAGCGGCACACATCCCGTCGCAACCGTACAAAGTGCAAATATCATGCTAAGCACCGCGGCGTACGCCGTTGCCGCAGGCACGCAAAATTCTATTATAAGACACACGATCGTCAGTGCAAAAAACACAGGCGCAACCCATTTCGTCCACACTGCATTTTTTTTCAAATCGAGTTGATTTTCTCTGATCGTTGCTTTGAATGCGCGCGCCACGGGGATAAGCGAACTTGCCATTGCGCTCACAAATCCTATCGCGCCCGAAAGGAAAAGATACGGCACGTTCACGTCAAAAGTTACGCTTGACGAAAGTGTTATCTTCAAAAGTCCCACAAAAACTCCGACCGCAAGAGCCGAACCTATGAGCGCACCGAGCACGGATATTATGAAACTTTCAATGGCAAACAGCCCGAAAATTTGTCTTTTGGTTGCGCCTATCACGGTGAGTTTCGAGATAAGAGTTTTCTTTTCACTCTCGCTCATAAGGAACAAAATCACGATTACCGCAACACCGAGAAGCAAGACCGCTCCTCCTGCAAGCACCACGGGCGCGGTGAGCGACGATGTCTTTTCTTCAACGTATGCGCCGTCTTTCGACGCCTTAACGAGCATCGCCGAATATCTTTCTATGCCCTTGATTTTTTCTATAACCGTATTGACGTCCACGCCGTCTTTCAGTGACAAATATATCTCGTTGCAGAACTCGTTTGCGCTGACCGGCAACACGAGTTTTGACGCATTGCTCGTGACGCATACGAAACGATAAGGTGAATCGTCAAGGAAATATCCGCTTTGCTCGGCAATCGCTCCGACGTAAAAACTCACTTCGTTCGTCCCGAGTTTAAGACGCACGTTGTCTCCGACTCTCAATCCGAAATGTTCCGCCGCCGCTTTTGACACGACGATATTATCTTCGTTTGCGCCGCTTTCCATTCCCGACAAATCGCCGTAGGCAACGTCGATTTTTTGAAGAGTCTGCAACTGACTTGAAACGAACGCGCGCACCGAAACGTACTCGTCTTTGTACAATGCGTAAAGATTGAGCGACGGCACTATGTCCTTCACTTCTTCTATATTTTTGAGCGGCTCGGCAACCGTCGTTATTCGGTCGCTGTTGCTGTTTGTGGAAATGACTATATCGCTGTTTCCCGCCGCCGACGTTTCGGTCTCGTAAATATAATCGAAAACCGCGCCCTTAAACGAAATCATGCAAAAAATCATCGCGACCGCAACAGCCACGGCAAGTATCGTGGCAATCGTTCGCAACGGTTTTGCGTTTAAGTTTTTTAATGCGAGTTTCAACATATCCTTCGTTTTATGCTTTCCGTTTTCGGTTTCCCGTATCTTTCACCGAAATTATATCGTCACTCCATATATCGAGCGAAGCGACGTTCCTTTTTATATACGGTCTTTTGCGTATTATGCAAGCACTCCGTCTTCCATTCTCACGATTCTCGACGCATACTCTGCGTGAGCCTGCGAGTGCGTGACCATGACAAGCGCGACTTTTCTCGTTTGATTTATGTCTTTGAGAAGTTCCATAACCTGTCTTCCGCGTTCTTTGTCGAGACTGCCCGTCGGTTCGTCAAGGAATATCACTTTCGGATCGGTGACCAACGCTCTTGCGATTGCGACTCTCTGCTGCTCGCCGCCCGACAACTGTCTCGGATATGCTTTTGCACGTTCTTTTATGCCGAGATATTCAAGTATTTCTTCAACCTTGTCTTTGTATTCATTCTCTTTTTTCTTATCTAGCACGAGCGGAAGCGTGACGTTTTCCCACACGGTGAGGTTCGGCACGAGATTGTCAAATTGATACACAAAAGAAAAATCTTCTCTGCGCATACGGGCAAGTTCGTCGTCCGAAACATCGGCAAGGTCGCGCCCGAGAAGTTCAACCTTTCCTTCCGTCGCCTTGTCTATTCCTGCGAGAATATACAAAAACGTAGATTTACCCCGAGCCGGACTCACCCACTATCGCTACAAATTCGCCTTCCGATAGCGTAAGGTCAACGCCTTTGAGCACCTGCGTCTCGACTTCTCCCGTGACAAATGTCTTTTTTACGTTTTGTGCCTTTATAACTTCCTGCATAATTCACTCCTGTGCGTATACGCGCACGTGCGCCCATACATACTTGAATTATATCATAATATTGACTATAAGACAATCACGAATTTTATTGTCGGCTTTATTTTAACTTCTCTTACGGTTTTCGCAAAATACTTTGTTTTTTCAAACAACGAACGGAAGATAAAAAACGGCGTATAAAACGCATATGCTTGAAAAATCGCTCAATTCGGGATATAATGTGTTCATGAAAAAATTTGAACAAGGCACGATTGAATACGCAATACAAAATCTATGCGGAGAGAGAAAGCCCCGTCTGCTTTTGCATGCGTGTTGCGGTCCGTGCTCCACGAGCGTTCTTGAATATCTGACACCGTATTTTGACGTGACGGTTTTCTATTATAATCCAAACATTATGCCGAAAGAAGAGTTTATCAGACGTGAAAACGCACTTAAAGATGTGATTTCGCATTTTTACAACGTAACGCTCATATCTCCCAAGCAAGACGTTGACGAATATCTTTCGGTGGTAAAAGGACGGGAACAAGACTCGGAAGGCGGCGCAAGATGTTCTCTTTGTTTTGAGTTGCGCCTTTCAAAAACTGCAGAATACTTTGCCGCGCACAGATCGGATTTTGACTATTTTGCGACGACTCTCACAGTATCTCCACACAAAAACGCACCGCTCATCAACTCGATAGGCAACGACGTCGCACAAAAATACGACGTTTCATATCTCTCATCCGATTTCAAAAAACGTAACGGTTATCTACGCTCAATTCAACTTTGCAAGGAATGGGGAATATATAGACAAAATTATTGTGGATGCAGATTAAATGCATCACTGTGATGACGTGACAAGCAAAAAATTGCTTATCGCGTATATCACGTTCGCATTTAATCTCTCTACCGCACCGAGAATTTGTTCTATCATTCGAGCACGGATATTAACTCTTGCCGCAATTCCGACAAATTATCGTGGTGTCTGCGGAGTTTTTATTCTCTTCCCAAAATCTCGTACATTCAATCTCAAGACCTGTGGTGACGTGACACGCAAAAAAATTGCTTATCGCGTATATCACGTTCGCATTTAATCTCTCTACCGCACCACAATTATTCATTGTTAATTATTCATTATTAATTCAAAAGCCGTCATATCAATGACGGCTTTTGTATTCTTTGCAATCAGTTGTGAGATATATCGGACAAAGTAGCAAGCCCGGTTTTTGCATTTACGTGCATTTCGACTTCGTATATAAGCCCCACCTGCACTTTGACTTCGTAGACGTAAACGGAATGTTTAAGGTCTGAAGAATATTCGATTTCGCGCTTGCATTCACTCACAACGGGGACACCCGACGTGCCGTAAGTGTTTGCTACAAATTCAAGCGCAATACTTTTTGCTTGCTCGGGAGTGTAATTGAGATTCTTGTTCGCCGAAGACAATGCCGTGCCGAAAACGGATGCCAGTACGATTGCAGATGCGAGAACGAGCACTGCAAGTGTAATGCACAAGGCTCGGATTGCGTTCTTTTTGCGAATCTCTTTTGCGCTTTCTTTATGGTTTGAACGTCGCACTCGGACTCTATGGGACGAGACGATTCGTATGAGTCGATGATTTCGGTCATTTTTTTGCTTTTTCCAGTTCCTGCTCGACGAACAAAACTTCTTGGTCGGTTGCAGTGCCGTCTTTATACTTTTTGTATGCGCTTTCAAAATCCATATTATTTCTCCAAGATTTGTTTTATCTGTTCTCTGCCCCTATACAGCATCACTTTCACGTTGTTTTCGCTCTTACCGAGCATATCCGCGATTTCGTTTATCTTCAATTCTTCAAAATAGAAGAGCAATATCACTTCTTTGAGATTTTCCGGGAGCAAATCTATTGCGCGATACAACGAGCGATAGTTTTCGTCCTTGACTATTTTCCCGAGCACTCGATCTCTTTCGTCGGTTAAATTTTCGTCAAGTGCCGTGAGCCTTTTCCGCTTTCGCCTTGAATTGAGAAACATATTTCGGCATACGGTCAGAAGCCACGCTTTGAAGTTTTGAATATCTCCGTCCGCGGTTTTCAACGCTTTATAAAACGCGTCCTGTGCGATGTCTTCCGCTTCGTAAGCGTTTTTTGTGAGAGACATGGCGTACAGGAGCGCGTCGTTATAATATCTTGAAAACAGTTGTTCAACCAAATCCGTATTCATTTCGTTTGCTCAAATTTGCTTATCAGTCCGCAAGTTCCTTTTCTTGTTTGATAATTTTGCCCGTAGTGGCGTTGATTTCGTATTCGTACTCGTATCCGCCGCTTGTGAATTCCACTTCGTAAATAACCACACCGTGTTCGACTTCGAGTTCCGCCTTTTCAAAGACTGCGTCGGTCACTCCCGCATGAGCGGTTGCTATGCGCTTCGCTTCTTCAACCGAGATATATTGTCCGACGGGAATATCGTCGTCATCGTCGTTTCTTTCGACTTCGACATTAATGACTGCTCCCGTCACGGCATTGATTTCGTATTCGTATTCGGTCGTTCCCTTTTTGAATTCGATTTCATAGACGTACGCGCCCTTTTCAAAGTCGAGTTTCGCTTTCAGGATAGTGACTTCGTCCAAAGTTACGTTTGCGTTTTCGAGCACGATTCTTTTCGCTTCTTCGACGCCTATAAAGTTCACTCCGTCGGGTGCTTTTTCAATGACGGTGTTGTCGTTCACTTCTTTCTTGTAAATTTCGCCCGTAGTTGCTTCGATGTCGTATTCGTATTTCGAAAGACCGGACTTGAATTCCACTTCATAGAGATATTTGCCGTCGTCGAAATCAAATTCCACATCAAGTGCCGTGACTTGATTCGCGGTTACGCCTGCGTCGGCGAACGCAATATTCTTAGCCGCTTCTTTGCCGATATAAGTCGTTTCGTTTCCAAACGGTGCTTCAGGCAATTCGTCTTTTGAGACCTTATGGTCGTTGATTTTCACACTCTTGACGGTTTTATCCGCACCTATCGTCACGTCGTAAGTTATGCCGTCGATGACGATTTTCACCGTAAAACTTCCGTTTTCTTCGGTTACGTTCGAATATTGCACGTTTTGGTTCTCGATTCCTACCGTCGCAAACGCAATGTTTTTATACTCTCCGTATTTTGCGTCGTTCTTATCTCCGCACGCCGTAAAAATTACCGCCGCGCACAGAAGTGCGACTATAGTCAGTGTCAAAAATAGTTTCTTTTTCATAAAGGTGTCTCCTTTTTGAGTTTTTTCACATATATGACACTCGGTTTCACAAAAGGTTACAACTTTTATGAAAATTTTTTTTCTTTCGTTTTACGTTTGCAAATTCGCGCTTAATCGTATTCTCCGAATTTACTCGTCGCTTTCGTATTATTTAATCAAAAAATACCGCCGCCACTATCAATCGAAACGACGACATATTGTTGAAGTTTTTTATCTGCCGACGATTATTTTCCCCTTTGCCGTGTCGTCGTCAAGAATAATCTCTCCAACGGACGGCAATTTGACAAATCCGTCTCTTACGTTTTTCACGCTGATGACGGGCGTCGTTATCGTTGCTTCGACGTCGCTCTTTTCAAACGCGAAATCGCAATCTATCATCTCGCAGTTTATAAGTTTTAAATTTTTACAATAGCAAAGCGGTTGCGTGCCGATGATTTTGCAATTCTCGAAAGTCACGTCGTCGCAATACCAGGCAAGATACTCACCTTTCACGACGCAATTTCTCACCACGACGTTTTCTGCGTGCCATAATGCGTCTTTCGTGTCGAAATTACAGTATTCGAAAACTGCGTCTTTGACATATTGAAAACTATATTTGCCTTTGAAATCAACGTTTTTGAAACGAATCGACGACGAACGCATCATAAAATATTCGCTTTCCGCGTGCGAATTGCTCATACTTATTCCGCTCACCGACCAACCGAACTCGGGCGAAACGATGTCGCAACCGTCGATTTTGACGTTTCGGCACTCTCTCAACGCCTTGATGCCGTGCATTTTCGTGTCTTTTATCTCGATATTTTCGCTATACCAAAGTGCCGCGCGACACAATTCCGTCATTTCGCTCGACTCGATTTTGAGATTGTGGTCGTGCCAAAACGGATAGCGCAGATTGAAAAAAGCAATCGACACATTCGACGTTTCTACATTCCTTAAACGCGCTTTCGCCGTCTTCTTTTCCGTCGATAGCCACGCGTTCGCATCTTATATCTCTTTCACCGTACAACGCTCTTTCCTGTCCGAAAGATTGATTTTGAATGAGTTTCTTCTCCATAGTTTCTCAGCTCTTTGCCTTTTAAGATAAAATCGCGCCCGACAAGCGAGCGCAATCACACGATTTATTTGTTTTGTTCTTCGATCATAGACTTGACTTTCATAAGTCTAGTCGTTGCTCCGCGCTCGTTCTCGTCGAGTTTCATCACGATATACTTTATCGTTTCTTCGAGTTGCGGAATCATGACGTATTCGAGCGCATTGACGCGTCTTCTGTTCTTCTCAATCTCGTCGGCGAGCATATTGCACGTCTTTTCCACTTCGGCGAGTTTGAGAAGTTTGGGAAGGAGCGTTGTAAGCGAAGCGATTGACGAGTCAAGTTCGCTCGTTACGCTTGCAAACGAATAAGGATAAAGTCCGCTTGTTTCGCTTTCGGTGACGTTGAAAACGGGCACGTTTACGCTCATCACGTTTTTTGACGACGTTTCGAGCGACACTTTTGCCGTCGGCATCGAGATCGCTTCTTCAATCTCGGCGTCACTTGATACCGCGCGCGCAAGCATAAACGATTTGAGCGAAGTGGCAAGTTCTTCTTCCACTTCTTCTCTCAACCGCTTGTTTTCGCGCACGTAAAGCATAAACTGACGAATCATTTCGTCGGATTTATCCTTCAATAGTTTGTGTCCGCGAGTGGCGGTTTTGAGACGATTTTTTAGGCGTCTTAACTCCATTCTCGTCGGATTTACGTTCAATTTGCTCATAGTCAGTCTTTATTCTCGTCCTTGTCGAGATACTTTTCTATATACTCGTCGCGTATACGTTTGAGTTCGCTCTTCGGCAAAATTTTGAGCAATTTCCAGCCCAAATCGAGCGTTTCTTCAATCGTGCGGTTGACGTCAAAGCCTTGCGACACGTATTGTTTTTCAAATTCGTCCGCAAACTGTGCGTACTTTTTGTCAACTTCCGTAAGTGCCGCGTCGCCGAGAATGGAACTCAATTCCTTTGCTTCCTTGCCTTGCGCGTATGCGCTGAACAACTGGTTCATTGTGTCGGCGTGGTCTTCTCTCGTCTTGCCCTTGCCTATGCCCTTGTCTTTAAGACGTGACAGCGACGGCAAAACGTCGATAGGCGGGGTGACGCCTTTCTTGTAAAGTTCGCGCGAAATGATGATTTGTCCTTCCGTAATATAACCCGTAAGGTCGGGAATGGGGTGCGTCTTGTCGTCTTCCGGCATCGTAAGGATAGGGATTTGAGTGATAGAACCTTTCTTTCCCACGATTCTGCCTGCGCGTTCGTACATGCTTGCAAGGTCGGTGTACATATATCCGGGGTATCCGCGACGTCCCGGCACTTCCTTTCTTGCCGCAGACACTTCGCGGAGTGCTTCGGCGTAGTTTGTGATGTCGGTGGTGATGACAAGCACGTGCATATCCTTTTCAAACGCAAGATATTCCGCCGCCGTCAACGCCATACGCGGAGTGGATATACGCTCGACTGCCGGATCGTTTGCAAGGTTTATGAACATAACCGCGCGCTCGATTGCGCCCGTTTTTCTGAAATCGCTGATGAAGAAGTCCGCTTCTTCAAACGTGATGCCGACTGCTGCGAACACGACTGCGAATTTTGCGTCGCTGCCGATGACTTTCGCCTGCCTTGCGATTTGTGCGGCAAGTTCTGCATGCGGCATACCCGACATGGAGAACACGGGCAATTTCTGACCGCGCACGAGAGTGTTCAAGCCGTCGATTGCGCTGATACCCGTCTGAATAAACTCGTTGGGATAGTCGCGAGCAACGGGATTTATCGGCTGACCGTTGATGTCGAGTTTCATCTCAGGGATAATGGGTGCGCCACCGTCGCGCGGTCTACCCATACCGTCGAAAACTCTGCCGAGCATATCTTCGCTCACTCCGAGTTCTATGCCGTGTCCAAGGAATCTGGCTTTCGACGTTGCCATCTTTATGCCCTGAGACGCTTCAAACAACTGAACTAGTGCCTTATCTCTGTTGATTTCAAGCACTTTACCGCTTCTTATTTCGCCGTTTTCCTGCCTTATCTCGACAAGTTCGTTGTATTTGACGCCTTCAACGCCTTCAACGAGCATAAGCGGCCCGACAATTTCTCTAATGGTGTTGTATTCTTTAAGCATCAGATTTCTCCTTCGTCGGTAAGATTGCGCATATCGCTTTTGATTTGCGCAAGAATATCGTCAAATTTGTGCATATCGCTTTCGGGGATATACTTCGCTCTGCCTATCTGCTCTCTCACGTCAAGTGCGAGAATATCTTCTATGTCCACTCTCTTGTCGAGCGCGTCTTTTGCGAGTTCGTCAAAAGTGAGAATGAGACGGAGCATATACTCCTGTTTTTCAAGCGACGTGAACGTGTCGACTTCGTGGAATGCGTTTTGGTGCAAATAGTCTTCTCTTATGGACTTTGCCGTTTCCATGGTGAGTCTGTTCTGCGGAGAGAGCGCGTCCATACCGACGAGTCTGACGATTTCGTCGAGTTGCGCTTCTTCTTGCAAAATACGCATGCACTTTGCACGAAGGCTCAGCCATTCGTCGCCGACGTTGTCGCTGTACCAGTCCGCCATTCTGTCGGCATAGAGAGAATAACTCTGAATCCAGTCGATTGCGGGAAAATGTCTCTTGTATGCAAGCGATGCCGAGAGTCCCCAGAACACTTTGACTATACGCAAAGTCGCTTGCGACACAGGCTCGGACAAGTCGCCTCCCGGAGGCGAGACCGCTCCGATTGCAGTGATAGAACCGACGGTGTTTTCCTGTCCCAAGACTTTTACCATGCCCGCTCTTTCATAGAACTCGGCAAGGCGTGAACTCAAATATGCGGGATATCCTTCTTCGCCCGGCATTTCTTCAAGACGTCCGCTCATTTCACGCAGAGCCTCTGCCCAACGCGACGTGGAGTCCGCCATGATTGCCACCGAATATCCCATATCTCTGAAATATTCCGCGATGGTGATACCCGTGTATATCGACGCTTCACGCGCCGCAACAGGCATATCCGAAGTGTTTGCGATAAGCACGGTGCGTTTCATAAGCGGTTGACCGCTCTTTGGGTCGATAAGAGTCGGGAACTCGTTGAGAACGTCAGTCATCTCGTTTCCGCGTTCACCGCAGCCGACGTACACGATAATATCGGCGTCTGCCCATTTTGCAAGTTGGTGTTGCACGACTGTTTTGCCGCTTCCGAACGGACCGGGGACTGCCGCAACGCCGCCCTTTGCAATCGGGAAAAGCGTGTCGATAACTCTTTGTCCCGTGACGAGCGGAGCTTTCGGTGAAAGTTTCTCTTTGTACGGTCTGCCTTTACGGACGGGCCATTTTTGGAGCATGGTGACGTTTACGTCGCCTTTTTTCGTCTCGACAACCGCAACCGTTTCGTCAACGGTAAATTCACCCGAATATATCTCTTTAACGACGCCTTTCACGCCGAAAGGCACCATGATTTTGTGCGTAATGAGAACGTTTTCCTGAACGACGCCTATCACCGTTCCGCTTTCTACGCTTGCACCGACTGCCACGACAGGCTCGAATTTCCACTTCTTGTCGTGGTCTACCGCAGGAACGTAAACGCCCCTTTCGATACGGTCGCCGGCAACTTCTCTAAGTTTTGCAAGCGGTCTTTGAATTCCGTCGTATATGCCTTCGATAAGACCGGGCGCAAGTTCGACGGAAAGCGGAGCGCCCGTGGAATACACGTTTTCGCCGGGCCCCAAGCCGCTCGTTTCTTCATAAACCTGTATGGAAGCGCGGTCGCCGCGCAATTCGATGATTTCACCGATGAGTTGCTTGTCGCTCACGTGCACGACGTCGTACATTTTGCTGTCCGCCATGCCTTCTGCCACTATCAACGGGCCGGATACTTTTACGATTTTTCCAGTTTCCATCATTTACCTTCTTTGTCGAATAAAATATCTGCTCCGATAGCCTTTTCGACGTTTGATTTTATGCCTTGCATACCGAGTCCCTTGTTTCCTTCCGCCGACGGAATGGGAACGACAACGGGATACGGACGCGATTTGTATCTTTCAATGAGTTGGCTTGCCTGCTCCGCAACCTGCTCGGTGACGAATATCACGGAATATTTTCTTGCAAGAGCGTGCAATTTTTCTCTTGCCTGCGTCTCGTTTTCAACGGGAAAAACGTCAAGACCTATTGCCTTGAACGCAAGCACGGAATCTTTGTCGCCAAGCACCGCTATCGAGCCGTCATGCATACAGTTCACGCATCCTTTCTTTTATTGTTTTTTCGGGCACTTTGTTTTTGATGCCCGCAACGATGAGTTTCACGTTTTTGAGTTCCGTCTTTTTCGTCAGATAGTAACTTACTATCGGCGCGACGGAAAACATATCCGACGCTTCGTCTTTCCAAATTTTGAGAAGCGCGTCGTCGGCGTCCTTTTCAAACGCAACCAAATCGCCGCTTTCAACGAGTGAGAGCACGATTTTTTTCGGCGTGCGTACCCTTTTCGAGTTCGCAAAGCGCGTCGAGCGGAAGTTCGTATATCTTCTCGAAACGTTGAGCGTCCGTCTTTCCGCCGCCTATGAATCCTTCTTTGAAGAATTCTATCGGCAAATGCAACTTTCTGCATCTGAAAAACGCTCCGATATTTGCAAAATCTATCTTCCTTTCAAAATACTCTTTTGCAGTCTTGCCACACTTTTTTGCCGCTTTCAACTTGAACTCGTACGCTTTTTTGTCAACGACGCAATCTATTTTGCGCGGGTCGACTCCCTTTTCGTCCGAAAGAAGCGTTTTGCACGTTTCGATTGCACTTTTCATTTCTTCGCAAAGCAAAGAACAATCGTCCGTTTCGACGGCAAGAATAATATCTTCGATTTTGAAAAGTCCGCTCGGCAAATACACGCCTTTCGTTCCCGTCGCATAGGCTTTCAATGCGGTTTTGAGATTTAGAAAATCATTGTCCGCATAAAATGCGTCAAGCGCGTCGGCAACGTTCATCTCGTTGAGCAATGCAACGAGATTCTCTTCTTCCTTGTCGAGAACCGCGTCTATGCCGTCTTCGATATTCGCACCGTTTCCGTAGCCGAGTTCGACGAGAATTTTCAATGCGTCCTGCACGTTTTGAGCATCGAAAAGTCTCTGCTCTCCCGCAAGGGTGAGCAGTTTCGTTTCTCTGCTTTTTATCTGTGCGTTTTGGTAGACGAATTTGTTTGACATATCAGCCGAAGATTTCCTTTGCTATTTTGGTTTCCGTTTGCTCTCTCAAAAGCGCGACTTCCACTTCGAGAGTGAAGTTGTTGTCGACACCGTTTTCGCTTATCACCACGCCGCCGTCAAAATCGCCGAATTTGTCCGCAAGCGTGAGTGAAATGCCCTTCTTTTTTGCAAAATCGGCAAGCGATTCTTTCGTGACTATATCTTTTTCTCTTTCGGATACGGTCACGACGTCGCCGTCCTTTGCGTTTTCGAGCATTGAAAAAATCAGCGCGCTATACTGCTCTTTGTCGAGATTTCTCAACTTTTCGAGCGTTTTTGCGTACACCGAATCGAGCACTTGCGTTTTTGCGGCAAGCAACAGTTTTCTTGCGTCGAGCTCGGCAACCGAGCGAGAGCGTTCGTCGATTTCAAGCGTGAGTCTGTCGATTTCCGTCTTGCTTTTGTACAAATAGTCTTTGCACTGCTTTGCGGCAAGAGAAATGATTTCGTCCGCTTTCTCGTTCGCCTCGCCGATTATCGCGTCGCCTTTGAGATTTGCGTCCGACAAAATTTTGTCGATTATTGCTTCTTTAGACATAGTTTATCAGCCAAGGAGTGCCGCGCTCGTAGCAACTTCGAGAAGGCTTTCGGTTGCAGGCATCATGACGCCGAGCAAAGAAACGAGAAGTGCCAAAACCGCGTAGGTTTCAACCATAACGGTGAGAATGATTGCTTTACCGCTTTCTTCGGGGCGTTTTGCAACGAGTGCGATGCCGCTGCAAGCCACTTTGGATTGATAAAGTGCACTGATGAGACCGACAATTGCCATGGGAAGGCAAGCCGCAAAGATGCCGAGACCGCCGCTTACGGAAAGTCTTGCGACAGAGCCGAAAAGATCGATCTTTACGAACACCAAAAACGCAACGAGCAAGCCGTAGATACCTTGCGTACCGGGCAAAAGTTGCAAAACAAGGCACTTTGAAAATTTATCGGGGTCTTCGCTCGTCACGCCTGCCGCCGCTTTGCCTGCGACGCCGACGCCGATTGCAGAACCTATACCCGCCATTGCCGCTGCAAGAACCGCACCGACGAGAGCGATAAACGTTCCTGTTGTTAAGTTGCCCATATTGTTACCTCCTACTTTTCCAAGTATGTGTATTTTGTATTGTTTCCGAAAGGCATGAACACGTGTCCGCCGCCTTCGTAGAATTTGCCGTAGAACTCGATGTATTGCAGTCTGCAATTATGCACGTATGCGCCGAGTGTTGATATTGCGATGTTGAAAAGGTGTCCGACAAGGAAAATCGGCACGCAAATTATATATCCTATCGCAATTATTCCCGAACCTTGCGGGAAGAATCCGAGTACAACCTGACATATCTGATTGACGACGAGCGCAACCACGCTGCCCGAAAGTCCGAGACCGAACAAACGCGCGTATGAAAGAATATCCGAGAGAATATTCACGCCGTCGTACAGTTTTGCAAATCCGCCGAAAAATCCGAGAATTTTCTTTGCGCCTTTCTTGCCGCGGATATTTGAAAGCACAAGCAAGAACGCGCCGACCGCCGCAAGAGCGATTCCTACGTATTTGAGCACTTCATTGCCCTTGAAGAACAAAAGCGCGAGCGCAAGCACTATTATACCTGCAAAAATCATATACCACGTGCCGACTTCGCAAAGCGCGTCGAGCACTCTCTTTTGCGGATAAGGTTGATTGCGTTCATGAGCATACCCACGAGAATATGGATAAATCCGAGCGCAAAAGATATGCCGAGCAAATACAACGGACCTTTTCCTTCGAGCGGTTGAATGAGTTGCAGTTTTGCAAGGAACGTCCCCGATATGTCGAGGCCGAACCAACCGCCGAATATCGCGCCCCACACTATCGTGGAAATGCCGCCCATTCCTATAATGAGAAGAAGTCTTCCCTTGCCGGGGACGGGCTTTTTCACCGCGTATGCAATAAACGCGCCGAGCGCAAGCAGAATTCCGTACGCCGCGTCCGCTATCATCATGCCGAAAAGCAGGAAATAGAACACCGACATGACGGGGTTTGGGTCAATATCGGAGAAATAGTTCGGTGCACTGTACATGTTGGTGATATCCTGATAGGGTTCAACCACCTTGTTGTTTTTCACGTACGTAGGCACGACTTCGCTTTCTTCGGGTTCTCTGAACTCGTACACCATAGCGTCGCTGACGGAGTCGAGAATCTTTTTCAGTTCTTCTTCGTATTCCTTGGGATACCAGGCTTCCATCACGAAACTGCCTTTCGTGGTCGCAAAACCGTCGAGAGCGGCATTTTGTTGAAGCCTTACGAGATAATAGTCGTAAAGTGCCTTGAAATCGGCTGTATAAATTTCCTTGACGAGTGCGCGAGTGGTAAGTTCGGCAGACTCTTCTTCAAGGTCTCTTATCTGCTGTTTGAGATTTTTGACGTTTTCAAGCGGAGTTGAGTCGTTTTGGAGATTGACTCTCACGAAATCGAGCGTTTGCAACGCCGCAGTAAACTCGTCGATCACGCTCTTATGCACGATTGCGACGAAAGACTGCACTTTTTCGGATTTGAGCAACTCGACGTAGGCAAGCTCGCTCTCGTTTGCAAGTTTTTCAAGTGCGGGCGTGTTTTGAGACGGTACGTATCCGACGATAACGGCGGTTTTCTCGCCGTCTTTGAAATACGAATACGGTTTGCGCAACGACGAATACGTCTTGTGCATGGTTATTTCGTCTCTGAGTTTTTGCTGAACGGAAACTATCTCTTTTTGTCTTGCGTTTATCTCTTCCAAGTCTGCCACGTTTGCCATAAGTTCGACTTCTTTCGTCCCGATAAGGTCAAAATCGTCAAAACTCATTCTTGCGATAGAATTGACGGCAGGCGTTTTTATTGGAGTGTAAATGTAGGGATATTCGCTTTTTTCGGTCGCTTTTGCAAGTTTTTCCGCGATTTTTTTCTGTTCTTTGAGATACTTGAAAGCAAATTCTATGCGAGAGAGTTGAACTTTTATGTTTTCCGAAGACGCACTATTGTCAAGACGCACGGTGTTTTCAATATCGTGCGTACGCGCAATCTCAACGTTCTTTGAACGTTGCAACGCCTTGAACAATTTGTGTCTGTCTTGTCGGTGCGCAATAAGCACCAACTTTTTCATTTCAACAATCATACTTCTCGCGTGCGTGTGTGCGCACGCACAATAAATACGTCATTTGCGGCGCAGAAAATTTCAAAACGCCGTTTCAAACTCAATCGAGAGCGGGGCAATACTTGCCGAGCAACTCTTTTACAAGTTCGTCAGAAGCCTTTTCGACGTCTGCTTTCTTTTGCTCTACCACGTCGTCCGCCGCCGCTTTGCCTTTTTTGAGAATCTCTTCTCTCTTCAAAAGCGCGTTTGAAGTCGCTTTGTCGGTTGCGGTTTTGCGGTCTTCCTTGCACTCTTTGAGCGTCGCGCGCTTTTGCGCCCCTGCGTCACTCTCGGCTTTTGCAACGATATCCTTGCCTTTTTGGTTTGCGTCTCTGATTATTTCGTCCGCCTTGTCTTCGGCGTCCCTTATATCTTTCAAAATATCGTCTATCATACTCTTATTTTTGTTCGTTTTCTATTTGCGTAATCATATCTATGCGTTTTTGATGTCTTCCGCCTTCAAATTCCGCCGTATACCAAGCCTTGACAAGCGATTTTGCCTTTTCGGGAGTTATGACTCTTCCGCCAAGCGCAATGATATTCGCATTGTTGTGACGTCTCGTCATCTCTGCCATAAACTCGTCTGTAACAACTGCCGCGCGAATCCCCTTGACCTTGTTTGCGGCAATCGAAATGCCAATACCCGTGCCGCACATAACGACGCCGAGATCGCACTCACCGTTTGCCACCGCATCGGCAACTTTTTGCCGTATACGGGATAATCAACGGACTCCGTTGAATACGTGCCCATATCCACGACTTGCGCTCCGAGCTCTTCAAGCGTGCTTATCACCGCGTCTTTAAGAACAAATCCGCCGTGATCGCAACCAACCGCAACTTTCATAAGCAATCTCCTTGCCAATAAGTAAATATATTATACACCACCATTATTTTTTTTTCAAGGATAAAAATTGTCGGTTGCGTATATTAAATTGATTTTATTGTTTCACCAATACGATGAGAGAGTTAAATTAATAATGAATAATGAATAATTAATAATTGTGGCACGGGCGTACTTATAAACGGAATGTGCGACTTCGAAGACAGAATTGGAGCCGCAAGGCGGCGACCGTATTGAGCGTCGGACTTGACGTAAAGTACAAGCGACTGCGCCTTGTTGTTGCGTAGCCGGCGCACAAAGCGAAGTGGCATAATAAGAGAAATGGCGTTGGTTATGTCTCGACCGAGTGTTGTCCCCCGCTACGCGGTCACCGTGGGTTCCCTTGCAAGGGGGAACGGTGATAGGGAAAACACCTGAGGAAAGGGGAAAGTTGCATTTAGAGTTTCAAACGCCCAACTTTTGTAGAGCCGTGAACAAAACAAAACTAAATTGGATTCTGACGCAATTATCTCATAAAACTATATAAAAACTCGTGATTTAGATGAAGAGCGCGAAATCGGGTGCTACTGTTAATTGCATAAAGCGCGATAAATAGATGCATAACAAGAAAGGCACGGCTTGAACCAAAACCCAACGTGCAAAAACTCGTGATTTAGATGAAGAGCGCGAAAAAGCCCCTTGAACAGCAACCCTAATGTGCTGACGCACATGAGTTGTTGAGCAAGGGGCTTTGACAAAGCTATTCGCTAAATCACGAGTTTTTGAGCTGGCGTTTGCGGATTATAGTTCCTACTACGCATACCGTCACAATTATCACAACTGCCAACACGACACATACGATGGTGGCAACCTTCCATGGCTCGATGGATTGCGGGTTGACGTCAACGAAGACGATGCCGCTGACGTAATCTGCGGTGTAGGTCAACTTGCCGTTTTCAATGGCGTAATCGGTGAGTTTCTTAAGTCCGCCCTGCTCTGTGACGGTGTAAATTGCGATGCCCTTCATGTTCTTGACATGAGACGGGAGCGCAACCGACACGGTGGTCGGAGTGCCGAGCACGTTGACGAGTTGATCGTCGAGATAGAATCCGATACGAAGCACTGCAGCGACTTGTGCGTCATCTTTGAAGCCGGCTTGTCTTGACAAGATAGAAACGTATTGTTCGATTGCTTCGAGATAAGACATATCGCTTGCAAGCACACTGTCCGTCTTGATTTCCTTGACAACGAGTCTGTTTGCAACGATGCCGCCGTCTACGAATTTGACTTGGTTGTTGCCTGCGTCGAGTGACGTTGCGGTGAGTTCGAGAATTCCGCTTGCGCCGACGAAATTGTAGTTGGAAGCGAGTTTGTCTTCATCGTCGAGCACGATTGAGAACGCATATCTGCCGGGGCTTGCGATCGTCTTGTTCCACACGAGTTTCGTGCTGTCTACGTCGAGTGCGATTGACGGATCGTCGCTTCTCTGATCCATTTCAACGCTGTACGAAACGTCGTAAGTTCTTTCTTTGTCGTACGGCGCGGAAATCTTGGTTACTTTCGTTCCGTTTTGCAATTCGCTCGTGGATTCGTAACCTTGCGAATCTATCGTGACGTTGACGATCGCACGGATAACGGTGAGAGTCGTCTGCACCGTTTCGGGCTTGTAG
This sequence comes from Christensenella sp., assembly GCA_022009775.1. GTDB lineage: Bacteria > Bacillota > Clostridia > Christensenellales > CAG-917 > CAG-475. The sequence goes on from CP091723.1 coordinate 506,911, forward strand.
TTGGGGTTGAGTTTCAAGAACTCGTCAGAGAGAGACAGCGTCACACGGTATGTGCCTGCGTTGACAACGGAGTTGACGGAAGTATATTTTTCTCCGTCGTAAAGCTCGTAAGACACTTTGACGTCCTTGTCTCCGAGTGCAACGGCACTGGTTATCTTGTTGTTGATACCGCTCGTTGCATAAACGTGGGCCTTGCCGTTGTAGTATTCGCTCATCTTGTTTGCTTTGAGCGACACGCTTGCCTTTTCGATGGTGATTTTTACTTTGGTTTCACCGCTCGTCCACACAACATAGTATCCGTTCGGGTCGGAATCGTTGACTTTAACGAAACGTTTGACTCTGATGACGCCTTCGTGTACGCCTGCGTCGATTGCTTTCGATTCGACTTCTTGTCCGTCAACCAAAGTGACGTATGTCACGACGTCTTCTGCCGTTTCGCCCTGCAACACGTCGTACACTCTGTTGATGCCGTCGCCGTTCTTATCCACGGTGTAAACAAAGGTGTTTTCTGTCGAAGCAACGCTTATACCCGTAAGTGTCGGGAGCGTGATTTCAAGCGTGGACGCTTTTGACGTTGCGACAACGCTTGCGAAGTCGTAAACGAAACTCATCACGACTTTTCCGTCTTCGTCGGTCGTCGGATTTCCTTCCGTATCGAGCACTGCGTTGCCCTTGATGTCGCTCTTTGCGCCGAGAATCACGTTGTAGTTTTCAACGATTGCGGAATAATCCACTCCGTCCGGTGCTGCGAGATAGTATACGTAATATTCGTTTGCACCGAGCATTCTGCTGGTCGTATCGCCTGCAGGTCTGCGCGAAATAAGTGCGTATTCGTCGGCGTCGGTGATCTCACCCGTTACGCTGTTGTAGATTGCAAGTTTCACGATCGGGCGATAGTCAACGGAACCGTTTCTGAAAATCGACATCCAGGTTTCACCGGAGACTATACCGTTTTGGCCGTCCGCTCCGAGATAGCGAAGTTCGACGACGGGATTGGAAGAGCCGTAAATCTTGGAATACGCGATACCGACCGTCACGATGTACAAATCTTTCTTGACAACGGTAAGTCTGCTGGAATTGCCGTCGGGTGCGTTGCCCGTGTATTCGCTTTCAAACGCAAAGTTCTTTGCATTGGAACTTGCAAGCGTATAAGAGAGCGCAACCGTGCCGTTTGTCGGTTTCGTCGTCGAGAAGACCGCTTTCGGCTTGGGAAGAGTGGTTATCGCATCGTTTTGAGTTCCGCCGAGACGAATGTATTCGCCCACTTCGCCGTCGCCTGCTTTGACAAATTGACCGTCAAGCAAATTGTAAGTGTTGCCGTAGAGTTGTTTTACGAACGCTTCATCACCCGCCGAGACGGTTGCGGCTTCGTCCGCAAGGAATCCGACCGCGACGAGATACTTCTTGAAGTTCATATAGAACGAATTGCCTTCGAGCGTAAGCGGATAGCCTGCAAGAGAGTATTCTATCTTGCCGCCGACGTTTGAAAGGCTCGTTCCGTAAACCGTTTCGCCGTCCGCAAGAGACGCTTTGATAGTGCGTTTGGTTATCTTTGCCGACAAATTGACGGTGACAGTCTTGTCGCCCTTTATCGTGTAGTTGTAAGCGTCTTTGCCCTGAATACCCGACACCGAGAAGATGACGTAAAGCGCGTCGGTGTTTGCTTTGTCGAATTGAGCGGAAATGTTCTTTATCGTGACTTGGTCGTCACCGATAAGGTTTGCAACGCTACCTGCGTCGTAATAGAAAGCGTCGGTTTCGCTCGGATCGGAGCCTTGAAGCGTGCCGTAAAACTTGGTCGTGCCGTCATATTCTTTCTCGAATGCTTTCGTACCGTCCACTTTCTTGATTCCGTTTGCCGCGATATAAACGCTTCTTTGTTCGATTCTGCCCTTGCCGTTGATGTACGGGACGGGTGCTGCCGTCGTGCCGCTTATCGTGCCTTCGTAATCGTTTGCAACGAAGTATGCCGCTTGTTGACCGTTGACAAGATAGTAGCCGATAAGAGCGTTTGCGCTCTTTGCGCTTTCGTAATTGGCGGCGTCGGAAACGAGCACGTATTTTTGTGCGGTTTCGAGTGCGTAGTAATAGGTGGAAACCTTTTCACCGCTTGCGGGTGCGCCGAAGTGTCTTTCACCGTTTGCGTCGTCGTACGCAAGGCAGGTCTTGCCGCTTATTATATTGTTTACACCATATACTAATACATAATTTATATATCTTTCTTTCTTGTTGGTGAGAACGGGATTGTATGCGATACCGTCTTTGTCGAGCACGGTTGCGTTGCCGTTTGCGTCGTAATTCACTTCGCCTTCCGCATTGCGTTCGACGTTGACGTTCTTATCAAAGAAGTACGCACCGTCTCTCGTCTGGATTGCGTAGTTGTCGATTTCACCGGGTATAATTCCGTCAAACGTGTAGGTGATGTTGCCTTTTTGACACGTTGGGCGAACCGTTGTACACTCTGCTTCCCAAATCCGCACTGACAACGACGGGTCTTTCGACGATGTTTGCACTCGTAGAACCCGTGTACTGTTTGAGCGTATAGTTGCCGATGACGTTTTCACCGTTTGCGTCGAGTGCTTTGAGTTTGACTTCGTCGATGATGACTTTGATGTTGTTGCCCACTTGCTTTCTTGCGAAAGTACCGCTTGCAACGACTTCGAGATGTCCTTCGTGTCCGCTGACCACTCTGCCTTCTTGCAGTTTGATTGTGATGTCTGCGCTCGTCGTGCCGTCATACACCTTGTCTTTGATGTCAAAGTCGTTTTCGACGAGAGAAATGACTTTCTTCGTGACTTTCACCGCATCGATGATTTCGTAGTCTTCGATGACGCCGCTTGTGACAGAACCGACGGTGTTGTATCCTTCTGAAGCGTTGTATCTCGAGCCGTAAATCTGATAGTTTGCAAGCAAGGATTCGTATCCGCTTTCAACCACCACTTCGAGACCGCCGACGAGCACGTTGTGCATTTCGTTTTCGGTGATGTTAGCGTCGGGTTTGCCGTTTCTTGAAAGTTCGTAACTCACCATGCCCGTGCCGAGAGAGAAGTGTTGCAATTCGCTTGCGAGATTGACGGCATATTGAGCCGTCGTGAAATCGTTGCCCGAATTCTTCGTGACGGTGACGGAAGTCGTATCGTCGTATTCTTTCTGAACGAACGTGACGTTTGGCATGAGTTGCGCTCTTGCAATCGTGACTTTCACGTTTCTCGTGCCGCAGTATGCGTTGATAGACTCCACGTCAACGGTATAGTTGGTGTCCGAAACGAAAGTGTTCACGCTATTGTTGACGTTTGCAAGTGCGGACACCGTGACGTTGTGATTGCCTGCGTTCTTGCTTGCGCTCAAGCCCATAAGTTTAAGGCCGACGGATGCCGACGTGTCGCCTGCAACGAGTGCACCTTCTTTGAAGGTGTAGTTCATTTGCACGATGTCGGTTGCATTGTAGTCTCTGTCAACTGCAGAGATAGTCTCGAAACTGTCCGCGCCGAGAATACGTTTCACGATAGAAGCGGACATGTTGGAGAGTTTGACCTTGATACCCTTCACTCCGTCGATGACGTCTCTCGTGACTTGAACGTCGGGTTGATCGTAAATGCCGCTCGTGACGATGTCGATATTGTCGGTGTCGTCTCCGAATTCAAAGAACAAAGTCACGTTGACGACGTAGTTTGCGCTGACGTTGACGTCGGAGAACTTGCCGCTTTCCATTTCGATAAGTCTCGCTTTTGCGCCTGCGAGCATCTTCGTACCTATACCCTGCTCGTTCTGCGTTTCTGCGACTTTAACGTTTTCGACGGAAAGGTCGGTGGTCTTGTCGTATTGTTTTGAAATCGTGAAGTCATTCTTGAGAACGCCGACGATTCCGTTGACGATATAAATGAGTTCGCTCATGCCGTTCACGCTGACGATTTCGATTTTCGTAACGTCTGCATAGGCATAATTCGAGCCCGAAGATTCGCCGTTGACGAGTGCGCCGACCGCGTCGTTGACGACGAGCGTAATGCCATAGTTGTGAGCCTTATCGCCTGCAAGATACACGGAATCGAAGATAATGTTCGCGCTTTCTTTCTTGCTGGGCGAGCCGACCTTGTTGTAGCGTGCGCTGACTGCAAGATACACGTCGTCGCTTGCGATTGCGAGCATACTGCTCAAATCGTAAACTTTCGTCGTGCCGTAATTGACTGCCGTCGTGCCGTCGTAAACTTTGTTTACGCCAACGAAATCTTTGGTGTGCAATTCGATTGCTTTTGCGTTGATGACGAAGCGTGCGTCTTTGTCGAATTGAGCCACGACGGCGAAGTTCTTGTCGGAAGAGGCAAACGCCGAGTTGACTGCGTATCCGTAATAATCTCCGTCCGCAGAAGCGAGTGCGATGACGCCGTTTTTGTCCGTTACGTCGTCATAGCGACTGCCGAGCCAACGCAAATCGCCGTTCTTTGCATATCTTGCTCTTGCGAAAGTACCGCTGAGAATTTGTTTGATTTCTTCAAACGTCTTGCCAGCGTAAGTTCCGCTCGTATCTCCGTTGACGCTCACGACGCCGAAATCGATTCCGAAGACGCTTTCAGGCTCGCCGTAGGTCTTTTGGGTTGCGGTGCTTGTTGGATTGACGACGATTTGTGCGGGATTGACGACTGCCGTCGTGCTTTCGACAAACACTTTGTCGGCAAGTTCTGCGCCGTCTTTGACGAGTTTTGCATTTTCAAACTTGACAACGTAACTGCCCGCATTGACAAGCGTTTCGCCTGCGGAAATGGTTGCCGTCCACGTGATATTGTCGAATTCGCCTTCATTCTTGCCCGTAACCTCAAACTTGGTTGCGTCAAATGTGATTGTCGTTGCATTGTTCCATTGGATGCCGTAGACAAACTCGAATTTCACGCCGTCTTTGACCTTGACGACAACGGCGTTTTGCTCGGTGACGTAAATGAAGTATTCCGCGTTTTCTCCGAGCACGACTTTGATGTTCGTATTCTGAGCGGCGGCAAGAAGCACTGCGTATTTGATAGCCTTGGAATAGCCTTCAACCGTCACTTCCGTTCCGTTTGCGTCGAGAGAAAGTTTGCCGTCAACGAGCGCGGCGATTTGCTCTGCAAGATGCATATCCACCGCACCGATCGTGTAGGTGGGAAGAATTGCGGTCGGGTCGGGCGTAGAGCCGAACGGCAAGACAGAGGATTGACCGCTTGCGTCGATGACGACCGTTCTTTGCGTGATGTTGAAGTGTTGATTGTTCTGTATTGTGATGGCGTAGTTGCTGTTTACGTCGAAGAGCGCGGAGTCTGCGTTAAACTCATATTCGCCGACGCTTTCGCCGCTTTTTCTCGAAATGCGGTCTCCTGCTTTGTAGAGATAGAAGTTTTCTCCGTCAAGCGTTTCGACGCCCGTTTGCTCGTATCCCGCACCGAAGATTTCCCGCAAGCACGTCGCCAACGCTTATCGTGGTGTACGCAAATTGATTTTCGCCGACGCCGAACACGAATTCGGGATCTGAATCGCCGTACACTTTGGAATTTTTCCACGTGTAAACGGTGATTTGACGAGCGGTGATGACGTGAACGTTGCTTTCGTACGTCACGGTGTAGTTTTCAACCTCGTCGTAACTTACGTTGTTGACGACGGTGTAGGATCCGATAGAATAAACCGCACTCGGATCGAATCCGCTGATTGCAAGTGCGAGCGCGACGGAAATGCCTTCGCTTTCCATATCTTCTCTCGCGATGCCGTCAACGTCGTATTCGAGAACGATTTTCGCACCGTATGCGCTTGTGGTCGCTTTTGCGGAGATGACCGCTCTGCCCTTGATTATGCTGTAATCGATTGGGCTGAACGTCTGATTGCCGCTCTCGTCCATAGCAAAATCGTCGGTGACGTAAGTGTCGTTGTCTTTGGGAATATAAATGTTGACTTTGTAGTTGCCGGGCTTGACCGGAACGAAATACACGGGTTTGCCGTCCGCACCGAGCTTGGCTTCTTCTGGCAAAACAGTGGTTGTGCCGTCTTCTTTGAGATAGAGCACGTTGCCTTCGTTATCGACGAAACGATAGACGAAGGAAGCCTTTGATTTTTCGTCGGTGAACGAAGTCGGGACGACGGTTTCTTTTGCGCTGTAAGCAACGCTCGTGTTGGTCACCGTGTAGGAAACGACCTTTCTGTGCGAAAGTTCAAAAGCGGTGGTTGAAAGATCGCCGAGCGACGACGGGTCGTCCATAACGTATTGAACGCTCGAAACGTCCGTTGCACTGAATCTGATATAGTCCGCAAAATCTTCGTTTGCGAGAGCGAAACGCTTGTTTTGCAAGTAGTTTTCAAGCAACACGGTTGAAGTTGCGTCGTTCTTGACGAATCTGAACGGAACATATCCGTTGTCGATTGCGATGTTGAAACACACGGTTTCACCGCGCTTGAATTGCGTTGCGAGATTGCCGTCTGCATCCGCTTGTGTTATCGTTGCGGTGTTGCCGAGAGCGGAATTGTTCTTCACCGCCGACGAAACGGTGTAGTTGTTTGCGTCCGCAAGCACGTAGTACACGCTAAGACCGGACACGTTGCCCGCTTGGTCAACAGCCCACGTGTACACAACGCGCATACCTGCGGTCTTTGCGTCGATAAGGTCAAGCGTAAGCGCGGTCTGGTCTCCGTCGAGTTGAGTGCCCTGAATGGTGACGACTCTGTCGAAGTACGCACGCAAATCGCTTGCCGCCGTAAAGTCTACGTATTTGCTTTCGATGTCAAGTGCGCCGAGTGCTTGAAGCTCAGCAAGAGTCTTGACCACTTTCATGCCGTAGAAGACGTTGATTCCGCTTGCGTAATCGCTGTTGACGATGTCATCGCTGAATGCGAGATCCACCGTATAGCCCCTGTATGCGCCGGTGTACCAAGTTCTTCTCGAAGGAAGATTTTCGTAATTGCCGCCGAGTGCGTTGAGATATGCGTCAAGTGCGTCCACGCTGTCGCTCAAAAGCGGATTTTGCGGAGCGGACGCGTCGATAAGCACCTTGACGCCACCCTTCCAGTCCGTTCTGAAATAACTCACCGCCACGTCTTGTTGTTCCACGACTTCCGCACTGTCGTATTGACCTGCGTACGTCGTGAACGTGGAAATCCACGCCACGTTTGCGGTGGTGTCGATGACGAAAGTGAACACGCTCTTGCCGTCAACCACTTCGTACGTGACGGTTGCACTGGTCTTTTGCAAGTTGGACTCGATGGGGATGACAATGCTGTTGCCGTCCGCCTGAGCCGCCGCCAAGTTGGTGGAGTGATATTTGACAAGTTTGCCGACGTAGTTTGCGCCTTCATACTCGCCTTTGCCGTCCACAACGAGCGTATGCACCGCGCCCGCGTCTTCAAACACGAGAGTGTAGCCCGAGAAACCGCCGCCCGTGAGCGTAAGTTTCAACGTGGTTTTGCCCGTTGCCCACGCGCCGTTTTGATCGGCGGAAATGGTGACGTTTTCGTTCTTTTTGTTGATGTAGGACAAATCCAAGTTGTAGGCGGGGGTGTCATAGTCTACCTTTGCATAGAAAGTCTGCTCACCGCCCTTGTTTCCCGCAAGGTCGAATATGTAGAACGTAAATCTGTAATATCCGTGACCGGTCACGTCTCCTTCCATATACGACGGATTGCCCTGGTCGTAGCTTGACGAGCCGTAACTCTTTGCCATACCCGTTGAGAAGTCGAAATTGAACGAACTTATTTCGCCGAGTGCGATAGGTTTGATTCCCGCCGCCTTTATATCCGCAAACGAAGCGAATTGTTCGATTTGCGTGAGATTGAGCATTTCAAGGCTGTTTGCTCTGTTGACGGTGTAGAACCAAAGATACGGAGACACACCTGCGCCGTCTTCGTTGATTTTGATGCTCGCATCTGCGCTCAACTTGCTTTGTCTAAGCCACGCAAGAGCGTCTGCGCTAGATTTAAGGAAATCGCTTCCGTCAATGGAAGTGCCCGAGTTTACACTGTTGTCGGGAGCGGTATAGTCGATACCGCTGACTTGCAAACGAGTCTTGACGTTGTCGCCGCCAAAGTCCGTGACGGTGGTTTGTGCCGAGCCGTTGGTGGTGAAATACAACTTGACAACCACTCTGTCGCGGTTGGTCTTGACCACTTGAGCATAGCCTATCGTCACCGCGTTGCCTTGTTCGTCTTCGTCGGTTATCGGTTTCGTCATGCCGATGTCCGAACCGTCGTAAATATTGAACGTTGTTTCGTTGATTTGAACGGTTTTGATACCCGATGCGTATTTAAGATGAGTGTCGCTTGTTGTGTTTGTCCAAGAAAGTGCGCCCGTCTCGGTATTCACACCCGACAGAATTCTGTCGCCTGCGCCGATATACTTTGCCGCGTTCGTGCCCAAAGTGGTCACCGCCTCGGCAAACGACATGCCGGAGTAGTTGTACAAATCCACGAATTCGGTCTGTGCGTATTTATAATAGTTTGCGCCGTTGATTTGACCGATAACCTTGTTGGTGTAAGAAGCAAGTTTGCCTGCGCCGTCTGCGACTTCGTCAATTTGAAGAGACTTTTTGATAGAGTCAAAATACACGGGGAAATCCGCCGTGTTGTCAAGACTCGGAATGTACGGAGCATAACCCGAACCGCTCGTACCTTTCAAATATTCGTTATTGAGTCCATAAGAAGATGATGCAACAGGGGCGGCATTGTCGAGAAGTTTGAGATTCGTGCCGTCCGTTATATTTCCGTTGAACGTAATGGTGTAAGTAATTTGCAAATTTCTAAGACCAACCTGACGATTGTGAGAGCCTACGCCATCCCAAGTCGCTCTAAATCCAACGCCCATTGCAAGCGCAAGATTTGGTTTATCTTTTGTGAGCGCAACTGTGCTTGAATAATTCCCTGAATCATCTTTATCAATATACTTATAAGTATATGCATCGGTGTTTCCACCGTTTTTTCTCAAATCATAAGATTTTGAAGCTGTGAGTGCGGTGTTTGCCGCGACAGCAGAAAAGAACATTTTATTCGTGTTGCTACCCTTTTCAAAATCACCTTGAATCGTCGCAGTTACAGAAACGTTATCGTTTTGTATCATCTGCGCAATAAAACCGCTAAGATCAAAGTTGAGCGTAACATGAACCTGCGCCGAAGCCGCCGCGTTCGCAATACCGCCACTCCAATAGTTCGCTTCGTTTACCATAAGGTACATGTCGGTATTACCAGTCTCTTTGTAAACCTGCATATTTGCGGTAGTAGGTACAGCCGTTTTATAATATGCGGTATACGACCATGAAGTAGTGTTTGCACTGTTTCCGGGATATCCGAAATGAACACCGGTCATATCGCCTACGTCGCTCTTAATCAAGCCGTTTCCGCCAAATTCTTGTGCGCCGTCTTGGTCTTGCTTGACCTGATCCGCCGCACTTGCGACTCCGCCGATGTTTCCGCTTGTCAACGCAAACGCGAACACCATCGTGAAACACAACGCCAATACGAAAAATTTCGTCGCGTTGAGCAAAACACCTTTCTTACTGTTGCACTTTCTCATAAATTCCACCTCGGGTTTTGGTGTTTGTGCGCTTATACGCATACGCGCGTATATGCGCAGTGTTATACATTTACAATATTACACGAAGAACAAATCAATGTCAATACCAAATCACAATTTCGCAAATTGTCCCATATTCTTCCTTTTTCGTTGTGTATCGCGGCGAAGAAAAGCACCATAACTTGTATTTCGACATTTATTTCGCTTTTGTGCTTGAAAATCCGTTGTTTTCGTTGTAATATTTGAAGACGCAGCCGTGTACGGTAAATTGCGAGCAAAATCGCAAATCACGGCGGCAATTTTTTTACGGGTAAAACTATGGATCACGTTCAAGATCAGTTCGGTGCCAATCAATCTCTCGACAGCAAGGTGCAAAAACTTGTCATTCTTTTCGTATTCGACAAAATGGCTATTCCGCTTGCGGAAACGACGCTCCTTGACATCTGCTCCGCCGACAACGACTGGCTCACCTATATGGAGTGCAAACAGTATCTTGCCGAACTTCTCGACACCAATCTCGTCTACCGCTTGCCCAAGAGCGATATGCTCAACATCACGCAGGACGGCGTGAGTTGCCTGTCGTTGTTCTTCACCCGCATTCCGTCTTCCATACGAGACGAAATCGTGCAATACGCTCGCGACAACCGCATGCGTTTCAAAAAACGTCAATCCTATTTCTGCGACTATTCAAAGAATGCCGACGGAACGTACACCGTGATTATGCGCATCAACAACGACATCACCACCCTTATGGAACTCAAACTCGTCGTCGCAAACCGCCAACTCGCAAAGTATCTCTACAAGAGTTGGGTTGACAAGGCTTCCACCACTTATTCGATAATTTACGACAATTTGCTCGAATAAAACCACAATAAAAACAACCGTCTTCGCAAGAGCCACGCTCTTACGTCTCTTGTCCGCAATCTGTGACAACCTTTAAAAAACAAATTAAGCATAAAAAAGACACGCCCGTTGCGTGTCTTTTTCGTTGATGACAAATATCTACGTTTTTGCTTTCCTTTTATTTATTGCTCGTCTTGCTCTTGTTTCTCTTCCGTTTCGACTTCTTCCGCTTCGGTTTGCGTATTCTCGGTTTGAATATTTTCGGTTTCAGTAATGGCGGGGCTTGCGTCTTGTGCCGTTTGGGCGTTCGCTTGCTTTTTGAGCCTTCAAAACGAGTTGCGTTTTGGGGCGCACTTTTTCAAGGCGCGCGGCGTAAAGAACGAGCATTGCGATAAGCGTTGAAACAAGTGCTTGGACGATATTTTTCGGAAGCGACGTAAGCGCGGATTCCATCGTGCCGTACATAAACGCTTTGCAGATGAAATATCCGCCTGCCATAAACGCCGTGCAGCATACGCACGTGATTGTCGCAAAGACGATTTTGAGAGCGACGTCTTTTTTCGTCGGATTCTCGATTTTATCGAAACGTTTGTAAATGAACGTAAACGCAATGCCTGCCACGAGACCTTCGATTGCTTTTATCACGAGCGTATATAGCATGGTTGCAGGATACGTCGTAAGGTCGGCAAGAAACGCGCCCAAACCGCCTGCTATCATTGCCGTGAGCGGATTGAACATCGCCGCCGTGATGAGAATTGCACTGTCGCCAATGTTGAAGTTTGCAACCGGCGTTGACACGCCTATGAGCGTACAAACGTAAACAATTGCGGTCATAAGACCCGTGTAGGCGATAAATTTGATTGAAAGTTTGCCTTTTTGATTGTTTTGCATAAAAAAATCTCCGTTTTTGTTCGGAGAAGGAAAACGAGCGCACGCAAAAGCGAACGCATACTACTCCTTCCCAGTCTGACTTTACAGGCGGTTGCGGAATCTCACCGCATCGGCTGTTGGGGCTGTTGGACTTGTCCGCTTGAAAACGGCATCACCACCGGTTGGGATAACCCACCCAAAGAATAGATATTTGCTACGTTGCTATTGTAGTACGCCAAAAATTTACTGTCAAGGGAAATACGCAACGGAAAATTTATATCTCGATATTTCCAATCGGGTGTGGGTGCCCCACCCAAATCTGTCATGTTGAGTCTGCCGAAACATCCAGCCGTAAGACGCATTTTTTCGCTACGCTAGATTCTTCGATTCTCTCAGAATGACAAGGATAATTTGTATCTCACCGATTATTTCAAACTTGTGAAAACTGCGATATTTAGATGAAGAACAAGAAAGAGCCGCGCTGACGGCAACCCTAATGTACTATGCGTACATGAGTTGTCGGGAGCGTGGCTCTGACGAGGTTGTTCGCTAAATAGCGCAGTTTTCAATTATTCATCAAAACCGCCGCTTTATCTATTCATTTTGGCAAGATAAAGCGGCGTTTCTGTTATTTTTTCACTTTTTATAAACACTGTTCCCTTTTGCGTCTATTGCCACTATGCAAGGAAAATTCTTCACTTCAAAAGCGCATATAGCTTCCGTTCCCAAGTCTTCGTAGGCAAGCACTTTTGCGCTTTCAATAGCCTTTGCGCACAGCGCACCTGCACCGCCTATTGCCGCAAAATACACTGCTCCGTTTTTTGTGATTGCATCGTAAACCTGCTCGTTTCTGTCGCCTTTTCCTATCGTTGCAAGGACGCCTTCATCATACAAAATCGGCGCGAATTTGTCCATTCTCATAGACGTCGTAGGGCCTGCCGAAATCACTTTCCCGTCCTTTTTGCACGGACCGACATAATACACGATTTGTCCTTTCAAATCGACAGGGAGCGGCTCTCCCTTTGCTATTGCGTCGCAAAGTCTTTTATGCGCCGCGTCTCTCGCAGTGAGTATCGTCCCCGAAATGTACACTCTGTCGCCTGCTTCGAGTTTTGCCGCGTCTTCTTTCGACACGGGAGTTTCTAGATCCACCGTTTTCATCAAAGCACCGCCTTTGCGATTCTGTTCGCATTGCACTGTATATTCACTGCGACAGGCAACGCCGCAATATGCGTCGGGCATTTGCCTATATGCACCGCAAGCGCGGTGTTTTCGCCGCCGAAGCCTTGTGCGCCTATGCCAAGCGCGTTGATACTCTCAAGCAATTCGCTCTCCATATTTGCAAGAGTTTCGTCATTGCTATGCTCCCCGACTTCTCTAAGCAACTGCTCTTTTGCAAGTTCCATTGCCTTTTCGGCAGTGCCGCCGATGCCAACGCCCACCACGATCGGCGGACAAGGATTTGCGCCTGCGGCCTTGACTGCTTGCACCACGGCATTCTTCACGCCTTCAACGCCGTCCGACGGTTTGAGCATGAAAAGCCTTGACATATTCTCGCTTCCGAAGCCTTTTGGCAAAAACGTTATTTCAAGCGAATCGCCGAGCACGAGCGAAATATGCACGATTGCAGGCGTATTGTCTTTAGTGTTTACTCTCGTTATCGGATCTAGCACGCTCGCGCGATAGCCGTGTTCTTTGTAGCCCTTGCGCACGCCGTCGTCGATAGCGTCCGTCAAAAGTCCGCCTTCTATGTGCACGTCCTGTCCGAGTTTTACGAAAAACACGGACATTCCCGTATCCTGACAAACGGGCAAGTCCTGCTCGCGTGCCGTTTTTGCGTTTTCAATCAGCGTTTCGAGAGCAAAACGCGCGTTTGGATTTTTCTCGTTTTCAAGCGCGCGTCGCAAAGCCTTTTCGCAGGACGGGGCGATTTGAGAACATGCGCTCGTAAGGTCTGCAACGATGTTGACGATTTGTGCATAATTTACAGTTTTCATAATTTCATTCTACCTTAACTTTTTTGCGCGCGCAACCTTTTCATCAAAACTCGCTTTTTTCTTGCATGGCACGACGAATTGTTGTACACTGTCCGTATAAGAAATCACAAAAAGGCTGGTTTTTATGGATTACAAAAAAGCGTCGCTCGAAAAACACTTCGAGTGGAAAGGAAAACTCGAAGTCGTATCCCGCGCAAAAGTGGAAAACAAACAGGACTTGTCTCTTGCATACACCCCGGGCGTTGCCGCTCCCTGCCTTGCGATACAGGCCGACGAAAGTTTGTCTTACGAACTCACTCGCAAGTGGAACACCGTGGCAGTCGTCACCGACGGTTCCGCGGTTTTGGGACTGGGCAACATAGGTCACAAAGCAGGTATGCCCGTAATGGAAGGCAAGTGCGTTCTTTTCCGCGAATTTGCAGGCATAGACGCAATTCCTATCTGCATAAAGTCGCAAAACGTGGACGACATAGTATCAACAATCTACAATATCAGCGACAGTTTCGGCGGCATAAATCTCGAAGACATATCCGCTCCGAGATGTTTTGAAGTGGAACGCAAACTCAGACAAATATGCGACGTTCCAGTCTTTCACGACGATCAGCACGGCACGGCGATAGTTCTTGCCGCCGCGCTCAAAAACGCACTTAAGGTCGTCAAAAAGGATATATCAACTGCGCGTTTGGTTGTCAACGGCGCAGGCAGCGCAGGCATTGCCATAACCGAATTTTTGCTTTCTTCGGGCGCAAAAGACGTCGTTGTGTGCGACAGACTCGGCATCTTGCAAGACGACGAAAACTTCAATCAGGCGCAACGCTCTCTTGCTCTTCGCACAAATCCGCGCGGCGTGAAAGGCACTCTCAAAGACGCAATAAAAGATGCCGACGCATTCATCGGCGTAAGCGCAAAGAACGTGCTTTCTCAAGATATGGTTCGTTCTATGAGCGATGACGCAATCGTCTTTGCTATGGCAAACCCCGACCCCGAAATCCTTCCCGATCTCGCACTCGAAGCAGGCGCGCGCATCGTCGCAACCGGCAGAAGCGACTTTCAGAATCAAATCAACAACGTGCTTGCATTCCCCGGAATTTTCCGCGGCGCACTCGATTCCAGAGCAAGCGATATCAACGACAGTATGAAAATCGCGGCGTCCGACGCACTTGCAAATCTCGTCGAAAATCCCGACGAAACGCATATCATTCCCGAGCCGTTCGACAAAAGAGTCGTCCCTGCGGTTGCCACTGCGGTAAAGCAAGCGGCAATAAACAGCGGCGTTGCGAGAATCTGAAAACCGCATATATTTGCAACACTTGCAAAATGCTTGTCAAAAAACGGCAAGCATTTTTTCTTTTGCGTTTTAACCGTTTCTATTCGATTGTTTTCCTTACGTTCTAACATCTAGAATACGTTCATAAATTTTTCATGTGAAAAAAGCATTCAAAACGGCGGCTCTATATATAGGCACGGCAATCGGTGCAGGTTTTTCTTCGGGACGTGAAATCGCTTTATTCTTCGGCGACGCATCTCCATTCAACGTGGCAATATCGTCCGTTTTTATGTCACTTCTCTGCGCACTGTTTCTCATAGCGGGAAAACAAAAAATGATGCCGCAAGGCAAAATCGTGAAACTCGGCATTTTTCTTGCGGCAAGCATATCGCTTTGCTCAATGCTCGCAGGCGGCGATTTTATCATGCATTCCATGACGGGCATACCGCTTGCCTTCGGTCTTGCAATGACGCTGCTCGGCGGAATTATCGTCGTTTTAGGCATTGAAAAAATACGTCTTCTCAACGCCGTTCTCGTTCCGCTTATAGTGCTTTTGATAACTCTCGTTTTCGTCAAACTTCCAACGCCCGCGCACTCTCTTCCTTTCATGCTTTCAAAGCCTATTTTGTACAGCGGACTCGACGTTTTGCTTGGCGGTGTAATCGTATCCAAAGAAGGTGAAAATCTCACCTACAAAGAAATATTTTTGTCCTGCATTATGATTTGCGCATTTATGTTCGGAATGTTGTTTATGCTCCAAACAGTAGTTTTATCTGACCAAAACGCAAGTTTAATGCCCGTTTTGGCAGTTTCAGACAAATTGCATATGAAGTGGGCGTGTGGCGTTTTGATAGCGGCGGCAATATTCACGACGCTCGTATCTTCGCTGAAAATCGTCAGTGACGGCGTGCGTGATTTTTCGTCGAATTTCAAGCGCATTTCCGCTCTTTCAAATGACGAAAATAAGGCAATCGTCGTCTTCGGTTGCCTAGTCGTGGCATATCCTTTGAGTTTCTTCGGCTTCGACAATATCGTTGACAATCTCTATCCGTTCAACAGCGTATGCGGCGTGATACTTACCTGCCTAATCGTTTTGAGATACTTTGTCAGAATTGTGTCTATCATCGTAAAAAAGAAAAAGAAAAGCACGCCCTAAAGCGTGCCAAATCAACTTTGCAATCATCTCACAATTCATACGCTTCTCACCAAGAAAATCCCCATGGGCGCACTCGCAAAAAACCATGTCATTGTGAGCGAAAACGTAACAATCTCGTGGAAACGAAACGACAAACCAATTGCGCCCGATAAGTTTTTATAAGTTCACGGCTCTACAAGGGATGAGCGTTTGAAAACCTAAATAGAATTGCCCCATCTTTCCGGTCCGCGCCGGTATTTCTTCCACCACTCTACAAAAGTTTTGCGTGTAAAGCCCTAAATGCAACTTTTCCCTTTCCTCAGGTGTTTTCCCTATCACCGTTCCCCCTTAAAAGGGAACCCACGGTGACCGCGTGGCGGGGGACAACACTCGGTCGAGACATAACTTGCGCCATTTCTCTTATTATGCCACTTCGCCTGCGTGGCAGCTACGCAACAAAACGCCACGCATTCTCGTACTTTTCGTCAAGTCCGACGCTCGATGCGGTCGCCGCCTTGCGGCTCCAATTCCGTCTTCGAAACAGCTTAATGCTCGTGATGATGGCAATCGCAGTCATCGTCACAATCACAGTCGTCATCGTCACAGTGGCAACCGCAATCTTCGTCGTCACAATCATCATCGCAGTCGTCGTGATTATGCTCGGGTGACGAGTTGAAATAGTCTTCAAAAGGCGATTTGCGGCTTTCTTCGTCCACTTCGTCAAGTCCTTTCAAAAAGCGATAGAACGGGTCGTCCGAAAAGTCTTGTTTCAAGTCGAAATCACCGCCAAGTTCTTCAACCGCATTACGAAGTTCCATATATTCGTTGTAATTCGGCTCGTAATTCTCGCAGAATGTTTTCAACACTTCAACACCCTGTTCGTCTCCGTATGCGCCGATAAGTCTTGCAAAAAGCGCAACGTCTTCGCCCTTGTAGAGATAACTCACGAGCCCCATGAAAATTGCCTTGTTGCCCTTGTATTCGGCAAGCACTTCCATGAGCATTTTGCCCGTTTCGCCGTCGAGAGAATAGATTTTGTCAATCATATCTTCAAGGATGGGCTCGCAGTCTTCCAAAAGATATTCATATGCTTCCAATCTTTCCGAATACGGCTTGTCTTCGTCAAGCATTGCGGAAAGCATTTCAAGCATTTCGTCCTTCGTTTTTTCGTGAATATCGCCTGCAAGTTCAACCGCAGTGTTTTCGTTTTTTATCGTTTCATTCTTGTCTGCCATCTTCAGCACCGTCCTTATCGTCGATTTCCGAGTCGCCGTCATCTCCGAAAATGATTTTATAGTATTTGTCGAACGTCTTTTCGTTCAGACCGTATCTATCTATCGTTACTTGTCTCATATCCGGCCCGTCTTCTTCGTATACTTTGCAAAGGAGCACACCGACAAGCGTCCTCATACTCTTCATCGTTGCGATTTTAAGGCCGCTCAAACGCGAATACTTAACTTTCCCGTTGTCGTCGAGCGTCACTAGCGAATTCACGATATTCGTAAGTTCGGCAAGATAGATATTAGGCTCTTCGTCCGTATAAACGATGTCCGAAACGCAATACCCCACCGCCGAATGCAAAACGTTCGGCAATTTGAAAAACGCTCTCGGCAAAGTAACGTTTATGCTCTTGAATCTGTCCTGCGCCACGATGTCGAAGGAAAAACGGAATCGATTTTCGGGCATAAGGCAGAATAAAAGTCTTGACGCAAGTTCAAACGACAAATCGGCGGATATGAGTTGCTCCCTGACGAAATCTTCCGCCCACGCGCACCTGACCATAGCCAAACGATCGACTATGAGCAATTTGAGTTTCTCGTTGTCGTCTACGAATGCCCATTTTATTATCTTTTTCAGTTCGAGCGCGTCCTTGTCTTCACTGTCGAGAACAACCGCGATATCTGCAGGCGACATTTTGAGAAAAGTGTCAAGCAATTTGTATCTTGCGATTTTTTCAACGTACGGCAAACTCATCGAATATGCCACGCCGTTTGGCTCTGTGTCGTACAATTCGAGATAATAATCCGCAGGAGAAAATTCTCCGAAAACGGTACGCACTTTGTGCATAACTTTTTTGCTTCGGCTTTCTGTCCGAGATTGTACAATGCCTGCGACAGCCAAACCATCATGTTTTGTTGCAAGTCGGTCTTCTCTATCATCTTTTTCGTGTATTTCACGACCTGCGCATGCACTTCGAGATTGACAAGCAACGGCAATATTATGAGAATATCTTCGACTTTGTCGTATTCTTTTTGGAGAATGTTGTCGAGAACCGCGTACGCTTCGGGCATTTTCTCTTCCATGAGGTAAGCCGTTGCGAGCGCGCATTTGACGGACAGATTGTCTTCGTCTTCTTCGAGCATCTTCTGCGCATTGGCAATCACGCTGTCAACGTCGTTTTTCATCATCAACGCAACAAGCACGAGATGATTTGCCGCACCTTTGCATTTCGATTCTTTGGGTATTTCGTCAACGACAGCAATCGCTTCGTCGAATTTTCTGTCTCTCACGAGTTCGTATGCCTGTTCTATGAGCGTCTCGTAATAGTCTTCTCCGCGCGGATATACCACCCTAAACGCGCCTTCTTCTTTGACGGGTTCGCCGTATCCTTCGGGAATCTGAATATCGTAGGCGTCTGCGATGTCTCTTAAATAATACTCGGCAACGTCAGGCAGATTAAGGTCTGCGAAATTCATCGCGAGTTGATAAAAAATGCGCCCCTTGTCTTCTTCGTCCGGATGTTCGGACAAAGACTTAAAAAGGGTCGCATTTGAAATTCCCCACGCTCCCAAAGACGCATAAACGACGGAAAGTGCAAGCGACGCGTCGACATAGCGCGCGTCAAGTGACAACGCCTTGTCGAGATACGTGATGCTTTGTTCGGTTTCGCCCTTTGAAAACGCCGAATCGGCAAGGCTCAGATAATCTTCTTTTGAGAGATTAAATCCCAGTATCTTCGCCATTATTTTTTCTTTTTCTTCTTAGGATTTTGATAAGGTTTTTGTGCGGTGTTTTTCTTCTTTTGATTGCCTACGTTCTTAGCTTGTCCGTTCGTTTGCGGATTTTGTTTTGCCGCTCTGCGTTTTTCGATTTGTTCGCTCTTGTCCTGTTCTGCCTTTCTGTTGTGGCATTTCACCATGCCGCGATCGACCATCGCGATCCAGCAAAGAGCCATAAACGTGCAGCCGAGAAGTGCCATTGCCGCATAAATGACGAAGCCAAGGAAGTTGTTGACCGCGCAAAGTCCGAGCGGAAGCGCACTGACGATTGCAACCACGGGGACAATGACGAGATTGTTTGCGATGATGACGAGCGCGTTTTTGAAGCACTGCAAGAACGTAAGTTCATAGGATGTGAAAAGCCCCATCATCGTGATAGGAACAAGCATAAGCGGTGCGCCGAAAACCCACGTGAACACGACTGCGCAATATGCGCCTGCACCTGCCGTGCCGAGCGTTTGTTGCTCGAGAAGGAAAAGCAAAGACTCGACCATGCCAAGTCCTATGACCACCATGCAAAGACCTGCGATGAAGAACTTCCACCAGTATTTTGCAAAGCCCATCCAGAACGTCTTTGCGAAGTTCTTGTAATAGTCCTGATAATAACTGCGTTTCGCGCAATAGAACAAGCCCGAAAAGCCGAGCGACGCAAAAAGAAGGCATGCGCCGTACATTGCCATAAGCGGCATTTTCACGTTGCGGTAAAGACTTGCGACACTCACCGCAATGCTGTCTCCGCCGCCCGGGAAACCGACGCCGATGTTGCCCATAAAGTTGTACGTTCCGCCGACGACGAGATTCTGGAAATAACCGGAGAACCACGCGTATATCACGATAAACGGAATCGTAAACAAAAGGAAGAAAAGCGCAGACCTGAAAAGAAGTCCCATTTCGCCGCGCATAACCGCCGTCGCTCTTCCGAAGAAAGTGTCGGGATAATCTTTCTGCGGGTGTGCTTCAACGAGTCCCGCGACTATAGTTTTCTGTTTTTCTTCCGGCTCTTTGCGAACCTGTGCGTCCGTAAAGAGTTTTGCGAGCAACAGTTTTTTTGGTTTTTCGGGCAAGGAGTATGCCGAATTCGTATTGTTGTTTGCCATTGATGACTCCTATTTTGCCATAATTATATTTGATTATACATTATAAAAGAGCAAATATCAATTAAATAACTAAAATATTTCGTGCGCGCGTGAGAATGCACGCATGCTCGTTTTTGCGCATATCATATATAAAATGACAAATAAAACGCAATGAATTGACATTTTGCTCCGTCGATGTTAAATTTTTTACGTGCAAACTCGTACATACCAGACTTGGAGGCTATATGAAAAAATTTAACGTCGCCGTTGTCGGCGCAACCGGCATGGTCGGAAACAAATTTCTTGAAGTTCTCACCGAGAAGCACCTTCCCGTTGACAATTATTATCTTTTCGCGTCCGCAAAGAGCGCGGGCAAAAAAATTCAATTCATGGGCAAAGAGCACACGGTGATAGAACTCACCGAAGACAACGTTGCGGCTTTGGACGGAAAGGTCGATTTCGCACTCTTCTCCGCAGGCGGCGCGGTGTCCAAAGAGTTTGCTCCCCGGTTTGTAAAAATCGGAGCAACAGTCGTTGACAACTCTTCTCAATGGAGAATGTACGACGACGTACCGCTCGTAGTCCCGGAAGTCAATCCCGAAGACGTGGAGTGGAATCACGGCATAATCGCAAACCCGAATTGCTCCACCATTCAGGCAGTCGTCGCACTCAAACCGCTTTACGACGCTTTCGGCATAAAGCGCATCGTTTACTCCACCTATCAAGCGGTGTCGGGCGCAGGCGTTCAGGGATACAACGACCTTAAAGACGGAATAAACGGCGTCGCTCCCAAGAAATTTCCGCACCCGATTGCGTTCAATATGCTTCCGCATATCGACGTGTTCATGGACGACGGATACACCAAAGAAGAGTGGAAAATGATTGAAGAAACCAAGAAAATTCTGCACGATCGGACTTTGCGTGTAACCGCAACAACTGTACGCGTTCCGGTGTTCTACGGTCATTCCGAGTCGATAAACGTCGAGTTCTGCAAAAACACGACTAGAGACGAAGTGAAAAAAGTGCTTGAAAACGGCAAAGGAATCATCGTCATGGACGAGCCTGAAAACAACGTCTACCCCACTCCGCTCGACTGCGAAAATCACGACGAAGTGTACGTCGGAAGAATCCGTATGGACGCAAGCGTCGAAAGCGGCGCGAACATTTGGGTGGTTGCGGACAACATAAGAAAAGGTGCGGCAACCAACGCCGTGCAAATCGTCGAACTGCTGATAAAGAAAGCGTCTGAAAATTAACGCAAATATCTCGGGGAGAGAAAAACATGATCTTCAAAGGCACGGCGACGGCTCTCGTCACCCCCTTCACCGAAGACGACGGAGTGGACGTTTCCGCTCTTGAAAGAATAGTCGAATATCAGATTGAAAACGGAGTGGACGCGCTCGTTGCGCTCGGTACGACGGGCGAGCCTGCCACGATGTCGAAGCGAGAAAAAGAACTCGTGCTCAAAACGGTTGTCAAAAAAGCAAAAGGGACTTTGCCGATAATCGTCGGAGCAGGCTCGAACGACACGAAAACCGCAATCGAAAATTGCGCCTTTGCACAGGACAACGGTGCGGACGCTTTGCTTATCGTCACCCCGTATTACAATAAATGCACGCAAGAAGGACTCGTCGGACATTTCGGCAAAATTGCCGAGTCGACGAGTCTTCCTATATTGCTCTACAACGTGCCGTCCAGAACGGGTGTGAATATGCTTCCCCAAACTTTCGGCGAACTTCTGAAAATCCCGAATATCGTCGGAGTGAAAGAAGCAAGCGGCAATATGGAACAAATCGAAAAATGCATTGCGCTTTCAGGCGCAAAAGCGCAGGTTGTGAGCGGAGACGACGCTCTCACCGTCCCTACGATTGCAATGGGCGGCTCGGGCGTTATAAGCGTTGCAAGCAACGTATGCCCGGCATACGTCTCGAATATGACGCGCTGTGCGCTTGACGGCGACTTTGACAAAGCAAGACAAATGCAACTTGCAATATTGCCGCTCATATCCGCATTGTTTTGCGAAGTCAATCCCATACCCGTGAAAACGGCAATGCACTCGCTCGGATTCTGCTTACCGCGCATGCGCCTGCCACTCACCGAGATGACCTCAAAAAACGCGAAACGATTGAACGACCTACTCCGCGATTTCGTATAGTTCGAACTATCGACATTTGTCGTCGGATCGCTTTATACGAAAAGCACTCACCGCAACGGCAACGCAAATGACCAATCAATTACCGAATGGCGTGTCGTAAAAACTTATAAAATCTAAACATATAAAACAGAATTTTAAAAGGCGAGAGCGTTTGCTCTCGCCTTTTTCATCTGAACTATAGTTTTTGTTTCAATTATCGTGTTGCAACGTTACGCTTTACTAGGTGCGACGGTCAACGAGTCACATCCGTAGAAAGCGTCTTGGCCGACGGTGACAAGTCCGTTTGAATCGCTGAAAACGAAGGACTCGAGTGCTTTGTCGTTCTTGAAGCAGTTTGCGCCGATTGTCTTCAATGAGGAACATACCGTGACGCTTACAAGTTGCGTGCAGCCTTCAAACGCGCTGTTGTTGAGTTCTGCAAGAGCGGTGTTTTTGCTCAAATCGATGCTTTCGAGACCGCTTCCTGCAAATGCGTTCACGCCGACGTAGGTCAAGCCCGTTGCGTGCGTCAAATCGATGGATTTAAGGCTTATGCAGTTTTCAAACGCACTTGCGCCGATATACGTAACGCTTTCGCTTACGTATTGTTCGGTCGAGAGCATTATGCCACGGTCGCTTGCATAGATGATCGGCTCGATTGCCGTGCCGTGCGCTTCGCCTTCAACTTCGCTCTTGTGATAAATCGTGAAGAGATTGTAAATCGTGTCGGGCAGGAACAATTCCACGTCGACGCTGTCAATCACGAGACCGTCTTTGATTTGAACGACGTCGTAAATGACTTTTCCGTTTGCGCCGTCGATGACGTATTGCGAACCGATTGCAAGCACTTTGCCGATTTCTATACCGTCGAGATTTGCGACCTTGACTTCGTGAATTACCACGCCATCGCCTTCTCTTGTGGAGAGAATTTCAAAGTTGGCTTCGGCGAGCGGAGCAAATGCCGTATCGTTTCTCTTGACCGTGTATACGTTTTCAAGAAGCGAGCAACCTGCAAACGTTCTTGCATTGATGTGTTCGATATTTGCGGACAAATACACCGCTTTGAGAGACGTGAAGTTTTCAAACACGCCGCTTGTTGCGGACATATCGCCGACTTGCGTAATCTTGTACACTTCACCGTTTATTGTTGCGGTGGCGGGAAGAACGATTGTGTCGGCCGTCTTTGCAGAGCATTTGACGATTCTTGCGGTCATTTCTCTCTCGTCGATGATTTCGTAATCGAAGATGTTTGCGTCCGCTTCGAGAATGACGGAGTACACGATTGTCTGAACGATGGGTTCGACCGCGTCCGCCTTGCTGTATCTGATGTGCAAAGTATGCATACCGAGTTTTGCGGTGTTGACAACCGTCGTGGATATGCCGTCAACCGCGATAATATCGAAGTTGCTAGTGCGCAAGACTTTTTCGACCTTTATGCCGTCCTGTCCGATAAGATTGACCGTGAAGTTTGCAAAATAGGTCGTGGGATTGCCGTTGAGCGGAATGGAAACCGCGCTCGTTTGCTCGATTGCCATAAACTTGGATTCTTGCACCGCGTATTTGATTTTGAATTTGTAAACACCGATGTCGTGGAAGTTGACCGTGAACGTCGCTTCGGCTTCTATCGTCGGCCTAAGCGTATTGAACTCTGCAATCTGGCTTTGCGAAACGTGAATTCTGTGCGTTTCGCCGTCAACGTCACGATAGCAGAAGTACACGTCGACACCTGCGTTGGACGTATAGAACGTGGGATACGGAGCGTCTGCAACCTGACCTTCAAAACCTTCGAACCAGAACGCCGAATTCTCTGAAGTCTTGCCCGTTGCGTCGATAACGGTTTCGTTGGACGGATACTTGTCAACGTTTGACGTATAGAACGAATTCATTGACGAATCGTTGATTGCGTCTGTGACGGTGATGACGAACAGATGCTCGTCTCCGCCGTTGATTTCGCAACCTTTGGTCTTTCCGTCGTATGAGAACGTGACGACGTATTTTTCAACGCCTTCTTCGTAGAGATAACCGAATTGTTCGTCGCCTTGTTGCACGAGAACGAGTTGTACTTCGTTTTTGGCGTAATCGAGAGTTTCGTATCTCACGACGCCGGTATTGCCCAAAATCACGAGTGCGTTGTCAATGGTTTCGCCGTATGCGAGCGTAAGCGGATTGCCGCCTGCGACCGTGCGCAAAAGTTTGTCGGAAATGAGTTTCGTGTTTATCCACACGTTTGAGATATCTTCCGCAACGAAGTTTTCGACGTTGAGTTTGTAGAATATGTACCACTCGTTCGTAATTGCGTCTTCGGTGGTTATCGTGCCGTCGGTTATTCTTTGGAAGAATTGAATGACGTCTTCTTTGAAATAGAACTTCACTCCGTCAATTAGTTTGCCGCTCTTATCGGCAAATGCGTGTTTCGAGATTGCAGGCAAGCCCGTGACGAGATTGTTTGCACCGTCAACCGTCGCTTCCGTGAAGATAAGGCTCGTAAGCGACGTTGCGCCTGCAAATGCGTAATCGTAGATTCTGCCGACATTTGCCTTGATTTGTACCGTCTTGACGTATTGAGCGTAGGTGTTGAACGCCCATTCTCCGATCTTGGCGACGTCCGACGGAATAGTGAGATTGACTTTGGACACGTCGTATTTGTCGATATAATATTCAGTGAAAATGCCGTTGACGACCGTAAATCCGTCGTTGACGCAGTCGCTGCCGTTTCTTTGAATCCACGTCGTGTTGTAGAAAGCGTTTTTGCCGACCGCAAGGATTTTGTCCTTGTGCATAATGCTCACGTTCTCGACATTGCCGCGATTTCTGAACGCTTCGGGCGCGATGTACGGAGTTCTGCTTCCGTCGATAGTCGCACTCGTTGCGGTTTCGTCAATGAAACGATAATACACACTGCCGATGATGATAGCTTTCGTCGTGGCATCGTACGCCTTGCTTTCCGCGCTAAGGAAGTTGTCGCAACCGCTGAACGCGTCTTCACCGATATTCTGAATCGTGCTCGTTGCGCCGACAATCAGATTGTCGAGTGCCGCAAGATTTTCAAACGCATAGTTGTGGATTGTCTTGATATTGTCGCCGAGCGTGATTGTTTCAAGTGCCGTGCAGTTTGCAAAAGCCCCCGTAGCAAAAGTGTCTGCGTTCTTTATCTGCAAATTGAATTTCGCAATATCTTCCGCACTTGCAGTGCAGTTTTCGGCGGTGTAATATTCGTCTTTTGAAAGGTCGATTTCGGTTTTGTTCGGATCTCCGACGTATTTGTACACGACTTTACCCACGACGATGAATTCTTTTCCGCCGTTGTTTTTGAAATAGTTGTTTTCAAAACTCGTTCTGTAAAACACGTTCTTGCCGACGGAAGAAATGTTTTCGTTCGTCGGCGGAATTATCGTGGAAAGATACGGGCAATGCGCAAACGCCCGCTCGCCGATTGTCACGAGATTCGTCGCGTCTTTGAGATTGAGCGTCGAGAGTGCTTTAAGGTTCATGCACGCCTTTGCTCCGATTTCACTGACGGGACGAGTCACGCCGTTTATCGTGAGAGTTGCGGGGATTATGAGTTCGTTGAGAGACTCGTCGGCAATCTTGTCGATACGCACGCTGCCGTCCGCATTCACGGAAAGTCCGTCCTTAAACACGACGTTTACGTAATATCTGCTGAGTCTGTCCGCTCTGAGTTCTTCGTCCTGCGTCTCGTTGAACACCCACTTGATGTACGCCACATCGTCGATTTTGCCTTGTGCGTCCGCAACTACGTTCGTCATATTTGCAGGCACGGTGCATTGATAATCTCTGTACGTTCCACCGTCCACGACGTAGTCCGTGCTTCCTTTGACGAGATTTGCTCTGACTTCGTCGAGTTTGAGATAAACGGTCTTTGCGGGCACGTTGTCGTCTTTTCTTGCGGTGACTTCAATTTTAGCCACGTATTCGTTAAAGTCGTGACCGTATGCAAGTCCCGAGAAAACTATTCTGTTTAGTTTTTTGTCTTCCGTGCCGTAGCGAGCCGTTGCGCCGACGACGGTAAGTCCCGCTTCTTTTGCTTTTTCGTCGCTGTCTATTTCGACTTGGTTTCCGTCAATCGTAACCACAGAGTTTTTGACGGTGGAGACGAACTCTCCGCCCATCGTGTAAAGCGTGTATGAATACGAGCGTTTCGTCCAGCGTGCAACGAGTTTTATGTCTTCACTGCCCACGATTTGAGAGAAACTCCAAAGCGTGTCGTTTTCGTTCCATTTGCCGTCGCCGTTGACATCTTTATACCAACCGGCGAAATAGTAGCCGTTGAAGACGTTGATTGCGTCGACGCTCGGCGCGACGATTCTGCCGAAGTTGCGAGTCACAGATTGATGTTCCGCAAAATTCGGACGCGGGTCTTCGAGACCTTGAATCACCGTTGCGTCGCTCGGGACGTCAAGCGTAAACTTGACGTCGATGACGTTGTCCGTCCATACGGTTGCAAAAGTCTTATTGTCATACGTTTCGTCTATCGTGAAGGGGAAACCTTGAGTGCGAGAAAGAGTTTTGTTGCCGACGGTCACTTGGTCGAGTGCTTTGCCGTCGAGAGACATCCTGAACGCGTTGGTGAATGCGTCCCAGTCTGCAAAAGTAAGTCCTTTGTCAACGGAAACGGAAACCTTCGAGCCGTCTTCGCTCGTTTTTCCGAAATAAGCCTGCGCTTTGTTTTCGCCGACTTGAAGATTGAAAGTCAACGACACGGTGGGAGTTGCGACATAGCGGTCTTTAAGGTGGAGAGCAAAAGAGCCGCTTGCGGTTTTGCCGTTGTCAAGGCTTGCCGTCGCGTGAACCATAAAATGTCCCTTTGCGCCAAACGATAGGATCTCCGAGTTCGGACAAGATGTTCTTTTGTTGTCCGTTTTCGTCAACGCTTCCGTCAGTGACTTTCACAATCATAGCGTCCTTAAGGAATCCGCCCGCAACCTCGGTCGTCAGCGATTCGTTGGTGTAAACTATCGAATATTTCACTTCGGACGCGTCGAACTCGTCTGCGTACATTCCGTTGAATATACTTGTGACTCCGTTCGGAAAATAAAATTTGAGATATGTATCGAAATTCGCGTTGTTGTCGTTGTCAACGATTTTGTCGGGGTTGATGACGTCGGGCAACTTGCCTATATTCTGCGAGCCGTTGCACGCAACGAGTGTCGCCAACATGACGACGCCCAAAATCAAAACCAAAATCAAACTGACTTTCTTTCTCATCTTTTCCACCTTATGTATGCGCACGAGCGCATATAAATATAAGAATACAAATATAATACTACATTATTGCAACAAAATTGTCAACATCAAATCCTAACTGCGGGTCGCCATATAAGAAAAAACCGCGTTAGAATGCGGTTTTTCTCAAAAAATCAAGTCAGGAAATTTTTTCAATTTTTGCCGTTTTTGAACATTTGTTCTATCGCAAGCACATATTTCGTGGATGCGGAACGCTCCGCAAACATAAAGCGGTAAACGTGCTTATCGTCGTACATATCTATTGCCGTACCCGGCAGATTTGCCACGGTGTCACAGCGTTTGACGGGAAAATCGACGTGCCTGAATTCGTCTTCGACAGGTTCGAAACCTGCCTTTTCGTTCACTTCGTACGTCATGCAATTCACGCCGTATTTGCTCTTCACGTCTTTTGGTCTTTGCGTCCAGTCGGTGTCGAAAGAAAGCGAATTTTCATCGAGTTTCAGCACGCCTTCGGCAACGAAACGATAGCCGTTGTTCTTCTCGTTTTCGACGAAAAGATTGACCTTGTCGCTCATCGTAAAGCCGCCTTTTGCCACTTCGTCTTTCACGAGTTCGCGCTGTTTTGCGTACCACAAATCTATCCTTTCAAGGCTTACGCTGTCCCCTATCGGTTCGAGTTTCCCGTCGAAAGTATACTTGATTTCGTTCCCGCAATGCGAGCATACCATACGGTCTTCATGAGTACGATTTTCAAACTCCGCGCCGCATTTGGGGCAATAATAAAGCAACCTTTCAAGCCCTTCGGCATAGCGTTTTCCGACGAATTTTATGCCGTTTTCAACCTGCCATTTATGCTCGTTGTGCGCAAGCGCGGCGGTGATTTTTTCAAGAATCTCTTCTTTTTTCAGTGATTTCGTCTCTTCTGCACTAAGGAGCATATCGCAGTCGGTGTACACTTTTCCCCTTCGGATAAATCGTAGATTGTACGCCCACTTCGGACGAGCAAGACTTGCGCCTTTCATCTTCACCACTCCGACGGGATAGCCAAGCCACTGCACGAGTCTTGCAATGGACGGCACGATTGCGCCCGTAACTCCGTCCGCCGCCACTTTGCCTTCGGGACAAATAAGCACCGAAACGCCTGCATCAAGGTATTTTTTGATGTTCATTATGCAATGTATATCCGCAAAATATTGTTTTTTGGTTATCGCATGATAGCCGGACAGCAATTTTGCGAAAATCGGCACGGAATACATCATATTCTCCGCCACGACGAAATTGAGCGGCGCACCGTACATAGCCGACGAAAAATGAATGAAATCGTACGCCGACAAGTGATTGCATATCACGAGCATCGCTCCTTTCTTCTTTTGCTTCTTAAATGCCGCCGACTGCGTGCATTTGCCGTGCAAGAACGGGCGTATAAATCTGCAAAGTCCCAAAAAGAAACGACTGTACGCTCTTGAAAAAGGCACTGCGTTTTTCTTTTTATTCTGTTGTTTTTCGTCTTTTACGACGCTTTTTTCACTCATACCTTACTTATACCAAATAGCCGCCCGCGTGTCAACCTTTACGCGCACATACACCGAGCAAAATCGAAGGATTACGTCAAAACGTCGCGCGGCAAGCATATTCTTTTCTCTGCTCTTTTTATTCAAACAGAAACGCCTTTATATCTTCGAGCGTTTTCTCGTTTCCGTCAAAATTCATTGCTTTCACGAAAATATCTTCAAGCCCCATATGCGACTCTCTTGCCCTGTTAAGCCTTTCAACGGCAAGTGCGGTCTGAATCACCGCGTTGTTTTTCTCGTCGAGAACGTCGGAGCGGTTGAAACTCTCGTATCTTTCAAGGTCTATTATTTCTCCGTCCGCGCTTCCTGCTCGTTCGAAATCCACGATTGCAACGTCTCCGCACACCGCGCCTTCAAACGCTTCGGGAGACAACGGCACTCGAAAAAACGTGCCTTTTGCAAGCCCGTATATCTCGTCGAAAAACACTCGCACGGCATACGCACCGCCCTTGACCTTATACACACATTTGTCTTTCAAATGGTCAAAAAACTCGTTTTTCTCCCGACGGGCTTATAGCCCTTGAAAACAGCGTTCTCACCCTCGATTCTCCGCCGTCCGTCAAAAACAGTTTCTCGCAATATTCGCTTGCAATCCGCCTTATTTTTTTCTCGTCAACGCCTTGTTTTTCAATCTCAATTTGATTGTTATAATGACACAATGCGGACTTTAAGTGTTGATATACACGCATAAAATGCATCTTTTTGCATTTTATCAATTTTTCTATCTCATCTCGCATACCGTCTAGTTTGCTTTTGTCAAGGTTGTTTGCAACATCAAAAATTCTGTCTTTTACGACGGGAATATCCGCTCCGCTTGCGTGCGGCGCGGTGGCGTCAACAACCGCTCTGTTTATATCTTTTATATACACACCGTCGAGACTTTTCGGATCTCCCGAACAATGCCAGATTTCTATATCGTGTCCCTGCTTCTGCGCAAATGCGGCAATCTTTTTCATCATCGTCGATTTGCCCGTTCCGCTGCCGCCCTTTATCAATGCTACCTTGTCCACTCTTTTAAGTTCGCCGTCGTATTCGTTCCAAAATCCATTGCCCGAATTGTTGCCCAAAAAGTATCTTTCCATATATCCCCCTTTTGTGCATACTATGAACGATTTTTTTTTTTGCGTGCATTAACTCATTTTCAAAAAAAAGCATAGCATACCGTATGGAAACTAAAAAAACGAGCGTAAAACAAAAATACGAATTCAAAGCCGTAGTACACGAAACGGACGAGAGAACGTTCTATCTCAAATCGATGCTCGACGGAACGCTTTTTCCTATGCCGACGCACGTTTTTGCACCGAACGTACTCGTTGAAGCCAAAACGCTCACCGACGTTGACGACGGCGCGACCGTGTATTGCGGGCGAATTCTCGAAGAAGCCAAAATGCTTGCAAACAGCCGAGATATAACACTCAAATCATATTCCGCCGACGAAAAATTTCAGGCAATAAACTCTCGGCTCACCGCCGAAGGTGCGCTTGCGATTCTCATAGAACGTCTCAAAAAATCCGTTGCGGAATCCTACGTTTTCGTGCTCGGTTTCGGACGCACGGGGGCAGCGGTAACGAAGATTTTATGCAAACTCGACGTGACGACCGACGTTGCCACAACTTCGTCGCTCCGCCCCGCGCACGCGTTCGCAAAACGTATTCTTCCCATGCGCGACTTTGATTTTTCGCCGTACGACGCAGTGATAAACACAGTTCCGTCCGCTATCGTAAGCGACAAACAACTTATGAGCATGAAAAAGGATTGCGTCTATATCGACCTTGCCTCAACGCCTGCAATCAACCTTGAATACGCGCGCTATCTCGGCATCGACGCGCAAATATATCCCGCTCTACCTGCCAAGGCTTGCCCCGTGAGCGCGGCAAAAGCGATGTATGACTATATTATGGAGAACAGACTATGAAAATCGGACTTTGTATAACAGGCTCTTTCTGCACGTTCGCAAATATACTGAAAGCCGTAGACCAACTCGTTGCCGCAGGATACGACCTAACACCGGTGTTTTCCTACAACGTATCTTCGCTCGATACGAGATTTTTCAAGCAAGCGGATTTTGAAAACGCAATAATCGAAAAAACGGGCAAACGCCCTTTAAAAACCATAGTCGAAGCCGAACCTATCGCTAAATCCGATCTCGAACTTATGCTCGTTGCCCCCTGCACCGGCAATACGCTCGCAAAAATCGCGCACGGCATAACCGATACTCCCGTAACGATGGCAGTAAAGGCAACGCTAAGAAACAACCGTCCCGTCGTGCTTTCGGTTTCATCAAACGACGCGCTCGGCGCAAATGCGCGCAATATCGGCACACTTTTGAACACTCGCCACGTCTTTTTCGTGCCGTTCGGACAAGACGCACCGAAAAGCAAAGTGAACTCTCTCATTGCCGACACTTCGCTTATCATTCCGACAATCGAAAACGCAATGAAAGGCATACAGATTCAACCTATATTCACATGAATATGAGCAATCGGTTTGCCGTAACGAATCGATTTTTAGATATGTCTATCCCAATCGGGCAACAAAAAAGCACTCCTAAGAGTGCTTCTTTTTGTTGATTAACTCAATTATTTTGCAGCTTTGATGCCTGCTTCAGTGCCGTAGTAAACGATTGAGCCGATTCTTTCGACACTAATTTTGTAGCCGCCGATTCCGCCAGTGGGAACGTTGCTTTCAAATTCTTTTGCATCATCGATCTTTGCAAACTTAACAACGGTAATCATATCGGTACCTTTGATACCGACAACACCCCATTCTGCACCTTCTTCTTTTGCTTCGTCAGAAGTCATAGAAGTAACGGTGTAACCTGCTTTTTCAAGTTTCTTTTCGTAGCTTTCTGCGTTGCAAGCAACAAGGCAGACGCCAAGAATTGCGACAAGTGCGATAACTGCTACGATTGCCATAACTTTTTTGCTCATTGTTTATCTCCTCCTAAGAGTTTTTGTATACGTATATTATATTAAACAAGGCTTAAAAAGTCAACGATTTATATTTAACAATACAGTTGTACAACAATTTCATACATTTTGATTGATTTTTCGCACAAGCGGTAAAATTTGTCACAAAAAATACTTTTGTAAGGCAACTTTGCCGTCACTCGTTTTGAGCATTCTCTTCCGTTTGCGACAAATCTTGCAAACGTTCATCGTAATAAGGTGCAACGTCGCCTTCGAGCGTTTGCTCTCTCTTCCACTCTTTAAGTTGTGCGATATACATTGCAAAACCTATTATCGTCGTAATCGTTTCTGCGGCGGGAAAAGCTATCCAGGTGTAATCGAGTCCGATAAACGAAAACGCGTAAAACAGCGGCATAAGACCGCAGAATTGACGTATCACGGACAAAATTATGCTCTGAACCGATTTGCCTATGGCTTGGAAGAACACGGGGAACGTGAGCGAGAACACGGCAGGTATGAAACTCGAACCGATTATTCTGAATGCCGTCGCGCCTATTTCAAGCGTTTTTGCGTCTTTCGTGAATATGCCGATAAACGTTTTCGGGAAGAACTCGAAGCACAACACGCCCAAAAGCATGAAGACGGCGGAAATTATAAGCGTATCGTTCATTATGCGTATGTCACGGCTATAATTCTTGCGTGCGTAATTGAAACTTAGCACCGGCACGATACACGTCTGCAAGCCGAACAACGGAATGAAGAAAAACGTTTGCAGTTTGTAGTAAAGCCCAAGCACCTGCACCGCTTCGTCGCTGAATTTGGTAAGAATTCCGTTGAGCACCACTATGTACACCGTAAACATCAACTGCATGAATATGGACGGCATGCCGAGTTTGTAGATTTGCTTCGAGCAATCCGCAAATTCTCTCGGTTTTTGCCATTTTTGCTGCCCTTAATGCCAACGATGATTGCGGATATAAACTGTCCGATAATCGTCGCAATAGCCGCACCGAGAACCCCCATTGGCTTCAATGCACCCATGCCGAAAATAAATATCCAATCAAGCAATATGTTCGTGCCTGCCCCCGCAAGCTGCGCAATCATCGGTACACGCATGTTTCCGTGCGATTGATGCACCTTTGACCATACGCCTTCAAGAAACGTGCCAAGCGAGCCTACACACACCACCATGCCGTATTGATATGCATATTCAATTGCTTCGGGAGCGTTTGCCATTGCGTTGATATACGGGCGCATAATGCCTGCGCTTATTGCCGCAAACACAGCCCACATAATCACTGCAAGCATCGTTCCCGTGCCCGCCGTGGCGTTTGCTTTCTTCACGTCGCCTTTTGCGTACATGCGTGACATATACGTGTTGACTCCGACGCCTGTGCCCACAGCAAGTGCGGTTATTATGAGTTGAAGCGGATATATCACCGAAAGCGCGGTCAACCCCGCACCAGAATATTTGCCAACGAAAAGACTGTCCACGATATTATACATGGACATCACAAGTTGCGATAGCATCACGGGCGGCGATATTTTGAGCAGTATTCTCCAAATGCTCTCCGTCCCGAAAAACTCCGCTTCGTTTTCAATTTTCGCTTGCGCTTTCGACATGCGTATTCTCTCTCGCTTGCCACTCAAAAATCTCCGAATGGCAAAATCTTCGGTGATTTACAAATCGCCGCTCTTTCAAGCGACGTTGATAGAGATTATACGCTTAAACAACAACAAAAGCAAACGTTCCGTCCCACATTGTCATGATTAAAAAACAAAAAGTCCGTTTTCTCATCCCCTCTCGATTTTATCATATTTCACTGCCTTTCTCGCCTGATATTGCATAAAAACAATAAAAAGCGGGGCATATTATTTAAAAAAAGAGCTGACAATATGTCAGCTCTTTTTTCAACCAAGTCATTGTTTTGGAATCATCACTTCGTCATATTTGGGACTGTAAAAAATTTTTATATCTCGACCGATAAGCTTGCTGTATGGATTAAAATATCCATTTAGCGTAAAAGAAGACGAGCGTAGATATCTAAATTTGCTCATCCGAGTCAACTGTTCGTTATCATAAACAAAAGTAATCAAAATTTTTTCTACGCCGTTGTCTAAAAAGTCTTGAACGCATTCGCACCGTGCGTTCAACAAAACTGCATCTTCAAGCCACAGTTTGATTTTTTTTCCTGCGATTATACCCGCAAATAAGAAATGCTACTGGGATGATAAGCAAGGCAATAGGAATAAATGAAGCAATGAAATCGTCATAATTATTCTCAGTATGAGACACAACCATCATAGCAATAGAACCAACAAAACAAATTGCAATGCAAATCCACGCAAGCACAAGTTTAAATGTGCTGTAATTTTCGCCAAAAGATAGTGTTGCCACAATATCGTTTTCTTTTATTGTTCCATTTTTCGCCATAGACAAAATCTTCCGATTGCACATTTAGCACACGATTATTCGCTGCCAAATCTTTTTCTTTTGATGTCAAAATTCTTCGTTAAAATATGACTATTTTTCAAATCTTTTTAGAACCGTTTTTTCTTTCAAGATTCGGTATCATAAGTTGGTATACTTTGGACTATACAAAAGCAAAACGTGTTTACCGCTGTATTTTTCCATTTCGCTTGAATAAGCATCCTTTTCATAATAAGTTAATATTGCAGACATTACAAAAGAACTCAACAAATCACCGGGTACACAATAATAATTTTGATTTTTCTTATAATTTTTTCTACGTATTCCTTTTTTTAATATGTATTTCCCATCATATTCAAACTTAAAATAGACACTTGCACTGCCGGAATAATCAAATGAATCGCTATCAAACCAACATCTGCCATCCACAAAAACCGCATCTTCTATCCATTTGTTTATTTCTTTGTAACGCTTGTAAACAAGGTAATACACATAGGCACAAAAGCCTATACCACACAATCCAACGATTATTATGCCAACCAATAGTGCTAAATATTCACTATCAACTTCATCAATCACGATGAATGCAATCCCCATGGCCACTAGTGCTACGCAAACAAGCAACAGTAGCGTAAGCATAACTATTAGGAACGAGCCGATATTCTTTCCATACTTGAATGTCGCGGCAATATCTTTATATTTTGGTTTGCAATCAAGTCTATCCATAATTCAATCAAATTTATAACTTATTATAGGTATTATATCATCACAGTCCTAAGATTGCAAGATATACTAAAATCTAACCACATTGTCATGATTAAAAAATCAAAAAGTCTGTTTTCTCATCCAGCTCGATCTTTATCATCGACATATCATAATCGCCAAATAGAGTTTTTAATATGCTTATGCTCAACGTAACAATTTGCAAGTTCTTGTTGGCTGGACACGGCACTCTGACCGTGCAGACACCAAGTATCCGTTGTAGAGAAGAAAAACACACTCGTTTGAGTGTGTTTTTCTTTGGAAGCCGGCATCTACATATCCTCCCAGGCTCGTGTCCGCGTCACGCTTCGCCCTTTTGCTCGTCATCAGAAAATCAAATACAATTCACCACGCAACTGCGCATTCCCCAAAATGCCGTATTACCACAAATATTTTCCAAAAACTTTTCCAGATGCCTTCGCTTTCGGTCGAGTGCTCCTTTTTGCAAATTCCCGACCTAAATTGGATTTGTCATTTCAAATCATTTTAGGCAAAAAAATAAACGCTCGTCCCTTTCCTTGTCGCGCATATTCAACACGCACAAATCAAAGCAACGTTGCGCTTATCGTTTTGTAGGCAATTTGCAAGTTCTTGTTGGCTGGACACGGCAAGCAGACCGTGCAAACACCAAGTATCCGTTGTAGAAAAGAAAAAACACACTCGATTGAGTGTGTTTTTCTTTTGAAACCGGCATCTACATATCCTCCCAGGCCGTGTCCAGCCAAGTACTTTCTGCACAACTGAGCTTAACTTCTGTGTTCGGTATGAGAACAGGTGGGACCTCAGCGTCATTGACACCGGTAATGGATGAAGGTCGTTGCGCTTTTGCGCTTCGTACATTCACAACTGCATAACATTGAGAGTTTTTGCTGATTAAATTAGGATTAGGCAAATTTTGTATTTTTTGATTGAAGCCCTCGACCTATTAGTATCGGTCAGCTCAACGCATTACTGCGCTTACACACCCGACCTATCAACCTAGTGGTCTACTAGGGGTCTTACTTGATAAACAAAGGGATATCTTATCTCGAGGCTGGTTTCACGCTTAGATGCTTTCAGCGTTTATCCAATCCGCACATCGCTACCCTGCTATGCCACTGGCGTGACAACAGATGCACCATAGGTGCGTCCACTCCGGTCCTCTCGTACTAGGAGCAGAGCCTCTCAAATATCCTACGCCCACGATGGATAGGGACCGAACTGTCTCACGACGTTCTGAACCCAGCTCGCGTGCCACTTTAATCGGCGAACAGCCGAACCCTTGGGACCGACTACAGCCCCAGGATGTGACGAGCCGACATCGAGGTGCCAAACCTCCCCGTCGATGTGAACTCTTGGGGGAGATCAGCCTGTTATCCCCGAGGTAACTTTTATCCGTTAATCGACGGCAATTCCATACTCTACCGCCGGGTCACTAAGTCCTACTTTCGTATCTGCTCGACATGTCTGTCTCGCAGTTAAGCTCCCTTCTACCTTTACGCTCTTTGGATGATTTCCAACCATCCTGAGGGAACCTTAGAACGCCTCCGTTACATTTTGGGAGGCGACCGCCCCAGTCAAACTGCCCACCTGGCACTGTCCACCAGCCGGATTACGGTCTAGTGTTAGAGGTCCAATGATTCAAGGGTGGTATCCCAAGGGTGACTCCGCAGAAGCTGACGCCCCTGTTTCCAAGTCTCCCACCTATCCTGTACATAAATCACCGAACTTCAATACCAAGCTACAGTAAAGCTCTACGGGGTCTTTCCGTCCAGTCGCGGGTAATACGCATCTTCACGTATAATACAATTTCGCCGGGTCCCCTGTTGAGACAGCGCCCAAATCATTACGCCATTCGTGCGGGTCAGAACTTACCTGACAAGGAATTTCGCTACCTTAGGACCGTTATAGTTACGGCCGCCGTTCACTGGGGCTTAAGTTCCGTGCTTCGCTTGCGCTAACACATCCCCTTAACCTTCCAGCACTGGGCAGGCGTCAGCCCCTATACATCATCTTACGATTTTGCAGAGACCTGTGTTTTTGGTAAACAGTTGCTTGGGCCTCTTCACTGCGGCCTGCTCGCGCAGGCTCCCCTTCTTCCGAAGTTACGGGGTCATTTTGCAGAGTTCCTTAACAAGGGTTATCCCGTCCGTCTTAGGATTTTCTCCTCGCCCACCTGTGTCGGTATGCGGTACGGGCACCTTACAGCATATTTAGCAACTTTTCTCGCCAGTGTGAATTCATCAACTTCGCTACTAATTTTCGCTCCCCATCATCGCCCAGCCTTATAGCACGCGTACTTCACTACGTGCAAGCCTCACGATTTAGCCGCAGAAATCCAACTCCGCGGATTGACTATCCTACTGTGTCATTGCCTCATTTAAACGCTTTCGGTGGTGCAGGAATATCTACCTGCTGTCCATCACCTACGCCTTTCGGCCTCGGCTTAGGTCCCGACTTACCCTGGGGGGGACAAACCTTCCCCAGGAAACCTTAGGCATTCGACGGGGAAGATTCTCACTTCCCTCGCGCTACTTATGCCGGCATTCTCTCTTCTATGCAGTCCACGGCCCCTTACGATACCGCTTCAGCCCGCATAGATTGCTCCTCTACCAATGTAATAAATTACATTCCTAAACTTCGGTGACAAGTTTTAGCCCCGGTAATTTTCGGCGCACCCTCTCTCGACCAGTGAGCTATTACGCACTCTTTAAATGAGTGGCTGCTTCTAAGCCAACATCCTGGTTGTTTTGGAATTGACACATCCTTTACCACTTAACTTGTACTTAGGGACCTTAGTTGTAGATCTGGGCTGTTTCCCTTTTGACAACGAAACTTATCTCACGCTGTCTGACTCCCTGAAAACAATTATCTGACATTCGAAGTTTGATAAGGTTCAGTAAGCTGTGAAGCCCCCTAGCCCATTCAGTGCTCTACCATCAGTAATCTATTCAGAGGCTAGCCCTAAAGCTATTTCGAGGAGAACCAGCTATATCTGGATTCGATTGGAATTTCTCCGCTAACCACAAGTCATCCCCGGTCTTTTCAACGAACGTGGGTTCGGTCCTCCACAGTGTCTTACCACTGCTTCAACCTGCTCATGGTTAGGTCATCCAGTTTCGGGTCTACGTCACGCAACTATGTCGCCAGTTTCAGACTCGCTTTCGCTACGGCTCCGTGACTTAATCACTTAACCTCGCTACGCAACGTAACTCGCCGGCCCGTTCTAAAAAAAGTACGACACTACACATTAAGTTGTGCTGTGTCTGCTTGTAAGCATATGGTTTCAGGTTCTCTTTCACTCCCCTCCCGGGGTCCTTTTCACCTTTCCCTCACGGTACTATACGCTATCGGTCACCAAGTCGTATTTAGCCTTATGAGATGGTCCTCACATGTTCACACCGGATTCCACGTGTCCTGTGCTACTCTGGATACCCGCCATCTAAAATCGATTTCGCCTACGAGACTATTACTCTGTGTCGTCCAGCTTTCCAACTATGTTCGACTATCGATTTTTTGAATTATGCAGGTCCGAACCCCTTCGAAACAAGTTTCTCAGGTTTGGGCTCTTTCGCGTTCGCTCACCACTACTTACGAAATCGTTTATTTACTTTCTTTTCCTCCGGGTACTTAGATGTTTCAGTTCCCCGGGTTCCCTTCCTATACACTATATATTCATGTACGGATACTTCCGCATTACCGGAAGTGAGTTTCCTCATTCGGAGATCTACGGGTCAAAGCTTATTTGCAGCTCACCGTAGCTTATCGCAGCTTGTCACGTCCTTCTTCGGCGCTTGGTGCCAAGGCATCCACCATATGCCCTTATTAGCTTTAATCATATACGTCTAACCTAATAAGATCATTAAATGAATCTCTTGTTAATTTACTCAGCAAAAATATCTGTGAAGAATTTCCGATGAAATGTTGTTACACATTTTCGTATTACTCTAAACTTATAGATATTTTACTCTCTTACTTGACCAACAGAATCCTGAGTTCTATTCTGTTGGCTGCTATGCAGTTGTCAATGTGCGATGACCAAAGTCGT
Organism: Christensenella sp.; assembly: GCA_022009775.1. Taxonomy (GTDB): domain Bacteria; phylum Bacillota; class Clostridia; order Christensenellales; family CAG-917; genus CAG-475. The sequence continues at coordinate 545,648 of CP091723.1, forward strand.
CCCCATCAATAATTGAACGGAAAAGTGATTTTAAGTGAACTCTGTACATTTTTTGGTAAGTTTGTACAATCTTTCGATTTTCGACCTCTCGGTCGACAGTCGTTTTCACAACTGCCTTCACAGGATTGCCTTTCGGCTCCTTAAAAGGAGGTGATCCAGCCGCACCTTCCGGTACTGCTACCTTGTTACGACTTCACCCCAGTCACTGATCCTACCTTAGGCGGCTTCCTCCTTGCGGTTGGTGCACCGACTTTGGGTATTACCAGCTCCCATGGCGTGACGGGCGGTGTGTACAAGGCCCGGGAACGCATTCACCCCGACATGCTGATTCGGGATTACTAGCAACTCCGACTTCATGTGGGCGGGTTGCAGCCCACAATCCGAACTGAGACTATCTTTTTGAGATTCGCTTGCCCTTACGAGTTCGCAGCTCTTTGTAATAGCCATTGTAGCACGTGTGTAGCCCAAGACATAAGGGGCATGATGATTTGACGTCATCCCCACCTTCCTCCGTGTTATCCACGGCGGTATGAACAGAGTTCCTAACTGAATATTGGCAACTGTTCACGAGGGTTGCGCTCGTTATCGGACTTAACCGAACATCTCACGACACGAGCTGACGACAACCATGCACCACCTGTCTGCATGCTCCGAAGAGAAGCTATGTTTCCATAGCGGTCATACGATGTCAAGTCTTGGTAAGGTTTTTCGCGTTGCGTCGAATTAAACCACATGCTCCGCTGCTTGTGCGGGCCCCCCGTCAATTCCTTTGAGTTTCAACCTTGCGGCCGTACTCCCCAGGCGGGATACTTATTGCGTTTGCTGCGACACGGAGGGAGTGAATACCCCCCGCATCTAGTATCCATCGTTTACAGCGTGGACTACCAGGGTATCTAATCCTGTTTGCTCCCCACGCTTTCGTGCCTCAGTGTCAGTTGCTGTCCAGATAGTCGCCTTCGCCACTGATGTTCCTCCTAATATCTACGCATTCCACCGCTACACTAGGAATTCCACTATCCTCTCCAGTACTCAAGTCTAACAGTTTTAGATGCAGCACCCGAGTTAAGCCCTGGGTATTACACATCTAACTTATCAAACCACCTACACACCCTTTACGCCCAGTCATTCCGGACAACGCTCGCCCCCTACGTATTACCGCGGCTGCTGGCACGTAGTTAGCCGGGGCTTATTCCTCTGGTACCGTCATTTGTTCGTTCCAGAGAAAAGAGCTTTACAATAAAACTACCTTCATCGCTCACGCGGCATTGCTGGGTCAGAGTTGCCTCCATTGCCCAATATTCCCCACTGCTGCCTCCCGTAGGAGTCTGGGCCGTGTTTCAGTCCCAATGTGGCCGATCAGCCTCTCAGCTCGGCTACCCATCGTCGGCTTGGTGGGCTGTTATCTCACCAACTACCTAATGGGATATGAGCCCATCTCTGTCCGATAAAATCTTTTACCGCTGCACCATGCGGTGCCGTGGTCATATACCGTATTAGCAGTCGTTTCCAACTGTTATCCCGTTGACAGAGGCAGGTTGCTCATACATTACTCACCCGTTCGCCACTAACTTTCATCCCGAAGGAATCAGTCCGTTCGACTTGCATGTGTTAAGCATGCCGCCAGCGTTCGTCCTGAGCCAGGATCAAACTCTTGAGTTCAATCTTGACTGTCCTATAACTTTTTGTTCAAAGGTTTTTTAGACGTTTTTAACAATGATTTAATTCACATTAAAAATCGCTTTTCCAAATTGTTCAATTATCAAGGTTCGTTTTGCTGTCGTTTGGTGACAGCTTCCTAATACTATCATAAGCAGTTTTCTTTGTCAACGATTTTTAAGAAGTTTTTCAAAAAGTTTTTTGAAGAATTTCTTATCATCGTTTTCAAGGATCGGGCGGTTCGCTTTCGCGTTCCGATTTGCCGCACTGCTTCGTGACAGCTTGCATATACTACATCATTAGAGTTTTTTTGTAAAGCGTTTTAACAAGAAAAATGAAACTTTTTTGAATTTTTTTTACGTTTTGTAGTTATCGTGCATTATGTTCGATAAATATGTCGATTTCACCTTAAATAGCCGTATTTACATAAGAATACGGATACTTCGGATAACTTTACAATAAAATCCCAACGTCTTTGAAAGAATTCGCGCCATGTCAATACATATAAACATTTCGCCACACACACGCTACATGCAGCTGTGTGCGTACATGCGCATATACGCGCGCGCATACGTACGTACGCGTATATATATTGTATATTGTACACTATAAGTGTTTTAGAGTAATATAAAGGGAATTTGAAATATCGCGAGTGTGTCCGTTTCATAAAAAGCAACTATTCACTCTTGACACAATAGATCCGAGGAACGCAACGAATGCAACTCGATTTTGATTTTGACCTTGAACGCATCCGATTCTATTTCTTGCTACGACGATTATCATAAATCGCATTATCGCACTTTTCGTGTTTTGGTGTTTTAATTGAAATTACACTTTTCGTGTTCTATGTTTTTTTGTATCATCCACGCAAACACAAATACAACTTGGTGCACATATCGTGTTTTGTAAAAAATATAAAAATAAAAATCCTACTAAACAGTAGGCTTTCTCAAAATAGTTTTGTGTATATTACAAATCGAACGAGTGGTTGATAACTCCGCCACCAAGACAAACGTCGCCTACGTATATGACTGCGTATTGCCCTGCGGCTATTGCACGCTGCTTTTCCTCAAACACGATACGTGTATCGCCATTATCGAGCACCGACAGATGCGCTTTCTGCAAGGGTTGGCGATGTTTGATGCGAACTTCGCAATCGAACTCTTTTGCAGGTGGTGGCGTGATGAAGTTGAACCCTTCGGTGACAAGACCGTCTTTGAACAAAACGTCTTCTTCGCCTTGCGAAACTATGAGCAGGTTTTTCTCAACGTCTTTGCCGAGAACAAACCATCTTTCGCCGTTGCCGCCTTCAAGACCGCCTATTCCGAGACCGCGGCGTTGTCCGAGCGTGTAGAAATATACGCCGTTGTGTCTTCCGACCACTTTGCCGTCTTGCGTGACGATGTCGCCGTCTTTCATGGGAATGTATTGTGACAAAAATTGTCTGAAATTGCGTTCGCCTATGAAACAAATGCCCGTACTATCCTTTTTCTTTGCGACGGGAATGTCGAATTTGAGCGCAAGTTCGCGAACTTCGGGTTTTGTCAAATTTCCAAGCGGGAAAATAACGTCTCGAAGTTGGTGCGACGACACCTGATTGAGAAAATAGGTTTGATCCTTATTGTCGTCAACGGCACGCAACAAATAATGCGTGTCACCGTCGTGTCTAACTCGACAATAATGTCCTGTTGCAATATAATCCGCGCCCATTTGTCGAGCAAAGTCCGCAAAAGGTCCGAATTTGACTTCGCGATTGCAAAGCACGTCGGGATTTGGCGTCCTTCCTTTCTTGTATTCTTCAACGAACAGTTTGAACACGTTGTCCATATACTGCTTGGAAAAGTCTACGGAATAATACGGAATGCCGATCTTGTCGCACACGTATTTGACGTCAGTCCAATCCTGTTCGCCCGTGCAGCAACCGCCTTGATCGGTTTCCTTCCAATTTGACATATACAGCCCGACCACGTCAAAACCCTGCTCTTTGAGCAGAGCAGCCGACACGGCGCTATCCACGCCGCCGGACATGCCGACGACAACTCTTTTCTTGTTCTCACTCATAGTGATAACATTTTATCATCTGCGCGACGGTATGTAAAGCATAAACGCAAAAGCGCGCCCAACGGCGCGCTTTTATTATGGTTCTTGATTTATTTCTCTTGAACTATTGTCCAAGTGTTTTCGAGATCTAACTTAAACTTTGCGGCTTGAGATTCTGCTTTTTCTTTGCATTCATACTTTAATGCTTGTTCTATCTTCTTGCTAATCATAATTTCCCCGTTTGCCCTAATGCCTGCCAAATAATATTCATTGACCTTATTATATAAACAAAATTGATTTACAGCGGACTTTTGTGACTGAACTTCACTTTTTGTTGAACTTTGCTAATATTATTGCTGTTTTTCATTTTACTTTCATTATCTTTGTCTCTCGGAAATACAAATTGCTTCTCAACAATACACCATTTCCAGTCAAAACTCATTCCTATGTTCTTCAAATAATCTTCAACTTCTTTTTTGCTAACAAATTGTTTCGCATTATCAATCGTATTTGTAAAAACAAATTGATTTACATTTTCTGTGGATGATTTTAAATACAGATTATTCCCGGCATAGTACAAAAAGTAATTAGTTTGAATTTCATATGCGCAATTGTTATGCTTTGAATTGATAATTACATTTCGTATTTTACTTGTATCTTCTCCTATATATTTAATATCAAACAGCGCATCCAGCAATACAGTAATCAATAAATAGAAAAATTCAATTGTAAATATCGCAAAAATAATACCAACCAACAATCCGAATATTAATGCAACGCCATACAAAACGCTCATTGTTGCACATACGACGACCCCAATTATAAAATAAACAATACCCACGATCACCGTTAACACGATAAATGCGGTTTTAATCTTATCAATCCATTCTCTTGCTTCAAACAAATTATTAAAAGACGATTCTCTCATATAAAAAACCTCCTAACACTTGCCCAAGGGCAATTATTAAGCATATTATATGCCCTTAGACATATAATGTCAATATGAAAATATTGATAATCGACAGAATAAAAGAATTGCTAAAATCAGACGATTTGACTCAAAGCAAACTTGCGAGCGGAATCGGCGTCAATCAAAGCACCGTTTGCAACTGGTTGAACGGCAAGAAAGAACCGTCCATTGAGAGCCTTTGGAAACTCGCAGATTTCTTTGATGTCAGCGTCGATTATCTAATCGGACGAAAGGAAATATAAAAGCGCGCCAAACGGCACGCTTTTATTATGGGTTTTGATGTCGGCATTGATTGCCCGATCGATTGCGTAAAAGAAAAATAAAATCACCCGAACGGGTGATTTTATTTTTATGATTTTTCTTGTTCGTTTATGTTTTAGTCACTTCTAAATCGTGTTATCTGAACACTTTGAGCTTGTTGGATACCACTTCGCACTCGATGACTTTGGCATCGAACACTTCGCCGTCCGCTTCGAACTTGCTGTCGTCAAGCACTTCGATCTTGACTTTGCGCGCGGTGTATTCTTCCGTATAATCTCTTTTGACGTGCTTGCCCGAAAGGAACTTCGGCAATTCAATAGGAATACGCGATTTTTTCATTTCATTGACGATGACAACGTCAAGTTTGCCGTCGTCGGGGATGCCGTTGGGACATATCGGCATGCCGCCGCCTATGCACTTTCCGTTGCCGATGCCTATCATAAACGTTGACCTTTCCATAGGTTCGCCGTCGTCGAGCGTAAAGCGCAATTTGTGCCATCTGGTGTGAGCAAGCGTGTAGAAAAGTGACGCATAATATTTGAATTTGCCGTGGAATGCTTTCATCTCTGCGTACTTCAATAGCACGTCCACGTCCATGCCTGCGCCCAAGACGTTCAGGCAACGTCTGTCACCGAGTTGTATGTAGTCAAGGTGTCCGACGTTGTTTTTGAGCACGATGTCGAGCGCGTCTTTGACGTTGGCGGGGTGTCCGCTTGCCTTGACAAAATCGTTGCCCGTGCCGCAAGGCAATATGCCGAGCGTTACGTTGTCAAAGTTTTCTATGCCGTTGAGAATCTCGTTGAACGAGCCGTCTCCGCCCATCATAAGAATGACCGTGTCGGGATTCTTGCTAAGTTCACGCGTGATCTCTGTGGCGTGTCCCGGATATTCGGTCTTGTGGACTTCATACGGAATATTTTTGCTTTTCAGAGTTTCTTCGACGGTGGCGAGAGCCTTCAAACTTTTGCCTTTTCCGCCTTGCGGATTGACAATAACGTGATACATAAAACACACTCCGATTGTTAAAGAATATACAATAATTTTAACATATATCCCTGAAAAGTCAAGAAAAACCCTTTGTATCATACAAAATGTAAAATAGCTTTACATTTGTATTTTATGCTACGAAAAACGTGTGAAAGGTGAAACAATAAAAAAATCCGCCGTCGATTGCCGGAAGAGTTCAAGTATATCGTCGAAAAAAGCACGCTGTTGCGTGCTTTTTCTATTATGTTTGCATCGTCTGCAAATCAGCCGTTTTGTTGGCTTTCAAATTGCAATTGATAGAGCTTGTAGTAGTAGCCCCTGTTTTTCAACAGCTCGCGGTGATTGCCGCGCTCGATGATTTCGCCGTGTTGCAACACGATGATTTGATCGGAGTGCTGAATTGTCGAAAGTCTGTGCGCCACTACGAGCATTGTGCCGATGTTGCGGATTTTTTCAAGCGATTGTTGAATGAGCACTTCCGTTTCCGTATCGATATTTGCCGTTGCTTCGTCAAGAATGAGAATTTGCGGCTTGTGCAACACCGTTCTTGCAAAGGACAAGAGCTGACGCTGACCTTGCGAGAAGTTTTCGCCGCGCTCGATGACTTCTTCGTCAAGTCCATGTTCGAGCTTGTCGATGAACGTATCCGCGCCCACGTACTTGCACGCATCTGCCACTTCTTCTTGAGTGAAAGAATCGTCGTTGAGCGTGACATTGCTCTTGATCGTGCCGCCGAAAAGGAACACGTCTTGCAACATTTGACCTATCGCCTTGCGCAGAGAGTGGACGGTGATTGTGGTGATGTCCCTGTCGTCAATGAGAATTTGACCTTTTTGTATATCGTAATTGCGCACGATAAGGCCGAGAATTGTGGTCTTGCCCGCGCCCGTTGCGCCGACGAACGCGCATGTTTGTTTGGGCTGAATGACAAATGACACGTCTTTCAAAATCCAATCTTCGCCCTTGTAAGCAAACCACACGTTGCGGAACTCGATTTTGCCTTCGAAACGGTCAATATCCACCGCGCCTTCCCTGTCGCAAATGTCCGGTTCGACGTCCAACAGATTGAACAGTCGCTCGGATGCCGTGAATGCTTTTTGCAAGTTGTTGAGTTGGTCGGCAAGGTTTTGTATTGGATTGAAGAACTTGGACAAATACAGATAGAACGCCACTATCATTGCCGCATTAAGCCCGAATTCCACGCCCAGCCAGAATGTCACCGCTATCGACAAAATATACAAAAGCGTGATGAATGGACGGTACAATCCGAAAGCGATTGCAACATTGTATCTCGCCTTGCGCAAGTCTTCGTTTTTGCAGATAAACTCCAAGTCCTTTTGCGGTTGGCGATTGAAGATTTGAATGAGTTTCATGCCCGACAAGTTCTCGTTCAAGAACGTGTTAAGGTCTGAGATGTACTGTCTTTCCTTCTTGAACACCCTGCGCACGACTTTGCCGAAGATGTAGGACGAGATAAACACCACCGCTATAAACGCAAGCATGACAAGGGACAGTTGCCAAGATATGTAGAGCATGATCCCGTACACGCCCACCACCGTCAAAACGTTGCGAATGACGTTGACGATGACGTTGGTGAACAAGTCTGACATAGACGCCGTGTAGGACGCGACTCTTGTCACGAGCGAGCCCACGGGCATCTCGTCAAGCTGACTTTGCGAGAGTTTTTCGATATGCTCGAACACTTCGTTGCGCAACGTGTAGATGATATTTTGCCCCGCCTTTTGCAAGAGCATGGACTCCCAATACAAGAACGCTTGGTTGAACACGCCGATTGCAACGTAGCTCACGGCAAGTCCTATCACATAGTTGAGATTGATCACGTCCGCCTTCAAGTCGCTTGTGATCCAGCTGACGATGAGCGGAAGAATGATGTCAAGCGCAACGTTGACAAGGATAAACAACGATGCGAGAGTAAATCTCCACCACTCGGGTTTCAGATACGTGCCGATGCGTTTGAGCATCACTCCGGACGGGATATGAACGTCGCCTTTGAGTTTTTCGAGTCTGTCTTGTTCGCTCATTTGCGCTCACCCCCTTCCACTTCGTTTTCGAGCTTTTGCAAGAACACCATCTTCTTGTAGGTGGGTGAAATTTCTTCAAGTCTGCTCGGCGTGTCGTAGGCTTCCACTTCTCCGTTGTTGAGCACGAGAATTTTGTCCATGTGCGACACGGTGGAAACGCGCGACGCGATGACGATTGTCGTCTTGCCCTTGCGCTTCTCCGCGATATTTTTGAGAATGGTTTCTTCCGTCTTGACGTCAACGGCGGACACCGAGTCGTCCAAAATCATGATGGGCGCATCTTTTATGTACGCGCGCGCGATAGAAATACGCTGTTTTTGTCCGCCCGAAAGCGTGACTCCGCGCTCGCCCGATATGGTGTCGTATCCGTCTTGAAAATCCTGAATATTGCTGTGAACGTCGGCAAACTTTGCCGCTTCGTACACCTTTTCGATCTCAATGTCATTGTCCGAAAAAGCGATGTTGTTTTTCACCTTGTCGCTGAAAAGGAAGTTGTCTTGCGGCACGTATCCGATTGCGTTTCTGACGCTGTCAATGTCGCAATCCATGATGTCCACACCGTCGATAAACACCTTGTCCTTTTGCACGTTGTACAATCTCAAAAGCGTGTTGACAAGCGTTGTTTTGCCGCTGCCGATTTTGCCGACAACACCCACACACTCGCCCGAATCGATGGTTAAAGTGATGTTTTTGAGCACATCAACATCGTTTGACGGATATTGGAAGGAAAAATCTTTGAACTCGATCTTGCCTTGCACGTCTTGCAAAACTACTGCGTTTTCGGGGCTTTTGACGTCTTCTTCGCTGTCAAGGAAAGCGGTGACGCGTTTGAGCGAAGTCTTGGATCTCGAACGCATGGTGACAAGTTGTCCAAGAGCCATCATCGGCCACACCATAACGTCGAAATAACCAACGAACGTGATAAGCTGACCTGCCGTCAAGTCCACTTCGTGTCCGAAAACCTTTGCCGGCGAGCCCGTTGCGTACTTGTACACAAAATAGCCGCCAAGCCCCAAAAGCATGGCCATGATGATTGTGATGATCACCTCTATCACGGCATCGGATATGACCGCCGTGCGCACGAACGCCACGTTGGTGTCCTTGTTCTTTTTGCCACTTTTGCAAATGCGTGCAGCTGTTGCGTCTCTTTGACAAAAGCCTTGATGACTCGTATGCCGGTGAAACTCTCTTGCGAGAAGTCGTAGAGTTTGTCAAACTCTTTTTGTCTTTCTTCCCACTTGACGCCCATAACTTTTTCAACGAGCATGCCCCACACGACTATGAGTGCGAGCGGCACGAGCAACACGAGCGTGAGAGCCCAGTCGAGCGTGAACATCTTGTACAACACGAAAGCCGTCAAAAACAGTGCATCAACAAGCATGATAGAGCCCCAACCGAGAAACTCTTCGATGGTTTCGAGATCGGTGGTGAACCACGCCATGACCGTGCCCACTTTGTTTTCGTGATAATATTTTTGAGAGAGCCTTTCACTCTTTTGAAACATGAGATGGCGAAGCCCCGCTTCCATTTTTTGAGAAGCGTTGAATATGGAAAGTCGCCAAGTTATACGTCCTGCGCACATAATCACCGCAACGACGATAACTCCGACAATGACTTCTCTGAGTGCCGCTTTGTCCACTGCGTTGCCGTCAAACATATCCACGATTTTGCCGAGATAATCGGGGATAAACAGCTGAAAATAATCCACCGCGACAAGCGCGATGACGCCGATAAGGAACAGCCACCAGTTTTTTAGATAGAATCTGTTCAGGTATTTCCCTGTCAACATAACGTTTTTCCTTTCCTTTTGTTTCGATATTGGGACATACCGTTTTTTGTGTAAAAAACGCCCGCTTGACCGTGCGAAAATCGCGCTTATCAAGCGGGACAAAGTCAATCAAGCTATGCTGCTCTCAACGAGCGGTCACATAATCTCGCGGTAGATCTTCTCCACTTCTTTCTTACCCCAGACTTGCGGGCAGGGGTAAAGCGGATTTGCCTCCGAAAGAGCGTGACCTATCATGCGCGGCAAACGCTCTTCTTCGATGAGTTGCGAGCCGTCTTTTGCCTTGACTTTGGTCGGTATGTTCATTGACGCGTTCATATCGTCAATCCACTTGATAAAGTTGTTTGCTTTTTTCTTCTCTTGTGTTGCCGCCGAGATTGATGCAATCTGCAAGCTGAGCAAGTTTCTTGTGCGCGGATTTGCCGTATGCACGCAAAACGTGCGGAAGAATGATTGCGTTTGCAAGACCGTGCGGCACTCCGTATTCTCCGCCGAGCGTGTGTGCGACTGCGTGTACGTATCCGACGTATGCTCTCGTGAACGCCTTACCTGCAAGATACGCGGCTTTTTGCATTTGCACTCTCGCTTCGAGATCATCGCCGTGGTCGTATGCTTGTTTGAGATATTTGTGAATGAGTTGAACCGCTTCGATTGCTTCCTTTCTCGTTTGAGAAGTGTTCTCTCCGCCGATGTACGCTTCGACTGCGTGAGTGAGTGCGTCCATACCCGTCGTGGAAGTGAGATGCGGGGGAAGCGTCTTTGTGAGTTCCGGGTCCATAACGACGTATCTCGGGATAAGGAACGGGTCGTTGATTGCATATTTTTCATGCGTTTCGGGGTTGGAAATGACAGCCGCAAGCGTTGCTTCGCTGCCCGTGCCCGACGTGGTGGGAATTGCAACGAGCGGAGGGAGTTTGTGACCTGTGAGCATGATTTTCAGAACGCCTTTCATTTGCGGAACGGACTTCTTGGGGCAAGCGACTCTTGCGCCGATACCTTTTGCACAATCCATTGCGCTTCCGCCGCCGAGAGCGACGATTGCGTCACAACCGTTCTCGTGATACATCTTCAAACCTTCTTCAATGTTTTGAATGGTCGGATTGGGCACGACGTCGTGATAGCAGCAGCATTTCATGCCTTCGTCTTCGCATGCCTTCATGATTGGGTCTGCCTTACCGTTGGAGAACAAAAAACCATCCGTTACGATCAAGATGCTCTTGAAACCGTTGTCTTTGAGAAATTTGGGAAGCTGTGAAATGCTGCCCGGACCGGACAAAGTCTTTTTGCATTGATTCCAAGGAAGGAAATACATTGCAAGACGCATTGTTTGCTGATAAATTCTGCAACCGATTGTTTTAAGAATCATAAGTCTCTTCTCTCCTTATCGCTTTGTCGCGATGTAAGTATTCTTATTAAAGTAATAATATTCTATCACCAAAAATACGAATGTACAAGAAAAAATCGTCCACAAAACGCATTTTTCTTCAAAAGTCGCTTATATCGGGGCAAAACATGAAAAGTCCCCGCGTTTGCGGAGACTTTTTCATCGGTTTTTATTAGCGGCAATTTTACAAAACGCTCTTTATTTCGTTTTTACGCCGATAGTGATGTTCATAAACTCAATTCTAAGCACCGCAGTCTTCGCGCCGTCTTTTTCGCCGAGCGTAAACACTCCGAAGGGCGCGGTTTTGTCGTTGTCTTTGAGCGCGCCTATATAAATTGCGGTGTATTCCTTGCCGTCCGCACCTTTTAGTTTGCGAATTCCGTACGTCTGGTCAAAAGTGAGTTGAAGCACGGTGTCCGCGGGGATTTTCGAGAGCAAATCCGCAGGCAACGCCATATTCTCGGCAACGTAAGCAAGTGCTTCTTTTACGCCGTCGTCTTCATAATCAAGCCCGGTAATATTAAAGCCGAGACTGTGATGAATAAGTTCGAGCGCGCCTTCAAGGTCTTTCTGAGAAAGTTTTGCGGCAAACCCCGGGAACATCGGTTCGACGTAGCCGTTCACGCTACCTTTTATGTCAAAGGACGTAAGTGCCGCGCTTATGTCTATGTTGTTGTCTTCCAAAAGTCCTTGTATCTTGCCGAAAACGCCGTCTTTCGTGGTGAGTTGCATATGCATCGTGCCGTCGGGTCTGAACTCGAAATAAGTCTTGTCCATATCGACTGCAATCTCTTCGATTGCTTTCACGAAAAAAGACGGAGTGTCCATTATTTGGAGCACGGAATCGTCGATATAAAATCTCGTGGTCTCCGAAAACGCGTCGGACTTGATTGCGAAGCTGCTTTCAAAATTCTTCATCGCAACACTCGTATCGCATGCGGTGAAAACGAATACGCACGCCGTCATAGCGGCAACGAGACATATTATAGTCAAAATTTTAACAACGCTTTTCTTCATAGCCGCACTCCTTAATAATTCACGGGCGTATAGCCTTCGATTGCGTTGAAATATTCGAGCGTAGCGTCGTAATAAGTCGTTGCGCCGTTCACCGCGTTCTTTGCGCTTTGAGCGTCGAAACCTTCGATTGTCGAATACATTCTGTCGATTTGTTCACACTTTATCGCCTTGTATTTTTCAAGTGCGTCCTTTGCGCCCATACCCCATTCGTCAAGGAGTTTTTGCGTTTCCGCCGCAATGATTGCGTGTCCGAGATTTGACGGGTGCGTGTAGTCTGCATATATAAGTTTTCTTGCAAAACTATTTTGCGTCAGATTTACTATACCGTCTTTCTCGTCTCTTGCGACAAAATCGTTGAACGCTTTGTTGATGTCGAGAACGTAAACGGGGGCGTCCTGATGATTGTCGTTGTACTCGTCAATCATTCCGTTGAGTTTTTCCAAAATGTCCTGCGCAAGTACGCGAAGTTTCTGATACGTATCATAGCCGCGGTTTGCAAGTGCCTGTCTGTACGCCGGCGTGATAAGTTTCGTATCTTCGACGACGGGATTGTACACTTTTTGGAAAATTATCTTTGCATTCGGATTGAGTGTACGAAGTCTTGCGACGATGTCTTCGATATCCTGATAAGTGTTTGGAAAATTGAAAATCGAGTCTTCCGCACCCTGATTTTGTCCGTAAACAAGCGTCTTTCCGTCTTGCGCAAAATCAATCATGGGACGGATGGGCGTTTCGTCGTCATCATTCACGCCGCCGTCGTGCAAATACTCGAACAACGTATGGTTGTCTTCATATTTTCTCTTGAGCGACGCTTCGTTATCCGCACCGTCAAAACACGCCTGATACCATCTTTCGCCGTCCGTCTTGCCTTCGTTGATGTCGGCAATTTCCATAAGCATTGCGCCGAGATCGAATTGAAGCGCGTTGTTGCCGAGAACGGAAATGTGGATAATATCCGCTTGCTTTATGTGTGTCTGAATGAGCGTTGCGGTCTCGCTTTCACGGCTTATGACTTGCAAAAGGCCTTCGCCGTTTTTCTTATCCGCCATATTGCCCGACGTAAGATGTCCCGACATCGAATGATTGTAATAATTGAAGCCGTTGACTCTGCCGATGAGCGCGTAATATCCGTAATTGTCGCGCTCGGACACGGGCGACGCGCCTATAAGCGCTTCCGCAATAGAGTCTCCGAGAAAAACTATCGACGGACTGTCGCTCGAATCGTCGCACGCAACCAAAGTCAGCGTGAACACGATTATCAGAACGGCAACCGTGAGAATGCTCAGAATTTTTTTCATATTTTCCCCTTTCCTTAGGCGCAACGCGCCTTTGTTTTCACACTGTCGCGCTTAAACTTTACGCTTTTTCCACAAAACAAACTTTCTTCATCTTTTGCTCTTTGAGCGGTCTGTCGTTGTAGTTTGTTTCAACGTCCGCGATTCTGTCCACTGCGTCCATACCTTCAACCACTTTGCCGAACGACGCGTATTGTCCGTCAAGAAACTTTGCGTCGGCGTGGCAGATAAAGAATTGCGACGACGCTGAATTCGGGAACTGACTTCTTGCCATAGAAATGACTCCGCGTTCGTGAGAAAGCGGATTGTTGACTCCGTTCATGCGGAATTCGCCTTTTATCGTCTCTTTGCTTCCGCCCATACCCGTGCCTTGCGGGTCGCCGCCCTGAATCATAAATCCCGAGATGACGCGGTGAAAAATAAGTCCGTCGAAAAAGCCTTGCAAGACGAGTTTTTTGAAGTTTGCCACAGTTATAGGTGCAACTTTTTCGTTGAGTTCCACGACGATAGTATCGCCGTTTTGCATTTCGATTTTGACGAAATCCGTTTGTTTGTCGGTTTCTATAAATGCCATAATCGCTCCTTTATCGATATATTTTAAGTTGATAAAACTTCGTTTTTGTCACAAACTGTTTTTCGCAATGGCTATCGCAACCGCTTTTGCGCTTGAAAAAGCCCATTGCAGATTGTATCCGCCGCAGTCTCCGTCAACGTCGAGCGCTTCGCCTATGGCGTATGCGTTCTTTGCTTTTAGCGACATAAGGTTTTCGTCGAATTCTCTTACGTCCAAACCGCCCGACATAACTTGCGCAAGCGACGAGTCGGCAAGTCCTTCTATCGTGAATCTATAATTCTTTATCGCATTTGCAAGCGCACCGATTTTGCTTGCCGCCTTGTCCTGCGCGGCGCAACCTGCCGCCCATATTATACGCTCCTGCACTTTTGAATGGAACGTACCGAGAAGCAATTCCGCAACGGTGCAACCGTTGTCTCTTTTTCTCAAAATGTCTTCGACTTCCGCCTTAGAATATTCGGGCATAAAGTCAACCGTCAGCATATCTCCGACTTTCGCTCTGCCCCTTGCAATCTCGCTTGAAAGGTTGAATGCGGCAATTCCGCTCACGCCGAAATCTTTGAAGAGCACTTCGCCCACTTCATAGCGATAGCCTATGCGCACTCCTGCCTTCACTCTCACGCCTTGCAAACTTTTGAGCGGCTCTTTGTTGGTCTTGATAGGAACCAAAGACGGCACACTCGGGCGCACTTTGTGTCCCAAGCCTTCAAGCAGCGCGGTGCTGTCCTTGCCGAACGTTGCGCACGAGCCTGTCGCAAGCACGACGTTTTCCGTCTCGAAAGAAAACGATTGATTCGGTTTCCCTTCGCACTTCACAACGCCGCTCACGTTGAATCTATCGTTGAAATTTTCGATGAAATTGACGGTGTGGGAGCAAAGCGTTTCGACACCGTTTCTTTCGACGGCACGGCGCAAAACGTCAAGCACGCTTGCCGCGCACTCGCTGTACGGATACACTCTCTTGTCAACGACTTTCGTGATAAGTCCCATTTTCTCGAAACTCGCAATCGTGTCGTGTGCGTCGAATTTGTCGAGAAATTCTTCAACGAAACTCGGCTTGTTGTAATGCACGATGTTCATATCGAGATTCGTGAGATTGCACTTTCCGTTGCCCGTTGCGAGCAACTTTTTCCCCACCCTGTCGTTGCCTTCGAGAATGGCGATTTTAAGTGACGGCGGAAGCATTGCGGCAAGAAAAAGTCCGCCCGCGCCGCCGCCTATGATAATAACGTCGTATTTTTGCGTATTCATAGATTTATTCTATCACACGCACGTGAATAAATCAATGTGCAAATGGTTGCGTTTTGAAATAATGCGCCGATTTTTATCTCTGAGTTTTTCAAAATTCGAGCGAATTCGACTTTGTATTTCATTTTTGCGTTTCGGGTTCGGTCTCAACGAAAAAAGCGAAGCAAAACGCTTCGCTTTTTCATATCGCAAAAAATTGTTTACACTAGTGTTGCAAGCGGCAATAACGATGCCGAACCCGCCGCTATACCGCCGCCGACAAGCGCGACGATGATGACGAAATAGAGTATCACTGCCACCACCGATACACAAACAGAGACGAGACACCCGATACCTGCCGCGCGGGAACGCTTCGGATAATCGTCCTTCCACACGAGCCAAAGGATAAATCCGACGATAGGAATGAAGAATCCCAACACTCCCCAGCCTGCCGCGCCGTCGTCACCGCTGTTTGACGAAGTTTGCGTTTGCGTGCAGGTTGCGCCCTGAACGCCGTTGAACTGTTGCGCCTGTTGCGGACGATTGACGTAATACTCGCCCTTTTCGTTCATTGCGTTCACGTTTTGAGTGCCGATTCGAGACACGGTGAAAGACGTTATCGGCGCGTTGTTGGCAAAATCGAAAATCGTTTTGATGATTGCTCCGCAAACGGGGCATTTTGCAAGTATGCAAATGAGATTGCCTTTGAAATCGAAAGCGATTTCCCATTGCACGTTATGTGCTCCGCAGAGCGGGCAAGACGGAATTGCGGCTGAAATCTTGTTTTGAGCAATCAGTCCGACGCCGTCGTTGTATCTTTGAAATTCCATATTTATCACTCCTTTCTTATTGACTATATAATATCACCACTTTTCTTTCAAGTCAACGATTGAAAATCACTCGAAAAATGTTGCATAATGCAATATATTGCGCCTTAGGAGCAAATGCATGCAATCTCTCGACAAAACTTAGAAAAAGTTATAATATAATTCAGTAAGCACCCATGGCGCAACTGGATAGCGCATCAGATTCCGATTCTGACGGTTGGCGGTTCGAATCCGTTTGGGTGCGCCATTTCGACACACGCAAAAGGAGCGTATAAAACTCCACCGCGTGTGTCTTTTTCTATGCAGAACAGGGGCAAATTGCCGTTTTCGTGCCAGTTTACCCTTTTTATTGTTTCTTCGCGTATCGCCATAGGGATTTGTTTTTCTCTCGCATTGAAAAATCGCAAGCCTTTAACGATTGCACAAAAAGGATTTTTGCACGATAAGGAGCGTATGATTTCTTCTGTCTTAATCAACGAAAAAATGACCGACCGCGTTCGTAAGAGCGTAGTCGGTCATTTTATTTTTATCGATTTCTTTTCCCTGTATTTTCTGTCCCTCGGATTTCCTCATGATAGAAATAATCCACGATCACCGGATGTCCCTGCGGGACTCTGCCATAAGGCATTTCATTATCCACAAAGGGACAATCATACTTCTTAGCCATTTCCGCAGCTTTTACTTCAAGTGCTTCAAAGTAGCTGCGGTTATGCTTGTTGTAGATCTCATCGTAAAGTGGTACAAGATCAGGATGTTTTCCGGCAATATAATCCATAATCGTCTTTTTGAAACCGCCCCGAAGGTTGAGATTTTCAAGCCAAAACAGATCGCACTGATCCTTTACCCGCTCAAAGATTGCTTCAATATCTGTAATACCAGGAAATACCGGGGATACGAAACAGACTGTACGGATACCTGCATCATATACCTGCTTCATAGCAGCGATACGACGCTCAATGCTCGAAGCAAAATCCATATCGTTCTTGAAATTTTCATCCAGTGTGTTGATCGACCATGAAACGGTTACTCGTCCAAGCTTCTTCAGCAAATCAATATCCCGTATCACAAGATCAGACTTTGTGCAGATCAGAATATCTGCGTCACTGCCGATCAGCTGCTCCAGAAGTTTTCTGGTATTTCTGAATTGCTCCTCCTGTGGATTGTAGCCATCAGTCACAGAACCGATAACCACCCTCTGTCCAGCATATTTCTTTGGATTCTTAATTTCCGGCCAATGCTTCACGTCAAGGAAAGTGCCCCATTCCTCCGTGTGTCCGGTAAAGCGCTTCATAAAAGAAGCATAACAATACTTGCAGGCATGTGTGCAACCCACATAGGGATTGACCGAGTAACCGCCTACAGGCAAATTGGACTTGGTCATGATGTTCTTTGTTTCCACCTCATCAATGAGGATTCCATTTATTACTTCTGCCATGAGCCCTGTACCTCCAACACTTTATTGAATTCTTCCGGCATCTCCTGAATCATATTTTCATCCCCTATGATTGGGATTAGGTCTTCCTTCATAAACACCGGAATGCCGAGCGTATGTGCCTGGTTTGTCAGAGACCATGCCCATTCCGGCTCCGTATGAACCTTCCTGCTTTGAGCTCCGGTCATGGTGCCGACAACAACCCAGTTGATTTTGGAAAGGTCAACTATACCGGGATCATCGAATAGCGGCTCAAAAGTAACATGATAGTGTTTTGCTCTGACATTTTCCCGTAGTGCGTCAATACGCCACAGTTCTGCTTTTCTCGTCACCGTAACGCCAAACCATGCGTTTTCCAGCTCGGTATCAAAATCCAGCAGATCGGGGCGTTTGGTGAGAAATAGGAACTGATGCTGTGGATTTTCACGAATCTTGGCAAATACCTCGTCTCTCCATTCCTGCTTCCAGCCAGAGAGATCGCTCATGCCGGTAAGAAGAAAGTTCTGCGGACATTTCTTTTCCATCATTTTGAGCTTGCTCGGAAAGTATTCAGGGGTAGTGAAATCATCGATCATATGCCAGCGTTTCACATTATTACGGGCATAGCAATATGTACACCCCACCGTACAGCCGATGACAATATTCATGTTCTGAATCTGATCTTTTATACAAATACTCATGACTTCTGCCACTCCTCAAGATTCTTTCTGATACGGTCAAGGCATTCCTCAAACCGTGTAATTTCTTCCTCTGAAAAACCTTTATAGTAAATGCTGCCCATCTCATCAGATACAGTATCGTACTCTCCCTTTAAGGCATGTGCTTTCTCAGTCAGAAACAGAAGTGTTTTCCTTTTGTCCGTTTCAGACTGAACGCGGCTTATCAGCCCTTGATTTTCCATTCTTTCCAGCATCGTCGTAAGAGATGTTATCGCCAATCCGCATTTTATCGAAAGTGACCTGATTGAGATTCCATCCCCCTGCCAAAGCACATAAAGAATGCGCCCCTGAGCTCCATTGAACGCATCAACATTCTTTTCGCTGAGAATCTTCTCAAAGATTCGGTCTCCAAGCTGTTTTATTTTAGTGACAATAAATCCACCATTCATTTTCATAGAAAAAAACTCCTATATAGTAGTTTTATTAAATAATACCATATAGGAGTTTTATTGTCAACAGTCTGTATGTCCAAATAGATATAATTTCCGATTTGTCTCTTCGTTGTATCGCCCCCATGGACACTTGTCCCGCTTTCGCCGTAAAAAGACGCTCTTTTTTGTTCGTCATGGACATTCCAAGACCTTTGCGTTTTGCAACGGTCTTTTTTTCGGTGACCGCAAGCAAAGACAAATCAAGCGCGTAGCATTTGAGTTTGTCGCGCGCAGCGGACATACCACCGGAGAAATTTCTTCAAAATCACTTCTGACTGTCTCTTCATTAAACAAAATACCTACGGTGTGCCACTTGTCCGTATTAAATACAAGCCCCGTGTCGACTTTGGTTCCTTCATAGTTAATATAAAGACTACTGTCTGTGACAAAATTAGACCTAGAATTCGCTGATAGCATAGAAAAAGGAGAATTTAGATTCTCCTATTTCTATATTAATTCTACCATGGACTCGCCATCCATTATTGATTAGTGTTTCCTAAGCTTTCCTATTGGTTCCCAAATGGTTCCATCACCTAACAAATTTTCCGCGTATGTTCTGTCGAGAACATAATTAGGGTCTGCATCAAACAAATATTCACGATATGCCCTTTCCTTTTTATTTTTTCTACTTTCTGTTTGCGGATATCCTGACTCAACAAATCTAGATATTTTACCCTCGACATAATCAATAAAACCGGTTATGTAAACATCTTTTTCCCTAAATGAATACCATACTATTTCGACAGAGTTCTCATTATAATAATAGAAAATATAATTTAATATAGTTCCATCATCATCAAATCTTTCGGTAAGACGCAGGCGATCTTGCTCATCAAAGTAGTAGGAATAATGCCTTGATTTTTCATTTTTAGTAAGCCGTCCTTTATACGTTATATATTTGCCTATTTCCATATCCGGCCAAAACATCCCATACAAATCGATTCCTCTGCTCATGAGTTTTTTGGGACATTGCAAGATGATATCTTCGTGTTCATCCAAACAATTTCGATGCCTTTGAGCTATATCTAACAATCTTACGAACACTTTCTCATCATATTCTGCCATATTATTTCAGACCTCCTAAAACACTTTTATAAACCCACAACATGTCTTTTACACCATCGCTAACAATTGTTTCCATTAGATAAAAAAGCTTCTATAGTCTTTAGATATGTCAATTCCATATATGCGCCGCGAATTTATTATTTTATATCGTCAAGCGGAAGCGGCGTAACGTCAAAACTTCCGTCGTCGAAAATGTCGATGAGCGTGCCGCCGCGTTGCGTGTGGCGATCCATGATGCCCTTGTAGGCGTTGTAGTCTATGCTCATGCCGTATGTCAATCGTATGCCCTGATAGGTGATTGACAACGTGTTGAGATGGTCGTGTCCCATAAACATGCCCTTGCAACTGCCAAACTTCACCATTTCGGAGAAAAACTTGCCTTCCACTGTTTTGGGATATCCGAAATAGTTGTCTTTTTCCTGCACAAAACCGCAATGATAGGTCGCTTCACCCGTCTTTTTGTAGCACTTCTCCCAACCCTCCTTGAATTCTTTGGGCGGAATGTGGAAGAACGCGAGCGATTTTGCCTTTTCTCCGTCTTTGCTCAATGTATCGATTTCGTTTTTATACCACTCAATCTGGTCGTCGTGAATGGTGTCAAAACCGCTGAAAAAGTTCCAGGTGAGATAGGCGTTGCTGTCAACGAACATAAGCGCGGTGTTGAGCGAGCCGTCTTCGTTGAGCAGGGGTATTGAGTAGTTGCCGTCGCCCGTGATATTCTCGTCGCCGTGTTTGAACAGGCAATGTTTGAGCGCACCGTAAAAATCACCGAGTTGTTTTTTGTTTGCCCTTGCCCACACTTCGCTGTCGTGATTGCCGAACACAACCGTCCACGGTTTGCCGAGTTTCTCCATAACGGTGGCGAACATTTCGCTCGCTTTAAGGTTGTTGAAACTGCCCTGATTGAGCCACGGCATCGGATACACCATATCCCCCCGTCACGACCACGAAATCGGCGTTCGATGCGTTCACGATTTTCTCGACTGCCGCAAGCGCGAGTTTGTCTTTTTTTCTCGTTGCGAGAGAACCGCCGATGTGAATATCGGTGAGCTGCAATATTCTGAACGGCTTGCCGTTTTTCTTTCACCGCGACGCATCTTCCGTCGCGGGTTTCAAAATGAGCCATTAGCACTCCTTATTTTTACAAAATCAGTTTCTTGATTGATTGTCATCAAGTTTTGCACCGCACACCGAACACACATGATCACTTGCCTTGTTCTTCGCGCCACAATAAGTGCATATAGTCGTTTTCTTTCCTTTTTCCAGTTCAATCTCATTTTCAAGTTTTGCAACTCGCAATTCTTTTTCAAGTGATGAAATTTCAGAATCTGTTTCGGAGATTTCTTCAAGAGCCGATTCCACGCCTTCGACGTATGCGTTGTGTTTGTCTTCTTCGGTCACGACAATTTCAACAACGTCGTCGGGATTGACCTTGCCGTAAAGTTCTGCAACGAGTGCTTCTCTTTCTTTTGATTCTTCGTCGGTGAGAGTCTTGCCGGATTTTCTTGCTTCGATGAAATAGCGTATGCGAGTGAGTTTCGCGCTGTTGATTTTGTATCTGAAAGACGCAATGAGCGCAACGGTGATGAACACCGCAACCGAAATGCCGAGAACAAGACGTATCGTGAGCAACACTTTGTCGCTTTGCGGGATGTATGCCGCAACGTCGTCCGACTTGTTTTCAACGTAGCCGAGACCGCCGATAATCCAGCCGACCATACCCACGCCGAGTGCGCCGCCGACCTTTCTTGCAAGAGTCATCATGCCGCTGTACGTGCCGGTGGGTCTTGCGCCGGTTGCCATTTCCGCAACGTCGACGGTGTCGGGGAATATAATCCAAGGCATCATTTGCGCACCGCCGAAGCCCAAGCCCATGATGAGCGCGACGATGGGGACGAGAATGGGCGGTGCCCAACTCGGATCCATAACCGCAAGCATAATGCCGCCGCCGATATAGAACGGCAAGCCCATGCGGAAAGCAAATTGTTTGCTCTTCTTGTCCATCATGACGCGAGCGAGCGGGAACATAACCACAGCCGCCACCATAAGCGGAGCAATGATGAAGAGCGAAGACATCTTCATGCCGAACAGTTCATAGCCGTGCCACACGTCCGTTGCGTAATAAACGGCGAGTGCGGAGATAATGTCCATGCACATAAACGCGGTGACGTACATCACGATATGCCAGCGGTACGAGCGGTTTTTGTACGGAATCGCGTAACTGTTGACGAATTGTTTGAAATTGAATCTCTGTTTTGGAGTTTTGGGATTGATACGTTCTTTGACGAAGATACCGCAAATGACGAGACCGCCGCCGAACAGCGTTCCGAAAATTATGCTCATGCAGAGCCAGAAATCGACGGACGAAAGTTGCGGCATGAAAAGGAAGCCCGTTCCGTCCGGATTTGTGAGTGCTTCGATGAACACGAGCGGAAGAACGTATCCGAGCCCCGACGCGATTGCCGTGAAAACGAGTTTGACGGTGTTTGCGTTGTTGCGTTCTCTAAAAGACGGGGTTATGTCGCTTGCCATCGAGCAATACGGCACTTGCGTGACCGTCGAACACGTGTTCCATATAAGATATAGGATGATTATATACGCCGTAAAGCCGCCGACGGACATTCCCCACTCCCTTGCGGGCAGGAACACGAAGAAAATGCAGATGAACAGCGATATGCCGCCGAAGAACATATACGGCTTACGTCTGCCCCACTTTCCGCGCGTGTTGTCGGATATGAAGCCCATAAACGGGTCGGTGATAGCGTCCCACAGTTTTGCGAGCATCATAATGGTGGAAGCCACCGTCATTGCGATGCCGTTTTTGGTCATGTAGGCAAGCATAACGCAAGACATCATGCTCACGCCGCCGCCGTCCATGAGACCGCCGATACCATAGGCGAGTTTCTCTTTGAGCGGCACTCTGTCCGCTTCCGCAATAGGCTCGAGAGCCACGTCGTTTTTCTTATTCTTTTTCATAAACGTCCCTTTTGGTGAATTTATGGATATATTCTAACATATTTATGGGGTATATCTCAATAGATATTTAACATTTAATATATATATATTCTTTGCCGGATATTGCTTGCTATTGACATAAATCGGACAAACTGTTAAAATATAAAAAAACTTTCAAGGTGGCAAAATGAGCAAACCTATCGTTGCGATAATGTACGACTTTGACAAAACTCTCTGCACGCGCGACATGCAGGAGTACACTTTCATCCCCGGCCTTGGCATGCAGCCGGACGATTTTTGGAGAGGCACGGGCGAGATTGCGTCAAAAGAGCAAATGGACAGCGTGCTGACGTATATGTATTGCATGATCACAAAATCAGAGCAAACGGGCAAACCGTTCACGCGCGGAGACCTTGTGGAATGCGGAAAACATATCGAATATCTCCCCGGCGTTCAGGAATGGTTTGAAAGAGTCAACGAATACGGCGAAGAAGCAGGCGTGAGAGTGGAACACTACGTTCTCTCTTCGGGACTGAAAGAAATCATAGAAGGCTCGAGCATAGCAAAGTTCTTCAAAAAGATTTTTGCAAGCGAATTTCTCTACAACTCCAAAACGGGCAAACCTATTTGGGCAAAAATGGCGGTCAACTACACCAACAAAACCCAGTTTGTATACCGCATCAACAAAGGCGTGCTTGACATCAGCAACAACGTGGACGTCAACGCATCCCGCCCCGACGACGACAGACGCGTGTATTTCAACAACATGATCTACATCGGCGACGGCTTGACGGACGTGCCTTGCATGAAACTTGTAAAACAATCGGGCGGACACTCCATTGCGCTCTACCAAAACGGACAAAAAGACAAAGTGCAACCCTTGCTGAAACACGAACGTGTGGACTGGATCTTCGAAGCGGACTACCGCAAAGACAAAGCCCTTGACAAAGCGATGCACGACCTTATCAGCAAACTTGGCGTTGACAACAAACTCATCCGTCTCAACAAATCACAGCTGAATGAAATACAGTAAAAATCATCGCATATTTATAAGCGACACGCATTTTGTGTGTCGCTTTTTTGTTTGCTTGATTTTTACTGCTCTACCGCGCCGAAAATCTTTGCTATTAATTCACGCATGGACAAAAATTCATGCCGCAATTCCGCAGATTGTCGGCTTGCTGCTTCGCTCCGCTCGGTTTTATTCTTTTTATCGCATATTTATAAGCGACACGCATTTTGTGTGTCGCTTTTTTGTTTTCTCACAAAAACATGCTGATTTTGTGAGAAAAATAAAATCCGAGCAAACCGCTCGGGGATTTTGTTTGTTCAATAGCATTGATTATGCTTGTTTGGTGAAAGTTTGAGACATTGATGTTTCATCATAACTATCTGCAATTTTCAGAGCAACCGATGAACCGTCGGACGACAAAGTTGCCTTGTTTTGGCCACCATCAAATGCGCCAAAATTTGAAATGTTTGCGACATTTCCCGACACGGTGTATGTGAACTTAAACTCTGTTCCATTGTTGAATGTGCCATTTCCTTTGCCATCAAATGTCAACACAAAGCTGCCATAAGTCCACGTACCTGCAAATGCATCGAGAGTTTCTGCTGCTTCTTTGGTGAAAGATGCTTTGAATGTATTCTCATAATACTCATCATCAAAGCTGACATCTATACCGGTTGCGGTTACTGTAAACGTGTTTGCACTTCCGTTAAATGCTCCGAATGCAGAAACTTGTTTTGTGCTACCGGTGCCGGAATACGTGAATGCATTGCCATTGAGTGTACCGTTTCCTTTGCCGTCGAGAACGATTACATTTGAGCCAGACTTGTAAGTTCCTTCAAGTCCATCCGTTTCAGCGGAAGGCTTTGTTGACTTTGTAAAAACTATGTCCTTTTGTATTGTTTCAAATTCTTCATAAATTGAATCATAGCTTTGTTTGCAAGCGTGGCTAAGTTTTACATTGTCACCATCTTTAACAATTGTAAATTCAGAAGTCCAACCTTCTTTCGGTGCATCATAATCATCTGCATCGAAAGTCAAAACAGTGCCATTCCAATTTACGCTAACCTTTTTAACTGCAACGCCATTCAAAAGAATCGTCACAGTTTTGTCTTTAGCAACTGAAATCTCAATGTTTCCATCGCCATTGACATAATATCCGTTGAATTGTTCCACTTTGTTTTCCACAACGTATCCTGCAACCTTCAACACTTTCTTACCATCAGTGCTTACGAGAACATTGCCGCTTTCTTCGATGGTGTAAGTCTTGTTGTAGGAATAGCTTGTTTTTGCAACAGTCACGGTGCCGGTGCCGAGAGTGTATGTGCCACTATAGATATAGACAGACGAGCTATAAGAACTTACACTGGTCAAGGTTGCTCCGCCAAAGCCGTCAAACACCATGGTGTATTTGTCATTGCTTGCATCGATATACGTATGCACAAAACCGTCACTTGCGACTTCTGCGTAGGTCTTTGCTTTGCTGTCAAGCGTAACGCCAAGAGTGGCTTCCCCGGTGAGAACAACAACATTCTTTGCGTTGATGCTATACTTGTAGGACTTTTCACCAAGCGTTGCATCGCCAAAGCCGTTGAGAGTCAATGCATCTTTGCCTTCTGCAGTATATTCACCCTTTTCTGCGCCTGCGGTTGTAAGTTTGCCATTGACAATCTTGTAGGTTTGAGTTGTGTTGGTCTTTTTGTACGTTCCATTGTACAAACCATAGGTGATTGTGAAGATTTCGCCTTCGGCAACCGTACCTGTGATGTCTTCTGCTTTGACGTACGCGTACTTGTCACTGGAAGTCTTGAACACGTATGTGATTGTGTCATCGCTGTTGGTGTAGACATACAATGTTCCTTCGTCAGCCATATAGTAGGATTTGAAGCCTTTGAGATCTTTTATGAGAATCTCTGCATCAGCAGTAATTTTGCCAAGGACCAAATTGCCTTTTGCGTCGATTCTTGCACCCTTCACTGTTTGTGACTTTATCGAACTTGACGTCTTGTAAACAATCGTGAAGTTAGACTTGGAAGAACCTGTTACATAGCCCATAAAGACATTGTCGGTGTTTGCCGCAGTTGTAACCAAACCGTTCTCTGCAATGACAAATCTGTGGGCATTGTCCGATTTGTACGAACCTGCAACACCGGAGATAGCTTTCAATGCAGTCAAAGTGTACACGTCTTCTTCATAGTCTTCATTCATCGAATCAAGATGACGATAGGTTGCTTTGATACCATCTACAGTAAGCACGACAGAATACTTTGCACTGTTGTCACGGTTCTTGCCGTAAGAGATAGAGCCGTCTTCATTGAACGTATATGCAACATTTACAATTTCACCGAAAGTCAATTTGCCGTCTGCGACAAGAAGCGTAATTTCCTTTCCTGCTTCGGTGGAAACCCATGCGCCCGCATAGTCGGATTCTTTGACTGACTTTGCGATGAACGTGGTGTCAGCGGTGATTGCAAGGTCTGCAGTTGCTTTAACGCCTGCAGAAGTGTACCAACCTGCGAACACAGAACCGTCTTCATAAGTCAATGCTGCGGGAATTTGATCGGCTGCAAGTTTGCCGTTGGTCATTTCCACAACTGCGATAACGGGATCGCTGTCGGAAGAAGTTTTCTTGAAAGTCACAACATAGCCGGTCTTTTCGGACGAGCCGACAAACACTGCGCTGTCTGCGAAGGTTGCGGATTCGTCAAATTCTGCGCCGTCAAGATCGCCTGCCCAACCTTTGAAGGTGTAGCCTGCTTTCATTTGGGGATCTTCAAGAGCGAAAGTGCTTTGATCGATCTTGTTGTCTGCGCCGAGTTTTGCGACGTAGAACACGGAGTAGTTGTTTTCGAACACGACAACCGTGCCTTTTTCAAGTTGATAATCTGCGCCGTATGCCGCATCACTCTTGTAGGCGAGTTTGCCGTCGGCAATGGATGCCGTGATTGTTTCGTCAAGGCCTACGACTGTGAGCTTGCCGTCTTTATATTCGGTTGCGACACCGACTTTTGCAAAACCACTGCCCGGAGTGTAAGCGAACACGCCGTCTGCGGTCACTTTGACAAGGAAGTATGAAGTTGAGCCAAAGCTTTCAAACGTGCCGTACCAGTTGCCGATAAATTCCGCAGGAATGTCGATTGCAACGAGTTCGGGGACGATGAGCTTGTCTGCGGCAGAAGATGTGCCTTCTTTGTAAATCCATGCTTGAGCACTGCTGTCGTATGCAAGAGAGCTATAATTGTCACCGATTGACCAAGAGTAACCGCTGCTAACATTGTAATAGAAGCCCGTTCCGAGAACGCCGTCAACTTTTGCAAAAGTTTTGTTGATGACGATTGTGTGTCCGCCTTCAGTCGTGTAAGTGCCGACGATATCTGAAGAAGAAACGTGAACTCTGCCTGCAAGTTCTTTGGAAAGCTTGACATCGCTGCTTTCGAAAATTTTGAGGCTGCCGTCATAGTCTTGATAAAGCATATAATCGGTTTCGCCGAGCTTGAACATAACACTGCCGTCTGCGTCAACGGCAACACCGGTTGCAACTTGAGCCGCTGCATTGCCAATGGTCACGCTGATGGAATTTGCATCAACGACAACCGTGTATGCGATAGGATCCCAATCGCTCGTTGCGCCGTGCCAAGTGCCGATATAGGACTTGAAGAACGTGCTGAATTTTGCATTGACCACGATGTTGGAAGTCACTGCTGCACTGCTATCATATGCAACGTCACCGACAAACCAACCAAGGAATGCGAAATCGGTGTCTGCAAGTGCACCGGGAACGTCTTCTGCGGAAATAACCGCTCCGTCTTTGACTTTGACTGATTTGACTTGCGTGTCACCGTTCATGAACGTAACGTTGAAGAGTCCCGTCCATTTTGCGTTGTACGTAACGCTTGCGGTGATTGCCGCGTCTTTGTCAAATGCGTTGTCGCCGTTGAACCAACCTTCAAACGCTGCGTCTTGGGTGTCGGCAAGGTTTGCGGGGATATCGGATGCTGCAATCTTTTCACCGTCTTTGACCGTTGCCGTTGCGATGACCGTGTCACCGTCTTTGAAGGTCACTGTGAAAAGGCTCGTCCACTTTGCCGTATAGGTTACGTCGCCGGTGATTGCCGCAGTCTTGTCGAATGCTTTGTCACCGTCAAACCAACCTTCAAACACCGCTGAATCCTTTGTGGGATCTGCGGGAAGATCTGCGTCGGCAATGGTTGCGCCGTCCTTGACCGAAACCGTTTTTACGACCGTTTCACCGTCTTTGAAGGTGACGGTGTAGGTCTTGGTTTGGTCACAAGCAACGAACAAAGCCGCTGTCAACACGAGAATCATAACTGCCGCTGCGAAAGCGATAAAAACTTTTCTTCTCGTCATTTTGTGTTCTCCTTTTTGATGAATATTCGTTTTGTTTTTGTCTTGTTTTGATACAATATTAAGGAATAAAATTCACTCTATAACCCTAATATGTGAATTATTATACAACCGCTTTGCCCAACCGTCAATTATTTGATAGTAGAAAAAAATCAACTTTTTTCATATTTTTTTAAGTTTGCGTTGTATAATATTATGATTTTATGCATATTGTCTCACATTTGTATGAATAAATATACATAAAGGGTTGCAGACGTGTCTGCACACCCTTTATCATATCGTTTCTACGTGCTTATTCCGTCACTTTTGAAAGCGAAGAACATTCAAGCATACGGGATTCGTTCTCCATAACGTAAGTCACCTTTGCGCTCATGCTGTTTGTGTCCACTTTGTAAGTGATTGTAAAGTTGTAGGTGGTGGTGCTGTCTTTTGCCTCAACGGTCAACACGATTGTGCTTGCAGTTTGGCTTTTGATTGCCAAAGTGCCACTCACCGTACCTTGATAAACGAACTCACCTGTGCTTTTGATGACAAAACTTCTTTCGCTTCCGCCAGATGTGCCGTAACCGCTCCAAGTTCCGCGCCACGTGCCGCACAATGCCGTCGGGATGACTTCCGTCACTTCGCCCGTTCTTGTGAGCGTCACGCTTTCGGTGTCGTAGGTGATGACGTTGGTGGTCACGTCAAACAAGTATCTGACGCTTGCGATCGTGAATGAGACGCGATTTGCGCCGTCATACACTGCCACAAACGGCATGCCCTTGTACGTGCCCGTCAAGTCTTGTTTGAGATTGAACACCACTGCCGCGCCGCTTGACTCGTTGCCGGTGTAACTGCCCACTGCGCTCGCAGGGAGTTTGGGAAGTTCCGTCGTGCCGGTGTAGCCCACTTTGGGGTACGTTGTTTCCTTTAAGAACTCCTGTCGTGCATTTGACAAAGAGCAGGTTGTTGTCATAATAGAACACAAAATCGTAGACTTGCGATGAGTTGTATTCAACGTGTACGCCCGTTGCGGTCACGGTGTATTGCGCCCAACCGTTGTGGTTTTCACTGCTCCAATTTGGACGATATTCTTTGTCGTCCGCTCTATAATACAGCACTCTGGAATGGCCGTAGCCGTCAACCATGAGCAAATAGTATCTTTCGATATACTCTTTGCCGATCACATTGCCGTTTTTGTCTTGGACATTGATGTTTCCGCCTTGGTAGTACACGCCGCCGTAGCCGTCCGCTTTTGCAAGCGTCACAACGCCGTTTGCCGCTTTTGCAGCCTTGAAGTCAAAGCCGACAATGCTGAAATCGTCAAACACCGCAACCACGAGATCGCCGTACACTTCGTATGCGGAATAGGTTTCCTTTGCGCCCGTTATACCGCCGATACCGTCAAGCGTGAAGGTCTTGTCGCCATAGGTGTAAGTGCCTTCTTCCGCGCCGATGGCGTAAAGGATGTATTGCGACTTGTAGCTTGCGTTTTCATTGCTATACTTGGTGTAGACCACTCTGTAATCCACGCCGCCGATGGTGACTCTGTCGCCGTTTGCAAAGTTGTTCGGCGCAACGATTTGCGTGCTGTCTTGCAATTGGCCGTCCTTCATATAGTACGCGCCCGCATCATTGACGTACACCACGTTATTGATGTCGCCCGCAATGAGATAAGATCTCACGTTGCCGTCAGACGCAGGAAGCACCAACGCGTCGCGCTGTGAATCGGATCTGTGTAAATCGCCGTAGAACAAGCCCTTCTCCGCATCGAAATACAAAGTGCCGATGCGACCTTCGAGCGAAATTCTCGCAAGCGTGTTGTTCTTGAACATTGCGTACGTGCCGAGCGTCTCGGAGTACAAGCTGCGATATGCCACAACGCCGTCTTCACGGAATTCGATCTCGTAGTTTTGAGCATACGCGATCTTGTCGCTGTCCGTCGTGGCAACGTACGGGGTGTAGTACGTGCCGACAAACGGTTGTCCCTTGTAGTTTGCCGTGGGTTGCGCAAATATCGCGTTGGTGTAGCCCGCAACGCCGTTCTTGCCGACAAAGTTGACCGTCAAAGTCATGTCTTCGTTGACGGTTGCGCTCATGGATGTGAAATAATTGGCAAGCCACTTGCTCTCGATCGTGATGTCGTTGCCGTCAATGGTGTACGTGCCGCTGTAGCTCTTCACGATGCCCTTGTCGTTCTTTACCGATTCGCTTTGATAGCTGATTTTGCCGTCGCTGAACGTCAACACGTCGCCGTCTTCGTTGTAGTATTCGCCAAACACTTTCAAGTCGGACTTGGTGTAGGTGTACTCAACTTGTCCGGACATGCCGTAGTCAAAAACGAGCTTGATGCTGCCGTCTTCCGTCAACTTTGCGCTGACGTCGCCGTAGTTGTTGTAGAAGGTGAGCAACAAGATGCTGTTGCCGTCATAGGTGTATTTGCCGCCGATTGCGTTGCCGTTGACAAGTTTCAAAGTTCCGTCCGGAGCGAGATACAACACGCCGCCGTCAACTTGACCGTGATATTCGCCCTTGCCCGTGTAGACGTGTGTGACTTTGCTCGAATCGCCGAAACGCGCCTTGAAAGTCATGTCTTTCACAACCGGGACGTAATAGCGGTATCTTGCGCCGCTTTCAAACTCCCAGTCGAAGAACAAGTTGTTGCCTTCGTTGCTCAATGCGTCAAGCTTGCCAACAATCGCAAACGAGCTTGCATCGAATTGTCTGACTTCTTCTTCGATGATCGTATCGCCTTTGACAAGGGACACGGTGTGCGTGCCGCTGATTGCCGTATCGGTCTTGGGGATTGCGATGCCGCCTTCAAGCGTCCATTCGCTCATATCCCACTTGACGTTTTGGGCAATCCACTCTGCGTCAAAGGTTGCGCCTTCTTCCGCTTTCGTGCCTGCCGCGTTGGTCTTGTCCGTGGTGGACGGCGCGAGTTTGTAGAAGCAGTTTTCAATCACGGTGCCTGCATCGTAATATCCGCCGCTGTAATCGTCCGTGAAAGTGTAGCCTGCGATGCCGCCCGCATAGCTCTTATAGGTTGTGGACGTCGCTCTGGTTGCAGTGACTCTGCCCGTGCTGAAACAGTCCAAAATAGTGTTGTCGTTGCTTGAATATCCGATGATGCCGCCCGCATAAGAAACGTCTTTGTTGGTGGCTTTGACTCTTGCGTAGTTTGCGCAGTTGATTATTGACATTCTCGAGCAGCTTGCATAGCCCATGATGCCGCCAACCCACTCGCCGCCTTCCACTGCCGCATTGGCGGTGGTCACGCAGTTGATCACTGCAAGCGCACCGTTGGACGCCGTTGAAGTTGCGCCGATGATGCCGCCGTTGACAGCCGAATCAAGACTTGACGCACTTCCGTCGTCTTCAAACCTCTTTGCCACGACTTTCACTTCGGACACACAGTTTTTCACGTATGCGATATATGCGGTTTTCGAATCATAGACGTCAAGTCCGCCAGCGATACCGCCGATGCGTGACGGGTTGGATGCGCAAAGGCTCATGTTGAGATCGCCCGACACTCTCACGTTGGAGATGTTGGTGAGATTGCCATAGCCCACAATGCCGCCGACGTATGCGCCGATGTCGTTTTTATCTGCGCCGCTGACCACCGCATAGCTGACGTTGTCAAGCGTGAGATTGGTGATCGTGGCTCTGTGGCAATAGCCGAACAAGCCGACGTATGACATTCCCGAACGCAAATTTCTCTTGATCGTGAGATTGCTGATCGTGTGTCCGTTGCCGTCAAAACTGCCGCTGAAACCGTACACCATTCTTTCGTTCTCTTCACCTTCGTTGAGCGTGACGAGTTGTCCTGCCGAAACGTAAGGAATTCCTTCCATATCGATGTCCGCAACGAGTTTGAAGAAAGATTTCGCATACTTTTCATTGTCGTCTTCTTCGGGATGATTGACTTTGTCTGCAAAGTCCGCAAGGTCGTCGGCAGTCGCAATCAGATACGGATTGTTCTTGCTGCCGAGTTCGTTTTTCTTGACCTCTTCCCAAACCGCAACGAGTGCGGTATTCTTCGTTATGGGCGTTGCAAAGTCGAAAAGCGTGCTTTGACCTTCTTCCGCCCATCCTTTGAATTCATAGCCGTCTCTTTGCGGGTCTTGCGGTCTTTGAGCGCACGCACCCGATTCGACTTCCTGAGAAGAGATGCCGCTCACGCCTTCGCCGCCGAAAGAAACAGTGAACTTGTCTTTACCTTTTTCTCCGCAAGCGACTGCCACGCACGCAATGCACGCGATGAGCGCAATCGCCAAGATACTCAATACGATTCTTTTGTTTTTCATATCCGCTCCTTATTCCCCCGCTTCAACGAGATAAATCGTGACGCTGCCGTCGGAGTTCGCAAACGCCTTTGCGCCCGCAACTTCGGTGAAACTGATCTTGTATTTGAGAACGAGAACCGTTTCTTCGCCCGATTTGTCGATATCGTACACGTTGATTTCGCCGTTTTCGACTTTGTACGCGTACATATATTCCGTTTCTTCTCTGACTCCGTCCACGTCTTCAACGGTCGTAAGCGTTGCGTATGCGTAGACGTACTCCGAGCCTTTGCTTCTGCCGTCGAGCACGAGCGTAGAACCGTCCGCCGCCGTGTACGTTCCCGCATATTGATCGGAAACTGTGAGCACGGTCACGGTCTGATTGCTGCCGTCGAGCACGACTGCGTTGTTTTCGTCAAGATATCCTATATAGTACAGGAACGTTCCGTCGATATAAATCGAAACGTAGTTTTCGTCAACGTAGTAAACGTCCACTTTAATGCCCGCAAACGTGCCTTTCGCTCTGCCGCTGATGTCCATTGCGCCACTTATAGAGAACGTGTTTTCGCCGGAAACGAGATATTCTTTTCCGACAAGTTTGTGATGTAAGCCGAAGTTTTCTATTTTCACTCCGTCCTTTTCAATGGTTGCACCGCCGTTGACAAACGTTATGACGTAAACGACCGCACCGTCTTTTGTTAGCGTAACGACGTATTTGTTTTCGACGTCGGCAGTCGTATAATCGTAAGTTTCGACTCCGTCGGCAGTCGTCAAAGTCGCCTTGCCCAAGCCGACGGGGCTCTTGCCGTTGAAACTCAACACGTCGTCACCCACGTGATATTCGTATTGACTTACGTAATCGGGTGCTTTGAAGGTCACTTCGTTAACCGAAATGCCGTTTGCGTCAAGTTTTGCCGTGTAGACCACGCCGTCCACGGTGAAAGTCGCCTGTTGTTTTGCTTTGTCGTAGAAATATTCCACTTCAACGGTCTTGCCGTCCTTTTCAACCGTCACAAACCCTTTGACATACCATCTTCCTTGCGAAGAAGTGGTGATGTCGATGTTGTACGGGCCGAAACCGTTGAAGGTGTACGTTGCGCCGTTCGTGCCGTTCCACGTTCCGAAGAAGGGATCGTAGTAGGTCATGTTGTAGTCGTCGACGAGCATACCCGTAGAAGCGTAGTATCCCGCAAGATAAAGCACTTCCGAACCGTCTTTGCCGGTTGCGAGATTGAACATGCCGTAAAGTCTGGTCTGATAAAACATATTGACCATCAACGTGCCCGTTTCGTCGTATTCCGCAACGTAGTGGAAACTTATTCCGTTTGAATCTTTGCCGGTGCCGTAGCCGTTTTTGCCGATACCGTCAAGCACTATGGTGTATTTGAGAAGATTGTCCGTCCACGTTCCGATAAACGAGCCTTCTCTTCCGAAAACCGACGACGTATCGCCGCTCTTCACGACGAGAAGTCCTTTCTCGTTGAAAGACGCTTCAAACGAGCCGAAAGTCGCTTTTTCGTTTTCGCTGTCAAAGACGTATTCGTATTTTTTACCCTTGTATTCCACGTTGCCTTTGCCGTCAAACGTTATGGTATCCAGTCTGCTGAAATCAGATTCCCACTTGCCTGCGAATACGTCGCGTTTTTCAAGTTGAAGTCCTGCGCTTGTGGATTCCATGCTCAAGCCGTTCGAGCTTATGGACGCGATGATTCTGGTTGTGCCGATCGTCATCGTTACGATGTTCTCGTTGCAAGTGTAAGTGAAAGTTTCCGTGCCGTTTACGTTCGTTCTTTCGCCCGTAAGGTCTGAAAGGAACGTGTACGTCGTGCCGTCGCTCGTATACCACGTGCCCATTGCGGCGTTTTGCTTTCTTGCCACGATAACGTTGTGTCTTTTCGTTTGTGAAGAACAGGTTGTCGTAGATGTTAAGCACGTTGCCTTCGATGTCGGCATAGTAGTCTGCAAGGAGAGAAGAATCGTTTTTTGACGTATACACGAGATATGCAAAGTACGCGTCCTTAACGAGAAGTTTTTCACCGTTGTAGACATACATATAGTCGGCAACGATTCCGTCGTAATACATCGTCATCTTGCCGTTGTCGTCAAAGACGAGATGCAATTCGGCATTGTAAATCTTATTGTTTTTCAAAGTCTGAAGCACGGCGTAGTAGTCGCCTTCGACTTTCGTATAGTCCGCAAATCCGACGTAAACGGTCACGTCTGCAGTGATAAGGAAGGAAGACGGAATTCTCTTCGTGCATTCCGCGTCGAAGAAGTAGCCGTAAGAAACCATGTTCTTGGTGTCGTCGGCACTTTCCTTATCCGCAACGAAAGTGTTCATTCCGCTTCCGCCGTAGATGTAGTAAATCGGCATAACGCCCGTTATGGTCACGGTGTCTTCCGTTTGCGTGAGCGGATTGCCGTCGTTGTCTTCTTTCGTCACGTTTCTGCCGAACACGAAAGTTGCGGAAATGCTACCCACGGGTTCTTCACTGTACACAGGCAAAATCGCACCGTCGTCTTCTTTCCATTCGGAAGCGTTCCAACCGAGCAAATCGCAAAGATCCGCAACGGAATTCGCACTGTAACTCTTGCCGTCCGTGATGTTGCCGTCTTGAGTGTAGTACGCTTTGAAAAGCACCGTTTTTTTCGTGTCGATTTCGTTGTATCCGTTTCTGAAAATCAAGCCGGAAATATCACTGAGTTCGTCTTCGCCCTGTTGTTTGGAACTTGACAAAACACCGATAGCCACACTGGAAGAGATTGCGGATTCGTTGTCGCTTGCGCCGACGAGACCGCCTGCGTAAGACGCGTCACCGCCGCTTCTGGCTTCGATTTTTCCGTCAACGTAGCAGTTTGCGACGGATGCCGCCGTGCGAAGATAACCCACGATGCCGCCTGCATATTTGTTTCTGCCTTCAACGTTGCCGATAAACGAGCAGTTGTTGACGTATGCCGAAGACGCATTGTTCGGGCCGTACACCGCTGCCGCTATACCGCCCGTTGCGTAAAGCGAAGATTGTCCGTTTGAAACGAGATCCGCCTGCACCGTGCAGAAAGACGCGGTCGCCATATACTCCGTGCCGTAGCCTTGCATAAAGCCGACGATACCGCCGAGATAGACGATATTATCGCTCGGAAGCGTGCTGGTCACGGTGTAAGAACCTTTGAAATTGCAGTTGATGACGTCGCCGCCGATGTTGTAGGCAACGATGCCGCCGAGAATGTAGTTGTACTGTTTGTCAAGCGTCTCCACCGCTATGTCGGAATCTATCGTGAGATTCTTGACGGTTGCGGTTGCGATATAGCCGAAAAAGCCCGCAACGCCTTCTTCCACTTCGAGATTGAAGTTGGACACAACGTGTCCCCTTCCGTCAAACGTGCCCATGAAATAGGTCTTTGCGCCGCCGATGGGTTGGATGGTTTCGCCGTTGAAATCGATGTCGCAAGTGAGCGCGACAAAGGATTCCTTATATTTGTCTTCGCCTGCGTTGATGCTGTCGGTGAAGGTTTTAAGTTGCGCCGCATTGGAGATGAGATAAGGGCTTTTCGCATTGCCCAGTCCCTTGATCTTCGCATCGTCGTGACGAAGTCCGTCAACGCTGACCGTCACGGATTTTTCCACGGTGAAACTGTATTTGCCGTTTCCACCGAGAACGCACTCCTGCGTGCCTGCGTAAACCTTGAGTTCACCCACGTAATACGGAGACACGCGCACGCCGAATTCGACGACCGTGCCGATTGCAACGTTCTTGGGAGTAGTGCCTGCAAATACGAATCTTGCCGCTTCGTCGTCCGACCATCTTATGCGCGCGGTTTTTGCGACTTCGCTCCACTGCGCAACGAGTGTGGTGTCCTTCGTTATTTTCGTATCGAAATCGAAGTCTTCGTTTGAACTTTCTTCTTTCCAACCGACAAATTCGTATCCGTCTCTTTCGGGGTCGGCGGGTTTAGTCACGGTTGCGTTTTCGTCAACCTTAACCGTGTCGTTTGCCGCACCGTTGCCGTAAACGAAAGTGACCGTATACTGAGTCGGTGCTTCGGGGGTGTCGTCGCACGCAACCAACGCAACGCAAAGCACAATGCACAATGCGATTGCGAGTATGGGTACGATTTTCTTCAATGTAGTCATAAATTTTTCTCCTTGCAAAGCGTTCCCGCCTTGCTGTCGCCTGAGCGACACTCTCTTTCCCCTTATATCCGCAAATTATTTTTTGATTTTTAACAATTCTTTGATTTTGTTTGCGGCATCTTCTTTCTTTTGTTTCTTTTGTGCTTTCATCTCGTCGATTTCGGCATTGCGTTCGTCTTCGAGTTTGACAAGCTCGTCGTAAAACGGCATCTCGTCAAGCACTTTTTGGTCATACTTGTGGCACGCCACGTAGTGTCCGCCGCCAAGGTCTGTAAACTTGGGTTGGAACAGTTTGCACGCGCTCATACATTCCGAACAGCGAGTGTGGAACTTGCAGCCCTTCGGCGGATTTGCCGGGGACGGAATGTCTCCTTGCAGCACGATTCTCTTGATCTTGCTGTCGGGATCGGGCACGGGAACTGCCGAGAACAACGCCTTAGTGTACGGGTGAAGCGGATTGTCGAACATCTCGCGTTTCGAGCCGTATTCCACCATGTTGCCAAGATACATAACCCCCACTTCGTCGGAGATGTGTTCAACAACCGACAAGTCGTGCGATATAAACAGATAAGCAAGGTTGTCGCTTTCTTGCAAGTCCTTGAACAAGTTGATGATTTGCGCCTGTATGGACACGTCAAGCGCAGAGACCGGCTCGTCGCAAATGACGAGTTTCGGTTTGAGCGCAAGTGCCTTTGCAATGCAAATACGTTGTCTTTGTCCGCCCGAAAACTCGTGCGGGTATCTGTCGAAATAGTGCGGTTGAAGTCCGCATTTTGTCATAATATCGACAATATATTCCTTGTATTGCTCTTTCGGCACGATATGATGCACCTTCACCGCTTCGCCGACGATTTCGCCCACCGTCATACGCGGAGAGAGCGAAGAATAGGGATCTTGGAATATCATCTGGAAGTTGGGGCGCATCTTTCTCAAAGCGTTGCCTTTGAGTTTTTCGATGTGCTTGCCTTCGAAGATGACTTCGCCGGCCGTCGGTTCATATAGACGAAGAATTGTTCTGCCGAGAGTTGTCTTACCGCAGCCCGATTCGCCGACGATACCGATGGTGTTCCCTGCCTTGAGTTTGAGAGAAACGCCGTCCACCGCTTTGAGATACACGGTGTTGCTCTTAATTAGGCTCTTTGAAATCGGAAAATACTCTTTCAGGTCGTTCACGACAAGAAGATAATCGTCGTCGGATTCCTTTTTCTCGTCTTTTGCCGTCGTGTCTTCCGCACCGATTTTTTCGTTTTCGTCAACGTCCGTCGTTGCAATTTCAATCGTTTCGATTTCCGCGTCGTTTTGCACGCCGATTTTTTCTTCCGTCATACGATTTCTCCTTTATCGATGCAACGATAGCACGCCACGAAGTGCGTGGGCGAAACTTGAATCATGGGCGGATAGTCGCCCTTGCAAGCGTCGCATTTCATGTTGCAACGGTCCTTAAAATAGCAGGTTTGCAACATATTGATGGGGTTGGGCACGTTGCCGGGAATACTGTAGAGTCTGTCCACTTCCTTTCCGACGACGGGCTTGCTCTTTTGAAGACCTATCGTGTAGGGGTGCATCGGATTTTTGAAAATCTCTTGCACGGTGCCCTTTTCCACCACTCTGCCTGCATACATAACCACGACGTAGTCCACCATTTCGGCAATGACGCCCAAATCGTGAGTGATGAGCATGATAGATCCGCTGATTTTGTCTTTTACGTCACGCAAAAGGTCGAGAATTTGCGCCTGAATGGTGACGTCGAGCGCGGTTGTAGGCTCGTCTGCGATGATGAGTTTAGGATTGCAGCAAAGTGCCATTGCAATCATGACTCTTTGACGCATACCGCCCGACAGCTCGTGCGGATAGGACTTGTACACGTGCTCGGGCATCGCTATGCCGACAAGTTTGAGCATCTCGATGCTCTTTTCTTTTGCCATTTGCTTGTCCGCGCCGTCAACGTGAAGAAGGGTGACTTCGTCAAGTTGGTTGCCTATCGTAAAGACGGGGTTGAGAGAAGTCATCGGCTCTTGGAAGATCATCGCGATTTCTCTGCCCCTGATTTTCGACATTTCGGAAATAGGAGTTTTGGCTATGTCGTAAACGACTTCGCTTTCTTCAAAGACTTTTTTGTGACGCACTTTACCGTGTCTGTCAAGAGAAGGTTTCACCATCGGCTCGCCGTTTTCGTCAAGCATTTGATTGCCGTTTTCGTCAAGCACTGGTTCGGTGATCTCTTCCGTGCCCACCGCCTTTCTTTGCGTTGAGCGGAAGCGGATGCTGCCGTCCACGATTTGTCCCATAGGACCTTGAACGAGTTGCATGAGTGAAAGGCTCGTCACCGACTTGCCGCAACCCGATTCGCCTACGACGCCCACCGTTGAGCCTTGCGGGATGTTGAACGACACTCCGTTGACAGCCTTGACAACGCCGTTGTCCGTGAAGAAATAAGTGTGCAAATCGTCAAATTCCACGACGTTTCTTTCGTCTTTCATCTCGGTGATGTAGTCGTCTTTGGTGTATGCCGCTCTTTTCTTTTTGAGTTGCTTTATCGTGCGTATATTTTGCTTTGCGATGTTGCGAGACTCTTTGGCGGTTATATAATGCTTGTTCTTATCTGTTGATTTGTCTTTCTTTTCAAACATAACATTATCTCCTTGCCTTCGGGTCGAACGCGTCACGCAAGCCGTCGCCGACAAAGTTGAACGCGAGTACCGCAAGCACTATGCAAATACCCGGTGAAATCCAAAGATTCGGATACAGACGGAGCGCAGTGTTGTTTGCGGCGGCGTTTATCATATTACCCCAAGTTGCGTATTCTGCGGGAAGGCCGATGCCGAGATAGCCGAGCGTCGCTTCCGTGAGAATGATTCCGCCAAGGCCGAGCGTCATGGAAACGATGAGTTGCGGCATAACGTTGGGGATAAGATGCTTGAATATCTTTCTGCTTGCGGGAAGACCGCTTGCTTCTGCACTCAACATAAAGTCTTGCTCTCTCAGAGACAAAATTTGTCCCCTGACGAGTCTTGCCGTGCCTGCCCAGCCGAACAAGGTCATCATGGCCATCAATATGTAGAGTTTCGCCGGGCCGGTTACGTCTTGCGCGTCGAGCGCGACGCCGACGATCATAAGCATAGGCATAGTCGGCACGCAGTTGAAAATATCGACTATACGCATTATGATCTGATCCACCCACTTTCCGAAATAACCTGCCAAGCCGCCAAGGAACACGCCGATTATCGTTTCAAGGATAATGACGACGAAGCCCACCGTGAGAGACACTCTTCCGCCGTACATAAGACGGGAGAACACGTCAAAGCCCTTGTCGTCGGTGCCGAGCAAGTGGTCTTTGGACGGTTTGAGATAGTTGGTCGGTTCGGAATAAGTGATGATATACACGGTGTCTTCGCCGTAGTCGGGCGCGGACACTTCGGTGTAATACGTCTCTTTGACCTTTTTGCTGTCGTCCGCTTCTCTTTCGCCCCAGATGAACGGGAGATTGGAAAAGAGCGGTCCGAGGAAGGAAAACGCGAACAAAATGACGAGCATCACGAGTCCCGTTATCGAAAGTTTGGATCTGAAAAATCTTTTCAGAACGATTCTTCCGGGGCTGAGCGTTCTCGAAGTTATCTCTTCCACGCTTTCTTCTTCATCGTCCGCATTCTGTGCGGCTTCGACGTTTTCTTCGTTTTCTTTGTTAACTTCCTGCGTTGTCAACGCGTCGTTTTCGACGTTATCGACGTTTTGCGTGTCCGCATCGTTTCCGATTGAGTTCACGATGTCGTTTTGTTCGTCAAGCAGGGTTTCCGTCGGATTGCCAACGATGATTTCGTCTTTTATTTCGTCCATACTTACCCCCTACTTTCCTATCTTGACACGCGGGTCGACTATTGCGTACATCAAGTCACTGAACAACGTTCCTATGACCGTCAGTATTGCGATAAACATGTTGTAGCCCATGATAAACGGTATATCCGCCACAACGAGTGCGTCGTATGCAAGTTTACCGATACCGGGGATACTGAACACGGTTTCCGTTATCATTGCTCCGCCGAACAAACTCGGCAAAATGCCTGCCATCATCGTGACGAGCGGAATCATCGTGTTTCTGAATACGTGTTTGTATATGACCTTTTTCTCGCTGAGACCTTTCGCTCTTGCCGTGCGCACATAGTCCGCGTTGAGTGCTTCGAGTGTGTTCGTACGGGTGTAACGCATAAGCGAGCCGATTGAAAGGATGACGAGAACCGCCATAGGCAACACCATGTGCCACAGCGTATCTCCGAGTCGCACTATCCAAGACGCGTCCATAGGCAATGAAGCAGACGCAATGCCACCCACTTCGAACCAACCGAGTTGCACCGCAAACACGCGAATTGCAAGAGCGGCAAGGAAGAACGTGGGAAGGCTTATACCCATCATCGCAAGCACGGTGACCGAATAGTCCACGAAGCCGTATTGGTGAGTTGCCGCCTTGATGCCGAGCGGAATTGCGATTACGAATTGCAAAATCGTTGCGATGAATGCAATCGCAAAGGAAATGCCCATATTCTGAACGATGACGTCCGAAACCGGTCTCTTATACTTGAAGGACATTCCGAGGTCGCCTTTGAGAAGGTTGCCGAGCCAGTTGAAATATCCCTTGATGATTGCAACGAACTTGTCTCCGCCCGTCGCCACCTTGTAGGACATATTCACCGTCACGACTTCGCCGCTTGAAAGCGTAAAAGTCATATTGCGAATGGTGCGATTGTCCATACCTTCGGTTTCGTTGACAACGTAAGTGCCGCTTTCGACGGGTGTGATGATTTCGTCAAGCGTAATCATGGAATCGTCGGTGGTCTCTTCTGAGCCTGTCTTCTCGTCCGCCTTTGCGCCGCGACTTGTAACCTTGCAGATGCTGAACTTGCCGGTGTTGAGATACTTGCCGTCTTCGTCGGTGTCCGCCTTGATTATAACGCGGGTGTTTTTGCTGCCGTCAAAAGAACCTTCGTACCAGGAGTTGTAACTCTTGATACCGAGAGATATATCTTCGTCGTAAGTGACTTCTTTGGTGTTTTTGGTGAACGTTTCGCCTGCAAATTTGCTGTTGTCGCCAACCGTGAGATGCAAATACGCATCGGGCATGGCAAGACCGTACAATTCTTTGATTCGGTCAACGTCTTCCTGTTTCATCGTGCCCTGTTGCACCGCCGACGAGTATTGATTGTCGACGTAGTCGGTCGGCATCATACGCGCGAGCGAGTATATGATGACGGACACACCAAATAGGATCACCACCGACAGAAGCAGTCTTTTGACTATGTATTTTAACGTATCCATATAAACTGTTTCCTGTCTTTCCGTCGGGCGTTTTCACACCCGACGGTATCGGTTTGGTTGAGTTTGTTCTTTGCACCGATAGGTG
This sequence comes from Christensenella sp., assembly GCA_022009775.1. Lineage (GTDB taxonomy): Bacteria > Bacillota > Clostridia > Christensenellales > CAG-917 > CAG-475. The sequence continues at coordinate 587,476 of CP091723.1, forward strand.
CGGTTTCAGATTTTATCTGTAGTTCAATTCCCAAAGTCTTGAAAGCAATCCGTTGTACGGAGAGCGTTCGCTTGCGGGAGTCATTGTGCTTTCGTCAAGCACGTTCTTGTTGTATGCGGACATATCGTTTCTCTGATAAGTCGGCATTTCGACTGCAAATTCCATGATCTTGTCGAGTGCCTGAGCATAGATGCCCTTTCTCTCGTTTTGATTGGTCGTTGCACGTCCTTGGTCGATGAGCGCGGAAAGATCGGTGATGATTTGATACTCTTCTGCGTACGCTTCGGTGTTCTTGCCTGCCTTGATTTGCTTATAGCCCCAGTTGCTCGTGGAACTTGCTTGCGAATCCATGTGATAGACCTGATACATATCGGGGTCGATCGTGGAAGACCACGCTGCCGCCCAGATTGCGAGTTTACCTGCGGACAAGTCGCTGAGTGCGGTTTGCGAAGTCACGACTTTGACATCGAATCCGACGCTGTTGAGAATCTTTGCCGCATTAAGGAACATTGCGTATGCCGGGTGATCGGTAGAACCGCCTGCGATGGTGAGTTTGTAGTTGAGTTTGTCAACACCGAAACCATCGATGTTCTTTTCATAGCAAGTGCCGTTGAACACGTAGCCTGCGTCTTCGACAAGTCGTTTGATTTCTTGTCCCGTGCTGTCGTATGCGTAGGTGAGACTGCCTTTTGTATAAATGGTTGCGTCCTTCGGATATGCCCAGTTGGTCTTCGACATAGGACGATAAATGATTTCTGCAAGACCGCCCTGATAATAGTTGTCGGTGATCAAAGAAGTCTTCATCGCTTTGATGATTGCTCTTCTGACGTTGATGTCAGGAACGAATCTCGGGTTGATGCCCACGTAGCCGTAACCGCTTGTTGCGATTTCGACGTGTCCGAGACCTGCGTCGTTGACCGCCTTGATGTTGGGTTGCGTTGCGCTGGGTTCACCGAAGTCGATATCGCCGTTGGTCAATGCGTTGATGATCTGATCGCTTTCAACGACTTTGTAACGGACGTATTTGATCTTTGCGTTGCTGATTCCGCTGCCGAGCGTCTCGAAATAGGGGTTGCGCTCGTAGTAAACCATGTTGTTGTTGAAGAATGTATCGCTGGTGACGTTGCCGCTGCCGCTTGCGTTGGACGCTTTGTAAGTGCCTGCACCGACGGGGGAGACCCACCTTGTTGGAAGCATTGATAACTTCGTTCATGAAGGTGATTTCACCGAATTCGAGACCGAATTCCGTCGTTCCGTTGAAAGCCGCAACGTAATCTTTGCCGTGCCACGTGCCCGAATAATAGTGCATCGGAGCAACGGTGAATGCAAAGTTGTAGATTGCCTTCGGGTCTACGTCATTGATTTTGATGGAGAGCACGTCGTATTCTTCACCGAGAGACTTGCCGTTGAAGTTGGTCACTTTGTGAGTGGTAATACCGCTGATGTTCGGCACGACCTTCGTGCTGCCCTTGAAGTAGTTGCTCTTTGCTTCTGCGGTGAACTGATCGAGCACCGTAGATGCGGTTTGCCAATACTTGACGATAGTTTCAAAGTTGCTTGCGGAAGTTTTCGTGATATCGAGTTGTCCGTTCGCAGTCGTCTTGAAATATGCGGTGAAAACGCTGCTGATGCAGTATTCTTTGATTGCGTCGTCTTTGCTCATACCGCTGTTTTCTTCAACGTAAGGCAAAATTGAGTCGTTGTAGAATTCGTCTGCAGCCGCTTTGTCGAGTTTGTAGTTGCCGTTTTCGTCTTTGTATTTGTGACCGGGTCTTGCAGGATCTTCGAGCAAAAGTTCATTCATACCGCCGTCGTTGAGCATAAACACTTGCCATGCGTCGGTGAATGCATAGTCTTTTTGTAGGTTTCGATATCCATGTTGTTCCAGTCCGTCGTGAGTTCTTTTTGGAAAGTCTCGGCAACGTACTTGAAGTCTTTTTCGAGTTGAGCCTTTTCTTCGTCGCTCCAACGGTCGGAAGGACGATCATCGGGTTTCGTTCCGGTGTATTTGAACGTTACGTAATCGATAAGGTCGTCGATACGGACGTTTGCGTCGGAAACGAATTGTTCTTCAAACGCGGTGGAGTCGCTCGTTGTAAGTTGTTGTTGACGATAACTCTTAAGACCGACGATATCCGTTGAATAAATGGTTGCAGAACCCGTGTAAGACGGATCGAGATAGGTGTAAAGGTTGAACAATACGTCCTTGATCGTCAAATCGTGTCCGTCTGAGAACTTGATGCCGTTCTTGATAAGGAATTCGTAAGTGGTGTATTTCTTTCCGCCTTCTTCGCTTTCCGAAACGGTGTAGTCCTTTGTCACGGTCGGCTCGTTGTCACCAAATGTGATGTTGCCCTTGGAATCGGTGCTGAGCATGCCGATTTGGGTCATGCCGACAATTGAAGAGTCGTATGCCGACGTTGAGAAAAATGGGTTGAAAACGCCGTCCGGAGTTGAGATGCTCATTGCAAACGGACGAGTTTCGGGATCGTAACTCTGACCTTTCTTATCGCATGCTGCAAGAGATGCCGTCATGACGATAATCATTGCCGCAATGAGAACAATTGTCGTGATTTTCTTTGCGTTTTTCATGTTGTCTCCTTATATGAAAGTAAATGTTTTTTTCGTATTTGGTTGATCTTATTTTGAAAGTCAGTTTCCTGCTCCCACTATCGTAACGCCCGAATAGTCGCAGTTTGTCGTCGTTGACGCGTCTTTTGCAATCCATTCGTACGCAGTTGACGTCTTGTTTGAACCGAAATCGCAATTGAGCGTTCCGTTTAAGATTCTCACGTTGCTGATTTGTGCGCCTTCTCTCGCTTCGTATGCGAAGAATCCGCCGACGAATTCGCCGTTGTCGAGTTTCACGTTGAAATTGACGGTGGCGTCTTCTATGACAAGGTCGTATATGTTCGCTTTTGCACCGAGAGTGCCGAAGATACCTGCGCCGAGCGTGTACTTATTGCAGTTTCTCGTGACAGTGATACCCTTTATCGTATGTCCGTTGCCGTTTATCGTACCGTTGAAGCCCGCATATCTCCACGTCTTGCCTGTGAAATCGAGATCGCAATCGAGATAAATGTTTTCGTTTGAACTCAATCCTGCCAAGAACTGATCTTCCGTCTTTGCGATATACCAAGAACCTTCGATAAACTTGACGTAAACGGTCACGTCTTCCGTGCCGAACACGTAAGGCCATGCAAACGTTTCGTTTCCCGTCGCATTTTGGTAGTATTCGTAAAGCGTATAGCCGTCTTTGGTGGGTGCGACGACGCTTGACGGCCTTTCCTTTCTCGTTTCGGGAGTACCGGTTTCTCTCTTGACTTCTTCACCGGTCTCTCTATCGACGAAAATCATCGTGGGAACGCGGAGCAATCTTGCATACAACGTAATGTCTGCGTTGACGCGCATCGTTTCGAAATTCCACTTCGTTGCCAGCTTGACCATTTGCGTAGTTTCGTCCACGACAACGTCGCCGTCGGAGTCTTTTTCGGGAAGATACCAACCTTCGAGATAGTATCCCGACGCTTCGTATTGCTTGAAATCTTCACGCGAACCGGGTTTGAGCCCCACAAGCGAATTCGCCTTCACGCCGAGATATTGCGTCTGACAGTTTGCGTCGAGCGTGCCGACGTTGTAGTCGAACGTGACGAGATAGTCGTAGTTGGGTTTGGCTTGCGAAGTGTTGCACGCAGAAAGCACGACGCAAAGCGTCAATACAACAAGTGCGCAAACCAACAGTAAACTTCTTTTTGTTTTCATTTTTATACTCGTTTTTAGGATAATAATATATATCCTTATTTGTTCTCTCTCGTCCGCACGTCTAATGCACGGACGAGAGAGTGTTTTTTGTTATTCTTCGTCGGAGTTTTCGTCCGAGTCGTCCTTCTTTTCGTTCTCTTCGACTTTAGTTGCCGATTTCTTCTTTTTGAGAACTATGAGCACTGCCGCAACGACGCCTGCAATCACAACGACGGGAACGACCACGCTCACTGCGATGATTGCCGCTTTGTTGCCGCCTGCCGCATTGTTGTTGCCATCGCTCGGAGTGTCGGGAGTGGGAACCACGGGTTTTTGCTCAACGTTGACAAGCAAGTCTACGTTGTAGGTTTGTCCTTCGTAAACGTAAGTCACGATCACTTTTTCGTCTCCGAGAGCAAACGTCGTCTTGTCAAGCGTATAGTCCGTGACAACGATTTCGCTGTCGTCTGCAAATATTGCCTTGACAACCATACCCGTCGGGTCAAACGCTTCGCCCTCAACGTATCTGATCTTATCGGGGATCGTTGCAATCTTCACTTCGACGAGCGCAACGGGGTGACCGAGTCTTGCTTTTGCGTTTCTAATCGCCTTTTCAGCCGCAAGAAGTTTTTGTTCTTGTTCGCCGATGAGCGCGATTTGTTCCTTGTCGTTGATTGCGTTGTACGCTTTTCTTGCGTCTTGCGCCGCTTTTGCGACCGCTTGGAGTGCTTCGATGCTGCTTGCCGCCGCGATTTCATCGTTCGTCATGACGGATCCGATGTTGTCGATTGCGTCGATTGCCGCATGCGTCGTCTCGTCGGGAAGTATCGTGCTCGTCTTGTTGATCGTGCTGAAGAATTCCGTCCACACGTTGGTGTCGTAACCCTTTCCGTTCTTGGGAATGGTCATCGTCAACTTGAAGTCGGGCGCATCGTAGAATTCCTTGTTGAAGTAGTCTCTGTAAATGCGCTTCGACACGTAGTCAAGGAAGTTTGCGTAGTATATCGTGCTTCCTATCGTAGTCGTGCTCGTCGTGCTTTGCGCAAAGAGCAAATACACGATGTCGTTCGAACTCATACCCGTGGTATCAACGTATTTTGCAATCAAAGTCGGAGCTTCAACGCTGTTGAACGTGTAGTTCTTCACCGAACTGGAATAGAATGCGTAACTGCCTATCGTGCCGACCGTGTAGACGAGTTCGATGTTTTCGAGTTCTTCGACGCCTTCGAACGCACTGTCGCCGATTGCCACCGTGCCGTCTATGGTTCTGAACGACTTTCCGCTCTTGCCTGCAGGATATTGCAACAATTCGTAACCGTCGGGTTTGACAGCGTAAAGAATGCCGTCAATGGACACGATTTCACCGTCGCCCGCAACGTTTATCGCCGTGAGAGTCTTGATTGTCGAGAATGCGCCTGCGCCGAAACTCGGGATATTGCGCGTCTTGATCTTTTCTACTCTGCCCTTTTCGTCGTAAATCGTCCAGGTATATTCATAGGTCGCTTTGTTGAACGTCGCAGGAAGCGTAACGGTCGTGAGAGCGGTGTTTGCAAAGGCGTAGTCGCCGATGTATTGCGCCGCACCGAAGTTGACGTTTGCAAGCGGTGTGCTCATAAAAGCATATGCGTCTATTTCAACCGCGCTCGTAAGGTCTGCACTCGTGAGTGCCGTGTTTGCAAATGCGCCCTTGCCGATCGTTTCCACCGTGCCGAGCGTTGCGTTTGCAAGAGACGAGCAGTTGTAGAACGCATAGTTGCCTATCGTCTTTGCTCCCGTGACGTTGACCGTCGAAAGTCCCGTGCAGTTGTAGAACGCAAACTCGCCGACGTTTTCGATTCCGTCGGGGAGAACGACGTTTATAAGGTTTGCGCGCGCGCTCGAAGAATAGAACGCATATGCGCCTACAACCTTCGTGCCCTGACCGAACGTTACGTTTGTGAGTGCCAAAGACGAGACGAAGACTTCTTTGCCCATCTTGCTCACGCCGCCGAATTTCGCACTCGTGAGATTGTTGCACACCGCAAACGCTCTGTCGCCGATTGAAGTTGCTTTTTCAAAGTTCGCCGCCGTGAGTTTGGAAGATGCAAACGCATTGTTTCCTATGCTCTCGACGTTTGTTGCGACGACTTCCGTCACTCCGCTGTTTTGGAATGCGTAATCGCCTATCGAAGTCGCGCTTGCAAGAGTTACGCTTCTCAAAGCCGTCGTGCCCTTGAACGCATACGCGCCCACCGAAAGCACTCCGCCGACTCCGTTGACATCGGTAAGTCTCGTGCAGTTTGAAAACACTCCTTCGGGAAGTGCGTTGATGCTGCCGAACGTCACCGATTTGACCGTGCTGCCCGCAAACGCGTATTTGCCGATTTCGGAAACGCCCGAAAGGTTAAGCGCCGTGATTGCCTTGCAGCCCGCAAACGCTCCGTCCGCTATACTTACGACGCTCGGGAGCAAATCAAACTCCGTCTTTGCCGTCGGAACGCTGACGATTTGCGTCTTGTTCTTGTTGTAAAGTACGCCTGCGTCTTTCACGGTCGTGCCGTCTCCGACGCTGTAATTTGCATTGTCTCCGTTTATGGAGAACTTACCGAATTTCTCGCAGTTCGCAAACGGAGTGGATTTGCCGCCCACAAGTTTCGTGTTTGCGCTAAGAACCGCTTCTCTCAGATTCGAGCAACCTTCAAACGCACTTTCGCCTATCGAATACGTTCCGTCCGGAAGAGTGATTTTTTGAATCTTCACTCCCGCAAGAGCGTAGTTTCCGATGCCAAGGAATTCGTCTTCGGGTTCAAACGTGAAACTCGTAAGTCCCGAGCAACCGTTGAACGCGCCTTCTTTGAGATAAGAGCCTTTGAAGACGAAACTTCTGAGTGCGGTGCAACCTGCAAACATATTCGTTCCGATATCCGTATACTTTGACGTCGTGACGCTTGCAAGTTTCGTGCAGTTTGCAAAAACGTCGCTGCCCGTCACTCTGAGTTCGGAAATGTCAATGCTTTCAAGTGCCGTGCATCCCGAGAATGCTCCGTCGCCCGCCGTGGTGATACGTTGCGGATTTTCTATCGTCGTGAGCGAAGTGCATTTCGCAAACGCGTTGCGTCCCAAAGTTATCGCACCGTGATAGGTATCCGACACGTTGTGGTCTCTGTCCGTAAACATTCCGAACTTGACCGTTTTAAGTTTCGTGCAGCCTTCAAACGCGCTTTCGCCGATGACTATGCACTGGCTCGGAATGACCACTTCTTCAAGATTAGTGCAGCCCTTGAACGCCGTCTTCGGAATTTCCGTAAGCGTTGACGGAAGCACCACTCTCTTAAGGTTGGTGTTGTACCAGAAGCATTCTTCGTCGATATGCATGACGTTCTTGTCTTCGGGTATCACGCACTCTTCGCCGCCGTAATAGTCGTACAACGTGTAGTTGAGAATTCTGTAATAGTCGCCGACAACGATTTTGAGTTTCTTGCTAAGGCGCGTTCCGCTTGCTTTCGCTTCGATATACGCAGTGCCTTTCGCCTTTGCCGTCACGTTGCCGAGATTGTCTATTTCAACAACTGCCGGGTTTGTCGAAGACCACGTAAACTCAACGTTCTGTATATACCACGGAGACATGCTTGCAACGATTTGCAACGTTTGTCCCGGGTTAAGATCAAGGTCTTCTTTGTCGGCGTTGACCGCATATCCTTTGCCGTTGAGCACCGTCGGGAACACGATTTTGTCCGCAACGGGTTCTGCAAGTCTTTCTTCCGTGACGATGACGTCCACTCTTGCGTACGTGACGCTGTCTTCGTCTTCACCGTCTTTGAGATAAATCGTAGCCTTGCCTTGTGCCAAGCCGAAGATTTCTTCGTTGTTGACCGCAACCACGCTGCTTCCCTTTGCCACGTACCAGGAAAGAGTTTGCGACATAGACGCGTCGGGAAGAGTCGTAATTGTCGGTGAGAACAATTCGTTTTGCTTGATTTCTAGTTCGTAAATCGGATATTCGCTTTCCGCTTCGGTGTCGACAAGTCTGCCGTCGGGGTCGCCGATGGTCACCGATTCGGGATAATCGAGACCTGCTTTCGCGTTTATGACGTACGTTGACTGATTCATTGCGTAGTCTTCAACCGCAATATACATCTTGCCTGTCTTGATATAGTCTTCGTAAATATCCGTGATGTCGAAAGACACCGTGCTCTTTTGACCTTGTCCTCCGTAAACGGGAATCGGGTGCTCGGTCAAAAGCGTGAGCGTGTTTTGCCCTTTCTCCGTCTTCACGTAGCAAGGCATGACGTCCTGAACGAATTGGTTGTCGATGACGTCCACGTCCATATAAATACGGTATTTAGTTTTCTTATTCTCCGTATAAGATTCATATCTAATACGATAGTCGAGCATTTGCGGCGCTTCGTAGTCCACGGTGAACTGGAAGTCGAATGAATTGCGTTTCGGATTTTCTCCGCCCGGATAATCGAGTTCGCCTTTCAGCGAGACGTAATAAGTGCCGTTGTTGAGCAAGTTCCACTCTGAAGGTTTGATTTCGAGCGTTATTGCCGCCGCCCTGTTCGAGCCGCCTGCCGCATAAGACTTGCTGACGTTTTCCTGCCTTTCGGTGTAGATAACCTGTCCCGTTGCCGCGTCTTTGATTTCGACGTTCATATACGCCGCGCCGCGAAGAAGTCCTGCGTAAACCATATACACTTCGTAGATGGTTCTTTGTCCCCTGTTGTCAAACATAGAGACCGCCGCTTTTTCCTTTTCGGGATAAATCTTCACGTCGCTGTCTTCCATCTCGTACAAATATGCGCCGAGTTGGAGAATGTATTTGTCGTCGAAGTACATACCGATGATTTTCGTATCGGCAGCACTCGCGACGAGTTTGTCTTCCGCAGGCACGTTGGTGTCTTTTTGACTTTCGGCAAGTTCATACGTGCTATAGTCGAAAAGCGGAGCGGCAGTCCAGTCGCCATAAAACGCGAGATACGGCAAGCCTATCGTGACCTTCGTTGCGTCCACGCCTTTCAATGACACAAAACCTTCAACGTACATGCCGTTTTCAAAACTCTTGTCGAGATACTCTCTCGCCGCTTGAGAAAGGGTTATTCTCACTTTGACGGTGGTGGTCATGTTTGCGCCGACGGTGATGTGCCCCGTGTGGCGCGCGTCATCCACGAAATACTCGATCGTGCTGTCGGAAAGCATATGTGCCTTTTCCGCAACCGTCTTGTTGTCCGACGCAAGAGTTTCCGTCATCACGTACACGGTGGGATCGTATTCTTCCACTCTGCCAGAGATGTTGTTTATGGTAAATTCGAATTCGTAGATACCCGTCTTCGTTTTGTCGTCGTAAAGTTCGATTTTGGTCTTGTCTCGAACGTTGCCGTCCTTATCCTTGACCGTGATGAAACTTTCCGCGTTTATTGCGTCCGCAATGCCTGCAAGTCCCGCGCCCTGCTTTCTCGGAGAGTACGGATTGCCTTCGTCGTTAAGAGCAATAGTTGCGGTGCTCATAAGCACTTGATTTACTCTCGCGTTGAGTTCAACGCCCGTGAGTGTGGGATTTGCGGTTTTGAGATATTGTCTTAAAAGCGCAACCGCACCCGACATGTTCGGAGCAGCCATACTCGTGCCGCTGTACACGTCGTATCCGCCCGGAACCGCACTGGTGATTTCTCCGCCGTGAGCGGTGATTTCGGGCTTGAGTTGCAAATCGGGAGTCGGACCCCAACTCGAGAAGTCGGACATGAACGGACCGGCTTTGTATTCCGAATTGATTTGAATGGAACCGACGCCCTTATTTGCCTTTTCGACAAACACTTTGCCCGCATCCATAGGAATCGAGCAAGTCGGCACGGGATCGTTGACGTCGCCGAGAGACATTCTTATCGTGCCCGACAAGTTGTTGTAGATAATGACTGCGTCCGCGCCGTTGTCCATTGCGTTTTGCACTTTTTCCGCAAACGTATTGTCACCGCGCTTGATAAGAGCAATCGTTCCGTCATAACCTGCTTTGTCCTGAAGTTCTCTTCTGATTTTTGCAGTGTAGTTGGTCGCTCTGCCCACGCCGCCCACGACGACGTATTTGTAGTTGAGCGTCTGACCTTTGCTCTTGCCCGCAATCGTATAAAGTCTGTCCACAAAGTCGTATTCGTTGCCGTTTGCGTCCGAAGACTCGGTGATGAACGCGACTTGGTTTTCATCTTCGTTTGCCTGGATGAAAGTCGCCTTTTGTCCGTTGATGGAAGCAACCGAAAGCGCGGCGCCGTAAGTGGACGGAGATCCGACCGTGCCGCTGTCGGGGTTGCTTGCAAGGTTCGTGCCGTTGCCGCCGCCGAAGCCCGAAGAATAATCGTTGCTCGCCGCAACCACAAGGCTGATGCCTGCCGCTCTTACTCTGTTGTAAACTTCGTTGATGAGTTCGTCGCTCTTCTCGTCGGAGAAGCCCGCGCTTGAGCCGAGACTCATGTTGATGACGTCAACGCCGAGTTCGACGCAGTCGCTGACCGCCGCTATAATGTCTATCGTGTCCGCACCGCCCAAAGAATCGCTGTCGAGATTGTCAGTGAAAACTTTGCATATAACGAGTTGCGCTTCGGGAGCGACGCCCACGAAGGTTTCGCTCGTTTCTTTGTTGACGACGTAATCGGATTTACCTGCGACGATACCCGCAACGTGAGTGCCGTGCGTGGAATATGACGGATAAACGTCGGAATCGTCGTCCGCATAGTCGTATGCATAAGGAACTTTTGCATTGTAATACACGTCGTCGACGGTGGCTTGTGCGTTGAATCTGGTGCTTGCCGCCATCTTTGCCGCAACGTCTTCCTTGCTCCACGCAGGGTTCGTCGGCATGGTTGCAAACGCTTCGTGTGAATAGTCAAGCCCCGTGTCGAGAATTGCAACCGTCATACCTTCGCCCTTGTAGTTGAGGTTGGACGAATCGTAAATACCCGTGGTGTACACGTTTGCGTTGTTGCTCACCGCAACCTTCGGAACGGAATAAGACTCCGAATAGTAAACGTTCTTGACGCCGTCGAGTTTCTTTATCTCGTTGAACGTGTCCGCGTCGACTTTGAGCGCAACGCCGTTGTTGAGCGTCGAGTAGGAGTACTTGTAAGAATAGTCGAAGCGATTGTCGTCGAGCGTTGCGAGAAAATCGCGATGAGACGCTTCGATGTCCGATTTGAGCAGTTGCGCTTCGACGCTGTTGCAATACGTGGCAAAATCGCCGTACGCATAGCCCTTATTTTCGTAGGAAGTGAAAAGAGAATCTCCTTCGAGTTCAACTATAACCCAGCGTTTTCCGCTGTATGAAGCGGTCGTCTCTTGAACGGCCGTTTGACTGAAGTATTGTTGGCGCAGCGTCTCCATGTCGAAATTGCCGACTTTCGCGAAGCCGGAAACGACGTCAGAGTTCGTCGAGTTTTGTCCCGCGGCGGCAACTCCGCCCATTCCGAGAGCAAACGTGACGATAAGGACGCATATCAACGCCACAAGCGAATAATGTGTAGTTTTTGTCGTTCTTTTGTCCATTAAATTCTCCACGCATATATGCGCATTAATATAATACAAGGATAAATTGTACCAAAGGATATCAAAAAAAGCAACAGTTTTCTTCGTCGCAATCGCAACTTTTTGCATAAAAATTTTTATTTGCGGTTTTTGCAGAAAAATTTGAAAGACCGTATCGGATTTGCAAAAATCAACAATTTTCGACAAAATTTATAGTTTTCCATATTCTAAACGTTTATTTTTACTGCGGTATATAGCGGTTTTCGGCAATCTAAATTTCCGCGGAATGCCTTTTTGACAAAATTTTCATTTTTTAAGGAACATTAAAAAAGTAATAAAAAATACACGTTCCGTTGATTTTCCACACATGTGTATCAATATCTCGAAGTGTCAGATTTACACGACGTTGTATGAATAATTATTTTTTTGTATAATTATACGGATTATACAATATTTTATACATTTGTTCGAAACGCATCGTTTTTCGAGTTTTTTCTCGGTTAAAACTCAAATTTTTGCTTCGTTTGAGTTTACAAAACACACGCGCGATGTTATGATTGTTTCTATCTCAAAATAAATATAAGCCGTAAAAGGAGTTATATATGAACAAAGGACTCAAAGGAATAGTTATCGCACTCGTGCTCGTTCTCGCTCTCGCATTGGGACTGAGCGCATGCGACGAGCCTGAATATTATTCGGTGAGCGTGACAAGCAACCTGCCGGGCGATCAATCGGTACAAGTCTACGCCTCTGCCCCGAAAGACGCAAAAGGCTATCAAAAAGGCGAAACCGCCTACGTTTACACACTTGTTGCCCCGGGCAGTAAACTGACGGTTGAAAGCATAACCGCAAACGGAACGACGCTCACTGCCGACAACGAAGGTCGCTATCCCTTCACCGTCGAAGGCAACACGATGATAAACGTCGTTTTCGTACAGTCCGACAACGTTCGTCTCAATGTGTCCGCAGACAGTGAAAAAGGAACGTATACGACGAATCCCGACGGCGTTCTCTTTGCGACAAACACCGACGTTACGATAACCGCAACGGCAAAAGACGGCTACGCTCTTAAAAATTACGTCGTAAACGACGTAGAGACCGAACCGTCCTATGACGGCTCACTCTCGCTTACGCTCAAAATCGACACCACGGTCAAGATAAACTTCGTACCGCGCATGGAAGACGGCGTGTTTTCGACCTTACAAGGCAGATTGAAAGTCAAAGGTCATTACGTCTACGACGCCGATGATAACAAATACGATTTCATTCACAATCTCGAAACCGTGTTCGGTGACAAACAAATTTCACAAGTCGAATCCGACTCCAAAACCGGAAAGGTCTATTTCGAGTCCGTATTCGGAAAAAAGCAACCGCAATATCACCGTCATTAAACACACGGCAAACAACACTATTGCCGAATACACTTCGGACAATCTATTCGAAGAGTATTACAACCCGTTCGATTTGCTCTCCGCAAGCGACTTCGAGAAAGTGAGCGACACCGAATACATTCTTTACAACGCCGCAAAGGCAAAAAGCGCCGCAAGCGCACTTTCGGGCTGGACGGAAAGCATTTCGTCTTTCAAAGTCGTCGTCGAAAACGGCGTTGCTGTCAAATTGCACATCGTCACCGAGCGTATTCAACCGTCTTCTGCATCCGAAACCTACGTTTCCACTTATGATTTCGATTTGAGCGAACACGGCACGGCAAGCGTTGACACGCTCTACACTCAACCCTATCCGCACACCGCCGACCACGACGCACTTCTTGCCGCACTCACGACCGCTTCCGAAAAGGCGGCGTACACCGTGCGCCACCAAGGTCACGAAGTGGGATACGTTGAACCCGACGGCGGCGAAACTCGTCCCGGATACGGCGATACCGACTACAAAGTGTACGTCAACGAGCAAATGATTTACGACTCATACAAGGACGAAGAACACGGATACGTCGCACTCGACAACTACGTTTATCCTTTCGATTATCTCAAGTCTTCAAATCAAGTCGTTTTGCGCGACCCCGTCAACGTTGAATCGATCAAGTATTATCAACCGAGTTTTCTCGGCTTTGACGTTGCGCTCTTCAAAAAAGTCGACGAAAACAAATACACGCTTCATCAGGACAGTATGGCACAACTCATTGCGCCCTACTTTGCAATCGGCAACGAGCAAGCCTATTACGCATACGCAACCGACCTTACTCTCATTCTCAAAGACGGCGCGCTCGATCAGGTGGTTTTCACTTACAAGACCTACGGCATCGAAGAAACAGTGACTTTGACGTTTGACTTCGTCACCGCTTTCGACGCGAAAGAAGATCTCGGTCTCGACTTCGACAACGCAAGCAAGAAGAGCGTCCTTGACGACTTCATCGGTCAATACAAGGACAATATGGGCAACTTCCTTACGGTTGACAAATCCGGCTTCACCTACAACGGCGAAAAAATCGCGATTTCACAATACATTTCCGCAACCGAAACCGAACCTGCATATTTCATCGGCACGTGGAAGGGAAAAGTCGTCAGCATAATGAAGTTCAGTTCAAAACAGATTCTCATCACCAGCGACGACTACTCCGTCAACGTCACTCTCGACGCGGTTGACACGGGCGTCGTGACTGTCGACAAAAAATTCGTCGGCGTATGGGAAATCAACGACGAAAAGGAAGACTTGCACTACAAGGTGCGCGTGCAATCTCACGCAGTGTGGGTCAATGACGTCGAATGTGAACTCATCTCCTACACCGAAAACGAAGGCGCAACGATAAAACTCGGAGACGACACTCTTTATCTGCTCGACGCAGCCGAAGACAAAGACGGCAAATTCGTGTCCGCAATGATTAAGTTCGCAAACAACGAATACGTCAAATTCACTCTTCTCGACACGGGCGAATCCGTCGGTATCGAAATCCCCGAAGAATACGTCGGTATGTATATGACCAACGACGAGAGATACAAGGTCGTTATCACGTTCTCGACGATAACCATCAACGGCGTTGAGTTCGTTCCCACGTCGTACAGCGAAGCGGACGGATTCGTCGGCACGTACGGCACCGACACCGAATATAGAGTGGCGTTCTATTCAGTCGCAGGTTCAGTCAATAAAGACGTTTTGCAAATCGGCAACGGCGACAAACTCAACCGCGTCGAATCTCTCAACAAAAACTACATCGGCACGTGGGAATCCGATCCCGAAATCACCGAATATCACTACACCGTCGTGTTCACCGAGACGACACTCAAGATAAACGACAAGTTCTACCCCGTCAAATACAATCAAACCTACGGCTACGAAGTGGAATTCGAAGGTGACGGTTACACGACCTACATCTTGTTCTTCTACAACGCATACGGCAATCCGAGCATGATTATGTACAGCAACGGCGGCACGACAATCAATCTCTACAAGAAAGTTCCAACCAAAGTACCCGAAGAGATCATCGGCACTTGGGAAGGCGTTGACGGCACAACCGCAATAACCGCTATCGTTGACAAAGACGGCAAGTTGCAAATCAAAATCGGTGACGGCGATTTCAAGACGATAAATGCCGAATACGACACCGCAAACAGTCAATTTGCATTCACTCTCGACGGCAAAGATACTTTCTTCGTTTACGACGCGGACGCAAAAACGTTCAATCTCTATCAAGTGGAAGGCTATGACGTTGACTTCACAAAATCCGCAACCGTCGACATCCCCGACAAATTTTTCGGAACTTGGGTATCTTCCGACGGAAAAACGAAAGTCATCGCCGAAAAAGGCAAACTTTCAGTCATGATAAACGGCGGCGAGCTCGTGAAAGTTGCAGAAGCCACTTCCGACGAATTCGGCGTATACTTCACCGTTGACGGCGTGAAGTATTCTTTGAGCGCGTCTTACGGCGAAAATCAAATTCTGATTGCCGCTGACGATTCTTCATTCTATGCAATGTTGACGCTTCAAGCGTAATCGGAAAAACACTGAAAAAGCGGAACGCAAATGCGTTCCGCTTTTTATATAAATCATATTCGTTTTACATCTGTTTTTCCCCATATCTTTTGCGACATAAAATCGTCGATACATGCGATTAGATATTCGATATTACACGGCAAATCATATTGCAAACGTGCAAATTTATCAATATGTTTTTTGCCGAAAAAACATCAATCGTCAACGCCGGTTTTCCGTCAAGAAAGCCAAAGCCAAATAATGAGCGCAGTCAGTCCAAAGCCGACAAGCACGACAAGGATTCTCGGCAACATAACTTCAAACATTGCGCGTATCATCGCACGCTGTTCTTTGCGCGTGACGTCGCTTTTTTGGCGTTTATGTCGGGGCGTGTTTTCCCTATTCTGAAAAGCGGCGCGCCGATATTTTGGCAACTCGTCGCCGTTCATGGGGGCTACGGTCATGCCGTTGTCCCAGTCGTCTTGTCTGTCTTTTCTACTCATACCGTCATTATAGCGTGTATTCCATGCAAAATCAATTGCTTTTTTTGCATAGCGCGTCTCATTAACCGTATTTTAAGTTTTCACGACGTTTTTCATGTCGGATACTCGTTTTGCACCACAGAAACGGCGTAATTTGCCGTCGATTTTACGGTTTTATGCGCTTTTTGAAATAAAATTGCATATAATCGTTTCCCAAATCAAATATATTGTAGTATCATTATCATACGCAAAATATAAAGTTATTCGCGCGCGTTATGCGCGCAAAAGGCAGAAAAATGAATAAGTATGCAATCGTAAACGCAAACGTAATAAGCGGAAAAGAAAACGACGCCGTCCTTAAAGACGCAATTATCATCGTCGAAGACGGACACATCTCAGACATAACGACGGACAAAGACAGTGCACTCGGTCTCAAACAAATCGACCTTGGCGGAAAATATATCCTGCCGGGACTTATCAATATGCACGTTCACCTTCCCGGCTCCGGCATGCCCAAAGATACCAAGAAACAGAACAAAGAAACCGTGCACAAACTCATGAGCCACAAACTCACGAAGTATATCGTATACAGACTTTGCGCAAGTTACGCAAAGGTGGAACTTATGTCGGGCGTCACCACCATTCGCACGGTTGGCGGTCTTGACGACATTGACTCTATCATAAGAGACAAGTCAAACGCAGGCAAAATCAAAGCGCCGCGTATTCTCGCATCGAATATGGCAGTTTCCGTCAAAGACGGACACATGGCAGGTTTGCTTGCCTACGAAGCCAAAGACGCTCAAGACGGAGCAAAGCTCGTGGACAAAATCGCAAAGACCAATCCCGACCTTATCAAGCTCATGATAACGGGCGGCATTCTCGACGCTAAAGTTGAAGGCGAACCCGGCGTGTTGCGTATGTCCCCCGAAATCGTCAAAGCATGCTGCGACAAAGCACACGAATACGGATTCAAAGTTGCGGCTCACGTGGAAAGTCCGCTCGGCGTAACGGTTGCGCTTGAAAACGGCGTTGACACTATAGAGCACGGCGGTACGGTTACCGAACACGAAATCGAACTCTTCAAAAAGAACGGCGGCGCACACATTCTCACAATCTCCCCCACCGTTCCTCTCGCACTCTTCCCGCTTGAAAAATCGGGCGGAACGAAACTTCACAAAATCAACAGCGAAGTGGTGTTCAAAGGCATGCTTCAATGCGCGAGAACTTGCCTTGACAACGGAATTCCCGTCGGTCTCGGCACGGATACGGCTTGCCCGTACGTCACTCACTACGACATGTGGCGTGAACTTATGTATTTCAAAAAATATCTCGGCGTAAGCAACGAGTTTGCAATCCACACCGCAACGCTCGTAAACGCTCAAATTGCAGGCATTGACGACATTACAGGCTCGATTGAAGTGGGAAAATCCGCAGACTTCATGGTTGTAAACGGCAATCCGCTCGAAGACCTTGAAACCTTGTGCAATCCGCAAATGGTCGTTTTGCGCGGTAACGTCATCAAACGCCCCAAAGTGAAGAAATTCGCCTACGTCGAAGAAGAACTCGACAAATACATCAAATAATGCAAAATCGCAAACTATCACACAAAATGCACCAAAAAGACACGCCCCGCGCGTGTCTTTTGTTTTATATAATGGTATTGAAAATGAGTTCAAATTTGTGGATAAATAGATAGTTTTAATATTGTTAATACTTGATGTTATATTAATTGGATACTTTGAAAAAAGAAGATTGTTTAGTACGCTAAAAGCCTAAGCGCGCCAAACAGATGAATGATGAGAAAAAGCCCTTCGCACGCTCGCCTAGTGTACTTTGCGTACACGACGAGTGGACGAAGGGCTTTGACAAAATCAGTCGCTGTTTGGTGCGCTTAGGTGAGGTCTTTCCAGAGTTGCTTGATCACCTTATCATTATACTTAATATTGTCTTTGTTGTTGTTTGCCATATTGTTGACGAGAGCATTGTAGGCATCGGTCTTCTTGGCTTCGGTCAAGGTCTCGAGAATGTTGTCGCGAACGGTCTTGACGTCTGCTTGCTTGGCGGCATAGTTGACGATGTAGTCCATGGGAAGAACGCCTGTTGCGGGAAGAGTGCCTTCATAGGTGGTTGCATCCCAAGCCGTGCAAGAGTTGAGAAGGACAAACACGCCTGCATACGCATTTTTGGTGTTCTTGTTCTTGATGAAGCTGTCCGCCACTGCAAATGTCTTTTGGTCGCCCGAGAAGGTGCAAGTTGCCGCATCGAAGGTGAACATATCATTGTTCACTGCGCCGACGCTGTACGAGCCTGTGCCTTGTGCGATGAGCGCGCGAGCATAAGACGTGAAGTCTTCAAGGAAGGTGCTGTCCTTTCCTTCGGGAGTGACGAGATAGCCGAGTCCGTTGTTGTTGGAATCTTTGCTGACTGCGCCGCTGTCATCGCCGACAAGATAAAGCCAAGTGGTTGCCACTTCTCTGAGCCAATAGACGCCTTCCGCCTTGGTGAGTTCACCGTCCGCAACGGCTTTCTTGACTTGATCGAGGCTGTTGTGGATCTGGTGGATTATGCCGACTTTGCCGTCCTTGTCGAATGCAGGAACTTTTTCGAGAAGGTATGCCATTGCGGGATGTTGCGTTGCTTTGAACACGATTTGATATTTGCCGTCAACCTTTTCAAAAGAAAGGATTTGGCTGTAATCGTTTGCATAGTTGCCTTCACTGACTTCGTACTCGTAGGAGTTGTCGTACGGATTTTCGGCGGTTTTGCCTGCCGTGGTGTATGGGTTGCGCGCATCGGTCATAGCATCGCGCACTTCAACAGTGTTGCCGTCCTTGTCTTCAATCGCGGAGTCTGCCTTGTAGTTGGGGTTGGAAACGTTGATTTCCATATCCGCGATGAGTTGATTGCGTCTGACGAGAATCGCTTCGGTGTTGGACGGGTTTGCGGTTATCATATCCGTCAATTCTTTGAGAGAATCTTCGTCGAGTTTGAGAAGAATGTTGATGACAAAGCCGTAACCTTGGTCTTCGGTGGGATGATAATACGTCGTTGCAAGAGAACTCTTGAGTGCGGATTCGTAGTTGGCGCTGCTTCCTGCGAAAGTTTCCTTGTTTTGTGCAAGAGCCGAATCGAAGGATTTGGAAATTTCTTCGTCGGAAACGGTCACGGATTCACCGACCATGCGTTTGAGTCTTTCAACGAGCAAAGAAGACATCTGACTATTGAGATAGTAGTCGTAGCATTCTTCGACGGTGTCTTTGTAAAGGCTATTTTTAAGGTTCTTTTCAAACTGTGACAAGCCTTCGTTGATATAATCTTTGAGAGTGGAAACGAGCGTTTCGCCGTCGCTGACGATGACGTTTTCCGCAAAGTCTGCTTCAAGGAACTTCGTCGTGAAAAGGCTGTCGTCGCTGCTGTCGTCAAGAAGTTTCGCCTTGTAAGTGTCGGAGAAGAATCTTTCGGAGATTTCAACGCCGTCCTTATCGGGATCGTAATCGTCTTCTTCTTCGACTGCAGGTCTTTCGGTGCGCGCGTCAAGATGTTTTTCCCACTTTGCGTAAAGCGTCATGGATTCGGACACGGTGGTGTCAAAATCGAACTCTTCACCGCTGAATTCCGCATCGGTGTACCAGCCATAGAAAGTGTAGCCGGTTTTCGTGGGAGCGTCAGGTTCGGTTGCGGTCGTGCCTTTTTGAATCTTTTGCTTGTCGATAGTGCCGCCGCCGTTGGTTTCAAAGCGAACGGTTACGGGATCGGTGACTTCGACTTCTTCTTTCTTTCCGCCGTTGCTGCCTGTGCCGCTGTTTGCGTTGTCTTCGATGATAAGGCTCTCAACAAGTGAGATCAAAGTCTTGAGCATGCTTTCGTTGGAATCTTCAACAGCCTTGTTTTTCTCGCTGTCGGAGAGCAAATCCACGATATTTTCGGGGACGGAATCCAAGCCTTTGAGTTTTGCCACCTGTTCTTTGGCAAAAGGGTGAGCAATCTTTGTTGAGCAAGAGATTGCGCAAGATAGTTTGCCGCAGCTTCGTAGGTCATGCCGTAATAGTTGACGTACATATAAGCGTAGTTGTTGAACGTAGTGGCAAGTTCAAACTTGTACACGTCTGCGCTTTGTCCGTTGTAGTTCACGGTTGCGACCACTTGCAAAGCGTCGCGCTTGTCGTTCTTTTTGAAGATTTCGTCACAGCCCACGAGAAGAGTCGTGCAAATTGCAAGAATCATAACGATGGCTGTTGCGATGATCAATTTCTTTTTTCATATCAAACTCCATAAATGAGCATTATATATCAATAGTATTAATATTATACACGCAACGCAACACGCACGCAAGCGTTTTTTATTTATAAAAGCAATAATTAAAGAACAATTAAACGATATAAACCGGATTTTCGTCCGATTTTGCCGCCTATCATCCCTGCCGCGTGGGCTTTTTCACGTTTCTATGCGGTTTTTCGTTTTCAAAACAAACTTTTGTCGTTCTCATATCTACCGGAAAATATCGTTCTCACCTCGGTAGGAAAAGAAAAAGACATTCGTTCGAATGTCTTTTCTTTGGTGACCCTACCGAGGTTCGTAGGCAGGCGGGCTAACGACTGCCGTAATAGCGGAGCGAGCAAGTTTACTTGCATAGCGACGCGTCAGTCGGGTGTCCCGAGTTCGCCGTGCAAAGCACGGGCGCATTGAAATGCGCAACCACGGTAGGAAAAAGAAAAAGACATTCGTTCGAATGTCTTTTCTTTGGTGACCCTACCGAGGTTCATAGGCAGGCGGGCTAACGACTGCCGTAATAGCGGAGCGAGCAAGTTTACTTGCATAGCGACGCGTCTACGCTAAACAAATTTGTGCTATCGCACAACCATGCTTTGCACGGACACTTCGTGTCTTATTTGTTTGCTATGTCCGCCGCGCTCGATGTCCGCAAATGCCTTGCGCTTGCGTCTCTCTTCGCTTGCGGTCAGTCGGGTTACCGAGTTCGGCACGCACAGCGTGCGGATATGAAATATCCAATCTCGGTAGGGAAAAGAAAAAGACATTCATTCGAATGTCTTTTCTTTGGTGACCCTACCGAGGTTCGTAGGCAGCGCGGTTAGCGACTGCCGTAATAGCGGAGCGAGCAAGTTTACTTGCATAGCGACGCGTCAGTCGGGTGTCCCTGAGTTCGCCGTGCAAAGCACGGGCGCATTGAAATGCGCAACCACGGTAGGAAAAAGAAAAAGACATTCGCTTGAATGTCTTTTCTTTGGTGACCCTACCGAGGTTCGAACTCGGGTTACCGCCGTGAAAGGGCGATGTCTTAGACCACTTGACCATAGGGCCGTATATTCTATTTGTATCAGTTGGTGGAAGCTACAGGACTCGAACCTGTGACCCCCTGCTTGTAAGGCAGGTGCTCTAACCAACTGAGCTAAGCTTCCGAGTGGATTGCTCCACAGTGGTAGCGGCGATCGGATTCGAACCAATGACCTGCCGGGTATGAACCGGCCGCTATAACCAACTAAGCTACGCCGCCATATCGTTGTTTGCGTGCTTGCCGTGTGGAGCGCAAGCGCCCCGCACAACAATTTGATTGCAAGATCGATTCGCATCTTCGCACGACGTCCGACGTCTGCACGCGATCCGTTCTCGCATATGGTTGCGGGGGAAGGATTTGAACCAACGACCTCCGGGTTATGAGCCCGACGAGCTACCAACTGCTCTACCCCGCGATATTGAATGCTTGCTTATGATATGATAAATAAAAGAAATTGTCAAGCGGATTGAAAAAATAAATTTTTTAAGCGCAAAATTGTGCAGTTTTTTCTTTCTCATCCACATAATCTTGTCCGTGACGACGAAAATCGTCGCGCAGAAAAAATATTTTATAATAATATGAAATTTTTTTCATATTTTCATTGACATATCACAAACCTTCCTATATAATGCAATCGTAAGGTTCTAAAAGCCTTGCCCAAAATATCGCATCATCTCAGCAATGATGATTTCTCCCTATAAATGTCTTCTTACAAAAGCAAGCGTCCCGCGCAGAAATGCTCGGGACGTTTGTTTTTACGTTTTGTTCTACAACGTCGTTATTTCTTGATTATCCTTAAAAGCGTCACAATCGTCGTTATCGTCCGCTGCGCATTTTTCACTTGCGACGGGAAGTTCGACGGGTATCTTGGCGTTGACGACGTTTATCGCCTTGCACGACGTGCATTTGACCTGAAACTCGAACGCACTCTTTGACATATACTCGTCAACAGCCGCGATTTTGCCGAGTTTGTGCGTACATCTCGAACAACACACCCAAAACGAATTGCCGTATTTTCTGACTACGGCGTTGCAATATATTTGCTTTTCGTTTTCGGTTTCCTGTTTTGGCTGAGTTGCAACCGGCGAATCTTTTTCTTCTGCCATAAAAATCCATCCCTTCGCTCTCGCGCTTATAAATTTACGTTCGGCGCCCCCAAATGACCCAAATAACGCCGACACACGCTTTTACATGTGTAATACATATTGTAGCATAACTATCTCAATTCTGCAAGTTCATAAATGAGTTTTTCGGTTTTTCCCCAGCCGAGACAAGGGTCCGTGATGGATTTGCCGTATACTCCGCCGTCGCAGGATTGTGCGCCGTCTTCGATATACGACTCGATCATAAGCCCTTTCACGAGCCCGTGAATATCGTTTGACTGCATTGCGCTGTGCAAAATTTCTTTTGCGATACGCGGTTGCTGGTCAAATTTCTTTGCGGAATTCGAGTGGTTCGTATCGACGATAACCGCAGGATTTTCAAATCCGCCTTCCGCAAACATATTGTACACGTTTTGCAAATCTTCGTAGTGATAGTTTGGTATCGTTTGTCCGTATCTGTCAACCGAGCCGCGCAGTATCGCGTGTGCGAGCGGATTTCCTTTGCTGTTGACTTCCCAACCCGAATACACGAAAGTGTGCGGATGTTGCGCCGCGCGTATCGAGTTCATCATGACTTTCAAATCGCCGCTCGTCGGGTTCTTCATGCCGACGGGAATATCGAGACCGCTTGCCGTAAGTCTGTGAAACTGGTTTTCAACCGACCTTGCGCCCACTGCGACGTAGGACAACACGTCTGACAAATACAAATGGTTTTCGGGATACAACATTTCGTCCGCACAGGAAAATCCCGTCTGTTGCAACGCTTTTATATGCAGTTTTCTTATTGCGATAAGACCTTTAAGCATATTTTCGCCTGCGTGCGGGTCGGGTTGATGCAACATCCCCTTGTATCCGTCTCCCGTCGTGCGCGGTTTGTTGGTGTAAATGCGCGGAACGATGACGATTTTGTCCTGCACTTGCTCCTGCACTCTGCGAAGACGAGATATATAATCGAGCACCGCATCTTCTCTGTCCGCAGAGCACGGACCTATCACGAGAACAAGTCTGTCGTCTTTGCCCGTGAAAATGTTTTCAAGCGTCTTGTCCGTCTCTTTTTTGCGTGCGGCAAGTTCGTCGTCGATGGGATACATCGCTTTTATTTCCTGAAGAGTGGGAAGTTTTCTTTTGAATTCGAGATTCATTTTTTCTCCTTTGCGTCTTTGTCAAAGACCTTGCGGCGAGAAGTTGATATACGCATCATCTCGCGTATGGCGTCTCTATCGTCTGATTCTATACATTTTTTCAAAGCGTCGAAATGTTCTTCAAAAAGATTCATTTGCGCTATAAGTTCGTCCTTGTTGAGCAAGAAAAGTTCGCTCCACATATCGTCGTTGATTTTTGCTATGCGCGTAAGGTCTCTGAACGAGTCGCCCGTGTAACTTGCAAGATGCGTCGAGTCCTTGCACACCATAAGCGACACCGCTATACAGTGCGTAAGGTGAGATAAAAATCCCGCCATTTCGTCGTGTTGCTCGGGCGTCAGCACAGAGATTTTGGCAAATCCGAGTTCTTTTCCCAACGCTTTGCACGCTTCTATTGCTTCGGGCGTGTTCTTGTCCGTCGGCACGACGATATAGTTCGCGCCTTTGAAAATTGCGGGATTTGCGTGTTCGACGCCACTGACCTCACGCCCCGCCATAGGATGCGCGCCGACAAATTCCACGTCGCTACGGAGCAATTCCTGCACTTTGTACACCACGCTTCCCTTAACGCCCGTCACGTCCGTCACGAGCGCGCCGTTTTTTATGAACGACTGATATTTTTCAATCCAATCGATAAAAACGTGCGGATACACCGCAAACACGATTACGTCAAACTTTCCGACGTATTCTTTGTCAACCTGCGTTTGCCCGGACTTTATCCAGCCTTTCGACAAGGCGTACTCAATTGCTTTTTCATCGACGTCTATTGCACCGACTTCGTATCCTTTTTTCGGTCAGCGCACGTGCGTACGTTCCCCCCGATGAGTCCGAGACCGACTATCAATATTTTCGAGTTTTCGTCAAATTTCATAAACTTTTGCTCCTGCTCGCTTCATCACGTCGAAGAAGTCGGGAAAACTCTTCTTCACCGCTTCCGCACCGTCGAGAACTCCGCCGTATTTTGTCATAAGAACGGCAAGCGACATTGCGATTCTGTGATCGTTGTGCGAACGTATTTCTTTGCTCGAAGCGTGCAACTCTGCCTTTTGCACGACGACGTAATCGTCAAACACGTCAACGCGTGCGCCGAATTTTGCAAGTTCTTCGGCCATAACCGCCGCTCTGTCGCTTTCCTTTATTTTCAATCTTTCAGTTCCCGTAAAAGTTGCGCCGTTTTTCTCCGCCGCCACGACGAACGCTATCGGCGCAAGGTCGGGACAATCGGACAAATCAATCGTCGCGTTCCCTTTTTTCGAGCGCGCGGAATATCTCCACGCAAACCTTGTCTCCTTGCACGCTGCTTTCGTCAAGCCCCGAAACCGCAACGTTTGAGCCGAAATCGTTCAACGCAAACAAAATCGCGCCGTTTGACCAGTCTCCTTCAACGTCGTACGTCCCGCTTGCGAAACGCTGTCCGCCTTTGACGAAAAACTTGTTTTTCTCCGTCTCTTCGATTTTCACGCCGAATTTTTCAAGCACCGCAATCGTCATATCGATATACGGTCTGCTTTCAACGGGCGGAAGAATCTCAATCGTGCTGCCCGAATTCAGTGTGGCAAGCGAAAGCATCAGTCCCGTAACGTATTGACTGCTCACGTCGCCGCGCAAAACGTAATTGCTGCTTTCAAGCATTCCGCTCACGACGATTTCGTTTTTGCCTTTTTCAATGCGAACGCCCTTATCCGCAAACACTTCTTCATACACTTCGACACCGCGAGCAATAAGTCTTTCGCGCCCTTGAAAATTATCTTTTCCGCACCGCTTGCAAGCGCAACGGGGATCATAAATCTTAGCGTACTGCCACTTTCTATGCAATCGAGCGTGACTTCTTTTGGGGGATTTAGCCCGCAGAAAATCGTCACTGTATCGCCTTCTCTTTGCACATTTGCGCCAAGCGAAGACAAGCACCCTATCGTTGCTTTCATATCCTCGCTTTCGCTCACCCCGTTTATCCTGCATTCTCCGCGAGACAGCGCACTGCATATAAGAAAACGGTGTGCTATACTTTTTGGACGGCGGAGCGATTATCTCTCCGCACAGCGTTGACGGTTTTATCTCGATTTTCATAAGATTGTTTTGTTATATATGTTTATATTCCGCGCAATACGGCTTTTATCACACATTTTATGCATAATAAACCCCGTGTTTTTGCAATTCGGCGGTTTTATTCGTTTTCTTTTCCTTTTAGATATTCTATGAGAAAATCCATTGCGTCGACGTATCCGCAAAAGCCGCGACCTTCTATGGTCTTGATTGCGACCTTTGAAACATAACTGATTTGTCTGAACTTTTCTCTGTCCGAAACTTTGGAGATATGCACTTCGACGGTGGGAATGGATACGGCTTTGAGCGCGTCGAGAATGGCAACGCTAGTGTGCGTGTACGCCGCCGGGTTGATGATGATTCCGTCCGCCTTTTCAAAGTAGGCTTGTTGCACTCTGTCCACAATTGCGCCTTCGTGATTGGACTGGAAAAAGTCCACTTCCACGCCCCTTTCTCTTGCGTGTTTTGCGATGAGTTCAAGAAGGGACGCATAAGTATCCGAGCCGTAAATTTCAGGCTCTCTTATTCCCAAAAAGTTGATGTTTGGGCCGTTGATGACAACAAATTTCATATCCCGAGTTTTCTCCTTATTTGGTTTGCGACTTCGTCTATATCTCCGCTGCCGTCAACAATTTCGTCCGCAACAGATTTGTATATATCGTATCTTCGTTCAAATAGTTTCTTCACTTTGTCTTTGTCAGACGCAAGCGGTCTGTCGCTCGTTGCTACGAGCAAATCGAGCGGTCTGTCAAGAAAAACCGCAACCGAATTGCGTTTTATCGCGCGCACGTTTTCCTTTTTCAACACCGCGCCGCCGCCCGTTGCGACTATAATCCCCGCTCTCTTTGCATATTCCGAAAGCACTTCGCTTTCTATCTTGCGAAACGCTTCTTCTCCGTTCTTTTCAAAAAAGTCCGCTATGCTAGTGCCTATGCGTTTTACGATTTCTTCGTCCGTATCGACAAATTCGCGCCCGGTGAGTTCTGCAAGTCGTTTCCCCACGGTCGTTTTTCCCGACGACGGCATGCCTATAAGCACCACGTTCCTTTTCTGCGCAACGATTTTTTCGTACGCTTTTTCTGTCACGCTTTTGTCAACGTCCTTATTCAAAAACAACGCGCTTGCATACACTGCCTGTGCAACGAGCATATATAGTCCGCCGACGCCCACCGCGCCTTTTTCTCTTGCGTCCAACACAAGATTTGTGCAAAGCGGGTTGTAAATTGCGTCAACCACCGCCTGTAAACGATCAAAACAAGATATGTCCATAGGCTCGCCGTCAACGTACGGATACATTCCCGACGGAGTTGCGTTGACGATAATCTCCGCATCGGAATGTTGCTCCCTTGCCGTATCGTAGGTTATCGCGCCGTCTTTTTTGCTTCTGGAAACTTTGTGAATCTCTCTTGCACCGAGCGCACTACACACCGCACACGCGGTCTTGCTCGTTCCGCCAGTGCCGAACACGAGAACTTTTTTGCCTTTGACGGATATTCCGTTTTTCTCGATAAGCGCGCGCATACCCGCAAAATCGGTGTTGTATCCGCAAAGTTTTCCGCCGTCGTTGACGATCGTGTTCACCGCGCCGATGTTTTTTGCGTCGTCGGAGATAAAATCGAGATAAGGCATCACGGTTTGTTTGTAGGGTATCGTGACGTTGATTGCGTTGAATTCGCGTTTTTGCAAAAACGGTGCGACTTCATTCTCGTCAAGCTCTTTAAGCTCGTAGTCATAGTCCGCAATCAAACGATGTATCTCTCGCGAATAGCTGTGTCTGAGCGGTTTTCCGATAAGCCCGTATTTCATCTTTCGACACCCCTTTTAAGAACGTCCGTTCCGTATCTTTGCGCAAGCATATCGCACACGCAAAGCGCACTCACCGCGTCGATAACGGGGCAAATTCTTCTGACGATTGCAGGATCGTGCCTGCCCTTGACGGACAAGACGGTGTTTTCTCCCTTGACGAAATCTATTGTGTTTTGCTCCCTTGCAATGGACGGTGTGGGCTTGACCGCGCATCTGAAAATAACGTCCGCACCGTTGGTTATGCCGCCGTTGATTCCGCCGTTTGAGTTTCTTGAAACGACCACTTTGCCGTCTTCGTATTCAAGGACGTCGTTTGCTTCGCTTCCGCGTTTTTTTGCAATGGCAAATCCGTCTCCGAACTCCACGCCTTTTACGCCGCCGATTGAAAACAACGCGTGAGAAAGCACGCTTTCAACGCTGTCAAACCACGGCTCGCCAACCCCCGACGGAATACCGGAGATTGCCGTTTCAACGATTCCGCCGACACTGTCTCCGTCCGCTTTTGCCTGCTCGATTGCCTTTATCATTCCGCTTGCAACGTCTTCGTCAAGAACGGGAAATTTTGCGCAATCGAGAGTTAATCTATCCTTTTTATATCGTCAAATGCCTTATCGTGCAATTCGGCGCATTCCGATATATGAGTCGCAACGGTCACGCCTATGTCTTGCAAAGCCTTTTGCAATATCGCTCCGCCTGTCACGATACCTGCCGTGACTCTGCCCGAAAAATGTCCGCCGCCGCGATAATCTTCAAAGCCGTGATATTTTTGATTTGCCGAAAAATCGGCGTGCGCAGGGCGTGCGATTCCGTATTCGTAATCCTTGCTTCTTTGGTTTTCGTTGGGTACGATTATGCAAATCGGAGTGCCTGTCGTCTTGCCCGAAAACACGCCGCTCAAAATTCTGAACTCGTCGTTTTCTCTTCTTGCAGTGTCAGTCGTCATAGACGGCGCTCTTCTTGCAAGACACGCTTTCATATAATTTTCGTCAACTTCGATTCCCGGAGCGACGCCGTCAAGCACAACGCCCACCGCTTCTCCGTGGCTTTCGCCGAAAACCGTCATAGTGACGCTCGTTCCGAATGTGTTTTTCATCTTACGCTCTCCACGCTTTTCAATATCTCGTCCGCCGTCTCTTTTGAAAACTCGAACGAGCCGATATTTTTAACTCTCACGACGTTCACAAATTCGCCCGCCGCTTTTTTATCGTGTTTTATATACGGTCTCAACTCTTCTTCGCTCCAAACGAATTTCGTCGGCAATCCGTATTTTTCAAGCACCTTTTCAATTCTTACACGCACGCTTTTCTCGCACATAGGCAACATACCGAGCGCAACGCACTCTCCGTGCAGAAGACGTCCCTTTTCAACGCTTTCAATCGCGTGCCCCACCGTATGTCCGAAATTCAGCACTTTTCTCAATCCCTTTTCGGTCGGGTCTTGCTCGACCACGTCGCGTTTTATCTCGATCGCCCGTCTGACGATTTCGTCAATATCCGCTTTTATATCGTCGCTGTTTTCCAAAAGTTCAAAAAGTCGAGCGTCGCTCGTTGCCGCCATTTTGATTATCTCTGCAAGTCCTGCGGCAAACTGTCTGTCGTCAAGCGTGCAAAGCACGTCCGAATCGACTATAACGCCCTTTGGCTGATAGAACGCCCCCACGACGTTTTTCACGCCGCAAAAATCGATTGCCGTTTTTCCGCCGATTGACGAGTCCACTTGCGACAAAAGCGTTGTGGGCACATTGTAGAAGTCTACCCCGCGCATATAGCAAGCCGCGGCAAAACCCGCAAGGTCTCCTACAACTCCGCCGCCGACCGCCACGACGCAATCTTTCCTTGAAAAATCGTTTTCAAGCATAAGCGACAACAGTTTTTGAAAATTTTCTATATTCTTGCTTTTCTCGCCTTGCTGCAAAACCGCAACGACGGGCGTTTTTGACTGCGAACAAATCTCGTAGGCGTATTCGCTCGGCACTCCGTCGTCGCTCACGACGAGCACTTTGCGGTTCAAATCGAATATCTCGCCCGCATTTTTCAGTGCTCCGCGCTCCACCGTGACGATATAGCTTTTCTCTTTCAAATCAACTTTTATATCCATATCCGCTCCGTCAGGCGTTGTCTGCAAAATAACTGCCGACAAGTTTGAGTTTTGCGCAAAGTGCGGACAATTCCTGCATCATTTCTCTGCCGTTTTCAGTGTTAACGTTGCCTTCCGCTTCGATGTAGAAGTAGTAATTCCATTGCAGATTTTTCATCGGACGAGAGCGAAGAGAACGCATATTGAAGTTGTGTGCGCCGATAATGTTGAGCGCGCTTGCAAGCGCACCCGACTCGTTCTGCACGGTGAAAACGAGTATGAAATTTTCGTTTTCTCTTTTCGCGACTGATTCAGGCTTGTTTTTCACTCTCGAGAATGACGCGAATCTCGTCGTGTTGTTGCGATTGTCGTTGACCGCCTTTTCAAGCACGTTAAGTCCGAATATTTCCGCCGTATCCGCCGATGCAAGCGCGGCAATAGAAGCGTCGTTTTGATTTTTGACGTATTCTGCGGCAAGCGCGGTGTTTGAATACGCCTTAGTTTCGAAACCGTGCGAGCGGATATACTCGTCGCATTGCGCAAGAGCCTGCGGGTGGCTGACGACGGTCTTGACGTCTTCTTCTTTTGCACCTGCAATCGCGAGCAAATCATGCTCGATAGGCACGTCAAGCACCTGATTTATGCAAAGGTCGCCCGAGAAAATCAAATCCATCACTTCACCGACTTCGCCGGCATAACTGTTTTCAATGGGGAGCACCGCACAATCGAAATCGCCCCTTTCAACCGATTCGTACGCTTCGTGGAAGTTGGGAAACGCAAAATATTCGGCTTCGGGAAACATTCTTTTTGCCGCAATATACGCAAACGCGCCTGCCGTGCCGCTATATGCGACTTTCATCTTGCGCATAAGTGCAGATTGATATTTGCACGACACATCCATAACACCTTTGATGAAATCTGCGTAATAAGGTTGCAATTCGACGTTTTCGATTTTCTCGACGTTGCGCTTGACGACTTCTGCTTCTCTGACTTCGTCGCGCACGGAAAGCCCGCTCTCTTTCTTGTAGAGCGCGATGTCTTTGCACACCGCCATGCGCTTTTGAAAAAGCGCCGCCATCTGCTCGTCAATCTGATTGATTTTCTTTCTCGATTCTTTTATATCCTGCATATCCTTTTCGTCCTGCATATATTTCTTGTATCTTATTATAAACAATTATAATTATAAAGCCATAGTTTTTTCGGATATTTCTTGCAAATTGCGCTCGATTTCGTCAAATCTTGCAAGAAAAACTCCGATTTTTGATATTTCAAGCGGCACAATCCGCGATTTCCTCGTCATAGCCGCTTTTCGCTCCGATTCCGCCTCATATTGCCGCTTGTCTCGTTTTGCGTCGAATGCATGCACGCTCTCTTTGTGCGGAACATATAAAAAGCGGTCTCCGCAAAGGAAACCGCTTTTTGTTACACGAAAAATTTCCGCGCCCCGTTCAACGTCCTTTGCGGCATGCAACTTCGTTGCAATAATAATAAACGCAATACGAACTAAATCGCACTGCGTTTGCAAAGGTGAAATAAGCGCGCGAGACGGATGTGACAACGTTTTTATTCGTGCTATTTACAATTCCGTTTTTCATATCCGCTCCTTTTTATACTGCAAATATACCCCAGGTTGTCCGTTTTGTCAACAACAACTTGCTTGAGTTTTCTGATTTTATCCGCTTAAAGCGGCTAAAACGTGCAATCCACTTCCTATTTATAGACGGCAAAGACTACGTTCTTCACAAAGGCGAATCAATCGTCATGCCGGCAGGTCACCCACGCCGTTTTCGGAGAAGAACAATTCAAAATGCTTCTCGTCGTCGTTTTCTAAAAAACAAACGTTTCATAAAAAAAGCACTTGTGTTTGCAAGTGCTTTTTTGATTTGTTTTTGCCGTTTGTCAGGCATACAGCCAGTCGAGCATTTCGGTCACCGTGAACGGCGGATCGATGTGCGTCGAGATGTAATAATAGTAATCGCCGTCTTCAAACAATGCGA
This sequence comes from Christensenella sp., assembly GCA_022009775.1. Classification (GTDB taxonomy): domain Bacteria; phylum Bacillota; class Clostridia; order Christensenellales; family CAG-917; genus CAG-475. The sequence goes on from CP091723.1 coordinate 618,574, forward strand.
ACGTGTCAAGCCAACCGTTGCCGTCATCGTATTGTTCACAGTACGCAACGGTGTAATCTCTCCAGGTCGTAGTGCTGTTGAGAATGGTCGGGTTGAAGAATGTTGACGGACGTGCGACATTTTTGGGAAGAATATATAAGCAGATATCTATCACGGTTTCATCATAGATGTAATAATGAATCTTCGCATATTTCGCTTCTTTATCTTTTTTTGAATAATAATACTTAAACGAGTACCAAAAATCTCCTTCCGCTTCGGTGCGTGTAGGAATGAATGCGGTTATTCCATATTTGGTCGAGAACTCATCTAAACTTTGAACCGATTCCGAAATATATTCTTTTTCTCCAACGCCATGATATAGTGTTGAGTCCCCATCTCCACTTCCAGGAAGATTATTATTAACAAAAGCGATAGGAACTGCTATGCAAATAACAAGCAAAATCGAACATACGACGCTTGCAAAAGCAATTAGCGGAGTGCGGAAAGTTTTGTTTTTTTGCGCGCGTTTTTCGAGCCTCACTCCGCCGAGAATTTTCTCGCGAGAGTTTTCGGTTGAAGAAACGTATTCGTTCAAAGTTTCGTTGAGTTTTCTGTCGTCCATATCTACCCCCAAGTATTATTCCAAATGCACCGCTTTTGCGGCGTTTATATTCCCATTCAAATTAAGAACATAATACCCTGTCAGTCCGTCTTCTCCAGAAGAGGCCTGGAAAGAGATGCATTCTCTCACAATATTTCCGCTTGCATCGTAATAAATGACTTTTTGATATCCATATGCAACGAAAACGTGATTGTCACTTGATGATTTTATGGTCATTATAACAGAACTTCCGGTATCGGTGAAAGTTGTAAAATTGATGCCGCTTGTGAAGAATGCAATCGGATTTCCGTTTTTCAGTTGAGCAATGGCATTTTCCAAGTCTAGCGCATTTGTTTGTGCAGCGGTAACATCTATATAAGTTATATTGAGATTTTTACTTGCAACGTATGACGTCATTCCTGTTTCAAATTCGTTTAGTGTAGTACCACTTGAATCTGTTCCCATTCGCGAAGCCAAATCATTGATGAGCGATTGCAGTTGCGTCTCATATCTTGCCATTGCATAGTAATTATATCTCGTTCCCCTTGCATAGCCCGTTGCGATGTCGGGCACGAGATTGGGGAAATATCTATCGTAGAAACCTATTAGGTTCGCGCCCGCAACGGGTGCGCACGTGTAATTCCTATTTGCCGTGTCGTAATACGCAGGGACGGAAGAGTTGATAAAATAGGATTCTGTTGTTTTTGTCGAATACGAAAAAGTATCAGTCGTTGTAACCAATCCAGAAGCACCGCGATAAGGCAGTTCTTCTATGCCGTCAGCAAAAGCAACGTTTGCCGCTTGCGGAGCGAAGAAAACCGCAAAGAAAGCCGTGAATGCAAGCACAATGATTGAAATTGCTACGATTGTTTTTGAAATTGTTTTTGTTCTCATCTAGTCATCTCCTAAGTGGTCTATGTAATTTAAACAATTTCAAGGCGATCGTTTTCCCACTTTCCGCCGTCTTTTTGCAATTTTGTTTGTTCTTCCGATTCTGAAAACTCGTTTTCCAGATAATTTTTCAGTTTTTCTTGCGCGGAAAGTTTAAGTCTGCCGACGGCAGATTTTGACATTCCGATTTCTTTTGCTATTTGCGTTATCGTTTTATCTTCAAAAGCGGAAAGTTGAATGACGATTCTTTCGTCAGGCTCGAGACGATTTATTGCGTTTTGCACCGCCATGCGCTGATCCGCCGACTCGGTGTCTTCATAAGAATAAATCTTGTTGTAATCGACGTATTCGATGCACACTTCTTTGCCGTCATGCAACTTTTTGTAGCGATTGATTACCATGTTTGTCATGACTTTGCAAAGATATGAATATGCGTTTTGAAAATAAGAAAACTTTTCAGCGATTTTGCTTATGTGTATCCAAAAATCTTGTTCAAGGTCTTCGGCGTCGGTCTCGTTTCGGAGATATTTCAACGAAATGAATCGAAGAGTGGGCGAAATAAGGTCATAAAGAGACACGAGCGCGCGTTCGTCTCCGTTCTTCACACCCTTAAGACAATTCGTTATTTCGTTTCTCTTCTTTACATCCATGAAGAATAGTCCCTTATCCTTCGTTTCTCTTCATAAACAATTCGCGAAATATTTTAACATACAAGTTTGCATCATTCAAGATTTTTAGACAAATTGTGCTAATATAACGGACGCAATCGACAATATTCGTCAATATTCGGAAATCAACTATTCCCCCATTTGTACAATTTTCGATTTTGTCGAATAGAATCGAAATCGATTCGGCTTTTATATCGGGTGCATTGGTGTTGACTTGCGAAGTATTTTTATGGTATGTTTTATGTGCTTGAAAAAGCGACTCCCCCGCGATTTTCAAAGCACTCGAATTTGATGTAAGGCAAGAAATGAATTATTTGTTTTTCGATATAGAATGTGCAAACAGCAACGATGGCGCGAAACTTTGCGAGTTCGGCTACGTCATCACGAACGAGAAATTTGAAAAAATCACGCAAAAGAACATTTTGATAAATCCCGCTGCGCCGTTTGACGAATTTGTCATAAAATCGCTTCTCAATTACAAAAAGGAAGAATACGACAACAGTCCGCTTTTGCCCGCCGTTTACGACGAGATTTTTTCTTTGCTCGACGGTGACAAATATCTCGTCATCGGGCACACCACTCAGGGAGATGCAGAACACGTTGCAGAAGATTGCATTCGATACGGCTTGAAAGCACCGTCGTTTCACTATATCGACATCGTCGAATTGTACAAGGTTTATTCAAAACTCGACAATGCAACCGCTCTCACGAAAATGTGCGACGAATTGGGCGTCGTCGTTGACGGGCACGCGCACTCTGCCGACGTAGACGCAGACCTTACTATGCGAGTGACTATGGCTCTTTGCAAAAAACTCAAAAAGCAGTTGCCCGTTTTCATCAACGAAGTGAAGTCCTGCAAGGGCGAAGTGAAAAATTACGAAGAAATCTGGAGACGAAAGACAACCTATCGCACGTATCTTGCCGAAGTCGAAGAGACGGGGCATGCTCTCAAAAAGGACGGTAAATCGAAAATTCATTTCTTTATCGAAAACGTGTCCCCCACAAATCGCAAAGAATAAACGGCGTCGCCGGCAAAAGAATTTTTATAAGTCCCCTGTATGCGCTTGCGCATTTCAACGAAAATATGTGGCTCATTCAGGCAATCAGCAACGCAGGCGGATACGTCAATTCGTCACCGAAACATAGCGATATTTTCGTCAACTACGCCGCAACGACGAAAGCAGGTGAAACGGTGTTCTGCAAACAACTTGAAACCGTGAAACAAATGAACGAAAAAGGCGCAGGCAAAAAGATAGTGGATTTGTACGATTTTCTCGACACGCTCGGAGTGAAAGAAAGCGATTTGCAAAAACCTTTCGACATAGACCTTGACTCGTTGGCAGCGGCAAAATCAAGAAACGTATATTCGGATTCAACCCCTGCAACGATAGGCGACCTTTTCAAAAACTCAACTCAAAAGTCTTATCGAAACTACAACTACTCAAACAAAAAACGCAAATAACCAAAAACGGGTTTTACAACAGCATTTTAAGCACTTAAAACGCTCGTTGCGCAACAATATAAAAATGTAAAGACACTAAAACACAAAAAGGAACCGCTCGTTATGCGGTTCTTTTTCAAACAAGTCGTTATTTTCTTTTTCCGTTATTCACTCGTTACATCATGAATTTCCAAACTTTTCAATCGCTTCTTTATCTAAAAAAGTATAGCACCTTGCGGCGTTTTCGGCGTTTCGGTGCGCCGTCAACCCGGATGTTTTTGCCGGTGGTTTGGACGTTGTAGCCCAATGATGCATTGACCTGTTTTGCCATGTTTTTCCAAAGCAACTGGTGCGGACGCTCCCACTGCCCCGCACTCATTGCGACCGCATGCAAGATCTCGTGCGCGACGACGTCTTTCACATCCGAATCGTTTACGATATGCACGGATATTCCGATGACAAAATCGTACGGCAATTTGGGATTGACCGCTCTGCCGTCTTTGAAGCGATTGCTCTTGCACCAGCCGTAGCGCGAATACGCCGTGGACGGTTTGAACAACACTTTGTCGGGGCATACGATGCCTATGCTTTCAAGGTCGGAAAGCACTTCGACGATGATATTTTTCAATCTGTCGTTCGTTTTTATGGTTAATCCTTTCTGAGAAATCGTCTGTTGCATAGTTTTATGATAGCACGATTTAAGCCAAACGCAAAGAAAAGATAATACTCGTTTCAAATAAAAATCGTTGGTTTTTGTCGTTGACGACGAAAAAAAAATATGATACAATCTTGTCAAATAAGGGAGTAATCGGCACTTCCCAAGTGTAATAAACACCGCTAGCACGAGCATACAGCTCCGGTTTTATTTGAAACGATGAGACTTATCCGCAAGGATCGGTCTCTATTTTTTTATCGGAGACAAAATTCTCGCAAAAAAGCCGAAAATGTTATGCGCAAGCATATATAAGGGACAATATAATAGAATACCCAAAGGAGTATTTATGAAAGAATATCAAAAAAACGTAGACGACGTGCTGAGCGAGGTCGGCTCCGCTCACGACGGACTTACCACCGCCGAAGCGTGTTCGAGACTTGAAAAAAACGGAAAAAACAAACTTGCCGAAGGCAAAAAGGAAAATCCGTTCCTTCGCTTTCTCAAACAGTTTGCCGAGCCGATGACGATAATTCTCATCGTCGCCGCCGTGATTTCGGGCATTATGTCGGGAATAAACGGCGAATTTCCGTCGGATGTCATCATCATTATGGCAGTCGTGCTTATCAACGCAATTCTCGGCGTAGTGCAAGAAAGCAAGGCTGAAAAAGCAATCGACGCGTTGCAAGAGATAGCCGCCGCCACAAGCAAAGTGTTGCGTGACGGCAAGCAAATCACCGTCAAGAGCGAAGACTTGGTTGTGGGCGACGTCGTGGTGCTCGAAGCGGGAGACTCCGTCCCTGCAGACGCTCGTATAATCGAGTGCGCAAGCATGAAAGCCGAAGAAGCCGCGCTCACGGGCGAATCCGTGCCCGTTCTCAAACAAGACGGTGAAATCGTCAAAGAAGACGGCTCGGACGTGCCGCTCGGCGACCGCAAAAATATGGTGTTTATGGGAAGCACTATCGTGTACGGTCGCGGAAAAGCCGTTGTCACCGCAACGGGCATGGACACCGAAATGGGCAAAATCGCCACCGCTCTCACCACCGCAAAGGAAGGCAAAACGCCCTTGCAACAAAAGTTGTCGCAACTAAGCAAAGTGCTGACCTATCTCGTGCTGGGCATCTGCGTCGTTATATTTGCAGTGTCGCTAATACGCGCAGGTGTTGACGGCACGTTGAAATCGGACACCGCAACAACCATTCTGAATACGTTTATGATTGCAGTCTCGCTTGCCGTTGCCGCTATCCCCGAAGGGCTTGCAACCGTCGTGACAATCGTGCTTTCAATCGGCGTGACGAATATGTCCAAGCGCAATGCGATAATCCGCAAACTCACCGCCGTGGAAACGCTGGGTTGCACGCAAATCATTTGCTCGGACAAAACGGGCACTCTCACCCAAAACAAGATGACCGTTGTGGAGCATTTCTCGGATGACGAAAACTTGCTTGCGGACGGTATGTCGCTCTGCTCCGACGCGGAATTCGACACCGACAAAGGCGAAGCAACCGGCGAACCAACCGAAAACGCACTCGTCAACTATGCGCACTCGCTCGGCCTTGACAAAAACGAGAGAAAACTCGAATTGCCGAGAGTGGGAGAAATTCCGTTCGACTCAATGCGCAAGATGATGACAACCGTGCATAGCGCAGGCGAAAAAATACGTTCAATTCACCAAGGGTGCACCCGACGAAATCGTGAATCGTTGCACATTCGTGCTCGAGAGCGGCAAAGTCGTGCCTATGACCGACGAAAAACGCACCGAAATCCTTGCCAAAAACAAAGAAATGGCAGACAAGGCTCTGCGCGTGCTTGCGCTTGCAAAGAAAGACCTTGCCTCTCTTCCCGAAAAAATACGAGAGCGATCTTGTCGAGACCGACTTGTGCTTTGTGGGGCTTGTCGGCATGATCGACCCCGTCCGTCCCGAAGTGAAAGACGCAATCGTGGAGTGCAAAAAGGCGGGCATACGCCCCATCATGATCACCGGCGACCACAAAGACACCGCCGTTGCAATCGCCATGGAACTGGGCATTATCACCGACGCGTCACATGCGATAACCGGCGCGGAACTCGACAAAATCAGCGACGAAGACTTTGAAAAGGAAGTTGAGAACTTCTCTGTGTACGCACGCGTGCAACCCGAACATAAAACGCGTATCGTCAATGCGTGGCGCAACAAGGGCTATATCACCGCAATGACGGGCGACGGCGTCAACGACGCTCCGTCAATCAAGAACGCGGATATCGGCGTGGGCATGGGCATCACAGGCACGGACGTCACCAAAAACGTTGCTGATATGATTCTTGCAGACGACAACTTTGCAACAATCGTTTCGGCGGCAGGCGAAGGCAGACGTATATACGACAACATCCGCAAGGCAATCCAATTCTTGCTTGCGTCCAACCTGTCCGAAGTGCTGTCCATATTCGTGGCAACGCTTGCGGGCTTCACTATCTTCAAACCGGCGCATCTTCTTTGGATCAACCTTATCACCGACTGCTTCCCCGCACTCTCGCTCGGCATGGAAGCACCCGAAAAGGATATCATGTCCCGTCCGCCGAGAAATTCCAAAGACGGCATCTTCTCAAACGGTATGGGCGCGGCAATCTGCTATCAGGGTGTGTTCCTTACGCTCATAACTCTTGCGTCATATTTCATCGGCTATTACGTGTTGGCAAAAATGGATCACCACGCCGAAGCAATGGCAATCGCCCCCGAAGAGTACGCAAATATGCTTGGCTCGTCCATGGCGTTTTTGACACTTTCAATGGCGGAAATTTTCCACGCGTTCAATATGCGCTCGTTGCACGGCTCGGTGTTTACGATCAAGAAACAAAACGTGTGGCTTTGGGGTGCGGCAGCACTCTCGCTCGTGCTTACGACGGTCGTCGTGGAAGTCCCCTTCCTTGCAAACGCGTTTGAACTTGCAAAACTCGACGCAATCGAATACGCAGTGGCAATGGCTCTTGCGATATCCGTCATTCCGCTCGTCGAATTCGTCAAAGCAATCGCAAGAGCGATTCGCAAGAAAAAAGGCGTGGTGCTTTCCTAAAAGCCTACCTTCATTAAAGATACGAAACGCGACCCGATTATCGCGACTTGAATATATATCGTTTCGTATAAGCAAAAGCGCACTCGTTTGAGTGCGCTTTTGTCATATATTTTCCAATCTTTTTCAAGCGACTCGCCGCAAGGCTTATTCGCTAAATTCGTTCAACCGAGTGCTTTTATAAGGTCTATTACGTAACTGCCGAGCAAATCCCAGCTCATCCCGACAGTGCCGTGGTCTTTGCCTTCAAACGTAACGATACGATTGCCGAGACTTTGGATAAATTCTTCCGTTGCGGTGTTGCCGCCTATCGAACTGTAATACGGCACCGTGCCGTCTCCGCACTTTTCGTTGCCGTAACCGGTGACGAGTTCGTACTTGTACCGAATGCAACCGTATTCGTCTTTGACAGGCTCGCCGTTTTCGTCGCGAACGGTTGTGAGATTCATTGCCGTAATCGTGTTCGTCTTGCCACCGCCAAGGAAATAATAAGAATTGACTTGTTCCGACGCGATTTTGCCGTCGATGAACAACGAATCGAAATATTTATCAAGCGTTGCCGCCGCGTCTTTTAGACGATAGCCGTCTTCGTCGGCGTGTTGACCGCTTGTTGCTACTATACGGTTGTACAAGCGCTCTTCGTCGCCTTCTTCAGCCTCCATCATTTCTTCCTGAGTGCGCGGAACGAGATACTTTGCCCAGCGCATGCCCTTGTACAAATCGTAAAGTTCTTCTTTGCTTTCAATCGGTTTGCCGTCAACGGTTATGCCGCTTTCACCGTCGCCGTATTGATCGGAATCGATGAGTTGCCAAGACGGAACGAGACTCATAAGCCCGATATTGTTGCGGAAGAAATCGCCGAGTTTTCCGCCCACCACATCTTTTACGATTGCGTTGACGTCAACGGGCAGACTGCTCAAATCGACGCCTTCAAGGAAATTGTTGACGTACACATCGGGACATGCAAGCGCCGCGAGTGCGTCGAACGAACCAAGCGTTGCGGGTGCAAATCCCGTATAGAGTTTGACCTTGTTTCTGTTCTCTTCGCTTCTTGCAAGATAACTGTTCACGACGGGCGCACCCATTGAGTGCGACATAAACACGACTTCTTTATACCCTTTCGAGTTTATGTATTCTTCAAGTCTTTGTGCGCTTACGGCAGGCGAAATGCGCCAGTCCTGATTGTAAACAAACACGTCGTAATCCTTGCCGAATTCTGCCTGCAGGTTTGTCACGAACGATTTGTATATCCCGAAAACGCCGTAACTTATATCCATAACGCTGTCGTTTGCATCCTTTGGCAAATCGTTGGCGGGAACAATGTTTTTGTTATACCCCACGCCGTCGTTGTCAAGCGTCAAATCCCATAGGAGCGTATTTTCGGAATACGTGAGTGCTTTGAGAATCATCACGAGCGTGTCGCTTATCTCTTTCTCTGGAAAAGTGGCAAGCACGTCTTCAAAAGAAAGTTCTCCGCGCAAAAACGCGTCTACGTCGACTTCGGTTTTGAAAGGCTCCCATTTCGCTTCTCCGCTCTCCTTGTCGTACAGACCGCCTGCAAACAACGCCGTAACGTAAATGATGGCTTTGTCTTTATCGTTGTCCTTGTCTGTGCACGCAACGAGCGTCATAAGAGACGACAACACGAGAACGAACGCAAGCATTGCGACGATAATTTTTCTCATCTTCATAATAAACCCCTGTTTTAAAAAAAGCGGGCTTTATCTGCCGTTTCATAGCCGATAAAGTCCGCTTTTCGTCATTTACCTTATTTCGTGACCAGATACATACGAAGCACTTCGTTTATCTGTTCAACTTCTTTTTGCAAAGTCTTTGTGCAATCAAAGCCTTTTTGAGACCGAGCCAAATTGCTTTTATCATAAGCGAATCTCTCGTGTCCAACGCCGCCGCAAAACCTTCGAGCATAACCATATAATCCGCTCTGTCGTCAAGTGTGATTTCCGCTTCTTGCACTGCGTTGTAGATGTTGACGAGAAGATATTCTGTCTGTTGTTGAAGACCGCTCGATGCAAATTCAACCGTGCGTTCGACGCTCTTGGGCTCTTCGTCTATACCTTCGACGACAAGACTTACGAGCGCGAGTTTGAACGGTTCTATGACTTTGTGACAGAACTGCTCGAAACTTGCCTGTTTCGTCTCTTGCGGATAATACGTCGCGGCAAACGACACCAAATCCATACTGCCCGCATCGAACTCCACCAGCATATTACTGACCAACGGAACGAGCGTTTTCGGATTTTTTGGCAAGCGGAAAATATCGCTGTCTCCGAGTTTTGCCATAGCCTTGCGTTTTTCCGTCTCGTAATCGAAACTTTGCGCACAATACGCAAAAACCGAACGAAACTCGGGATAATACGCCAGGCATTTGAGCAGCGGTTTGAGTTTTCTGTCAATAAAGATTAGGTTGGAGCTTTCAAGGTCTTCCACCGCGCAAACGAGCGCGTGTACGCCTTCACCGTTGTATTCCATAGTGGTCTCCGAATGTATGATTTTTTTATAGTCTTTCAATCAAGGAAACGTCGCACGCTGAAATGCAACTTTCCCCTTTCCTCAGGTGTTTGGACTGCGGCGTTTGCGTGGCAATCTCGTGAAAACGAAACGACAAACTTTTTCTGCGCCTGATAAGTTCTTGTTTGTTCACATCTCTACAGAAGTTTTGCGTTTGAAACCCTAAATAGAAATGCCCCATCTTTCCGGTCCGCGCCGGTATTTCTTCCACCACTCTACAAAGGGTGAGCGTTTGAAACCCTAAATGCAACTTTCCCCTTTCCTCAGGTGTTTTCCCTATCACCGTTCCCCCTTGCAAGGGAACCCACGGTGACCGCGTGGCGGGGGACAACACTCGGTCGAGACATAACTTACGCCATTTATCTTATTGTGCCACTTCGCTTTGTGCGCCGGCTACGCAACAACATGGCGCAGTCGCTTGTACTTTTCGTCAAGTCCGACGCTCGATTTGCTCGCCGCCGTTGCGGCTCGTGTTCCGTCTCCAAAGTCACACAGCCCGTTAATAAGTGCGCCCACACAGGCTTTCGTTTCGGGCGCACCCCAAAAACGTTGTCATCCTGAGATTATCGAAGGATCTCGTGGAAACGAAACGACAAACTTTTTCTGCGCCCGTGCCGCAATTATTAATTATTAATTATTAATTGTCGCATTGACGCAGTTGTTCGTCAAATAGCGCGCTCACCATTTGTTGTGAACTTTCTCCGCAAAGCACAACACATTATCCAACTCAATCACAGTGCCGTCGTCAAGGATGCATTTTCCGGAGACGTAACCGAAAACCTGATGGGGAATCATGCACATGACTTTAAGGTCGAAAGGTTCATAGCGGTCGATGAGCGGATGGAAAGTGCAATCGAGTCTGCCGTCATCGGAGACGAATTTCCAGTCTTCCATGTAGCGCGGCTCGCCTTCTTTGTCACCGGGGATAATAAACTCGGTGCGGCCGATTTTGTGAGATTTGCCGTTGTAGAAGAACATATCTTCGCTTGCAGCACTCGTGTTTCCAAAGCCGTATCCGATATTCCAGCCGAACGTAGAACCGTCTTTGAGACGAGTTTGAAGACTTCCCCAGTACCAAGTGTTGTCGAAAGTCCATACGCCGCGTCCCCAGTCGAGAGTTGCAAGAGAATCCGCTCCGTCAAAAGTGCATACTTTGTCACCGAGAGTGAAACTGCCCTGTGCACGCATGCAGTTGATTTTTTGATTGAAATAGAAGTGTGCCGGCTTGTCGAAAGGCGTTGCGATGACCATGCTCTCTTCGGGCACTTGGTCAAGCGTTATATCCCACGTGACGTCCGTGCCGAGTTTGTCGGCGTTGGGATACTTTCCGGTGAGATGACGAGTCGTGCCGTCGTTTTTGAACGACATCTCGACTTTGCCGATTTTCCACGCGCAATCTCCCTTTTCGCTTGTTCTCGGCATATTGAATTTGCCCATCGGGAACAGGCAAATCGCCGAATTCGTGAATTGAGCGGGAGTCACGAAATCCATGACCGTAAGGCTCAACGCGCCGACGTAGCCCATATCGCTGATTGTAAGGCAAAGAGCAAATTCTTTGTTGGAGATATAATAATAGTCCCACTCTTTAAGACGCGATTTTTTTGCTTTTACGTTTTCGCGGTTGTAGTTGTATAGCATTTTCTTGGCAAAACCCGGCTGAGCGATGTTGCCGTCTGCGTTCAAAAGGTCGGTTGTGGTTGTGATTTCGTTTTGCATAAGACTCTCCCGTAAGGATTTAATATAAATGTATGATAACACATATCGCGCGCGAATACAATAGCAAGCATGCGATATTTTTCAAATTTTCGCTTTATGAAAACCGTTTTTAACAATCCTGATAATGCAATCATACACTGAAATATAATGTGCGGAATAATCGGATACTCAGGCTCAAGAAACGCAAGAACCGTCGTGCTTGACGGGTTGAAAACTTTGGAATACCGTGGCTATGACAGCGCGGGCGCGGCTTTTTCGGCGGAAGATATAACCGTTTTCAAAACGGGCGGGCGCGTGAGCGACCTTGAAAAAATCACGCCGAACATAGTCGCGCATGCGGGCATCGGACATACGAGATGGGCAACTCACGGCGCACCGAGTGCAAAAAACGCTCATCCGCATCTGTCGTTTGACGGCAGATTTGCCGTCGTTCACAACGGGGTCATAACAAACTGCGACGAGTTGAAACTATCTCTTATCCGCCGCGGCATACGTTTCGTCTCGGACACGGACAGCGAAATCATTGCACACCTACTTTCTCTCGAATACGACGGAGATATGGTGTCCACGATTGAAAAAGTGTCTTCTCTTCTTCACGGAGCGACCACTTTCATTGCACTCAAAAAAGGCGACGAACGCGTGTATATGCACAGAAACGGCGCGTCTTTGGTGGTGGGCAAAGGGAGCGGCGAATGTATCGTCGCAAGTGACGCTCTTGCGATAACTCCGTACACGAGCGACGTTGCCGTGCTTTGCGACGGCGAAACCGCAATTATGAGCGCGGCTGACGTAAAATTTTTCAAAAACGGAAAGCAAATAGACAAACCTTTCGGAAAGACCGACCGCACCGCCCCCAAAGACTGTTCTTGCCATATGCGTGCCGAAATAGACGAAATTCCGTCCGCACTTCTGAACGCCTATGCCGAAATATCGCGTTCGATAACTCCTGCCGTGTCGGATATGGTGAAAAATGCGAAGCGAACGATATTCTTCGGTTGCGGCACTGCTTATCATGCAGGATTGTACGGAAAAATCATATTCGAGCGCGTCGGAGTACCGTCCGATGCGGTGATTGCAAGCGAAATCGACGATGAGCGTTTCATTGACGAAAACTGTCTTTGCGTGTTTATCACTCAAAGCGGCGAAACGGCGGACACGCTCATTGCGCTTGCCGAAAGCAAGGCGCGCGGTGCAAAAACGCTTGCAATAACCAACGTGAAAGAAAGCACGGTGACTTTTGAAGCGGACGAGACCGTATTCATCGGCGCAGGTGCGGAAATTGCGGTTGCGGCGACAAAATCTTACGTCTGCCAACTTCTCGCATTGTATATGCTCTCAAAAGAAAGAACGGGAAAACGTATGGAAAAATCAGAAATACAAGCACTCGCAAACGCCGCAAAAGTCGTGTCGAAAGAAAATTTATACACCCCTGAATACAAGGACTACAACCCGTTTTTCATAGGCAAAGGCATAGACAACGTGACGGCAAAAGAAGGCGCATTGAAATTCAAAGAAATAACCTACAAATTTGCCGACGCTTACGGCGCGGGAGAATTGAAGCACGGCTCTATTGCACTTATCGACGAAAAGAGCGTTGCCTACGTCGTATCGACCAACGAGCACGACGAAGAAAGAGTGAGAGCAACCGTGCGCGAGTTGCAATCGCGCGGAGCGTACGTGTTTGCAGTGACAAACTCAAATCGTCTCGGCGCAAACAAAACGCTTACCATTCCAAAAATTTATGACGAAAACCTGTATCCGCTTCTGTCCGTGATACCCCTTCAAAACCTTGCGCTAACCGCTTCGCTGTGTCTCGGTCTCGACCCCGACAAGCCGCGCAACCTTGCAAAAAGCGTAACAGTCATATAGCGACGCATATACGATTTTTATAAAAAAGGCGCAAGTTAAAAAGACGTTCACATCTGCATTATATATCGAATATAAATCACAAAAACTGCATTTTATGCGCCGTTTTTGTGATTATAAAATATGTTTTGTGTAATTCAGAAAAAATACAAAGCAGTCGCGACAAATGCTTTCTACCGCTTTTTGCAAGCAGGTTTCATAAGTCCAGATTTTCATCGAGCCACTTTGCAACGAGCGCACAATCTTCGTTGAGCACAATATCCGCCCTTGAATCTATATACGTTGCGCTCTTGTTGATAAGCACGATTTCGTCACCGTAAAAATAGTCCACAAGCCCTGCCGCAGGATAAACCACGAGAGACGTTCCTATCACCATAAACAAGTCGGCACTGCTTATCGCGCGCACGGAATCTCGCAAGACTTTGCCGTCGAGATTTTCTCCGTACAACACCACGTCGGGCTTTATTATGCCGCCGCAATCGCAATGCGGAGTGCCGTTCGCTTGCAAAACATAGTCGAGCGAAAACGCTTTGCCGCACCGCTCGCAGCGGTTGCGCCATATAGAGCCGTGCAATTCACACACTCTTTCACTGCCCGCTTTTTGATGAAGTCCGTCTATGTTTTGCGTGACTACCGCATTGATTTTGCCTGCCTTTTCAAGCCTTGCAAGAAAAAGATGCATGGCGTTCGGCTCGGCGTTCGGATAGCACATCTTGCTCTTGTAAAAAGCATAGAAATCGTCGGGACGGAGCATGAAAAAGTCGTGCGAGATTATGTCTTCCGCTCTGTATTTGCCGACGCTTGTAGAATACAAGCCCGTTGCACTGCGAAAATCCGGTATGCCGCTCGGCACGGAAACGCCCGCTCCGGTAAGCACCGCTATACGCGAAGATTTTTCGATTGCGTTTTTCAATCTCTTCAGCGCACTTAAAGTATTATCGTCAAAAACGTTGTCCTGCATAGTTTCACCTTTGTGTAAATTATATCACTTGCGCCGCGCACAAACAAGTGATATAATCTTTTCTACAGGAGAAAACTATGTTCAACGACGATATGATACTGCTCGGAAGCAAGCGTTCCGTGATAAGAGAATTGTACGAATTCGGCAAAACCAAAGCGCAAAGAGACGGCAAAGATTCCGTCTTCGATTTTTCGCTCGGCAACCCAAACGTTCCGTCCCCCAAATGCGTTGACGACGCGGTTTTGTCGTGCGCAAAAGAAGAAAACATCCATGCGTACACGTCGGCGCAAGGCGACGTAAACGTAAGACGCGCAGTTGCAAAACATATACGGGAAAAATTCGGTGCGGATATGGACGAAAATCACGTTTATATGACGTGCGGCGCGGCGGCTTCGCTTTGCATTTCAATTCGTGCGCTATCAGAGCCCGACGACGAGTTTATCGTTTTTGCACCGTACTTTCCCGAATACAAGGTGTTTGTTTCGTCAATGGGCGGAAAATGCGTCGTTTGCCCCTGTGGTAAAGACTTTTCAATAAACTTCGACGCTCTTGAAAAACTCGTGAACGAACGCACGAAAGCGGTGATATACAATTCTCCCAACAATCCGAGTGGCGTCGTTTATTCTCAAGACGTCGTCGAAAGACTTTGTGCATTGTTGAAAGACAAAAGCGCGGAATATTTTCACCCGATATTTCTTATCGCGGACGAGCCATATCGCGAGATCGCATACGACAAAGACGTGCCGTACGCAATGAATTTTTATGCCGATACGATCGTGTGTTACAGCTATTCAAAATCTCTGTCTTTGCCCGGCGAGCGTATAGGATATATCGCTGTCAATCCGCATGCGACCGATTCCGACGAGTTGTATTTCGCAATCTGCGGGGCAGGCAGGTCTTTGGGCTATGTTTGTGCTCCGAGCACCTATCAGCGAGTCGTTGAGAAATGCGTCGACGCACTACCCGATGTTGCCGCATACAAAAGAAACAGAGATTTGATTTTCAATGCACTTACAAAAATAGGCTATGAATGCGTACGCCCCGACGGTGCTTTTTACCTTATGGTCAAAGCACTCGAAGACGATGCAAACGCATTTTCGGAGCGCGCGAAGAACTTCGGACTTTTGCTCGTTCCGAGCGACGATTTCGGCATAACCGGCTACGTGCGCATTGCCTATTGCGTGGATTACGATATGATTGTTCGCTCAATCCCCGCCTTTGAAAAGCTGTTTATGAGCTACAAGCAACAAGGCTAAAAACACGATTGCAACAAAACAAATCAGGGCATATTTATGTTGATTTACACAACGAAAACCCAGTCTTAAAAAAGTGATGATTTTTCATAAACAATAACTTTACACAAACAAAAACGGCGTATTATACGCCGTTTTTGATATTTTATATCTTTTTATTTTAAGGTTTTATTGCACTTTCATGCGTTTTGACGGTTTGTCAAAAAGTGCCGCCGCCACGCAAATAGTCGCATAGCAAATCCCTCGCAAACACGTTGTCGCCAAGCGTTGCCAACACTGTCAAGTGGTGATAGTCCGACGTATACGTATCCGTGACGATATAGTAGGTTTTCTTCGGATTGTACACGACGTCGTCTTTGACCGACTCGCCGTACGCGCTATACGCTATGTGATAATCGGTATTTGACGTGTAGATAAATTTGTTTTTCAGCTCCGTGCCGTTGAGCGAGCAAAGCACGATTTTGTTGTCAAACGGCAAAAGCGTTTGCACTTGAGAAACAGTCACGTTGCCGCTTGAGAGCGAGTATGGTTTTCTCGTCTTCAAGTAGCCACCGCCGAGCATGATTTGATATTGGCTTCCCCACGTCTGCAAGCCTATCGAGCAATAGAGTTCGGCAACTTTGTTGACGATTGCAGTGCTTGAAACGTCGCGGCTTAAAGTCGCAACGACTTCGTTGGGATTGCCGATTTCATCTTTGTATTTTTCAACGAGATCGTTGATGATAGAATCGCTTGCATATTTTGAATATACGCTGTTTCTTATGACTTGCACGTTGCTCGTATTGCTTTGTTGATTTGCAAAATTGAGACGCACCTCGGCAGCACTTATGCCCGAGTTGTAGCCGCCGCCTTGGACGTGGTACACACCGTAGCTGTCGGCGTATGCGTAGGACTGGTGGGAGTGACCTTCAAACACGATGTCAACGTAGCCGTTGGAAAGAGATATGTCATACCAATCCATACTCTCGTTTGCTCTGCCGCCGTCATGCAAAGAATAGACGATATAGTCAACGCCTTGCGCGCGGAGTCGGTTTGCCTCTTCCTTGACAAGCGTTGTAAGCTCGCTCTTCACTTTGAAGTTTACGTCGCTACACATGCTTGACGAAATTGACGAATAGCAATCGCCGATTGCGCCGATAATGCCCACTTTTGCGTCGCCGAACTGAACGACGGTGGACGGCTGACAATACTCCACTCTCTTGTTGGTGGCATTGTCGTAAACGTTGATTGCAAGGAATGGAAAATTGGCAAGTTGCGCGTTGGTCTTAATCTTTTCGGTTGACCAGTCAAACTCGTGGTTGCCGAGCGTCATGGACGAGCAATTGATATAGTTGAGCCATTCGGTTGCAAGTTTGCCCTTGGTGTTGTTGGACTCGCTGCTGCCCTGCCACATATCGCCGGACGACAACACAACGGTGTTGGACGTTGCCTGTTTATCCTTGAAAAAGGTTGTCAGTTCATCAACGCCGGGTTGAGTGTCAGAGTCGCAATACATGCCGTGCAAATCGTTGATGCCGTAAAGATTGAAGTTGACGATCACGCTCGTGCCACAATTGTCGCACTTTTCATCGTTGTCTTTGTCGGCGTGATTGCAAGATGACGTCATATTTTGTCCGCACTTGTCGCACACTCCGTCTCCGTTTGCGTCAACGTGATCGCAATTTTCGCCTTGCTTGCTCTCGTATCTTTTCAGCACCGATTGATCGGAATCCGCATATTCTCCGCCGCCGATCGCAATGACGGCAATGGACTGATTGGCTTCGAGCTGTATGCTCGTTTCCGTGGTCGTGCCGATGTTTGAGCCGATGATGTACTGATACATCGTCGCGTTGGCAATTGCACTCCAACTTGCAAGTCCGTCTTCGGATATGGTGACGACGGGAGTTGCGAGTTTTGTCTTCTCGCCTTCTCCACCGCCTTGTCCGCCCTGCTTTGTGTAGGTCTTGGGCGTGGACCACATGCTGTTTTTGTACGTAGTGCCGTTGCCGACTGCTTGAACGGTGACGGTTTCGCCGTCGTTTAGTTGCACCACCGTGTATATCGTCTCGATTTGACGACCGCTGAGGTTGCAAACATAACTTTCCGCATGCTCGACGGCTTTCCATCTTGCAATACCTTCGCCGTTTATCGTCACGACAGGAGTTTCGAGCTCCTTTGCAAAAGCGTCGATTTTAAGGTCGCACGCAACGAGTGTAAACGACGTGCACACCACGACGATAAGGCAAACGAGCGCAATGATTCTTCTTTTCATAAGACTCCGAACGATACGCGCACTCAAGGCGTCTTCGCACTTATCGCGCGAATTTTGCGTATCTAAAATATATTGTATAGAGTATACAACTTTTGCGCACGCGATGTCAAGACAGATGTCAAACGCTTTGTATATTAAAACCGCAACAAAAAAGCCGCTAAAAAGCGGCTTGAATGCTTTTATGTCACGCAAAAGCGGCTATCTTCGTATGCACCGTGCAATAAATTTTTTGCATTTTGCGGATACGTCGCAAAGGTTTTTGCGGCATCACCCACTCAAAAGTTGCGGCATACAATCATTCCAAAGTGTATGACGTGTGTTCTTTCCACTCGGGATAGCCGTCAACGTTCGGGTCGTGATTTTTGCAAAATGCACAATATCTTGCCGACAATTCTTTTGCGATTTGCTCGTCTTTCTCGTCAAACTTGCGCCAACCGTGTTGCCAAAGCCCGAGAATATACCACAAATCGCTGCTGTGATACGCGCCTGCATTGTCGCCCGGCAAGTCGTGATAAAAGCGCATGACCCACACTTTGTTTTTGGATTTTTTGAGATATGCGTTTGCCTGCCCGTGAAGATAATTCTTTAGCAAATCGTCTTTTGTCACGCCGATGATGCACGGCACTTGTTCGTCGGAAAAAATCGTTTTGTACAAATCCTTTCTCACGATTTTGCCGTCATATACAGGCATCGTGGAAAGCATGGATTTTGCAAGTCCGAACAAATTGCGCTTGGTCAACCTGTTCCATGCAAGGAAAACGTCCTGATAACTTGCGGTCTTTATATCCATACCGCGTTTTGCAAGGTCGCGTTTGACAGAGTTGAAAAATCTTATCGCACGCTTTTTCGATTTCGGAGAGAATATACCGCTCGGTGAAGCCCCCGAGAGCATAATCACGCCTTTTACCATTTCCTTCACATCCGGAAGCAACATAAGATTCTGTATGGATATTGCGCCTGCGCTTTGCCCCATAAGAGTGATGTTGTCGGGATCTCCGCCAAAGACGGAAATGTATTGTTTCACCCACTCGATTGCCGCCTTCATATCGTAAAAGGCAAGGTTGCTTGTCGTCTCGTCCGAGTAGTATCCGAAAACGTTCAAGCGATAATTAAATGTCACGAAAATCACGTCTTGTTCTGCAATCGTCTTGCCGTCAAACGGCTTTTCGTCGCTTGAACAAATGGTGAATGCGCCGCCGTGTATGTACACGAGAACGGGCAAATTCGTCTTGTCCTTAGGTGCGTACACGTTGACATTGAGACAATCTTCCGAATAAGTGAAACTTAAACCTTCACGGAATTCTTTATAGTAAAAAATATCCTGCTTGCTCTTCGACTTGCTCTCGTCGAAGAACTGTCTCCACTGCGGACATGCGTCACCATATCTGGTTGCAACGACTTTGTCTTTTAGCGGTTCAAGCACGGGTTTTTCAAATCTTTTTGCAGTAGCATAACGCATACCGAGAAACGCACAGGTCTCTCCGCGGTCTATTCCGACAATTTCGTGATTTTGATTTTTTATAACGTATTCCATAGTTTATATAGTTGTTTTTGCTGAATAAAGTATATACAATATATCGCGGTTTGGTGAGCGCGATATTTGAATGAAGAACAAGGAAGAGCCTCGCTAACGGCAACCCTAATGTACAAGTAGTACATGAGTTGACGGGAGCGCGGCTCTGACACAGTTATTCGTCAAATAGCGCGCTCACCATTTGTTTTCGCAGTATTCGCAGAACGCATACATATCCTTCACTTCCACTTTCGTGCCGTCGTCAAGGATTGCAGTGCCGCTCCAAATGCCGTGGACTTGGTGACAGTGCATGCGAAGAAGATTGAGAACGTTAAGGTCGCCGTGATGGTCGTAGAACGGTTTCATGGTGAAATCGAATCTGCCGTCCTGAGATATGAAATGCCAGTCATTTGAGAATTTGTCGGGTTTGGGGAAAACTTCGACGTCGACGGGGCCGAACTTATGCGCTTTGCCGTCCCAGAAAATCGCGGTTTCGGTTGCGTGTGATTCGTCACCGATTCCCCACGTGATTTCAAAGCCGAAGATATGGTCTTTGCCGTCTGCGCCCTTTACGACTTTTGAACCGTTGCCCCAGTACCAAACCATTTTGTAGGGAGTGTTGACTCTGCCCCAGTCAAGAAAAGCGAACGTGTCTTTTTTGTCAAAAGTCCACACCTTGTCGCCCCAGCGGAAAGTGCCTTCGCAAGGCATACTGTTTTGCTTGGTGGTCATAAAATATCTCGTCGGCATGCCTGAAAACGGCAAAACGGTGGTGATATTTTCAAGACCGTCCATTATGTCCATCGAGAAATTGCACTCGACTTCTTTGCCCTTGAATTTGCCTTTGAAATACAACGTGCGAGAATTCGTTTTGGTGTCAAACTTGACGTACGTGTTGCCGACGGTATGTTCGAGAACGTTCGGCTCGTCGCCCTTCGGAGGAAGCATATACTTTTTGCCGCCGAGAAACAGTCCCGTGCATTCGAGTATCGTTCCCGTATGCAATTTTGAATTGTTCTGTCTGTGTTTAAGATCCGTTATGGACGCTTGTGCAAAGCCGCCGATGGAGATGTTGGCAAAGTTGATTTGCACCATCATTTCTCCGTTTGAAATCTGATAAAAATCCCATTCTTTTTTGCGGTTTGCAGGTCTTGCGTTTTCGCGTTCGTACTCGAATACGTTGTGTCTTGCCCAGCCGGGCGCAAGCAAAGTGCCGTCTTTTGCCAACAACTTGGTCGGCTCGGTATACTCCGTTTGTTTGCTGTTGACTTCACCGTCAATCCAACTCGGATAAGTTCTTCTCATTTTCCCACTCCTTATAACTTTGCGTTTACGTTTATCGTCACATAAACGATTATATGTTTATTATACAATATAAATGCGTGCGTTTCAATAGCGATTTCCATACAAACGTATGCAAACACGTCTTATAAACTTGCCGGCAAAAACGGCAAGAAAGAGTTTGGCATTATTAAAACGGTTTGCTATAATAAAAAACATGAAAGAATTTACGATAAAACCGATAGCGCATATCTCGACGCCGTTCAAAGAAAAATTCGGCATACCACGTCAAAGCGGAAGAGTGAACGCGGTCGGGAGAATAGTTTTCACTCCCCGAGTTCCGCAACCCCGACGCGATACGCGGCATAGACGGCTTCTCTCATATATGGCTGATTTTCGATTTTTCGGAAGCACATCGCAACGAATGGAATGCAACCGTGCGTCCGCCCCGTCTCGGCGGCAATGTAAAAATGGGCGTTTTTGCAACGCGCTCGCCGTTCCGTCCCAACTCGCTCGGTCTGAGTCTTGTCAAACTCGTGTCCGTCGAACACACTCAAAGCGACGGAGACGTGCTTGTCGTCGAAGGCGTTGACCTTCTTGACGGCACACCGATTTACGATATAAAGCCCTATCTTGCAACAGACGTAAAGACTGACGCAACGTTCGGATTTTCGGCGGATTGCGACTCTCACCGTCTTGCCGTAAACGACGAAAAACTTATCGTCTCGGACGAAAGCGTACGCGCAAAAATCAGAGAGTGCATAGCGCAAGACCCGCGCCCCGCATATCAGGAAGACGGCAGAATATACGGAATGAGATACGACGACCACAACGTAAAATTTACGGTTGAAAACAACGTCGCAACAGTGGTTTCGGTTGAAATAAAGCGATAAAAAACAATAGGCGCGACTTTTAATTAATAAACAATTTTTCAATAACAGATATTTTACATATAAAAAACGCACTCATAAAGTGCGTTTTCTGCATTTTAATATATTTTCTTTTATAAATCTGCAACTTACCCGTTTGCTTTTCAAAAGCAACAAAGAAACTTCGCGTTTTTTAATTGCGTCTAATCTATGAAGAACTTGCTATCGTTGACTTTGAGCATAATCTGCGGGACATGTTGCTGGGCAAGGAACACCGCAAACAACACGAGCAGACAGCCTACGAATTCTTTTGCCGTGTACGTTTCACCGAGAATGGCGACTCCCGACACGAGCGCGATTACGGATTCGAGCGACATTATGAGCGTGCAAAGTTCGGGCGGCGTGTATTTTTGACCGACCGTCTGCAACGTGAACCCTATGCCTGCCGAGAATATGCCGACGTAAAGTATAGACAATATATTGCCGCTCAATGCGCTTGCCGGCGGAAAACCTTGCACTGCCATTGCAGGAAGGCTTAAAAGTGCCGCTACGACAAATTGCACAAACGTAAGTTTGAACGGATCCGTTTCGTCGACGTACTGGTCGATGAACATGATCTGGAGTGAGAACATCACCGCACAAAGAAGAAGCATCCCGTCCGCTTCCGTAAAGGAAACGTCTGCGCCCGTCATACACATAAGATAAAACCCGAGAACGCCGATGGCTATCGCAAATTTGCAAAACGGAGAAACTCTGTGGCGCACGAGTATCCCGAGCATAGGCACGATGACAATATAAAGCGCAGTGATGAAGCCGGTCTTGCCCACCGACGTATGTTCGATGCCGTATTGTTGAAGATTGTTTGCCAAAAACAAGCAAATTCCGCAAAGCGCACCGCCTATAAGCGTTGCTTTGTTGAACGGTTTCGACTTCTTACCACGCTTTTTGTCCACGAAAAAGTTGACGACAAGCATCAGCCCTATCACCGCGACGGCGAGAGAAAAACGAAGTCCGTTGAAAGTAAAAAACGGCACGGAAGAAGACGCTTGTTGTTGGAATACGAATGCGAATCCCCAAACAAGCGCGCACAAAGACACGAAGAACGTTCCAAGTAAATTGTGCGATTTTCTTTCCATAAGCTATCTTTTATTTTATGATTTCTCTCTATATTGCGTTCAAAAACAAGTCACACCGTTTCGCTTTGAGCCTTTTCAAGCGCGCGATTGAGAACGATATAATCGTTCAGCGAAAGTGCTTCGCCCCTAACGAGCGGATTGAATCCGCATGACGCAATAAGTTCGGTTGCGTCTTGTTTGCTCATCTTGAAAGCAACGGACAAGTTGTTTGCAAGCGTTTTTCTGCGCATTGCAAACGAGCCGCGTATAAGTTTGTGAAGAAGCGCGGCGTTTTCTCCGTCGAGTTTGTGGCGGTCAATATCTATGCGCACCACCGCACTGTCCACGTTCGGCGCAGGATAAAACATATTTCGGTTGACGTTTCTCGTGACTTTCGCGTTTCCTGCCGATTCTATTGCAAGCGTGATTGCGGAATAATCCGCCGTGTTTGCCTTTGCAACGAATCTGTCCGCGACTTCTTTTTGTACCATAATCGTGAGACTTTCGACGTCGAGCGCGCTTTCGATAAATCTCATTGCAAGCGGTGTCGTGATGTAATACGGAAGATTTGCAACCACTTTGAATCTGTCGCCGACGATTGATTTCAACTCGTCGTCTTTCATTTTGAGCACGTCACGGAATACGACTTCTACGTTGTCAACGCCTTGAAGCGAAAGTTCGAGAACGGGTTTGAGATTGCCGTCCACTTCAAAAGAGTAGACTTTCTTTGCGGCCTTTGCAAGCGCACGCGTGAGCGTACCTGCCCCCGTACCTATTTCGACGACGACGTCGTCTTCCGTCACTCCGCTGTCCTGAACGATTGCGTCAAGAAGATTGCCGTCGGTGATGAAATTTTGCCCGAGAGCCTTGTTGAAGCGGAAATTCGTACCGCGGATGATGTCTTTTATGCTGTTGTTTTCCATATTTTTCCTTACGCAATACCGAATAATTCAAATCGACTTGCACATTCTAACTACACACGACAACTTCGTGTCATACCAAAGACGAAAAGTCTGAAGTACAAAAGATAAAAACGGAAGATTCCCCCTTTCGTTTTTATTTTTTTAATACTCCGTATCTTCTCTTATCGTCTCTCTGACCTTGTAGTGCGCACCCGCTTGCTTTGCGAGTTCTCCGCACGCCTTGATTTCGTCTTCCCCTATGAAATCGACAACAGACATGGTCGTGTCTATGCCTGCGTCGACGCAATCTTTCGTGAATTTTAGCATCGCGTCGAAAGCCGCTTCGCCGTACTTGCTGCGGCATATCTCCTGATATGTCTCTTTGTTCGACGCATTGAGCGAAATAGACACGCTGTCAACGTACGGCGCAATGAGTTTTGCAACGTCGTCGCGGTTGTTTATGAGATTGCCAAGTCCGTTTGTGTTGATACGAACGTGGCAACCTTTGTTTTTAATATAAGGCCCGATTTGCGAAATCATGGAAAGGTTGCAAAGCGGCTCTCCGAAACCGCAAAAAACCACTTCTTTGTATTTCTTCAAGTCGTACATGGAAAGGTCGTCCACAAGTTCCTGATAAGTGGGTTCTTTAAGTAGCCACAACTCGCTTCCGCTCACGCCGTCCTTTATGTTGCGGATACAAAATTCGCAATTGTTGGGGCAACGATTTGTGATATTGAGATAAAGGCTGTCGCCGAATTCATACACGTAATTGTTGGTCATTTTCTTTTTCCCGAGTGCCGCCTACATCTCGCTTACCTGCGAACTGCGACACGTTTTATACTTTAATTATATTTTCAGATTTATTTGTTCGTTTGCCCGCTATATCGCAAACGGCCGTTCATATTGCTTGTTGTATACGATAAAACAGCCTTTTTGCGTTTTTCGTGGTTATATCGTCAATTTCTTCGCGGCTTATTCCCAGCACTTCGCTTGCCTTGTCCGCAACGAGATTCACATATTTAGGCTCGTTGACTTGTCCCCTGAAGGGTACGGGCGTCATATACGGGCAATCCGTTTCGAGCACCAGTCTTTCAAGCGGAACGGCTGACAGCGATTCTATATTATGCTTTGCGTTTTTGAAAGTTATCGCGCCGCCGAAAGAGTAATATGCGTCGAGTTTGTCGAAGATTTTGACGTATTCGGCAGAGCCTGAGTAGCAATGCAGAAGCAGTCCGCAATTTATATACGATTTCATATCGAAAAGTATTTTCCTTGCGTCTTCGTAAGCGTCTCTTATGTGCAAAACAATAGGAAGTTCGACTTCGTTTGCAAGTTCGATTTGCTCGCAAAACGCTTTCTTTTGCAACTCACGTATACTGTTGTCGTAATAATAATCAAGCCCGATTTCGCCTATCGCAACCGCCTTGTTATCACTTGCGAGTTCTCTTATCACGGCGTATTTTTCGTCGTCTGCCGTATCGGAATCGTGCGGATGTATTCCGGGTGCAAAATACACGCTGTCGTGCCTTGACGCGATGTCTCTTGCAAGCACGCTTGACGGCAAATCGTAGCCGACGCACACCGCACACTCTATGCCGTCCGCGCCGAAAGAGCCGACGATTGCGTCTTCTCTTTCCATAAGTTTTTCGTCGTTCAGATGACAGTGAGTGTCAATAAGCATATCTTATACCTTTTGTTTGTTCCTTATCGCAAGCAAAGTCGCCTTTTGTGTTTTTTGTTTTTTATAAGCAAAGCCGCCTTTTCCAAGACGGCTTTTGCTGATTATCTGACCGTCGAGCCGCTCTTCACGGGTTTTTCGGGAGTTACGAGCACGATCCGCTCTTCTCCGTTTTCGTCTTTTTCGCAAGCGCAGAGCAACATACCCTGACTTTCGATGCCGCGAAGTTTTGCAGGCTTGAGATTGTACACCACGACAACGTTTTTGCCCACCATTTCTTCGGGTGTGTAGAACTTCGCGATACCGCTGACGATAGTGCGAGTTTCTTCGCCGATTTGCACGGAGAATTTGAGAAGTTTGTCGGCTTTTTTCGACTTTCTCCGCCGTCACGATTTTGCCGACGCGAAGTGCGATTTTCGCAAAATCGTCTATGGTGATTTCGTTTATGTCAACGACGTTTTCCACTTTCTTTTCTGCCTTTTTCTCTTGTGTTTTTTTCTCCTGCTTCGGTTCGGGCTGTTGCTCGGTTTCTTCCTTGATAAGCCCTTTTGCCAAGAGTTCTTTCTTCACTTTGTCGGCGTCTATACGCGCAAACAGATGTTGCGGATTTTCCGCCACTTTCGTGCCGTTTGCAAGCAATCCGAATTTGTCAAGGTCGTTGAAATCGCGAAGCGTCGTTCCGCATTGCTCTGCAACTTTTTGAGACGTTGACGGCATAAACGGATAAAGCATACTTGCGCAAATCACGATAGTTTCCGTGAGATTGTAAAGCACGGTTGCAAGGCGATCTTGTTTCGTATCGTCTTTTGCAAGCACCCAGGGCATCGTTTCGTCAATGTACTTGTTTGCCCTTCTGAGCACCGTGAATATCTCACCAAGTGCGTCTGCGGTGCGGTATGCGTCTATGTCTTTAAACACCTTGTCGCGAGCGGCAGTCGCCACCGCTTTCAAATCGTCGTCGACCGCTTCTTTCACGCCTTTGTCGCAAACAACTCCGCCAAAATACTTGTTTGTCATAGCGACGGTGCGTTGCACGAGATTGCCGTATACGTTGACAAGTTCCGAATTGATGACGTCAATCACCATATCCCAACCGATAAGTCCGTCGTTGTCGAACGGCATTTGCGAGAGAAGATAATATCTCACCGCATCCACGCCGAAGAAATCGACGAGATCGTCCGCATAGATGACGTTGCCCTTCGATTTTGACATCTTTCCGCCGTTTTGCAAAAGCCACGGATGTCCGTAAATCTGTTTCGGGAGCGGCTCGCCCATCGCCATAAGGAAGATAGGCCAGTAAATCGAGTGGAAACGTACGATATCCTTTCCGATGATATGGACGTCCGCCGGCCATTCTTTCTTGTACAAATCACTGCTGTTCCCGTCCGCATCATAACCGATACCCGTGATGTAGTTGGTGAGCGCGTCAAGCCACACGTACACGACGTGGCGGTTGTCAAAGCTCACGGGAATACCCCACGTAAACGACGTTCTCGACACGCAAAGGTCTTGAAGACCGGGTTTTAAGAAGTTGTTGACCATCTCGTTTTTGCGCGATTGCGGAACGATGAAATCGGGATGATCTTCATAATATTTCATCAGTCGATCGGCGTATTTCTGCATATTGAAGAAATAGGCTTCTTCTTCTGCAAGCTTGACTTCTCTGCCGCAGTCCGGACATTTGCCGTCAACGAGTTGGCTCTCCGTCCAGAACGACTCGCAGGGAGTGCAATACCAACCCTTGTACGAGCCTTTGTATATGTCCCCCTGTTCGTAGAATTTTTTGAAAATTTTCTGCACTTGCTCTTCGTGTTCTTTGTCGGTGGTGCGGATAAACTTGTCGTACGTGGTGTCCATAAGGTCCCAGATACGTTTGATTTCCGCCGCTTTCTCGTCGACGAATTGCTTGGGAGTCACTCCCGCCGCTTGTGCTTTGAGTTCTATTTTTTCACCGTGTTCGTCAGTGCCGGTCTGGAAGAACACGTCGTATCCTTCCATCCGTTTCGCTCTTGCGATGAGGTCGGAAAGCACGATTTCATACGTGTTGCCGATGTGCGGCTTGCCCGACGCGTATGCGATTGCGGTCGTCATATAGAATTTCTTTTTGTCTTGCATGTTATTCACCTCAAATCGGGGCTAATGGTGCCCTTCTTTTATAACTTTATACATTATACATCTTTTATGAATAAAAGTAAACGATTAGTCGCATATCTTTGAACGCTTAATAATACAATTTCATCATGAACGCCGCGTTTTTGATTATCAGCGTAATAAGTCTCGTGATAATGACGATTCACTCGCCCGAATCGGCGTTTTCTTCCATGATAAACGGAGTGAGCGGCGCAATATCTCTTTCAATCAAACTCGTTGCCATTTACGCGGTGTGGCTGTCCGTTCTCGAAATGATGAACAAAACCGGTATTGACAAGAAACTGTCCAAAATCCTGAAACCGCTGATAAAAAAGATATTCAAAAAAGAAAGCGAAGAAGCGTACGACTGGATTTGCATCAACGTGTCGGCAAACATGCTCGGCATGGGCGGAGTCGCAACGCCTGCCGGAATCAAGGCAATGGAAAGAATGCAGGACGGCAGCGAAAAAGCAACTCACAATATGGTTATGCTGTTTGTGATAAATGCAACGAGCATACAACTCATTCCCGCAACCGTGATTGCGATGCGTGCTTCGGCAAACTCACAAAACGCGGCAGACATAATTCTTCCGACGCTTATATCGAGCGGCATCGCAACGCTTCTGGGAATGATTATATGCAAGATCATGTCACTCAAAAAAGACGACGACGCGGTTTTGTCATACAGTGTCGCAAACAATGCAAAAAGCAACGAAAAAGGCGGTTTATCAACACATATCTGCAATATAAAATCCGCGTTATGCAAATTAAAACAAAAACGAAATGTGTCGAAATCAAAAATAAAACGCGTTAATAAAAGCAAAAATGGCGGGCAAAAATGCAACAAATAAGCGTCTACGTTTTGCCTGTACTCGTGATAATTTTGCTTGTCGTGTGCATCGTAAAAAAGGTACGCGCCTACGACTGTTTTCTCGTCGGCGCAAAGGAATCTCTTTCTCTCGTCAAAAGCATTTTCCCATATATCGCATCCATTTTCGTCTGCATCGAACTATTCAAAGCGAGCGGTTTATCGAACACGGTTTCGTCGTTTCTCGCAAAACCGCTCGGATATATCGGCGTGCCGAGCGAGATTGCGGAACTCATATTGCTCGTTCCCTTATCGGGGAACGGGACCACCGCTCTTCTTGAAAAAATAATAGCGGAATACGGCGCGGATTCTTATATCACGAGATGCGCAAGCGTCATAGCGGGCGGAAGCGAAACGGTGTTCTACATATCCGCCGTATATTTTGCAAGCACAAAAGTTAAGAAACTGCGCTACGCAATCCCCGTGTCGCTATTTTGCACGTTTCTCGGCGCGCTCCTTGCCTGCGCACTGTGCCGAATTATGTAAAAATGCTTGTAAAAGAAAAAGGCTCGCCGTGGCGAGCCTTTTCTCTTGATAAAATTTACTTCTCTTCGCAAACTGCGTTGAGTTTTTCAATGAGTTGGTCAACGTCGATGCCGTGCACGCCTGCCGCTTCTTCAAGCGTTTCGCCGTGTGCGAGCATGCAGTGCAAGCAATGCATTCCGCTCTCTTGCAATACGTTTGCAAGTTTGTCGGGATCGCCTTGTGCCAATACGTCGATGATGAGCATATCTTTCGTGATCATTGTGTTACCTCCGATATAAGATTGTATAAAAAATATATTTTTATTCTGTGAAAAAGCCGCTAAAATACAGCCACACCACAAGCGCGACCAAACCGAGCGCGAGCAGCACTGCGATTGCAACCTTCCAAGGCGACACCGGCGATTTGCCTGTGGATTTGCCCGTCCTGCCGTTGATGATGAAGCCGTAAAGTTTCTTGCGATACTTATACGAACACACCCAAAGGGGCAGGAGCATATAGTGGAATTTGTTGTTGCAGAACTTGATGTCGACGTTGAGATAGTCCACAACGTCTGCATTGTAGTCGCTCTTGATCGAGTTTTCGATATCTTCTCTCATTTGTCCTTGCGCAACGGAAAATCCGCCTGCAAGCGAAGTGTCGTATCTCTCTGCGGCGAAGCCAGAGATATAATCTCTGTTGTACGCTTCGAGATTTTGCGTGTCGAAAGGAAGAATGTTGTTGAGTTCTTTTTGTTTGATCTGCGTGCTTGCCTCAACCGGCATATCTTCAAAAGACATATCTTTGTTGCCGCTGACGTTATACCAGTATGTGTACGTCTCTGTGTGACGGTCTTTGCCGGAACCTACCGTTCGGGTGCGTCTTTCGCCCAGTCTTCCTTCATACGACGAATGGGTGTCCGACGTGAACGCATACGACGGTATGTAAATACCTTTGAATTTGTCCACGGAGAAGTTCTTTTTCAGCCCGATAGGCGCAAAGATTTTCTTCTTTATCCACTTTTTGCCGGCGTTGGCGGCGTCTTCTTGCGCGAGTGCAAAAGGAAGAATGGCATTTGGTTTCAAGCCTTTGAGATCTTCGATCTTGACAATGTTGGTTGCGCCGCAATACGGGCATTTGACAGCCGTGTCGAACGATTCAAGCGTAATATCGCCGCCGCAGTTGGGGCATTTGTACACGTCGTCGTCGATGAGCACTGCACCGTCCTTGAACTCCTTGTCGTAGTCGCGCCTGAAACACTGTCTTTTCTCAACAGGACGAGTCGCGTCGCAATAGGAACAATGCAACGCGCCCACCTTCGGATCGTAGACCATATCCGCGCCGCAATGAGGGCACTTGGATACGCCTGTGTTTTTATAATCGAAAACGTCTGCCATAAATCAGCGATTATTCAATCTTCGCTCCGCATTCGGGGCAGAATTTCATACCCGCTTTCACGCTTGCTTTGCACTTGGGGCAAGTTGCGTTTTGAGGTGCTCCGCATTCGGGACAGAACTTTGAACCGACGGGGACGTCCGCTCCGCATTTGCCGCATTTTGCGGTTTCCGCAGCACCGACTTTTGCTCCGCATTGGGGGCAGAATTTCGCACCTGCTTTCACGCTTGCGCCGCATTTTGCGCATTTGACTTTCTGGACCTGCGTTTCGTCAAGGCTTTGAGCAAATTGATTGCCGACTCTTGCACCCAAGCCGAGACCGATGCCTGCCGCGCCGAACATACCGCCCATACCGGGGTTCTTTGCCGCGTCGCGCATTGCCTGCACGGATTCGTATTGTGCATAATCGCCCATCTTGCCGTCGAAAACACCGAGCGTGGTGCGTTTGTCCATCGCTTGTTCCACCGCTTCGGGAAGTTTGAGATTGCGGATGATGACGGAATCGATGTCAAGACCGAGTTCGTTGAATCTCGGTTTTGCGTGCTGGCAAGCGGTTTCGCCGAGTTCAAGATAATTCGCCGCAAGTTCGAGCGCGGGAATTTCACATTCGCCGAGCATATCCGTGAGTTCGGAAAGAACGATAGATTTAAGATGTTCCTGAATGTCTTCCGTCTTGTAGGAATGAATCGTGCCGAAAACTTCTTTCATGAACTTTTCGGGGTTGGAAACGTGGAAAGAGTATTCGCCGTGACCCGCGATGCGAATCATACCGAAATCCTTATCACGCATCATAACGGGATTCGAGTGCCCCACTTCATTTGCGTAAATCTGCGCAAATTGACAAAGTAGACGTCTATTTGTTTTGGGTTTTCAAATGCGTATTTCCAGTTTGCAATCGCGGTGAGAACGGGCGTTGAACCTTCATCGAGTTTCCAATTGCCTTCCGTGAAAACGTCGCAAACAGATCCGCGGTATACGAAGATAGCCGCCTGAGAAGGTCTGACGATAAGTTCCGAACCTTTCATTATCGCATATCTGTCATCGTATTCAAATTTTTGAACTATTGTATTTTGAGTGCTGTCTTCCCATTGAATGACTTTGAGAAGTTGTCTTTTTATCAAGCCCATAGCAATCTCCTTGTTTTTCTTGTTGACAACATTATACCATATATATGCGCAATTTCAATAAAAATTTTATTTTGCGCGCGTGTTTTTGTACATTTTGAGCGGCAAACTACAATTTTTCGCCCGAACTGCCCTTTTTGCGACCTTCTCGTGACATCCGACACAAATCCGTGTTTGCCGCCTTTTCAACTCTATCTTTGCAAACAACGATAGACTGCCCTGCCGCCTTTTCAACTCTATCTTTGCAAACAACGGCAAATTGCCCTTGCCGATTCTTTCATTTACACGAAATCGCACACCCATTTTCTACTTTACTTTGACAGGTAACGCAAAGCCGCGCTTGCTTTTTTTGAAAAAAGAAAACTCGCGCCGAAGCGCGAGTTTCTTTCAAGCGATAAAGTCGCTTATTAGTTGATTGGGATGACGGTTGTGCCGGAGATTGCTTGATACATGGGTATCGTTTGTCCCACGGAGACAACGTTTGCGCCGATCTTGTTCACATCGTCTTGGGTTGCAACGCGAGTTGTCACCACAGTGCCGTTTGCGTCAACCACGGTGCCTACTGCCGCAACGAGCGTGTAAACGACCTTGCGGTCTGCAAACTTGGGCAATGCAAACAATGTGTCCGTTGAGGAGAACATCACCGAGTAGCTTGCAACCTTTTTGCCCGAGATGTCGTACACTTCCGCTTTGCCGAACCATGCCACGCGCATCTCGACAGAGCCGACCTTGTAGGTCATCGGCAGCGACGCTCCGGTATTGGAGATTGTCACAGACGGGACAGCGACGTTCTTGTTTGCTTGCGAGATTCCGACCGTGATACGCTCTTGCGCGCCGAGTTGAAGCGTTGCGCTTTGACCGTCTGCCGACGTCGAGATGCCGCTCGAAGAAACCGTGTAGGTGGTGTTTGCAGGCATTGAAACGATGACGTAGTTGAAGTTGATCGTACTTGTCGTTGCCGTAGTTGCAAACGTTGCCGTTCCCGTTGCAGCGTCGTAAATCGGATCATACACGTTGAACGTTACTTTGTACTCAAACGGCATAGTCTGGCTAGAAGTGCTGTACGGATTGAGCGAGAAGTCGCTTGCCGCAATTCCGTTTGTCACGTTGCTGGTGTAAGAACCGTCGTTTGCGACTATCTTGTTTGCCGTCATTCTCTTGACAAGGAAAGGCACTCTGAATTCTTGTACGTTGCCGTCTTTGTCGATGAGTTTTGCAATCACGTTGATGACGCCGCCCATATAATCGGGTCTGAATTCGTCATAACTCCACACAAGAGCGCCGTCCGCAGTGCCTTCGATGGTGCTGTACGTGCGAGTTTCGGTTTCGTCCGTTTGCACGCCCGCCACGACAACGTTCTTGCGAACGTTGAGCGTGATGGTTGTCGGCATTGTCGGTTTTTGATATTCGTACGGATTGACGTATTTGCTTTCGTCTGTCTTTGCCGTATTAACGTAACCAACGAGTTGTCTGAACGCCGTTTCCGTTGCGGTTGCCGCGCCTTTCGCGCTTCTGTCAAGCACCTTGACGGCGACTTTTATCTTCTGCAAGCCGACGCGGTTGACGTTGTCGTCGCTTGCGTTCTTCTTGCCGTAGTCATACTCGCCTTCATAGTTGACGATTGCCTGCGCCGTGAATTCACCGCCTGCGTACGTCACGTTGACGCCACTGAAGTCCCACGTAATCGGCAAAGACTTGGTCTCGCCGTTTGCAAACGAGAGCGTGATCGTGGACGGGAAGTTGACGTATTTTCTGTCAAGTTCTTCGCCCTTCAACTCGACGTATTCGCCGCCTTCGAGTTTGTAAGTGCCGTCAAGATTATTTCTGACATAGCCCGACGTTGCGGTTGAGGATTTCTCGTAGCGATTTCCGTCATAGCCCGTGACTCTGTCGAAGATTTGTTCGCTTGTGTACGGGTCGATGATGAACGTTTCGGTGTTCGCGTCGTAGAACTTGCCTGTCGTTGCGTTAAGATCGTTTTCGGTGAACTTCGCGCTCGTGTTTTTCATGCTGTCGATATGAACGACGACGTTGACGTTTGCGTTTGCGCTGTTGCCTGCGACCTTGCTTGCGACGTTTGCCTTTACTGTGACGTTGCCGCCCTTATATCCGTAAGACACGCCTGTTGCGTCCCACGTTGCGCCGAGCGTTTGCGTTGTGACGTACACGAAGATGTACAAATCGTTGCCGGCCGCGTCTTTGTAAGACGTCGTGCTTGCGTCGTAGTTCACCGCTCCGACGTACTTGGTGTAAGTCTTCGCGCTCTTATTATAGGTGTAGAACGTCACTCCGTCGTACTGGCTTTCGCTTGCAAATTCTTTGCCGTAAACGACGTAGTTTGCATGGCGTTTGTCATAAGTCGCGTTGGTGACGATGTTGCCGCCGTCGTTGGATCTGCCGTCAGTCCACCAGGTTTGCGCAAGCATGAATTGTCCGTCTACGTAGTAGGTGATTTCGTTTGCGTAATTTGCGGTGTTAAAGACCGACGAATTCCAGTCATCGGCGTATGCGTCGAATTCATAGCGATAATCGCCTACGGACATATCCGTGTACGTGACGTCGCTGTTCGCGCTCGTTACCTTTGCAACGCGGAGTTTTATCTTCATTTCAAACGCCGGCATAACTTCAAACGCGCCTTCCGTCGATGCGTCGGTGTTCCAGACGTGAACGGTCATCGTTCTGTCGAGCGTGGAAGAGAGATTCTTCATATCGCTCGCATCGGGTGCGTTGTCGTAAGTGAGTCGATACGTTCCGACGTCGCCGTTTGCAAACGTGAGTTTCATAGAACTCGGAAGCGCATTTGCGCCGATATACGCCATGTGGTTGTAATAAACGTATTCTTTGGGCATGCCGCTCGTTCTGTCGTAAACGATGTCGATGTATCTGCCGTCGTTTCTGTCTTTTCCGACGAGCGTATCCGTGATTGTGGAGTACTTGCTTGCGTCGGAATAGACGTTTTGAAGCGTGGTTTCGTCGAGCATGAGTTCCGCGTCGACGATGGTGCGGTCAAGCACCGTGACGGGCACGTTGACCGCTTGTCTTGCGAGCATATAAGTCGTTTCGTCGGTGAGCGCGAAGTCTGCGTTGCCCGTCTTTTCAATCATATACTCGATATACTTGTCGATTGCCACGTATTCTTTCTTGCCGTCTTCGTTGACGTCCTGATATACGTAACCGCCGAGTGCGTTTTCAACGCCGACTATCGTGTTGACTACAAATGCGGAGTCGCTCTTGCCGCTCTTGATGAGTGCGTCGATTCCCGACCAGTCGAAGTACGCCTTGAACACGTGTTCGTTCATTCCGCCGAGCACTGTCGTGACGTTGAGTTCGGTGGGCAGATAACTCGAATCGGTGTTAAGGAACGTATCCACGATGATTGAGCGATACTCATAGTCGGAGACAAACATAATCGTTCTGTTTGCGACGTACACTTCGATTTCGCTCGTTTCGGTCATCTCGTTCGCACCGCCGAAGTAGGTGTACGTAACGGTGAGTCTGATCTTCTTGCCGAAGAACTTCGTGATGTTGTCGTAGAAATCTTGCTCGCTCTTGAGCGTTGCGTCTGCATCTTTGAGTGCGTAAGTCGCAAGAACTTCCTGCGTGGATTCGCTGTCGTTGACGAGAACTTTCTGCATCGTGCCCGACGTGAAGAGCGTGCTTTCAAGCGCGTACGGGTCGAGAACGAATTGCGTTCCGCTTGCAAGTGCCGTGATGCCTGCCTTTGCGACGTTGACGTTTACGTTGAATTGGCAAGTGAGATTGTCGTTGCTTGCCGTCACGGTCATTTCGCCCGCAAAGCCGTCAGTGGTGTAAGTCTTGTTCCACGCCATGTTGACAGCGATGCTCTTGTCTGCGACCTTAACTTCTGCCGTGCGCGGCAATCCGCCGTAGAACTTGTCGGTTGTGAGCGTGTATCCGAATCCGCTTGCGAAGTCGCCCGTGAATCCTTCCGCCTTGTCAACGAACGTGAAGTTGTTGTTGATTGTGAAGATGAAATCTTGAGCCCAGCCGCCGTTTTCAACGCCGAAGTCCGTGCCGAGCGTCATGATGTACGCCTTTCTTGTGAATGCGCCTTGCTTGATCTCTTCGGCTGTCGGCATAGCCGTGCTTTCCCATTGTACCGGCACGCTGTCGAATGTCTCGCCGTTTGCCTCGACCGTTGCGGTGGTTGCAAACTTGAATGCGTCAAACACGTCATAACTCGTTGCTTGGTTGTTGAGCGTCACTTGGACGTTGTCAAGGAAGCCTTCCAGATAAATCTTTGCAACGTAGTCTTCCGTTTGGATGCTCAATCCGTCGTAGAAACGATACTTGCGCGTCACGTACTTGCCGTTTTCGTCGCTTGCGATTTCGTTTCTGTTGGGCGCGGAGTAATCCAGCCACGTCATCGCCGTGTCGAATGCGCCTGCGCCTTCAACCGTAGTGACAGTTGCGCTGCTCGGAAGCGTCCAGCCGTTCTTGACGTCGTAGACGAGAGAGAGTTCGTTGCCGGCCTTGCCGCCGACGATGCCTATCGGGTTGCCGTCCGTATCGTTCTTGACCGAGAGCGTTGTGTTCTTGAGCGTTGCGCTCGTCACGTTGTAGTTCGGAATATTGACGTTGATTTGGACGTTGTTGCCGCCGATATTTGCCCAGACAGTCTGCATATCGATGCCACTGACGTCTGCGCTCGTTATCTTCGTTGTCCAGCCTTGTACGTACGCAATGTACGAAGTGCCGAGTTCGCCGTCGGTGAGAGCCACGAATTTGCCCGAAGACACGTCTTTCTTGTACAAGCCTTGCGGATTTTCCGTACCGTCCGCGTTATAACGTTTGCCGCTATATGTGCCCTTTGTCAAGTTGACGAGCACTGCGGTGCCGTTGACCGCGTCACCCCAATCACCCACCGTGAAGTAGTTGTCGCGGTTTTGTGCGAAGGAGACGGGGTTGACGCCGTATGCCACGCCGTTTGCGTCAACGTGGGATTGTGCGTACACGCTGCCGGTGTAATTATCCTTGTTTGCAAGTTTGTCTGCGATTGCAAGGCGATCTTCTCTGCTCATTGCGTAGATGTCGCCGACGCTTTCGTCATAGAAAAAGTTGACGGACGCGATGCTCTGTTGTTCCACGGTGAGACGGAGCGTAATGGTTTGCATCTTATAAACCGCGTTGCCCTTGTCGTCGTATCCGTTGAACACGAGACCGAGTTTGTCGCCGTTGTCGTCAAGCACGTATGCGCTGACCTGTGCGTAAATCGTGCCGCCTTCATAGACGTTTTGTTCCGCTTTAAGTCTCGAGCACGCCGCATTGGTGTAATACTTGACGCTCGTCCAGTCGGGGTACATTACGTGAGTCGTGCTACCGCCGAAGGAGACTTCGTAACTCTCGTGCTCTTTGCGCTTGAACCAGTTCGGATTGAACGTGTCTTCGTGCGCTACGTCTACGGAGAGCGTGGACGGAGTCATTGCGGAAACCGTGATCGGAACGTAGACTTCCTGCATACCGCTGAATTCCGTGCCGATGTTGAGTTTTGCGTAAAGCGGATAATCGGTGCTGTGTTTGTATCCTTCAAACGTAATGTCGTTTTCGCCTATCTTGTAGATGCCGTTGTTGTAGGCGTCGAGATATGCGTTGCCGACCTTGATGAACGGTGCTTCGATCTTAAGGTTGCTGCCTTCACCCGCGGTGAGAGTCTTTTCGACTTTGTTGCCGGAGATGTCTTTGACTTTGACCTTAAATCTCGTACCGAACGAGTCTGCCGTTATCGTCTTTGAAGAATACGGATCGAACGTGAGCGTGTCTACCATGGAGTCGTACACGTAAGAACTTACCACGACTTTGACGTTGACTTCTTGTGCGAGTTTGCCGCTGAACGTCTGTTTTTGTCCGACAAAGCCGCTGGTGCTGTCCGTAAGACCGTTCTTGGTGACGGAAGTCGCGATTTCAAATCTGTTGCCGCCCACTTTCGCTTTGATTGTTGCTTCAAGTCCGTTGTAATAGTTGATTACGCCGTTCTTGGTGATGTTTTGAATTGCGGTTTCGAGAGCCGAAGTATCCCATTCGACGTCGAAGTTTGTCATCGAACCTTCGGTTGCGAATTTACCGCTGACTTCGGTGAACTTCTTGATGTAAGTCGCAAGGTCGTGCGTCTGTGCGTCGATGCTCATTGCGTCGATCGTGAGAACGGTCGTGTACGTTCCCTTGTCGTCGCGCTCGCTCTTGAGAGCAACGGTGTTGCCGTTTGCGTCCGCCATGCTCGTGAGTCTTGAGATCTTGTAGTTCTTCGCAGTGAGTTCGATTGACGACTTCACTTCTTTTGCAAGGCCCCATTGATAGGTGTAACCGACCTTGATGACGTTTGCTTCATCGCCGTTTGCCCACTTGGTCGAGCCTTGCCAATCGTACTTGAAGTCTGCGCTGTCCCAGCTGAATGTGCCTGTCGGGAACGCCTTGCCTGTCGGCAAGGACGCACGGTCAAGCACGTAGTAGGTCTTGTCTCCGACGCTGTACGTCTTGTAAGAGCCGTCTTCGTTCTTGACAAGTCCCGCAACGTACGCCGGGTAGATGAGATACTTGTTGCCGTCGTCGTTGAGATTTTCGGTTGCACCTTTGTTGATTTCGTCCTGCGTGGGTTGTGCGAGCAACTGGTATCCGTTGGAATCCTTGCTTGCATTCGAGAGCGCGTTGATGACTGCGTATGCCGTGCCGCCCGTCGCATTGGTGAGCGTCGTGCCGAACGTGTACGTTCCGCTTGCAAATTGCAGTCTGACGAGATCGGGCAACGTTGCCATATACTTGCTGCTCGTCTTATCGATGTCAAGCGCGAGTGCTTTTGCAGAATACGTTCCGTCCGCATTTCTGTAATAACCCTTGAGCGATTGCATCTCGAAGTCGTTGGTGACGTAGACCGGGATTGCATAGAGCACGGTGTTGAGCGCATAGCCGTAGACATAGCCTGCAAGACGTCTGCCGTTTTCATCGGTGCTGGTTGCCGCCGTGAGATCCACGCTTGCCGCATCCCAAACGATTTGCGTACCGGTTGCGTCTTTATACGGGCTTGCAGGATAGTAGGACGAGAGCGGTTTGCCTTGTTCGTCGAGAGTCGCGAACGTCACCGCCGCTTTTTGCGGGAAGAGCGTCGAATCGAAGAAGTAACTGTCTCTGAGTTGGAAGTCCTTCTTCTGACCTTCTTTGACGACATAACCCGTTCTCGTTGCGGGATCTTCTATGACGATTTCGGTCGGAGCCGAACCGCTGATGGATTCTGCGTCGTCGGAGTCGTCGAATTGGACAAGACCCGTCGTGTACGTCTTTTCAACCGTGCTGTACGGAGTTATACGGAGCATGAAGAAGTCCCATGCCCAGCCGAGATCGGTGGTGGTTTCGTTGGTTGCGCCGCCGCCGTCCTTCATAAACTTCATGCCTGACATGTCGTTGGACTTGGCTTTGTTGTAAAGCATGCTCGAGCTGCCGCCTGCACCGCCGTTTGAATCGGAAGTATTCTTTGTGCCGTTGACCATGATTTCGATCGCCTGAATACCCGGATTCATCGTGTATTCGTTCGTGAGACCGTATTCGGTCGGTTTGGGATCGAGATCAAGATAAATGTTGATTGACGGATCGATATTTCCGCTTGCGAAAGGCAACGGGAGAATTCCGCCGACGAGTTCGGACAAGTTTTGAATCGTGCCCGGACCGAGATTCTGCAACAATCCCCACAAACCACTAACATTAACAGCGTCGGTTGCAATGACTCTGACCGCCCACTTGATGAACGTAAACGGCAAGGATCTTGCATACGGCTCAACGTAGTTGACCTTCTCTTGCGTGGTTGCGCCCTTCTTTACGAGAGCGTCAAGACCGTCGAAGAAGTTGGTGACTGAGTTCTTGGTCGTGCCGAGCGTAACTTTATTCGGAGATTTAGAACTGTTGTCCAACGAATCAACGTTTACAAACCACGGCTCGTCCAAATTGTTGGCTTTGCTGAGCAAGTTGATAAGGATGCAGTTGACCATAAGGATGAGTTCGTTGTACGCATCCTTGTTGAGTTCCGCCTTGATGGAGATCTTGCCTGCGCCGTTTGCGACAGCCGGCATACCTTCATAGTACGGAACGTATCCGTAGCTGTTGAACAAGTTGATGCCCACGCTCTTGATAAGGTTGGACATATCCGCCGTATAGGAGTAGGACGTCTTGTCTGCGTTCCAGCCGATTGCGTTGACGTTGTCGGACGCAGTCTTTGCGGTCGGATATTCAAACGTCTTATCGTCGCCGTCCGTACCCTTTGTGAGTTGAAGCGGGAACATATTCGCCATCATGGAGCTCAAATCGAGACAATCAAGCAAGTTTTGAACAGCAGGAACTATACTAAGGAACTTAACAAGGTTTCCGCCCGGATCGAGTTGCGTGATGAACACGTTGTTGCCGCCAACGACTACTTTAAGTCCGACATTGTAGTTTCCGCCGACTCTGTTAAGTCCGAGATTGAGAAGGAGCTTATATCCCTTGTCCGTATAGCCGTTGTTTTCTGCAAGGTTCGTTGCAGTGAACACCTTCTGCCCTGTGAGAGTAATCGTCGAATATGCATATCCGCCTTGAGAATTGCCGGTTGCAATGCCTTCCCACACCTTGTTGTTGATCGTGATGTTGAGACCGGGTTTCACGTTGTCAAGCACGTTTTGAATGAGCGACATGATGCCCGAAGTCTTGGAGAACGTCAAGCCCGCATAACCCGTCTTCACCGTTTCGATGATGTTCTTGGAGTCGATGAAACTCTTGCCCAAGCCGAGTTCGACGTCGCTGATTGCGATGTTCGCACCCGTGCCCACGCTGTCGAGAATTGCGTTGACGTTGATTGAGTCGAGACCCTTGTCCGTAGAATTGATTGCAACCGCGACGGATTGAATGTCGGGCAATTCAAACGGGAGATTGAGTCCGAGCATACCGAGAAGCGTGCTGATAAACGCGTTGTCGAAAGACACGCCGAGTCTGCCGTTCTCGATGTCGATTTGCATATAGAGTGCGCCGCTTGCCGCCGTGGATGCGTCCGTGGTGGTTTCTGCGTTTTCAAGCGTGATCGCGTCTCTTGAAGCCGGTGCGCCGTAACCCGGAGTCGCACCGAGCAATCCCGCAATGCCTTGGAACTTGATCTTGCCGAGACCTAAACCGCTTGCGTCGATGTAGAGCGCGTCGGAATAGATGCTGTTTTCGGTGTAGAACGAGTTGCCGCTCGTTGCGGAAGAGAGCACCCAGCCGTCACCCATCGTCTTCTTCATAAGTCTTGAAGAGCCGAGATAGTACAAGCTGAGAATGGTCTTGTTGATCGGGTCGCCAGTCTTGATTTCGATTGCGATGTCGCTGAACAAGATGCCGCCGATACCGTATGCGAGAACGGGGGGCGAGATTTACGTTTGCGTTGATGTCGATGGTGAGATTGATCGGCTCGCTTGCCATGGTGATGTTGAGATCCGCCATGACGAACTTGTAGTCGCCCATCGTGTCGCCGCTGACCGCTTCGTAAGTCTTGTCCGTTGCGTTGTAGTTGTAAGTCTTGCCCGTGTAGTAGGACGCGCTTGTCTTGTCTTTCTCGTCTGCCGTGAGTTTGACGAAGTTGCCAAGCAACGCAGTGCCGTCAAGCAAGGTTTGAGCAACTTTTCTTGCCCAGCCTGCCAAAGACACGTCATAGCCTGCGTCTCCGGGTTTGAGATTGTTGGACGTCATCGTAAATTCAACCGACGCGTGCAATCCGATTGTGGGCAGAGTGAGCGAGTTTATATCAAGCGTCGTTTCGCCTGCGATGAGTTTTTGAAGGTCAAGAGAGAGAATTTGCTTGTAACCGAGAAGCTCTTTCTTCTCGGATTCCGTATTGTACGGCAATTCAAACGCTTCTCTGATATCCTTCAATTCCTTGGTCATGCTCGCCGCCGGGATGTCTATGCACATAAACAAGCCGTCGCTGAGTCTGAGGTTGAGGCTGAGTTCCGTTCTCGAGCTCATTCTGTATTCGCCCTTTGCACCGGATTCAACCTTGACGTACTTGCCGTCCACGAGATTGTAGGTTGCGCCCTTGTACGCCGCTTTTTCCGCTTCGTCCTTGAACTTGATGTAGGTGTCCTTCGCCTCCGCTCTCAAGAGCAAGTCGCCGATGTCGGGGATAAGGTCTTTTTGTTCGAGACCGCGGATTTGCATGATCTTGCGATACACTGCGTTGACAAGGTCTGCGTTGAGTTGGAGCAACAACTTTTGCGGATTGACGGTGATCATGAAGTATGCGTAGTCCTTCATGGTTTTCTCAATCGTGGTGATGTCGTCAGAAGTTGCAGTGCCTGCCTCGCCGTTTGCAGTGTCGTTCATGCCGAGATACTTGCCAAGCAAGTTCTTGAGCATACCGCTGAGATTGAGATCTCCAACGGAAATCTTCGCGCTGTCGCCGAGTATGCCGAGATCTGCATACAACGTGTCGCCGAGCACGTACACGCCCAAAAGCGTCTTCTTGGATGCGATCACCGTGCTGTCCGTCTTGGAAACGATGTTCTTGACAAGACGCAAGCCGAGTTCCACATTCCAGTTGGCAAGATCGATGTTTGCAATAAGGTCAAGCGAGAGATAGGACACGTCTTTGTTGCCGAACTCGTTGACGATGTTGAGTTTGAGCGTAGAGCCGCTTATCGCGCTGTTGGGGCTGATAAGACCTACAATCATGTCAAGCAAGGATGACAAATCGATGACGTTGCCCGTGTTGCCTTTGCTGCCGCTGCCGTACAAGGAGATGCCGAGGCTAAGCTCGATGCACGCCTTCACGTCTTGGAGCTTGACGTAGTTGTCGTACTTGGCGTTGCCTTCGCTGTCGCGAATGATGTTGCCATCGTCGTCTTTGTCAGCCATCTTCTCGTCTTTGTCCACCGAGAAGTCTTTGTTGACTTTCGCGTACAAGCCGCCGAGCGAAATCATGATTGCAAAGTCGCCCTGTTTGAGATATGCGCCGTCCGTTGCTTTGACAAATTCGCCCGTTGCGGAATCGTATGCGTATCTGTCGCCTGCCCATGCGGGATAAGCGTAAGAGATAAGCGCATAGTCGTCCGTGGAAACGAGAACGTAATTGTCGTTGCTGTGTTCGGTTGTAAGCGTATAGTCTTCACCGTTCTTCACGAATTCCGCACCGCTCCAGTCGGAAGTCTTTGCGTATTCGCCGTTCGCGCCGTATTTCTCGTTGTATTCGGCAACGGTGAGATAGAACGTCGTGCCAACCTTGAAACCGAGGTTGATGTCGATGCTCGGCTCATAGCCGAAGAAGTTGACGGTGATACCGCTGGTGTCTTTGGTGTTGGTCGTGCGAAGTTTCGGCAAGAATTGTCCGATGCCTTGCAAGATTTCGCTGTCGCTGTCTGCGAGCATTGCGATAAGGTCTGCAAGCAACGTTTCGTTGAGACCAACCGTGATGAAGTCGTTTGCAACTAGCAATCTGCCAAGCACAACGTTGATCATGCTCCACACGTTTGCGGGGATGATGCCCGTGTTGACTTCTTCGTCATCGTCTGCCGCAACGCCTGCTTGAGCGGTGGTTGCGTCCGACTTGAACAACACGGACAAGTCGAGACCGTCGATGATGCCGTAGGAGAAGAAGTTGCCCCAGCCCACGATGTTGCCGATTTCGTGCACGTCGATGTTGAGATAGAGTTTGCCGTTTCTCACTTCAACCCACAAGTAGCCCTTCGGAGCTTTGTCGCCGTGGAAGTTGGTGTTGTAGGTGAGTTCGAGATAGAGTTTTGCGCCTTCGAGCACTTGCAAGAGTCCGACGCTCTTGTCGCCTGCAAGCATCTTGAAGAGATTTTCGGTCATGAGATAGACCTTCAAATCAACGCCGAGACCGATTGTGCTTTGGAACTCCTTGTTCTCCTTCAAAGACGTTGCGATGAAGTGCAAGTAGTCGCAAATGGTCGGATCGTTGATGAACTTGGTCATCTGATACGTCCAGTTGATGATGTCGTCAAGCGTCATGAGCATATCGAGCTTCGCGCCGATTTCCACACTCTTGAGATCTGCAAGCATGCTTGTCACGTCAAACTTGCCGCCGCCAAGAATGTCGCCGATGTTGAGCGAGAGTGCCTTGGTGTAGTTGGTGAAGTCGGTGGTGAGCTTGTATGCCTTGACGGGCGAGTTAGGATAGAAGTATTCCCCCGCTCGTGTAGGTGGCAGTAGTCACGTTGCTTGCGGTGTACGCATAGTACTTGACGCCGTTCTTCGTTCTTTCGGAACGCGTGTAGAGCGTGCCCACGTACGCTGCGCCCGTGTGATTGTCGATCGCGCCCGCGGTGTACGGAGTGTAACCGTCCGCCTCGAACAAGTCGGTGAAACCGTCGTTGTTGGGATCGATAGGCACGTATTGCTTGCCGTTCAAAGTGATTTCTCTTGCAAGCTCGCTTGCGTTTGCTTGCGGATACTCGCCTTTGAGAGCGTATTGCAAGTTGCCGCTTCCCGTGAAGCCCTTGAGCGCGCCCTTGGACTTGATGACGTAGTTGAGATTGCTGTCAAGCACGTACAAAGTGCCGTTGTACGCCTCGAATTGCTTGGTGGCGTCAAGATCTCTGTAATCGCTTGAACGGATGTTGTTGAGTTGTTGCGCAACGGGCATGTACAAGCCGTTCACGTCCGTGTAGACAATGCTCTGATAGGTGTGGTCGTACGGAGTGCCGAGCGCATAACGTCTTGTCTCGACAATCTCTTCCATGAGCGTGTCGCAACGGCTGAATCTGTCTTCCGGACCGTTGTAGAGCGAGTATCTTTGACCGGTGTAACCCGTCTCTGCGCTTACGATCACGTCGCCTTCGAGCTTGAACGCGCCGTCTTTCGTTGCGT
This sequence comes from Christensenella sp., assembly GCA_022009775.1. Classification (GTDB taxonomy): domain Bacteria; phylum Bacillota; class Clostridia; order Christensenellales; family CAG-917; genus CAG-475. The sequence continues at coordinate 662,604 of CP091723.1, forward strand.
AATAATCTTTGCCTGCGGCGTCCTTGAAGAGTGCGACGTAGTCTTTCTCGTCAAAGTTCTTGCCGTAGTAGTTGCCGTATTCGTAGACACCGTTGTTGCGGTAGAAGTTGGCGTAATAGAAGATGTTGTGTTCGCCTTGTTGACGAGCGAGAATGTCTTCTTGTCTGCCGAATTGAATCTCGGAAGACTTGCCTTCTTCACCGTTGAGACCTTGGATGTTGAATCCCAGATCCAGCACGGGGACGTCACCCTTTTGGTTGAAGAGCAACACGCCCAGCGTGATGTCGTACGGATTGAGGTTTTGTTTGAGATAAACCTTGAGGTTGGGCAGATAGTCCGCTATGCTCGCGTTGTCGGGCATCAATTCTTGGATGATAACTTTCAAGAAGCCCGAAGTGACGTTGAGAGCGATAGAGTTGGTGAACACGTTGATGAACAAGCTCAACGCGTCGGGATCTTGAGCGTCCTTGTTCTTGCCAAACGTATCCGCCGCCGTCATTGCGTCTGCGTTGTCTTTATTGCCGTTTGCCACAAGACCGCCGATGAGACCGCCTATCACTTCTTCGATGGTGTACGCACTCATATCGACGTAGAGTTTCGCCTCTTTGCCGAGCAAGGATTCCACGTCAAGATACAAGCCTGCTTTGCCCGTCTCTTTGTCGTTGTCGTAATAGATGCCGAGAAGGTGCGGTTTGCTGCCGTCAAGAAGCTTGCCGGTGTAGTTGTTCTTGTCACGATCTTCTCTTGTGACGTAGCCGCCGCCTTCGAGTTTGTCGTTTTGCTCGCCCCAAACGTCGATTGCAACGTCAAGGTCACGCACGTCGATTGCAAACTTCGGCAAGATGTAGAGTTTGAAGCCGAGGTTGAGTCTGAGCGTGAAGTAGATGTTGAGCGTTGCGTCTTCCGTGACTTGGAACTTGCCCTTCATGCCGCCGAGCAATCCGCCGAGCACTTCGCCGAGAGCCTCGTTGACGCCGTCATATTGTTCGCCAAGCACGCTGTTTGCCCACACGTACAAGCCGCCGTTTGCCTTCAACGTGGCAATTTCTGCCGCATCGGTCACTTGCACGTAGTCGCCGTGATACTTCTTGTAAGAGATGTTTGCAAGCACGGAGTCTGTCAAGTGTGCAGTCGGATGCAAGGAATTGTAGATTTGCTCGTAGTCATTGTACGCGAAGTAAATCTTGCCTGCGTTGACAAACAAGTTGCCGCGCAGCGAGAGCGACACGTAATACATATCGTTCGTGTCCACGTACTCTTTGAACGCATAGTCCTTGTATTCGGGCTTGTTGAAGTCGGGTTGCAAAACGGAGCTTTCTTGTTGCACCTTGATCCAGTAGTTTTCGGGATCGTTGTACTTGGCAATTTGCGCGTCGGCTTCTTCTTCGCTCATACCGCCCGCAATGAGTGCGGCGCGTTGAGATGCGAGCCATTCGTCCGTGATAAGCACTTTCTTTTGAGTGTTGTACACTTCTTTCTTGTACACGTACACTCTTTGGATGCTTTCGTAAGACGTGCCGGTGTAAACAAAGTATTCTTCGCCCTTGATCATTCCGCGGATGTAGTCCGGGAAGGTCTTGCCGTCCTTGGTTGCAAGCTCGAACTTGCCGTTGTTCTTCACAAACAAGGAGCTGTCGTCAATGACGTAATATCTGTTCTTATATTCGTAATATCTCGGATTTGCAAGGTATTTGTCCGCATCGAAAGTCGTGCCGTAGTCAAACGCCCAGTTGTCGATACCGTCGCTTTCCTTGTCCACGCTGGTGTAAATGGTTTCGTCCGTATCAACGTAACGCGCGCCTTGGGCAATGCTCACGATGTCAAAGTTGCCTGCTTCCGAGCCTTTTGCGTATTGGAACTTGGTCACGCCCACCTTGGGTGCAAGGATATTGAGCGAGATCTCGTAATTCCACAGATAGAGATTGAGCGAGATGAACGAATTGCGCAACGCAAGCGGATTGACTGCATACAAATCGTCGCTGATTGCGGTGTACGTACCCGTCACTTCGTCGGTGAGAGTGTACAATCTCGGCGTGTTGATGCCGAATTTCTTCAATCCGTCGTATTTCTGACAGTTGTTGATTTGAGTTTGGCTCGCTTGAGAGTACAACACGTAGTTTTCAGTCAATGAACCGTCTGCAACGTCAAGCAAGCGGATGTATACGTCAATCTTGTTGATGTCGTAATATGCCGCAGTGCCTGCAACGACCTTTGCGTCATACGCCGCGCGTTGAGACGCCGACATATCCGACTTTTGCACGTATGCGCCGTCCGTATCTCTGAAATAGATGCCCTTGCTTGCCGCATCCGCCGTGCCCTTGTACTCGTCGATGTCGTACAAAACTTTGGATCTTGACAACATATCGTTGAGATCCTTGCGCATCGCCTTGTATTCTGCGGTGTTCAAGAAGTCGGGGTTGGTGGTTTGTTGTCTTTCAACAGCCGCCTCGAACTCTTTGACCACAACACCGAGTTTTTCATACGAATATCTCGTGTTGTCGGTGTAGAGCATAAGGTTGGGCATGTTTTCAAACTCCGCCTTGTCGAACTGAATTGCGTTCTCGCCCATCACGAGAGTGAGAATTTGGTTGATGTAATCTGGCGTAACAAGAGCCTTGACGTATCTGGACGTGATTTGCACGCCGTACAAGAAGGTTCTGATATATCCGAGAATGGTGTCGTCCTTGATGAGCGGGAACTCGATCTTGGTGTCTTCCTTCTTGTCGCCGTTTTCGCCGCCGTTTTCATCGTCGGCAACGGTCAACGCCTCGGTTTCGCCGGTGGACTTGCCCACCAAACTCATCACGAGTTTGCGCACTTCGTTTGCGTCCACTCTGACGCTGGGGATATTGAAGTAGCTAAGGTCAATAAACAGGCCGCCGTTTGCGCGCTTGTAGTTGCCCTTTTCGTTCTTGTAGCAATAGCTTGAATCGTAAGAATATCTCTTGCCCGGAGTATTCGCTTGCGCCGATAAACTTGTATTCGCCCTTAGTCTCGTCAAAGTAGTAGCTGCCGCTCGGAGTCTCGAAGTAGTGATCGTATCTTTGGCTGGGATCGATATACTCTTCACCGTACACGTCGTTTCTTTCCGCGTCGGTGAGCAGCTCAAACGTACCGCCGACCATGTACAAGCCGAGCATGGTGTGGAAGTCGGTGTCGTTGCCACCCTTGGTTTGAAGCGCGATTTTGAGATTGACAAAGCTTGCCACGTCTGCGATGAGAGCGGTAAGTTCGGTTTGCGTGATCTTTTTTGAGCACGTCTTTCAAGAGCTTGATGACCGTGAAGAAGTCCATATCGCCTTCAAACACGTCGGTGTCGCCGTCCGTGTATTTGAGAAGCGTCGTGCGCATGTAGTTGAGAAGCGCAGCGATTTGGATGTCGCCTTCGAGCACGAGTTGAAGTTGTCTGTTGACGTCACCGCCGTCGTCCGCGACGGATTGGATGACGAGAAGTTGATCTTGCGTGAGTCCCGGTATGAACTTTTGAAGGACTGCGCTAAGGTCGATGTCGTTGTCTTTGCCCGTCTTGAAGGACGTTGTGATGTCAATCGTTTCGTTGATGGTGAAACGATCCACGTCGTCGAAGTTGGTGTATTCTGCAAGGTCTTCGCCGCTAAGGACGTAGGTGCGAGAGTTGGTGAAAGCAACGTCGAGATGCTTGATTTGCAAAGCGAGAGACAGCGTCATGTCGTACTTCGTGCCGTCGCCCACGTAGGACAAGTTGGCTGCCGCGCCCTTTTCGTACTTGTAAAGGACGTCGCCCGCTTCCACCTTGAAGAGTTTTGTGCCGAGCACTTCGGAGCCGTCGCCCTTGCCGTTGTCAAGCACTTCTCTCATCACAAATCTGCCGCCTTCGCGTGCAACTCTATATCTGACGTAAAGTTTGTCCGCCGCAACGTTTTCGCCCGGAGCGATCGCGCGGAAGTATTGCTTGTTGTCCGATTGCACGAAGTAGCCCGTTTGTGCGGAAGTGGTGAAATCGATTGCCACAGCCTCGCCTTGTTTTCTGAAGACGTAGTACTTCTCGCTGCCGTTTGTGATGTTTTCGATTGCAATCTTCTCTTCGTCACTGTCGCCTGCCGTGGTGACCGTTGCAAACGAGTTGAAACGCTCGCCCACAAGTCCCAAGGACGCGCCAAGCGCAAGGTTGATAGAATCCGATGTGTCAAGGTCTATCTTGAGATTGCCAGTAACTTCTTCATAGAACAAATCTTTGAGCTTGAATCCCAACAAATCTTCGGGGATGTATTCAAGGACGGTTCTGAACAAGATGTTGCCAAGAGCAAGCGTGAGCTTATCTTTGTTGATGAGCAACGCAAGCGCAAGGTCTTTGTTGGTGAAATCGACTTCGCCGGAAGTGGTGCTGTCTTCTGCCACAAACGCTTCGTTGGTTGAACCCGATTGCGTGTGCGGTTTGTAGACAAACATCTCTTCGGTGTCGAAATCAATGATGTAGTCTTTGAGAATTTCCGCGATGTTCAATCCGCCGATTGCCACCTTTTGGATGTTGAAGGTGTCTTCGAGATTGAGATACACGGTGTTGTTGATGTAGTAGATGCCTGCCCACAAGCTCTCATAGCCCGTCTCGGTGATGTTGATCAGTTCGAGTTTGAGTTCGGACTTGGTGAGATCGTAGATGTCGAGCATAAGCGACACGTCAAGTCTGAAGTGCGCAGAAGAATAGCCCTTCGTGGTGGAAGGCATTTCAACGACGATGCCCGTAAGGTTGCCGACTATCGCACTGATGATTTTTCCGAAATCGAGAGTGCCTTCGGTGATGCCGAATTCAAGCTCGACGGAGAATCCGAGCGTGATTATCGTGTCGTAGAACGGGTTGGTGGGAACGTCTGCAAATTTCTCTTTTTCCGTGTCGGAGAGTTTGCTTTCGTAAACGTATTCTTCTTTGAGACCGTCCGTGCCGACTTCAACGCGAGAGTGCGCTTTGCCGTCTCTGATGTAGTCGGGCAGCAATTCGTTACCTGCGCCGAAGTCAATGTTGAGACCGCCCACTTTGAGACCGGCGTTGACGCAGCCGACCGCTATATTGAGACCAAGATAGTATTCACCGATTCCGTTGTATGCGTCAACCGTGCGGTAGTATTCGCCGTTGACGTCTTTGACGTAACCGTATTCATGCTCGTAGACGTTGAGTACGTCATATTCAGAGCCGTTGTATTGCAAGACGGTGTCGCCCTTGATAAATGTGTTGGTTTCAACAAGTTTGCCGTCGACTTTGCGATACATCTTGTAGCTGCGCAAGTTGAAATATTGATCCACGCCGACGTTGACCAGTCCGTAATAATCGGCAGTTGCATGCACGTATTTGCCTTCGACTTCTTTGTCGCAAAGTACGTATGCCGCGCCTTTCTTGATGTAGGTTGCGCCGTCAACGTATGCGTTGGTTGCAACGTATTCGCCTTCTGCGTCTTTGGTGTACATCAAAGTTTCGCTTTCGAGATAGTATTCACCGCCCGAAAGCACGTATTTTGCAAGCGGAAGTATCTTGTAGGTGTCAACGTTGGACTCGTATCTGTATCTGTCCGCTTGATACGCCGCATATTCGGGATTGGTGGAATCGGTAAACTTGCTGTATTCTTCGGGGTTGCTTGCTTGCAAGTCGCTTATCTTCTTGTAAACGGTTTGACCGAGATCCACGCCCAAAGAAATGTTGAACTCGTCAAACACGTCTTCTATAGAGCCGAGATCGGGCATGAACGTGGAGATCACAAACGCAAGCAGCGCGCGAGTGAGTTGGATTTGGAATTGAGCATCGCTGTAGGCAAGAGTGATAAGAGCGTCTCTCGTTGCAGCCGTAATGTTGCCTTGCAATGCGTCGGCGTCACTTACCGTTTGAGCGTCGCCTTGTTGATCTTTGGGCTTGTCGTCTTTCTTGCCGAACTTGTCTGCGACTTTCTTTGCAAAATCAACAAAGTTGTCGATCTTGGAGTAGTTTTCGGCAGTGGTGACAATCTCGGTGAGATCGATATAAAGCGTGCCGTTGTTGAGATACAAGCCGCCCAACACTTTCTCTTCGCCGTTGGTATACTTGGCAAAATAGCCGTTTTCGTCAACTTCAAGGAACTCTATTGCAAGCTCGACCTTGTTGAGATCGCTGTTTGCGATGAATTTGTCAAACTTCTCGCCCGAGAGCAAGCCTTTAAGGTCGAGAGCCGCCAAATCGACGTTTGCCGACACTCTCAAACCGATGCCTGCGTGGAATGCGGACAAAGTTTGCAAATTGATGATCATATCGCCAAACAGGTTGCTGATAAGACCGCCCGCGTTGGCAGATTGCGCGCTGTCGGAGTTGAAGTAGATAAGACCGCTCACGCTCAAAGCGATGTTTTGATCTTGATATTGCGGCACGCCGAATTTGCTGTAAAGCGCGAGATTTGCAATTTCTTCGTTTTCTTCGGTCACAACGCCGTCAACGACTTTCTTGATCGCTCTTTCTTCTCTTCTATAATAGGTCGTGCTCGCGCCCGTGTACGCGTCTTTACGCACGAACACGTCTTTTTCTTCGTCAAACACGAAGTCGCCTGCGGTGTCTTGCGTGTAGACAAGTTCGTAGCCCACGCCTGCAACGACAGTTGCATAACCGCGAGAGTACAACGTCACGCCTTCCGTCTTTTCGCCTTCGTTGAGCAAACGATACATACCCGTCTTCTTGACGTATTGTCCTGCGGGATCTTCATGGAAGGTGTAATACACGGTGCCGTCAACAGGTTCTTCTGCCTTTTGGAAACTGTCTTTGTAGAATCCGTTGACAAGCGCGAGAATGTTGGTGAGATAGTCGTCAAGCGCGATAAATTCAAGTCTTTCGTCAACGTCGAGCAACGTTTCGTACGTATCGACGGATTCGAGATCTATCTTCGCGTCAACGCCCAGATCGAGCGACCAAGTGTATTGCTTGGTGTTGCCCGCGTTGTCCTTGATGGGATCTTGCTTGTTGACAAGCGCGATCATAAGACCGAGCGTGAGCATCTCGTCATAGCCGTAGGATGCGAATTTGTCGCTTGACGGGCGCAGGAAGATGCCGCTTTGAGTCTCGTCGACAACGGTGTTTGCCGATTCGAACTTCGTCTTGAAGAGCATCGAGAGCAAATCGTTGACGAAGTTGGAGCGCACAAACACGCCGAGATTGTCGATTCTGTTATATTCGGGGTTGACTTCCCACGGTTTTGCGGCAAGAACTATATTCTTGACAATCAGGTTGAGAATCTTGACGATGTCGAGTTTGTTTTCCGTTCCGCCTTGAGATCCGCCTTCGGTGCCGTTGCCCGATTGATCGTCGGCGGTCATTGCGTCGTTGTCGGCGGAGATTGCAACGCCGAGTTTCTTGACAAGGTCAAGCAAATCGATTTGAACGCGCGGACCGCCAAGACCTTTAAGGTCAACGTACACAATGCCGTCCACGAGATAGATGTTGATCTTGACTTTGCTGTTTGCGCCGTCTTCATAGGTGAAGTCAACGCCGATTTTTGCTTCGAGACCTTTGAGAATGGTCTTGACGTCAAGGTTGAGATTTTTGAAATCGATGTTGGACAAATCGCTCAAACCGATTGCGTCAAGGTCGAGTTTTGCACTGATATCGAGCTTGAATCCGTCGTCGATCACGTCGGACAACACAAGGCTGAGTCCGAGTCGAGTGAGCAAATCACCGACGCTGAACGCATTGTCGATCTTGCCAAAGCTGATGTTGCCGCCTTCCGTGCTGATGCGAATTTGCGGGAGCATGGTGGCAAGGATGCTTTGCAACTGATCCATATTGAGCAACACTTCGAGCAATTGGTTGAACGTGAAACCGTCGCGGACGTAGTGTCCGTTTGCGTCTTGCACGAAACGATTGTCGTGTGCGTTCTTGGAATATCTGTCCTTGGGTGAGTAAGAACTGAGAATTCTCTCGTTGTCGATATAAGTGTAAGTCGCGCTGCCGTAGTAATCGAAGATCATCGCAACGTCAACGGACACGATGTGAGCGTTGGTGAGAGCCTCGTAGTGATCAACAGGCATATACGTGCCGGCGTCGTCCTTGACGTAGACCACTTTGCCGTCCACAATTTCTTTCTTATATCTATCACCTATATAAGAACTATCTGTAATTTCCTTATAATCCTTCTTTGCGATCTCGCTTGCGACCTTTTCTTCAACCGAAGTGTACGCCACGCTGCTCTTACCCGTGGACAAGTCGATCGCCTTGACGCTGACGCCCAGACCTATAAGGTTGCTGTCCACGTTCACGTCAATGGAAAGTGAAGGTTTGACTTGCAAATCAACGTCCACCGACAGATCGAGATCGAACGCTTCGAGCATTTTTGCGATGTCCACGTCACCGGCAGAACCGTTGGAAGTGAGAGCCGCGATGAGACCGACAAGGACGTTTTGCATGACAAGCACGCCGATCTTGCCGTCTGCGATGGAAAGGATGACTTGCATCTTTTCATCCGCGCTCATATCCGCCGCGTCCCCTGCCGTTTGAGCGTCGCCGGTGCTTGAAACCAAACCGTTCAAGTTGCCGAGAAGTTTTGCGATTTTATTGCAGACAAGCTCGCTGACGTTGGTGTTTTCAAGATAGAACGCCTTGCGACCGAGCGCGCCGAGATCCACGTACACTTTTTGTCCGCTCACGTAGATTGCAATGATGTTGGTGTCTTCAACGACGTTTTTGATTTCAACCACGATCTTGGTTGAGTTGGGATCGTTGAGAGCGAGATTTGCGCCGAGATTGAGACCGAGTTTGTAGGTGATGTCTTTGTCAAACGTCAAGCCGAGCTTGAGTCCCAAGTCTTTGACGAGCAAATCGAGATATTTTTCAAGACGCACTTCTTCTTTTTGTCCTTTGATGTCAAGGTTGAGTCTCAAATCGAGATTGAGAGAGAGTGTGTCGAGATTTTCCGCAGTCGTGTAGATACTCTGATCGAAGTCGCTCGGCAAAACGCCTTCGTTTGCGCCGAGATCGAGCTTGATACTGCTGATTTCAAGTCCGATATAAGCCGGATCGATCTTGAGTTTGAGTGCGAGATTATACTTCCATGCGAACGAAAGATAACTTTCGTCCGAATTGAGCTTGATGAAATCTTCCGCATTGACTTGTTTGCCGGCAAGCATGCTCACGAGCGTTGCGATGAGAGCCTCTGCAAAGTTGACTTTTACGCCGCTTTGATCAACGCCGATGTGGGAGATAAGACCGCCCAAAACCGAGCTGACGGTGTTCAAAAGCGAGCCGCTCTCGCCTTTGTTGTCACCATCGCCGCTTGTCACGGCAGTGGACTCCGTTCCGCCGTTGCCCTTGTTCATAAGTCCGCCGAGCAAATCCGCAAGAGAGATGTTGGCAAGCGCAACGTGGAAGTCGTCTCTAAGGTCGACAAACAAAGTGCTTACGCCCTTGCCTGCGCCGTTGACGCCCGTGTACACCAAACGCAACGCAACAAGAACGTGTTTCACCTTTTCGGCTTGGCTCATTGCGTCGATTTCATTGATGTTTTTGTTGTAGATTTCGATTGCGATGTCGCTGTGCGAGAGAATGTACGGTAAGTCGAGCAAACTTGCGGTCGTGAACAGTTGCACGCCTGCGAAGTTTGCCGCGTTCTCGTCGGAGACCGTCACTTTGACGTATCTGCCGTCCATTTCCACGTATGCGTCGCCACGGAAGTTCTCTGCCGTGACCTTGGTCAATGCGATGCCTTCCGCTATATATTGTTTAAGGTATACGTCTCCTTCAAAGTTTGCTCTTTCTTCTAAGGTGAGCAAGGTGTATTTCGTGCCGACGAGTTTGTACACTTCAACATAGTTTGCCAAAGTCGCAAGGTCGGTTGAAGCAAACTTTTTGAACACCACGTTTTGCATGAAGTCGATAGGCACTTCGGGATTGAGTCTTGCGTTGAGCGCAATACGGAATCCTATATTCGCGCCGGCCTCTACGGGTGTGCTGAATTGAAGAAGAAGTTGTCTTATAAACGAATTGAGTTCGGGCTTGGAATCGTCAAGGAAACTTGCGATCCATTCTCCAACCGTCCAGTTGTGGTTGCCCGCTTCCGCGCCAACGAAGAAAGTACCCTTGATCTCTGCAAAGATGCTGGGAATGGTGATGTCGCCGTACTCGTTGAAGAGAGTCGCGTCTTCGTACACGTCGTCTGTCGAACCGTTGAGATATTCGCCGAGTTCCTTGCCGTTGTCAAGATTGCCTTCGTCTCTTCTGAGCGTTATCGTGCCGATTTGACCGCCGATAGAAAGATCGATGTCTTTTGCGTAAATTTCCGCAGAACCGACCGTCACGCCCGCACTGTTATTGACGTCGCCGTGAATACGGATGGGTTTGCCGTCGTGATTTGCCGCAAGATTTGCCCATGCGATTTCAACCCATGCGGTGATGTCCGCAACGTCCACGCCGAGAAGTTGATACACGATTTGCGCAATGCCGTTTGCGATTTCAATCTTGAAAGCGTCCGAAGAGAGTGCCGCAATGAGAGTGAGAGCAAGTGCATTCTTGCCGTCCGTCGTCGCGTCGTCTGCCGTCAAAGCGTCTCTCGTGCCGTTTATGTCGATCGTGGTGTCTTTTGCAAGCAAGGACAAGATGAGTTCGTAAAGATCGATGTCCGCCTTGACTTTACCGAGACCGAAGTTGCTTGCGTCGATATATAGCGCACCGCCCGCGTAGTAAACACCGAGAAGAATAGAGCGTTCGTTGTCGAATTTCTTGCCCGTAAGCTCGATCATCAACTCACTGACGTTGTCTTTGGTGTTGACGCTTGCTCCGCCGAGCAAATAGTCCACGATAGGCGCAAGGTCGAGTTGTCCTGCAAGGCGCAACTCGTAGTTTAAGTTCATTTTAGTGTCGAAAGACATCGTGGTCTTCTTCACGTTTTTCTTCTTTGTACGTCTTGGTTGCGGAGTCGAAGTAGAACAGTTTGCCCGCATAGCCCATCGGCACGGCGCGATCTTTGATCGCGACGTAGGTTGCCGTGGTCTCGTCGTACCAGTGCGTGCCTTTGCCGAACACGAATTCGGTTGCGCCTTCGTCTGCCGCAAAGTCGATGCCGAGCGTCAAGTCGAGACCAAGGAAGGGATATTCGAGAATTTCGACGAATTGATCGGAAGATTCGCCCGCTTCGTCGAGATATTTGATGCACTCGTCTTTAAGTCCCGCACTGAGACCGTTGAGCGCAATGTCGAGATTGACGTTGTTGCCAAGCGCGACGAAAACGCCGAGTTGAAGTTGCGTGAGATCGAGACCGTTGTTGAGAGCAATGCGGATACCGCCGTCGAAATCGGTGTTTTCAAATTCGATCGTAACGCCTTCGATGTTGAGCATTTTGAGCACTTGATCGAAAAGTCCCGAAACAAGCGTCACTTCGATTGCGTGGTTGCCCACTTTGATGCCGTCTATGAGTCCTGCCACGAAAGCAAGGAGTTGCGTGGTGTCCATGCCCTTGTTTTCGCCGTCTTCTGCCGTGAGAGCGGAAGTGGTGCTACCGCCGCCCGAAACGTCGACGCCGAGCATTGTGAGAAGTTCGCTCAGGTTAACTTTGATTTTGTCAACGCTAAGGCAAAGCACGTCGATGTCCGCATAGAGCCAGCCATCCTGCAAATAGAGCGCAACTACCTTTTCGCCGTTTGACTTCTTAGTGACGGTTATCATTGCCGTGGAATTGAGCAACGCCGCCACGTTGAGACCGCCCGAAACGTCAAGGTCTGCGTTTACGTTGAGATTGAGACCGCCGTCGATGTTTCCGAGTTCGAGCAACATTTCGATAAGCACGCCTTTGAACGCGTCACCGAGTTGTTGGTCGGGAAGGTCGACTTTGATTTGAGCAAGCGCGCCTTTCAAAGTCTCTATATCGATTGAAAGTCCCGTCGAAAGGTTGACGTGGAGCAAATCGGTGTTGAGCGCACCGTTTTTGAGAATGGGCAAATATGCGCTCGGATTTTGCGCAAGTTCTGCGTCAAGATCCGCAAACGCCTTGTTGAAACTCGCTTCGTCCGCAATATTGCCGAAAAGCAGGCTGATACCCAAGCCCGCCTTGAGAAGCGGATATGCTCCGTCCACGCCGAGATCCGCCGAAATGTCGATGGTCTTGGTGTCGAAAGTGCCGTTGTTCTTGTAAACGATGCCTGCCGAAGTCACGGGGATCTTTGCGCCTGCATTGTCTCCCGTGAACACCAGCGAGAATATACTGTTAAGAATGGTTTGAGTGATGTCGACTTTGATTTGTTGAATGTTGAAAATATTGCCGTCCATCTTGATGTCGATTTGATCGAGAATGGCGGAGATAAGTCCCATCACGTCGGTGGTGTCGCCGTCTGCGGACGCTTCTGCACGGTGTTGAATGACAATGTCCGCGTCCTGAACGAGCTGGTTGTATTGAGCGTTTGTGGTAGAATCGCCTTTGATTGCGCCCTTTATGGTTGCAAAGAGCTTGTCAACGAGATCGCCGATGAGTTTGTTGACGTTGATGTCGTCAATCTTGAATTTCGTTCCGCGAGAACCGAGAACTCCGCTTGCGTCGAGATAAACACCTTCTTTCGCGCCGTCGTAATACGCCGTGATGCGTTTGGCTTCGTTTCTACCGCGAACTTCAACGGCGAGTCTGGTCTTTGCGGGGTCTTTTGTATTTATAACGCCTTGCAAAACGATTGAAAGTTCAACCGTCCCTTTTGCGAAATCGATGTCCTTTTCAAACAAAGGCGCAAGGGCTTTCAACATATCTTCGCTGACGTTCTTTTTGATGAGATTTGAAATGAGTGTGCCGAAAGAACCGATGACGTCGTTGACAGTCACGGTCTTTTGTGCGAAATCAAGAGAAAGTTTGATCTTTCCGTCAAGGGTAAGGAAAGAATATTTGTTTTCGCTGTTTGCGATTTTGTCGTAAAGATTTTCGGTGGTATCGTCACCGTCTTGAATGGGTTGATTGTACTGATCGCGGCTCTTGAGCGTTCCCACGACGTCAATGTCGGGAGATGCGGCAAAGTCCGCTTTCGCATAACCGAGCGTAAATCCGACTTCGGACTGGAACACGCCGTACTTCTCTTGCAATCCTTCAACGCCGTAAGAGTTAAGGTTCGTGTCGACGTCAAACGTGATGCCGTTGAGTTTTCCGTCCTGCATGTCCGCTTCGAGATACAAAGCCATACCCGCAAGCGCACCGAGTTTGCCAAGGTCGAGACCGAGCACGTCCTTGACGAGCCCGATGATATTTTCGGGGATAAGACCTTGAACGAGCGGAATTATGCTGACGATAAGTCCGAGATCGCACGGGATTTGGAGAACGGTGTGACCGTTGCCGTAATCAACGAGTTTGCTTCTCGACGCACCGAACAAAATGTTGACGATGAGTTGTTCGACGGTGAGAGAGACGATGTCCATGTTGACAAGGCTCTTGATGAGACCGCCGATGTCATAACCCATAATGGTGTCGAAAAGAACTGAAGAAAGGTCGAGATCTTCAAGACATGCGGCAAATTTCGCAACGAGAGACGTCATGTCGATATTGTCCGTCCAGACAACGTGCACGCCTTCGTCCTTCTTTATGCCGCGCAGATCCGTAACGAGTTTGCCTTCATAGTAGTAAACGCCCATGAGAAGTTTGCCTTCTCCGCTTGCCGCCATTGCGCAAATCGTCTCGTTGTCGAGATTCTTTCCCGCAAGTTCAGCCGTTTTGAACTGTCTGAACTCGACGAGAATTTCACTCGTATCGTTGTTGACGTCGGCCTGAGTGTCGATTCTGCCTGCAAAACGCATCGTCACGAGAGAGTCATACGAGTCTTTGTTGAAACCGAGTATGAACGTCGTGTCCACGTTTATGTATCTCGAATCTTTCTCGTCCGAAGCCGCGGCGAGTGCTGCTTCTTTGAGCACCTTCCACGCCTGTTGCGAACCGAGCGTTTTCGAATCGTCGATTCCGGGGTTCGGCGTCGGGGTCGGAATGACCGGATTCGTCGTGCTTCCCGAATCGTTCGTTCCGCATGCGACAAGACCGAACAGCAAGACGCTGATCATCATCGCAAGCAGTACGATTGTGAGTCCCTTGAGCTTTCTCATTCTCATCATTTTCCTCCAGAACATACACGCGTAGCGTATGTGCATAGACTATTATACGCAACTATTATACCGTTTTCGCACATAAATGTCAATAGTCAAAGTGTTTAAGCGAGACAATCAATACCTTGTGGTAGATGAACCTGCAAGGCACAATAAATTGTGATTTTTTAGCGTATTTCCATTAAAATTAGCAAAATGCTCGTCGAAAAAAGTTGCAAATCGTCCGTTTTTCCACCATTTTCCACTTGTTGTTATTCTATCGCGATAAATCTTCGTTTTTCGACTTCTAACGACATAAAATCGAACGATTCTTTCCTTTTTTCGGTTCGTTTTCAAAATTTTAGATTGCAGAAAAATTTTTCTCGCAAGCACGAATTTCTCTTAATTTCGCTCTTTGCGGTTTTTCTGCGTTTTTAAGCAAATTTCGACATTCTAACCACATTAAAAATTTATATTCTCTTCTAAGATTGCCAGCGTTTGACACATGCGAGAAATAATGCTATCATTCGTTGTATGGCAGCAAAACGAGAACTTAAAAACGTCAGTCCGCTCATTGCCGACAACGCACAAATCACTCTTATTCCAAAAAGAAAACGCCAACGCGTGTGGGAGATAGATTTCCTGCGCGGCGTGTGCGTTATTTTGATGATTCTCGACCATCTCACAATCCTTATCAGCGACATTTTCGGACCGCAATGGTACGGCGGATACAATCGCGGAGACGCTTTCACAAAGTTTTGTTTTCAGTGGTACAACGGCTCTGCAAGGGAGATAATCCACCCGCTTGTACTCTTCGTTTTCTTCTCCATTTCGGGCATTTCCTGCACGTTTTCGCGCAACAACGCAAAGCGCGGACTTATGCTCGGCGCAGTCGCTCTCTTATACACGCTCGGCTCCTATATCGCACAAAACGTTATGGGTATTAGCGGCGTTTTCGTGGCGTTCGGCGTGCTCGATTTCCTTGCCGTATCCATGCTCCTTTATGCGTTTGTGTCCTTTATCACCCGCGACAACCGCTGGGGCATAGCAGGCGTAAGCGTGATTCTCATCGTCGTAACGCTGGTGCTGTATTTTTGCTACACGCCGCCCGAAACCACTCCGAAATTCTTTGCTTGGATATTCCCGCCGCACGACTTTTACGGCAACCCGTCGCTTTTTTACAACGCATACGAGTTTTCTCCCGGCGATTTGTTTACGATGATACCCTACACCGCGTTTTATTTTGCAGGTGCGCTTATAGGCGAATTGTTCTATTACGAAAGATTGTCGCTCGTTCGTTTCGAGCTCACGAAATATCTCTTCAAAAGACTTGCGACGCGTTGTACGCCAACGTACAAAGCGAAAAGAGAGCGTTGCGCGAGTTTTCAATCTTCACTCTTCGCTCGCTTCTTGGCACGCAGAAAGTCGTAAAAGCAGTTGCCACGGGCATTCAGAAATCAGTCTGTTTCGCAGGCAAACACGCCCTTATAATTTACGTCGTTCACGTCGTGCTTCTTGCCGCAATACTGTCTTTGATCACCGGTCTTTTCATAACCCCCGGCGATTTCGGCTTTTAAAAAAATTAATAATTGATAAGTAATAAGTAATAATTATCTTTCACACTCTTCCGACAAGTTGCATGCGCGTTCCACGTCTCTCGCTTGCTTTTTTCATATCCGCGGTTTGTCGCATTATGCGTCTTGACAGCCTGTCCGCACTTGCAATGCCTTTGACAAGATAAGGTTGCTCAGCATCGGAGACGATGAGCAGATTGCCTATGCCAACCAAACGTTGCAACACGTTCTGTTTGGTCTCCACCATTTTTATTTCCGCAAGCGGAATAACGACCGTGCGCACGTTGAGAAAACCTTCCCTGTACACGACTTTGTCTTCGGTGAGCACCAACTCTTTGCTTTCAAGCACGATGAGTTGAATAAGGAAAGACAAAAGCACTATACCTGCCGCTCCGAGCAACACCCAACGCATAACGCCGTCGGTGAGATATTGTGCGGGCGTCGTCTTCGTGAACAAGGCTTCGATTTTATCTTTGAAAATCCACACCACCGCAACGAGTCCGCCAAGTATTGCGGCAATGAGAGCCGTCGTTGCAAAAGTCCACGCCGAAAACTTGCCCTTTGCGACGATTCTTTCGATTTTTGAATATTTTCTTTCAAGCGTTTTCATATTTCACCTGCCGTCATTTCTGACATTTGGGGAATTTTGCCATGCGCACCAACGTGCAACCGAAAGGCACGTAGGTTCTTTCAAGGCTTTCTTCCGAAAAACTGCCGTTCTTTGGAATTTGCGTAAATCCGTTCACATCGAAATCCCAGTTGGTTACGTTCTTTGACCTTATTTTGAGTTCAAACGGCGGAGTGTCGAACGAGAACGGCTTTGCGGTTATGTCGTTCACTTCCGTCCTTTCTTCTTCATAAAGCGTCTTTGCGCCGCCCTTTCTTGCAAGTATGGGCGCAACATTCCACTTCTTCGCGCTCTTGACATAGAGCATACGGCGGTCTTGAGCGTCCTGCGTTATCTCGTAGGGAAGTTTGAGCGACATGAGCAAATTGCCCTTGTACATACTCTCCGACCCGTCGGGGTTTTCTTCGACGGTGAGCGGAATGTTCATTTTTAGCATAAACGTGCTGCCCGTTTTGAGTATGCACTTGACGGAGATTTCTCTCGTGCCGCTTGCAACGACCTGTCCGCCGGATATGAGTTGCATCATCGTATTGTTCGGCACGCGGAAGTTTATCTTCACTTCCGTTTCCGCACTTGCCTGCTCCACCTTGAAAACGACGGTGTTTCTGAACGGATAGCCCGTGCGCTCGGCAATGGTGAGCATTGCGCCGTTCACCGCAATATCCATGGTGCAAGGCGTATAAGTCAAAAAGTTCAGTTCGTTTTCGTAAGTCATGCACGCAGTCTGCATGTATATCGGATAAGCCGAAAGTGCCGCAATCGCGCCCCTTGACGCCTTTTTTCGTGTAATACGAATTCACCGCGTCGGTGTACGGCAATTTTCTTTGGCAGGACGCTTCCACCTGATTGACGAGAACGGTGTCCTGCACCGCCGTGCAATCTTCGAAGCATGCACCGGGTATGAGATTGAACGCAATCTTTTCAAGCAAATCGACCGCATGATAATCGCGCGTTTCGCGTATCACTTCGACGAGCGATTCCATGGTCTCTACGGCGGCTTCGACGTCCACCGCACACACACCCTTGTTTGTCGCAAGACGCGGGGCGCAAGCAAACGCTCCGAGCGGCGTTCCGAAATGCTTCTCGAGAGAATTTATCATCTTGAGAGAAAGCGAAGCCAACTCGCTATCCCCCATAAACTTGCCGTAGGTCACGGGATATTTGATTGCCTTTGCAATGTTCACGCCGCTTGTCGCGACGGCGGTCTGATGCGCGCCTTTTCGCCATTCTTTATCGGCGTATTCGTGCGTGAACGGTTTTGCGTGTTTTGTGGTTTTTTCAACCGATTCACCGTTTAATACCGTCTTTTGCACACGTTTAAGTGCCGTTTGCGATATATAACGGTTGTACGGTTTTTTGTACGGAAAGCGCGAAGAAAGTTTGAACCAGCCCACGCATTCGTCCCTTAAAATTTCGCCCAAATCGTGCAGCCATTCAAGGTCGGTTTCCTTATACACGGCGCCGATTGCTTCTATCTCGTCAAGCAGTCTTGCGCGGGAATCGTACCAGGTTGCGTTCACCGTGTGAGTGTTGAACTGATTCTTGAAAAACTTCTTCAAAAACGGAAGCGCGCGTTCGTTGCCCGTCGCTTCGTAATAGGTCAGAAGGGTTTTCACCGCTTCGATTTTCGGAGTTTGAGAAAGCGTGTTTTTCGGGCCGAAATCACCGCCCTCGTTGGCACTTGCAAATATCGGCGCGACGAAGCTCACTACCTTGTCTTTGAGCATTTTGTCGTCGAGCGCACTTGAAAGCAGAATGAGACCGCGGACGTACCTTGGCAGGCTTTCGCCGCCGTTCCATTCGCCGTTTTTCACAAGCCCCGGAAGCGCGCCGATACGTTTTTGCAGGTTGGACATAAGTTGCATCTCGTCAAGAAGCCAACCTTGCGGACGAATCGCGCCGAGCGGGAGTTTATTCATGCTTTTGTCTACGTTTTTTGCCAAAATGCGCCTTCTTTTTTCGTATGGCATAGCCATACGCGCTTATTAATATAAGTTACCACATAAATTTGACAAATGCAAGTGAAAGAATTATCATAAGATCGTATTAAGGAGCGAAATATGAAATACATACTCGTTTTGTGCGACGGAATGGGCGATTATCCCGTGCCCGAACTGAGCGGAAAAACTCCGCTCGAAAACGCACGCACTCCAAATATGGACAGGCTTGCCAAAACCGCGCGTATAGGTCTCGTGAAGACCGTCCCGAACGGATTTACCCCAGGAAGCGACGTGGCAAATCTCGGTGTGCTCGGCTTTGACGTGAGAAAATGCTACACGGGAAGAAGTCCGCTCGAAGCGTTGTCCATGGGCGTTGAAATGCACGAAAACGAAATCGCCATGCGCACGAATCTCGTGACTCTTTCAAAAGACGAACCTTTTGAAAACAAAATCATGAAAGATTACTCCGCAGGCGAAATAAGCAACGAAGAAGCGAGCGTTCTCATGGACGCGATAAAAGCCGAATTGTCAACCGACAAATTCGTGTTCTACAAAGGCGTGAGTTACCGCCACTGCCTCATCGTCAAAGACGCTTTGCCAAACGAAGACTTGACGCCGCCCCACGACATAAGCGGACGAAGAATAGGCGAGTATCTGCCAAAAGGTGCGCTTGGCAAACAACTCGAAGCCCTTATACGCAAATCTTACGAAATTCTGTCCGTTCACCCGATAAACGTCGAGCGCGAGAAACAAGGCAAGAATCCTGCCAACTCGATATGGTTCTGGGGAGAAGGCACGAAACCGTCCATTCCGAGTTTTCAAAGTCAGTACGGGAAAACGGGAACGATGATAAGCGCGGTTGACCTTCTCAAAGGCATAGCCGTCGGAAGCGGTATGCAAAACGTTTCCGTGCAAGGTGCAACGGGCACTATCGGCACCAACTTTCTCGGCAAAGCGCAAGCGGCAATAGACGCGCTTGAAAGCGGAAGAGATTTTTGCATGATACACCTTGAAGCCACCGACGAATGCGGACACCAACGCGACCCGAAAGGCAAAGCGAAATCCATAGAACTCATTGACGAAAAAGTGATAGGTACGCTTGTAAACCATTTTGAGAAAAGCGGTGAAGACTACGCCCTTCTCGTGATGCCCGACCACTACACCCCCGTAAGTCTCGGCAAGCATACGTCAGAGCCTGTTCCGTTTATGCTCTACGCGTCGAACAAAGCACTCTCAAAAGGCGAAGTCTACGACGAAAAACACGCAACCGCAAGCGGCGATTATATCGCCGACTCCCGCGATTTGACAGACTGTTTTTTGAGTCTGAACTGACGACACGAATAAATTGCAAATTTGCATTTATATCACAAAAGCGACGCTTTATGCGTCGCTTTTGCAATGATAAACTTTGTTTTTTTGTCAATTATTCTTGTATGACTTCTCGGTTATTTTGTCAGTGACGGTCTTTTTTTGTTTCTTGCCGTCAACGTACTTTTGCACTTCCACTTTAAACTTTTTGGCGACTGCTTTGCGCATTGCTTTCATCACGATTTTCGTGATTTTGAGTGCGAGTTGAACAACCGCAACGAAGAACGTCGCGCCGAACACAATCCATTTGACGAGATTCATTTCTCCGTTTGCAAGACCGGCCATAGACACCGCGGTGAGCGCAAAGGAACATTATGTTTACGCACGCCTTGAATATGCCGAGTGCTTTCTTGTAATTCTTTATGTTTGCCTGCGCTTTTTTCGGGTCTTTGAACGTGAAAACCACAAGGCAAATAAACACGATTACGAACACCGCAAGCATGGGAATAAGCGCGTAGGTATACGCCGATTCCACCCACTTTTTTGAGATGAACATGCACACCGACACGATTGCGTACAGCGTGGAAATCACCGTCCAAGCAACGTTGAGTTTCTGCACGATCGACAAACCTTTGTCGTTCTCTTCCTGCACAACCGCCGCCGTCGCTTCATCGATCTGCTGCTGCGAAAATTCGCCTTCGGATACAGGCTTCACTTCTTGGGCGTCCTTTGGGACAAATTTAGTTTTCTTGTCTTTTTTCATTGATTTTTCCTATGTTTTTATTTTATATCGGCATTATACCACAAACCGCCGCCATACGCAAAAAAATCGAGTGCCTTTTCTGCACTCGATTTAAACTTTATGTTAGGATCACGCCAAATTTTTACACATTATTATTTATTTTTCAATTCAATAATAAACTTAATTCCCCATTCATTATCACTGTCGATAAAAACACTGCAGGTTTGAGAAATTGTTAATATTTTAATTTCTTCATTATTTTCTTCGCTATAACGACAAGAAAACAGTTCTTCACCGGCAGAATCAAATCCGCTTATCAAATACTCATGTCCCGTATATACTGTTTTTGTCTTCGCATACTTTACAACATTATCGGAATCAACGAAAGTCATCTTTTTTCCTTTCAATCGTCACATTACTCCCAACTTTTTGTTGCAATTCGCGAATTTTACTTATCAAAACACTATCGCATTGCTTTTCTTTCTTTTCATTCCAATGATCGATGTAAATGAATGAATCGTTTTTCAACTCGCAAATTTTCCACCATCCCGAAGATAATTCGTTGGTTTCCCGCTCTCCATTAACAGTGAAAAATACGGTGAAATAATCGTTTGCGAACTGATCGTAAGTGCCGTAAAAGTTTTTTAGATCATACTTTGCGGGGGGTTTTGTCGCACGCAACAAGCGCAAGTGGAAAAACAAGCAAAAATATCGCCAATATACTTATACTACAAATCTTCTTATTCATTATTTTCCCCCTTATCAAATAAAGCTTTTGGCAATGCTAATATACCATTCGTCTCCTTGAATATTTATTGTGTTCTTTGCAACAACCGTAATGATTTTTCTTTCGTTCTCGGTATTTTCGTTTTCATAATGTCCGTCAAACAAATTGTCGCCGTCCGAATCATACATTGCGGAATAATAATAGTGTCCGTTGAATTTCGTAACGGTTTTTTCCGCTTTCAAAACGGTATTTGAGTCCACAAAAGTGATTTTCTTCTTTTCTATGACTACTTTGCGACCTATTTGCTGTTGCAACTCTCGGATTTTAGCGATCAAAACAGCATCGCATTCTTGCTCTTTCTTTTCGCCTGTCGTGTCGATGTAAACAAAAGAATTTTCCTTGAGTTCACATATATTCCACCACCCCGTTGTCAAGTCATTATTATAACGATTTCCATTAAAGGAAAAGATAACATTATAATAATCGTTTGCAAACTGATCGTACGAGCCGTAAAAGTTTTTCATCTTGTACTTTTCGGGCACTTTGTCGCACGCAACAAGCGCAAACGAAGACGTAAGCATAACCGCAAGAAGCAGCAATGCCAAAACAATTTTTGTTCTTTTCATTTGGTGTCCTCCACAAATTTTTATCTATATAAAACAAGCCCTGCCCCCAAATAAAAAACCGGACTTGTGGTCTCACGTGCGACGCGCATATGCGCGTCGCATGTATATTGTTCATGATAAAGATACTATGTACACGATAAAAATGCAATGGTATTGCAATTCGTTTTTCAAATCAGACTTCTTTCTTCACCACTCTGGCAAGGAAGTCGTCGCAAAGGCGGATGTTTCCCTTTGCCGCGCCCTTGTTCCAATTGAGCGGATAGCAGTGATTGTCCAAGAATTTCGTGCTGTGGTGAGATTCAACGTGCACACCCAAATCGTTCAGTTTCGCAATGAGTTTCTGCCCTTGACCTTTGCAGAACATATCTTTCTCTGCATAAGTGATGAAACTGATCGGGAATGTTGCGTCCACAAAATCGAACGGTGCCATTGCGTCTCTGTATTCGTAGGTGTCAAGTCCTTTGACGTGCACACCGCTGAAATCGTAAAGCACTTTGTCGGTGAGATTGAAAGGCATCTTTTGTCCGAGTGCTTCGCCGACGTCGTATATGCCGCAGTCGAGCATTGCGGTGCGGAATCGAAGATTCGTTTCAACGCCGAATCTTTGTTGCAAAGCCTTGTTGGTGCTCACGCAAGCGAGCATTGCGGAATAGTATCCGCCCGCGCTGTCGCCCGACACGCACATATTGTCAAGGTCGAGATTGTATTTTTCTGCGTTTGCGCCCACCCAGTTGAGTGCGTTGACAAGATGTTGAAGTCCTTTCGGGAAAAGGTCTTTCGGGCCGAGACCGTAGTTGACGTTGACGACGAAAAAGCCTTTGTTTGCCGCCCAACGCGCAAGCCCCCTGCGGTAGTGCTTGTCACCGGCAACAAATCCGCCGCCGTGAATGTAGAAGAACACGGGATATTTCTCGTCTCCGTCCTTTTTGACGTAGTAAGTGTCAAGTTTTTCCGCATCGTCCTTGCCGTATGCGATATCGGTTTCGATTTCAAACTTCACGTCTTTGAAACGGAGCATTTTCTTGTTGTTTTGCGCGCCGTCGAAGAGTTTGTCGATGGCAACGAACAAAAATTGTGCAAAAGTCATAACAATACAACCCCTTTAATATGGTGATATATACAATATATCACATAAGCTACATTTGTGCAATAACCAATCTCACTTTTTCATTCGGAACGAACTTATAAACGGACTGTGCGACTTCGAAGACGGAACACGAGTCGCAATTGAAATTAATAATTAATAATGAATAATGAATAATTGCGGAAGGCGTAGCCTTATCCGAAAACCTGTTCAGAGCGTGCTTATAAACGGAATGTGTATATTCGAAGTGAGCGTTCGCAAGGCGAACGCCGAGATAAGCGCCGAGCTTACGTCACACACAAGCCAAAACTGCACTTTCTCTTATAACACATACACAAGTTCGCTTGTTTTTGACGTGCGGGATCCCTTTGTGTGTGCAGTACGAGCGACTGCGCCATGTTGTTGCGTAGCCGGCGCACAAAGCGTGGTGGCATAATGAGTGCACGATACTTATCTATGCGAGTGCCGCCTGTCTTCCCCGCGAGCGACGGATAATTTTGTAGAGAAAGCACTCAATACGAGTGGTGGAAGAAATACCGGCACGGACCGGAAAGATGGGGCATTTCTATTTAGGGTTTCAAACGCAAAACTTTTGTAGAGATGTAAACAAAACAAAACTTATCAGGCGCAATTGTTTGTCGTTTCGTTTCCACGAGATTCTTCGCTTGCGCTCTGAATGACAAGGATAATTTGTATCTCAACGATTATTTCATAGTTGTAAAAGTGCGCTAAATAGATGAATGACGCGAAAGCACCCCGAAAATGACAACCCTAATGTACATGTCGTACATGAGTTGGCAGACTCGGGGTGCTGACAAAGTCAGTCGCTATTTAGCGCGCTTTTAGATTGTGTTGAAAGCGTGAAGATTATCTATAACCAAATCAAAAAACCTGTTGGCTATATCAACGTCTTTGGCATTGCCGCGAATGGCGGTTGAAAGCGTGACTCGGTTCATGAGCGTGGTGGCGGACATAAGGAAGAACGGTTTGTACTTCACTGCGCCGGAGATGAAGCCGTCTTTGAGAGTGAGCGCGTCAAAAGTGAGTTTGTCGGCAGGCAGCACGCCCATGTTGCTGACGGCAATGAGCGGATTGTCATAGCCCGCTTTGATTGCAAACTCGGCGATGTCGTGCGGGAAAATCGTATACGCGAGTTTGAGGAGCGGAAGCGAATAAAGCCCCATAAACTTGTCGCGCTTGTATCCTTTGGTGGAACGGATGACGTTGACGACGGTGTCTCTGATATTGTCGCCTTTTTTCGAGCGTGCGCACAGCCATCCACGCGGTATGGTTGGTCATTCCACCGAGAAGTCCGCCCTTTTCGATGTGTTTTCTAAGGTCTATCGCGCAGGATACGGTGAGAGAATCGTCGTCTTTGAGTCCGCATATCTCGTACAGAGAACGGAACACCGTTGCCATGATTGCGTCGTTTACGGTGATGCCGAGTTTTTTGGACACTTCGTGCATGCGTTTGAAGTCCGCTTCGCCTATGGTGCGGCGCACAATTGTATTTTTGTCTTCGAGGACGCTTTCGCTCCAGGGGAAATACACCTTGTCGGGTGTTTTGGATATGTTTTTGTAAAGTCCCCTTGCGTGTTTAAGGTCGTCGCCTTCGAGCATGGAATACACTTGGTCGTAACTTCTCGAACCGCTCTTGATATGCACTTTGCCGTATTCGCCGCGTTTGAGATCTCCGTAGTTTTCCACGAGCGTTGCAAGAAAATATTTCAAGTCGCCGCCGTCCATGCACATATGGTTGACGCGAAGACAGAATATCGTGTGCTTTTCGTCTTTGAAAATCGCAACGTTCATCTGCACATTGTTCGTGTACGGAATAACTCCGAGAAGCCATTCGTCAGACTCCTTGTCCGCGTCTTCGACTTCGTGATAGGACAAGACGTCGTCAATGGTGTATTCTTCTTCTTTCCAATACGGCTCAACAACCGTCGTAACGAAACTCGAATGTAGCACGGGGGCTTTTTTCAATCATAAACAGCAACGCGTTTTTAAGCACGGGAATGTCGAGTTCACCGTCGTAAACGAATTTTGCGTGCACCATTCTGTCGTAATAATTGCGGAACAAAAACTGCATTCTGTCCCACATTTCAGCCTTTATAGTATTTGCCATAATCACTCCTGAAAACAACCGATTTGACGTTTTATATGGTCAAAACAAGATGTTAATCATCCCATTCCGTCCAATATTTTTGATTTTCAACTTCGTTCTTTTCTTCGATTTCTTTGCTTTCTTTCTTGTTTTTCGCACGAAGTTTCTTCGTTACGAAAACAGCGATTTCAACGATTGCCGCCGCAACGCCCATAAGGCACAATAGCCAACCGGGATGCCAGAAATGCGGAACGTTGAGCCCCGAGAAGAATGTAAAGCATAACGCCGAAAAGTTCGATGAAAATCGGCAATTCGAACCATCTCGCTTTGCTCTTCGTGGAAAACGCTATTGCCGTGTCTACGCCGACAAGCACCGCCACCATTGCAAGAAAACTCATCCATGCGCCTTGCAGGTGGAACACGAGTTGCAAAAGCAGGAACACGAACACCGTGAGCAAAACTTCGCATATCGCAACGCATATTCTCGTCACTGCGAATTTGTGTTTTTGACCGAATCTGACCGCCGTGTACACGAGCATTACGGAAAGTCCCGCAAACACGCCGCCGACCATTATAAGCCAAGTCGGATGCCAAGTGACGAGTGCTCCGACGATGACGTACGCCACCGCAAGCAACGCAACGATGGATACGGCAATTACCGCCGCCATACTGATTTTGCGTTTCACGACGCCGCTCTTTATCTGTCTTTCTTCAAATCGTTCGAGCGTTTTGTCGATGTCTCCGAGTTCGGATATCGCCATATTGTAGATAAGCTCGTCGTCGCTTACGCCCTTTATACGCAATTCCTGCTCTCTGTCGAGAAGGTCTCTCAAAAGCGCTTTGCGATATTCCATAGCCGCTTGAGTCGGGGCTATTTTGCGGAAATGTTCTTCAAGATATTTTTTGAATCTTTCTTT
Organism: Christensenella sp.; assembly: GCA_022009775.1. GTDB lineage: Bacteria > Bacillota > Clostridia > Christensenellales > CAG-917 > CAG-475. The sequence goes on from CP091723.1 coordinate 688,274, forward strand.
CATAGTTTCGTCCTTTTTTGTTTGGCCGTGCCTTTCTTACGTTGAATATACGCAGGACTTTTGCATCGGTTACGCAATTTGCACAAAAATATTTTTTTCACACATAGGATATACCAAAACGCCGATTAAATCAACGGGCACGCATGCACGCGTACAAATTAAGTCGGTTTTAATTCTCAACGGTGTGATTTTCCACCGAGCACTGCAAAATAGCGATTTGATTTTGACAATCTTCCCGTACATAATTCAAAGGGGGAATTTTTTATGTTTTTCAACTGGTTCAACAATCCGTGCTGCAACTCTCGTCCCACGCCAACGCCGTGTGGCCGTCCGTCAATCGAATATATCCGCGGCCCTATGGGGCCGGTCGGAGCGACAGGTCCTATGGGACCTATGGGTCCGCAAGGAGCACAAGGTCCGCAAGGTATTCAAGGACCGGCAGGTCCTGCCGGGGCGACAGGTGCGACCGGACCGCAAGGTCCGACGGGAGCAACGGGACCGCAAGGTCCAACCGGAGCAACCGGGGCAACAGGTGCGACCGGACCACAAGGTCCGCAAGGCGAAGCGGGCACTTCCGCACTTGTCGACGCACTCTATGCAAGCGGCGGCACTCAATCGGTAGCGACAGGGGCGATAATCCCGATAACTTCGACGGCAACCACACCCACCACCACGATGACGGTTGCAAACAACGCAGTAACCCTTCCCGTCGGCACTTATATCGTCACCTACGGCGCAACGGGAACTGCCGACACCGCAACCGCAACTATGTCCGTGCAACTCTATGCAAACGGCGCCGCGATTGCAACGGAAATCCTAAACGACGAAGCAAGTCCCACGGAATCCGCAAACGTGAGCAAAACCATCGTCTACAACGCTACTGCCGAAACGACCTTGTCCATTCACAATGCGTCAACCGCCACGATAAACTTCACCGGCGCAAATATCACCGTGCAAAGGTTGGCGTAAAAGGACGTCGAATCAAAGCGCAAAAGACGGCGCACGGTGCGCACGACGGTGAGAATCGTGCGCATAGGCGTGAACGCACAAATATTCAAATCGGCGTTTTATACACGCAAAAAGCACGCGTAAAGCGTGCTTTTTGTGATATAAGTTTCTCGTTTGGTTTTATTCTATGTTCGCAAAAAAGTCGATGAGTCTTGCCAACTTTTGCTCCGCCGTGAGTTTGTTTACTTCAAAAATCATTGACGGCGGAATGGTGGTCGTAAGCACCACGCTACCGCTGTTTTTCGCAACCGCATTCATAAGGCTTTCGTTCTTGAAAACGTCTGCGTCATAGAAATTCGCGCCCGCGCCGTTGCGATTGATGATGATTTTGGAAACGCCGTAATTGCTTGCAAGGTTTTTGAGAAGCGCAACGTTGATAAGGTTTTCGAGCGGCAAATCCACAGGACCGTAAACTTGTTCGAGTTCTTTGACGAGCGAATCTCTCGCGCTCACGCTTGCGACCTTGGATATTTGCTTGTACACGCGCAACTTGTCTCTGCCGCTTATGTACGAGTCGTTGATAAACGCCGCCGCATCCACTTTCATTTCCACGTCTTTTATCTCTTGCTTCTTAACGCCCGTCTTGACTTCCTGCACTGCTTCGTCGAGAAGTTCCAGATACATCTCGTAGCCGACTTTTTCGATATGTCCGCTCTGCTCCGCTCCGAGAAGATTGCCTGCTCCGCGAATGGACAAGTCTGCGAGAGCGACTTTGAATCCGCTGCCGATGTCGGTGTTTTCAAGCAAGGTGTTGAGCCTTTTTTGCGCCGTATCGGTGAGCGCGCCGTTTTCTGGAACGGTAAAATATGCGTGAGCGAGTGCGCCGCGACGGCCGACTCTTCCGCGCAACTGATAAAGTTGCGAAAGCCCGAATCTGCCGCTGTCGATGACGATAAGAGTGTTGGCGTCGGGCAAGTCTATGCCGTTTTCAATAATCGTGGTTGCGACGAGCACGTCGAATTCTTTGTCGTAGAACGCGCTCATTCTCTCTTCCAGTTGCCCGGGGAGCATCTGCCCGTGTGCGGTGATTATACGCGCGTCCGGACAAAGAGAGCGTAGTTTGCTTGCATACGGGTCGAGTGCTTCGACGTTGTTGAGAAGTATGAGCGTTTGTCCGCCGCGAGCGAGTTCTCTCGTGATTGCGTCAACGCAAAGTGCGTCGGAGTATCCCACGACGTACGTTTGCACCGGCAATCTGCCGCGCGGCGCGGTTTCGAGCATAGATATGTCTCTTACGCCCGTGAGCGACATATTGAGCGTGCGCGGAATGGGTGTTGCAGAGAGCGTAAGCACATTGACGAGAGGATATTTTTCTTTGAGTTTTTCCTTGTGGTCAACGCCGAAACGTTGCTCTTCGTCAAGCACAAGCAAGCCCAAATCGTGAAACTCGACCGTTTTTGCAAGCACTTTGTGCGTTGCAATCACCATATGCACCGTGCCTTTTTTGAGACCGTCGAGCAAATCCTGCGTTTCTTTCGTTGATTGCAGTCTTGTGAGCAGTCCGCATTTTATGCCGAACGGTTCGAGTCTTTTTATAAGGTTTTCGTAATGCTGGCGGGCAAGGATAGTGGTCGGTGCAAGCAAAACCGCTTGTTTTGAATCGAGCACCGTCTTGAACATTGCTCTGAAAGCAACTTCCGTCTTGCCGAATCCGACGTCCCCGACGAGAAGTCTGTCCATAATGCGTCCCGTCTCCATGTCCTGCTTGATGTCGGCTATGGCTTTGAGTTGGTCGGGCGTTTCTTCGTATTCGAAATTGTCTTCGAACTCTTTTTGCCACACGGTGTCGGGACTATACTTGAAACCGCGTTGTTTTTCGCGCTTGGCATAGAGTTCGACGAGATTTACGGCAAGTTTGCGCACGGATTTGCGCACTTTTTCCTTTTCTCTTTCAAATTCTTTTCCGCCGAGTTTGTTCAACGCGGGGCTTTCTTCACCGATGAACTTCTGAAGATTGTTCATCTGGTCGGTGGCAACGTAAAGCGTGTCGCCGTCTTTGTATTTGAGAACTATATATTCTTTTTCAAAATCGCCCGTTTTGAGAATCGTCGTACCTTCGCAAAGTCCGACGCCGTGAATTCTGTGCACGACGTAATCGCCTGCAACGGGTGCGAGCGCTTGCTCTTTGGAGTGCGAAAGTCCGTCTTCGGAGCGGTGTTTGCCGATACATTCGGACACACCGACGAGACACACCTTTTGCGCGGGATATATAAAGCCCGTTTCGACGGCCATCGGTGTTGCGAGTATCGTGCCGTCGTCGTTGCCGTCTTCGCTGTACGTCGCATATACGTCGTTTTCACGCAAACTCTCGATGACGCTCTTTGCTCTCTCTTTGCTGCCGCACGCAAGAAGCGTTTTCGTGCCGTTGAGCACGAAAGTGCGCAAATCCTGCACAATAGTCTGCGGGTCTAGATAATACTTCGTGACGGGTTTCGTCTTCGGCTCGATTATATACTTCGGCTCGAAAAGCTGATTGTTTAGCGACAACGCGCAAAAACTCAATTTCCTAACGAACATAAGACGTCTTCTGATTTCCGAAAGCGTGATATACACGTCTTTGTGACACGCAAGGATTTCGCCGCCTTCGAGAAGGTTCTTTATTCTTCCGTCAAATTCTTTGATAAGGATTTGCAATTTGTCGCACACGACTTTCGGCTCGTCGAAAACTATCACGTCCGTTTTGTCGAGATAATCGAATATCGGTGCGGTCGCGCCTTGCATAAACGGCAACGCCCACACGAGCGACGGGTCGCACGCGCCGACCGAAAGCCTTTCCTTTGCTTCGGCGGCGTATTTTACGTCACGATAAAAATCAAGTTTTTTCCCTTGCGTCGTCATAGTCTTTTTCGGACAATATAACGTCGCTTGCAGGCGCAAATCGCACGCTTTCAACGTCGTTTGAAGAAAGCATGGTTTCAACGTCGATGACTTTTATGTCTTCTACGAGCTCGTCAAAGAAATTTATTCTGTACGCCGTGCCGTTTGTCGAGTATACGTCAACTATGTCACCGCGCACCGCAAAATCGCCTGCGTCGGCAATCATCGTCTGTCGTTTGTATCCTGCAATGGCAAGCCTGTCGGCAAGTGCCTGCGGAGAAATAAGGTCTTCCTTTGCCACGGTGACGGAAAACTCTTTCACCAGTTCTTTTTTCGGGAAAAGTTGCAACAGGCTGTCCGCACTCGTCACGACTACGTCGAAATCTCCGCACGCCATATCGCTTAACGTGCAAGTCCTTTCTCTGACGTTTTGAGAAGAAAAACTCTTTCTTGCAATCAACACGTCGTCGCGGTAGGGCAAATAATCCACTTTGATTCCCCACCCTTTAAGTTTTCTGAACAGACTTTTCGCGCCGAGACTATCCGAGCACACTACGAGTTTTTTCGTCGGAATCTGGGATATGATATGCACCTTTGCGCCTTCGCAAACACGCAATACGGAAACTGCCGACAATTTTTCGTCGGTCAGCCTTTTTGCTCCCATACCGTTTAGCGACGAGAGTTTTTCTCCGAGATTCTGAAGTTGTAAAATCTTTGGCGTCGTCACTTGTTTTTCCTGTTTGCCTTTTCCTGAACACGCTGAATGTCAACGCCTTCCACCATATCCAAAACGGCGTCTACGGCGGTGTCTATCGCGGCTTCCAAAACTTGTTTATTCTCAAAATCGACCTTTGAAAGCACAAAATCGACAAGTTGAACTTCGTGTTGTGCAAGTTGCTCCGTTTTTGTGCCAACTCTCACGCGCTTGAAATCCTGCGCGCAAAGTTCTGCAACGATGTTGCGCATGCCGTTGTGCGTGCCTGCGCTTCCTTCTTCTCTTATGCGCAATTTCCCTATCGGCAAATCTATATCGTCATAGCAAACGATGAGTTCGTTTTGCTCGTCAACGCCGTATTTGCGCACGAGTTTTTTCACTGCTTCACCCGATAAATTCATATAGGTTTGCGGTTTTGCAACGACAAAATCGACGCCCCTGTAATTTGTCTTGCAGGTGAGTGCGTCGCATTCTTTCACGTCGGCTTTGACTTTCAGTCTCTTGCATAGTGCGTCAACGACCATAAAGCCGACGTTGTGATAGGTGTTTTTGTACTTCATTCCGGGATTGCCGAGTCCCACGACGAGCATCATACGCTTATCCTTTCAAGGCCTTAGCCTTGCGTTTTCTTTTCGTTTTTTATGATAATATCGGTTTTGGTTGTACCTTTTCCGTATCTTCGGTTGTTCGACAATTCATCATCTGTCGTTTTTCACCGTGTCCTGCTTCACTCGCCCTATCGTGAAAGTCTTCTCGTCAACGTCTCTCGTTACCGTCGTCCCTGCGGCAATAAACGCCTTGTCCCCCACGACGAGCGGTGCGACGAGATTCGTGTTCGCGCCGAGAAAACAATCGCAACCGACGGTGGTTTTATGCTTGTTTTTGCCGTCGTAATTGCAAAACACCGTTCCGCACCCAACGTTGGTTCTCTCCCCGACCTGTGCGTCTCCGATATAACTCAAATGCGCCGCTTTCACGCCCTTTTCAAGCGCGGACGCTTTCACTTCCACAAAATCTCCGACTCTGCAATCTTCGCCTATTTCCGCTCTTCTGAGTCTTGCATACGGACCGACGGTCGCGCGCGCGTGCACGTGCGAACATACTATATGCGACCATTCGACGTTTGCACCGTCAATGACGCTATCCTTTATATACGACGCTCCGACGACGGATTGTGCGCTTATCGCGCTCTCGCCTTCTATTCTCGTGAACGGCAGAATCGTCGCTCCGCTTTCTATGACGGCGGTATCGTCGATAAACGTCGTGGCTTTGTCGAAAATTCTCACTCCTCGCGAAAGCATTTCGTCAAGTATTTCGTCTTTAAGCCGATTATACACCAGATTGAACGATTTTGCATCATCAATCTTAAAAAAAGCCTGCGACGATGAAAAAACTCCTCCGCTCGTATCCTTTCCGATGCAGATTTTGCTTAATGCGTCTTTGCTCCCCAAGCGCACGCAATTTATTTTGTTCCTTTTCATTCTGTCCGCAAGAGACGTGACGTCTTTTAGTTTCACAAGCGGCATATCGAGTTCGAGCACCACGTTGACGCAATCGGGCAAGAGCGCGCACTCTTCCTTGTACGCACTTTTTTTCACCATTCTCGCAACGCTCGCTCCGAAAGACGAAAACTCGCGAAGCACGAAATCTTCCGCTCGCCTGCCCAGAATCTCCGCCCTTGCCCATTCTGTTTCTATAAAAACGATATTATACTTTTCCATACCATACTATATTCGTTTTCTTTGAAAGTTTGCCACGCAAAAAACATGACATAATAATTTGGATATTTTGAAAACCGCATGATATATTGCCGTTGCGTTCGGGTGATAAAGCTATGCAGGCGCAATAACTTTCAGGGAGAACGTCATGGACAAGAAAAAACTCAAAGAAATCATCGCAATAGTCATCGTCGGCATCGTATCAATCGTATCGAGTGTGCTTGCGTGCATACTCGGCGTTCCGAAAGAGGCAATAGACAACGTGATAAACGACGTCGGTTTCGTGGAAATCTTAGACCCGTCTTTTGAAGAAGGCGAAGAGAAAGAAGCGGAAAACGATTCTTTGAACGAAGAAAAACCTTCCGCCTATGAAAACTCAAAAAAAATAACCGACTGAAATCTCTCAACGATTCTGCAATCACAATCCCCGACGCCGTGCATTGACCTTCAATGCACGGAAAAGTTTCTTCTCCCCGATATAAAAAGAATGCGACCGCGCTTTGCGGTCGTTTTCTTTTTTCTCGTTTTATTCTCGGTTTTGAATAACGTTTTCTATTTATCGGATTGAAATTCTTTTTGTTTTCTTATTTGCATTCCCCGTTCTGCTTATTTATCGCTCTTTCGATTTTTTCTCTTTTCTTTGAAAAAATCCGACAACAATGCGGAACATTCTTCTTTCATATATCCGCCGCTCACTTCGACGTCGTGATTGAAAAGTCCTTTTTCAAACAGATTGACTTTCGAGCCGCACGCCCCCGTCTTCTCGTCGTACGCTCCGAAATACAGCGCGCGGATGCGCGAGTTTATCATTGCCCCCGCGCACATACTGCAAGGCTCGAGCGTTACGTATACGTCGCAATCTTCAAGCCACCAGTTGTTCTCTTTTTCGGTTGCCGAAGACAAAGCCAGCATCTCGGCGTGATGCGTCGCGTCGTTGTCTCTCTCCTTTCTGTTTCCGCTCTCTGCAATGATTGAACCGCTTTTTACTACCACTGCGCCGACAGGCACTTCGTCTTGCTCGGCGCACGCCTTTGCAAGTTCAATCGCTCGTAGCATATATTTTTCTTCGTATGCCATATTTCACCGAATACAAGTTTTATATATGTATTATCGTCATATAAACTTGTGACTTTGCAATTTATTTGTGATACGGCGTGCCTGCGTTGATGCATAGCGCGCGGTATATTTGCTCTGAAAGCATAACCCTGAAAAGTTGATGCGGAAAGGTGTTTTTGCCAAACGACAAAAGCATATCCGCCCTTTGTCTCAACTCTTCGGTGTGTCCGTGACTGCCTCCGATAAGGAAAGAAAACTCGCTTTCGCCCAAGGTGCATTTGCTCTTGATGAGTTCGGCAAGTCCTTCGCTTGACAACTCTTTTCCCCGCATATCCATTGCAACGACAAAGCCTTTTGCCTTGCAAAGAAGCAAGTCGCTTTCTATCTTTCTTTGCTCTTCGGGCGTCTTTGACGGCGGTGCGTCGGCAAGTTCCACGACCTTTACGTCGGCGTATCTCGACGCGCGTTTGACGTACTCTGCGATTGCGTCCGAGAAATATTTTTCTTTGATTTTGCCTATTGCGATAATATTGATTTTCATCTCGTCATACCCCACACAAACGAGAAAATCGTTGCAACGACTCCGACTGCGATTATCACCCAAAGCGTGACGTCCTTGTGAAGCGGCACGACGCCCTGAGACGGTTTGTCAAAGGGAACGCCAACTCTGTACGCATTGACCACGCGTTTTCTAAGCAGCCAAAATAGCAGAAAGAGAAAAACTGCACATGCGATAATAAGCATTGCTCCCGTCGCAAAACCGATAGACGACGAATAGAACAAATCTTCTATTTTCGCTATGAAACCGAGCGCGCCGTCGGGATGTTGTTCTGAATATCCCGAAAGCACCACCCACGCGTTGTTTGCAAAGTGTATAAGTATGCCGCCCCAAATCGAACCCGTGTAATACATAACGAGCGCAAGAGACGCACCGAAAAAGAACGTGTATCCCGTCTGCACGATGTTTTGGTGCATGAGCGAAAACAGCAATGCTGACACCAGCACGAACTTCCACTTGCATTCCTTGTATCCTGCATAAATAAGACCGCGATGAGCAATCTCTTCGAAAATACCCGGCAAAAGCGCGGTGAGCGCAAGTTCCTTGAACAAAAGTCCGACCGTCGAATAATCGGTGCTCGACGACGTGTGCGTGAACCCTATAAGCCTGAGTGCCACTTGCCATACGAAAGAAACGCCCGTAGAAACCGCCATAGTGCAGACGCATATTCCGAGAATAATCAACCAATCAAGTGCTTTTATGCGTTTCACTCCGAAATCGCAAAGCACTTCTTTGACGCTTTCGCGTCTTGCATACGCACTCCACGAATACAGCGCAATGCTCGTAAGCCCGAAAAGCAAAATCTGCACGGTGCACGTCCAAAGCGCATCGTAATCTTCTATGCCGAGGGCCGAATAAATGTCAAGCGCAGACGCCACTCTCATAAGGAGAGTGAGCATTATCACGACGAAATATATGATGCCGACGCTTCTTCTCTTGCTCATATTATGCTCACCACGAATGCATAAATCCAGTAGACTATCACGAGTGCAAGCGCAATCCAGACGCCCGTAAGATTTTGATTTTTGCCTATATATTCGACTTCGTTGCGCTCTTCGAGTCGGTAGGTGACGTTTTTCCACCCTTGTTTTGTGAAAAGCGACTTGAAAAATCTTGCGAAATCTTTGAAAACGTTGCTCTTTTTCGGCTTATCCGTATCGCTCGATACGTTTTGCGTCGCGACTATCGTGAATCCGTCTTCGGTATACACGTTTTTCACGATACCCGACTTCTCTTTTTTGCCGCCCGCACGGAAGAAAAGCCACAACAAAACGACGAGCAAAAGAATGCCGACAACGACGCTCGCCGCCCCCGTGAGCCAGTTGTAATAGCCGAGCGCAACGTACCATTCGTCAACTTGCGGAACGTACGCAGTAAGCGTTATGCTTATGAAATTGTTGAAAAAGTGCACCACGACGCCTGCCCAAAGCGAACCGGACAGCGCAACGACGAGAGCGAGCACTATGCCGAGACCGAATTGATGCACCGTCTGCACGGGATTTGCGTGCATAAGAGAGAACATAAGCGCGGACATAAGCACACCAAACCACACGTTTCTCGTCGATAATCCCGAAAAAAGATTACCGCGAACGAGCAATTCTTCACCGAACGCAGGCAAAAGAGCCATAAGAAACAACGCAAGAAAGTAAACTCCGACGTTTGAAAACGCAGGCATCGCAACGCCCGAACCGTGATAACCCATCACTTGCAAAAGCGCACTCCATGCGTTTGCGAGCGGCAAAAACGCGAGTATCGTCGCAATGGAAATGAACGGCAACAACACGATTTGCTTTATATTAAGCGGTTTTTTCATTTTTGCGACGCTCACGACGTCCGTTTTTCTCACCGCCGAATATATGAAAACCGTCGCTATGAATGCTATTTGCATAAGCGCGTATCCGCACCAGTTGTATACGCTCATTCCGGCAAAGTCGACGTTGACGTTTCTGAGTGCAAGCGACAAAAACAGGGACAAAATGCTCCCTGCGCAGACACCCGTAATATATATGGAACTTCCTTCGCTTGCGCCTATGGTTTTTTCTCATAATATCTCGAAAACTTCGCTCCTTCTCGATTGATGAGCAACGGACAATTCTATGTCGCTGTTCCACTCCTTGAGCGTGCGCTCCACGGTGTCGAAAGCAAGTTGCTCGGTGTTGTTATTTTCGCTTATATGCCCAAGAATGAGATTCTGCACTTCGCTTCCTTCGCAAAGATGCTTTGCGATGACTGCGGTAGCGTCGTTTGAAAGGTGTCCCGTATTCGACAAAATTCTCGCTTTTAGATTTGGCGGATATTTGCCGTTTTTGAGCATTTCAAGGTCGTGATTTGCTTCGAGCAACACGACTTCGCTGTCTTTATGTTGCGAAGAACGCCGCGCGTCGGCATACCTATGTCGGTTGCGACGCTACAACGAGCGTTGCCGCACTCAAACGAATATGCAAGCGGATACGCCGCGTCGTGCGGTATGCGAAAAGGCAAAACTTTTATGTCTCCAACGTCAAAACCGCCTTCGTAATCGTCCACGTCCTGCGCGTTTTTGAGCTCTCCCGTGCGCTGGAATATCGCTCTTTGCGTGAGCGGATGCGCGTACACTTTTTGTGTGTGGGGCAAGTTTTGGCAATCCGCAAATGTGGTCGCTGTGCTCGTGCGTTATAACCACTCCGTCAATCATATCGGGAGTAAGACCGAAATCTTTAAGTTCCGTGCACAATCTGGTATACGACAAACCCGCGTCAACCAAAATTGCCGTCGTGTTTGAAAAAACCAATGTGCAGTTGCCTTTGCTTCCGCTTGTAAGAGATACGAGTTTGAGCGACATAGCCTTTCTATATTTGTTACCTTTTTATTTTTTTGTTGCGGAAGAACGCGTCTAACGGCAAACACCCTGTCGTTTTGATAGGTTTGCCCTTTTCTCACCATTGCAATAGGTTTTGCCCTGTTGCTCGGATACACGCCGTGTAGACTTTTTTTGCGATTATGCCGCGTTTTTGCGCGAGATACGCTGTCTTTGCGGCACAAATGCAAATTCTTCCCTTAATAAATCAAAACGAATCGCGGGGTGCAATTCGTTTTGCGTGTTATATGCGAGTTTATTCTCAGATTTCTTTTGCTACGTTTTGGCTTTTTTCGACCTTGTCTTCGAGCTTGTTAAGAAGGCAGGAGAAAACCACGGCAAGCACGAAATTGACGAAAGAAAGTGCGAGAATCACCACAAAACCGACTTTGTCTGCGATGACAAACTCTTTCTTGACGAGCCACTTGACGAGAAGCGCAAGCAGTGCAAGGAATGCCGCAAGCGAGAAGATAACGTGCATGGCTCTCGGATACTTGCCAACGATTATAGAAATTAGAGACGAAAGCACCATAACCGCACTCACTGCCGCAACGCCGATATACGCAAGGTTTTTGAGCGGACGAAGCGCAAAGCCGTTTGCCACCCATTTTTGAATCGTCCCGATGATGTTGAACTCCGCAATCTTCATTGCGCCGACGCTGTCCATAAAATAGGAGAGAATGAACGGAAGCACGACGAGCGCAGAGAGCAAGAACGTGACAAGCGCAAAAACTCTCGGTTGCACTTTGCTCTTTTTCTTGACCTTTTGTGCCGAGACCGTTTCAAAATCGGTCGCTTCACCGTACTCGATGGTGGCAGGCGCATAGGTGTCTTGTCTGCTGCCGTCCGTGCGCAAAACGTTGCTGTCCTGCGTCATATACGGCACGACCGCAAGCGGCACGACAATGGGTTGCAACTGAATCGTGTTATGCTTGGGTGCGACGATAGGAACGGGGCCGCCGATGCCGACGGGTTTCATAACCGTCACGTCAGAGCCTTCTTCGGGTTGCGGAGTGGCGTATGCTTCCGATTCGAACATCGGTTCGTCCACCGCTTGAATTTCACTGCTTTCGGGAGTCAAAACGATTTCCTTGTTACGATCCTTCTTTGCCATATATTTCTCCTTTATTGCTCTTATTTGAGATAACCGAACTTGTCGCGGTTTACGAGTGACAACAAAGCGCAGATTATCGTATATCCTGCCCCGAATGTCATGAGCGTGAATAACTCGCTCGCCTTGAAACCGTGTATGAAGTCGGCCATAAAGTCAATTTTGTCGATGCCTATCGCGGGTGCTCCGACGAGTGACGCCACGAAAACGGCAAGTACGCATACGAGATTTACGAATGCGCCCCAACCGTATTTTACGGGTTTGATTGCCCCAAACAGCGCAAACAACGACTTTATCGCATTGATAAGCACTGCTAAAATGCCGATTGTGAGAATCATGCTCGGCACTGCCGATAGCCAAATCTCTTTTATGCCGTCGCCTTTCCAACCAAGTGCTGCCGTTTGTTTGAAAGCGGATATCCATTTCCCGACGACGTTGTAACTTTCAAGCGAGAACCTGAACGGAGCACTCACTTTCGTTCCTATTGCGCCGAGAACGTATGGCAAAAGCACCACCACCGAAACGACGAGAGCAATCGCGCCCGCAATCATATTCTTTGCGCGCTTTTGTCTCTTCCACTTCTTGTTGGCGTCTTCCCTTCTCGGTTGAAAATCGTCGGCGGTGGACACCTCTCGCTTTTCTTCCTTCGGTTCGTCCACGGAAAGATGCGGCTCAATGACGTATTCCTGCATAACGGTCGGCATGACGTGATAGCCCGCATTGTTTATCGGGGGCGGAGCAAGTCTTATGCCGGCGTCGTCAACGCCGCGTATTCTCGGTTTGTTGTTTTTCTGATCTGCCATATTCTTCTCGTCAATTCTTCTTGACGTCTTTTGCCGCTATGTTGATCGGCACTGCTCTTTGCGGTTTTGCTTCGACCGCCGTCGGCGAATATTGCATAAGCGGTTGCTCTTGCGTCACGTACGGCACAAAAGCAACGGGTTGAACGATAGGCGGCATTTGATAGGGCTTGCCGTCTTCTCCCATAAGGTACGGTGCTTGCGGATAAGGCGGCGCAGGGTACGGATACGGGTATGATTGTTGATAAGGATAAGGAGCGTATTGCGGCGGATACGGCGCATAGTGAGCGTTGCTCGGGCCGGAGAAATCCGCAGGTGCTTCTTCTTTGACTTCTTCTTTTTGGGTAGGTGCGGCCGTTTCTTCCGTTTTCGGTGTATTCTTTTCTTCGATAAACTCGTCGAGAGTGGGAACTTTTTTCACCGAAAGGTCGGCTTCGGGCGCAGGAATTATCGTTTGTTTGCGTTTGACGGGCGGGCTTTGCTTAATTTTGTTTTTCGCAAGAAGGAGCAACGCTCTTGCCTTGTCTCTTCCGCAGTGCGTGCAAGCGGTTGCCGTGGGCGGATTTATCGTTCCGCACGCAGGGCAAACGTAAGTCTCGCCGTCGATGTCGTCTTCGTCGATTTGCGTATACGGGTCGGCGTAGTATTTGGAATAGGTCTTGAGTGCCGCAGACATTTTCTTCAAAAAGTTCCACGTCTTCGGGGCCCATTTCGTTGAGTTTTCTGCGGTAGTCTTCAAGGTCGTTTGCCTTTTGCTTGTATTCGTCTTCGCTCTTTTTGCGGTATTCTTCCACTTTTTCGAGTGCCGATTCTCTCTCTTCTTCGGCTTTTGCGCGCTTTTCTGCGATTTCTTTGTCAACAACCGCCATTCTTTCGCGCTCCATATTGTCGAGACGGAGTTTCGTCTTTCTTGCATCGAGCATATCTGCGTCGCTGTGAGTCTCACTTTCAACCACTATCGGCGCACCGCAGGATACGCAGAATTTTGCACCGGGCAAGTTCTTCGTTCCGCAAACCGCACATACCGGCTTGCGCATAACCTGCAATATCGCGCCGCATTTTGCGCAATATCTGCTTCCGGCACTGTTTTTTGCGTGACAAGCAGGACAGACCGTCTGATAATTTTCAACGACGTCCGCTCCGCAAGTGGGACAAAACGCTTGTCCCGGCTTCACTTCGTTTCCGCATACTTTACAAATAAACATATTTCACCTATAAGCGTACTTATATTCGTTCAATCGGGTGCGGGTGTCCCGCCCGATATTATGCTTTTGGCTTGAAACTATCTTTAAGTCCAACAATATTGTTGAATTCGTTCTCTTCGTTACGCTTAATGAAGTAGCCTTCACGCAAGAACTGGAATCTCGTATGCACGGGGGCTTCCGCGACGATTTTTTCCGCTTTGCCGTTCAACACGGTCAAGGAATTGCGGTTGACTCTGTCCATATAATCGCCGTCGCCGTCGTTTATGAGATAGTCAAACATGTTGAGCGTCACGTCAGCGCAATCGTTTGCGTTCACCCAGTGTATCGTGCCTTTGACTTTCATATTTGCGCCTTCTTCGCCGGATTTCGTGCCGGGCAAATATTCGACGTGCACGCAAGTAACGTTGCCGTTTTCGTCTTGCTCGCAACCTGTGTATTTGACGATGTATGCGCCTTTGAGTCTGACAATTCCGTCGGGTTTAAGACGGAAGTATTTGGGCGGCGGATCGAGAGCAAAGTCGTCTTGCTCGATATAAAGTTCTCTCGAGAACGTGGTCTCGTGAACGCCTGCGTCTTCTTGTTGCGGATTGTTTTCGATATAAACAGGCTCGCTTTGTCCTTCGGGATAGTTGTCAACGACGAGTTTGAGCGGTTTTGTCACAACCATTGCTCTTTGAGCGTGTGCGTTAAGGTCTTCTCTCACGCAATGCTCGAGCATGGAAATGTCAACTTCGCTGTCCGCCTTTGCAACGCCGATACGGGAGCAGAAATCGCGGATTGCTTCGGGAGTATAACCGCGCTCTCTTATGCCCGACAACGTCGAAAGTCTCGGATCGTCCCAACCCCACACCACTTTTTCGTCGACAAGACGTTTGATGAAACGTTTGCTCATGACGGTGTGCGTAAGATTGAGCCTTGCAAATTCTATCTGTCTGGGGCGCGGATCGAAACCGCAGTTGAGCGTCACCCAGTCGTAAAGCGGACGGTGGTTTTCAAATTCGAGCGAGCAAAGGGAGTGCGTGATACCTTCGATTGCGTCTTCGATGGGATGAGCGAAATCGTACATCGGATAAACCACCCACTGATCGCCGGTGTGCGGATGCGTCGCATGGCAGATACGATAGATGACGGGATCGCGCATGTTTATGTTTGGCGACGCCATGTCGATTTTGGCACGCAAAACTTTTTCGCCGTCGGCAAATTCGCCGTTCTTCATTCTTTCAAACAAGTCGAGATTTTCTTCGACCGAGCGGTTGCGATAAGGGCTTTCAGTGCCGGGCACGCCGAAACTTCCGCGAGTTGCGCTTATCTCTTCCGCGGACAAATCGCAAACGTACGCTTTGCCGTCTTTGATGAGCTTCACCGCACATTCGTACATTTTGGGGAAATAGTCGCTTGCGTTGTGCAACTCGTCCCAGTCAAATCCGAGCCATTTGATGTCGGCTTTGATGCTTTCCATATACTCCACGTCTTCTTTGGCGGGGTTGGTGTCGTCAAAACGGAGATTGCATGCGCCGTGATACTTCTCTTTCATGCCAAAGTTGATGCACAAAGCCTTTGCGTGTCCGATATGCAAATATCCGTTGGGTTCGGGGGAAATCTCGTGATAATTTTGCTGACTTTGCCTTCGGCAAGGTCTTCGTCGATGATTTCTTCGATAAAGTTTCTTGAATTGTCGTCCATAAAGTCCGTCCAGCCTTTTATAATCGCAAATACGCGCGCATACGCCGCGCATTATCTTTACTATTTTATTTATAATAAAACGAAAACGCCCGTATGTCAATAAGACAGCAGCGGAAAAGATTGATTTTGAATGAATAATTAATAATGAATAATTTTGCGTGGGCATTTGAAACCCTAATGCAACTTTCCCCTTTCCTCAGGTGTTTGGACTGCGGCGTTTGCGTGGCAATCCGCCTTGTTCGCTTTGGCTACAATCCGTCCACTGGACGAATTGCTTTACGCGTCGCGCCCATATCACCGTTCCCCCTTGCAGTAAACCCACGGTGACCGCGTGGCGGGGGACAACACTCAGCACTCGCATAGATAAGTGCCGTTCACTTATTATGCCACCACGCTTTGTGCGCCGGCTACGCAACAACATGGCGCAGTCGCTCGTACTTTTCGTCAAGCTCGGCGTTCGATTTGCTCGCCGCCGTTGCGGCTCGTGTTCCGTCTTCGAAGTCGCACAGTCCGTTAATAAGTACGCTCCGAAGCCGTTTCGTGCGGTTTGTAAAAATCGCGATAAATAGATGAAGAACAAGGAAACACCCATCCGAAACAAAACCCAACGTACATGTAGTACGTGATTTTGGAGCGGATGGGTGTTGACACAGTTATTCGCTATTTAGCGCGATTTTTTAGTATTGGACGGACATAAGGGTCAACCCCTTCGCCCCCAACGTCTTCCCTGCCGCTTTTCTGTCTCCCGTTTCGAGAATTCGAGAGACGTCTTGGGGCGTGAGTTTGCCGATGCCGACATAGACGAGAGTGCCGGCGATTATGCGAACCATATTGTAGAGAAAACCGTTGCCCGTGACGGAAATCGATAATTCACCGTCGAAAAATTTGCCGTCGGCACGAACGGTTGCATTGTCAAAATGTCGAGTGGCAACGTCCACCGAATACACGGTGCGGACGGTGTTTTTCACGACGCTGCCGCTTGCTTCGAAGCACTTGAAATCGTGCGTGCCTTCTATGATTTTTGCCGCTTGCTCGATTTTGTCAAGGTCGAGCGGATACGTGATATGCTCGTGATCGAGTTCGAGAACGGGAAGTCGATGCTTGGAAACGTAGATTTTGTAACAATACGTTTTACGCTTTGCAGAAAATCTCGCATTGAAATTTTCAGGTGCGATTTCGCAGGATAGCATGCTCACGTCATCGGGCAAATGCGTGTTGACGGCAAAAGGTATCTTGTCTGTGGGAATAGACGTATCTGCATCGAAATGCACCACTTGCCTGAGTGCATGAACGCCTGCGTCCGTACGACCGCTTGCGGTTGCCGAAGTGGGCGCGCCGAAGGTTTTTTCAAGGGCCTTTTCAAGCACTTCTTGCACGCTGAGTCCGTTGAGTTGACGCTGCCAACCGACGTAGTTTGCACCGTAATACGAAATAACCGCACGGTATCTCATAGCAGTCCCCCGAATATCATTGCGTCGATGTTTATTCCGATTGTCGGGAAGTAGTATCTTTCAAGCAAAATCACCACGAAATACGCGCATATCAAAAGGAACGCGACAAGGTCTCCCCATCCGAGTTTTGCTTTCTTCATTTTCGTGCGTTTTTCGGTTGCGTTGTAACATCTTGCATCCATTGCAAACGCGAGTTCGTCGGCACGCCTGAACGAGTTGACGAAAAGCGGAATGAGAACGGGAAGCAACGCTTTTGCTCTTGCGAAAAGTCCGCCCGTATCGAAACTTGCTCCGCGCGCTTTTTGCGCAGCTATGATTTTGTTGGTCTCTTCAAAAAGAGTGGGAATGAACCGAAGTGCGATGCTCATAATCATAGCGATGTCTCTGACGGGAACTTTTATGAGTTTGAGCGGAGACATAAGACTTTCAACACCGTCCGCAAGCGCAACAGGCGTTGTGGTGAGCGAAAGCAAAGATGCGCCCGAAATCAACAAAACGAGCCTTAAAACCATCTTTATGGTTGTATGAACTCCCGATTTGGTGATGGTGAATATTTTCCAATGCACCAACACGACGTCGTCGTTGCCGCCGCGAACGACGAATAAATTGATGATTGCGGTGATCAAAACTATCAGCAAAACACCTTTTACGCTCTTGAGAACGGAAGCCATCGGCAGACGCGCAAGAAGGATTATCGCAATCAACATAATCAACGTGAGCATAAAGCCGAAATAGGATTTTACAAAGAAAATCGCAATAACGAACATGAGCGTGAGCAGCAATTTCACCCTTGCGTCAAGTCTGTGTACGGGCGAATCGACGGGATAATACTGACCGAAAGCAACGTCCTTAAACATCGTCCGTCACCCCCTTGTCATCACCGTCGATTTTGCGAAAATTCAAGCCGTTTTTCTCATCGGAAACCTGCTCGCTCACGGCACTCGAATTGTCGTTTTTATCGCTTGAAACGTCAGCGTTTTTATCGAGATTTTCAAAAGAATTTTCGCCCGATTTTTTCTCTTTTTCGGTCTTGATTCTTGCAAGTTCGCGGCACAATTCGTCCATGGAAATCACGTCTTTTTGCAACGGGTATTCCGCGAGCAATAAACTCGTCGGCAAGGTGCGACGCACACGGCACGTCAAGCCCTATATCCGAGATGAGTCGTCTATTCGAAAACACTTCTTTCGGCGTTCCGTCGGCAACGATTTTGCCGTCTTTGAGAGCAACGATTCTGTCTGCGATGACCGCTATGTCGTCCATATTGTGCGACACCATAATAACGGTGGGCGAGACTTCTTTTTGCAACTTTTTCACGAGTGCGAGAATCTCTTCTCTGCCCACAGGGTCAAGCCCCGCAACGGGCTCGTCGAGAATAAGAATTTTGGGTTGCATTGCAATGACGCCCGCAATCGCCGCACGTCTTTTTTCTCCGCCCGAAAGATCAAACGGACTTCTGTCGGCAAACGTTGCGTAATCGAGACCGACAACGTCCATAGCCTTTTTCACACGCTCGTCGATTTCTTCCTTTTCGAGTTTCATATTCTTCGGACCGAACGCCACGTCTTTTGCGACCGTATCGGCAAAAAGTTGATACTCGGGATACTGGAAAACCATTCCGACTTCAAAACGCAATTTCCTGAGCGTTTTTTTATCTGCACAACTCATACCGTTGACGATAATCTGCGCTTTTTTCTTGTCCTGAATCTTGATTAAGCCGTTTAGATGCTGGATAAGCGTGGATTTTCCGCTTCCCGTCGCACCGACGATACCCACAAAAGAACCTTCTTCGATTTCAAGGTTTACAGAGTCGAGCGCCTTCTTTTCGTAAGGCGTTTTTTTGGAATATATATAGGTGAGATTTTTTATTTCAATTGCAGGCATACTTTCTCCACGAGTTCTTTTTCGTCGATGACGACGCCGTCAAAGGCAAAGCCTTTCAACGCGAGTTCTCTCGAGAGCGCGCTCACGGGCGGCAAAGTCAGTCCGCACGCTTCGAGTATGCCCGACGAAAACACTTCTTTGGGCGTTCCGTCAATAGCGATTCTTCCCTTGCGCAAAACGATAATTCTGTCTGCAAGGGCGGCTTCTTCCATATTGTGCGTGATGTTTATCACGGTTATTCCCTGCTCGTTGAGCGATTTTGCAACGCCCATAACGTCTTTTCTGCCGTTCGGGTCGAGCATGGAAGTCGATTCGTCGAGAATGAGAATATCGGGACGCATCGCAAGCACTCCGGCGATTGCGATACGCTGTTTTTGTCCGCCCGAAAGTTTTGACGCGGTGCGTGTGCGATATTCGCTCATACCGACGGCTTCGAGTGCGGAATTTACTCTCTCGATGATTTCTTCACGCGGCACTCCGACGTTTTCGGGGCCGAACGCAATATCGTCTTCTATAATTGTCGCAACCATCTGATTGTCGGGATTTTGAAACACCATACCCGCTTTTTTGCGGATTTCAAACGTGTTTTTCTCGTCTTTGGTGGAAAGTCCGTCGATAAGCACTTCGCCTTCTGACGGGACAAAAAGCCCGTTGAGAAGTTTTGCAAGAGTAGACTTTCCCGACCCGTTCATGCCTGCAAGCGCGACGAAAGAGCCTTTTTCGATTGAAAAAGACACTCCTTTCAAGGCTTTTACGGCGTAACCGTCACCGATAGAATAGTTGTAACTGACGTTTTTTACTTCGATTTGCGACATGCCAAAAGTATAGCACACCGAAGTGATATTTGCAAACGCTATGATATCGAACGTTTTGTTTTTATTCTTTTGTGCAATTAAATCTCGAATTTATGTCAAAAACCGACTCGACCGAACTTTTTCGTTCGGCAATTCTTTCCTTTTTATTGACTATTATTTCTTATCAATATATAATACAAGATGACTGTGCGCATATATACACGCGCACGAACAACACTAGAAGATATATTATTTGGAGGAAATCCCGATATGAAAAAAATGACCATCGACGGTAATACCGCTGCGGCACACATCGCGTATGCGTTCTCTGACGTTGCGGCTATCTACCCCATCACTCCGTCGTCACCTATGGCGGAAAACTGCGACGATTGGGCAGGACAAGGCAGAAAGAATCTTTTCGGCAACGTTCTCAAAATCGCTGAAATGCAATCCGAAGCGGGCGCGGCAGGCGCAGTTCACGGCTCTTTGGCAGCAGGCGCATTGACCAGCACCTTCACCGCGAGCCAAGGCTTGCTCCTTATGATCCCCAACATGTACAAGATTGCGGGCGAATTGCTCCCCTGCGTGTTCAACGTATCCGCAAGAAGCGTTGCAGGCCACGCTCTCAACATTTTCGGTGACCACTCCGACGTGATGGCTTGCCGTCAAACCGGTTTTGCGATGCTCGCAGCCAACAGCGTTCAAGAAGTTATGGATCTCACTTTGGTGTCTTATCTTTCCACCATCGAGTCCAGCGTTCCTTTCCTCAACTTCTTCGACGGTTTCCGCACTTCTCACGAAGTTGACAAGATCGACGTGATCGACTACGACGAAATCAAACCGCTCGTAAACTTCAAAAAAGTCGACGAATTCCGCGCACGCGCTCTCAACCCCGAACATCCCCACCAACAAGGCACGGCTCAAAACCCCGACATCTACTTCCAAAACAGAGAAGCAAGCAACAAGTTCTATGACGCAGTCCCCGCAATCGTTCAAGCGGAGATGGACAAAGTCAGCGCACTCACCGGAAGAAAATACAATCTCGTCGACTACTACGGCGCACCCGATGCAGACAGAGTCATCGTCATCATGGGTTCAGGCGCAGAAGCGGTTGAAGAAACCGTTGACTATCTCAACGCTCGCGGACACAAAGTCGGTCTGTTGAAAGTCAGACTCTATCGTCCGTTCCCGCAAGATGCATTCGTCAAAGCAATTCCCGCAACTTGCAAGACAATCACCGTTATGGACAGAACAAAAGAGCCGGGCGCACAAGGCGAACCGCTCTATCTCGACGTCGTATCCGCTTTGAACGAAGCAGGCGTTCAAAAAGAAGTGCTCTGCGGTCGTTACGGTCTCGGCAGCAAGGAATTCAATCCGTCCATGGTCAACGCAATCTACGAAAACATGAGCGGCGAAAAGAAAGATCGTTTCACCGTCGGCATCAACGACGACGTGACGCATCATTCTCTCTCGGTTACCGAAAAGATCGACGCTTCCGACGCAAGCGCAATCTCTTGCAAGTTCTACGGTCTCGGTTCTGACGGCACCGTCGGCGCAAACAAGAACTCCATCAAGATCATCGGCGACCACACCGACAAATATGCGCAAGCATACTTCGCATACGACTCCAAGAAGTCGGGCGGTATCACCATCTCTCACTTGCGTTTCTCCGACAAACCCATCCGCAGCACCTACCTTATCGACCAAGCGGACTTCGTGGCTTGCCACAACGAATCTTACGTTCTTCGTTACGACATGCTCTCCGACCTTAAAGACGGCGGCACATTCCTTCTCAACTCTCAATGGGAGCCCGAAGAAATGGACGCAAAACTACCAGCTGCAATGAAGAACATGATCGCAAAGAAACACGTCAAGTTCTACACGCTCGACGGTCTCAAAGTCATCCAAGAGATCGGCACCAAGAAAGGCGTCAATACCGTCATGCAAGCGGCATTCTTCAAACTGGCAAACGTCATTCCTTACGAAGATGCAGAACGCTACATGAAGGAAATGATCAAGAAGTCCTACGGCAAGAAAGGCGATGCAGTCGTTGCAATGAACAACGCTTGCGTGGACAATGCGATCGCACACCTTAAAGAAGTCAAATATCCGCAAAGCTGGGAAACAACGACCAAGGGCGCAGCACCGCTCCCCGTCCCCAACGACGAATACTTCAAGACCTTCATCGCACCTATCGCGGCACAAGAAGGCGACAAACTCCCCGTTTCCGCATTCAATCCCAACGGTTACGTACCCACCGGCACGACCAAGTTTGAAAAACGCGGTATCGCAGTTGCAGTTCCCGTTTGGGATCCCGACAAGTGCATCCAATGCAACCGCTGCTCTCTCGTCTGCCCACACGCGGCAATTCGTCCGACGCTCGCAACGGCAGAAGAACTCGCAAACAAACCCGAAGGTTTCGTCACCAAACCCGCTATCGGCGTGAAAGGTTACGAATTCCGTATGCAAGTCAGCCCGTTTGACTGCACGGGTTGCTCCAACTGCGTGGCTGTCTGCCCGTCCAAAGAGAAAGCGCTCACCATGGTTCCGCTCGACGACGCTATCGCATCCGACGAAGAAAACTGGGATTACGCTGCAAACCTTAAAGAAACTTCTGCAGAGCTCAAATCCGTCAACGTCAAGAACAGCCAATTCAAGAAGCCGCTCTTTGAGTTCTCCGGCGCATGCGCAGGCTGCGGCGAAACTCCGTACGTCAAACTCATGACGCAACTGTTCGGCGACAGAATGCTCATCGCAAACGCAACGGGTTGCTCTTCCATTTACGGCGGCAGCGCACCGACTTGCCCCTACACCAAGAACGACAAAGGTCGCGGTCCCGCATGGGCAAACTCCTTGTTTGAAGACAACGCTGAATTCGGCTTCGGTATGCACCTTGCATACGACACTCGCCGCAACGTGCTTGCAAACGACATCAACTCTTTGCTTGCTCTCGGCACGGTGTCCGACGCTATGGTCGCGGCTCTCAACGCATGGCTTGAAAACAAAGAAGACGCACAAAAGAGCGAAGAAGCGGCAAACGCAATCATCGCGCTTCTCCCCGAAGAAAAGAAAAACGCAAACGGCGTCAGCCTTGACCTTCTCAACAGCATCGAAGCAAGAGAAGATTGCTTGATCAAGAAATCCGTCTGGATCGTCGGCGGCGACGGCTGGGCATACGATATCGGCTACAACGGCGTTGACCACGTTCTCGCAAGCGGCGAAGACATCAACATTCTCGTTCTCGACACCGAAGTGTACTCCAACACCGGCGGACAAGCGTCCAAGTCCACTCCGACGGGTGCTATCGCAAAATTTGCATCCACCGGTAAACGCACCAAGAAGAAAGACCTTGCGTTGCTCGCAATGGACTATGGCTATGTGTACGTCGCACAAGTCTCCATGGGCGGAGATATGAACCAAGTCGTCAAAGCATTCGCAGAAGCGGAAGCATACCACGGCCCGTCCATCATCATCGCTTACGCACCGTGCATCAACCACGGCATCAAGGGCGGTATGGACAACTCTCAAATGGAAATGAAGAAGGCTGTTGACTGCGGATATTGGCAACTCTTCCGCTACAACCCGACTCTCGTGGGCACAGACAAAGCTCCGCTCGTCATCGACAGCAAAGAACCCACCGACGATTATCAAGCGTTCCTTATGAACGAAACGAGATATGCGTCACTTGCAAAGATGAATCCGGACGCGGCAAGAGTCTTGTTCGCAAAGAACGAAGAAGACGCTGCAAAGAAACGTGCATACTACGTCAAGAAAGCAGCCGCTTACACCGAAGAATAATCTTCACAACATCAAAAACCCCTTGGCTCTCGCCAAGGGGTTTTTATTTTGCTGTTGAACGGCATTTTTTGCAATCTATCCGTCTCAAAATTGCCCACTTGTCAATCGACAAAATATCCGCTATAATATCCTAAGCGGAACGCTTGTTCCTTATAGAGCAATCAATAGACATATTTCGACAAAACAAGACTTGCCCCGTTGTTCCTTATGCGGTTTTGCCGTTGACATTTGCAAACGCTATGTTGTATTGTTTAATGTAAAAATTTTCAAAAAGGAGATTCCACATGGAAGAACTGCTTACAAAAATCGGAGAACTTGTTGCAACAGAAATCGACGAAGTTGACAGCGTCGAATACGTAGAGAAGGAAATGGGATATATGTTTTATATCTCGCTCAACGACGGCAAAAAAGTATTATTATCGTTGGTTGATTCAAAGTTGTAATCATCCGCATTTGTCGCTCTAAAACGAGCACCCGTTTTACATAAGCATAAAAACGGCACGTAAATTTACGTGCCGTTTTCAAATTCCTTATCTTTTCAAAACGTTATTTCAACGTGGGCAATGCACCGTCACTCAAATTCCACACTTCGCCGTCAAGGTTTGCGTTGGATTTGCTTTCAAGCCACACTTTCGACGTGAAGTTGCTGCTTTCCGTCTTTGTGCCAACTTGCGTGATTGCAAAGTTCTCGGTGTAAGTGGGATTGCCTTCCGCGTCGTTGCCGTCAAATTTAAGTTCGTATTTTTCGCCGTTGAGCGTGAGCGTGTTGCCGTCGCCGTACCAACCCGAATTTATCGTTGCTTTTGCTTCCATGCTTCCGAATGCAAAACCGAGATTTGACTTTACACCGTCTTTGACACCGTCAACGGTTATATCAACGAGCGTGAACACTCCGCCGATTTTACTCTTGTTGTTGCGACCTGCGATGCCGCCGACGAAAAGAGTCGTGAGTGCGCCGTCATTGACGGCAACGTTTATCTCGCCGTCGGAATAACTCTTGTTGATTGCACCGATGCCTATCGTTTGCGACGTGCCCGTTTCGGTCTTTGAGCTGAAATTGTTGCCGATGAGACCGCCGACTGAAAGCATTGCATTCTTCCCTGCCGCAGTCAAATCGAAATCGACGATTGCGTACGCATTGAGAACGTAACCTTCGTTTTTGCCGATGAGACCACCGACGTTTGCGTTTGCAACGAGTGCGGATACCGTGATATTTGCACTCGAAGTTGCAAGCGAACCGGTGCCGTCACCCGCGATACCGCCGATTGACGCCGCGCCCGAAGAAATCGTGCCGTTTTCAACGGTTACGCTTGCGTTGGACTTCGTAACCGTTCCGCCGCTTCTTCCCGCAATTCCGCCGAGCACGAAATACGTTGCTCCGTTCGCCGAAATGCCGTCGTCAACTGTGGAAATATTTTTGACCGCAACCACCGCAGAGTTTCTCGTAAGTGCGGAAGACGCGTTCGTTTCGGCAGTCACGCCGCCGATGACGAAAGCCTTTGCCGTTGCGTCGTTTATGGTGACGTTGCTCGTGCAATCACTGATATATCCGGTGTTTGACTTCGTTGAAAAGCCCTTATTTTCACCGACGATACCGCCGATATACACAGTGTTCATTCCGCTTTCGAGATTGAAAATCACACCGGACACCGCAACGTTGGTTATCGAGCCTTCGTTTCTCGTCGCAACGGGCGCAAGCACGGATTTGATGCCGAATTTGCCGTTTGCATCTTTAACAACGATGAGATTGACGTTTTCTACGTCAAGATTCTTTATACTTCCTGCAACGTATCCGAAAACGGATGCGTGAGATTGTGCGGAAACGGACACGTTTTGCAACTTCGACTTGCCCGTAAGATTGCCGTTGCCGTCATAATTGCCGCCGTCGATAGTGCCTTTGAAGACGTGTTCGGAATCAAACAACGGTTCGAGTGCTCCTATACCGCCGAAATTGACGTCGTTTGCAATGATAATATCCGCTTCGAGAATTTGCGAGATGGCAAGTTGCTCGTCTTCGGTCGGATTTTCCTTGCGCAAAACGTTGTAAAGTTTGCTCTTATACTCGTCGGCGGACGTTATCGTGATTTGTTTTATCCACTTCGCTTTGAGAACGAGTGTGGACGGCGTGAAAAAGTCTGTCGTGCCGGTTGCGCTGTTGATAATCGTGCCGGATTCCTTATCCGTATAGAACTTGAAATCGTAATCGGTTGCTTTATCGTCGTCGCCCACTACGGTGTAATACCATTTGTCGAAACGATAACCGGGTTTTGTCGCAACGTATGCGTCTTTTTCATTGATTTGCGAATTGCTCGAATACTCTTTCGTTGCGTCCGTGTACACCAGCTCGCTCAAACTGTCCTTGTATTCCACTTTCATTTTGGGAAGAGTGGACTCGTACATAGCGTAAAGAGTCAGTCCCTTCGTGAAATAATACTTGGAAAGCATTGCAACGCTGCTTGCGCCGTCCGCCGCCCATTTCGTGAACTGAACGGGTTTTCCGTCTTGCATATAGAACCAGAAGCGGAACGTGTCGCCTTCCTTTGGCGTGGGGCACGCAATCTCGGTGACCGAGCCTGCGTACGTCGATTTTATGGAAGTCGTCTCGGGATTGAGTTCAACTGCCGAAAGGCTTGCTCCGTCGTATGCGTTTTCGACTATCTCATAAGAATACGTTCCGTCGGCGTTCTTTATATAGTTGAGTTTCGCGTTTATGACGGGTTCGTGCTTGTACACATTGTTGGTGTACACTGCCGTTATCGTGGTGTTTTTCTTTATCGTATCCGTCGAGAAATTGAACTCGTTGACGCCGTCTGACGACCAATATTTGAAAGTGTAACCTTTCTTCACCGGTATAATGAGCTTACCGCTTGAATCTTTCGGCGCGGAAATTTTCGAGCCGGACGGAACATTCTTTATCACGCTGTCGGTGAGCACGAAGTCGCTGTTGGTGTTGAACGTGACGGTGTAGGTCGCTTTTTCGTAATCGGGCTTATTGTCGGGATCGGGATTGTTTGTGTCATCGCAAGCAACCAAAACCGTGCAAAGAAGCATGGCAACCAGGAGTATACAAACCGTCGTAAGTGCTTTTTTCATAATCGTCCTTATATGCGCGTTGGCGCGCACGTCGTTAGTATGAATAATATGTTATTTTATATTATACATACAATATAGAGATTTTTCAACCTTATTTTGCCGATGAGTCCGTATCGGACAACTTTTAATGTGCTAATACCGCAAAAAAAATCAATCGATCGGTCCATATTTTTTACCGAAAAACAAAAAACGCATCATATCGCGCATTGAAAAACGGACTTATTCAAGCCCGTTCTTTGCAATTCTCCACGAAATTCTTACGTGCGTTTTCCTGCCGTTCATCGCATTTTTACGTGACGGAAAAAAGCACTCCCCTGCAACGCTTTTACGTTATTTCCGGTATTTTTCGATATACGTGTTTATGATTGCGTCAATATCCTTTTCGCTTGTTTGCGCATACGTCTCAAGACTCGAAAGGACGGTGGAATCGTTTGCCGAGAGTATTTCCACTTCGTTGCCGTTTGCAGAAAAAGCGTCTTTCAAATCTTGTTCCAAAATCGAATTTACATTCTTGCCAACCACACAAATCGACACTTTATCGCCGTTTTTGACCTGATAAACTTCGGCTATTGCGTTTTTGAGAGAAATTCCGCTCATTTGCAAATCTTGCATTTGCACTCCGTCTTTTCTTCTCCAAGACGAAAAGCGCAACGTTTTCCACACCGTCTATCACGATACCGTATTCGGTGATTTCTCCATCGTTTTCCACGCTCACTCGGACGTAGGCACAAGACACTTTGTCGCCCCCGCCGTTGCCCATGATACCAAGCGCGCCGAAGCACAAAAGAGCCGTCACTGTAAGTGCCATGACAATCCACAACACTCTAACCGCCGTCTGCTTGTCAAAAGCGCGAAGTGGTCTTTGTCCGTCGAGCAGTTTGTTTATCGGTGCTTTTTGCGCACGCTTCATGACATCGGGAACTTGTGTGCCGTCGTGTTCGCGTTTCAAAGATTTTTCTATGTCTTTAAGTTTCATCGGCTTTCTCCTTTTCAAGTTCTCGTTTCAGTTTCGCAAGCGCGTTGTTGTATGTCCAAAGCTCCGTCCCGAGCGGTTTTTCAAGCATCTCGGCAATCTCTCGGTGCTTGAACCCCGATATGACGTGAAGTGTGACGATTTGCCTTTCTTCTTCACCGAGCACCTTGTTCATAACCGTTGTGATCGGCGAACATTCTTCGTCTATGGAGTACGTGCCGAAGGTGCTTTCTTCTTCAAAAGCGTCGGTGGATTTTTCTCTTTTTTGGCGCGCCATCTCGTTGAGCGTAGCGTTTTTCGCAATGGTGTAGAGCCAAGCGTACGCGTTCTCACCGGCGCGATAGGACGATATGGTGGTACGCAAGCGAATGTATGCGGTTTGCATCATATCTTCCGCCGTGTGATAGTTGCGGCATATCGACAAAATGAACGCAAAAAGACCGCGTTTTGTATCGTTGTAGATGTCTTCAAACGCGTTTTCGTCGCCTTGTTGCAAAGCGAGCATTTTTTTGTCAAGTTCTTGCTTTGTCATATCCTTTTTATTTTAACACAAAGTGTCCGATAAAACAACAAATTTATCTTGCACTCGTCTTGTATCTCCCCACATCGAGCCGCAAATCGCTGCGTTTTGCCGCCAATACGCTCGAATATGCAAAAACTTTATGTTATTTTTATATTTTATTTATCCATATTTAACAATAAAGTCGTATTATGTTATCATAAAAAAAGAAGGTGAAGTATGGACAAAAACAAAAAGTTATCTTTATGTTTGGCATTGTGTCTTGCGGTTTCGATTTTCGTTGCCGTGATTTTGATCGCATGCAACAGTGTATACTCACCCCTTAACCACAGCGAACAAGCAGGCTACTATGTGGCAATCGACGTCAATCCGTCAATCGAGCTTGTCGTGGACGCAAGAGACAACGTGATCAGCGCAGGCGGTGCAAACAAGGACGCGCAAGTGCTTCTTTATCAGGAAGACGGCATCGTGGGCGTGAGCGTCAACGTGGCTGTCGAAAACATTGCCGAGCTTGCCGTCAAATACGGCTATCTCAAAGACGGACAGACCGTGAGCGTGGAAGTTGCAGGCGATAAAAAGGGCGCGCAAGCCCTTGAAAAACAAATCGGCGCGCGTTTCTTGTCAAGCGTCAAGAGCGTGGCGGCAGATATGAGCGTAACTCTTGAAAGTGCGCCGCTCCTTTCGGTGTCGCAAGAGCTTGCAAAGCTCAAAGCCGCGCACCCCGACAATAAGAAAATCGCCGCTCTTGACGAAACAAACTATCGCCTTGTCAAGCGCGTCATAGAGAGCGATCCGTCCGCTACCCTGTCCGAAGTGCTGGATATGGACTTCGAGCAGACGATTGCAAGAATCAAGTCTTTGCACTCGGGCGCGATCGGCAAGTACGGCGCGGCCTACAAACGCTTGACGGACAGCGCAAACTACACCTACGATTGCGCAAAACAGACTTTGGACGGCGGGCTTTACGTCACGTATTTTGCAAACAACGCCATCAAGGCAATGGATATAAAAGACAAATTGAGCTATGCGCAACGCACCATGGACGCGCTCACCTATCTTGCCGCAAACTCGTACAAACTCGCCTTGGAATACTACAAATCCTGCTTCGATTTTTTTAGAGTCGAGCCGGTGTACGAATTGACGGCGGAAGAGTTGGACCAAATCGCCACCGCTTTCAACGTATCTTACGCCGAGCTTTTCGCTCGCTGCCGTGCAACCAAAAAGAACGACGCGTACGTTGTGGAAAGAGTCAATCTCAACTCGTTTGTTGACTTCCTTTTCAGAAATGCGGACCAGGACGGAAAAGTGCAAATCAAAGCCGCTTTTAAGCAGCTCGGCGAGGAAATAACGTCCAAGAAGGACTACAAAACCTTGCTCCAAGCCGCCGAAACCATCAACAACGTGTTTGACACCACCAAAAACTCAATCACCCAAGAAGCTCTGAACGCTTTTGCAAGCCTTGTGTCCATTTTCGGTGCAAAATTTGACGTGGATACCACAATCAATTCATGCAAACCCGTTGATTTGGATCTGCACAACGAAAGCGATGTGTCAAGCGCAATCGCGCAACTTGACAAGACGGCAAAAGACGCATATGAGAAAATGGCAATCACCGAAGAAGAAATCGAAGAAATGAACCAAAGCTCGTTTGCAAAACTCGCAAAATCGAAATTGAACGACGCTTGGAATACTCTCAACTCTATCGTCGAAAATGCAAAACTCGAAGTGCAGCGTCTCTTCTCTCAAGAAAAAGAAAACAGAAAAACCGCATAAGCGATGCTGTATAATACGCCTAATTTTTACAAAATACCCGTCAGACTTTTTGCAAAAAGGCGGTTGACGAGCACCATAATAAACGAGAATAATCTCACCTTTTAATATCCCTTTCAAAGAAAAAGCACGCAATTGCGTGCTTTTTCTTTTTCGTTGTCTTCGCTTGATAATTTCAGACTTCGTTTATATTCAAGATATTATGCGAGTCGTCTGAAATAGATTATCTTTTCGCCGCCTTGAAGCGGGAAAACGAGATCGGGGTTTTGTGCCGTTACGTCTTCGGGCATTGCCGTGAGCGCACTGCACACGTCAAGCATATTGTCTCCGACGGACGCAACGTACATCGACAGAGCACATGTGTTTTGCTCCTTTTCTTCCCCGACAGTCACACCCGAAATATACTCGATTGTGAGCGGAGAAAAACCGCACGCGGTGATTGCTATGTCCATGACGATATCAAACTCTCTGTCTTTTTTGACGCTTGCAGTCACGTTTTGCACGTCGCAACGCACTTTCAGGTCTTTGGAGAACGGAATCTCGCTTCCAACGCTCACGGAAAACGGAACTTCCGCCCTGACGGAATTGTAACCGTTTTCGTCTGTGTAAATTATATCCGTATTGACAACGCCTTCCGCAACGATGCGGTTGTCTTCGGTGACGTAATAGTTCGTCGTATAACATCTCGCATACGGCAACGCAACGACGCTTATCGCACGCGGTTTGTTGTCTCCGAGAATGGCAGTGCCGCTGACTCCTTGCATGAAATACCCGCACCCGTCAAAGCACTTCAAATCGACGCTGTTTCTTTCAAGTTCGACTTCGTTTGTGAGCATATAAAGGTTGCCGACGATTTGTCTCTTTTCACAACGAGTCACAGTGACGCGAAGCGTGAGTTCGCCTTCCACTTTTATAACGTTGTCGTCGGTGACGCCCTGAAGCACTACCTTTGCAGAGCGCACGATTGCGTGCACCTTGACCGCATCGGTGGTTTTTGCGCCGTCAAGCGTAAGTTCTTCTTCGACGGGAATCGCAAAATCCTGCGTCTTGATTTCTCCGTCCTGCGTGAACGTAACCCTTGCAAAAATCGTCGCTTTTACTGTCGCGCCGTCGCCGGATGCAAGAGACTGTTTCGTTATACAAACGGTGCTGAGACCGAGAACGGAATCTATCTGCGCACCCACGTTTTTGTCGTCGTCAAACGGCACGGTCACTGTTTTCGAGCCGATGAGTGACGGCATATAAACTTCCTTATCAATCGCGTAGCAATCGTCCGCGGACGTGAGCATTTCTATCTCGTCTCTCTTTATCGTGCTTGCGCAAATCTCCAAAACGGCGGTTAATGTGAGCGTATCTGCCGCTTCAACATCGGATTCTGTCACGATTATGCCACATTGCACGTTGTCGCCTTCGTCAAATTCGCCGTCCGCTCTAAGCGTAAAATCGGCGTTGTAGTCAACGCCCCTGACAGTACCGTCTTTGTCGAGATAGACGAGACGGAAGTTTGTCCTACCGCTTATTTGCGCGTAGCCGTCACCGCTTTCAACGCCCACGCATTTTGCATCCACTGCAAGCGAAAGTATCTTTGCGACGTTTGAAGTGTCAACGTCGGGTGGCGAAAATTCAACCACCCTTTCAATCGTCGGCGCAGTGTAAAATCTTGTTGTGCTTATTTTCTCAAAATTGAACATAGCCTTCTCCTTTTCACAAAAACGATATTCGCAATCGGGAGTAAATATGACGATTAAACGCTCAAAAAATTGTCAAAAATAAATCTATGAGAGAAATAGGACAAACCATATCGGGCACAAAAAAGAGAGTGGAACAACTGCTCAACATTCCCGTGCTGATGAAAATCTCAAGCGGCAGGGGCAAATCCACGTTGTGCAAAGGCGAAGTGACGGGCGTATTTCCTGCCGTATTCACCGTGCGACTTGACGACGGCACATCTCGCACTTTTTCATACAGCGACGTGCATACAAAAAACGTCCTGTTCCTAAAAAAGCAATAAAATCAGTGCGGGTAAAAAGAGCCACGCTAACGGCAACCCTAATGTGCAAATAGCACATGAGTTGACGGAAGCGTGGCTCTGCCATAGTTATTTTTTATTTAGCGCGTTTTTTCTTGGTGATTAGAACAGCCGCAACCACCACACCGCCAACCACAATCGTCAAGCCTAAAATCAACATGCTAAGATCAAGGGGACGGAGAATGAAAGGTTTCACTTGAGCGGTGAATTTGTAAGAAAAATCGACTTTTGCATTGTCGCCGTATTGAGCGGTGATGATGTACGTTCCGCTCTTTGCGGGCTTGAAATCAAAGGTGCTGCCGCTTGCCTTGTACTCGCCGTTGACAAACCATTTGGTCTCCACGGTGGGATCGAGATATTTGACTCCCGTGAGCGCAAACGTAGTAGTTTGATGTGTATAAAGAACGGCGTTTGACGGCGCACCGTCCACTCCGTCGTCAACTCTGTCAAGAAGAGTTACTCTCACTTCTCCGACATAATAATCTCCGAATTCAACGTGCACTTTTTGCAATGTTTCGACGTTGTATAGCGGCAAACTTGCTTTGACGATAAAATCTCCGCCGCCGGGTGCGACGAATGCAAAACTCGTGCCGCGCGCCAAAATGCCCAGATCTTCGACAACGGTTTCTTCATCGCCCTTAACTCTCAAAACACTCCATTCGACGCTCTTTTCGATATCAGGGTCTACTTTGCCGCTCGGTGAAACCTTGACGTAGAAATTGACGGGGGTTATGCCGTCCGCGCGCATGGTGACGCTGCCCGAATAATCTCCGCTGCCAAGCGTGCCGTCATGCACGAGCGAAAGTGCACTCGGAAGTTGATAATCGTAGTTTATCTCGTCGATATTGCCTGCCGCAATCGTGTTCAAATCGAGTGCGCGCAACGTCATATCGCCTTTTTTAACGGTTTTTACGGTGAACGCCTTGACGGTTTTTGCAAGCGTGGGCGCGTCAACGCTTCTACCCTCAATCTGCATACGCAGTTTGAGAAGCGCAGTTCCGAAACTTACCATACTTGCGGCAATACTCGTGCCGCCCGTCTCGTGATAAAGAGACGTGTTTGCGGAATATCCGTTTGCCGTATAAATGCTCTCGCCTGGAGCGCAAAGGCTGTACGACAAGCCGTAGTTGGATTTTGAATAAAGATTTCCGTCCTTGCCTTCGTTCATGACGGAAACGACGCCTTCAAGTCCTGCCGGATAGAAAATATCATCGGGATTCGTATCTGGCTTTGCCTCGTTGCCGGCCGCCGCCACGACAACGGATTTCGTGTTTGCTTTTGCAATCGCAACTTCGAACGTCGAACGCACGACGCTTGAAAGCGTATCGTAGTCTTTCTTGCTTCTTCCGAGCGACATATTGATTACGCTTGCGCCCGCATTGTCGGTTGCCCAGTCGAGAGCTTTTGCAAGCACGGTGAAATCAAACGTGTCTTTATCTGCCGAGTTGGCTTTTATCGGATAAATCTTGATATAGTTTTCAAGCCCGAACTCTTTTATAAGCATCGCAATGCTGCCTGCAACGCCCGAGCCGTGCTTTTGAGCCGTATCGCTGATGTTGACGTTGCCCTGAGCGTCCGCACCGCTGTATGCGTTGTATCCGAGAATATCTCCGTTTGCATTCTTGACGAGCACGCCGTCGAAAAGTTCGTGCGAAGCGTCAATGCCGGTGTCGATAACAGCAATGACAACGGGTTTTGAAATTTTTGACAAATTCCAGCCGCTCACCGCCTGTTTTGCATTGGCAACGTCAAGGAAACTTTCGGAGTAATACCAAAGTTCAGACGTATCTTTTCCGCCCCAAACGGCAGCGTCGACAATGGACGGTGTGAACGTAACGCAAAAAACGCTTGCCACAAGAATTGCGACAAGCGCGCATATAAACGTTTTGGTTTTCAAAGCGTTGCTATTCATATCGGTTATGCCTTTTGAAGAAGCGAAAGCGAATATTTCATACGGCGCAAAGTTTCGTCCTTTCTGAGAACGACTGCCATTTCGATTGCTCCGCCGGGAGTTACGGGTGCGCCCGTAAGCGCCACTCGCATGGTGAACATGACTTGACCGCTCTTTATGCCTTCTTCTTCTGATTTTGCTTTGATTTGTTCTTTGATTGCGTCCGCGTTCCAGTCGTTGAAATCTTCAAGAGCCGCAATGGCAACGCCGAGCGCGCGCTTTGCGACTTCTCTGTCGACTTTCATCTTCTGATGCTCGTACATCGCAAGGTCGTGCTCGCCGAACTCGTTGAGAAACGCGAGTTTTTCGGGGATTTCGCTCAGAATATCCACTCTCGTCTGCATAAGAAGCGCAAGTTCTTTGACGTCGTAGTCCCTTCCGTCAATTGCTTTTTCAATCCACGGCGTTGCGACTTTTTTAAAATCTTCCGCACTCATCGCTTTGAGATACTCGCCGTTGAGCCAACGCATTTTCGCTTCGTCGAATATGGAAGAACTGTGGGAAATGCCCGACACGTCGAATTCGTCAATCATCTCCTGCATGCTCATCTTCTCTTTGTTGTCTTTCGGGCACCAGCCGAGAAGCGCGATGTAGTTGACGACCGCTTCGGGAAGATATCCCTTTGCGATGAAGTCTTCGAAGTTTGCGTCGCCGAAACGCTTGGAGAGTTTTCTCGTTGCGTCTTTCATAATCGGCGGCAAGTGCATATATTTCGGTCTTTCCCAACCGAACGCGTCGTAAATGAGATTGTACTTCGGCGTGGACGAAAGATATTCCGTGCCGCGAATGACGTGCGTGATGCCCATAAGGTGATCGTCAACGACGTTTGCGAAGTTGTAGGTGGGAAGACCGTCGCTCTTGAGCAAAATTCCGTCTTCGATGTCGGCGGTGTCAACGCTTATAGTGCCAAACACCATATCGTCGTAACTTGACACGACTCCTTCGGGCACTTTTTGGCGGATGACGTAGGACTCGCCTGCCGCAAGTCTTCTTTCCACCTCTTCCTTGGACAGATTGCGGCAATGCTTGTCGTATGTGTGGACGCCGCCTTCTCCCTGCAATGATTCGAGTCTTTCCTTGTCGCAGAAACAATAGTACGCACCGCCGAGTTCGACGAGTTTCTTTGCATACTCTTTGTAAATGGCCATGCGTTCGGTCTGAATGTACGGACCGACGCCGCCGTCCTTGTCGGGACCTTCGTCGTAGGTGATACCGGCGGTGGCGAGAGTGCGGTACACCATCTCGATTGCGCCTTCAACCTTGCGTTCTTGGTCTGTGTCTTCTATGCGGAGAATAAATTTTCCGTTGTTTTTTCGCGCGAACAAATAAGCGTACAAGCCCGTGCGTAAGTTGCCTATGTGCATAAATCCCGTCGGTGACGGGGCAAATCTGGTTCTAACCGTGTCACTCATAAAAGTTTATTCCTTCTTTCAAACAATTCTTTGCGTTTCTTATTCTCTCCAACTTTCCCTGCTCTTCAAACGAATAATATTCGCTTCCGCAGAATATGAAATGATCCTGAAGTTCCACACCGACGCTTGATAGCGTGATATAAAGTTCTTTGGTCATTTCTATATCCTTTTGAGACGGATTGACGTTTCCGCTGGGATGATTGTGCGCAACGAGCAGACCGCTTGCCTTGTTGTTCAGCGCAAAATCCACTATCGCCCGAACGCTCAATTCCACGGCGTCACCGCTTCCTTTGGATATGCAACGACAGCATATCAGATTGTCGTGTGCGTCGAGTGCGGCAACATGCAGTTGCTCTTCCTTTACGCCGTACAGGCGGTTGCCCATATACGAACGAGCCACTCCGCGACCTTTCAGCGACGGTTTTTGTTTGTCCAAATCGTCGATATACGCTCTGAACACATCGGGAAGCGCGGATATGAAAAGCGCGGCGTTTGCCGTCATGCCTGCAACTTCGGCAAGACGATTTTCGTCTGCGTTCAACACTCCCGCAAACGAGCCGAATTTGTCAATCAGCGCATGTGCGATTTCGTTGGTGTCTTTTCTCGGTATAAACGCGTAAAGAATATATTCGAGCATTTCGTGCTCCTGCAAAGCGGAAAGTCCGCTTCGCCTTATTCTTTCACGCATTCTCTCCCTGTGTCCGTCGTGTATTTTGTTTGCCATACCCCAAATCTTCTCTTTGCGTATTTCCCGCAACGTTTACAGTTGCGGATACTCCCTGAACACCGTTTCGTCAAGTTTCACAAGGCGAATGAGCGTTTTGAGCGCGTCGTTTTCGTCCTTGAATCC
This sequence comes from Christensenella sp., assembly GCA_022009775.1. GTDB lineage: Bacteria > Bacillota > Clostridia > Christensenellales > CAG-917 > CAG-475. The sequence continues at coordinate 724,305 of CP091723.1, forward strand.
GTAGGTTTTTCCGATGACTTTCCACGCTCCGTACGCATGAAGAAAATCATACCAGAAATAACACTCGTCTTGCAGTTGGAATATCTCAAGATAACTGAACGACTCGTATTTGCTCCAGTTTTTGAGAACGTCTATGAGCGCGTTAACTTCTTCGTTGTCGTCGTAGCGCGCATGAATGAACTGAAGCATATACTTTTTCACTTCCTTCGAAAAAGTCATGACTCCTTGTTTTGCGTTCTCTATATCCTTGATTATAAGCGCGATTTCTTCGTCGTCGCTGTGCTTTTTAAGGATTTTTTGGCACGGATATGCAAATGCGTTCGTCATAATGAAAAAATTATAACCCAATTCATTTTATAAATCAAGATTTACGCGCACATTTAATCTTTTTATAAGTTCTTATTATATATAGGAATAAACAAAAAAATCAAAAATCAAAAGAGAAACCGCCGCAAAGCATCCGCAAAAACAGGAAAATCGACTGTTTTTTATATTTCAAAACGCCTATACGGTGTGCTCTTCGCGCAAAAACGAAACCGCGCCGTCCGCAATTGCAAACGCAACTCGCTGACGATACGCAAACGACGTCAAATTTTGCTCGTCCGCAAAGTTGCTCAAAAAGCCGCACTCCACGATAATTGTGGGATACGGGCTGCATTCCAGAAGATACTTTTGCGCACAAAGGGGAGAATATTCACGTCCGCCTTCCGCCGCATTGATTGAATTGAGCATAGATTGTACGCTCGATGCAAGCAAGCGCGATTTGTCGCTCGATTTTGCGTAAAACACCTGTGCTCCGCGCCGAGTGGGCAGGGAAAAGAAATTCTGATGCACGCTGATGACAATATCGGGCTTTGCATCGTTGATTATCTTTCCGCGAGCAAACATATCCGCGCGCTTTTTGTTGTTTTCAACGCCGTCAAACTCTCTCATGGTGTCGTTTTGACGAGTATATACGACCTTGAACCCCAGACTTTTGAAAATTTCGCCGAGACAGATTGCCGTTTTCAGATTTATTTCCTTTTCGTATACTCCCGTTTTCGTTCCCTTTACGCCGCCGTCCGCACCGCCGTGACCTGCATCGATGACTACGACTTTTTGCCTTGCATTTTTCACGTTTATAGCCGAAATGACAAACGGCGACGAAAAACAAAACGCCGTGACGATAATCACAAGCGCAAGCATTGCCGCGTTTTTTATTGCTCCATATTTTTTTTGACAAGTTCGCATATAGTTACAAAAGAAATCATATTCACGATGGCATAAAAATACGAGTTTTTTCCACAAAGTTATCCACATTTCGCATAGATTTTGTGGATAAGTCGGTGGATAACCCGTGTTTTCGTGCAATCGTAAGATATTTAGATAGCCGATTTCCGTGACATAAATTTCACTCTTCAAAAATATATTCTACGCCAAGTTTCGACATTTTTTGCGTATTCTATTCACCCAAATAAAATTTGTGTCAAACGCATATATCAAACGATCACGACATAAAATCAAACAAGGTGAAAATATGACTTTGCTTCAATCAATCGTTTCAAAACCCGTAGTGTCACGCGATACGTCAAAAATCGTCGGTCGCATAAAAAATGCATATTTAAGCGATAATTTTTCAAATATCGTATATTTCGGAATAAATGACTGCATAAGCGGAAAAGAGAGACTTATGCCGTTTGCCGACGTTCTGAATTTTGCAGACGCCGTTATGGTGCAAAACGACGTGAATTTCAAATATGCGTGCGACGTTGACTTCACTTCTCTCGTGCCGATTTGCATATCTATGCCGTGCTATACGCAAAACGGTATTCTGAAAGGTTATCTTGCACAAGCGACGTTTTCGCAAAACGGAAAAATCTCAGTTTTTTCAACTCACACGGACAAGTTTTCACCGAGCGGCATATCGTCCGTCGGCGACGTGATTATTCTGAAAAACGGAAAGGCAAGGAAAGCAAAATCGCAAAGTATTCCCAGACCAAAAACGCAAACGAGCGTGACGATTTTGAAAGACGCGAAACTCGAGCGCGGAAAAACCGATATTCTATCCCAACAGACTGACAAAACACCGAAGAATATAAGCGATACGAATGCAACGACAACCGACTCTTCTCAATCCGTTGAAAGAGCCCGGTTTGCTTACGAATCGGCGAATACCGTGAATCTGTCGTCCGCACCGCCCGCCATTGCAATCTCTCCCGATGCTCCGAAATTTACGAAGGACGCTTTTGAAAAAATTCTCGGCGAGCATCTAAATAATGACGACGAACACACTCCTTCTCGCGTGATAAGCGACTACTCGTTTCTTCTCTCGGAGATCGCTGTCAAAAGACCTGACGACCTTTTCAGGCACGCTTATAGCAAAGAAAGGAGAGAAAATCTCGGACTCTCTCGTAAATCTTGCAATGCGACACGGCAAACTTGTGGAACTCGCCCTATATAGCGTGAACAACGAAAAATAATGACATATTTGAATGGCAATCTCGCGGTTGCAGAATGATGTATATACAATCGCATTCAGATATAAAAAGAAAAAAGTCCCTTGTAGGACTTTCTCTCTTTTCTAAAAAGTTTATGTTCTTTTTAGTTTGGCGTTGGTGGAGACAATAATTCAAGTCGTTTGCGGTGCAAACGGCCGTCTTTTTTCCTGCTCGGAGAGACTCCCACCACACGCAACCGCTCCACTCTTTGCTTTTTTATTTGGCAAGTTGCCATGCAAGCACGACTTTTGCGGTGGAGACAATAATTCAAGTCGTTTGCGGTGCAAACGGCCGTCTTTTTCCTGCTCGGAGAGACTCCCACCACACGCAACCGCTCCGCTCTTTGCTTTTTTATTTGGCAAATTGCCGTGCAAGCACGACTTTTGCGGTGGAGACAATAATTCAAGTCGTTTGCGGTGCAAACGGCCGTCTTTTTCCTGCTCGGAGAGACTCCCACCACACGCAACCGCTCCGCTCTTTGCTTTTTTATTTGGCAAGTTGCCGTGCAAGCACGACTTTTGCGGTGGAGACAATAATTCAGGTCGTTTGCTTCGCAAACGGCCGTTTTTTTCCTGCTCGGAGAGACTCTCACCACACGCAAATGCTACGCATTTGTCTGCTTTTTTTATTTGGCAAGTTGCCATGCAAGCACGACTTTTGCCAAATAAAAAAGCAACCTGAAAGTTCTTTTCAGGTTGCGTGTGGTGGAGACAATAAGACTCGAACTTATGACCTCTACGATGTCAACGTAGCGCTCTAACCAACTGGGCTATGCCTCCAAAGCAAGAGTTATATTACACTAATTTGAAAAGTTTGACAAGTGTTTTGGAGTATTTTTGAAAAATTGACGACGGATTTTGTAATTAACATTCAAAACGATATACAAAATACATATCAATAATAAAAAAAGGCCGCTAAAAAAGTAAGCGGCCCTGCCGAAAAAAAGTTTCGGCATTAAAAAATTCGTGTCGGGATGCGACGAAGTGCGCCCTGCCTTCGCCACATCGGCGAAACGTGATTTGTCGGCTTGTCTGACTATACGTCAAGAGCGCAATCCTTCCCTATGCCATAACGCAAAGAACAACGCAATTGCGATTGAGCAATCGGCGTTCACCGCTATCCGCGAAAAATCTTGACATAGCACCCCTTGCTATGCCGTGTTTTCTGCGTTTCGGCACGGAAAACAACCTGCTCGCAGCGTTTTATACGCATGCGTTTGCTCATTGTTGTTCTTGTCTATATAAATTAAACAATTGTAAAAGAACGAATTTCCCACAATCTGACAAATTTTCTTAAAAATCTTTAATATTTCTAGCTTTTCGCAATTTATTGAGAAAACGGAGCGGCAAAACGCCGTTCCGTTTCAAAAAAATAAATAAGGTAAAGTGACTGGGTCACAACAAAAACTATATTGTCGGGTGCGCGGATTTGCCATTGAAGAATTCGTTGTATTTGTCGACTTGCGCGGGTCAAACGCAAGTCAAAATAAAGGAGAGAATCGGCAAATCCGCGCTATTTGGGGTATCATGTTCTGTGGTTTTGCACCTTGTCACGTCTTGCTTATCTATTGATAAGGCACATTCTGACGTACACGATCTTTCCGTTTCTCGTTGCGATTTGCGAATCGTTGACTCTAGTTGCTTTGTTTATACGGCTCATCAAAATTTTCATAATTTACTCCTTCAAGTACTTTGCACTTTCACATGTTATTTTCGCTCGGGATTTTTATTTCCCCTTGCTTGCAAACATATAATATGCTATACTATGTACCGAAATCGGGACATCTGCGAGAAAAAATTCAAAAACTTTTTTCGCAAACGTTTCGAAAATTCCGACAACCGGCGAAAAAAGGAGCGAATATGGCACTCGAAGCAAAGAAAACTCTCATAATGCGGATATATCAAATTCTTGAAGAATACAGCGATGACGAGCATCCGCTCACGCAACAGGACATAATAGATTTGCTCGCGCGCGATTACGGCGTGGAATGTGAGAGAAAAGCCGTCGGACGCAATCTTTCCTATCTGAAAGAAATGGGGTTCGATATAGAAAGCGGCAAAGAAGGCTCGTATCTTGCCACACGCAAAATCGAAAACGCCGAACTGCGACTTCTTATCGACAGTGTTCTTTCGTCTAGAAACATAAATTCGACGCACTCCAAGCAACTTATAGACAAACTCATATCTCTCGGTGGGCGCAACTTCAAATCGCACGTAAAGCACGTGTATTCCGTCAAAGAATGGGACAAATCGAGCAACAAAGACTTCTTTTACAACGTCGAAATCGCAGACGAAGCCATTGAACAAGGCAAGAAAATCACTTTTGACTACAACAAGATGGGGCTTGACAAGCGGCTGCACAAAAACCTGTCCCACAAAGGCTCGCCGTATCAGATGTTTTTGCACAATCAACGCTATTATCTTATGATGTTCGACGAAGTGTTCGGAGAAGTCGGCTACTATCGCATGGACAAAATTACGAATATAGAAATCGTCAACGAAGATGCGAAACCGCTAAAAGAGAACGCAGGATTTGAAAAAGGCATAGACTACAAGCAAATATCCACCGCTCTTCCGTACATGTACAACGACAAACCCATCCCCGTCACGATAAAATGCCGCAATTACATGATGGACACGCTCTCGGACTGGTTCGGGACAAACTTTGTCGTGAAACGAGTTGACGACGAGCATTTCACTGCCACGATCACCGCAAGCGAAAAAGCCATACTATACTGGATATTGCAATACAACTACAAAATCGAAGTCATATCCCCCGAATCTTTGCGCCAACGCGTGATATACAGCCTGAAAACTACGCTTGCAAAATACGAAAAACCGTCAACCGACGAAAGCGACAATGCAAACGCAAGCATAGAAAACGAAACAGTAAAAAGTTAAACTACGCTTAAATCGACAAATCGATTGATTTTGCAATGCGGTGAGCCTATAATACGTTTTTGCGAAATCGAATCACATGGTGAAATATGACGAAAAAAGATTTGCTTTCAAGATTGTACCGTCACGGCGTGCAGTTGATGGCGGTGGGAATAATAACGGGAATTTCGGCAGGCATAGTGGTGACTTTCTTCAATATCGCCGCCAAGTTGTTTTCAAAATACGCAAAGGATTTATACGCGCTCGTACGTGAAAATCCCGCATTCATTCCATTGCTCTTTATTGCGCTTGCCATAATCGCATTTGCTATTGCTACGCTTGCAAAATTCGTGCCTATGGTTCGCGGAAGCGGTATTCCGCAAACGGAAGGAGCGGCAAGGGGTCTGCTTGAACTGAAGTGGTACAAATCGCTTCCGTCAATGGCGGCGGCATGCCTTGTTTGCATAATATCCGGTCTCACCGCAGGTGCGGAAGGACCGAGTATGTTTATCGGCGCGACTTGCGGAGACGGAGTGAGCAAAATGCTCCGTTGCACCGATATGGAGCGAAGATATCAGCTCACGGGCGGAGCGAGCGCAGGACTTGCAGTGGCGTTCAATGCGCCGCTTACGGGAATCGTCTTCGCCTTTGAAGAAGCGCACAGACGTTTTACGCCCGCGATATTTATATGTGCGTTCTCGTCCGTGCTTTCGGCAATCATAACGCGCAACGTGCTGTTTGAACTCATGCATATGGAAGTGGCTTCCACTTTCACTACGTTCACGCTTGTGCAAATGCCGCTGAAATCGTACGGATACGTTGCAATCGCGGCTGTTCTGAGCGGTCTATTGGGCTTCGGTTTTTATTCTCTTTGCCTGCTCTCACGCAAAATATTTGCAAAAATTACATTTGCAAAAGGTCTTGGTAAAATGCTCATTCCTTTCATTGCGGCAGGCGTTTTCGGGCTTATAAGCGTTGCCGTCATGGGTGGCGGACACTCGTTCATTCAGTCTCTCGGCACAAACGGTGCGACAAGAGAACAAACGGCTGCTACGATATTCTCTTCCCCCGTCGTCGTATCGTTGTTGCTCGTTCTCGTCATGCGAATTCTTGCAACCGCACTCAATCTCGGCGCAGGCGTGCCGTGCGGAATATTCATTCCCATGCTTTCCATAGGCGCATGCGTGGGCGCACTCGTTTCAAAACTTTGCGGCGCAATCGGCATGGACGCAGTGTACGGAGATTGCATCGTCATGATTTGCATGGCAACGTTCTTTGCGTCAATCGTCAAAGCCCCCATAACCGCAATCGTCATGGTCGTTGAACTCACCTGGCAATTCACGTTGCTCGTTCCCGTCATTCTCGGCGTATCTTTCGGATATATGGTCAGCGAAATCTTCGGCGCAAAACCGATATACGAAGTCATACTCGACGGCATACTCGAAGACGAACACGTGCATCTGACGCGTCACTCCTACACCACCACGATAGAAGAAGGCTCGATTGCGATGAACAAACCCATACGAGACGTTTTGTGGCCGGGCAACCTGCTTATCCGCTCCATAAAACGCGGTGACGAAATCGTGGTCGCCGCATCGGATACGGTGCTACGTGCCGGTGACGAAATCACCGTCCAAACTGAATGCGTCGACTTCGAACTCTTCAAAACGTGGGTTGACGAAATCGTAAAACCTAGAAAACTCGCGCCTCATCGCAAAGCAAATAAAAAAACGAAACAATAAGTTTAAATGTCGATTATACAAATATAAACCCGCTTTTAGTACAAAGGCGGGTTTATATTTTGCAAACTTTGCAAAGCAATGATATTTGTATAAAATGTGGCAGACAATACGGTTTGCCTACCCTACGCTTGATTTATAAAACGGCAATATTTAGATGAAGAGCAAAGAAACACCCCTTGTTCGGCAACCCTAATATATATCAATATATTGTATGGCTCCGCCCTATCCTATAAAGTGTGTAAAACGGCAATATTGCGATGCATAACAAGAAAGGCACGGCTTTGAAAAAACACGATATTTGGATGAAGAACAAGAAATAGCCACACTATCGGCAACCCTAATGTACAAGCAGTACATGAGTTGACAGACAAGGTATCTTGACAATCCTAAGTTTGATTTATAAAACGGCAATATTGCGATGCATAACAAGAAAGGCACGGCTTGAACCAAAACCCAACGTACTCAAATGTACGTGATTTTGGGACAAGTCGTGCCTGACAAAGTTAGGCGCGCAATAGTGCCGTTTTAGCCGAAGACGGCAAGAAGGAAGCCTGCCGCAACCGCCGACCCTATAACACCTGCAACGTTCGGTCCCATGGCGTGCATGAGAAGATAGTTGCCTTTGTTGTATTGAAGGCCTACGGTGTTGGAAACACGGGCTGCCATAGGCACTGCGGATACGCCTGCAGAACCGATGAGCGGATTGATTTTGCCTTTCGACAAGACGTAAAGAAGTTTGCCGATGAGAAGTCCGCAAATGGTTGCAAGAACGAAACCTGCAAGACCAAGGAACACAATTTTGATTGTGTTGAGCGTAAGGAACGTAGAGCCGACTGCTGTTGCACCGACGGAAATACCAAGGAACAACGTGACGATGTTCATAAGCGCGTTCTGTGCAGTGTCGCTGAGACGGTCGGTTACGCCGCATTCTTTGAGCAAGTTGCCGAACATAAGGCTGCCGAGAAGCGGAGCAACGGACGGCAAAAGCAAGGATACGACTATCGTGACGAGAATCGGGAAGATAACCTTCTCTTTCTTGCTTACGGGACGAGTCGCCTGCATGACGGTCATGCGCTCTTTCTTCGTTGTGAGCATCTTCATGAACGGGGGTTGCAGAAGCGGAATAAGTGCCATATACGAATATGCCGCAACCGCAATAGGTGCAAGAAGTTCAGGCGCAAGCGATTTTGTCAGGAAGATAGCCGTCGGACCGTCCGCACCTGCGATGATAGAAATGGAAGCCGCTTGACCACCCGTGAATCCCATTGCCGCGGCAAGGATAAGCACGAGATAAATACCGCCTTGTGCCGCCGCACCGAGAATGAGCGAACTGGGTCTTGAAAGCATCGGACCGAAGTCGGTCATTGCGCCTACGCCCATAAATATGATGCAGGGATAAACGCCGGTCTTGACGCCAATGTAAAGGATGTCGAGCAATCCGCCGTGTTGCAGAACGTTGAGATAATCAACGCCGTTTGCAACGGCAGCGTCTCCCGTCCACCAGTCCGCATGGAAGATTTTGTCTCCGTCGAGTGCGGGAAGGTTTGTGAGAAGCATGCCGAACGCAATGCCGACAAGAAGCAACGGCTCAAATTTCTTTTTGATGCCGAGATACAAGAAGAACAACGCAACGATGATCATCACGAGCGATTGCCAACCGCCTTCCGCTCCGAAAAGACGATAACCGCTGTTGTTCCATATATTTTTCAATATTTCGCCGATATCCATACGAGTTGCTCCTTACAGAAGTTCGACGAGCGGAGTGCCGGTTCCGACGGTTGCGCCTTTCTGAACGAAGACTTGACCGATTTTGCCGTCTCTTTCCGCATAAATCTCGTTTTCCATCTTCATGGCTTCGAGAACGACGAGCACGTCGCCTTTCTTGACTTGTTGACCGCTTGTGACCTTCACTGCGTTGATGTTGCCGGGCATAGGTGCGACGACTGCGTTTGCGACTGTGCCTGCAGGAGCGGCGGCAGGTGCTGCCGTCGGTGCGACGGTCTGTGCTACGGGTGCAGCGACTGCGGGTGCGGATTGCGGAAGAGCGGCTTCGTATTCTGCTTGAATGACCGCTTCGCCCTTTTCCACTTCAACTTCGTATATTTTGCCGTTGAGCGTAACTTTGTAAATCATTTTTCTTCTCCTTCCGCGTCCACGCGTTTAATGGATTTGAAGCGCAACTCGTTGAGCGGAGTTTGCGTTGCGTCTGCGACGATTGCCATAATCATAGCCGCATCGCGTTCGTCGGTGTTGACGAGTTTGAGTTCTCCGCAAGTGCCGTTTGCAAGTGCTGGAGCGTCGGTTGTCGCAGAAGCGTCGTCTTCCACTTTCCCTTTTTTCTTCCAAAACGCCATTTTTTCTTTTGCGTTTTGAACTTTTTGCGCCCATTCGGGATGTTTTTCCCTAAGTTTGTCGCTGCTCTCGAAAATCTTGCCTTCGAGTTGAACGATGAGCATAAGCAGGATGAGAACTATAAACACGATGACTATGCCTATGACCGCAAGCAAAAGCGCGTCAACGACTTCCAACGGTTTGTTCTTATCGAGTATGCCGCTTAACAAAATAGCATTCATAACCACTCCTGTTATTCTTCGACGGGTGCGATGGTATATTTGACGATTTTCTCTTCTTTAGCCTTGCGAGCAGCAAAGAATTTCTCCGTAACTTGCGGGAAAAGGATGTAAGAAAGCACGTCTTCGTCGCACTTTGCCGTGTCGCCGAGTTCCGCTTTGGTCTTTTCAAAGACGGGTTCGAGCGTGTCTGCGTATCTACCTTCGATTGGTTTCTCGTCGCCGAGAACTTTTGCCATAACGTCGGGATTGATGGGAGCGGGCGACGTGCCGTATTCACCGCGGCAATACGCCTTGACTTCCTTTGAAATGTTCTTGTATCTCTCGCCTGCGAGCACGTTGTTTGTTGCCTGCACGCCAACCATCTGGCTCATAGGCGTGACGAGTGGCGGATACCCGAGATCCGCTCTGACCTTCGGCGTCTCGATAAGCACTTGCTCGAACTTGTCCATTGCGTTTTGCGCTTTGAGTTGCGAAACAAGGTTGGAGAGCATGCCGCCCGGCACTTTGTACGTGAGCGCATCGGTGTCGGTCGTGAGCATCTTGGGATTGAGAGTTCCGTCTTTGAGATATTCGTCTCTAATGGGCTTGAAATAGTCGTTGACTTGTTTGAGCACATCGTCGTTGAGACCTGTTTCGTAACCGAGTTGTTTGAGCGCGATGTTGATTGTCTCGGTTGCAGGTTGGCTCGTGCCGCCGCTGAAGCATGAAGTTGCGGTGTCGATGACGTCAACGCCCGCTTCGATTGCTTTCATGTAGGTCATATACGCCATACCCGTCGTGCAGTGCGTGTGCAAAACCACAGGAATCTTCACTTCGTTCTTGATTGCGCCGATAAGTTCGTACGCTTCAAACGGAGTCATCGTGCCTGCCATATCTTTCACGCAGATTGTTGCCACACCCATTTCTTCGAGTTGTTTTGCAAGTTTGGCAAACGCTTCGAGAGTGTGAACGGGACTTTGCGTATAACTGATTGCGCCCGACACCGTCGCTCCGCACTTGATTGCGGTCTTTGTCGCGGTCTCGAGATTGCGTACGTCGTTGAGTGCGTCGAAAATACGAATGATGTCGATGCCGTTGTCAACGGATTTCTCGACAAACATCTTCACGATTTCGTCGGGATAATGCTTATATCCCAAAAGGTTTTGTCCGCGAAGGAGCATTTGCAACTTCGTATTGGGCATTGCCTTGCGCAAATTTCTCAAACGTTGCCACGGATCTTCGTCCAGATATCTCAAACATACGTCGAACACCGCTCCGCCCCAGCACTCGACGGAATAATATCCCGCTTTGTCCATCGTCGGAAGTATGTCGGCAAACTTCGAATACGGCAAACGAGTCGCAATCAAAGACTGATTCGCGTCACGCAACACCGTTTCGGTAAAAAGAACTTTCTTGGTTTCTTTTCCCATTGTTGTCCTCCAAAAATGAATTCATTGTGATTATAACAAATTAAATCGTCAATCACAACAGATTGCAAATAAATAGATAAAAAAATATTTATTTAATATATATGATAACTCTCGCGCATAGGCGTAACTGCGACAAAATCCGCCAAGTTAGCGTTTAATTCTCTTTCAACCGCTACATTATAATCGCCGCACTTTTACACTCTTCACATTTCTTTATCGCATTATAAAAAACAAAAAGCAACAAAAGCGCACCGCCTTGCAAAAAAACGCTGCTTTACACAATAACGGCAACAATGAACCCCCAACCTTTTCAAAAATTATTGACATCGTCCGCGTCGTATGATATTATAAGCAGGCTGACAAAATCGTTTGTCACAAATTTCGACCGTGGAGAAGTACCCAAGAGGCCGAAGGGGCTCCCCTGCTAAGGGAGTAGTACGAGTGAATCGTAGCCAGGGTTCAAATCCCTGCTTCTCCGCCAAGAAAGAGAAATACGAACACCGTTTTTCAATGGCGTTCGTATTTTTTTATACAATGTTTAAGTCCCCGCCAAAGTGCCAATTGAAATTTTAATTAAAAATTTTCATTTAGATGAACAAAGAATCGCTTGCTATTATTCGCGTTTTAGAATATAATATAAGCAAGAATTTTTGAGGTGACGTTATGTTAAGTTTTATATCTGCAAAAGAAGCCGCGGAAAAATGGAACATTTCGCAAAGGCGCGTTTCCGTTTTGGCTTCCGAAAACAGAATTAACGGTGCAATGATGGTCGGTAATATGTGGATTATTCCGTCTAATGCAGAAAAACCAATAGATAAACGCACAGTGCGCTACGAAAAGAATAAAACCGTAACGCTTAAACCATTTGTAAAGTGGGTAGGCGGAAAAAGCCAACTCGTCGAGCAAATCGAAAAAATGCTCCCGACAGACGGAGAAAAAGTTTTGACAAAATATGCCGAACCTATGGTTGGCGGTGGTGCATTGTTTTTCAGCATACTTTCCAAATATGATTTTGAAGAATTGTATATCAGTGATATAAATGCCGAACTTATAAATGCATATCAAGCCGTTAAAAACGACGTAGATAATTTGATTGCAAAACTTAACGAAATGCAAATGCTGTTTTTACCTATGGACGAAAATGGCAGAAAATATTTCTACTATACCGTTCGTGAAAGATTTAATTCAACGACATTAACTGGAAGAAACCGCAACTGAAAAGGCGGCGCAGTTTATTTTCTTGAATAAAACTTGTTTTAACGGGCTGTATCGCGTAAACAGAAAAGGAGAATTTAACGTTCCTATGGGCGCATATAAGAATCCAACTATTTGCGACGATGAAAATTTGCGCAATATACACGAGGCATTGCAAAACGTCACTATCGTATGCGGCGATTATTCGTTGTCAAAATCGTTTATCGATAAAGATACGTTTGTATATCTCGATCCGCCGTATCGCCCGATTTCCGAAACATCGGGGTTTACGGCTTATAATTCAGACGTGTTTGATGACGAGGAACAAATTAGACTATCTAAGTTTATCGACGAAATCAATCTTTCGGGCGCAAAAATCGTTTTAAGCAATTCCGATCCGAAAAACGTAAATGAAGAAGATAATTTCTTTGATGATTTGTATAAGAACTACAAAATAAATCGCGTTGAAGCAAGCCGAGCAATAAACAGCAAAGGCGATAAACGCGGCAAAATAAACGAATTGCTTATTTGCAATTAGGAGGGTAAATATGATAAAGAGTGGTAAAGGCGGGGGAAATACTCGAACAGGATTAGTTTTTGAAGGCAAAACCGATTTGTCTACTTTTCTCATGCAACAACCACATTATTCTGTTGTTGGTCATGAAGTTTTTTATGATGACAAGAAAGTGGCTGAAGTTTATAAAAAACATAGTTTTTATTCGGTATTTCTCAAAAATCTTGAAATTGACTGGACAAAGCATATTTCTAAACGCTTGTTGCCAGATGATAGCATTTTTGTATTGTTGAATAACGTTTTGTTCATTATTGAATGCAAACATCAAGAAGTTGCAGGTTCAGTCGATGAAAAATTGCAAACGTGTGATTTTAAGAAAAAACAATATAAAAAATTGATGTCGGCTGCAAATATCGATGTTGAATACATCTATTTGTTGGATAATTGGTTCAGAAAGGAACAGTACGTAGATGTGTTGGATTATATCCATTCTGTCGGTTGTGATTACTATTTTGAATATATTCCATTGACTAGATTGGGATTGCCTGTTCCGCCGGAACTCGTTGAAGACTAACATATATATGGCAAAGAAAAACATACCTATACAGCCCGAAAATTTCGAACTCAAAACCAATACCATTTGGGCATTCCCTGATCGCGGTAAATGGGCAACGCACGACGCTAAATATCGTGGAAATTGGTCGCCTTATATTCCGAGAAATGTAATTCTACGTTATTCGAAAGAGAACGACACTGTTTTGGATCAGTTTGTCGGCGGCGGCACTACTGCCGTAGAAGCAAAACTTACGAACAGAAATTTTATCGGAGTGGACATAAATCCGAATGCGCTCAAAATTACAAAAAGCAAATTGAATTTTGAGTGTGAGTTTAACCCTACGATTGAAATTATGCAAGGCGACGCGCGAAGTCTTGCGACGATTGCAGACGATTCTGTCGATTTGATTTGTACGCATCCGCCGTATGCAGATATTATCCATTACAGCGAAGATATTGACGGTGATATGTCGCTTATGCCAATGAAAGACTTTTTGTTTGAAATCGGCAAAGTCGCAGAAGAATGTTATAGGGTATTGAAAAAGGACAAGTTTTGCGCTATACTTATGGGAGATATGCGCAAAAAAGGTATGGTACAGCCATTAGCATTTGAAACAATGCGTATTTTTGAAATGGCGGGTTTCAAAACGAAAGAAATTATAATCAAAGAACAACACAACTGCAAAGCCACGGGCTATTGGAAGACAAACAGCATAAAGTTCAACTTCTTACTACTCGCCCACGAGTATTTGTTTGTGTTTAAGAAATAACTAATGAAACTAGAGTTTGGAATTAGAGGCTCTTTACAAGGGCACGGAAGACATACTTAAGAAAACAATACTCTTGTTATTTTAATTAGAAACTATTTTTAAAGGAGATACAAAATGGACACATCTATGGACAAAATGCAAAGGAAACTTTACATTAAGCTTTATGATAGAATGATAAAAGATCTTGTTAATGAAATTATAGACGAAAATATCATTTTAGATCCTGATTATCAACGCAATTATGTTTGGAACAATAGCAAAGCATCGTTATTGATAGAATCAGTCCTTCTAAACATTCCAATCCCTGTTATATATGCATCAGAAGACTTAAACGGGAAGTGGATAATTGTTGATGGATTGCAACGGTTATATTCATTACAACGCTATTTTAATGATGATTTCAAGTTGGTTGGATTAGAAACATTACCCGAATTAAATGGGTTAAAATTCTCAAAACTTGATGAATCAATCCAAAAGAGATTAGAGCGTGGCGAATTGCGACTTATTGTGTTGCAAAATGATTCTGATCCCAATATTCAATTTGATATTTTTATGCGATTAAATACCGGTGCGGTTAAATTAAACGAACAAGAATTGCGTAATTGCTTATATAGAGGTGCGCTTAACTCGCTTATTAAACAAATTGTTAAAGACAATAAAGCTGTTGCAAAAATGATTCCGAATAAAACTGATCGAATGTTAGCCAATGAATTAATATTAAGATATCTAGCGGTTTCTGAACATTATAATAAAATAGAAAATAAGATAAAAAATTATGATGGGCGAATAAAAAATTTGATCAACGGGTATATGAAAGAGCATCAAAATGATCCCGAAGATATGTTAAAAATTATTCGGGAAAAGTTTGAAATGCAGATTGAGAAGGCTTATAGTGTTCTTGGTGCCAACGGGTTTAAGAAAAATATTAAAACAACTAAACCAAACGCAAGTTTATATGAATGCATTATGATAGGTTTTGAAGATTATGCTCTTAATGATTTGCTCGACAAAAAAGATAGTATTAAGGCTATGATTGACAAGCTTTTGAATGACCAAGAATTCCTTCGTTCTATTGGCAAAGCAACGGGGAATACAGAAGTTATGAATAGTAGGATTGCGAGATTTATTACAGAGCTTAAGGAAGTGATGCTCAATGCAATCTAAAATAAATTTTGATGATAGCATCCAAGAAGTTACTTATCTAAATAAAGTTGCTCTAGAAGACGCGGATCACGATAAGACTTATTTTAAGGTCATTATATTGCTTTTATGCGCTAAGCTTGAGCGATATGTTAAAGATAGTGCGAAAGAATATATTGATACGTTGCTAGAATTAAATCTTACTAGAGATACTCTTCCCGAAAAATTTGTATTGCAAATTCTAAAAAATGAATTACAAAAAATTGATGATGTTACATTAGAAAAATATTATTCAAATGACAAATATCGTGCTAGAATCTAGTGTATTATCACTTATATGGGATCCTAAATTTGTGCTAAAAAATATTGCAAAAGAAGAATTCGCAATTTCTATATCTAACAACGGCACAACAGTATTTGAAGATATTTATAGCAAAATTGGTTTTCCAAATGTGATAAAGGAAATCAAAGACTATGTGCAGAATGACGACGTTACAACCATAAGTATATCAGTTAAAGATCAAATAAATAGAATTATTCGAATTAGGCATGAGATAATTCATGATGATGCTACTCCTAATTTATCTCCCAAAGATATTGAGTTGTTTATTGAAGTATCTAAATGCTTTGTAGAACAAATTGATGATGTGCTTTCGTACAATTTAACTGAAATTAAATCATCAAAAACATAGTATTATTCTTAAATGAATATTTTTTTGAATAAAGAGCTCGGACCGATGTGAGCCCAAAGATTGGATAAAAAATTAGGGTATGACCAAATATTGAAATGAAAGAAAATTTCTTCTAATCATTCTGAAAATTTTCTTCAACTAATGTGCCAGAAACGATTTTCAAACCTATAAAATTTGTGGCAAATAAAGACATATGGCAAGAGGTTCTCTTTACGCGAATTTTTTCAAATTAATTTTTCACTATAGAGAGCATATTGTTCTATTTTTATCAACAATCGCCATTTATTTAGAACCATATTTAACTATTCGATTTACGTTACTATCGCTCCGCCATTAGAGAATAATACGAACTTTGACGATAAGTTAGAGTTCGTATTATTCTTTTCTAACGAATATTTCGGCATAAAAGTCGATTTGAACGGCAAAAGAAGAATCAGCCGGGCGTTTAATCGCTCGGCTTTTTCTATGCTTAAAAACAGGTGCTTGCTATGAAAGACCGTATAACAGTTTTTTCAATAGATATAACAATAAAGATAGTGCCGTTTGTAAAATCGCGCCAAATAGATGAATGACGCGAAAGCACCACGAGAATGACAACCCAACATACGTGTAGTACGTGATTTTGAAGCAAACCGATGTGTAGTGCAGTTCTTTATATAGCACAAAGGAACACAATAAATAGATGAAGAACAAGGAAGGCGCGGCTTGAAACAAAACCCAACGTACATTTAGTACGTGATTTTGAAGCAAGCCGCGCCTGACGCAGTTATTCGCTATTTAGTGTGTTCCTGGTCGATTTTGTCGATGACACGGAGCACCACATCAAGCCCCAACCCCACGGTTTCTGCGGTGAAACGTTCGGGAACGTCGCGGAAGGTGTGATAATAATCGCTCATGACGGGATTCTGTGCGGCGAAAGTGATTGACTTGACGCCCGATTTTTGGAAAGGCGTAGAGTCGCAACCGCCGACGGGATTTGCGATATTGCCGGGATTTCCGATTCCGGCTTCTTTCATAGCTTCGATAAACATGTTTTCAAGCCCTTTGTCGAATTGCGGACAAAGCCAGGTGTCGCCGTGAATGACGGAGAAATGCTCGTGGTCGGCAATGGAGTCGACGTTTATCTGATACGCGTTGTCAAGCATGCCGTCGTGTTTGTGTTTGCGCACAAACGCAAGCGAGCCGCGAAGTCCCGCTTCTTCCGCACCGACGTTGCAGTCGATAATGCGGCATTTTTTTGGCATCTTGTCGGGGTTTTCTTTGAAGTATTTGAGAACCTGATAGGAAATGGAAACGCCGGTTGCGTTGTCCATTGCGCCGGGAGACGCGATTTCTTCGGTCTTTTCGTTGTACATCGTAAGGAAGAACGCGCAAACGATTGTGAGCGGAGACGTGTACAGCACAATCTGCTCGATCACTCGATATGCATACATGGTGTTGATTAAGGTTTGAGCATCCAACGACACTCTACCATAATAAATGATCATGGAAACAACGAGCAGCATCACGCTGAATATGCTCACAAGTGCAACAGCAATCGCGCCGAGTGCAAGGCGCAAGATGACGCCGACAAAGCCGAGCTTGTGTTGGGACACGCTGAGTTTGAGCGTCCAGCTCGTGTCGGTGTGGCCGGAAAGGAAAATCGTATAGTCGTATTTGCCGTCTTCGGGGAGAAGCTCCGCATAAGTGTTGCGAGATGTCTTGTGCTTGAAACACCAGTCAAAACATGTGTGATACTTAAAAACGCTCACAACAAGCCAAATCCACACAAACAGCATGTACACGGTGGTGACAAAGTGCATTGCCATCCCTGCAAATCCCGACATGCCTTGCAACATAGTCGCAATGATTGTCAGCGCGCAGCCGATGATGCCTGCCCACCCCGCATACGGAAGACCGCCTATTGACGCATGTGGCGCAAAGACGAATTTTTCCGTGACGGGATTCAATCCTATCTCGCGCAATTTGTCCGCCATGTAGTCGTGATACTTGGTTTCGTTGTCAGAGCCCGGAAGTCTCGGTCCGATTTCGTTTGCGGCGTATTCAACCATTTCATAAGCTTCTTCGCCGTATTTTCTCAACTCTTCTCTCATAATTTTCTCCGATTCATTATTTAATTTATTTGTTTGCTACAAAAAATGCGGGCACGCAAAAAGGCGTACTCGCATTTTGAAACCGTGATTATTTGGTGATTTTTTCCATACCGCCCATATACTTGCGAAGCACTTCGGGAATGGTGACCGAACCGTCTGCATTTTGGAACTGTTCGACGATTGCGGGGATAAGGCGAGACGTTGCAAGACCGCTACCGTTGAGTGTATGAACGTATTGCGGTTTGCCGGTCTTGGAGTCGCGGAAACGAGTGTTGTTTCTGCGTGCCTGATAATCGTTTGCGTTGGAAACGGACGAACACTCTTTGTAAATGCCCATGGACGGAATCCAAAGTTCGACGTCGTAAGTTCTTGCCATGGAAGCAGAGCAATCGCCTGCCGCGAGTTTGCTGACTCTGAAGTGCAAGCCGAGACCTTCGACGAGTCTGGAAGCCTTGTCTACGAGTTCTTCAAACGCTTCTTTGCTGTGGTCGGGATGAGCGTATTGCACCATTTCGATTTTGTTGAATTGATGTCCGCGAATCATGCCGCGCTCTTCCGCTCTTGCACTGCCCGCTTCTTTTCTGAAGCAAGGAGAATATGCAAAGAATTTCATCGGAAGTTTGCTTTCGTCGATGATTTCGCCCGCGTACATATTGACGAGTGCGGTTTCTGCAGTCGGGAGCATGAAACGATTGCGCTTTCTGTCTTCGTCGCAGTCCAGCCAGTACACTTCGTCGCTGAATTTGGGGAATTGTCCCGCACCGAAGCCGCAGTTGTAACCGAGTTGGTAAGGCGGAAGGATAAATTCGTAACCGTCTTTGAGATGTTCGTCAACGAAGTAGTTGAGAAGTGCCCATTCGAGTCTTGCGCCCACGCCGCGATAAATCCAGAAGCCGTTTCCGGAAAGTTTTACGCCGCGTTCGTAGTCTATCATGCCGAGATCCGTGCAGATGTCGACGTGATTTTTGAGCGGAAAATCGAATTTGGGTTGTTCGCCTACCATTCTGATGACCTGATTGTTTTCTTTTTCACCCGGAAGAAGGTCGGGATCGGGGATGTTGGGCATGCCTGCAAGTGCGTCGTTGATTTTGCCGATGAGTTCGTTGATTTTTGCGTCTCCTGCAGCGATTTCGTCGCCGAGTTTTCTCATTTCGTCAAAGATAGGTTCAACGGGTTGTCCCGCTTTTTTGAGAACCGGGATTTGCGCCGAAACCTTGTTCTTTTGCGCTTTGAGTTGTTCTATCTCGGTGATGGTTGCCTTTCTTTCGTCATCCCATGCGATGACGTCGGTAAAGTCTGCCTTATAGCCTTTTTTTGCAAGAGCGTCCACGACTTCTTGCGGATTGTTTCTGATTCTTATAAGATCCAACATAGTTTGCTCCGTTGACCTTTCGGTCTTGGTTTTTGGTTTTTTATTTTTATGCGCTTACGGCGCAATTTGCAGTGTTATTCGATTACGCTATGATGTTTACGAGTCTGCCGGGAACGACGATAACTTTCTTCGGCGCGCCTTGAAGTTGGTCTTTGACCGCTTCGATTGCCGTTTTTTCGATTTCATCCTTGCCCGCTCCGCTCGGAACGGTGATTTTTGCTCTCATCTTGGAGTTGATTTGCACCGCAAGCTCGATCTCGTCAAGCACCATTGCAGACGGGTCGAATTTGGGATAGGGCTGATTGAACACGCTGTATTTCTCGCCGAGCATCTCCCAAAGTTCCTCTGCAAAGTGCGGCGCAAACGGCGCAATCAAAAGCACGAGATCCTTTGCGCAGTCCTTGTAGAACACGTTTTTCTTCTCGACGTTGGTCTCATAAGCGTAAATTGCGTTGACGTATTCCATAAGTCTTGCAACCGCCGTGTTGAAAGAGAACACGCCCAAATCGTTGGTGACGCACTTTATGGTGTTGTGGCGCACGCGGTTGAGTTCCTTCTCCGCCTTGCCGAGCGGCTTGTTGTCAAAGTTGACTTCATAGCATTTCTTGACGATGCGTTCGACACGATCGAAGAAACGGGAAATCGAATCGAGACCGTTGTCGTTCCACGGACCGCCTTCGACGTAGTTGAAGCCGAACATGAGATACACTCTGAAAATGTCCGCGCCGTATTTTGCGATACTATCGTCCGGAGATACGACGTTGCCGCGCGATTTTGACATCTTGTTGCCGTCAGGACCGAGAATCGTGCCTTGATGCACAAGCGACAAGAACGGCTCGTCAAAGTCAAGATAGCCCATATCTCTCAAAGCCTTGGTGAAGAATCTTGCGTACAAAAGGTGCATGCAAGCGTGCTCCGCACCGCCGATGTACTTGTCGACGGGAAGCATCTTGTCGATCCACTCTTTGTCAAACGGCGCGTCGGCGTTGTGTGCGTCGGGGTATCTAAGGAAATACCAACTCGAACAAACGAACGTGTCGAGAGTGTCCGCGTCACGCTTTGCAGGTCTGCCGCAAACGGGACAAGTGGTGTTGATAAACTCTTCGCATTTTTTGAGCGGTGATTCTCCGTCGGGCGTGAAGTTGACGCCCATAGGCAAACGCACGGGCAAATCTTTTTCGGGAACGGGAACGTCTCCGCAATGGTCACAGTGGATAATAGGGATAGGTGCGCCCCAATAGCGTTGACGGCTCACGAGCCAGTCACGCAAGCGGTAATTGGTTTTCAAGCCGCCCTTGCCTTCGCTTTCGAGTTTTTTGAGTATGGCTTTTTTGCCGTCTTCGCTTGAAAGACCGTCAAATTCTCCGCTATTGCAAAGTATACCGCTCTCGCAGAACGGAAGCGTATCGTCCACGCCGTCTTTGCCTTTGATGACGCGTTTGACGGGAAGTCCGAGTTTTTGCGCAAACACGAAGTCGCGCTCGTCGTGAGCGGCAACGCCCATAACCGCGCCCGTGCCGTAACTTGCGATGACGTAGTCCGCAACGAGAATGGGCACTTGCTCTCCGTTGATGGGGTTGATTGCGTATGCGCCGGTCATTACGCCGGTCTTTTCGCGAGTGGAAGAAAGTCTGTCGATTTCGGTGGCTTTCGCACTCTTTTCTTTGTATTCTTCAACCGCCGCCTTTTGCTCCTCGGTGACGACTTGATCGACGAGCGGGCTTTCGGGAGCGAGAACGACGTAGGTCACGCCGAATATGGTGTCCGCTCTTGTGGTGAACACTTTGAAGGACAAATCCTTGCCGACCACCTTGAACTCCACTTCTCCGCCGAAACTTCTTCCGATCCAGTTCTTTTGCATGAGTTTGGTCTTTTCGGGCCAATCGAGTTTGTCTATGCAATCGAGAAGCTCGTCTGCGTAAGCGGTGATCTTGAAGAACCATTGATTGAGATTCTTGTGAGTCACTTGCGAGCCGCATCTTTCGCACACGCCGCCTTGAGCCTGTTCGTTGGCAAGAACGGTGTTGCAGGAAGGACACCAGTTGACGGGTGCTTCCTTGCGATAGGCAAGACCGTGCTTGTAAAGTTGAAGAAACATCCATTGCGTCCACTTGTAGTAGTCGGGAAGACAAGTCTTTATCTCATAATCCCAGTCGTACATTGCGCCGATGCGTTTGAGTT
The DNA here is from genome assembly GCA_022009775.1 of Christensenella sp. GTDB lineage: Bacteria > Bacillota > Clostridia > Christensenellales > CAG-917 > CAG-475. The sequence goes on from CP091723.1 coordinate 745,893, forward strand.
GCGCTTCCATGGTGGCGATGTTCTTGAGAGTGCTTTCTTCGGGATGAATACCCGTCTTTATCGCGTAGTTTTCTGCAGGCAGACCGAACGCGTCAAAGCCCATGGGCTGAAACACTTCGTAGCCTTGCATACGTTTGAATCTGGCAAACGTGTCGGCAGGGCCGTAGTTGTACCAGTGTCCCGCGTGAAGTTTCGCGCCCGAAGGGTACGAGAACATCTCGAGACAGTAATACTTTTTGTCCACTCTCGAGCGGTCGAATTTGTAAAGGCCGGTTTCTTCCCAGACCTTTTGCCATTTGCTTTCGATTTGCTTATAATCCATAAGCGTCAAGCACTCCTAAGAAAATATAAAATAGTAATATTCAGTTTAATACCATATCCGTCCGTTGTCAAGCGGGCGCGCGCGCACTATACGCCGTTTTGCTCTATTTTTTTGTCGTTCTCTTTCGTTAGAACAGCAAAAAAGCGGCAAGAGAAAGAAAAAACGAAAATTTTTCATCCGCTTTTTCAATCGCTATTGAAGATGTAAAAGATTTTTGATATAATGATTTCATATTGCAGGAAAGGGGCAAAATATGAAAAAGCGAGTATCTATTCTCATTGCCGGCGTTTTAATCGCACTCGTTTGCATATCGCTTGCGGCGTGCGGCGAAAAGGGCGGAAACGAAACGTATTTCGTGAAAACGGACGGAGCGAAAATTCTCGGAAACAACGGAACTCCCATAGGCCTTTACGGCACGAATCTTGGCGGCTGGCTCGTTCAGGAAGAATGGCTCGTTCCGACGAACGTTGACGGCGACTACGGTCAAATCGACATGATGCTGACTCTCGCAAACAGATTCGGCATGGACGGTATGAACGAACTGCTTGACGTCTATATGGACAACTGGGTGACCGAACTCGATTTCAAACGCATTGCCGATATGGGACTCAACTGCGTGAGAATTCCCTTCACGTATCTCAACTTCACGGATGCGGTGTCATACGACGAAGAGAGCGAATCTTACGTTCGCACGCCTTTTGACAGGCTCGTCGTGGTGCAAGACTCCTTTGCCCGTCTCGACTGGGCACTCGATATGTGCGAAAAATACGGCTTGTACGCCATTCTCGATATGCACGGCGCAGTCGGCTCTCAAAGCGGAAACGACCACACCGGCGATATTTCTTTCAAAGACGGCGGACAGTTGTGGCTCGAAAACGAAATCGGCGAAACGTGCCGTCAAAAAACTCTTGAATTGTGGGTTGCGATTGCAAACCGCTACAAAGAGAGAAAATGCGTCGCAATGTACGATCTTCTCAACGAACCGGGGCTTAAAGTGGACGGCAATCAATCCACCGCACACGATATTTGTCTCGACTTTTTCGACGAACTGTACAAAGCAATCCGCGCGGTTGACGGCAATCACGCAATTTGCATGGAATCCTGCTGGACGCCTATGGAAATTCCCGCGCCGAGCAAATACGGTTGGGAAAACGTGATATATCAATATCACCACTACAACTGGGCGAGCAACGGCATAACCAACTCCGCATACTACTCGTTGCAACTTCTCATGAACAATCTCACGACCAAAGCGGGCAAATACAACGTGCCCGTGCTTATCGGCGAATTCAACGTTTGGGCGGATTCTCACCCCGACAAAGTCAAAGCAACGGGACGCACGTCGGTGCAAACGGAAGAAGAAGCGTGGGCAGGCGTCATCGAACTGTATTGCGCCGTCGGCTGGAATTTCACGACCTGGAATTTCAAGCACGCCGCACTTCACTCGTCCTGGGGACTTTTCAACTACTCTCCCGACGCCGCAAATATGGACAAGCAAGCGGACTTCTACAATATGAGCAAGGACGAAATCGCGAAAATATGGGCAAGACACAACTCGCAAAACTACGTCGAGAACACGACTCTGACGGGTTGCATTCTTCCCTACATATCCGATTTCAACACGAACGGCAACGACAACCGCACCGAAACCGAAATTTTGCAAGACAAAGACCTGTATATTCTCTCGTTTGAAGAACCGAAAGGCGAAGATGAAGACGACGAATGATTGCTTCAATGGTTGGACAATAATTTCGATGCGTGATATAATACGATAATCAAAGAAGGAAAGGGACGATATGTTTGTTTCATTTGAAGGTTGCGAAGGTGTGGGAAAATCCACGCAACTGAAATTGCTCAAGGACTATCTCGAAGCGACCGGACAGCACGCCGTATACGTGCGTGAGCCGGGCAGCACGGAAATAAGCGAACAAATCCGCAAAGTCATTCTCAATCCGCAAAACACCGCGATGACGGATATGACGGAAGCGCTTTTTTGTATGCGGCAAGCCGCGCACAACTCGTGCGCGAAGTCATAAAACCCGCTCTTGAAAGGGGCGAACTAGTGGTGTGCGACAGATACGTGGACAGTTCAATCGCATATCAGGGTTACGCACGCGGTCTCGGCGCGGACACGATAAAACAAATCAACGCGCCGGCAATGGACGGTTGCCTGCCCGACGTCACGATTTTTTCTTGACTTGCGCCCAAGCCAATCTTGGCGCACGTTCAAGATTCAGGATGACAGAATGGAACTGGAATCTTCCGCTTTCCACGACAAGGTCTACGAAGGTTATATCAACGAAATCGAGACTTCAAATGGTCGTTTCGTACGGATAAAACCCGATTTTGACAGAAACGTCACTTCTCAAAGAATAATAGACGCTTTGAGAGAAAGGGGTGCTATAAAGTGAACGAACTCACCTTTGAAAACGCTTTGCGCTCGTCAAAGGCTTACTCTTTGATTCGTAGCGATTTGTCGACGGGACTCGGTCACGCATATATGGTCGTGTCCGCCGACGATGACGTCGTGGACGAATTTTTCACGCTGGTGGGAGAAAGCATATATTGCAAAACTCACGACGCTTGCGGAGAATGTGCCGAGTGCAAAAAGGTTGCGCACAACAATCACGCGGACGTTTTTCATCTCTACCCCATCGGCGGCAAAATCAAGGTTGACGACGTTGAAACCATGCTGGACACGATTGCCGTGAAACCGCTCTCGGACAGAAAAGTCTATTTCGTTCACCGCGCCGATCTTATGAACGTTCAGGCGCAGAACAAGATTCTCAAAACGCTGGAAGAACCGCCCAAAGACGTGACGATTTTTCTCGGCGTCGCAAACGAAGCAAGCATGCTGAGCACAATAAAGTCGCGCACGCGCAACGTGTATATCGACCTTTTCGACGAAGATGTGATATATTCGACGATGCTCTCTTTGGGGCTCGACGAAGAAATGAGCGCAATCGCCGCCGCATGCAGTGAAGGCCAACTGGGAAAGGCGAAGAAAATCGCCACTTCCCCGAAGTATGCCGAACTCTACAAACTCGCACTCTACATCCTTGACAATCTCAACCGTTCAAGCGATGTCGCAAAGGATGACGGCCTTATGATTGCAGAGCAAGATCTCGGCGGACTTTTGGACGTTATGTCGATAATTCTTCGCGATATGCTCGTTGCAAAAAGCAACAAAGACCTTATGCTGTCAAAGCACGTCTCCACAAGCGTTGCCGGACTCAGCGAAAAATACTCCGCTCGCGCACTTGCAAACATCATTCAGCGAGTCAACGCCGAGCGTAAAAAACTATCTCTCAACGTCAGCGTCGCCGCAACTGTGGACGACTTGCTGTTTTCTATTTTGGAGGCTAGATACAAATGGCAATAATTGTCGGAATAAAATTCAGAAGCACCAACAAGGTATACTACTTCGACCCGAAGGATATCGATTTTCAAGAAGGTGACGGAGCAATCGTAGAGACCGCACGCGGGCTCGAATACGCTACTGTCACAATCGCCAACAAAGAAGTTGACGACAAGGAAATCGTGCAACCGCTCAAACCCGTCGTGAGAAAAGCAACTCCCGACGATATAAAACGCGTCGAGAAAAACTTGCAAGACAAAGACCACGCACTCAAAGTCATAAGAGAAAAAGTCGCGGAGATGGGCATCAACATGAAACTCGTCGACGCCGAATACACCTTTGACCGCACAAAACTCATCTTCTACTTCACCGCAGAAGGTAGAGTGGATTTCCGCGAACTCGTGCGCGTTCTCGCATCGATATTCAAAGTGCGCATCGAACTTCGCCAAATCTATGAGCGTGACGACACGAAAATGCGTGGCGCACTCGCTCCTTGCGGACGTCCCTGCTGCTGCACCACTCACCTGCCGGACTTTGAAAAAGTGTCGATAAAAATGGCAAAAATCCAAGGTCTCAGCCTGAATCCCCAAAAAATCAGCGGCGTGTGCGGCAGACTTATGTGCTGTCTTAAATACGAAAACGCCTATTACAGCGAAGTGTTCAAACTCATGCCGAAAGTGGGAAGCAAAGTGCGTACGGCAGACGGCGAAGGCACCGTTGAGTCCAACGACCTGATAAAACAAACCGCCCGCGTGAAAGTGATGCTCAAAGACGGCAGTTTCGACGTGAAAACATACGCGCTCGAAGACATGAAAATCGGCGAACGCCAATCCACCGCCGAAATCGACGCCATGTCCGACAAAGAAGAATAAAAAATAGCCGTGCTTTGCGCGCAACCACACAAAATCGTTTTATATCCAAATTGCTGCCCGTGAGGCAGCAATTTTTTTTTTATGCACGCTCAAAATGAGCAAAGTGCGTGTATAAGTGCCCCTTGAATGAGCAGAGTGCGTGTATAGGTTTTTTGTTAGTTCACGGCTCTACGAAGGGTGGGCGTGTAAAACTTTAATGTAATATTACCCCTTCCCTTCGGGCTTTCCCCTACTTCTCGAACATAGTACTTTCTCTTTTTAGTCACACATCGCTCGAAGAGGGGAAGTCGGCACTCGCATAGATAAGTATCGTTCCCTTGTTATGCCACTTCGCCTGCGTGGCGGCTTGCGCAACACAGTGCCACGCATTCTCGTACTACACACACAAGGGCTCCCGCACGTCAAAAACAAGCGAACTTGAGTGTGAGTAAGAAAGATGAAAGCACAGTTTTTGGCGTGTGGGAAAAAGGAACACAAAGACCAAAAGGCAAACGATTGCAACTTGTTGTAATCGTTGCAAAATGGGCTTGTGTGTGACGTAAGCTCGGCGCTTATCTCGGCGTTCGCCTTGCGAACGCTTATTTCGAATAAGCACATTCCGTTTATAAGTACGCTTTGAATAAGCACATTCCGTAAATAAGTGCTCCTTGAATAAGTGAACGGCAAAAGACCGCTCCACAAGCTCGCGGTCAGCGGTTTTGTCACGTCTTCGAATATACACATTCCGTTTATAAGAGCGCTACGAATAAGTTTTCATTTCGGGCGCAACCGAAAAACTTTGTCATTGCGAGCCGACTTGTTCGGCGTGGCAATCTCGCGGGAGCGGAATGACAAACTTTTTTTGCGCACGCGCCACAATTATTAATTATTCATTATTAATTATGAAAGAGCCACGCTGACGGCAATCCTAATGTACAATATATAGTACAAGCGTTGACAGTGGCGTGGCTCTTTCAAGTTATTCGCTATTTAGCGCGGTTTTACTTGCAGTCTTTGCAATCCATTTCTTTGCCGCTCTTTGCGCGGGATTTTGTCGTTTTGGTGGATTTGGGTTCTGCGCAATGGCAGTTTTCGGTTTTCTTGGTTTGCTTCGTAGCAGTCTTTGCCATAAAAATTTTCTCCTTTTCGGCATTTGCCGTATTGAATTTTGCTCCGTTGTCGGATTGATTGTATTATGGCGAAAACATACGCTTTATATACTCTTGCGTTGAAAAAAAATTGTGGTATAATATGGATATGGTAAACATAGGAAACAGTTGGGATTCTATCCTAAAAGAAGATTTTGAAAGCGAAAACTATCGGAACTTACGCAAGTTTCTGGCTCAGGAATATGGCACGCGCGTGATATACCCCGATATGCACGACATTTTCAACGCACTAAAATACACGCCGTACGAAAACGTCAAAGTGGTTATTCTCGGGCAAGACCCCTATCACGGCGCAGGGCAGGCTCACGGCATGTGCTTTTCGGTGAACCCCGACGTCCCTGCTCCGCCGTCTCTTGTCAACATATTCAAAGAAATCGAGACCGATATTGGCGTGAAAAACAAATCTCCGTATCTCGTTCCGTGGGCAAAACAAGGCGTTCTTCTTCTCAACACGGTGCTTACGGTGCGCGAAGGGCAACCCAACTCGCACAAGGACAAAGGCTGGGAAGTGCTGACTGACAGCATAATAAGAAAACTCAACGCAAGAAAAGAGCCTATCGTGTTTATGTTGTGGGGCGGAAACGCGCGCTCTAAGAAGTCGCTCATCACTTCTTCTCAACACCTGATTCTCGAATGTCCGCACCCGTCTCCGTTGTCGGCGTACGCAGGTTTTTTCGGATGTAAACACTTCTCAAAATGCAACGCGTTTTTGAAAGCGCACGGAGAAGAACCTATAGATTGGCGAACGGACGTATAACCGCCTGTCTTAGTCAAAAAAATAAATATTCAGGAAGGATAAACTATGAACGTCGAAAGAATCAACGAGCTTGCTCGCAAGGCAAAAACCGTCGGACTTACGGAAGAAGAAAAAACAAGAGCAGGCAAAACTGCGCAAAGAATATATCGCAAGCGTCGTGGGAGATTTGAGAAATCAACTTGACAACACCTACGTGCTCGACGAAAACGAAAACAAAGTGAAAATCACTGCGTACAACTCAAAAGAGAAAGAAAAAGAAGCGGAAAATCAAGACGAAAAATAATCGGATTTTGCCGCATATTTCATTCTCGTTTTTCGCAATCGGATTTGCGAAATTTTGACTTGTAAAACTACGACGATTGTTTTATAATATAAACCTAATAAATACCAAGGAGTTTTTCTCTATGGAAAGATTTTACACCGTCGACATCGACGGATACAAAGAAGATTTGCCTATACTTCCCCTGCCAAACGGCATAAGCATCTGTTTTTTCAACCTGCACGGCAACGTTGAACTGACCGAACATTGCGGAAAAGAACTTGCAAAACTTCTCGGCGGATGCGACGTAGTGCTTACGGCAGAATCAAAAGGACTTCAACTGAGCCACGTCATTGCACGCGAACTCGGACAAAAATATTACGCGGTGTGCCGCAAGAGCAAGAAACTTTATATGCAAGACGGCATCGAGGCAACCGTGCAATCCATAACAACGGGCGGAGAGCAAACGCTGTATCTGTCAAAGCACGACGCAAACCTTCTAAAAGGCAAAAAAGTGGCAATCGTCGACGACGTGGTATCAACGGGCGGAAGCCTTCGCGGACTTGAAAAAATCGTCAATCTCGCAGGTGGCGAAATCTATAAAAAGGCTTTCGTACTTGCAGAAGGCGACGCGGCAAATCGCGACGATATTGTGTATCTTGCAAAGATTCCTATCATCACGGACTAAAACCAAAAACGAATATAAATTGCAAAATCGGCATTTAACGATGCCGATTTGTATTGTTAAACGCTAAATTCAGCAACAAGGTGCTTATGCTCGAACTGTTGATGCCTGCAGGCAATCTCAAAAAACTCAAAACCGCTTTTCACTTCGGCGCAGACGCCGTCTATATCGGCGGAAAGGCTTTTTCTTTGCGCGCATTTGCGGACAATTTCACAAACGAAGAGATTGCCGAGGCAACGAATTACGCTCACTCGCTCGGCAAAAAAGTGTACGTCACCGTAAACATTTTTGCAAGGAACGCCGACCTTGAAAACGCAAAATCATACTTTGAGTTTTTGCAAAGCGCAAACGTTGACGCAGTGCTTATCTCCGACATAGGCCTTGTGACTCTTTGCAAAGAAGTTGCGCCGAATCTTACCATTCACCTTTCAACGCAGGCAAACACGACAAATCTTCTTGCCGTGAAATTCTGGCAGTCAATGGGCATAAAGCGCGTCGTGCTTGCACGAGAGTTGTCTTTGGACGAAGTGCTTGAAATTCACAACGCCGTGCCCGATATGGAACTGGAAGCGTTCGTGCACGGGGCAATGTGCATGAGTTATTCGGGAAGATGTCTTCTCTCAACCTACTTTGCAAATCGCTCGGCAAATCGCGGCGCTTGCATACAACCTTGCAGATGGGGATATCGCATAACAGAAACCGAACGTCACGCATCGAAGCCGCTCGATATCGAACAGGACGAGCGCATGACCTACTTCATGAACAGTCGCGACTTGCGTCTTTTGCGCCATATCCCCGAAATCGCAAACTCGGGCATCGTATCATTGAAAGTCGAAGGCAGAATGAAGAGCGAATTTTACGTCGCAACGGTTGCAAACGCATACAGAAAAGCGATTGACGAATATCTTGCAACGGGAAAAATCGAACACGCCGACGAATATGACGCACTGCTCGAAACGGTTGCGCACCGCACCTACACCGACGCATACTTTGACGGCGACAATCTTGACACAGTGTGCCTTGACGAAGGACAATCCCCCGAAAAATACGTATTCACCGCAGTCGTTCAGAATTGTGCAAACGGCGTTGCAACCGTCGAAATGCGCAACCGCTTCCGCACGGGTGACGTCGTGACCGTTCTGTCGCCAAATGCCGATATCGCTTACAAATCGTTCACGATAGGCGCAATCTCCGACACCGTTCAGAACACCGTCACGGACGATGCAAAATACGTGCAGCGAATATATGCGATAGATTGCCCGTACGCGCTCGAACAGGGCGATATTCTTCTTATATAAAACCTATTTTATTATATATATAATATCAATATAATCATTCTCGAAACCGTCGTTGAAAACCGACGTTGCAAATACAAAAGTACAAACCTTACAAAACGTTTTATGGCATCAAAAAAGGCACGCAATTGCGTGCCTTTTTTTCATGTGTTTGTCGTTATACCGCGTCGGGTGTCGGCGGAGCGTCTGCGCCGGCTGTCACGTCGGCGTTGTTTGCATTGTCTGCGTTTTCCGCGGGCGTCTCTTCATTGGTTCCGTCTCCGTTTGCGCGATTGACACGGTCGCGTGCGATTTCGCTGCGATTGCGCGTCTTTTCGCCCATCTCTCTGCAAATGCCTGCCGCTATGATAAGCACGGAGCCGATTGCGCCGAAGATGCAGAGCCAGTTGCGAAGTCCTACCACGTTGATGACCGCCATGAGAAGATTGTCGCTGTCAACCCACGTTGCTTGCATGTAGCCGAGCATACCGTAAGGTGCGTTCATGGAGAAGAGATTGACTGCTAGATTGCCGTCGTCGTCGAAGCAAAGTCCGATATTGAGACCTGCACCGCCCGTTGCTTCTTTGACCACTACGTCGATAAGGTCTTTCTGAACGAGACCGCCGAGTGCGTCAACGAGAGTGGGAAGTTTTTCGATGAGTTGTTGTATTGCCGTCGTGATAACGTCGCCTGCAAGTGCATTGATGTTGACGGAAGCAATGGACATCGGATCACCGAGCATATCGAGAACGAGCCACTTCATTTGGCGTTTGGTCACACCGTTTTCGTACATCATCCAGCCGTCTTCGTTGAAGCCGTATTTGACGGTTATTTCGTTGCCGTTTTCGTCCATGAGTTTGCCGTCGTAAAGGAATTCACCGCCGTTTGCGACGAATTCAGCCACTTTTTCGGGATCGTAAAGTTGATACAGGCAGTTGCCGTCTTCGGTGAAACGAACTTCGCCGGTTGCGTCGTCATAGCCGCCTTGCGAATATTCCCAACCGCCGTTGAGAATGAGACGAAGGACTACGGGGACAGTCATACGACCGTTGACTTGCGCATACAAAAGGAGCGGATCGTCAAACGTGTTGTATCCGTCATGGTTGAAACTGTCGTAGTTGGCTTGGAACAACGCTTTGACTCTTGCGTCTTTGAAACCGGTTTTGAGCATGCCTTCGTAGTCGAAGTTGGAGTAGATATAATCAACGAGCGAAAGTGCGAACGCACGACGTTGCACGTTGTTCACAAAAGCGTAATCGTAGTCGTTGAGCACGTAGTTGGTGTATACGAAGTTGTAGAGTTCGTATCTTCTGGGTGCGTTCTTTTCAAGAACGTCTATGACTTGCGACTTGATCGTCTTTATATCATAGTCGCGCATATATGCGTCGTAAACGTTTTGAATGTCTTGATTGTAGTATCTGATGAACGTGCCGTTGTTTTCTTCGCGCTTGGAGAGCGTCGTGTAGGAGAAATCGCCGTGGTCGGCAATACGGTTTCCGTCATAGTTGTTAAGGTTGCCGTTGAGCACGTTGTACATAATGAAGTCGCGCTCGAGCTTTGCGTTCTTTTCCGCTTGCTCCGCTCCCTTGTAGTACAAGTCTTCGCAATAAAGCGTGCTTTGCGTTGCCTTTGCGATTACGTCGGGGACGATGTAAGTGAAAAGCAAGCCCATGCCCGTTGTCAAACACACGAACGCAATAAGAATTTTGACGGTTTGCGTTCTTATGCTATGCTTGCTCTTCTTTCTTTCGACGACGAGAACGACGGTCATGAACACGAGACCGAGAACTCCTGCGAAAATCGTGCCGACAAACGGCCACACTCCGTAGTACGGCAAAAGTTTGTAGCACTTAACGCCGAGCACGAGAGATACGATGATTATCGGAAGATATGCGAGCAAATAGATGACGACCGAAGCCACCGTGTAGATGACCGACGTATTGAATTGTTCCTTTTTGGTGCGGTCGCTGACGGGGAAAGCCGGAACGCCGGTTTCGTCCGCTTTCGAAGAATAACCATCGAGTTCCGTTTTTTCGACTGTTTGTTCTTCGACTGTTTGTTCTTCGACTGCCGCTTCGTTTTCGATTGCCTGAACGTCTACGAGATGTTTCTTACTCATATTACAGCACCCCCTTATCCGTATTTTCTTGCGCAGGCAAGGCTTCGTCTCCTATGGGAGCGTCCGTCGCCTGTTCGAATTGAGAATCGACGCCGTTTTCTGTCGTTTCGTTTTCGGACGTCGCAATTTCGTCGGTTTGCGCGCCTTTTTTGACTTTCTTTGCACGCGCTTTACGTTCTTCGACGACGAGTTGACCCGTTGCGTATTCGATTTCTTTCTCTTGCGCCACGAAACTCAAAGCGTAGAACAACACCACGATACCCGTAAAGAACAAAATCATATCACGCAACGAGTAAATCGGATAAAATTCCGGTTTGTATGAAAGATCCGCTTTGAGTTGTCTCACCGATGTGAGATCCGAAAGTCCGAGTGCGGACGGATAAGAGCCCGTACCGAGATTGTCGCCGATAAGAACCGAGCCTATCATTCCGCCGTATGCAACCGCTTCGTATTCCGCTCTCTGATATTGTTTGAGCGCGGCACTTGCGGCAATATATTCTGCGTTGGTGCTTTCTTCCCAACCGTAGAATTCCCACACGGGTTTGATGACGGGAGATTGATAATAATAAAGCGAAGAAAGGACGTTTGTGAGAATTGCGGAAATGTCGATTGCCGCATTGTAGTCTTCGTCGAAGAGCGGAATTTGCATGCCGCCGATTTCGAGTCCCTTGTACGTCACGCCGTCAATCTTAATATCCTTGATGAGCAAACCGCCGAGCATGCTGCCGATGGTGTTGTCAACGAGAAGGGATTTGAGATTGACGCCGAACTTGCCGAGCAAACCGTTGATTGCGGTGTTAAGGAACTTGCTCAAATGATCGAGGTCGAAAGCGTAGTCGCTGTTTTCGTCGTCGATAACTTTATCCGAGAAATCGATGTCGAGAAGAACGTCGCCACCGTCGCTGACTTTTGCGGGATTCGTGCCGATTGCTCCTGCTCCGTTGTCTTTGACGAGTGCGAGATAGAGATTGTCTCTCTTGACGCCGAACACGTCGGTTGCGCCCGCATAAGCAAGCACGATGTAAATGTCTTTGATTTCAACGGAACTTGAAATGCCGAGTGCCGGTTTTACGTAATCGATGACGGTTGTCATCGTTGCGTCGTTCTTGATGATGTCGGTTGCAAAACTCATGCCCTTCTGAAGTTTTTCGAGAATGGGTCTGAGCACTTCGCCGAAGCCGAAGTTGTCCGCCACGTCGACAAGACCGCTGTCGCCGTCTTCGTTAGTCTTGAGAAGGAAGTCGAAAAGACTGTTGTTGCCGAGAAGCGCACCGAGTTTTGCGACAAAGGGAATCGAGTCTGCGTCTCGTCATGGAGAAACGGCCTGCGACTTCGATTTCCTGATTGTAAATTGCTTGCAACCACGGTTCTGCATAATTGCCGTCTTTATCGGGAATAAGACCTTGATAGTACGCGTCGCGCATGGATTCCGCTTCTTCGTACAAATTCTCAACCTGATTGCTGTATTTCTCTACGATTGCTTTGCCTTCGTAATAGTCTTCGAGAATTTCGAGCATGTTGTAGATGCTGAACACCCAGCCGTCCGAAAGCATACCGTTTGCATTGTAGATGCCTGTGCCGTAAACGCCGTCGGTTATTGCCGATTTGTCAACGGTTGTGCCGTTTTTGTATTGAGTGCCGACGGGCATCATGTCTTTGGTGTACCACACGTAAATCTTATCGCCGGCTTTTGTTTGTCTTTCTTTGTACCAGTAATGAGAGTAGACCTTGCCGTTGATTTCGAGTTGACCGTTGCCGTTGGGAGCAAGTCTTATGATTTGATTGCCTTCGATTTGTTTTGTGATATTGCCGTCGCCGACAAAGTTGTTGCCGCTTCCGCTCACGTCAAGGTCGTATCCGCCGGTGGTGGAATTAAACTTGAAACTGATATCGACGCCCTGCACTCCGTCATCGCCTACAACATTCCAGTAACTTACGGGTTTGTTTGCGATGTTGCCGGCAGTTCCGCCCTTGTCCGCGCCTTCCATCTCGACGTTGTAAACCGTCTTGATGAGATTGACTTTCTCAATGAGATTGAGCGTATCGTTTTTCTTGATGGCGTTTGACGAAAGCGTACGATAATATGAAAGTTGGGTTTTGTAGTCGTTGATGACCACGCCGCTCTGCGCATTGTTTTGCATGTCCGTGATTTTGGATTCGAACACGGTGTCCATGATAAACACCGAGCCGAACATAACCACGAGCGTTGAGGCAAGCACTGCAAGCATTCTAACTCTCGTGCTTTTTACGGTCTTGCTAAGCACGATGTGAATGATGGAAATAATCGCCCAAAGCGCGCACGCAATCCAAAAACCGTGAAGTGCCGGCGCAGTGAGATGCGCTTCGATTTGTTTGAAGAATCCCATTGCGGTCGTCGTTGCGGTTTCGCCCATGAACGGGTCGTGACCGATAAACTTTATCGCGGAAAGAAATACCGTGACAAGGAACAGCGGAAGGCCAAGCGAGTAGAACACCACTTTGAGCACTCTGAAAAGTTTGACCTTTTTGAACTGTTTATTTTGGCTCATAACTTTCTCCTTTCTTTACTTCAAGCACGCCTGCGCGCGTGAGCGGGCGCACCTTAAAATAATTTAACATTTATATGATAACATATCGAAACTTATATTTCAATACGATTTTGAAGAATTTTTTGCGTCTTAATATTTTGTGCAGGCGCAATTCTTCCGACACAATTTATGCGTTTTTTCGGCAAAAAATCACGATACAACTCGCAAATTTTGTGTGCATATCCGTCGATTTCGCGTTTTATATCAATCAACGAACGGGGCTCGATTTTATTTTTGTATTGATTTTGCCACTTTGTGAGTATATTATTTTATTTAGGACGAACGAAAGTTCTGCCAAGGAGGAAAATATGTCATACATCAGTGAAGTCATCGAAAAGACCGAATTGCAAAACCCGAATCAACCGCAATTTATGCAAACGGTCAAAGAAGTTCTCTCGTCTCTGACTCCCGCAATCGAGCAAAACGAGAGCGTTATGCGCAAAAACGTCATTCTCGAACGCATAGTCGAACCCGAAAGACAAATCATCTTCCGCGTTCCTTGGATGGATGACAACGGTGTATATCACGTAAATCGCGGATATCGCGTGCAATTCAACAACGCAATCGGGCCTTTCAAAGGCGGACTTCGTTTTCAAAAAGACGTTAATCTCGACACCATGAAGTTTTTGGGCTTCGAGCAGACTTTCAAAAACTCGCTCACTTCTCTGCCCATGGGCGGCGCAAAAGGCGGCGCGGACTTCGACCCGACCGGCAAGAGCGATTCCGAAATCATGCGCTTCTGCCAGTCTTTCATGACCGAACTTTATCGCTATATCGGACCCGATATGGACGTTCCGGCCGGTGATATGGGTGTCGGCGGAAGAGAAATCGGATATCTTTTCGGTCAATACAAGAAAATCGTCGGCGCATACGAAAACGGCGTTCTCACTGGCAAAGGTTTGAGTTTCGGCGGCTCTCTCATTCGCCCCGAAGCAACGGGTTTCGGTGCAACATACTTCCTTGACGAAGTGCTCAAACACGAAGGCGAGCAACTTTCGGGCAAGACTTTCTGTCTCTCCGGTTTCGGCAACGTGGCATGGGGCGCGGCAAAGAAAATCTCCGAACTCGGCGGCAAGGTCATCACCCTTTCGGGCCCCGACGGATACATCGTCGACAACGACGGCGTCAGCGGAGAAAAAATCGATTATATGCTCGAAATGCGTGCTTCTAACCGCAATAAAGTGCAAGACTACGCAGACAAATTCGGTTGCGAATTCGTCGCAGGCAAGAAACCTTGGGGCAACGTCAAAGCAGACATCTATATGCCCTGCGCAAGACAAAACGAGATTCTTCTCGAAGACGCGCAAGCCATGGTCAAACTCGGCGTGCCCGTGCTCAACGAAGTCGCAAATATGCCGACCACCAACGAAGCAATCGCATTCTTGCAGTCTCACGGCGTGCTTGTGACTCCGTCAAAGGCTGTCAATGCGGGCGGCGTGGCAACGAGCGGTCTTGAAATGTCACAAAACAGCGAACGTCTTGCATGGACGCGCGAAGAAGTGGATGCAAAACTCAAACAAATCATGAAAGGCATTCACACACAAATCTGCGACGCACTCAACGCATACGGCATGAATTACAATCTCGTTGCGGGCGCAAACCTTGCGGGATTCAAGAAAGTTGCCGACGCTATGATTGCAGAAGGCGTGTGCTGATAAAGTTTTCACAAAAAAAGACGATGTCGATAGCATCGTCTTTTTTTGTACTCTTTTGTCTTTGTTTGGGGCTCTACAAGGGGTGAGCGTTTGAAACTTTAAATGCAATATTACCCCTTCCCTTCGGGCTTTCCCCTACTTCTCGAACATAGTACTTTCTCTTTTTAGCTACACATCGCTCGAAGAGGGGAAGTCGGCACTCGCATAGAAAAGTATCGTTCACTCATTATGCCTCTTCGCCTGCGTGGCAGCTGCGCAACAAAACGCCACGCATTCTCGTACAATCGTCTTGCTCGGCGCTTATTTTGCTCGCCGCCTTGCGGCTCGTGTTCCGTCTTTGAAGTTGCACATTCCGTTAATAAGTACGCTCCGAATAAGTTTTCGTTTCGGGTGTGGGTGCCCCACCCAATCTAAACACCAAGCCGACAATCTTGCGAAATTGTGGCTAGAGTTTTTGCCCGTGATTGAACTGATAGCAAAGATTTTCGGCGCGATTAGCAGAACAAAAGCCTAATGCGGCTCTCGGCGTTGCTTGCAAGCAAGCGATGCCGTTGCCGCGATGACGGCTTTTGTTCTATGAATTGTATTTGTTTTTTATCAGCACGTCGTGCGCTCCGCCTTCAACTATACTGGTTGCAGACACGAGTGTGAGTTTTGCGTTTTCGTGAAGTTCGGCGATGCTTGTCACGCCACAGTTGCACATCGTGGACTTGACCTTGTACAAACTCTTGCGCACGTTGTCTGCGAGTTTGCCCGCATACGGTACGTAAGAATCGACGCCTTCTTCAAACGAAAGACCACTCTTTCCGCCAAGGTCGTAACGTTGCCAGTTTCTTGCGCGGTTGCTGCCTTCTCCCCAGTATTCTTTGACGTAATTGCCGTTGACGTTGAGTTTTGCCGTCGGGCTTTCGTCAAAGCGAGCAAAGTATCTGCCGAGCATAATGAAGTCCGCCCCCATTGCAAGCGCAAGCGTCATATGATAGTCTTGAACGATTCCGCCGTCCGAGCAAATGGGAATATAAATACCCGTCTTTTCAAAGTACTCGTCGCGAGCCGCCGCCACTTCGATAAGTGCCGTCGCTTGTCCGCGCCCGATGCCTTTCGTCTCTCTGGTTATGCAGATAGAGCCGCCGCCGATACCCACTTTCACAAAGTCCGCACCCGCGTTTGCAAGGAACAAGAATCCTTCTCTGTCAACCACGTTCCCTGCCCCAACAAGCACTTTATCACCATATTTTGCACGGATAAAGTCTATGGTTCGTTTTTGCCACACGGTGTAACCTTCACTGCTGTCTATGCAAAGAACGTCCGCTCCCGCATCGACGAGCATAGGCACGCGCGTTTCGAAATCCAACGTGTTGATGCCTGCGCCGACAAGATAACGCTTCTCTGCGTCAAGCACTTCGAGCGGATTTTCCTTGTGTTGTTCATAGTCTTTGCGGAAAACGAAATACATAAGTCTGTCGTTTTCGTCAACGATGGGAAGACTGTTGAGCTTGTGGTCCCCAGATGATGTCGTTGGCTTCCGTGAGCGTGACCGTTGCAGGTGCGACGACAAGTTTTTCTCTCGGCGTCATAAACGACGACACTTTGTCGTCCAAAGACATTCTTGACGGACGATAATCTCTTGAAGTTACAACGCCGAGCAACTTGCCGTTTGCAAGTCCGTCATCGGTGACGGCAATGGTGTTGTGTCCGTTGCGTTCGACAAGGTCGAGCACGTCTTTGAGCGTCGCGTCGGGCGTAAGATTGCTGTCGCTGGGCACGAAACCTGCCTTGTATGCTTTGACTCTGCGCACCATATCCGCTTCGCTTTGCGCCGATTGAGAGCCGAATATAAAGGATATTCCGCCTTCTTTTGCGAGTGCGATTGCCATTCTGTCGTCACTGACCGATTGCATGATTGCCGACACGAGCGGAATGTTGAGTTCTATTCTCGGCGTTTCGCCCTTTTTGAATTTGACGATGGGCGTTTTAAGGTCTACGTTTGCGGGAATACATTTTTCCGAAGTGAAACCGGGGATAAGAAGATATTCGCTGAAAGTTCTTGACGGTTCGTCGCAATATTTTGCCATAACGTGCTTCTCCTTGAAAAGTTTTTAGTATTTTACCACAAAAAGAAAGCCGAGACAATCAAAACGCACGGCTATTTTTGTTTAATTAATAATGAATAATTAATAATTAATAATTGTGGAAGGCAGAGCCTTATCCGAAAGCCTATTCGGAGCGCACTTATAAACGGAATGTGCAACTTCGAAGACGGAATTGAAGCCGCAAGGCGGCGACCGCATCGAGCGTCAGACTTACGTCACACACAAGCCCATTTTGCAACGATTACAACAAGTTGCAATCGTTTACCTTTTGGTCTTTGTGTTCCTTTTTCCCACACGCCAAAAACTGCGCTTTCATCTTTCTTACTCACACCCAAGTTCGCTTGTTTTTGACGTGCGGGAGCCCTTGTGTGTGAAGTACGAGAATGCGTGGCGTTCTGTTGCGCAGCTGCCACGCAGGCGAAGTGGCATAATAAGAGAAATGACGTTAGTTATGTCTCGACCGAGTGTTGTCCCCCGCTACGCGGTCACCGTGGGTTCCCTGAAAGGGGGAACGGTGATAGGGAAAACACCTGAGAAAAGGGGAAAGTTGCATTTAGGGGTTAAACGCAAAACTTTTGTCGAGTGGTGGAAGAAATACCGGCACGGACCGGAAAGATGGGGTGTTCTATTTAGGGTTTAAACGCAAAACTTTTGTAGAGATGTGAACTAATAAATCTTATTCGAAGCGTACATATCACTACTCTTCCGCCGCTTGATCTTGTTTGGCAGGGGCGGCCTTCTTGTCTTTTGGTTTTCTGAACACGACGAATTTCTGCCACATAAATTCAAGCGCGAAGTTTATCGCCATAACCGACGCTTCTGCGATTATGCCTGCGCAGTCAATGCTGATATGTTGTCCGAGCAAAGATTTTATCGTGTGCACGTACCAGGTCTGGAAAGGATAGAACGGCACGTAAAATAAGAATGCGAGTATCATTGCACGCGGAACGTTGCCGGCGTCTTTGAAAGTGAATTTGCGGTTGAACGTGAAATTCCAGAGTATCGAAGCACAAAGCGCAACCGTAGTCGCAATGAACGTGCCGAGCGGCATATCTTCCACGATGAAGTGAATGTTGCCCATATCTTTCGGCAAAACCGCTTGCAGAATCGTGAACAAAACGATTTGTATGATGCCTGCACTCGCCGCACAAAGCGCGTATTTGATGAACTGCATCACGCCTTTTCTCTTCTCTTTCTTTGCAAGTGCCGCCGCGTGCTTCACGCTGTAATCGTAAAGTATACCTTGCGACGAGACTTCTTGCTCGGATTGCTCTTTCTCAACGTTTTCGTCCGTCGTTTCGACGGATAAGATCGCGTCGTTTTCTATATTGTCGTTCCTGTTGTCGCTCATAAGATTCTCCTATTTTTATAAGATAATTTTAACATAAGTATTTTCATTGTCAAGACGGGAAATGACGATTTGATTCCATAGAAACGACTAAAAAATAATCAAAATTGTTTTACTGCCGCGGTTTTGGGCAATAATGCGTGCGTGAATATCGAAGCACTTACAAAAAGGCTCAATATCTCGTTTTCTCAAAGCGACGACTTCAAGTGTCGTCCTTTGCGCGTCGGCGACAAAAATTGTCTTTTGCCTATCTTGACGGCAATATCGACAAAGTGCTTTTCGAGCAGGACGTCGTGAGACCTTTGAAAAATGCCGAAAGGCTTTCTTCTCCGTATCTCGAAACTTTGCAGAACACGGTTGCGTACAGCGACGAGATTAAGGTCGTGCCGATTGAAAACGCTCCCGGTGAAATCGCACTTTGCGACATAGCGTTTTTCATCGAAG
The DNA here is from genome assembly GCA_022009775.1 of Christensenella sp. Taxonomy (GTDB): domain Bacteria; phylum Bacillota; class Clostridia; order Christensenellales; family CAG-917; genus CAG-475. Next base: position 764,794 of record CP091723.1, read on the forward strand.
AAGACGACAACGCCTATATTTTCTCACTCCGAAAACCGAGCACGCGTGCAATCGGAGAACCGCCGACTTCGAGCGTTATGAAAGGTCCGCGCGAAGGCTTTGTGGAAGAAATAAAGACAAACACGTCGATGATACGCCGCCGCATAAAATCTCCCGATCTTGTGATGAAAAGTTTTCAGGTGGGCAGATACTCCGCAACCACGGTGGCAGTGATGTACGTGCACGGAATAGCAGACGAAAACGTCGTTAAAACGATTTGCGAAAAAATAAGAAAAATCGACGTTGACGGCGTTGTGGACAGCGCGTACGTTCTGTCTTTTATACAAACTCGCAAAAACTCGTTCTTTCTGCAAGCAGGCACGAGCGAAAAACCCGATGTCGTCAGCGCAAAACTTCTCGAAGGGCGCATCGCAATCGTCGTTGACGGCTCGCCTATCGTGGTGACGTTACCCTATCTCGTTTTTGAAGACGTGCAGGACGGCTACGATTATTACTCGGGAGACTGGCGCGCCTCGATGATTCGCGTGTTCCGATTTTTAGGCGCAATGTTGACGATATTTTTGCCGGGCGTATACATCGCTCTTCAAACCTATCACTTTCAACTTCTGCCGCTCAAATTTCTTATGACGCTGATGTCTGCAACGACAAACATACCCTTTCCGCCCGCAATAGAAATGCTTCTTGTGATGACGCTCTTCGAGATACTCAATCAGGCGTCCATACGCATGCCGAGATACTTCGGGATTTCTCTGTCCGTCGTAGGAGCAATCGTGCTCGGAGACACTGCGGTGAAAGCGGGGCTTATCTCGTCTCCGTCGGTGCTTGTCGTTGCACTGTCCGCGATAGGAATTTTTTGCGTGCCCGACCAAGTCGGCGCAATGAGCATACTAAGATTTTTGTTTCTTTGCATAAGTGCGGTTATGGGATTTGTCGGCATAATCATACTCGCTCTCGTCATCATCGCATACCTTGCATCCCTTGACAATTTCGGTACGCCTTACCTTGCTCCGTACGCACCGAGAATATCTCCCGACCTTCAGGACGGGCTTATGAAAGCGGACTCGTCAAGCATGGAACTGCGCCCCTATTCTATCCCGACGGCAAACCGTCGAAGAATAAGAAAATAACACAAAACGGTGTTGAACAATGCAAAATATCACTATAAAACATAGATTGCGCAAAAGTTTGCCAAAAAACAATATCTACAATTCACAAGCAGCAGCTATCGTCGTAGCCGTCGGATTTGCGTTCAAACTGTCCGCCGCACCCGGCATTATCTGCGAGAGTTACGGCTCTTCGACGCTGTGGTTGTATCTTCTCTTTACGGCGGTCGAATTTCTGATAGCGGCACTGTCTTTTGCGTTTTCGAGAATGAACGGAGACGGAATGCTCGTTGCCGTAAACTGCAAATTTTACAAAACGTGCTGCCTTCTGTCGTCAATGTGGCTGACGATGAAAATCGTGTTTTATTTCTGCTACTGTATGAGTTATCTCACCCACGAACTTTTCACGGGGACGCAACCGTTTCTCATATACGTTTTATTCCTTTTGCCCGTAGTTTATCTTGGGTTAAAAGGTACGAGATCCATTGCCCGAACCGCAGAATTGTTTGCCGCGCTTGCGGTTTTTTCGATAGTCGCAAATCTTGCTTTTCTAGACATGAATATGGATATAGGTCGCAATCTCCCGATTTTTTCTATGCCGCCGAGCGAGTTCTTTTCAAAAGCACCGCATTTCGGGCTGTGGCTCGGAGATATGTTTCCGTTTGCATTCATAAAAATACGCAACAAGAAAATGCCGTATATCACAACTACCGCTGTATGCATATGGACGCTTGTCAACGTCATAGTCATGCTTGGCATCGCGCTATACGGAAACGCATTGAAAATGGTGGCGGACCTTCTTATCCACATTGCAAGTTTCAACCAACTCTCTCTCGAAATAGGCAGAATGGAATGGACGAACCTGTTTATAATAATCGCAATTTCCATAATCTCGATGGCATTTTTATACGACGGTGCATACAAGACTTTCGAGCGTGCGACGGGCAGTGCGACTTTAAGCAAAATTCTGTGCCCCGTTGCCGTTCTCGTCACCGCACTAACCGTCACTTCGGCTCAAACCGTGACCGACTTTGCTCTCGGCATTTTCGGCTATGTCCTTTTCGGCATAGCGATTGCTCTGCCTTCGTTTCTGGTGCTTGCCGCCACCGTGAAAAAAGAAAAAATACCGTCATATATTCGCTTGTCTAGACGACGAATACACCCCCGATCCGCAGATTGAGTCCGCAATGCCCGACAGCGAAAACGACGGCAATCTGAAGCCTTTTTCAGCCGATACGCAAAGAGCGCAACAAGGGGGTGCGGAATGAAAAAAACTTGCCGTTTCTTCATACGTGGCACGCACTAAGTGGGCGGTCATTCTCATCATTGCGATAATACTTGTCGTTTTCGGCAGAACGGTTGAAACGCCGTCTCTGATAAAATCGGCAATCGTGCTTGGCATCGGCATAGACTTTGACGAGCAAACAAAAGAATTCGACGTGTCCGCACAATCAGTGCTTGTGGGAATTGCGGGCGGACAGGACGCGCAGGCAACCTATGCGATGTACAACGCACAAGGCAAAACCATCGCGGACGCACTCGACAATATTTCGAGAAAAATGGGACTTATCGTGTCCCTTGCGCATTGCAACGTACTTTTCGTCTCCCCCGCCGTGCTTAAACTCGACCACCTGCAACTCATATATCCGCTTACGGGCATGTACGCTTTACCCGAACAGGCAATTCTCGTGTCGGGAAAACACGCCCCGAAAGAAATCATGGCACTGCGGCTCGGCACGACTCTTTCGTCGCCGTTCTTTTTGCAGCAGGCACTAACCAACGAAGAAGGCTCGGACGGCATGATTCGCACCACCGTCAAAGACTTTGCCGCGCGGTCACTCTCGAGAAGCGAATCTAACGCCATACCTTATATCATCGCAACGAAAATGGAAAATCCGCCCATGACCGAACAGGGCGGAGGCGGCGACACCTACGAAATGGACTTATCCCGCGCGCTTGTTTTCAATCACGAAAAGTTCAAAATCATCGAAGGTGAACCCTCAGAATTGCTCGCACTTTTTTCAAGCAGAGACATCGTCGGCACGCTCAATTACACGGCAGACGACGGCGGTTCTATGGAATTTAAGATTCTGGGCAAAAAAATAAGAATCAAGGCGAAAGGAAAATCTATCTTTGCCGATATGGAATTGTCGGTTGACCTAAGCGACGTTCAACACGTAAACACGAACAAAGTGCTTTCAAGCGCGGACGAAATCGTCAAGCAATACGCAAATCTTCTTGCCAAACAATTTGAAAAACAGTTGACGGAACTGTTTGAAACGTCCAAGCAATGCGGCATCGACTTTCTAAATCTTCAAGACAAAGCCTATCAATCGGTGGGCAGAACGCTCCCCGAGAACTGCCTTGACGAGTTGAATTTCTTTGCAAAAGTGACCATAAAAGTGCAAGAAACCGCATAAGAGAAAATCTCGATGATTCTCATGCGTCGATTGCCTATATACGACGTGCGGCGCAATTGCGCGTGCCGAATCGCCTTACACCCAAATGAAGAGTTTCGGCATACAATGTTTCGGGGGTGAATATGGATTTTCTTCTCGACGACGAAACTATAAAAAAAATGAACGCGGAATACGGCAAGTTGCTCAAAAGCACGGCAAAAACATTGTCAACCGCAGACGATAGCGAAAATAAGACGAGTGGAACGAGCTCACGCGTATGCGCGGATTGCACGTGCGGGCGATACATAAGGTTTTTATTTCTTTACATCGTCGTGTTTTTGAGATATAATAGCGAGTATGGAACTCAGATTTATGACTCCCACGGAAGTGTGGGAAGGCTTCGACCCGACGCAAGCGTCTTTGGAAGCGTCAATCATCTCTTCTAAGACGACGGACAATTTTGCAAGCACTCGCCAAATCTTCACCGCAGACACGGCAAAAGACGGAAGAGTGCGTGCGTGTCTCGACATATATTGCGACGCGCGTTGGCAGGATGAACGCCCTGCCATTCTCATATTGCCGTCTTTTGAAAATCACGACTCGCTGCTTGCAATCAAAGATTTTGTGGAAGAAGGCTACGTCGTTGGCGTTCTCGATTATTGCGGAACGTTGGAAGAATCGCAAACGACTTTTCCGCAAAGCCTTTCGTATGCAAAACTTCCCGACTGCAAAAACCGTCTCGACGCAATCGAAACCGACGCACGCAATACGCCGTGGTTTGTGTGGTCGAAAATCGCAAGAAGAGCCATAAGTCTTCTCAACGAACAACCCATCGTGCAGAAAAACCGCATAGGCGTGCTGGGCTTCGGCATAGGCTCGCAACTGTCGTGGCTTGTTGCAGGCACGGACAACAGAGTGTCCGCTCTCGTGGCAATCAACGGCGGCGGATACCGCTGGGCAAGCGAAAATCCGCGTTTTTCAAGCACGGATATTCCGCAAGGCGATGAGCAACTTGCCTATTCCACCGGCGTCGGCGCAGAAACCTACGCCATGTTTGTCACTTGCCCGACGCTTATAATCACGACGCGCGATTCGCTTCTTTGCGACGTAGACAGAGCCGCCGATATGTACGACCTTGTCAAATCAGCGGTCAAGCAAATGATAGTGTCCGTCTCTTGTGGCATACAAATCACACAAAAGACCTATCGTGCACTTCTTTTGTGGCTCAGAAACAATCTTGCTCAGGACGCAGGCGAACAGATTGTGCCGGGCATAAGATTCGAGACTACCGACGGAAGACTGTACGTGAGACTTACCACCGCACATAAGGCGTCAAAACGCACTTTGTACGTCAGTTACGGCGAACTTGTAAGCAAGGAAAGATACTATCAACCGATTGCGGTTCAACAAAAAGTCGGTGAACACGAATATATCTGCGACGTGCCCGTTTACGATGCGGACGAGCCTATCGTTGCGTATGCGACGTTTGAATATCCCAACGGCAACGTCACTTCGACGAGAGTCGTTTGTGCCGTTCCGTCAAAACACGGCGTCGAGAACGTCGAAACCACTCCGCGCGGAACGAACATCATATACGATTCGAGCATGGGACTCGGCTCTTTCATCGCAAAAACCGACGCAACCATCCTCGACGAAGACGTGATCACACTTGAAAAAGGTCCTTTCGGCATTGACGGAATCACCGCAAAGAAAGGCAATCTGACGCTTATTCGCAGTCTTTTCGAGATGCGCTCGCTATCCCGTCTGGCGGCGTTGCACGTGGACGCTTTTGCAAAAGACGAATGCGAATTGTATCTCTCGGTATTCTCGTATCCCGAACTCAAAAAATACACCGCTCATACACACCTGAAAGGCGGAGAATTTTGGCAAAAACTGCTCTTTGAATGCACCGATTTCAAGAGCGAAGAAGGAAGAACGTTGTCAACGTTCGCAAACGTGAAAATGATTGAACTGGTCAACATCGAAGGCGTTGCGTTCAACAACTTTTTGTGGATATAAGAAACTTTCACACAAAAGAACAATATAATTTGGCATGGAAGAACTGGAATTCAACGAAATAGCACCCGACGTGGACAAACAAATCAAAAAGAAACGGATAATGGTTTCCGTCGTTTGCGTGTTGCTCGTCGTGATACTCGCTGTGGCAACTGGGCTGTTGCTCAAACAATACGTCTTCGCTTCGTTTATCGTAGACGGTACTTCGATGTACCCCACTCTTGACGGCGGCAACGGAAACAAATTCGACAATCAACGCACCAATGGCGAAGTGCTGTATCTCGACAAAGTTGCAAAAATATCACGCGGAGATATAGTGGTTTTCAACACGGAAAAAGCTCACGAAAACACGGTGAGTACGCTAGTTAAACGCGTCATAGCCGTCGGCGGTGACCACCTGCAAATCAAAGACTGTGTCGTATACGTCAATGATCGACAACTCGACGAGCCGTACATCACTCCGATGACCAAGGGACAGGATATAGACATCTATATCCCCGACGGAAAAATATTCTGCATGGGCGACAACAGAGACGTCTCTCTCGATTCGAGAGTTTTCGGACCTGTAAGTCTTGACGACGTCGTAGGCAAATGCTTTCTTATAAAGGGGCTTGACGGAAAACTCCGCAAACCGCAATAAAAAATCGATTTCTACACTTTAACTACTAAAAACGATACGATAAAACTTTTGTTTGTGCAAAAGTTTTATTTTTTATATCAAGCCGTTTTTGCAAAATCAAATGCTATTTGCATCGTAAACCGACGCTCCGAAAATGTCGGATAATAACAAACTCGATAATAACAAACATCGCTCTGCACTTTCGTGCAAAGCGACACCTGCTCCCGCCCTTCCGCCCTTATTGTACGAATATTATTTTTCTTCCACGTAGTGAATATAGTCGATGCTGCGAAGTGCTTCGATTATCTCATCGTGGGTTTTATACTTTTTGAGTTCATTGCTTTCGATGGTGAGTTTTAGCGAATACACGCTAAGGCCGGAATTGATAAACGCAGAGTTCATTTCAACGTCGTCGATGCGCATGCCGAGTTCTCTGAGCGTGGTCATAAATTGCGGCAAATCGTTGCGTGATTTGAGTTCGAGATGTAGTTCGAAGTGATCGGAACGCTGTTTGAGTTTCTTTTCGAGCGTCGGAAACGCCTGCAATATCACAACGTACACAGCCGCAAGAATGAGTGCGCAAGTGTAAAGTCCCGCACCGAAAAGCAATCCGAAAATCGCGCAAGTCCAAAGCCATGCCGACGTGGTGAGACCTTTGATTTGGTTCTTCGCACTGAAAAGAATCGAATTGCCGCTGAGCATTGCCGTGCCTATCAGCGCACCCGCCGAGCAGACGGGTACGGTCAAAGACAAAGACCTATCTATAATCATGCACGACGTTGACGCAAGCGACAACAATATAAACGTTTTAAGTCCTGCAGTGTGACCTTTCGTCGAGCGTTCGCTTCCCACGTAAAACGCAAACAACAGCGGCACTAAGACTCTGAGCAATATGGAATAAACCGTGACGTTCCACGACCATTCCCCCATAACTTTTGCAAGCGGATCGATATAATTAATCATTATTTTATCTCCTATTTTTTTATTTGAAAGAGTTTCTCTCTTCTTACTCTTTAATACAACATTACCCCTTCCCTTCGGGCTTGTCCGACTGCGGCGTTTGCGTGGCAATCCGCCTTGTTCGCTTTGGCTACAATCCGTCCGCTGGACGAATTGCTTAACGCGTCGCGCCCCTACTTCTCGAACATAGTGCTTACTCTTTTTAGCCACACATCGCTAGAAGAGGGGAAGTCGGCACTCGCATAGATAGTTATCGCCCCTTTGTTATGCCACCACGCTTTGTGCGCCAGGCAGTAGCCAACAACACGGCGCAGTCGCTCGTACTTATCGTCTTGCTCGGCGCTTATTTGCTCGCCGCCGTTGCGGCTCGAAGTTCCGTCTTTGAAGTCACACATACCGTTTCCCTTCAAAACCGTTTATCGTCTTTTTTGACGAGAGTTGAGAACGTAGTATTCTTCGGCGGCTTCGTCGTAGGCTTTTTCGTCTTCGCTCTCCTTGCTTTCGGGGATGCGAGTGCGGATTTCGTTGATTTTGTCTATCAGCACTTCGACGTTGCTCTTTTGCGCCGCGCCTTCGATTTGTTCGTCGGGCACGACCACGTCTATATCCTTCGAGTACGACTTTGACAAATACAGCGACAGTTTCGCGCAGGCAGGACCTATAAGTTCGTACAGCACGCTTGACGCAAGAATTATCGTCTCCATAGCACTGCCCGTCTCCCCGCCTATCGTTCTTGCGGCGAGTGCGGCAAGTCCTATCGCGACGCCCGCTTGCGGTATGAGCGCAAGCCCAAGCCAGTTGCGCACTTTTTTATCCTTTCTGACGACAAGACATCCTAAAAACGCTCCGCCGTACTTGCCGAGAATACGCACGAAGAAATACACCACGCCGATGACAAGCAAAGACGTTCCGCCTATACTGTCCGTGCTGACGAGTGCGCCCAAGTCGAAATTGACGCCCGAGCGCACGAAGAACAACAGAAGAATGGGCGGTGTGAAATAGTTGAGTTGTTTGAAGAGTTTGTCGTCTCCCGACGCATTGCGATACACCGTGCCCATTGCCATACAACCGAGAAGCGGAGATACGTCCATAAAAGTGCAGATGCCGCAGAACGTAAATATAATCGCAACCGCAATGATAAGGCGATTGTCGGACGAATGATTTGAAATGAGCAGTTTCAATATAAAACCGAGCACTCCGCCCACAACGAACGCAACAAGATTGTATACTATCGGCAAAAGGATATTCTTTGCCGTGATTTGTCCCGAAAGAGACGCCGTTGCAACCGCAATGGCAACCGAAAACGCGACAAGTCCGACTACGTCGTCAAGTGCCACGACTTGCAAAAGCGTATCCACGAAATCGCCGTGCGCGCCCGTCTGTCGTATGGTCATCATCGTCGAAGCAGGCGCGGTGGCAGCTGCAAGCGACGCAAGCACGATTGAGAACGCAAGACTCATTTTCAATGCGAAATACATGACGAAAAACACGAGAATAGAAGCAAGCAACGCTTCGAAAACCGTGATGACGATGTTTTTGCCGCCGTTTTTTTGAGAGTGGAAAGTTTGAAAAACTCTCCCGTGCTGAACGCTATAAACGCGAGCGCGATATCTGCGAGAAAACTCATTCCCTGCACGACGCCCGTCGGAATGATTTTAAGACAATACGGTCCGATGATAATGCCTGCGACAATATAGCCCGTGACGTTTGGCAATTTTAGCATCTTCGTCACGCGCGACATCAAGTATCCCGCAAGAAGCATAACCGCAATAGCAACTATAACCTGAGACACGCTCGGCAGATTTTCTAACAACATATTATCCCCTACTTTTTGCACGAATTTTTACAAAATCGCGCTTGGCTCTTGAACGTTTTATGCCGATATGTTATGATTGTATCAACATAAAGTCAAATTATGTTTATTTATAAGTTGATAATTTGACATTATAAGGAGATTTTATTATGTCTTTGCTTGACGAAAAACTCGAAACTTTTATCACTGTGTGCGAAGTGAAAAATTTCACAAAGGCCGGTGAAATTCTCGGACTTACCCAACCTGCCGTGTCTCAACACATCAAAAAACTGGAAGAAGAACTCGGAACACAGGTATTTTTGCGCAAAAAGGGGAAATCGTGCTCTCGCAAGAAGGAGAAATCGCACTTTTGTATGCAAAAAGAATGCATGCTCTTCAAGATAAAATGCGCGATAAAATCAAAAACGCAAAAGCGAATATCCGAAAAATCAGAATAGGCATAACCCACACGCAAGAGAGCGGATATATGATTGAAGCATTGTCGAAAATCGCACTCGGCGACGATAACATAAACATAACTTTTATTACTGACACGATAAAAAATCTTTATGTTATGCTTGAAAATTTTGAACTCGATATACTGATTATCGAAGAGAAACCGACAAATCCCGACTTCAACTTCATGGTGATCGACACTGACATGCTCATGTGCATGGTGTCAAGTCAAAACCCCATCGCACAAAAACCCGCAATCACGCTGAACGACCTGAAAAAACAACATCTTATTTTGCGCCTACCCACTTCCGCAACGCGCGAAAAATTTGCAAACTCGCTCGAAGCAATCGGAGAGTCTATCGACAATTTCGACGTAATCATCGAAGTTGACAGTATTTCTACGATAAAAAATCTAGTCAAAAAAGACGTGGGCGTATCCATTCTCTCAAAAAGCGCATGCATGAAAGAGTTGCGCAAAAAATCGTTGGTTGCTTTGCCGATAGAAAACCTGAGCATGACGCGCGAGACCACAATCGTGTATCACAAGACCTTCAATCACGTCGAAATAATAGAAAGAATTGCCACCGCATATCAGGAAATCGCAAAACAATAAACCGCTAAAAACGAACAATCGTTCGGTAATGTCGAAAAGTCATATTGACGAGGGGAATATTTGATAATATAATTTGATTGTATAGGTGTTTTCAATATAAAACGCCGAAAAAACAGGGGTGAAGAGATGAAACTTGACAAACTCAAACAAAACAAAGGACAAAGCGCGAACTTTATGTTCGGCTTTATCGGCGACGTCATCAAAAAATTCGGGAAACGCGACTGTGGCAGTCAGGGCGAAAGAGACGCCGTCAATTATATGGCACAAACGGCAAAACCGTACGCCGACAGCGTGACGACCGAACCGTATTACGCAAACACACTTGCGTTCATGGGCTGGATATACATAACGGTTACGCTCATTCTTGCAGCGTTCGTCGTGGCGTTTTTCGCACCGCTCGCGTCTATCGTCTTAATCTTAATCGGCATGTCTCTCATGATTCTCGAATTCGTTCTATATCGCAAAGTCGTAGATTTCCTTTTCCCGAAACGCGAATCTCTCAACATGACGGCAATCAAGAAACCGATAGGCGAAGTGAAACGTCGCGTTCTCATCAGCGGACACGCCGATGCGGCGTACGAGTGGACGCTCAATTACAGAATAAACGGAAAAGCGTTTATTGCGCACTTCCTTATCTCCGTCATCGGCATACTTTATTTTACGGCAGTTGCCGTTGCCGAATGTGTGATAACGGGCATGTTTGCAAGTCCTTTGGGCAACACTTCACTGCTCATCGCGCTTTGCGTGAGCGGCGTTTTCGTCCCGTTTTGGATTCTTATGTATATTCTTTTCAATCCGAAAGTGGTCGTTGACGGCGCAACCGACAACCTTACGGGCTGCGCAATGGGGCTTGCATTTCTGAAAGCACTCAAAGACAACGGCGTCGATTTCGAGCACACCGAAGTCGGTTGCATTTGCGCAGGCGGCGAAGAAGCGGGACTACGCGGAGCGAAAGCGTGGGTAAAAGCACACAAGAACAATTTTAAAGACTGTCCAACAACCATACTCTGTCTCGATACGTTGCGAGAAGAAGATCACATGCTCGTAAACTACAAAGACATGAACGGTCTTATAAAATGCGACTCCGAAGCAACGGAGTTATGGCTTGATGCCTGCAAGCAAGAAGGCGTCACTTGCAAAAAAGGCAGCGTGGCACTCGGCGCAACGGACGCCGCCGCATACACCGAAGGTGGATTCAACAGCGTGTGCGTGACCGCAATGAACTTCAACTTGCCGAGATATTATCACACGAGACTGGACGTCGCCGAAGACGTAAACAAAGAATGTCTCGAAAAAACTTTTGCGGTGCTTTGCGACTTCGTCGAAAAGATAGACGATATGGCAAAATAACGATTTCAACGCAAAACCGCTTTTATCATGTCAAAATGCCATGATAAAACGCGGTTTTTCGAACAACGAAAAATATTTGCGCTTCGGCGTTCATATAATATAAGGAATAAGGAGAAAAATTATGGGAGAATATTCAAAGTATATCGACCAAAAACGAAGAGCCGTCCCCACCCCTAAAAGCATGGTTGACGAGAAAGGAATTTGCGCTTTCGGCACGTTTGACAAAGAGTTTGAACAAATGGACCTTGTGAAACTCAAAAAGCCGACGCACGCGCCCCAATGCATGAACCGTCTCAAACTTACCCTTTGGGAAGCGACGGAAGTCCATCTGGAAAACGGCGTTCTTCTTGCCGTCGTTTGCGATATGGGAATCTTCGGCAAAACGCTGAACGTCTTCTACGACAAACGCACGGGCAAAGTGTATTGCTGGGACACCAATCTCAAATCCAAAGACACCGTCATCGCACCGAATCTCATCAACGGCTCGATTGCGGAAGGCGAGACGCCCGTCTCTCACGTCAAATACGTCAACAACTTCCAAGACGGAAAATGCGACCTTTCGGGCAAGCACTCCGGCAAATGCCTTATCACCGTCCCGAACAAAGATAAGACCATCGTCAAGGCAATAAAAGAAAACTACGGCGAAGCGACGATCGAATACGACTTTAAGCTCACCCGCCTTTCAAAGCCTTGCGTGGCAAGTATCCCCTTCGGCAAAAATCGTCCCCTTTACAGCCAAAAGGACTTCTTCAAAGCGGAAGGCAGACTCGTGATCAACGGCGAAGAAATGCTCACCGACGCAAACAGCACCGCAATCGTCGACGACCACCGCGGATTCTATCCCCGTCGCGCGCACTACGACTGGGTTACGACAATGGGCAAATGCAACGTCGGCGGCGAAGAAAAATGGCTCGCTTTCAACCTTACGAGAAATCAGTCTATCGACCAAGAAAAATACAACGAAAACATCCTTTGGCTCGAAGGCGAAACGAGCATTCTTCCGCCCGTCAAATTCACCCGCTCCCCAGAAAGTAAAGACTTCTGCGACCACTCGACCTGGATAATCAAAGACGAACACGATATGGTCAATCTCAAATTCAGCGTTCGCAACATGAACCCGATGATTATGCACGCGCTCGTCGTCAACATCGACTACTACGTCGCGTTCGGCACGCTCGAAGGTTATATCCGCGACGAAGACGGCAACAAATACGTGCTTGACGGAATGATGGGCATGGGCGAAGACAAAACCTTGCTGCTGTGATACGCCGCCCCGATGCCCGATAAAAAACCTATAATAATTTTGATATAATACCATTATATTTTATAACATAATATCGAATATCCGAATTTAAGCGATTGCCCGCTCGTTCGGCAAAACACAAAAAGCACCCCCACCGGCTTAGCAGGTGGGGGGTGCTTTTCTCGTTATTTGTTCTTCGCGACGTTATCGCCGTTTTATATACTCGTTTTCGACATATAAAACACGTATTTCGTCATTTCTTATCGTCATAGGTTTCGAGAAAACTGTGTTTCACTCCGTCTTTTTTATATGCGATGACCGTTTCCAGATGCACGTTTTCCACACTTCTGAATATACATTTCTCAACGTCGGGATTGCTCTTTTTCAGTTCGCGAATGAGTTCTTTCGTCTCCTGTCGCTTGCTGTGATTTTGTCCGTTGTTGCAAGACGTGCACGTGTCGGTAAACTTGCAAGCGCATTGTATGAAATGCAAATCGTTGTAATCTCTCCACGCTTTTATGTCGTCTTCGCGCACGAGATAAAGGGGGCGTATGAGTTGCATTCCTTCAAAGTTCGTACTGTGAAGTTTCGGCATCATAGTCTGTATCTGCGCGCCGTGCAACATCCCCATGAGTATTGTCTCGATGACGTCGTCGTAATGATGTCCGAGCGCAATTTTGTTGCAGCCGAGTTGCTTTGCGAAGTTGTACAGATATCCGCGTCTCATCCTTGCACAAAGATAGCACGGCGACTTGTCAACGTTGTATACGCTCTCGAAAATGTTCGTCTCGAATACGGTTATCGGCACGTTGAGTCGGCGAGCGTTTTCCTCGATTATACGGCGATTTTCCGGCGCATATCCCGGGTCCATAACGAGATATTTGACGTCAAAATTCACGTTGCTGTGACGTTTGAGTTCTTGAAAACATTTTGCCATGAGCATGGAATCTTTTCCGCCCGATATGCACACCGCAATAGTGTCTCCGTCATGAATAAGGTCGTATTCTTTTATTGCTTTGATAAATTTGCCGAATATATCGGACTTGAATTTTTTACGCAAACTCTGCTCGACTTTGGCACAGAAATCGTCGTCCACCTGCTTTTGCATCTGCCGTCTCAGCCACGCAAAATATCCGTCTTCGAGACTGTATGCGTCGTATCCTTGCTCGCATAACCATTCAACGACGTCCACACTCAAAATTCCCTTCGCACAATACACGACGATTTTTTTCGACTTATCCGCAGGCGGATTTTCTCGCAGTTCTTCTTCCGTGACGCTGACGGAATCGGGTATAAAACCGTACGCCCTGTCTGTCTCGGGGCGCATATCGAAAAGAACGTATTCGTCATTACTTAATTTTTCGAGTTGTTCGATGTTTATCTGCATATCAATTGCTTGTCTGATTTTGTGAATCGTCGGTATATCTTGCGCTTTGTTTTTCCAGGTATCCTTCGGTGTCGATGATATATTTTTTCGGGTTGTTCGCACTGACGTACACGTCTATGTCGTCACCCACCACGTATTCGTCGCCTATGTCCAAAAGCACCTTTTGGCTATACTCGTTTCTGTCGCTGCCCATGCACTCGACCACCGCGATCGTCTTGTTGTAAAGGCGCGTATTTCTGCGCTTCACCTGCATGATCCTTGCCACGATATGCGTGCCTTCTTCGGTGTATCTGTCGAGCTTGGCTTCTCTGACTCTCACCACAATGTACGGCACGAAAAACACAATCGCCATAATCGCCGCCGCCACTATGCACGCTATGCCCGGCAAATAATTGAACCGCGCGCTGTGAAATTTGTTCGGATCATTCGGCATATAATACACCGTCGTTTTGCCACCGGTGCGCATGCTCGTGTCATAGGTATCCAACTCTCCGCCATACTTCGTGCCATCCACCCAAAACTCCACGTTGACCTTGTAGCTTGTCTCGCCGTTTGACGAATTGCCGATCACGATGCTTGTTATCTCCGCTTCGGTTTTCACGCCCTTGCGCGCGTACTCGGACGCACCCATCAACACGTACACGCCCACCGCCAACATAATGACCGCCATAACCATAAGCACAATATTCGACGCCAATTTTTTGTTTTTCACCTTGTCTGATTCCTTATGTTGAGTAATTTTCAAAATACCGCAATAACTTCAATACCAAAATAATACCAAACCAACACCATTTTTTCAAGCACGATTTCAAAAATTTTTAGCAAATATGAAAGAGAGTCTGACCGTAGTCAAACTCTCTTTTTTGCTGTTGTTTAGATTTGCTTAATCCTGCAAATTATTTCCTTTTGGTGAACAATGATTTGATTTTTGCTCCGAGAGTTTTGAAGAAGTTTCCCATTGCCGTAAAGCCTTTCTTCAAAGCAATGCCCAAGTCTGCAAACGTCTTTTTTCTTGACAGCGAACCAGAAGATTGCAAATCCGCCGATTCCTGCGACCGCTACCGAACCGATTACAATACCCGCAATTTGTCCGCCCGAAAGTCCGTCCTTTTTAGCAGGTGGGGTGATTTCGCCACCGCCCGAAGGCATATCGTCATATACAGCCGTAAGGGTTGTTTCGCCGTTTACGGTAAAGGTATAACTCTTGTTTGTGCTGACGATTTTTCCGCTTTCGTCCTTCCAGCCTTTGAACACTTTGCCGTCTTTATCCTCTGCCGTTACGGTTACGCTTTCGCCGTGTACATAGAATTTGCTTTCGCCGTTTATTACCACGTTATGCGTGCCGATTTTGGCAATTCTAAGGTCGGTGATTTCGTTCCCGTCTTTATCAAAGTGCTTTCCGCAAACCGAGCAATCTTTATGTTCTTTCACGCCAAATTCTGTGGTTGTTGCAGGCACTTCGGGTATCAACTTACCGTAGGTATGGTTGTTTGTGGTGGGGATAGTCAAGTCCGCAATCTCTTTTCGGGTTATGGGATCGCAATTCTTTCCGCACAAATTGCAATCTCTATGCGCCTTTACACCGGTATCTTTGCAAGTTGCAGGAACTTCTGCAACCAAATCACCCAATTCGTGACCGTCCGGATTGACAGGAATAACAAAATCGGTAATTACCGTATTGCTTGCGTCGTAATCCTTGTTGCAGATGCTGCAATGCTTGTATCCTTTTTGCCCGGGGCTTGACAAGTTGCGTACTGTTCTTCTACCCAAAAACCAAAACTATGCCCGTAGTATGGGCTGATGGGAGTTTTCAACGCTTCTTCGGTTGTTTCGTTTTTGTCCGCGTCAAAGTATTTTCCGCACACTGTGCATTTGTAGTGTGCTTTCATACCGCCTGCGATACAAGTTGCGGGTTGTTCTTCAATAAGCGTGCCAAATGTATGAACGCCGGTTGCGGGGATAATCAACGCTGCTTCGGTTGTTTCTTTTTTGCTTTCGTCAAAGTATTTTCCGCAATCCGAGCAATAATAATGCGCTTTCATACCGTCAGCAATACAAGTTGCGGGGGTTTCTTCAATAAGCGTGCCCAGATTATGGCTTATGGCAATGGTAACGGTTACGTCAGCGCTTGCCAGATAGTTTTCGTTTTCCGCGTATCTTATTTGGTATTCGCCTGCCGCAAGCCCTGTAATCTTACTTGACGTGCACTTTGTATAATCCGCGTCGCCGACTTTTCTGTATTCCATCGCGATGGTAACGCCGTCGATTGTGCCGCTGCCGTCCCTGCACGAAATCGGGTTGGCGATAAGTCCGACGGGAACGTCTGATCGCGCGGCCTTGTTAATCACGAATTCTTTGGTGAAACTGCCCTCGTACGCGCCCTTACCCGTGACGGTAACAATGTAAGTACCGGCGCCAACGGGTTTGCCGCTAAAATCGAGCATGTCGATCGAGCCCGCTTTTACCGCATAACTTACTTCGAAGTCGGTACCCCTGACAAGCGTTCCGCCAAAGGTCGGCTCTTGCGCCGCGTCGTTGAACACTTTTACAAGGTCGGTAACAGGCACAAGTTCGTCGGTTATTGCCACCGTGGTCGTTTTTTCAACCTTATAGTTAGAGGTTGCGGTAATCGTGCACCGGTATGTGCAGGTCTGTCTCTTCTGCGCGCGCAGTGTTCGCAGGGCTTGCAATCGCTATGCCAAGCATAAGGACAAGGCACATTGTAAGACCAAGTACAAGCATAAGTATCTTAGATTTATTCGCCTTTGTGTGTGTCATAATATTATCTCCTTTTAATTTTTACGGGGATATGTTCTGTGTCACTGCTGCGACTTAAAACCTTCGTAAAAATCGTTGTGCTTTTCCCCTTATAAAAGCAAAATCGCACCGCCAATAGGTTTAGCCTATGCAGCGATGCGGTCAAATTCTGTTACTCATACTCAAATTATAGGCAGACTTTCTCGTCTTCGATTGCCTTGTGTATGTCATCCTTGTCAACTCCTTTTGCCTGTATTTCGCATTTTTTTTGCAGGTTATTCGGCGTTAAAAGTTCCGCGTATCAATATATGATACGTTTTATTTTTTATATAATATCATATTTTTAGCAAAAAATCAAGCCCGTTTGCCACACCTTTGTGTGAAATTACAAAAATTCAAACGTGTGATTCAAACCATATTTTATTGCTTTCTGTCGTGGCTGTTGTATGGGGCATAGCGATTCGACGGTAACGCTCGAAGTTTACAGCCACTTTATCCCCGGACACGCAAGAAAAAGCGGTGTTTGCCCTTAATAACCTTACAAAATAGGCTTAAAAAGAAATCGGTATTAAATCGGTATTAACGATTATGGAGTTTTTTCTAAAACTTAAAATCAATATATGGGCGTAAAAATAGAAAAAACCACAATATCTTGTGGTTTTTTGGCGTCCGTGATTGAGTCGAACCAACGGCGTTTCGCTTAGGAGTTCGTCTTGCCTTGCAAAATATCGCTAAAAACAGCAAATTTCTTGCATTTTGTAGTGTTTTAAGCAATATTTTGCGTTCAAATCGCTTATTTTTTGGTATTATTTGAGAAAATTTTCATATCTTCAAATAACTTTAATACCAAAATAATACCAATTTAATACCAGTTTGCGTCATCGCATATCTATTTCAGAGCTTTCATCGCAGTATATCTAAACACTGATAGTTATAAATCAAGTAATACTGTGATAGGTCAATATACACTATATATTTGTTTAGATAAACTTGTCTTTTATTGAACTTGGCAAATACTCTGCAAGAGTCAACACTAACTCATATACTTTTGTTGCAGGAGCAGATTTTGAGGGTGTGCAACCCGAGAAACTCTCCATACGTTTTTTTGCCCAAGTTATTGCCTGCTTTGGATTACCATATTTCAACAAGATATCAAATAATTCCTTGTTGTTTTTTTTGTATTTATCTAATCCAATATTGGAAAATTTATCATTTAAATGCTTTATATAGTCGGTCCTATGATTATTTGCTATGTAATAATCAAAATGTAATATGAACCAATATTCTACGCATTGATTAGACCAAGCAGCATAGTATTTATTTTTATCTTTTTCACGCAAACTTGTCAACTTTTGTTCTGCTGAATTAAAGTCGTCTTCAGGGAAGTCATCTTTATCATAGACACACCATATACTTGCTCCTTTTATATTGTTTTTCTCCGCGTATTCTTGAGCATCGTTAACCACGCATAACGTACTTTTGCCAACGCCGATAGGGGCAACAGAAACGCTATTTTTATAGATGGGATTCTTTCTGATCGCATTTGCGAATTCTTGAAAGTATTGTGGTTCTGTTTTTTCTCCTTCGCAAAAAATGTAAATCTGTTCAGCAGGTTTATAACAATCAATATTGCGAGGTCTTTTCCTGTTTTGAGAAGTCATTTATATTTCCTCCCAATTAATAATCTTCTTTAAATACGGATCCGCTCCATATTTACCCTCTAAATATCTTTTACTGTATTTTCCATCTTTACGTTCAGTAGCCCCTGCCATTTTAATTTCAACCAATGAGTATAGCATGGAATTCTGTTCGTCTCCTTTAGCCGTAAACCAAATTTCATCCCTTCTAAGAATAGAGTTATCCATTAGAGACAAATCATGAGAAGTGAAGATTAGTTGTGCATTTTTTTTGTTAATTTCGCTATCAGTAAATAGTTTTACAATATATTTTAACAACACAGGATGCATCTTTGCATCCAACTCATCAATCATAAGAGTTGCACCCGTCTTTAATGAATCAACAATATAATGCAAAATCCCAAACAATTTTATTGTTCCGCTTGATTCTTCAGTTAAATTTAAGTCGTACGTATCAGAATTAACCTCATGTTGCGTGAATACTTCAATTTTTTTATTTTTATCTTCTACTCTATAATTAGAAATGTCAATATCCATTTCTTTTAACATTTTTAGAATAATTGGTTTCAAAGGATCATTCACGGTAATTCTACTTTCTCTAAAAGGATTGCCATAATTCAAATAATGAATTCCGTTTTCGAACCATTTTATAATGTCTTTTATTGTGGAATTTCTCCTATGTGTAATTCCAAGATAAGACAACAAAGAAAGGTTGTCAGAGATGTCAGAACAAGTGTATGATTTTAGACTACCTTTCAAGTCAATCTGCCTTTCATTTCGAGAAAAGACGGAAGTATATCTTTTCCCGTCTAATCTTTTTTTATTTAAGCGCTCATTAATTATTTTATCTTCTATAAATTCTATATTGTACTGATATTCAGCAATATTTGTTCTAAAAAACAACTCATATTGGGTAGGCTTAGATTTATAGTTCGGCCTAAATTTATAAGGGACAATAAGAAAGCTATCATCCATTTTCCCACATTGTTCATTCCCGCAAGAAACTGCACAAATCGGTCTCATTATTTTGCAAATTAAAGCAAAAATAGCCTCCAGCACCGTGGATTTTCCAGAACCATTAGGTCCATATATAACGCTTAATGGCAAAAATTTTTCTTCGTCAACATTTGTTAAAAGTGAATCTTCGTGTTCTGAAATATTAGTTGCTTGTAAGTCTAGCGTAAAACTATCTCTAAAACACTTATAATTAGAAATTGTAACTTGGCACAACATAATTATATCTCCTTTGACTAATTATTCCTCAAAGTATGGGGCTTATAACCTGATTGTGAGATTTTTTCTCACATTTATTATAATAATAGATTTTAAATACAAAGTCAATAATTTGTGTCATAGATATAAAAAATGAACAAATAAACTAATAGTATGAAAAAAGTATAAAACACTGTTTATCTTTTTGTAAATGCTTGTCGGTTGACGTTCAATATGTCTAGGGTTTATTAAATATGCCACATAAAATTTGAGCAATTTACATTGGTTACGGAACTTACTCATGCAATTCTTTAATTTGCCCTTCGTGGTGGTTATCGTCGCATAAGTCAGCGAATATATCAACGGCACGGAAAAATAGTGGCGGATATTGTGAGAGCCATTTTATAGAGTCAGACTCATAGCAGTTTGGCTCTTTTTATTTTTACACTATTTTTCGCTCAAATAGCTTTGGCCGTTGACATATTCCATTGCAACAGTATTCGCATTTGAAATGTTTCGACTTATGCTCCTTGCCCACTGCCGAACGGCAATATCAAATAAAAAGGAGTTAGAAAAATGATTGAACTCAACAAAATTGCATTCATTGATGAAGATGTTTTCGATTTCAATGACGGTGAAAGCCTTATCAGATTTGATACTGTTGCTTATTTCCCTGACAGAAACGAAATCATCTATGCAATTACCAACAACGGAAAGATTTCCGTTATCACTTACGACGTGTTTGAAGATGACAAAGGTCATTATATCGAATACGGGAACACGCTTATAAAGATTTACATATCGGAGGACTGACAATGGGAAACATCAGTATTGTTATCGGCTCTTGGGGCAGTTATAACGAATGCAACGAACGAGCATTAGGCTCTAATTGGCTTGATTTATCGGACTACAATGATTGGGAAGAAATCGTTGAAGAACTCAAACGAGAAGGCTTTGAACTGGACGGTATAGACGAAGAACTGTTTATACAAGACATCGAAGGTATATCGGACCGTTCTGTCAACTGGGATTATATGAATCCCGAAAACCTATTCAACACGCTTTACGAATCGGGAGTGCTTTCCAACGACTACAAATACAAAGAACTTTGCGCTTTCCTTGAAGTTAAAAACTATGACGATTTTGAAGAACTTGTAAAAAATCGCGGTGAGAATTGGGACGATAACGTCAACTTTTGGAGCGGCTTCACTTGGGAAGATTATGGAAAAGAAATGCTGGACTGTTGCGGATATAACATCCCTGAACATTTATTAGACTTTTTTGACCTTGAACGCTATCGCCTAATGGGAATGAACTTTTTGGTCGTGCGTGGAATAAGCAAAAAGGAAGTGGCGATGCTCAGTAAAACAAAGATCCTTTAATTAATGTCGATTTTATGTTCGATACTTCTGTTTGCCTGTTAGACGTGCCGTAGTCTTGATACAAGTGGCGCCGCTGCGCGTCGCCAAAGACTACGGCACGTCTTCCCTAAAACACTAACCCGAATCCGGGCAAATCAGCACGGAGCGGAGCGAGGTTTCGCGCTAACCCGCTTGGCGAAATCCTCGCTTATCCGTCATGCCGTTGCTGGTGTCTTGCCTCGGAATCTTCAGTGGTTTTTAGTTGGAAGTTCGTAGGCGCGATTTTGTCTTTTGGCTTATTACGCCTATCTGTTCGCCTTCGTCGTAACACATAAATTTGTCTTGCAACAACAGTTTTTTTTCTTCAACGCCTATACCGCATAGTACATCGTTTTCGTCTATGTCCGAAATAACATAGACGGGGAGTTTCCGAGAGTAAACAATCTTCTCGTGAGTCTTGTCAATGTACTTCAAAATGTATGCCATTGCGTTGCCCATTTTTACAAGATTATCATCTATGCGTGCAAAGTCATTTCTACCAAAACGAGAGTTAAAGTATTCACTTTGCATAGTTAACTGCATTTTATGCGTATTGAGATTAAAATCTTCCTTCTCAATCATATTGCCCGGAATAGTGCCTTCGGGTATATAAAACAGTCCGTGGAAGTGAAGTCTTTTCGTCTTTGGCGCACGCTCCCACACGCCCATATATCGCCAACCTTTACGCTTTTGAAATGTGTTGAAACACATGCTCAACTTCTTCCTAAATGACGCTTCATCGTGCTTGGTATCGTCGTATGTGAACGTCACGAAGTAGTTGAAATCGTTAAGGTATGCCTTGCGTATAAAGCGTGTTTTTCTCGCTATAAGGCTCTTGAGTTTGGCATCCAATTTGGAACCAACATAAGCGTCTGCATCTTGCTCTTTGGAAAAATACGGGCGCATACCTTTGCACAAAAAATTTCGTCTTGCTTTCTTGCTCATACCATCGGATTCGGCATACAGTTTTTCAAATACTTCGCTCCGTTTAACATACTTTTTCTTTGGCTTTGGCGGCTCGGTTTCAAATGGTAGTTCGTCGGATTCAACCGGTGTCATATCCGTAAAATCCCATTCGTCTTCAATTTCTTGTGACATAATTTCTTGCATTTCGGGTTCGTCGCTTGATACGCTTATAGATTGCACTTCTTCTGGCACTTCGACAGGAGTTTCAATGACACGCTTGCGCTTGCACGGATTGCTCGTATGCGGTATTGCAATGTAGTGGCTGCCGTCGCTATAAACCTTTGCGTCTTTATAAAACATATACATCACCCCCTATCTCGATAGAGCGCGTCTATGAAATAGCTATGCTGCCTCTTTAGTTCTTTTACGCTCGCTTTCTCTGTCGCGTAAGTGATATAGTCGTTCAAGCCGACCTTTGCCTTTATTGCCATATCGCTGAAATAATCCGAAAAGCAGTCTGTCGAGAAACGCTCCTTATAAATCTTGTAATTCATAAGATTGTATCGCTCGCGATGTTTCTTTCCGTCCATAGTGCCTTGCTCAGTCTGTACGAACACGGTTGAATATTGCAGCTTGCTTTTGTCTCAAAATGTGCCGATTCAAACCGTGAGTAAATATATGGGGCACAGCGATTCAACAGTAACGCTTGAAGTTTACAGTCATTTTATACCAGACACGCAAGAGAAGGTCGTATCCGCTTTGGATAGTCTTTCAAAAGGATAATAAAAGAGCCACTTTCAATAAAAGAATGTGGCTCTTTTTGGTCTTCCGCCGGGAGTCGAACCCGAAATTTACCCTTAGGAGGGGTATGTTATATCCATTTAACTACGGAAAGAATTTATTGATTCTAAAGTCATTTATTAAAAAAGTAATTTAAGATAAATGTCATTCTATATCTCTCGCAAATTATCATTTGCATCTACACGTTTATTTATATTTGATTATAAATTATTTATAGTAAATTATCAATCAAATATGAAAATAAAACAAGAATTTGCTATGCCTTGCAGGGAAACAATATGTTCTTAAACAGACATACAGTTTTTGTTTATATGTTATATAAAAATGCCAAATTCAGGTGAATTTTCAAAACTATATCCCAAGACGGCTTGAACTTGCCTCAAGAATTCTTTATCGATAGCAACATTTTGAACTATTGAACATAAATACTCTTCTATTGCTTTAAATGCAGTTTCTCTATCAAAATCACATTCACGGAATATTTGACTAACCTTTAAATTAAAGTCGGCTTGGCTTAATGAAAAATATGGCACATATTTGAATTTTTGCTCTATCAATTTACGTACTACGTTCTTTTGCTTGTTAGATATTGAATCTGTTTTTGCCAAACAAGAGTTTGCAATCATAGTTACATCGACCACTTGTCCCATTTCCTCGATCCAAGAGTGTGTCACACAATATTTTTTACCATCGTTATCTTTAAAACATACCAATCTGGTAACATAGTTAAAAGCGCTACTTCGCTTTTCTATTATTTCGAAATTCTGCTCATAAAAGTCAATATATGTGTTGGCATGGCAGTCGGACATAGAATAAGATGCCCCGTTCTTTTTATAATAGAAATACGATTTCTCAAAGTTTATCATCTTTTGTTTCATATAATATACTCCTTTATTTTATGTTATATTTCCAATATGAAATACCAGTATGGTTTTGAGTTTATCTCAAATCTTGTATATTCGATTTTATGATTATAATTAAAAACAAAGCCCTTGGGATATTTTTGGGTGTTTTTTTTGCAGATTTCCCAGTAACATTATAATAAATCTTTCTTTTAATGGTACACCCGTCATACATTGGCAATTCCAATCTCGTCCCACGTTTAGATTCTTTTATGTAGGTCTCTAAATCTGTCAAAAATATAAAAAAACAATTGTCAACTTTCTTTGTTGCCTTGTGAGAATCAAGATTATAAATATCCTTATAAGATTCTATGTTACCTAAATCAGGAGCGCTGTCTGATTTCTTTTTAAATTTAAGCTCTAATAAAAACTTCAAATCTTCTTCATTGCTGTGATAGTTAATCGCTATATCAACATAATCTTTATTACCGTTTATAGGTAGGTTTTGTTCAAGATTAATGGTAAAAATTTCATCAGCTTTATATCTGTTGATTTTTAAAATATTAGAAACGTTTTCGGCAATATGGAATTGGAAAGCGTTTTCTAAGCCTATTGTCAGCAATCCTGAATTTAGTTGATTTAGATAAATCTTCATCGCTTGCTCTACGGCTTTTTTTGACTCTGCTACACGCAGAAATGTCCATTGGTTTTAATGTTTTCATAATGTTGCCCTTTCTTTATCAATTGTGATTTTTTATGTTTTATTCGGCATGATCAAACATGCCATTTTTGCATCATTGGAATTGCTAACATATTGGTTATTTGGAAGTATAGTTCTTTTAGCCTCTTTAGGCTATTACGAAGGACATTTATAATACTCTTATACTGTGTTTTGTTTTCAACTTTGCTATATATTTTAAAAGTGGATAACATTTTTTCTATAATATATATCGATGACATAATAATTCCACAAATGATATGATTTACATCGTTAAAAGCACCCGAATTAGAAAACCACATGTATCCGTTTGCATGAGATAACATTTGGCTTTCACAATATTCAAGTAGCATTCCTTTCCCTAAAGAAATCTGTCCGTTGTCAACCTTATCAAATTGCTTAATAAAATCCCGAACAATAAATGATAAAGATGGAGCACATCCGTTTTCATTGATCAAATACCCTAACACAGTCTTAAAGCCTTTATCAAAATAGCTTTTTTCACATGATGTAGCATATATTGAGCAAAACAATTTATAAGCTTCATCGGTGGAGTAGGGCTCGTTGAGATTTCTTTTAAGTTGTATAGTTCTATGTTGTTTTATTAATTCATATATATCGTGTTTCGGAGTTGTTTTGAAATATATGTATGAAAAAACAGAATACAGTTCAAGCAACATCTTCCATTTGCACTTTATTTGTTCCGTCAGCCCTAATTGTTTGTCAAGAGCAATATCGAACAGCGAATAACCAATAGTTGCAAAAGTATCAGAAACATAATTATGCCCGTACTCCTTTTGAAAAGAATCGGCAATCGAAAAGTTGACATTAGCTACATTTTTGAATAATTCTAAAAATGTATTTGCAAAAGGGTTGTTTGTGGTCGCCAAATCTGCGCTCAATGAATAATCAGAATATGGCAAGTTGGCATATTCTTTTAATAACAATTCTAAAATTGGCAAAACGATATTATATGCGTTTTCTCTATATACATTGTTTGTTGATGGATGAGTGAAAAAACTGCACACTCCATATAGCGAAGCCATTTCTTCGCCTAAATTTTCGGCTATTATTTTACGATAATTTGTATTTGGCTCACATAAAAAAGGTATTTCAGATTTGATTATGCATGTTATTTGTTTTTGAGAAAACTTATCTTTTAATAATGTCCTATAATAGTCACAGGTTTGCTCCCAATCGCCTTGAAATTTGTCAGGTAACAAGATTTGATCTGCAATATCATTAAACATCTTATATTGCTTATACTCAATTAAAAAGACTTGTTTTTGCAACAACTTTTCTTTATAAGTGCCGACAACCGATTGCTCGCATAGATTTTTCAATGCAATACCTTCTAAAATGCAGCGCGCAGATAAATACAATGCATTGTTAAGTACATCATTTGTATACAATAGTTTTAAAAAAGATATTGCTTGTGAGCTAATATAAAAATCGAAAATATCAACGCACGAATATATCTCGTCGTTCTTTTTAGGTTTTTCCGAACGACGCATCAGCCTATCGTTTAATGCATAAATTTTGCCATATATCTCATCAATTAATCTACTGGTAATATCCTGTTTTTTCATTTCTCCGCTCAAAAACAACACATATATACTGTTAGTTATTATTCAATTATTGATTATAGGCGAACATATTTATCAATTGCAAAAAAGTCAAATCTCACCCCTAATGTGTAACCAATCCTTAAATGCAAATAAAGTATATCATCAAAAAGGAAAGTGTGCAATTCTTATTTTGCAAAAGAGATTGTAGCGAGGGCTTAAACGATTTGGAAGTTGTTTAATGTAAAAAATAATACCAATCTTAATACCAATTACGCATTTTACAACGACCAACCGCAATATTTAGTTTTATTTTAACGCTCAAACACCACATATTGTGTTAATAAATGGATGTACTACCTGCTTAGGAGGCGAACCCTCTATCCTACTGAGGTACACGGACAAATATGAAATTTAGTGCGCGATGTAAAAGTTGGTAAATGCGAAAAATAATACCGATTTTAATACCAAACTCGCATTTATGAGCCATCAACCGCAATATATTGTTACAATCAGCCTTGAAAACACAATATATAGTGAGTTTTCTATGGATAAAGTCCGGCCTTAGAAGGCGAACGCTCTATCCTGCCGAGCTACGGAAACATCGCACGCTATTATAATAGCAAATAGATTGCCAAAAATCAATTTTTGAATGCGATTTATTAAATTTCAATCTCAAGTTGAACGGTGTGGCACTCGCTTCGTTCGTGCAAAGACAGGAAACGCGGCACAAGGCTTGGTATTTCGCTATCGCTCATACCACCGCACAAACTTCGGCACGCCTTGCGTGCAAACGAGTAGTTTTTGGTACTCACTATGTTCGTGCCAATTCAAGAAACTCGGCGTCTTGGTACTCGCCGTTGGCTCGTGCCCCTTCACAAACTTCGGCACGCCTTGCGTGCTCGTTTTTATATCCGTTTCAACGTTTGCGCAAGCGCAAGTTGAACGGATATAAAAAAACTGAGTGCACACTATGTATGCACTCAGCGAAGTTTGTGGTCGGAGTAACGGGACTTGAACCCATGGCCTCTTGACCCCCAGTCAAGCGCGCTACCAAACTGCGCTATACCCCGATAATATGATTTTCTATGTTTGCCACGAAATCTATCTGATCCCGACTTGGCGCGAAATGCGCTTCGTCGAGTTGTTTTTCTCTATAGCATAGGTATTGTAACTCAAAAGTTTGATTTTGACAAGCGGATTGAAAAATATCTCGAAAAAACATTGAAATAGTTGTAGTAAACTCTTGCTTTAATAAAAAATATTGCAGATTTGTCATATCATATGATACAATCAAAAAAGATAAATTGCACTGACGGTAACGATATATGAGCAAAAAACAAGGATTCTATTTGGATAAATCGAGAATTTCTGCAAAACTACAAACAAAACGGCGTTGTATGCGGTTTGAAAATTGTCTATGACAGAACAATCGACAAATCATCGTTTTTAGCAATCAAACATTTCTTGATGTGGATAAGAAAAAGATTCTGCTTCCCGATAAAATGTACTGTTTTCTTGGAAAATCAAGCGAAGTTTCGTTCAAACAACGGCAAAGGCTTCTGTCAAGGTATATTTTTCACCCCCGAAGAATTGCGAAAAGGAGCAAAATATCCTTGTATATACGTTGCGGCAAACACCGATTTACGCTATCTTGAATTCACAATACTGCATGAGTTGACGCATTATTTTCAATGGTATTTTCTCCAAGACGAAACCCGAACGGATAGAAGCCTTGAAATCGAAGCAAACAGGTACGCATACTGGCTTTTGAATGAATACGAAAGCAATAAAACCTAATAAACTGCCCAAAACCACAAATAAATCGGGATTAGTTTTCTTTGCGGACTTAAAAATATGAATGTGTGCGCATGCGATGTGTGAGAAAATAGCGAGCGTTTAGATGTGCTGTTTTGAAATCGGCGCGGGAAATCGGGCAAGTTAGATAAGCAAAATCGCGCGATTTGAGTTGATTTAGCGCATAAAAATAAAAAAATGCCGAAAAAATGTACATTAAATGTTTGCCAAAACCATTGTTTTGATATACAATAATCACAAAATTAAGTTGAATAGATTGTGGTTTGACCGCATGAGAAAGTCAAAGCATATTTGGGAGAACACTATGGACAAATTTGTATTGCAAGCAAAACTCGACAAACAAAAATGGGACGACAGCGTGATAAATCATCGCGATATGTGCGGCGCATACGACTATTGCGCATTCTGCGACAAATCAATCGCAATGCCTTGCGCAACGGCTTTTGAAAAAATGAACGAGCCGAAACCCGCTCCCGCACCCGTACAGGAAGAAGTCGAAAACGTCACCGAACTTCACTCTTCTCTCGGCAAAAAATTCGACTATGACAAAGTCATGGCAAAAAAAGCCGCACGCAAGAGCCTTACCTTTGCAGAGAAATACGCTCTTTCCGACGACATCGTAAAAGAACGCTACGCAATCCTTCAAGACGCACTCACCGCGACCAAGAAAGGCACACCGAAAATCAAGAGCCGCATCAGCAAACAATGCGACACTTATAGACGAGAAGGCGATATTGTGGCAAAGATAACCATCATCGGCACGTCATTGCGCGTCAATCTTCCGCTCGACCCCGATGCGCCTGAGTTCAACGACGGTCGCACTCCGCACGTCAACACCGGACACAAGAAAGTGTATGAAGACGTTCCCTTCCAGTTCAAGGTCAACAGCAAACTTGCTTTGAAACGTGCGCTCGCGCTCATCGATTTGGTGAAATAACTTTTTTACGATACATATCCGTAAAAAGCAAAACAGGAAATGGATATCCGCTCGCTATGAGCGGATATCCATTTTTTTTCGATACTTGCAAGACAACCGTTTGCCGCTAATAAAGCCGTATTGCAAACGCAATTTTTTATACGATTATGCATTTGATAATCCGTTGATTGCGTCGGCGCAAACTTTGAAAATTTTTTGAAAAAAGTTGTTGAAAAATCATTGACATACGGCGAAAATATGGTATCATTTGAAACGTATTTTTTTGCGGAAGCAAGGAAAAATACGACCGGAAAACCGAATATAAAGACCTATAAAAAGGCGTTTTTTCTTTTGGCAGTGGCAATTGCTAAAAAAAACGCCTTTTTTTGTTTTTTGAGCAAAAAAAGGGCGTGAAACACAGTGTGAAACGCAAATTTGCAGGGCAAACGGACAAAAAACAGAAATTCAACGCAGGAGAAATAAATTTATGAGCAAGTACATTTTCGTAACTGGCGGAGTCGTTTCGGGACTCGGCAAAGGCATAGTGGCGGCATCTTTGGGCAGACTGCTGAAAAGCGCGGGATACAGCGTGTATATCGAAAAATTCGACCCTTATATGAACATCGATCCCGGCACGCTCAACCCCACTCAACACGGCGAAGTGTTCGTCACCCAGGACGGCGCGGAAACGGACCTTGACCTTGGCCACTACGAAAGATTCATCAACGAGAACCTTACGAGAAGTTCGTCGCTTACAAGCGGACGGCTATTCCAATCGGTGCTGAACAAAGAGCGCAACGGCGACTATCAGGGCAAAACGGTGCAAATCATCCCCCACGTCACGAACGAAATCAAAGACCACATTCTCGCAACCGCAAAGGAAAGCGGCGCGGACATTCTCATCACCGAGATCGGCGGAACGGTGGGCGACATCGAAAGTCAACCGTATCTCGAAGCGTTGCGTCAGTTCAGCCTTGACGTCGGTAGAGAAAACTGCGCGTTCGTGCACGTGTGCCTTCTTCTCTATATGTCCTGCTCCGACGAGTTCAAATCGAAACCCGTTCAACACTCCGTGCGAGAATTGCAGCGTTTCGGCATATTCCCCGACGTCGTTGTGACAAGGTCCGACAAACAACCGCCCGAAGAAATAATCAAGAAAATCTCCCTTTTCTGCTCCGTCGACGAACACGCCGTAGTGCCCAGCACCACAGTGAAATGCCTGTACGACGCCCCCGCAATGCTCTATCGCAACGGACTGTACAAGGCAATAAGCAAGGCTCTTTCGCTAAAAAAATAAGTGCGACCTGACCGAATGGAAAAAGAAAGTCGCAACTCTCAAAATCAAGACTCCGAAAGTGCGCATCGGCATCGTCGGCAAATACGTATCCCTTCGCGATTCTTACATTTCTCTCGTCGAAGCGATCAAGCACGCAGGCGGCGCGAATCTCACTGCCGTGGACCTTAAATGGATTGACAGCGAAACTGTCACCGAAGCAAACGTTGCCAACAAACTCAAAGACGTGGACGGCATAATAATTCCCGGCGGCTTCGGCGAACGCGGAGTGGAAGGAATGATCGTTGCTTGTAAATACGCGCGCACACACGCGCTTCCTTATCTCGGAATATGTCTCGGCATGCAGGTGACCGTCATCGAATACGCACGCGACATTCTCGGATTCAAAGACGCTACGAGCGGAGAATTTGCGCACACAGAACACACCGTTATCGACATAATGCCCGACAAAAAAGGCAAGAAACTCGGCGGAACTATGAGACTCGGCTCTTACCCCTGCGCCGTCAAAGACGGAACAAAAATCAAGGAAGCGTACGGCTCTAATCTCATTGAAGAACGTCACCGCCACAGATACGAGTTCAACAACGATTATCGCGAAGCCCTTGAAAACGGTGGTCTTGTGATAAGCGGCACGTCCCCCGACGGACATATCGTCGAAACCGTCGAAGTGAAGGACCACCCGTTCTTCGTCGGCGTGCAATTCCACCCCGAATTTACGTCTCGTCCCGAAAACGCAAACCCGATTTTTGCCGCCTTTGTCAAAGCGGCTCTCGACAACGCTCGATAAGCAGCAAAACAATACATATCGTTCATCCTACGCGTGCGCATATATGCGTGCGCGTTTTTTTGACTGCAAAAGACAAAAAGCACCCCGAAACGCTTTTCTAAATGCGCAAAATCGTTTATAATCTATCCGTAACTACGAAAAACGCGAGTTTTTCCTTTCAAACCACTATTTCAAGGAGCGTTTATGAAAAATCAGACCATTCTCGTACTCGATTTCGGCGGACAATACAAAGAGCTTATCGCCCGCACCGTCAGACGCATGCACGTGTTTTCAGTCGTTGAACCGGCAAACATTTCCGAGCAGAGATTGAAAGAGATCAACCCTATCGGCATCATCTTCACCGGCGGCCCGAACAGCGTGTATCTTGACAATTCGCCAAAATGCGCAGACTACGTTTTCGACTTCGGCGCGCCGATTTTGGGCATTTGCTACGGCATGCAATACGTTGCTCACAAGTTTGGCGGCATCGTCAAGGAAGGTAGTGTGCGCGAATACGGTCAAACGCTCGTGCATATCGGCGACAGCGTGATTTTCGACAGTCTTGACAAAGACGAAAATATGCTCATGAGCCACACCGACTACGTTGCTAAAGTCCCCGACGGATTCAAGGTGATTGCCACCACCGACAACTGCCCTTGCGCCGCTTTTGAAAACGCGGACAAAACAGTGTTCGGCGTGCAATTCCACCCCGAAGTGGAACGCTCCACTCACGGCGAAAAAGTGCTTGAAAACTTCGTTATTAACGTTTGCGGTGCAAAAAGAGACTACTCACTCGACGATTATATCGAGACGCAAATCAAAGCAATCCGCGAGCAAGTCGGAGACAAACGCGTGCTTCTCGGTCTTTCGGGCGGCGTTGACAGTTCGGTCGTTGCCGCGCTCATAAGCAAGGCTATCCCCGATCAACTTCTCTGCGTGTACGTCGATCACGGCTTTATGCGCAAGTACGAAACAGAGCAGATCAAAGACGCGTTCAAAGATATGCCGCTCACTCTCGAAGTGGTTGACGCGGGCGAACATTTCCTTTCAAAACTCAAAGGCGTGGTCGAACCAGAACAAAAACGCAAAATCATCGGTGCGGAATTTGTCAAAACGTTTGCGGACGTTGCAACCGCGCACAAAGGCTATGACTTCCTTGCGCAAGGCACGATCTACCCCGACGTCATCGAATCGGGCGCAAACAACTCTGCAAACATCAAGAGCCACCACAACGTCGGCGGTCTGCCAAAAGATATGCCGTTTATCGGTCTTGTCGAACCCTTGCGCGGTCTTTTCAAAGACGAAGTGCGCATCATCGGCAAAAAACTCGGTCTTCCCGACACGCTCGTCAATCGTCAGCCCTTCCCCGGCCCCGGTCTTGCAATCAGAACTATCGGCGAAATCACCAAGGACAAACTTGAAATTCTCCGCGATGCAGACGCAATCCTTCGTGAAGAGATCCTTGCAAGCGGAATAAAAACCGATCAATACTTTGCCGTCATCACGGACACCAAGTCCGTCGGCGTCATCGGCGACTACCGCAACTACGGCTACGTCATCGCCTTGCGTGCAGTCACTACATCCGACTTTATGACTGCCGAATACACTCGTATCCCCTATGACCTTCTCACCAAAATCTCATCGAGAATCGTCAACGAAGTCAAAGGCGTCAGCCGTGTCGTCTACGACATAACGGGCAAACCACCTGCCACAATCGAATGGGAATAAAAACGGCACTATTGAGTGAATAGCTTTTTCAACACCCCTTGTCCAACAACTCATGTACTATTTGTACATTAGGGTTGCTGTCCAAGGGGTGTTTCCTTGCTCTTCCTCTCAATATTGCCGTTTTTCAACTGCGCTGTTTTGCGACTAACTGCGTCAGGCACGACTTGTCCCAAAATCACGTACGTCTTGTACGTTGGGTTTTGGTACAAACCGTGCCTTTCTTTGTTATGCATCTATTTATCGCGTTTTTTTATAATTAATAATGAACAAAAGCCTATTCGGAGCGTACTTATAAACGGTATGTGCGACTTCGAAGACGTGATAAAACCGCCGACCGCGAGCTTGTGGAGCGGTCTTTTAATGTACACTCATTCAAGGGACACTTATTCACGGACTGTGCAACTTAAAAGACGGAACACGAGCCGCAACGGCGGCGAGCAAATAAGCGCCGAGCTTGGCGGTTGTACAAGTGAGCAAGTGCGTGTTGTTCTTTGCACTTGCGAACGAGTGGCATAATGAGTGCACGATACCTATCTATGCGAGTGCCGACTTCCCCTCTTCGAGCGATGTGTAGCTAAAAAGTGAAAGTACTATGTTCGAGAAGTAGGGGAAAGCCCGAAGGGAAGGAGTAATGTTGCATTTAGGGTTTCAAAAGCTCACCCCTTGTAGAGCCGTGAACTTATAAAAACTTATCGGGCGCAATTGTTTGTCGTTTCGTTTCCACGAGATTCTTCGCTTGGCTCAGAATGACAGATTTTTTTCTTGCGCCTTGCGGCTGGATCCTTCGACTTTGCTCAGGATGACAAGAAAAAATAGAAAACACTTGCGCCCGTAATGTCGCCCATTTAGTATACAAGCCGTGCCTGACGCAGTTGGTCGCACAACTCTAACTAAATTGAATTTGACGTGATATTGAGATGAATGACGCGAAAGCACCCCGAGAATGACAACCCTAATGTACAAACAGTACATGAGTTGGCAGGCTCGGGGTGCTGACAAAGTCAGTCGCTCAATAGCTGTCAAATTTTGCCGGTGGAACCGAATCCGCCTGCCCCACGTACAGACTCCGACAATGTGTCGGTTTCTTCAAAATCGGCAACGATATAGGGCGTGACAACGAGTTGCGCGATGCGCTCCTTATCGTCAATGATTTCGGCAACATCGGAGTGATTGTGCAAGGACACAATGATTTCGCCGCGATAGTCACTGTCTATGACGCCGACTTTGTTGGACGGGGCGATGCCGCGTTTGCAGGCAAGTCCGCTACGAGCATACACAAGCCCTACTGTGCCTTGCGGCAGTTCGATTGCAACTCCCGTGTGGATAAACACGCTCTCGTGCGGTGCGATTTCAATCGCTTTGCCTTCGCATGCGTAAAGGTCTGCCCCTGCGGAGAACGGCGTGCCGTACTTGGGAAGAATGGCGTTTTGATTGAGTTTTTTGATTTTTACGGTTGCGTGTTGCATGATTTTATCCTTTGTCGCGACTGTTTGTCGCAATGCCGATGAAAAACCCTATACGGTGATTTGTCATGGCAAAATTCTTCTTATTTGCTTATATTTTTCGCCAAATCAACGGTTTATGACATCGTTTTGATGATTTTATCTGTCGATACGGCGATTTACTACTGTTTTATTGATTGCTCGGCACGGATATTCGCCGCCGTGTCAAATTGCGATTCGACGGATTGTCGGCTTTGCGTTTTTAGAGCCGACTTTCATTCGTACTTCTTCAAAAACTCTATGGTGCGAGCCATTGCGTCTTTGGAGATTTGCAAAAACTGTCCGATTGCAAACGCATGTACTGCCCATTTGCCTTCGCCGTGGAAATGCTCGAATTGCACGCCGTTGTCAACGAGTTTTTTGACAAGGTCGAACGTGAGCACCGCAAGTTTGTCGTTTTCGGCGGAGATTGCAAAGGTGGGCGGAAAATCGGACGTGACCCAGTTTATGGGAGAAATCTCTTTCTGCAATTCTTCGGGGCATTCTTCCACGGGTGTTCCTTTGAGATAGGATTGCGTGTAAATGCCTATATTCTTGAAGCCCGTATGCACGGCTTTGGGCATGTCGTACACGCCGCAATTGAGCATGAGCGCGGCAATCTTTTGATCCTTTGACCTTTCGTCAAGCGTGAAATGCGCCTTGTATTCGGGATTGGTGGCAATCGCGCCTGCCATGGAACTGAGATGCGCACCCGCGCTTTCGCCGCCCACGAAAATTGCTTCCGCATCGTAGTTGTACTCGTCAGCGTGTTCTTTGAGCCAGGCAAACGCCTTGTACACGTTTTGAATCATTTCGGGGTGTCCGTAAAACGGCGCGTCTCCGTAATATAAACTTGCCACGACGTATCCGGTCTTTTCGCAAAGCACGGTGGTGTACGCTTCTCTTGTTTCGGGAAGTCCGCCTATCCAACCGCCGCCGTGAATATACACGAAGAGTTTTGCTTTTTTCGTTCTGTCTCTATCCTTGCGCTCGTACAAATCGAGATACAAGCGTTTGTCGTTTTCGTCATAGCGGATAAACCTTTCGATTTTCGTCTTGTGCGAACGGTGGAAATTGAAAATCGTAAGCCAACCGAGAAACTCGTTTTTCATATGTCCGCCGGCAACGTACAGATACTTTGCGTCGTACGCCGCTTTCTTTGCCTGTTTTTTTGCGTACTTTCTCGCTTTCTTTGAAACGGCTTTGACTTCGCTTTTGACGTTTTCGATTTTCGCTTCACGCTCTTCGCGTCTTATTTTTTTGTCGAGTTCGTCTCTGCGCTTTTCGAGTTGGGCGTATTTCTGCTCGTAGAGCGCGCGTTTTTCAAAGAAGTTTTGTGTTGTAAGAATTCGTCTCTTCATACGTCTTTTCCGTGTTTCCGTTTCGTTTTACGTTTATGTTTTATTTTCTTCTTTTATGCAAAAACGGCGTTTAAGTTGTATATACTTGCAAGATAAACTCCGTTTTCGGTCAACATATTTGATTCGTATTATTGTATTTTCTCAACGGTCGCACCGTCTTTCGTATCCTTTACGGCATATCCGAGTGCGGTGATTTTTGCTCTTATTTCATCTGCAAGCGCCCAGTTCTTTTCGGCTTTCGCTTGCTTTCTCTTTTCAACGAGCTCAAGCACATCGCTTGGCACATTGCTCGTTGCCGCCGCTTGCTTTTGCTCGTAATAAGCAAGGAATTTTGCCGGTTCTTCTTTGAACAATCCGAGCAAAGAATACGTCTTTTTCACCTGCTCCGCTTCGCTTACGCATGCGCCGTCGCCTGCTTTGAGCTTGCTTTTTATCCCCTTGAAAATGCCGAACAAATCCGCAAGTGCTTTCGCCGTGTTGAAATCGTCGTCCATTGCGCGATTGAAACCGTCGTCAATCCACTTTGCGTCGCCGCTTGCCGAAAGACCGCTCTTTTCAACTTCGTCTAGAACTTTGTAGAAACCGTAAACGTGCTTGTCCGCTTCTGGGAACAAATCGTCCGTGACGTTGATGTCTCCGCGATAGTTTGTCTGAAGAAGCGCGTATTTTATGGTCTCGGGATGATACTCTTTGAGAAGGTCTGCAAGAAGCAAACTGTTGCCGAGAGACTTGCTCATCTTTTGTCCGTTGACCTTGATAAGCCCGTTGTGTATCCAGTATTTTGCAAACTGCTTGCCCGTAAGAGATTCCGTTTGCGCAATCTCGTTTTCGTGGTGCGGGAAAATAAGGTCTCTTCCGCCGCCGTGCACGTCAATCTGCTCTCCGAACGCCGTCATATTCATAGCCGAACATTCGATATGCCAACCGGGTCTGCCGTCTCCCCACGGAGATTTCCAAAATATCTCGCCTTCTTTTGCGGACTTCCAAAGCGCGAAATCAAGCGGATTGCGCTTGTTGTCTTCGTTCTCTATACGCACGCTCTCGTAGGCGTCTTCGAGACGTCTGCCGCTGAGTTTGCCGTAACCCGGAAAACTGTCAACCGAGAAATACACGTCGCCACGCTCCGTCGGATACGCATGTCCCGACGCAATGAGTTTGGATATAAAATCGATGATGTTGTCTATATTGCATGTCGCTTTGAGCCAAATGGTCGGGTCATCGACCTGAAACTCGCGCATAAGTTTGTCAATGCGGTCAATCATCATGCTCGCGTATTCGAGCGCAGGTATGCCCGTCTCTTTGGACTTTGCGATGATTTTGTCGTCAACGTCCGTGTAATTGCGCGCATAATTGACTTTGTAGCCGATTTTCTCAAAATACTTGCGAATTATATCGTAAATGAGAGCTTGATACGCATGTCCGATGTGAGCGTCGCCCGACACGGTGATTCCGCACGCGTACATATTGACCACTCCGTCATGAAGCGGCTTGAAATCTTCTTTCTTTCTTGTGAGAGTGTTGTAAATTTTCATAGGACGTCGCCCTTTTTCTGTTTTTGTTTTGTTTTTGTTTATGATTTATTCGTCTTTTTCGGTCGGGAGCGCGTTGTCTTCATCAACGGTGAGAGAGTACCTGCACGCATGAACACCGAGAGTTTTTTCAAGTTCGTAGACGCGCTTGTTGAGCCGCGCAAACTCTTCCATGATAGGATCGGGCAAACAAGTCTGATCCATATCCGACACCCTTACGCCGTCTTGTTTCACCACTTTGCCCGGAACTCCGACGACAGTCGAGTGCGGCGGAACGTCTTTTAACACCACACTGCCTGCGCCTATTTTGCTGTGCGCTCCGATATGTACCGGTCCAAGCACCTTTGCCCCTGCCGAAATCATGACGTCTTCATCTATGGTCGGGTGACGTTTGCCGACGTCTTTTCCCGTGCCGCCGAGCGTCACCCCCTGATAGAGCACGCAATCGTTGCCTATCTCGGTCGTCTCGCCTATGACAAGACCTACGCCGTGGTCGATGAGTATACCCGTGCCGATTTTTGCCGCAGGATGAATGTCTACGCCTGTCCTAATCTTTGCGCGATACGCAACGTACAATGCGATGCGCTTCAATCCTTTTGCCAAAACCAGTGTGCATAACGATAAGCACACAGGGCTTTATACCCTGTGTACGTGCGTTTGACAACCCACGCGTTCGTTGCCGCAGGGTCGCTTTGCAAAATCTTTTGCAAATCCAGTTTTTGGCTTGTTTTATTGTCATTCGGTTTTATTCCACGTCGCTCGGGTCTTTGGGAATATTAGTTTCGCTCACGCCGTCCAAACTGCTTGCGCCGTTTGATTTGGGAGCGTCGGGACGATTGACCTTTGACGAGAAAATGCTGTCGGCATTGTCGTTTTCTTCTCCGAACAACGCGTCGATTTCGTCTTCGTAGATGGTCTCTTTCTCATAAAGAGCCTTGACCATTGCGTCCATAATATCGCGATTTTCGCGCAATATGGACAGTGCCACTTGATATTGCTTGTCGATGATCGTCTTGATCTCTTCATCGATTTTTGCCGCGACTTCTTCGCTGTAATTGAGTTGTTGCTGATAGTCTCTGCCAAGGAAGACTTCTTCGCTTGCGCCGAGATACATATTGCCGATAGAATCGGACATACCCCACTCGGTGACCATCTTTCTTGCGATTTGCGAAGCGCGCTGTATGTCGTTGGACGCACCCGTCGAGATGTCGTGGATGACGATTTCTTCCGCCGCGCGACCGCCGAGAAGTTCGGCGATGCGGTCAAGAAGTTTTTGTTTTGTCATATACGCGTCGTCGTTTGCAGGAAGAGAAATCGTAAATCCGCCTGCCTGACCGCGCGGTATGATGGTGACTTCGTGCACGGTGTTGTTGCCGAGTTTCTTTGCGATGATAGCGTGTCCGCTTTCATGATATGCAGTGATGCGCTTATCCGTTTCAGTCACGAGACGAGATTTTTTCGCCGGACCTGCTTCAACCTTGTTGACGGCTTCGCTGATGTCCTTCATCGTGATGAGTTTGCGGTTGTCGCGCGCTGCGAGAATTGCCGACTCATTGAGTACGTTTTCGATGTCCGCGCCCGTAAAGCCAACCGTCAAACGAGCAAGAGACTTGAAGTTGACGTCGCTTGCAAGCGGTTTGTTGCGAGAGTGAACTTTGAATATCTCTTCTCTGCCTTTCACGTCGGGAACGTTGACGTAGATTTGTCTGTCGAATCTGCCCGGTCTCATAAGAGCGGGGTCAAGAATGTCCGCACGGTTTGTCGCCGCCATAACGATGATTGAAGAGCTTGCTTCAAAACCGTCCATCTGAACGAGCAACTGGTTGAGCGTTTGTTCTCTTTCGTCGTTGCCGCCGCCAAGGCCTGCACCGCGCTGACGACCGACCGCGTCGATTTCGTCGATGAAGATTATGCACGGCATATTCTTCTTTGCCTGTTCGAAAAGATCTCTGACACGAGACGCGCCCACGCCGACGAACATTTCGACAAAGTCGGAACCGCTTATCGAGAAGAACGGAACGTTCGCTTCGCCCGCAACCGCTTTTGCAAACAAAGTCTTACCCGTTCCCGGAGGGCCTACGAGCAAAACGCCGCGCGGTATACGTGCGCCTATATCCGTATATTTCTTGGGATGCTTGAGAAAATCGACGATTTCCTGAAGTTCCTGCTTTTCTTCTTCTGCACCTGCAACGTCGCTGAAACGCACTTTGATGTCACGCACCTGATTTGCCTTGGTTTTGCCGAAGTTCATCGCCTGACCTTGCGCGCCCGCGCTCTTGCGGATGATGATGAAGAACACGCCGAACAACAGCGCATAAAGCACGATCGGCACGATTATGCTTGAAAGAAGCGAGCCGCTGGACGGATCGTCGTATTGCACGACGACGTTGTCAAGCAAGTGCGCCTCTTTGTATTCTTTCAACTTGTCGGAGAAGGCCACACGGCTGTCGATATTGACGAAATATTTGAACGAGTTGTCGCCTGTTCTCTTTATTTTTACGGTGTAATTGCCTTCGATGTATATCGCCTGAACCTGTCCGCTTGCAAGCATATTTTCAAAACTGTTTTCGTTGCCCGAAAACACGAGTTCGGTGGGTCTTGTCAACTCGTATGCAAGCACGAACGCCAGAATGACGAGTACTATCACGCCGACGATTATGAGTGTACGTCTTGTAGAAGTTTTCATCGTTTCTCCTTGATTTTGCCAAATATACGCGCACGAGTGTAGCGTATGCGCTATATATTATGTTCTACATATTATAAAAATTAAATACGGAATTGTCAATTCTTCTTCGCCGTCAAATTGCTATGCAAAGTCAAATTTCTCTCCGATTTCTAGAGAATATCCTATCGTGTTATGATTAAAATCAAATTAAATCCGACAAGAAGTATTAAAAAACGATGTGCGCCGCAACCGAGAAAATAATCGACAATCTCTTGCCTGGCGGACGCAAAAACGAATTTTTCGTTTCGCGTCCGTGAAATTGCCGCGCAAACACCTAAGTCCGAACAAATGATAAATGCGAGAAAAATACGTTAATATACCATAGATAAAAAGATGAAAAAATATCCGACAAAACGTGCTTGGTGAAATTTTCGTCTACTTACGCAATCAACACTTTATAACCGCATTTCGTTATTATAAACACGTTTTTATGTAAAATATAAAACGATAATTTGTTGCATTATAAGCAATGCCGTCACCCTTATATTTTTATCTGCGGTGCCCAAAAAAAGTGAAAAATCATACAAGACGTAAAATATCGACAATTTCCCGTCAAAAAAAATCAGGTTTGCATAGATTTTTCAAGAAAAGCAATAAAAATTGGACTATTCTATTTGATTTTACGGACAATTATCGGATTTTTGTTAGTCTAAAAGGCCCACACCCCCCCCGAGATAACAATACAAATCTTGATTTTTGTATTGTTCTTGTTTTACAAAATGTATTTTTACAGACATTTCGTATAGAAAATTAAGATAAAATTAAGAAAAATCGCATTATGTCGTATTTTGTTGACAAATTATTATTTAAATAATAAAATACAAAAGCCTTAAAGAAAAATATAGCTATACTTATAGTATCCGCGTATACGCGTTACACGTGCGTGCATCATAATATAAGGAAGGAGTTATCGTGCACAAGAATCAGGATTTGACACCGTCTCTTCAAATCGAAAATTTGGTAAAACAATATCCGTCGTCACAAGCGATTGCCGTGAACGACTTATCCGTCGTGTGCTATCCGGGAGAAATAGTCGGGCTTTTGGGACACAACGGAGCAGGCAAATCAACCACTTTGAAATGCCTTACCGGCATACTACCTTTCACGAGCGGCAAAATCGTCATCAACGGGTACGACATCACAAAAGACCCCGTGAAAGCAAAATACACTTTCGGCTTTGTGAGCGACAAACACGACGTGTTCGTGAAACTGACGGGTATGCAGTATCTCGATTTTATGGCGAGTGCGTACGGCGTAAACGCAAAGACAAAGAAAGAGCGATTTGCCGAACTTGACGAAATATTCGATTTCGGAGACAGAATTTTTGACCCGATAAGCGACTATTCTCACGGCATGCGCCAAAAAATATGTATGATGGGAAGTCTGATTCACAATCCGAAATTGTGGATTCTCGACGAACCTATGATAGGGCTTGACCCGTTGACAAGTGCAAAAGTGAGTGAATTTATGAGAGAGTATGCCCAAAAAGGCAACTGTATTCTCTTCTCGTCTCACAACATCGACTCCGTGCAAAAAATCTGCGACAGAGCAATAATTATCCAAAACGGACTTAAGACCGACGATTTCTACTTTGACGATTTTCACACTGCTCACCCGACGGTCGATTTGGAGCAATATTTCTTGTCCCACACCAGAAAAGAGAAATGAATCACTATTCCCTGCTACTGAAAAAGCAAGTGCTTGACATCCTTCCCGCGCGCACGCGCAAGAAACGCCTATCCGACTGGGCGGGGATTTTGCTTATGGCGTTGCTTGCCGCGGTGATAATCGCGGTTTTCGTCGTGGTATTTTCAAAATTCGTCGAAACGTATTGCGGAATCAAAATCAACCGCGTCAGCGACATCACCGCACGACAATTCGAGATTATGTCGATGGCATATTTTGCGCTTATCCTCGTTTTTATTTTTCTCGGGCGTGAGCGCACTCAATCACACGCTTTTTGAAAACAGCGACTTGAACATACTCATCACGATGCCGTTCTCTTCGACGGATATTTTCCTTTCGAAACTCACGACGGTTTATCTCAAACAACTCGTATTCGCAATCGCGTGCGTTTTTTCCGTCAACTTCACGTTCTTTGTGACGACGGGGACGCTAAACGTTTACAACGGACTTATGACTGTCGTCGTTGCGGTGCTTCTGCCCGTAATTCCGCTCGCTGTCGCCGCGATCATCACACTCCCCTATCACTATCTCAAAACGCTCGCATCGTCAAACTACGTTCTTTTGTTTGCGGTTATGACGATTATAATGGCGTTGTTCTGCTGGGGATATTCTTTCGTGTTCGACGTCGCGCAAAACCTGCTCGCAAGCGGAAAGATAACCAAACTCTTTGACGAAAACGTCATGAAAGGCATCATCTCTTTCACGAAATACAACTATCCCGCCAATCTTTTTGCATATCTCATGCTCGGTCGCGAAATAGGCAAAAACATCGGCATACTCGCAGGCATTCTCGTCGGTGCGGGGGCAATTTGCTTCTTCCTTGTGCGCGCGCTTTTCATAGGTGTGACCCACTCCGACTTTTCCGTGCGTATTCCCCACAGCCACAAGAAAAATCTTCATTTTTCAAACAACACGCGATTCGGCGCGCTTATGCGCAAAGAGTTTTTGCTCGTCATGCGCACGCCGGGATACGCATACATGTATTTCACAACTGCCGCAATTATGCCTATAATGGCGTACTGCTCGGCAAAAATCACGATAGGCGTATTTTCAAATCTCGTCGGCAACGTTGACGTGGGCTTTGAACTTTGCACGTTCATCGCGATACTGTACTCCACTCTCACGAATACGTTCTGCTCGACGAATATAAGCCGAGACG
The DNA here is from genome assembly GCA_022009775.1 of Christensenella sp. Taxonomy (GTDB): domain Bacteria; phylum Bacillota; class Clostridia; order Christensenellales; family CAG-917; genus CAG-475. The sequence goes on from CP091723.1 coordinate 807,033, forward strand.
GATATATGGCACTCACGCAAAAGACGCTTCCTTATTCTCCTGCCAAAATACTCGGCTCGAAAATGGCGTTCTGCTCGATAGTTGCGATTGCAAGCACGCTCATCACCTGCATAGTGATGGCGGCAACTCGTCTTGAAAGCGTTCAGGAAGCAGTGGTTACGCTCTTTGCAACAAGCATGATTGCCTTCGCGCAAATCGTGTTTGCAACAAAACTCGACCTTGCCCATCCGCATTTTGCAAAGACGGACGACGGAGAAATAAAAGAAGCAAATTCCACGGTTTCAGCCGTCATAGCGGTGGGACTTTTGACAAGTTGTATAATCGGCTTCGGGCTGATGTTCAACTCAATATCGTCGCTCATAACGGGCGACGCAGTCGTGGAAACGGGAAACGCGGTGAGTTATTCCATCGCGCTTTGTTGTCCTTTCGCGCTTCTTCTTGCCGCGATTGGATATTTTGCAATCGGTCTTAAAAAGGCCTATGCAAATCTCGATACGGAGAATTGAGTATGAAAAAACTTGTAACCGCACTCATAATCGTTCTTCCGCTCGTGTTCCTTATCGCCGTGTTCACGGTGACGAACATAGCGAAAATATCGACGGATATTCCCGCAACGAGCATAAATATAACCAACAAAGGCGACAACGGCGTGTTTGCGTTTGACATTGCAGACTACACTTCACCGCTGTTTGAAAGCGACCTTGGCGTCGAAGTTTTGCCGTACGTTGCGAAAAATCGCGGATTCGACCTTGAAATAACCGACGCGGAAACGGGCGAGCCGACGGACATCGTCACAAAAGAAGAGAACGGCGCGTTCAAACTTCACGACGTGGGAATTGCAAAACTCACCTACACGAGCAAAGACGGCGGATACACCGACAGCGTTATTTTCAACGTGTCGTGCAGCGGCGTTATTTCTTTCTCACCCACTCTTACGGACGGTGCAGGCAACGAATACGAACTTACGCCGAACGCCGACGGAGAATACGAAGCGGTCGTGCCGACGGGCAATCTGTTCTTCGGCGGAGAATATTATCCGAAAACCGCAACCGCGCACGCTCATTTCGAAGCAGACAACGCAGGCGCGCTCAAAATAAACGCCGTTACGGGCATTGCGACGGCATATTACAGTGGCAAAAACGCAGTCACCATGAGCGTGACCGACGCTTTCGGCAACTCGGTGAACAAAAAAATCAATCTTACCGTTCAAAAATCAGGCGATCCCGTCGTGAACGGTCTCGATGCGTCTTCCGTGTCTGTGAGACTCGGTGCGCCGCTCGGCGTCACGAGCCTTGCGTTCAGAGTGGAGAGCGAATATATGGACGGCGCGACTTTCGACGGTCCGAATCTCAAACAAGCGACGTTTGAAAAGGCGGACGGCGACAACGAAAACGCACACGTTCTCAAAATCGAACTAAACAGCGCATTTACGTCAGAAACGAGCCCGAGATATACTCTGTCTCTTGCGGACGGAAGAAAAATTCACGTCTATATCGACTTTGCGGACTACGACTTCAACGTGTATTCCACGACGAACCGCACAGGCAAAGGAGACGTGATTATATTAGACGGCGGTCAGACGAGAATCGCGGTCACTTCAACGCCCGAAGACGACATCGTCTATTCGTTTGAAGTCGAAGATACGAGCATTGCAAGCGTGTTGAGCGCAGAAAACGATTATTGCTTCATAAAAGCGAACGCTATCGGTGAAACCACGCTCGTCATTCATTGGTCAAAGACCACAGCCGACGGAGTCGCCGCAAGCGGAACGACGACGAGAAGACTCGTTGTTGCAAAAGCGTATTCTTCTCTTCTTTTCAACGACGAACAGACGCTCAACAAAGGCGGACTCGGAAAAGCGGCAATCGCAAGCGGAACTTACGAAAACGGCAACATCGTATATCGTCCGTACGTGTCGCAATTCGTCGCATACAACGGAACGAACAAACTTGCGCCACTGTTTGACAATCTCACGTTTACGTCTTCAAACGACGCAATCGCAACCGTCGAACAGACCGCAAACGGCGTGGAAATAACCGTAAAAGCAACGGGGCTTGTCACTATTTACGCAAACTGGGAATACGGTGATATGTTTGGTGTAAAAGGTGCGTCTTTCACGTTCAACGCGGTTGACGGCGTGACCGTGAAAGATTATGCGCAACTTGCAGACGCCACGAATAAGGGAAAGAAAATCGTCCTTTCACAAGATATTTATCTCGGAGAAAATCTCTTCGACGTGAACGAAGACGGCTCACGAACGCCAAAATATTCCGATGAAGTTATGCTTGAAAAACTTCAATCTTACACGGGCGAAATGAAGACGAGCGCGGACTACACTTACTATCGCAATCTCAACGCACTCTACCCCGACAAAGTGGAAAATCATCCGTCCGTGCGCTATGCGTTCGAATTTAAGGACGACGTATACGGCAACGGTCACGTCGTGAGTGCGGAGTATATTACGAATATGTACGACTCCACCGACAATCTGTATGACTTTGCAATCTTCCGCGGTCCGCTCGATTTCGTATCTACGAGTATGGACGGCATAAAGGTTGCGGCGGTCAAAGGTCAGGACAACATATCCTTCCTCGTTCGCAAAGACGGCGTGAAAGTGGACAACGTGACGCTGAAAGGTTGCGACGATTCCACCCTGTACGAAAACGGAGAGTTCAACTTGTCCATTCTCAACAACGTGGGCACGACGCTTGAAATCATGTGCGACGCGTCGATAACCAACAGCCGCGTATCAAACGGTCGCACCGTCGTGAGAACGTTCGGAAGAGACGGCATCGCATACGACTCCACCGTCAACGTTTTTGCCGAGAAAATAAACGTTCTCATCGAAGACTGCGTGCTGTCAAACGCAAGAGAGTTTATTCTCAAAGTCGGCACAAACCGATACGTTTCGGGGACGGAAGACAACCCGTCGCCGTATCTCAAAGACCGCAACGGCAACGCTTATACGAATTGCAATTCGTCGGCATGCGACGATTATATAAACGACGAATATTTCGTAAACACTTACGTCCTTTCGGATATAACGCTGAAAGACAGCACTCTCAAATCGAGCGGATTGTTCACCATAGGCGTGGAAAGCCACTTCGCCGGCGGTATGCTTATGGGCGCAAATTCCGTGTTCAAATCTCTCGAAGGCTGGACAAACCTTGCCGCAACGAGTTACCCCGCAGTGCTTCGTCTAGTCGGAAACGTGGAACTTGCCGACTGGAAACAACTCTCGCTCGTTGACAGTTCCACCCTTATAGAAACGCAGACAAACAATCACTCCAACCTGTCCTTCCTTACGCTCGACATCGCAGAAATGCTTAGAGCGGTCAAGGCAAACGGCGGAGATGAATATAAAAACATAATAGCAACCAAAAACGACACCGAGTACGTGCACGGCGGCATAGCCTTCTACGGCGGCGGCAAGAACTACTCGCTGCTCGACATGAGCGGATACACTTTCGAGAAGATGAACACCTACAACGTAAATATAGGCGCGCTTGCTTCGTCAAGCAACGACACACTCTCGGCACAAGGCAGATATCTTCCGCTCGCGGCAGGTTACGAAGACTTCCGCTTCGTGATGTTCGACGCGTCGAGCAACTATAGAATTTAAAGCAATCACAACTTAAGTTGATAGTTTCGGCACGATAAAGTGTCGATTATGTCAAATATGGCATTAACGTTAGGGACGTTCCATAGGGGATAGAAACAATGGAAAAGAAAATATCAAACAAAAGAAAACTGTTCGCACTTGTGTGCGTGGTGGCACTGCTTGCGCTCTGCACCGCGTCGCTTCTTGCGTGCAACGAAACGGGCGGGCAAGAGCAACTCGGCACCGTGTCCGTCAACTTTGACGCACAGAACGGAAGCGGTATCGAGAACAAACTCGTCTCTCCGAGCAATATAACCTATCTGCCGCCCGCGCGCGAAGGATACGACTTCGTCGGCTGGACGATGGACAAAGACGGAAACGAACCGCTTGATCCGAGCAAAATCAAACTCGGCACGACTCTTTACGGACAGTGGAAAATCAAGACGTTCACCGTGTATTTCTATGTAAACGACGAACTCGTGAAAACCCAAGTCGTAGAATACGGCAAGGCGGCAACCGCACCCACGCAAGAAGAAATAAATGAGCGTCTGGAAGACGGCGAAGTGTTTGAAAACTGGGCGCAGTCTTTCGACAACGTAAAAGGCGACGTATTTGTATACGCAAACGTCGGCACGGCTTCGGCAACCGTGAAATTCGTCGTCGACGGCGATGAATGGGCAAGTCACACGGGCTCGTACGGCAACAAAATCCCGTCGGTGGACAAACCGAGCAAAAACGGGTTTGTTTTTGACAAATGGGTTGACCAAAACGGCAACGCACTCGCAGAAGGCGCGACTTTCAAAACAAGCACGACCTACACGGCAGTGTGGCAACTCGCAGTCCCCAACGCCCCGACGATTGCATCGCAAAACAGAGCGACATACGGCGAAAATCCGCAACTCACGCTCACACACACGGGCGTAAACGGCATAACTTATACCTACGAATGGTATCTATTAGACAAAAAGGTCGGCGAAGGCAACACTATAACCGTGTCCGCTCCCGCCGCCGGCAGTTACGTCTACGATGTGTATACGATTGCATCCTGCGACGGATACGAAAACAAAACTTCCGTTGCGAGCCACACGACTCTCAACGTCGAAAAAGCAACGCTCGTTGCGTCGATTGACGACTTTTCGATTGTGTACGGCAATCCGTTCGTAAACCCGAACGTCAGATACGAAGGCTTCATCTCGGGCGATGACGAAACTTCGGTGGACGAAAGCAATCTCACTTTCGATACGGAATATACCATAGCTTCTCCCGTCGGCAATTATATGGTAACGGCAAAGGGGCTTGTTGCAAACAACTACGAAATCGTCGGCGCGTCGAGAACTCTGGGCGAAATCAGTGCGACTCTCACCGTGACAAAGAGAGACTTCTCCGTCAATACGGCAGCCGAAACGAAGACGTACGACGGCAAGTCAATTGCAAAAACTTACGACGAAATCGTTGCAAGCGGACTCGTTGAAGGACACAAACTCTCGCTTTCTCTGACAACTACGGGAAGCAACGTCGGCATTTACGACAAAAACGGAGTATCGGTCGAATACACTTTGACGGACGCAAACGGCAACGACGTGAAAGGCAACTACAACGAAGTTGCTCTCACCTGTTCGTTCACCATAACCAAAGCGCAAATCGAATACGAATTGCCTGCAAATCCGCCTTGCAACTATGACGGCACACCGCACGGCGCAACGATTGACGTTGCAACGGGCTTTGAAGCAGAATATTCCGTTGACGGCGAAACCTGGAGCGCAACCGCACCGACGTTTGTCGATGCAGGCAAACATACAGTTCGCTTCCGCATAGAAAAAGAAAACTACGAAAGCGTGAACTCGTCGTTTATAGTGACTGTGAATAAGGCTTCCGTAACGTTTACGGCAAGCAATCAGACTTCCGTTTACGGCAAAGCGTTTTCTCTTGACCAAACCGCATACACGGTGTCGGGCAAGACGTTCGGAAACGTTTTCGACGTCGCGCTTACGACGAAATACGCGCTCGGCAACGGCATAGGCGAATATGCGATCGAAATTGCGGTCAAGAACGACGCAAACTTTGAAATTTCCGTCAATAACGGCACTTTGAGCATAACGCCCGCTCCCGTCAGAGTGAGCGTAATCGATCAACACATAACTTTCGGTGACGAATTCTCTCCCACCGTCGATATGTTCACGGCAAGCGGCATATACGCCGGCGACGACGTGAAAGACGTGGTGAAAATTTCAACGAAATACAAGCAAGGCAACGACAACGGCGAATACGATTTGATTTGCACGGTTGACAACGCCAACTATATTCTTGAAGGAAACGCGCACGCGCTCGTGTACGTGGCAAAACGCAATATTACCGTCAAGGTGAACGACGTTTCGGTGATATACGGCGACGCGCTTGATCTTGCAAACTGCACGTTCTCTGTCGAAGACGGCGCACTTGTCGGAAACGACACCATCGTTCTTTCCTACACCTGCACTTATACGCAAGGCGACGACGCGGGCTTGACGAAAGACATTATCGCAACCGCAACTGCATCCGACAATTACGTCGTGACCGTGAAGAAAGGCACTCTTTCCGTCGCAAAACGCCCCGTATCCGTCAAAGCAACCGATGCGAGCGTGATTTACGGTGAAAACGCCCCGACGTTTGCATACGAAGTGACGAGCGGCAATTTCTACGGCACTGCCCCGACTCCGCATTACGATTGCGCATACTCGGTCGGCGACACGAAAGCGGAATATGCAATCGGCGTGTCTTTTGAAGACGGCAATCACGAAATAAAAATCCAAAGCGGTACGCTCGCTCTCGAAAAGAGAAACATCGTCGTTTCGTTCTCGAAGACAGCGGCGTATCAGAACGGACAAAAAGTGTCCGTCAATCTTGCGCTTGCAACCGTTGACGGCGAGTATGTCGGCGATACGCTCGGCGGCATTCTCACCACAAAAGACTTCGCTCAAGGCGAATACGTTCTCAACGGCGAAAGAAACGATTTCGACATCACGGAAAAAGCGAATGTTGTCAACGCACAAGGCGAAGACGTGACGGCACTCTACAACATCGAATACAACGTGAAAGTGATCGTCAACGAACAACTCATCGACCACACGGCAAACCCCGTCAAAGAGACTTATGACGGCACGGCAAAATCCATAACCATCGAAGCGGCAAGCGACGTGACCGTCACCTACTCTACGGACGGCGTGACGTACACGAGCGGAAATCCGACTTTCGTCAACGCAGGCACTTACACCGTGTTCTACCGTCTCGAACAGGCAGGTAAAACCACGACCGAAGACAAAACCACCGTCACCATATCAAAACGTAACGCAACAGTCATCGCGCTCGATCAAAAGGCGACGTACGGCGAAGATTTCACGCTTGCGGATTCGTTCAAGACAGAAAACGTCATTGACGAAGCCGACGTCGTCGCAACTCTCTCTTGCAATTACGTCAAAGGCAACGGCGCAGGAGCATACGTCATAACGATTACGATCAATGACAACGACAACTATGTCTTCACTGCTCAAAACGGCACTCTCACGGTCGGCAAAAGAACGTCACCGTCACCGCAAGCGGTTTCGATACGATATACGGCGAAGATGCGGATTTGACGAACTTCACGGTTGACGTTGCAGACGCAAAACAATATATATCTCTCAAATCGGACTATGTCAAAGGCGAAGACGCAGGCACGTACGCAGTGCGTGCAATCTCGTCAAACGACAACTATTCGGTGACTATCGACGGCGTGAATCTCGTCGTTGCAAAACGAGTCGCAACTGTCAAAGCAAACGACGTGACCGTCACTTACGGCACGACGCCCAACTTCTCGTTTACGGCAAGCAATATGTTCGGCAACGACTCCGTCACGAGCGTGACATTCGAGTGCTCTGGCAAAAACGCAAGCGAATCGGGATATGCGATTATACCGAGTGTAACCGACACGCAAAACTATACGTTTGTGGCAGAAAACGGCGTTCTTGTTATCAAAAAGGCAACGTTAACCGTTGATTTTGACAATATTCCGTCTATAACCTATGGTGACGAATTGCCTGAAATCACGATTGCGCAATATCACGGTTTCGTTTACGGTGAAGATCAATCGGTGCTTGGCGGCACTCTCAAAGTGACTTGCGCATACACGAGTGCGCCTATGGCGGGCACGTTCGATATAACGTTCTCCGGACTTGTTTCAAACAACTACGAGATAGAATACGAAGAAGCGCAACTCGTCGTTAACAAAGCGACGCTCACTCTAACTGCAGACGACATAGCGGCGATAACGTACGGCGACGATGTGCCGAGCGTGACGTACACCGCAAGCGGTTTCAAATTTGACGACGAAGCGCGCAAGGCTCAAATCCTTGCAAACGTGGTCGTGACGATCGACACCGCATACGTCAAAGGCTCCGACGCAACTGCGAACGGATATTCGTACAATCTCACAATCGAACCGCAAGAAACCGACAACTATATTCTTACACACGGCATAAGCAAAAAGTTTGTCGTGAACAAAGCAAAGTACGTCGGCATTTCTCACAAGAATGTGGAAGGCGGAACGTATTTCCACGCGCAACTCTCGGAATACGCATTGCAGGAAGACTTCTACTGGGACGATGAAAACGCATACCCCACTTGCGACGTAACGCAATATCTTGCACACTACAACGCCGACCCGACCAACTACGAGACGTTTGATTTGTATATCACACTCATTCTCGCAAAAGCAACGCCGACAATCACCGCAACCGTGAACGACGACGCAAACAATTGGACGGGCAACGAAATCGACCTTGCCGCTCTCATAAGCGCAACGAGCAACAATCTTGACAACGGCACTGTAACTATCCCCGCACTCAAAGGCACTGACGGCGGCTTCTATTACGTCACTCTCACGACAAGCGAAACCACCAACTATCTCGCAACAAGCAAGCAAGTGAGCGTGCGCATCAAGGCGGCAAAGATAGGCGAGAAGTGGTACACCGTGGAAGAAGCAATCGCCACAGGCGGAGCAATCACCCTTGCAGGCAATGCGTTTATCTCCCAAGACGTCACGATAAAGAACGGCACAACACTCACTCTTCCCAGTGGCGACGGCACAGGCGACAGCGCAACGACAATCGGCAATGCAGAAAAGGCATACGGAGCAGGACAAGGCAACTATGTTGACACAAACGCATCGTTTGTCAACATGACTCTTACAATCAACAACGGCACAACCGTTGACGTGAGCGGCAACATTCTCATTCTCGGTTTGCTCGGAAGAGCGGGCGCAGGACAGTCGGGACACACGTCCGGCAAACACAGCCAAATCGTCAACAACGGCACAATCACTCTCAACAGCGGCTCTAATCTCGACGTACGCGGATATATTAAGGGCAACGGCACAATCAACGCAGAGAGCGGTTCAAACGTATATACACCTTACGTGGTAATCGACTTCCGTGGCGGCACAAACACTGTAACCGTATTCAGAAAAGGAAAAATCGCACCGTTCTTGCAGTACGAAATGCCCAACATCCAATGCGAACAATTTATCCGTGCAGGCGCAACGCTCAAAGGATACTTCGATTTGTATGCAAACGACAAACACAACTACTGCTCCAACATCGTAATCGGCTCGAAAGGTATAATTCAACTTTCAAGCGGATACGTCCATAAGACTTACAGCAATCAGAAAACCACGCTGACCCTTGTCGGAAACGTATCTATGGGTTCGTTGTCTCTTACGGTAAAACTCGGAATATCTGGCGTTACTGTCAATATGTCCGACGTCCAATTCCCGATACCTTGGCTTTACGACATTCACATCGGAGACGGCGTAACCGAAACAACTCTCAATGCTCCGCACGATTACAAAATTATAACGGGCGCAAGCGTGACGGTGGAAAAGAACGCGACGCTAAATACTTCTAAATCCGTCATAGTATACAGTCAATTCACCGATGTATCATTTGGCGGAAGCGTGTATCCGAACAAAGCCGCTGCTTCGTTTACCGTAAACGGAACGCTCAATATCGGAGGTTCGTTCGGCGGCGCAATTCGATCTACGGAAAGCGGTGCGAAAATCATCGTATCGTCATCAGCAACGTTGTCGGTGTCTTCAAGAGAAGGCAATAGCGGAAACACGAAATCGTGGCAAGCGATTATCAACACAGGTGAATTCGTAACCGTTGCAACCATAAGCGAAACTGCAAAATTTGAAGACGGAACGGCTCTTGAAAAAGGAAAGACCTACACCTACAACGGTACGGCGTGGGCGTAAAAATGAATTGCAGACGGCTCTCAAACGAGAGCCGTTTGACTTTGCAATATCGAGAAAAAAGAAAAATCGGAAGTGATTTTTATGCTTGAAAGGGACAGAAAGGGATTCAATGCGTTGAGAATATTTGCGATATTTGCACTGTGTTGCACCGTCGTGTTGTGGGCGGGACTGTGGATTGCTTCCGCAACGCCTGCCGACAAAAGCGGACAAGACACGCAAGCGGTTACGGACAAACTCGACTCGAAATACAATCTCAACTACAAATTCAATCAAAAAGTCGTGACTCAACACGTTGCTTTTGACGAAGACGCGACGTATTCGGGTTATTACGCAGGCGAAACACTGAAAACCGAACTCGTATTCATGCCCAAAAACACGTTGGACAAAGCAGTGCGTTACGAATCGAGCGACACGAGCGTAGCAACCGTTTCGGAAGACGGAGTGATTACGTTTTTGAGCCGCGGAGAAAGCAAAATAAGCGTATATCTCGTTTCAAATCCCGAAGTGTACAACTACGTGGGCGTTGCCTGTTTCGGAGAAAACCCGAAAACGAGCGGATTGACGCTTACGCTCGACGCTCCGCTTAAAGTCGGCACGACGACAATGGTTTCGCTCAACGAAGACAGAATCGCGCCGCGCGGTGCGAAATATAAATCATCCGACGAAAGCGTGCTGAAAGTGGACAAACAAGGCTACGTGAGCGGAATAAGCGAAGGCAACGCAACGCTCACCGCCACCGTTAAAGGCATGTCCGCAAGCATAAACGTGACGGTCTCTCAAAACCCCGAGTACATAAAACCCGAACAGATAAATCTGAAACAAAACGTAACTCTCACTCACGGATACAAAATGAACGCGTACAATCTCATAGACAGCGTGTATCCGCAGGGCGCGCCGAAAGACTGTGTGGTGAATACTTCGAGTTCTTCTCTAGGCGTTGTGTATAAAAACCTTGCCCCGCGCTTGCCCGGCACGTATACCGTGACTTTTACGTCGAGATACGACGAGAGCGTTACGGCAAGCGTTGAAGTGACCGTTGTGAAAGTCGCCCCCACCGAACTTCGAGTGTCGGGTCCTGCCGTGACCACCCCCAACTCTAAAACAAAATTCACCGCAAAACACATGCCGCAGTACTACGAAGACGACGTGACGTGGGAAATTGTCAGCGGAAAAGGCTCTATATCGAACGACGGCGTTTTTGTTAACGAAGGCTTCGGCACAACGGTGATTCGTTGCCGTTCCACACTTGACCCCACGCTGTACGTGGACAAAACCGTCGAGTCTAAACTGTTTTCGGACGCATATAGCATGGTGAGAAAATTTATGGGGCACGGCGGACTGTCCGCACTTCTCGGATTCGGCATATTCGGCACGCTGTTGCTTCTTTCAAAGCACAAATACAACGCACTGATTTTCACCGCTCCGCTCGGCTTTATATACGCAGGCTTTTCCGAACTCATTCAGAAATTCACCCCCGGCAGATTCTGCACGATAGCGGACGTTCTCATCGACTTCATAGGCACGCTCATTGGCATGACGATTGCAATAATACTCGTTGTTATCGTGTGCGTTATATGGCGGCTTGCAAACAAGAAAAGTTTCAAAAACATGCTGTACGAGTGGCATTTGCTCACCCTCTCGTCCGCCTTCAGAAAGACATACGTTCAGGACGAATACGCTCTTCCCGTCGCGCTCCGTGACGTCGTTGACGAAAAAACCTACGTTGTCGACGCGCTAACCGTTGCGGCAAGCGCCGTTGACGAGACGGACGAAAAGTAAACTGCGACAACCAAGATAACAAACGTAAAAACGCGACGACTCAACGTTGCGTTTTTTATATACGAGAATTTTATATCGGGTATAATCGCGCGCTTTTTCGGCAATAATTCCGCACATGGAAAAAGCAAATTATTCTTGCGAGCATGCGCTTGCTCCTTTCGTTTCAACGCTTTTCAACGCCGTAACCGAGCGTGACGACAGACAAGTCGTCATCGTGTGTTTCGGCACGACGGCAATATCGGGTGACGCTCTCGGTCCTATGGTAGGCACGCTGTTGACGGACAAATACGACATCCCCGCGTTTGTGTACGGCACGCAGGAAAACAACGTCAACGGCAAGAATATGAAAGACTGGCTGTCCTTTATAAAGACCGTTCACGAAGGTGCGATTTTCATTGCGGTTGACGCGTCTTTGGGCAAAAAAGACAAAGTGGGAGAAGTCGTGATACGCGAAGACGGCGTGTGCCCGTCCGGCGTAACGGGGAAAACGAAGCGCTTCGGTGACATAGGAATTTTGGGCATAGTCGCGCAAAATCACGGAGACGCGCTTATGCAACTTTTGACCGTATCGCCACTTAATGTATCCGCTTTGGCAGATAAAATCGCGATTTTGATAAAAAACGCCGTTTGAACACAAGAATAGCCCGTCAAGACGACGGGCGTTTACATCTTTTAACTATAAAAATTTTCGCGATTTATATTGCATATACTTTTTTGATAGATTATAATATTGAGTACCACAAAGGCGCATACGCGCACACGCACAGATAAAGGAGCATAAATGGCTAACATTCTTTCGGCAAGCGTTCCGTACGCCGATATAGCGTTCTTCGCAATACTGGCACTTGGGTTGATACTCGGCATAATCAGGGGCTTTTCAAAATCGTTCAAAGGCTTCTTTCTTACCGTTGCGATAATGTTGGTATCTTTGCTTGTCATCTCCCCGACTTTCGAGCCCGTGCGCAACATCGACGTGTTCAACAAAATGGACGCTTCAATATCCGCGTCGATAGAAAGCAAGAACGAGATGTTCTCCACCCCCATTTACGTCGAAAAATCCGAAGACGGCACTTTGTCGTACTGGGTGGATGTGACACAAGACGGAGAAACGAAACGCGTTTTGCTTGAAAATTCGATGGGTAGCGACGTGACTTCGACTCTGAAAGGCAAAATTGCAATCTGGCTTGCGAAATCTTTCATAACCGAAGACGGACAGACGATAGGCTCCGTTGCGGGAACGTTTATATCCGACATTATCGTTGCGATCGTCATGTTCATTGTGTATTGTCTCGCGTTGTGGTTGATATGCTTTTTACTACGCAAGATATTTGCCGGCATGCGCAACTCCGAAAGCGGCGCGCTCAAAGCAATCGACCGTATTTTCGGCGCAATCATATCCCTTGCGTTCTCATTTGTGTTTATCCTGCTCGTGCTTGCGATTTTAAGCTCGCTGCGCAACAAGATTCCGCAAGTGGACGAATATTTGACAAACTCAACCGTTTGCGGATATTTCTATCTCAACAATCCCGTCGCAACCCTGTTCCACAAGATATTCGGCTGACGACGCACTCGCGCGCTCTTAAAGGGGCGCGTTTTTATATAGGAGCAAGTTATGAGAGTTCTCAAAGGTACGCTTACGTTCATTCTCGGTATGGTGCTGGGCATCATTCTTTTCGTGTTGGCAATCGGCGGCGCGGTACTTGCCGTCGGCTCGTCTATGACGGTCGGACAATTGCAAGAATCGCTGACGCAGGAAGAAGTCATCGCAAAAGACAGTGCGTTATACTCGCAAAAACTTATCGACGCCATAAAGAGCATCGTCGGCGACGTGAAAAATATAAAATCGCTCAGTCTCAAAACGCTTTACGAACACTACGGAATATCCCTTCTCAACGGAATAAGCGGCATCGACTTCACCGAAAAAGAATTTTATACTCTTCCTATAAGCGAACTTATCGACGACACGTCGAAAATCGTCAACTCGTTTACACTCGGCGATATAAGCAAAATCACCGACGTCGATTTTTCGTCTTACGGTTTGCCCGTGCTTGACGACAATCTAAACAACAACGTCAAGGCCGCACTCAACAATATCTTGTCTTCTCTCAACGGAGATTTGACGATACGTTCGATAAACGACAAATTCGGCATAGATATAGGCGTTGGCGAAAATTCGCTCCTTGCCGCAGTGCAGGACGTTGCTTTGTCAAACTTCGGCTCGGTCGTAAACGCAATGATGCTCGACAAGATTCTAAACGTCGATTCCGACACATTCGTAAAAGTCGGTGAAAACGACGTTTACGTCAAGGCGGACAGATACGACGTCGTGTCAAACGCAGACCTTCAAAACTCCGCTTACACCGCTCCCGTAGGCGTTGAAACCTACATCGCCGGCGCAACGGACTCCGATAGCGACGGCACTATAGACACTCTCGTTGAAAAAGAACTCCGCTTCGTAAAAAAAATCACACAAGATGCCGATGGCAACGAAGTCGTGAAATACGTCGTTGACAACTCTTGCTATGCAACCGATTTCAACGCAGAAACCAACGAAAAAGAATTCTATCGCCACGTGCAATACGAGAAATATACCGGCGCGAGCGACGAGTATTTCGTTCTGTCCTACGCAAACAAAATCGTGGAAGTCGGAAGCACGAGTTTCACGCTTTACACAAAAGGTTTCTTGTCTCTTAACGACGTTTACGTATCCGTCGGCGGAACGGTCGTTCCCTTCTCATCGGGCGTGACGACAGGCAAAATCACACTTGGCAACACCGTCAGAAAAGCGGCGGACGGATCTTTTGAAAATGCGGAACGCTATTTCGTATTCGATGTCCCCGTCGACAAAAACACGAAACTTCGCGCTTTTGAAGACGGCAAAACACCCGTATACACCGATTGCTACGAACGCATACACGTTGGAACATCGGAACAGATTCTGCAACTCGTGGCGTATATGACGGTCACCGAGCTTCAAAACGCGGACGATCTTCTCAACTCGCTCACCGTGGGCGACGTCGTGAGCGGCGATTCGTCCAAAATCGTCAACGCGCTCAAAGATTGCAAACTCAAAGACATCGGCACGAAAATCAACACTCTCAAGATCGACGACGTGATCGACATCAACGACGAATCTTCGATTGCAATGAAATCTCTTGCGGCGCACGGAGCAACGCTTGACAACATCGACACTATCGTGAACGAACTTTCTATCGGCGAACTCATGGAAGTGACCTACGACGTTTATCAGGCGCAAGCGGACGGCGATTACGTCAAAGTGGATCTGTTCGTCCCCTTCAACAAATATCTTGAAATTCACAAAACCGCAAAATCGGAAAACGGACTCTTCGTCAAAGACGCAAGCGGCAATTACGTCTCGACGACGGACGAAACGGGCGACGTGTACGTCAATATCGGCAGATACACCCTTTTCGACTCCGAAAAACATGCAGGGCTCGATCGCTATGCCCTGACGAGCCAATCGGCAACGAGCATAACCATTCAATCGATGGCAAGACGAGGCTATCTAATAAACGAGATAGGCACTAAAGTGGATTCGTTGTGCATCGACGAACTTATCCGCATAAAAGCGGACTCCGCCGTCATCATGCGCTCGCTCGCAAAACGCGGCACGACTCTCAACAAGTTTGCGGACGTTGCGGACGAATTGAAACTTTCCGAAGTCATCGAAATATCCGCCGATTCCGCGCGTATTATGAAATCGCTCGTGGCGCGCGATTGCCTTATCAAAGACCTTGACAAGATCGCCAACGACTTGACGCTCAGCGAAACCGTGGACGTCAAATTTGACAAATTCACGCCCGATGTAAGCGGAAAATACGTCAAAGTCGTGGGTGACGGATACGTCTTCTACGACTCCGAAAACGTGCTTATGCAAGGAATGCAACGCTTCAAAAAAGACTCGTCTTCATCCCCTGCGACATACATTGCGGACGACAACGGATCTTTTGTGCATGACTTCTATTTCACGCTCTACAACATCGCAACGCACTCCGACGCCACGCTCTATACACGCTATGACAGAACAGTGGTGAGCGGCGCGTCTTCAAAGGTGTTGCAACGTCTTGCGTTCTCAAATATCGGCGAATTCTCCACCGCTTTTGACGCGCTCACGCTCGGCGACGTGATCGACATAGATCCCGACGTCTTGGAAGTTGCGGATGCAGACTACAAACTTGCAAACCCCACCGTGACATACTATGCCTACGATGAGACCAACCACGTGTTCAAGCGTGACGAAACTGGCGTGTATTACGTATCTCGTGCGGGCGAAAGCTCGGCGGTGCTAAAACGTCTTGCGTTTGTGCCCGTCAACTCGCTCTCAACCGCTCTTGACACAATCATCAAAGATATGCTCCTTAGCGAGCTTATCGACGTGTACGAGCAATACGCGGTGTCTATCGACACGACATACAATCCTACATCCACGCCTGCTTCAACCATTCAAAAAACGGATAGATTTATCGTCAAACAGCTCGGCGTCGACGAAAGCGGCAAAGCCTACACGTTTGTGTACAACCAATTCGGCAAATACATCGCAAGAGATTACGCTTTCATTCCCACCCCGATTGCAAATCTCACCCAAACCGGCACTGTGCGCTTTGCCTACAAAAAGCTCAACTCCGCTCCCGAAGTCGCATTGGCGGCAACAAACGGCGGCGTGTACTACAAGCACGGCGAAGAATACGTGGACAACACCGCCCTTTGCGTATATCTCTCGTCAATCGGCAAATTTGAAAATCTGTACACGAGAGAGAGCGTGACAAGCGGCGGCATCGAGGCGGCAACCTATTCGAATGCGGATGCGGATCTCTACGTCGAAATAAGCGGCATGTACACCCCCCTACGATTCTACAAAACTCACGCATCTTGGATTCTCGTCATACTTTGTCAAACAAACAAAGACGGACGGCACGAAATTCTACGTGTCCACCACCACACCCAACGCAAGCGACGACACATACTATCAATATCAGGGCAAGGACAATGACGGCAACTCCAAAGAGCCGCTCTACTCCAAAGTGTATTGCGAGAATATCTACGTCAAGTCCGCAAGCGGCAACTACGTGTTCAACGGCAACGAATACGTGGCGTATGACGCTTCAAAACATGACGGTCTTGACAGATTCAATCAAGTGGTAGGCTATCTTGCAACCGCAAACGAAACCTATGTCAAAATGAGCGGCGCGTATGCAATCGCACTCCCCCACACTCAATCCATGGTGGCAAGAGAGGGCGGCATGATCCGTGAAAAGAGCCAAGCCGTCATCCGTATGCTCGCAACGAAAAAAGTGACCATTGCAAATATCGACAGCGTCATCAAGACTGCAACCGTGGGCGAGATCATGGAAGTCTCCCCGGACAGCATTTTCGAGAAGTTTGCAGGCTCCACAATCAACACTCTCAACGCCAATTTGCAAAGCACGATCACCGAGATGTCGGTGGGCGAACTTATGGAATTTGCAGGCGTCTCGACAAGCAACGCCGTCGTGCGCTCCGCACTCAAAGACGTGAAACTCAAAAACTTCTTTGACAGTCTCACATTCAACCCCACCGTCGGCATCGTTGTGGATATGGAAAAGGCTTGCGGCTACACAAAATAATCCGTAACGGAAAATAGCAACGCAATCGAAAAGCCGAAAATAAGAAATGCACATCGTTGAAAGAGCAATTTTCAACGCAAAACAAAAAATCACAACAAAAAATACACCGTCAAATTTGGTGTATTTTTTTGTTTGTTTTCTTTGTTTATAAATTCTTGTTTCCTATGTCGGTCAACATTGTTTCTATGTCGCTAGCCAAATTTTTGCTTGACCGTAACGATTGCTTATTGGCTTGCCTTGTGCGGTTTTCTCACAACATTGCTTATTGCACAAGTATGTTTTATCGTCGCTTTTCACTGCCTGTTTGCAGTCATAATACACAATTCGATTTCGCGTTGTTTTGCTTAAATCAAGGCTTTATATGTGAGTTTTTGTGACATAAAGTGCGCGTTATTCTTTTTCCGACAATTCAAGCCATTCTGCTTCCAACGGTTCGAGTGCGGTTTTCAACTCATCGATTTCACTCTGCAACTCGGTGATTTTTTTATAATCGGAATACACTGTTTCGTCGTTGTGCACGATGTCTTCGAGTTTTGCGATTTTATCTTCAAGCACACTCATCTTCTCTTCGAGAAAGCTCATTCTGTGCTTGCGCCGAGCAATCTCTTTGCTCTCTGACACGGGCTTCTCTTTCTTTTTTCGGCGCGCTCGTTTGAGCGTTCTCTCCCGTTTGTTTCGCCACCTGTCTCGATTGTTCAAACTCCGAATACGTGCCGTCAAAAACACTCGCTTTTCCGTCTTCGAACACGATAAGGCGGTTGCACACTCGGTTGATGAAATATCTGTCGTGAGATACGGTCAGCACCGTTCCCGTGTAGCCTGAAAGCAAGTTTTCAAGCGTCTCTTTGCCGATGATGTCCATGTGGTTGGTCGGCTCGTCAAGGATGAGAATGTTGGGACGTTTGCGGATGATTTTGCAAAGCGCAAGGCGCACCTTTTCACCGCCCGACAAATCGCATATCCGCTTAAACACGTCGTCACCCGAGAACAAGAACGCACCAAGCGCGCTGCGTGCCTGCGTGTTGTCAAGAAGGGGAAATTCGTCTTGAAAATCTTCAAGCACCGTCTTGGTCGAAAAAACTTTGCGTGAGCGTCTGATCGAAATATCCCACGTTTGCGTGCAAGCCGAAAATCGCCGTGCCGTCAAGGGCTTTAATAATGTGCATCACCGTCTTCACAAGCGTGGATTTGCCCGTGCCGTTGTTGCCGATTATGCCCACCTTTTCGCCGCGTTTTATCACCGCACTTATCTCGCCGAGCGGCTTGTCGTATCCAAAGACGAGCTTGTCAAGCACAATCGCCTTCTCCACCGTTTCACGCTCGGGCTCGAACGCTCCACGGAATGAAGATACGTTGAAAGGATTGGGAGCGTTGACGTCGCCTATTCTCTCGATTTGTTTGAGTTTTGCTTGCGCCATGGCGGCTTTTGACGCTTTGTAGCGGAATCTTTCAACCAGTGCGCCAAGGCGTTCGATCTCCTTTTGCGTGCCATGGAATCCTTCAAAGCCTTGTCGTACGCCTGCTGTTTTTGCGCCATAAACGCCGAGTAGTTGCCCGTGTACCTTGTCGCCTCGCCATACTCTATCTCATAGACAACGTTGACGATTTTGTCAAGGAACATTCTGTCGTGCGACACGATAACGCAAGACTTTTTGTAGGCGCAAAGATAGTTTTCAAGCCACTCTATCGCCTCCAAATCCAAGTGGTTGGTCGGCTCGTCGAGAAGAAGAACGTCCGGCTTTGACAGCAGCAGCTTTATCAGCGCGATTTTGGTGCGCTGTCCACCCGAAAACGTGTTGAGCGTCTTTTTCAGATCGTCATCGCAAAAGCCGAACTTGCGCACGGCGGTCATATACTCTTTCTTGTACAAATATCCGCCGTCTCTCTCAAATTTTTCGCAAAGAGACGAATATATGCGCACGTTTTGCTCGCATGCGTCCTTTTCAAGCGCAAGGCGTGCGGATTCCATATTCCTTTCGGTCTCCAAAAGCGACGCGTATGCGAACAATATCTCGTCAAGCATCGTCCTGCCAAGCTCGTCGTTGGACGTCTGTTTCAAAAATCCCACAACCGGATTACCGTTTTCAAACACGCCGTACGGCTCGCCTTCCACACCGCAAGTGTAGTCCACTTCGCCCGTAAGCACTTTAAGCAGCGTGGTCTTTCCGCATCCGTTGCGCCCCACAAGCGCAATCTTCTCGTTTTCGCGCACGGCAAAATCCACCTGTGTAAGCACAGGCGTGCCGTCATATTCCACCGCTATATTTGAAACTACGATCTGCATACGACAAATTCTACCGCATTTTGCAAGATAAGTCCACAATTTGACTCGATAATTGCCTTTGCGCCCTTTCTTCTTTTTTTTCACACTCTTTTTGGCATAATATTGCAATTTTCGCCGCTTGGTTTTGCCGTTTTGACAAATTCCGTTTCCATGCGCCAAGCCATTCTCCGCTCTTTATCGCCATATTATCCGCTCCGTTTGCCGCAAATAATAATTTTGCGCCCAATATCGCAAAAAATCGTTGACAAATACTCTTATAAAGATTATTATAAACAAGCATTCAAAATATTTTGCCTGTTTAGCTCAGTCGGTAGAGCATTCGGCTGTTAACCGAAGTGTCGGGGGTCCGAGTCCCTCAACAGGCGCCAAAAAGAACGTGAAAACGTTCTTTTTTTTTGTGCCTGGTTTGGAAACTTGTACCCCTGCCGCACAACTGTGCGGCGGCACTTTGTGCCACGACACTTCTTCCGAACTGGACGCGTTGTGTTGTCGTAAACAAGTTTACACACAACGCTACTTCACGGGGGTCCGTTCTTTCTCTACAAGAGCCAAATGAATGTGAAAACGTTCTTTTTTTTTGTGCCTGTTTAGAGACTTGTACCCCTGCCGCACAGTCGTGCGGTGGCACTTTGTGCCTCGACACTTCTTCTCGGGGTCCCCGCAAAAGAATTGCTTTTGTGGGGTGATCGTCTGGACGCGTTGTGTTGTAGTAAACAAGTTTACACACAACGCTACTTCACGGGGGTCCGAGTCCCGAATCGCATTAAAAAATTGCGGTGCTCGGCGCGCAATAGACGACCCGAATAGATTGATATAATCGAAGTCTAAAAACTTTCTCGTTGAATTGAAACACCGCTTTTGTGGTGTTTTTTTATGAATTATAGTTATTTTTTTTGCATTTCGGCATTTTATCATGTAATATCACATGTATAAACACTGTTTTATGAAAATAAAACACTTTTGCTCAGTGATCTTGTTTTTAATTACTCATAAAACCACAAGAGTCTCACTTGTAATTTTATTGTTTATTTTAATTGATTATTAAGCAACTCGTATAATATAATAATTGTGCATGAGAGATCGTTAAACTGCAGAAAAAATCATAATTAAATCAGGGAGTTTTGCTTATGATATTCCGTCAGAATTCACTCATTCCGAAATATCTTGAAAAAAATCAAAAGGCTTTCGAGATTGTTTTAGTTGTTTTTCAATGCGTGATATTCCCCATAATATCCATAGTCATATCCTGCGTTGGCGAACAACGCCCCGTCGCAAAATCGCTTTCATACATAGCGTACCGTGAAAATCATATGGGGCTTATTTATTTTTACGGTTTGCTGTTCGTCGCAGGATTTTTCCTTGCGCTGAAAATGTGTCTCGACGCGGGTCAATACTCAAAGCAAATGAAAATTTTCTTCCTTTGTTTTGCGGGGATAAGTTGCGTCATTCTCACGACAGGCATTTCTGTGCCTTGGCTTGACGGCGAAGGGGACACCGTCGAAAAATTTGCAAAACTTCGCAAGATTCACAACATAGTTTCAACGATCGGATTCGTGATGTTTTTCGTCGTTGAATTGTGTTTGTTTCTCACGACGGCATTCAGAAACGGCAGACAGTTTCTAATCTCTGCCGGCATGATTTCTTTCGTGCTTATCACGTCGGTGATTCTCATCGAAGAAGCAAATCTCGTGGGCTACAACACCGAGTTGCACTGCCCCGTAACCGCAATCGCACAAATTTATGTCTTTTGCGTAATAGAACTCACTATGACGATACAGTATTTCCTTATGCGGATAATGCCAAATAAAAAATTCACGCTCGAAAAAGAGCCTCTGGAAAGCAACGAATGAGCGACGTTTCTCAAAAGTCATACTTTGCATATATCGCGCTTTGCTCGGACGGAACTTATTACGTCGGATACACCGACGATATCGCAAAACGCGAGAAAACGCACAACTCGGGCAAAGGCGCAAAATATACAAGGTCTCGCCTTCCCGTGCACATAGTGTACAGTGAAGAATGTTGTGACAAATCTTGCGCAATGTCTCGCGAGTGGCATCTAAAAAGATTGTCGCACGCTCAAAAAGAAACGTTGATAAAAGATAAGAAATGAACAAAAAAGGCAATCCGCATACTCGTTGATTGCCGTTTTATTATTTTAATAATAAACAAGTAATTTTCTTCAACTTATGGACAAAATCAAAAAATAAAACTATAATATTCGCACTATGGGTGAAGTTTTTCTCGACGCATTATTAGACAGTCTGAAAATACTTGCGGTCGTTGTTGTTTTCAGTGTGATAATCGCACTGATCGAGCCGAAATTGTCCGAAAAAGTCAGGCTGAAAGGCAAACTCGCTCCGCTTATCGGGGTGAGCGTTTCACTATTGCCGCAATGCGGATTTTCCATCGTCGCAACAGATCTTTATCAGAAGCGACACATCACCGTAGGCACACTCATAGGTGTATATCTTGCAACAAGCGACGAGGCTTTGCCGATATTCCTTGGCAATCCGCAAAAAGCGTTGCACGTACTTCCGCTCATCGCGCTCAAATTTTTGCTCGGTCTCATTCTCGGCTACGCGATAGATGCAATTTTTGCAAAGAGCAGAAAAAAGGTTGAGCACCACGTTGCGCACTGCGACGAACAATACAAAATCCGTCTCACCGATTGCAAGAGCGCAGAGCTTGTCGAAAAGACAAATGACAATCAAGAGTGCGTCGAGCATTGTGATTGCGAAGATTGCAAAGAGAGCGAGCATGAAGAAGAAATCGCCATAAAAAAGAAAAAGAAAAAGAAAAATCGACAAAGAAACCAAAATCCGAAAAGGCGGAAAAACTCGACAAATATCTCGTTCATCCCCTTCTTCACTCGCTTGAAATATTTGCATATGTATTTATCGTAAACGTAATTCTCGGCATTGTTATGTACTACGTCGGAGAAGATAAACTCGTGGCGTTTCTCACGCAAAACAAGTATCTTGCGCCGCTCCTTTCGGTGCTTGTGGGCGCAATTCCCAACTGCGTGTCTTCCGTCGTGATAAGCGAATTGTACATCATGGGCGGACTCGGATTCGGTGCGACTCTCGGCGGATTGTGCATGAATGCAGGACTCGGATTCGTATATCTCTTCAAAGACGTGAAACACACACAACGCAACTTTGCGATATTCTTTGCAATGTTTGCAATAAGCGTTGCGGTTGCATACATATTCTCTGCAATCTTCAACTTCGACGTGCTGAAATTCTGAAATAGTCTCTTTTCAAGAACGGAAAAATCACGACGAATTGCGCACTGATAATACAAAAATCGCGTTATTCACACACGAATGTCGATAAGTTGCGGGTTGTGTTGATAAAATGCGGATATATACACACCGTTTATCCACATAAAATATCGCCTGATTTGCCAATATATTGCGCTTTTTAATGCGGCAACACGGTATAGTTTGTGGTGTAGGTTTGATTTTCCACTTGTCAACAGACCTTATATATGTTATCATTATGAAAGAAAATATATCAATAAATAATATAGGCGAAAAATGAAACTTATTTGTCAAGGAAACGAATTGAGCGATGCTCTTGCAAAAGTTGTAAAAGCACTTCCCGTGAAGCGCAACAACCCGATTCTCGACGGCGTGAAACTCACCGCACTCGGTGACACTCTCACCATTTTCGCAACAGATCTAGAACTCGCAATCGAAAAGAAAATCAACGCGCAAGTTCTCATCGAAGGCGAAATCGTCGTTCCGGGCAAACTTTTTGCCGACTACGCAAAGAAAATAGAAGAAGAACAAGTCGAACTCGACGGCACCGATCCCGCGAAACTTATCATCAAGTATCTCGACAGTGAACTTATGATAAAATGCTTTAGTGCGGACGAATACCCTGTGTTCAAAGAAGTAGACACACAAAATTCTTTCATCATTCTGAAGAAAGAACTTAAAGACATAATTTCAAAGGTCATCTTCAATGTTGCCGTTGACGAAGCAAGACCGTCTCTTCGCGGCGTTTGCCTTAACGTCAAAGACGATGAAGTTGAAGCGGTTGCTTCCGACGGATACCGTCTTGCTCTTGCAAAAGCGCAAATCAACAACAATGGCGTCATAGACAAAATCGTCGTTCCGTCAAAGAGTATGAATGAACTTGCTCGTCTCATCGACGAAGGCGAAGAGACTATCACCGTTTTTGTTGAAAAAAACTATATAATGGTTGATCTTTTCCATACAAAAATCGTCACTCGTCTTATCGGCGAAGATTATATCAACTACGAAAAGATTATCCCTAGCGTGTTCACCACTTCCGTCACCGTGGACAAGAAACTCTTTGAAAACGCAATCGATCGTGTCTCTCTCATCAATCGCGCAGAGAAAAAATCCTACGTCAAGATGGAAATCAAAGAAGATACGCTCGCACTCAACGCTCACTCCGAAGACGGTGAAATCAACGAAAAAGTCACAATCGGACTCAAAGGCAAAGATCTCACGATAGGCTTCAATTCAAAATACATCATTGATTGTATGCACGCAATCGACGAGCCGTTCGTGACTCTCAACTTCACCACTTCCACTGCCCCCGGAATCATCAAGGGCGAGTCGGATAGGTGGTTGTATCTCATCCTTCCCTTGCGCGTCATCGGCTAAAAACTGCGCTATTTAGCGAATAGCATTGTCAAAGCCCCTTGTCCAACAACTCATGTGCGCATAGCACATTAGGGTTGCTGTTCAAGGGGCTTTTTCGCGCTCTTCATCTAAATAGCGCAGTTTTTACAATCGTATTATTGAGCAAACAACTTCGGACGCGATTGACGCAAAGCGTAACAATCGCTATTCCGTCACTGCGTTCCTTATAGAGTCACACTCCCGTTAAATCATGTATTACTTATACATTAGGATTGTCATTCTCGGGGTGCTTTCTTGTTCTTCATCTAAATATCGCGGCTTTTATAATTAATAATTAATAATGAATAATTGATCCGAAAGCTTGTGCGGGCGTACTTATAAACGGACTGTGCAACTTCAAAGACGGAACACGAGCCGCAACGGCGGCGAGAAAATAAGCGCCGAGCAAGACGGTTGTACGAGAATGCGTGGCACTGTGTTGCGCAAGCCGCCACGCAGGCGAAGTGGCATAACAAGGGGACGATACTTGTCTATGCGAGTGCCGCCTGTCTTCCCCGCGAGCGACGGATACTTTTGTAGAGAAAGCACTCTATACGAGTGGTGGAAGAAATACCGGCACGGACCGGAAAGATGGGGTGTTCAATTTAGGGTTTCAAACGCTCACCCCTTGTAGAGCCGTGAACAAAACAAAAACTTTATTGGTGTCAAGCGAAATGTGTTCCCGTGCCACAATTGTTCATTATTAATTAAAAAAAAGCACGCCTCGCGTGCTTTTTTTATCTGTTGAGTATCATGTTTCTTATATCCGCGACTGTGATTTTGATGCGCGGATTGGTCTTGATTTCGTCGCTTATCTTGTCTCTTGCGTGGATAATCGTCGTGTGGTCGCGGCCGCCGAACATCTCGCCTATTTGCACGAGCGGCGTCGGCAAAAGCTCTGTGATAAGATATATTGCAATCATTCTCGGCTCGACGATGCTCTTTGTTTTCTTCTTCGAGATTATGTCTGCGGTCGAGATTTTGAAATACTTGCAAACCGCGTCTATAATGTCGCTTGCGTCTATTGTTTCGCCCTTGTCTTCGATAAACTCTGAGAGTGCTTCATAGGCAAGTTCTTTTGTCGTTATAACGTTGTTCGTAAGAGAACTGAAGAAGATTATCTTGTTGAGCAAGCCTTCCATTTCTCGTATGTTTGACGGCGATTTTTCAGCAATAAATTCGGCAACTTCATCCGAAAGCATAAACTTGGATTGCGCGGCTTTCGTCTTGAGAATCGCAACTCTCGTTTCCATATCGGGAACTTGAATATCCACCGTAAGACCGCAACCGAAACGGGTGCGAAGTCTGTCGGAAAGAGTGGTAAGGTCTTTCGGTGCACGGTCGGACGTCAAGATGATTTGTTTGTTGTCCTGATACAAGTCATTGAATATGTGGAAGAACGCTTCCTGCGTGGCTTCCTTGCCGATAAGGAATTGCACGTCGTCCACCATAAGCACGTCACATGAGCGATATTTTTCTCTGAAACGATTGTTTTCGTCGTTTGACTTGTTGCGAATGACGTTGATAAGTTCGGTAACGAGCGTTTCCGCACTGACGTACAACACGTTCATTTGCTTCTTGTTTTTGAAAAGATAGTTGCCTATCGCGTGCAAAAGGTGTGTTTTTCCGAGTCCGACACCCGAGTATATAAACAGCGGATTGAAACTTCCGCCCGGATGTTCCGCAATAGTCTTGCAGGCAGCGAGCGCATAGGCGTTTGATTTGCCTTCGACGAAGTTTTCAAAAGTATACTTTTCAAGGAACGGGCTTTTTTTCTTGCCGTTTTCCTTGGGCGGTTCATTGGTGACGAAGCCTTGATCTTCGATAAACACGGTTTGCTTATTGAGAAAATCGTCTTTTTTCTCAGGCGTTGTGATTATCACGTCGGTTATTGACGAATTGAGAGCGGACACGACTTCTTTTATCGTGTCTTTATAGCGAGTGTCGATTGTGCGTTTTGCGTTTGCCGAAATAGTGGATAGCACGATTGCATTATCCACGAAACATACAGGTTCGAGTTTTTCTATCCAGACTTCGTAACTTATAGCCTGGATGGATTTTGACAACTCGTCTTTTGCGTCTTCCCAAAATTCTTCGATGTTTATCATAGTTTTGATTATATCAAAAAAGTCGATTTTTCAAGCAAAAATCCAAAAAGAAAACTTAAACACAAGATGTTGAAAAATTTTGCGCTCTACGCTATACTTGTAGTGTATGAAAATCGTCTCGTTGGAACTTAAAAACTTCAGAAACTACACTCACGCGCTCGTCGAATTCAAAGACGGGCTTAACGTGTTGTACGGAAAAAACGCCAGCGGAAAGACGAATATGCTCGAAAGTGTGTATCTTTGCTCGATATTTCACTCTCCGCGCACCACGAAAGACAAAGAAATGATTCTTATGGGCGAAAGTAAAGCGCAGGTGAAAATCGTGCTTGAAAGCAAATTTCGCCGTCACACGATAAATCTTCAGATAGACGAACAAGGCAAGAAAAAAGTTGCGGTGGACAATATTCCCGTCAATCGTGCAGGCGAACTTCTTGGCGTTCTCGGCGTTGTGTTTTTTCTCCCCGATGAGATGAAACTCGTCAAGGAATCCCCCGGCGAACGCAGAAGATTTTTGGACGTAGGACTTTCTCAACAACAAAAGAGTTATTTCCTTGCTCTTCAACGCTACAACAAAACGCTCAAACAAAAAAACAACCTTCTAAAAGAATATAAATTCAATCCCAACATCGACGATATGCTTGACGTGTGGGACGCAGGTCTTGCAAAGGAAGGCGCGATAATCATTCAAAAAAGAATGGACTATATCGCAACTCTCAACGACGCAGCAAGAAAGTTTCATTACGCACTGAGCGGAGAACAAGAAACTCTCGCGTTGTCATATGAAAGCGGTTCTAAAACCGATTGCGACGCAAAAGTCCTTGAAAGCGAATTGTATAAATCCATAATCGGCGCAAGGCAGAAAGACAAAGAACTCGGCTTCTCAACCGTAGGACCGCATAGGGACGATATAAAAATAGAAATCAACGGCAACGACAGTCGCAAATACGCGTCCCAAGGACAACAGCGCACGATTGCGCTTGCAATGAAACTCGGCGAAGTGGTCATCTACAAAAACGAGATAGGCGAGCCACCTGTTTTACTTCTTGACGACGTTTTGTCCGAACTCGACCAAGACAGACAATCGATGCTTTTGAAAATGACGGAAGGTTTTCAGACTATACTCACCTGCACCGAATACGACCTTAAAAATCCTGCAACGTTGTTCCATATAAGCGGCGGCAGTGTTGTGAAATGACGCAAAACCGATACGAAAAGCCGTATTGTTTTGTAAATACGCAACTAAACGCAAAAACAAGTAAATATAACAAAACACGCACTTTATGTGCGTGTTTTGTGTTTATAAACGTATGATTTTGCAAATATAAGTAAAATTTGCGTTTTACAATAGGGGTGGAATCAAAGCTTGTCGTTGTACTTCAAGATTTGAACGAGCGCGTATATTCTGTCAAGATCGTCCTTGTTGAAATAGTCTATAGTGATACGGCCCTTTTGGTCGTTGCCGACAAGTTTGACTTTGGTGGCGAAGACGCGTTTCATATCGCCGACAAATTCTTTAAGTTCCAAGGACAAAGCCTTGTCCGTTCTCGGTCCGGACGGAATTGCCTTTCTTGTGAAATACAGTCTCACGCGGTTTTCAAGGTCGCGCACGGAGAGCTTGTTGTCGCAGGCTTGTTTTGCAAGCGTGACGAGATAGTCTTTGTCGTCGATAGAGATGAGCGTTCTTGCGTGCCCCGGTGAAAGTTTTCCTTCTCTTACGAGTTCGGTTACTTCGTCGGGGGAGTTGCAAAAGTCTCAAAGTGTTGGTGACGTAGGGACGAGATTTGCCGATACGCACCGCGACTTCTTCTTGAGTGAGACCGTGATTGTCCATAAGTTCACGCATACCTTCCGCCGCTTCGATTGCGTTTAGGTCTTCTCTGTGCAGGTTTTCGATGAGCGAAATCTCTTGTATTTGTTGCGGAGTGAATTCTCTGATGATTGCAGGCACTTTTTTAAGTCCTGCAAGCATGCTTGCTCTGAAACGACGTTCGCCTGCGATAATGAGATATCTTCCGCCTTCAGTTTTTACGAGAAGAAGGGGTTGCAAAACGCCGTACGTTGCAATGGAAGTTGCCATTTCGCGCAAACTGTCTTCGTCGAATGTTTTTCTCGGCTGATTGGGGTTGCGGTCGATGAGAGAAATGTCAATCTCCTGCGCTTGTACGTCACCGTCAATGTCAACTCTGACGTTTTCTTCGTTGTCGTTGAAAAGAGCATTCAAGCCTTTTGCACCAAGGCCGCCTTTTGTGTTTGCCATACTTCACTCCTTAATAAATTTTGATATAAACTCGTTTGCAAGTGCGTTGTATGCAATCGCACCTGCGCATTTGTCGTCGTATAAAGCAATGGGTTTCCCGTTGCTAGGGGCTTCCGCAAGCCGTACGTTGCGTGGAATTTTCGTCTCGAAAACTTCCTTTCCGAACAGTTTTTTATTTCGCTTTCGACGTCTCTTGACAACTTGCTTCGTCCCGTGTACATCGTAAGCACCACGCCGTATACGGTGAGAGAATCGTTGAGATGCCTTTTTGCAAGTCGCACCGTATTGAGAAGTTGATTCATGCCTTCGAGTGCCAGATACTCGCATTGAAGCGGAATTATCACTCCGTCTGCGGCGCATAAAGCGTTGACAAGAAGCATGTTTATCGACGGCGCGCAATCTATAAAGACGAAATCGTAATCCGATTTCACTTTGTCAAGCACGTCTTTGAGCACGTATTCTTTTCTTTGCACTCCGACAAGTTCTTTGTCGAGCGCACAAAGGTCGAGTGACGACGGAATAAAGTCAAGCCCGTCTATCTCGCTTTTGAAAATACACTTCGATACGTCGTATCCGCACATTGCGTCGTATACCGAATTTTGTATTTTTTTGTCGAATATTCCGAGCGAACTCGTCGCGTTGGCTTGCGCATCGAAGTCAACGAGCAAAATTTTGTATCCGTCAAGGGCTAAATAGGCTGCAAGATTGACGCATGTGGTCGTTTTGCCCACGCCGCCCTTTTGATTGGAGAACGCGACGACTTTTGCCATAAATAAAGTGTAACACAACTATTGATTTTTTTCAATTGCGTTTCACAAAAAAGTTTCACATAAATTGCATTGATAGCGTTTTGGTTGAATATAAAATCAATTTTTTACAACGGCTTTTTCTTGATTGCACCGTAAAGTCTCGGATATTGCTTTGGGGTAGGCATGATTTTTTTAAAGACCATAATCGCACGCGAGTCGCCGTTTGGCAGAGAAAGCGACTTTGTCGAGACGTGTTTTGCCCCCAGCGTTTCAAGTGCGCTCTTTGCACTGCCGAGTTCACTTTCGTCCGTCTTGTACGCAACGAATCTTCCGCCGACTTTCAGAAGCGGCATTGCAAGTTCGAGAAGAATATTGAGAGCCGAGACCGCTCTTGCGGTTACGACGTCGAATTGAGAAAACAAATTTCTTTGCTCTTCCGCTCTGCCGGCAATAGTTTTGATGTTGTCGATTTTCAATTCTCTTGCGCATTCGCTTATGAAATTCATTTTCTTTGCGGTCGAGTCGAGTGCGGTGACTGACACGTCGCGTCTTACGATTGCGATAGGCATAGACGGAAAACCCGCACCCGCGCCTATATCGAGAAGCATGGCGTTTTGGGGAATTTCGCTTATCCCTGCAAGAGAGTCGGCGATATGTTTGATTGCGAAGTCTTTCTCTTCGGTGATTGCGGTAAGGTTGAAAGCCTTGTTCTTTTCCACCACCATTTCGTAATAGCGCGCGAGAGACTCGCAATTTTCACGAGTCAATTCAACGCCCACTTTGCCCACACAATCTTTCAGAAAATCAAAATCCATATCGTCACCTTTTTTATTATTTTATCATTTATCTTCCGATATATCAAGCGCAAAACGAAAAATGAGTTTATCACCGCATTTTATATTAAAACGCATAATGAATATTTTATGTTGTCATTTTCGATGTGTAAAATGCTTGTTTTGTAAAAACATCAAATATCATAAAAACAAAACGGCAAGACTTTATTTTTGAGTTTTACAAAACGCATATAAATTGTTTTTTTGCGGGTGTTGACTTGATTTTCAAATGTGGTAAAATATATACAATCAATTTTTTCGGAGCGAAATATGAGAATTGCAATCATCACCGCCATGGCGGAAGAAACGTTGCCGATACTGAAAAAATACGGCAACGTCGTTGCACAAAACACTATATCGGGCGTTGCTATAAGCCAGATAGAACAAGACGGAAACACCATATATCTCGCAACGTCGGGCGTAGGCGAAATAAAAGCCGCGCTTGCGGTGCAACTTCTCGTTGATCTTTTCGACGTGGAAGTCGTGCTCAACTTCGGTTTTGTCGGGGCTGTCAATCACAATCTCGATTTATGCGAACTAGTTGCCGTTGGCAGAGTGTGCCACTATCAATTCGACGTCACTGAAGTCGACACCGACAGAGTCGTCGGACAGTACGGCGGAATGAGAGATAACTATTTTTATCTCAACGAAACCGTTTTGAACAACGTGCTTGCAAACGTCGGAAAACCCATGAAGGTCGTCACCTGCGCAAGCGGTGACAAATTCGTTGCTCGCAAAGACGAAAAGGATAGATTGAGAAACGAGTTCGGCGCGGATATTTGCGAAATGGAACTTGCCGGTCTTGCCATTGCGTGCGAGAGAAACAACGTTCCGCTTTTTCTCGCTCAAGGTCGTAAGCGACAAAGCAGAAGAAGGCGCAAACGAGAGTTTCTTGTCTATCGTCGAGAAAGGCGTTGCCGGATACGAAAAGATTTTGCCTGCTATTCTTAAAGCGGTTACAAGCGGAGCGACTTCACTTCCGCCGGCAAGAAAGCAGCGTGGAAGCGTCGCTTGCGTGAAGAAAGAGAACGAATAAACGTAGAATAAAAACTTATCGAAACAAACGAAAGCAAAAAGTCTTGCGTTTGATTTTGAAAGTTTTGCATACCTAATACAAAACCAAGAATAACAATATGGAAAAAATCACATCGTTCACAATAGACCACAACGTGCTTAAAAAGGGATTGTATTTAAGCCGTGTAGACAAAAAACGTTTTCACCTACGATTTGCGCTTCAAAGAGCCCAATAAAGGCGATTATCTTCACATCGCCGCCATGCACACCATAGAGCACCTTTTTGCAACCGTAGTGCGAAACAGTGAGTATAAGGACAAGGTTGTATATTTCGGACCAATGGGATGTCGCACGGGATTTTATCTTTTGCTTTTTGACACTGACAAACAAACCGCGCTCGAAATCGTCAAAGAATGCGTTGCGAAATGTCTCGAACTCGATACGATACCCGGCAACAAAAAAATCGAATGCGGAAACTATCGCTCTCACGACCTTAAAGGCGCAAAGAAAGAACTTGCCGCATATCTTGACGTGCTCAACGCTTTGACCGTTTGATTGTATCTTACTCTCAATCACACACCCAAAACTATATCGAACTGTGCTTGTAGTCGGAAAGATAAAACAAAAAATGTCTACGTCTGCAACAATTGGCAATTAACAACCAACATCGCAATATTTGTAGAAGGTGTCGATTGACAACAAATATAAATGCTCTTCAAAAACTATCACCGCCACAACGGCGGTGTTCTTTTTTTTGCTATTGCTCGGCACGCCGATTTGAATCGTTGCGCTTGCAATTTTTGAGCCGATGAGATTGTTTGCAAAACCGCTCACAACCATTTACGCTTTCCGTTTGACCGCCTAAGATGCGATTTAAGCGCATTTGAGAGTAAAATCAAAGAACTTATTGCACCGACAGCCGCAAACCACTTCAAACCGCCAAATAAGACGATATTTACAACGATAAAACAATAAGCGAACAAAAAAGCATCGCCACTTTGTGAATATAGAAAAAATAGTATCACGGCAAAGCAAGGAAAATGAGTTGCCCCAAAACAAGGAATAGGTTTTTAGCAAACCATAGCAACGCCACTGTCCCGAAGATTATGTCAAAGGCATTGCCGTACTGCAAAAAAGCAGCGGTGCGCTATAAGCAAAAAATCAAACTATAATTATACGTTCAAGCTAAAATTATACTTTTACCGAACGCAAACATCTGTGGTATAATATGGTTAACAAGTAAACCATATTATACTGCTAGAAAAAAACACTTATTCCAAGAGTTATATCGCTTGTGTTATGGAAAAATGCGATTATCCCAAAACTAACACAAAAGCCGCTCGCTGCCGAAAGCTAATCACTACCACAGTCAATTGCAACCGCAAGCCGCTCGCTCACAAAAACCAATTGCTCACGAAAGCTATTCATTGCCGAAAGCCGATTACTCACGAATGTTGTTTATTGCCAA
Source organism: Christensenella sp. (assembly GCA_022009775.1). GTDB lineage: Bacteria > Bacillota > Clostridia > Christensenellales > CAG-917 > CAG-475. The sequence goes on from CP091723.1 coordinate 839,675, forward strand.
AAGCCGATAGCACCAGCAAGCCAACCGCTACCACAAGTCAATCACTATTTAATGAAATAACGTCATTATCCACATAGCGTAAATCATTATTCACCCACAGCTATTCATTATCCACTGAAAGCCAAATGATATAAAACAACAACACTTGCTGAAATACAATCGCTTTATATTTAGAATTTTCTATAATTGTTTCACGTGTAACGTATAGAAAATTTAATTTGAAAAGGCAATATATTCCTTGATTTTTGAGATGTTGCAAACATTGATAATGTATCAAACACCGCACGGATATTCCGAACGTTGCTGCAACCGCCGCGCCTTGCAAATGCCGCGGGGAGAAATGCCGAGCATTGTAGATACTGCGCATGCATTTTGATATTGCGTGCGCTTTACATACGCACCGTTTTGTGTTCCCTGTCGTTTTTCAAGTTTTATCTTTTGGTTTGCTTTATATTTTTGCTCTGCCTAATCTTCTGCTCTGCCCGATTTTCTGTTCTGCCTGATCTTTTGCTCTGCCTGATCTTCTCGTATGGTTTATCTTGTTTTGTGAAGTATATTTTCGGTAGCATATCTTTTTGAAAGATCGTGTGTTTTTTTGATATGCAGGTCTTTGTTTATACTTGTGCGCCATTATCGGACGAATTTGAAACTATGGATAGCAAGCCCGGCTTTGGACAGCAAAATCAATTTTATGTGGCATTGCGATCGGTTTTGTTTTTGCAGAAAACTCTGTCAAACGGAGACGATGATCGTATTGGCTTTTTTCGATTTTTTTACGATAGAAAAACGCGAGCATTTGCAACACGTATTTTTTGTGTGTCGCGCCGCAATCCACTATCAATCGGATTTCAACTTCGACACCGCTCTCAACACGGCACTACCATTTTATACAAACACCGCTTTATGCCAACACTACATATCAATGCCGCACACATATCGATATCGCAAGCATATCACTTTATTGCGATCTGCTATCAATCCGATCACTCGATACCCCTCTTATACAAAACTCTCATTTTACGCAACATCATCCCCATATCGGTTTCACGCCACACCGACAACACTCGAGCGTTGCACCCCTGCCACAATACTGCCTGTTTTTTCGACACCGCTCGACTTGCGGTTCAACTCAACAGAATTATTCAAAATCATAGCACGTGCCATTATGTTGCCACAACACATTGCATTTTTCATAAGTCATCGAGCATAACGCTTGTTGCTGCAATGGTATTTTCAAAAACTATTGCTCACAATTCATACCGTTTGATTTTATAATTTTATACATCGGTATTCTCAGAGTAATGGATATACTCCAAAGTTGCGCTTAACCACAAGATTATTTCCGGTGTTGTCAACTTCGCTTGTTGTTGCAACTGTATTTTGCAAGTCGTCAAGCGTTGTTTATTTTTTATATGGTGCTTTTTCAAAAGGAATTGTTTTGCGACTCCTTCGTTTAATACTGTGGGTTTTGCACAAATCGATTATGTCCGCAATGCCATTGGGATAAGCATGATGTATCAATCGGACAAGCACATAGCAAGTTGTTCGTATGTCACGCCAGGGCAAAGCTTTGACGATATTGTTACGGCAAAATCCAAAGGCGGAGCAACTTAAAACAGAAATACGTTTGCACTTTCTTTTCAATGCGATGCGGTTTCGAGCGGAAAAGACAAGATTTTCTAAAATTGTTTCACGTGTAACGTTGTAGAAAAAGTGGCTACAATGCTACTAAACAGTGGTGAAAACAGCAAAAAATAAATTTTTCAAAAATCGCCGAAAAACGCATGTTTTGACAATGTTTCAAACGTGTGTAAAACACTCGAAAAAACCGCCTGATGATAATATTTTGTCAAAAACAGGCATGATAATGAGCGATCGGCAAGCCACAATTTGTCCGAGCCTAAAGAGCCTAAAAGAACGTAATCGAACCAACCAACCAACCAACCAACCAACCAACCAACCAATATATCTCCTTTGTTGCCATATTGAAATGCGCCAAGCCCCTAAAAAAACACAGATTAGAGAGTGAAAACTCGGTGGTAGGGTGGTAAAAGGCTGATAAAACGAGCCTGATTTCGAGCCAAGCAAGGCGAGATGCACTCAAACGAAGCAATGAAAATGCACGGAAGAACACCATAAACAAGACGTGATTTAATGCAAAATACCCATAGAACAACGAAAATATATCGCGAAAAGGCGATATATCTCAATACGATTATATGGATATAAAAGAGATAAAAACGGGGTAAAAGCATGGTGCAAAGCGAGGAAAAGTACAAAAATAGTCTATGTTTCACGTGGAACAATTCGATTTCGCCCGCCCGTTTCACGTGGAACAAAAACACGCTAAAACCCTACTAAATAGTGGCGTTTTTCGGTGATTTTGACCGTTTAAAAATAATTTTCATCCTTTCTCCGAGTAAAATTTTATAGAAAAATTTTCGTCCTTTCACCCGAATTTTTCGCCTGAAAATGTTTCTCAATTTTTATAGAAAAATTTGCTGTGTTTCACGGTTTTTCTATGATTTTGAGTGGATCGCTCGAAAACGGTATGTTTTTCTATACAATTTGGGGATTTGAATATGCTTTTGATGTGTATTTTCCCGTGTGATTTTGGTGTGGTTTCTGCCGATATATGGCATTGCTCTGGGGTTGTTTGGTTGTTGTTTGTGTATAAAAACGATAGAAAATCTTGCGATTTTGCCGTAAAAACGCTTTGTTTTATATGGTTTCAATACGATTGTTGGCGGGGAAAATGGGCTTGTATGTTGAGTGTGTGACATGAGTGTAAACGTAGTTTTTGCTTTGTGTGTAAATGGTGTGAGTGCAATCGCAGTTGGTTTCTGTGGCTGCAATGAGCGTAATCGAAGTTATTTTGTGTGAGCGACATGAGCGTAAGCGCAGTTTTTTGTGCAAATCGCATGAAAAAGAGAAATAACGCCTATTGTGTTTTTTTTGTATACGCGTATTTGGAAACTTTAGTGGCTATATTTTGTGCTTTTATCCTTGAAAAGCGACTGTTTAGTGGTGTTTCACGTCAAACAAAGTGTCCACTTATCAACATTTGTGAAAGTTTAGATCGTGCGTTGCGAACCAAATTGTAGAAAAAATCGCTGTAAAACGGTATACAAATTCACTATTGTAATTTTATTTGTGTTGAGAAGAGCGATTGTTGATATGTTTTTGAATGTTGGTTATGATTGTGAATGGATGTGGTCGCAATGCTTTTACCGATGTGTGTCGTTGTCTATTTTTCCGCTGTGTATTTTTGTTGGTGTGCGAGATTGTTTGATTGCCAAAGGTTTTTTATTTGCCGAGAATTTGAAGATACGTTGCAATCAAAAACAGCACCGGACCTGCAAGCACGAAAAAGTGGAATATGCAATGTACGTATCTTTTGTGCACGCCGAATACCGCTGCACCGAGAAGGCAGGACACAAGCCCTGCAAGGAACACGAAACAGGTGGGAGCGGATATGCCTATCGGCGAGAAGTACGCTGTGAAGAATGCCGCAAGCATAAGCGCGCCGATGACAAAAGAAGAGATGACGGACACGTTGCGGAATATATTGAATTTCCAAAGACAGAGCGCAAAGACGATGATTGCGATGGCAATCGACACTCCGAGTGCGACGTAGCCGTATATTTGGTGATATAGAAGGCATGTGGACGTTGCGCACGCAATGACGTTTAGATTGACGGTTGGGAAATCTATTTTGCGCCAAACGAGTTTTTTCTTCATGTCCGACACGCCGTGATAGGTTGCCGACACGGCAAATTCTATTGCGATAAGGAAACACGAGAAAAATGCGGTTACGTATTGTGCCGGCGTCGTTGCCGCAATCATCATGAAAATCATAAAAATCAATGCGAAAACCGCACCGAGCGCATGAGACGACGAGTTGATAAACTCTTCGAGCGGCGTGTAATAGACGAGTTGGTTTTTTTGTACAACTCTTTCAATTCTTCCGTGTTTTCGGGTGTTTTGAGAGAAAAATTGTTTAGCATAGAGATATAGTAGCGTATAAAAGGCGATATGGCAAGCGATATAACGCCGCCAAATGCTCAAAAACGACGAGAAAAGTCGAAAATCGGCTCATATGTCGTTATCGGAAAAGATATTGATTTTTGATACTTTCTGTGCGGTTTTGCGAGAAGTTTTCCGAAAACCCTTGATATTTTGTTTATAACTTGATATAATTGATTTACTTATTATTATTGAAATAATAATATATTAACTACTAAAATATATTTTAATAGGAGAAAAGATGTCAGAAGAAGTCAAACACAGTTACGATGCGGGCGATATTCAAGTTCTCGAAGGACTCGATCCCGTCAGAAAGCGTCCGGGTATGTACATAGGCTCGACGGACGTTCGCGGACTTCATCACCTTGTGACCGAAGTAGTGGACAACTCCATCGACGAAGCACTTGCGGGCTATTGCACGCATATCGTCGTCGAAATACTCAAAGACGGCGCGATTCGCGTTACGGACAACGGCCGCGGCATCCCCACGGGCATTATCGAAAAGGAAGGAAAATCGGCAGTCGAAGTCGTTTTGACCAAACTTCACGCGGGCGGAAAATTCGGCAGCGGCGGCTACAAAATCTCGGGCGGTTTGCACGGCGTGGGCGTATCCTGCGTCAACGCGCTCAGTGAATGGTTGGTTGCCGAAGTCAGACAAAACGGCAAACTTTATCGTATCCGTTTCAACCGCGGTATTGCGGAAAGACCGCTTGCCGTCGTCGGCGACGCAACGGACACCGGCACGACGATTACGTTTTATCCCGATGCGGAAATCTTTGAAACGCTCGATTTCAACTACGAGACGATGAAGACTCGTCTTCGCGAACTTGCGTATCTCAACAAAGGGCTTATCATCGAACTTGCAGATCAGAGAGTCGAGCCCGAACGCAGAGAAGTTTTCTGCTATGAAGGCGGCATCGTGTCTTTCGTCGAAGAGATGAACAAGACCAAAGAGACGATTTTCCCCGAAGTCATTTATTTCGACGAAAAATACGTTGACAGCGAAATCGAAGTCGCGATGCAGTACAACGACAGTTATTCGGACACGATACTTGCTTTTGCAAACAACATCAACACCGAAGAAGGCGGCACGCATCTTGACGGTTTCAAAGCGTCCCTGACGAAGATAATCAACGATTACGGCACGAAGGCGGGCATTCTCAAAGGTTCGGAGAAACTCAGCGGTGAAGACGTCAGAGAAGGTCTCACGGCGGTTATTTCCGTCAAACTCGCAGAGCCGCAGTTCGAAGGTCAAACCAAGACCAAACTCGGCAACAGCAGTATGCGTCAGGCGGTCGCAAAGGGCGTAACGGAAGGCTTCGGAACGTATCTTGAAGAACATCCGCGCGAAGCGAAAGAACTCGTGCTTAAAACCATTACGGCGCAAAGAGCGAGAGAAGCTGCGCGTATGGCAAGAGAAAGCGCAAGAAGAAAGAGCGCACTCGAAAGCACGACTCTTCCCGGCAAACTTGCCGACTGCACCGACAAAGACCCGAGAAACTGCGAAATATATCTCGTCGAAGGCGACTCTGCAGGCGGCAGTGCAAAGCAGGGCAGAGACAGACGTTTTCAGGCGATACTTCCACTTCGCGGCAAGATTTTGAACGTTGAAAAGGCAACGCTTCACAGAGTTCTCGAAAACGAGGAAATCAAAGCCATGATAACCGCATTCGGATGCGGAATCAACGCCGAGTATGACGAGTCCAAACTTCGCTACCACCGCATCATCTGCATGACCGATGCCGATGTGGACGGCAGCCACATTCGTATTCTCATGCTCACGTTCCTGTTCCGTTTCATGCGTCCGCTCATCGAGAACGGTCACGTGTTTATCGCGCTTCCGCCCCTTTACAAGATCGCAAAGGGCAAACAGGAACAATATTTCTACGACGACGAAAGTCTCAACGCTTACTACGAAGAATTCGGCAGAAAGAGCGGCGAACTTCAACGCTACAAAGGTCTCGGTGAAATGAACCCCGAACAACTTTGGGAAACCACCATGGATCCGCAAAAACGCACGCTGTTGAAAGTCACCATGGAAGACGCAATCGAAGCGGACAGACTCTTCTCCATTCTCATGGGCGAACAACCCGAACTCCGCCGCGAGTTTATCGAACAGAACGCGAAACTCGTCACGGATCTCGACGTATAAGGAGTGAATTATGGCGAACATAAGAGACGACGTAAACAACGAATATATACAACATATAGCAAATTCGACGGTCAAAGACGTAGAGATAAACGGCGAACTTAAAAAGTCCTTTATAGCGTACGCTATGGCGGTCAACGTGTCACGTGCTATACCTGACGTAAGAGACGGTCTCAAACCCGTTCACAGACGTATACTTTACGCTATGAGCGAGCTTGGTCTCACTCCCGACAAACCTTATCGTAAGTGCGCTATGGTCGTCGGTGAAGTGCTCGGCAAATACCATCCGCACGGCGACAGTTCTGTCTACGACGCAATGGTCAGACTCGCGCAGGACTTCTCCATTCGTTGCCCGCTCATCGACGGACACGGCAACTTCGGTTCTATCGACGGAGACCCGGCGGCGGCATATCGTTATACAGAAGCGCGTCTTTCCAAAATCGCGCTCGAAATGATAAGAGACATCGACAAAAAGACCGTTGATTTCTATCCCAACTTCGACGACACGAGAGAGCAACCCGTCGTTTTGCCTTCGAGATTCCCCAACCTTCTCGTCAACGGCTCGGACGGTATCGCAGTCGGTATGGCAACGTCCATTCCGCCGCACAATCTCGGTGAAGTCATAGACGCAACGATTGCGCTATTGCACAACCCCGACGCAACGGTTGACGATCTTATGGAATATATCCCTGCTCCCGACTTCCCGACGGGCGCGCTCGTGCTTGGCAGACACATGATCAAGCAAGCCTATCGCACCGGTCGCGGCGGCTGTATTTTGCGTGCTAAGGCGGAAATCGAAGAAATGCCCAACGGTAAGAGCAGAATCATCGTCACTGAGATTCCGTATCAGGTCAACAAGGCAAAACTCATCGAAAACATCGCGGATCAAGTCAAAGACAAACGTCTTGAAGGTATCAGCGATCTTCGCGAAGAGACCGACCGTCACGGTATGCGTATCGTCATCGAACTTAAAAAGGACGTCAACGCACAAGTCTTGCTCAATCAACTCTACAAGCAGACGCAAATGCAAACGTCTTTCAGCATGATTATGCTTGCTCTCGTGGACGGCGTACCCCGCGTTCTCAATCTCAAAGAGATCTTGGAATGCTACGTTGCGCACCAGAAAGATGTTATCGTGCGCAGAACGCGTTTCGACCTTGAAAAAGCGCAAGAAAGACAGCATATTTTGCTCGGCTTGCATATCGCGCTCGAAAATATCGACGCTATCGTGGAACTTCTCAAGAAATCCCGCGACAGACAGGACGCAATCGTAAAACTTATGGAAGGCTACGGTCTTAGCGACAAGCAGGCGGCGGCAATTCTCGATATGAGATTGCAACGTTTGACCGGTCTCGAAGTCGAAAAGATCAATGCGGAACTCGAAGATCTCGACAAGCAAATCGCATATTTCACTATGGTTCTGTCCAGCGACGAAGAAGTGAAGAACATCATCGTCAAAGAGATGAGCGACATCAAGGCGCAATACACCACGCCGAGACTTTCCGAACTCACCTACGACTACGGCGACATCGACATTGAAGACCTTATCGAAAAAGAAGACGTCGTCATTTCGATGACTCACGGCGGTTATATCAAACGTATGCCGGTTGCCGAGTACAAGGCTCAACACCGCGGCGGAATGGGCATAACGGCTCACAAGGCAAAGGACGAAGACTTCGTGGAGAAGATTTTCACGTCCAACACGCACGAACGTCTTATGTTCTTCACCAATAAGGGCAAAGTGTTCACCTTGAAAGCCTATGAAATCCCCGAAGCAACGCGCAATGCGCGCGGCAGAGCGGCGGTCAACCTGCTCCAACTCGAACAAGGCGAAAAGATTCAGGCGTTCCTGCAAATGCCCGAAGATAGAGAAGGCAAGTTCCTTATGCTCGCAACCAAGCAAGGTCTCATCAAGAAGACTCCGCTTGAAGAATACGATTCAATCAAGCGCAACGGCAAGATCGCAATCAAATTCAACGAAGACGACGAACTTATCGACGCAGTCATCACCACCGGCAACGACGAGCTTTTGGTTGCGTCCAGCGCGGGACTTTCCATTCACTTCAACGAGAAAGACGTGCGCCCCGTCGGTAGAACGGCAATGGGCGTCAAAGCAATGAATCTTTCCGAAGGTCAGACGCTCGTTGCATTCGACGTTGTGCATCAGGGAGACGAAATTCTCACCGTCACGTCCAACGGCTACGGCAAGCGTTCGAGCCTTGACGAATACCCGATTCAGAACAGAGCGGGCAAGGGCGTCAAAGCGGGCACGTTCAACGACAAGACGGGTACGCTCGTGTGCTTGAAGGTCATCCCGGCAGACACGGACGTCATGATGATAACCGACAGCGGCGTCATCATAAGAGTGCAAGCCGACGAGATCAGCAAGATAGGCAGATCCACGCAAGGCGTGCGTATCATGAAGCTCAAAGACGACAAGTTCAAGGTCATGGCAATCGCGCTTACTCCGCATGAAGACGAGCAAGAAGAAGTCGAACTTGACGAAGACGGCAACCCGATTGTGCGTGAAGACGCAGAAGTCGACAATGGCCAAAACGCGAGCGAAGACAACTCTCAAAACGTTGAAGACGCGGCAAACGACAGCGACGCGCAATCCGACGAAGACAACCAAAACTAAATTTTATATGAGCAAAAACGGGGCATAAAACCCCGTTTTTGTTAAATGGAGAGAATTATGGAAGAAAGAAAATGGTTTAAGGAAATGTCCGTGTATCAAATCTGGCCGCGCTCTTTTTTGCGACGGTACGGGTGACGGCATAGGTGATCTCAAAGGCGTTTTGTCAAAACTCGAGTATATCAAAACTCTCGGTTCGGACGCGATTTGGTTCTCGCCGCTTTACGTTTCTCCCCAAGCCGATTACGGTTACGACATTGCCGACTATAAGAATATCAATCCGGAATACGGCACGCTCGACGACTTCAAACAGGTGCTTGAAAAAGCGCATGCACTCGGCATGAGAGTCATAATGGACTTGGTCATCAATCATACGTCCGACCAACACGAGTGGTTCAAGAAAAGTTGCGCGCGCATAGAGCCGTACACCGATTTCTACATTTGGCGCAAAGGTCGCGGCAAGGACGGAAAGAAAGTGCCCAACAACTGGATGTCCACTTTCCCGGGTAGCGCGTGGGAGTTCAACGAGCAACGCGGCGAGTTCTATCTCCACTTGTACGCCAAAGAACAACCCGATCTAAATCACGACAATCCCAAGGTGAGAGAAGCCGTCAAAGACGTCATGCGTTTTTGGTTGGATATGGGGGTTGACGGATTCAGAGAAGACGTCATCACTCAGATAAGCAAGCGCGAAGGTCTTCCCAACGGCAACTGGCTCATGCCTGCTTCAAGGGGTATGGAGCACTACAACAACGGTCCGCATATCCACGAATATTTGCAAGAATATCGAAAAGTCATCGAAGATTACGATGCGTTCCAGGTCGGCGAAGCGCCGCTTATGAACGTCAAGACCGCGCTCACCTACGTCAACGAAAACAAAAAAGAGCTTGACATGATGATCTCTTTCCAACACATGGGTGCGGATTGCATTATCATCGAATGGGTGCATACGCCTTTCAATCTCGTAAAACTCAAAAAGACGTTCAACGAGTGGCAAACAAAACTCTACCACAGAGCGTGGAATGCAAACTATCTCGAAAACCACGACCACGCGCGCATCATCTCTCGCTACGGCAGTGAAGACTATCGCGTTGAAAGCGGCAAGGCTCTTGCGATGATCTATTCCTTCCTTTCGGGTACGCATTTCATTTATCAGGGACAGGAAATAGGCATGACGTCGCTCTATTTTGACAAATACCCCAAAGGCAGCGATCCGTGGGCACAATTCAAAGACGTATCCACGTTCTGCGTGCGTGATCTCATGCGCAAGTTCGGTTTTTCCGATAAACATATTCTCAAAGTGGCGCACACCGCCGCAAGAGATTGTGCGCGTACGCCTGTTCAGTGGACGAGCGGCAAATACGCCGGATTCTCCACGCATGAGCCGTGGTACACCGTCAATCCCAACTACACCACCGTCAACGTCGAGGCGGCAATGCAGGACGAAAATTCCATCTGGTATTTCTACAAGCGCATTCTCGCACTCCGTCAGGAATACAAAGACAGTGCGGTTTACGGCAAATTTGAGATAAAACGACTTCACGACAAACAACTTTTCGTCTACGACAAGATTGCTGAAGACGGCGCATCCAAGCTCACCGTCATCGCCAACGTCAGCAAAAAGCCGGTATCTGCGCGCAAGATCGCGAAATACATTCCTTCCGACGGCACCGAACTATTGTCCGTTTACGACGAGCCGTTTGGGGTGGAGTTGAAGCCCTATGCTGCCAAGCTCTACTTCACCAAACTGCGCTAAATAGCGACTGACTTTGTCAGCACTCCGAGCCTGCCAACCCACGTACGTCTTGTACGCTAGGGTTGTCATTCTCGGGGTGCTTTCGCGTCATTCATCTATTTAGCGCAGTTTGGTATATGTAGTGAGCTTAATAGCGAATAACTGCGTCAGAGCCGTGCTCCCGTCAACTCATGCACTATTTGTACATTAGGGTTGCCGTTAGCACGGCTCTTTGAATTAATAATTAATAATGAATAATTAATAATTTCGGCACGGGCGCAGAAAAGGTTTGTCATTTCGTTTCCACGAGATTGCTACGCAAGCTCGCAATGACAAAGTTTTTCGGTTGCGCCCGAAATGAAAGCTTATTCGTAGCGTGCTTATAAACGGAATGTGCAATTTCGAAGACGTGACAAAACCGCCGACCGCGAGCTTGTGGAGCGGTCTTTTAATGTACCCTCATTCAAGGGGTACTTATTAACGGACTGTGCAACTTCGAAGACGGAACACGAGCCGCAACGGCGGCGAGCAAATAAACGCCGAGCTTACGTCACACACAAGCCCGTTTTGCAACGATTACAACCCGTTGCAATCGTTTGCTTTTTGGTCTTTGTGTTCCTTTTCCCACACGCCAAAAACTGCGCTTTCATCTTTCTTACTCACACTCAAGTTCGCTTGTTTTTGACGTGCGGGAGCCCTTGTGTGTGCAGTACGAGCGACTGCGCCGTGTTGTTGGCTACTGCCTGGCGCACAAAGCGTGGTGGCATAACAAGGGGACGATACCTATCTATGCGAGTGCCGATTTCCCCTCTTCGAGCGATGTTTGGCTAAAAAGTGAAAGTACTATGTTCGAGAAGTAGGGCGCGACGCGTAAAACAAGTCGTCCAGTGGACGAATTGTAGCCAAAGCGAACAAGGCGGATTGCTTTGCAAACGCCGCAGTTGGACAAAGCCCGAAGGGAAGGGGTAATGTTGCATTTAGGGTTTCAAACGCAAAACTTTTGTAGTGCCGTGAACAAAACAAAACTTATCGGGCGAAATATGTTCCCGTGCCACAATTATTCATTATTAATTATTCATTCCTATCGCGATGACGGCTTTTGTTAATTATTAATTATTCATTATTAATCCAATACCCTTTGCACACTATAAAATTATGTGATATAATTTTCACATAATATATAGATAAAAACTTATCGAATGGAGTATATATGAAAATAACAAACGATATTTCTTACGTCGGCGTAAACGATCACAAAGTTGACCTGTTTGAAGGCATGTACGTTGTCCCCAACGGCATGTCTTACAATTCCTACGTTGTTTTGGACGACAAAATCGCCGTTTTTGACAGCGTTGACGCGCATTTCGGTGACGAGTGGCTTGCCAATGTGGAAAGCGTGCTTGGTGGCAAAACGCCCGATTATTTGGTTGTTCAGCACATGGAACCCGACCATTCGGCAAACATTGTCAAGTTTATTGACAAATATCCCACCGCAACGGTGGTGTCGTCGCAAAAGGCTTTTCAGATGATGAAAAACTATTTCGGGACAGAGTTTGCCGACAGAAGATTGGTGGTTTCGGACGGCAGTGTGCTTGAAACGGGCAAACACGTTTTCAAATTTGTCACCGCGCCCATGGTGCATTGGCCGGAAGTGGTGATGACCTATGACGAAACGGACAAAGTGCTGTTTTCCGCCGATGCGTTCGGCAAATTCGGCGCACTTGACGTCACGGACGAAGACTGGGCATGCGAAGCAAGACGCTATTATTTCGGCATCGTGGGCAAATACGGCGTTCAGGTGCAAAACTTGTTCAAGAAGTTGCAAGGACTTGACATAAAGATTATCTGCGCATTGCACGGTCCCGTTCTTACGGACAATCTCGGCTATTATCTCAATCTCTACAACGTCTGGTCTTCGTATTCGGCGGAGACGGACGGAGTGTTCATCGCATACGCGTCCGTGTACGGTCACACCGAAAAAGCGGCGAAATTGCTTGCCGCAAAACTTGAAGAAAAGGGCGTGAAAGTTGTTATATCCGACCTTGCTCGCAGCGATTGGGCGGAGAACGTCGAAGACGCTTTCCGTTTCTCGAAGCTCGTGCTTGCTTGCCCCACCTACAACGGCGACGCGTTCCCTGCGATGAGAGAATTTATCGCAAAACTTGTTGAAAGAAACTATCAATCGAGAAAAATCGCATTCATTGAAAACGGCACTTGGGCACCCATGTCCGCAAAGGTGATGAAGGGCATGTTTGAAGGGGCAAAGAACATCGAATTTGTAGAGCCGTCCGTCAAAATTTTGTCCGCAATGACTGCGCAGAACGAGCAAGAGATAGAAAATCTTGCCGTTGAGCTTGCAAAATAACCGCTTGAAAATATAATTTATTTGATGAAGAACGGCAGAATCGAAGTCACGATTCCGAGCAAAAGCGTGTATATCACAAAGCCGTTAAGCGAGTGCTTTTCGACGAGTTTCAAAAAGAATTTTATTGACAAAAGTCCCGATATAAAAGCGGCAATGACGCCGACAATCACCGCTTCGGAAGTGATTGAAAGCACGGTTTTTCCCGTGATTAAATCGAGACTTTCGTAGGCGGCAGAGCCGATGATTATAGGTATCGAAAGCAGAAAAGAGAACGTTGTGGCGTTCTCTTTTTCAACGCCTTGCAAGCGCATTGCGGATATCGTAGCGCCACTTCTGGACACACCGGGCAAAACTGCGATACCTTGCAAAACGCCTGTTAAAATACTCTTTTGGCATTAAGAAGTGTCGATTTGGTGGAATGGAAGTTTTCGCCTGCATATAAAAAGGCAAGCCGTGAGAGTGAAACCGCACCCCAAAAGTTTGCCTCCTAAAAGCGAGGGATCAAGCAGTTTGAAAACGAACGCAAGAGCCACCGTCGGCAAGCATGCGAGAATCAGGTATCCGTTGGTTTTGTTGAAAGGATGACGGACGAGCGGCCACCACTTTTTGCGCATTGCGATAAGCACCGCAATAAGAGTCCCTACGTGCAGCATGACGTTGAAGAAAAGGTCTTCTTTTCCAACTCCGAGTTTTTCTAGCAATAACAGATGCCCCGACGACGATATCGGTAAAAACTCGCTCGCGCCCTGTATGATGCCCAAAACCAACGCTTCCCAAATTTCCATTTTCTCTTTACACTCTCTTCAATTTCGTTTATACTAAACTATTGTATTAAGTTATATCGCACGCAAGAACGTGTATTAGGAGAAAAAATGAAACTCGGTGTCGTAGGATTGCCAAACGTAGGCAAAAGTACGCTGTTCAATGCAATAACCAAAGCGGGCGCGCAAGCGGCAAATTATCCGTTTTGTACAATAGAGCCCAACGTGGGTGTGGTGGCAGTTCCCGATGAAAGACTTGAAAAACTCGCCGCCCTTTACGACAGCAAAAAAATCACTCCGACGTCTCTTGAATTTGTGGACATCGCAGGTCTTGTCAAGGGCGCAAGTCGAGGTGAAGGTCTCGGCAACAAATTTTTGTCACATATAAGAGAAGTGGATGCAATCGTGCACGTCGTCAGATGTTTCGACGACGCAAACATCACTCACGTTGACGGCAGTGTCAATCCCGCACGCGACATAGAAACCATCAATCTCGAGCTTGTCTTTGCCGACCTTGAAACGCTTGAACGCCGCATGGCAACCGCACAAACCAAAGTCAAAGCGGACAAAAAATATCAAGAAGACATCGATCGTCTCAACGTAATGAAGAGTTGGCTTGAAAGCGGCAAAGCACTCCGCAATCTCGAAATGGACGAAGAGTTCAAGCAATTTGTCGACGAACAATTCCTTCTCACTTCCAAACCAGTAATTTACGTCGCAAACACCGACGAAGCAGGCATAAACGGCAACGCATACACCGCGCAGGTCGAAGAAATCGCAAAAGAAGAAAACACCGAAGCAATCGTGCTTTGTGCAAAACTCGAAGAAGATTTGTCCGAACTCAGCGACGAAGACCGCGCAATGTTTATGGAAGATTACGGTCTCAAAGAGAGTGGTCTCGACCGTCTCGTCAAAGCGTCCTACAAACTTTTGGGACTTATAAGTTATCTCACCGCAGGTGAAAAGGAAACTCGCGCCTGGACCATCGTCAAAGGCACGAAAGCCCCGCAAGCAGCAGGTAAAATTCACAGCGACTTCGAGCGCGGATTCATTCGCGCCGAAATCGTGGATTACGCAACTCTTCTCGAATGTGGCTCGTTCAACGTTGCAAAAGAGCGTGGAAAAGTGCGCAGTGAAGGGAAGGATTACGTGATGCAGGACAATGATGTTGTTCTGTTCCGCATCAACGTTTAATTTTAAGCGTGCTATTGAGCGACTAGCTGCGTCAGGCACGCCTTGTCCCAAAATCACGTACGTTTGAGTACGTTGGGTTTTGGTTCAAGTCGCACCTTCCTTGCTATTCATCTCAATGTCCCGCTTAAAAAGTGCGCTATTTGGCGAATAGCCGCGTCAAGCGTATCACATCGAGTAATGTGTGAATAGTTAATGCAACTTTCCCCTTTCCTCAGGTGTTTTCCCTATTGCCGTTCCCCCTTACAAGGGAACCCACGGCAACCGCGTAGCGGGGGACAACACTCAGCACTCGCATAGATAAGTGCCGTGCACTCATTATGCCACCACGCTTTGTGCGCCGGCTACGCAACAACATGGCGCAGTCGCTCGTACTACACACACAAGGGCTCCCGCACGGCAAAAACAAGCGAACTTGTGTGTGTGTAAGAAAGATGAAAGCGCAGTTTTTGGCGTGTGGGATAAAGGAACACAAAGACCAAAAGGCAAACGATTGTAATTTGTTGTAATCGTTGCAAAACGGGCTTGTGTGTGACGCAAGCTCGGCGTTCGATTTGCTCGCCGCCGTTGCGGCTCGAAGTTTCGTCTCCGAAAAAGCAACGTAATAATAAATAATCAAATCAAAACAATAAAAACAAAAACAATTGTAAACAACAACTCTCTCAGGAGCAAATATGTTTGAAAAAGAATTATCAAATGCGCTTGCCGTTGACGGATTGACAGTTCAAGACGTCGAAAACGCGCTCGAAACGCCAAAAGAAGCTAAACTCGGCGATATATGTTTGCCGTGTTTTAAGTTTGCACGCACGATGCATATTGCGCCGCCCGCTATCGCACAAAAACTTTTGCCGAGAGTGGAAAGTCTTCCGTTTGTTGAAAAAGTCGAAGTTGTCGGCGGATATCTCAACGTGTTTTTTGACAGAAACACAGTTGCCCAAATGGCTCTTGCGAGTGTAACCGATGACAAAGTCGGATCTTCTGATGAAGGCGCAGGCAAGACGATTTGCATAGACTATAGTTCCGTCAACATCGCAAAGCCTTTCCACATCGGACACTTGTCCACAACGGTCATCGGCGGGGCACTTTATCGCATATTCGAGCATCTCGGCTACAACGTGGTGGGAATCAACCACTTGGGAGACTGGGGCACGCAGTTTGGCAAGCTCATAGTTGCGACAAACAAGTGGTCATCCCTTGAAGAAGTTGCTCAAAACGATGAATATTTTCTCAACAAACTCTACGTCAGATACCATCAAGAAGCGGAAGAACATCCCGAAATGGATGATGAAGCGCGCGCCTGGTTCAAGCGTATAGAAGACGGCGACAAAGAAGCAACGGCATACTTTGACGTGTTCAAGCGGGTCACCATGAAAGCGGTCGGCAAGATATACGATCGCCTCAAAATCAAGTTTGACAGTTATGCCGGTGAGAGCTTCTACAACGACAAAATGCAACCCTGTCTTGACATTCTCAAAGACAAAGGATTGCTTGTGGAAAGTGACGGTGCGCAAGTTGTCAATCTTGACGAATACGGCATGCCGCCGTGCCTTCTTGTCAAGGCGGACGGCGCGACTCTGTATGCCACGCGCGACATCGCCGCGGCGTATTATCGCAAGAAAACTTATGATTTTTACAAGTGCCTTTATGTTGTTGCGTATCAGCAGAATCTGCACTTTAAGCAACTGTTTCAGGTGCTTAAACTTATGGATTTTGCAGGAGCGGACGATATGGAGCATGTTGCGTTCGGCATGGTTTCCATGGAAGACGGCTCTATGTCCACAAGAAAAGGACACGTTGTCTGGCTGCAAGAAGTGCTTGACAAAGCCGTTGAAAAAGCGCGCGCTATCATCGAAAAAAAAAAATCCCGACACCAAGAACAAAGACGAGATTGCCGAGAGCGTCGGCGTCGGAGCGGTGGTGTTCTCTGCGCTTTGGAACAACCGAATAAAAGACATCGTTTTCTCCTATGACAAAGTGCTCAACTTTGACGGAGAAACCGCGCCTTACGTTCAATACACCTATGCTCGTTGCGCAAGCGCGCTCCGCAAAGGTGGCGACATAGACTTTGACAATATGGACCTTGCGGCAATCACCACCGATGAAGGCTATGACGTCATCAAGTCCGTCATCACCTTTGGCGATTCCGTCCGTCTTGCCGCAAAGTTGCGCGAGCCTTGCTACGTCACTCGTCACGTTGTCGATCTTGCCGAAAAGTTCAATCGTTTCTACATCGATCATCGTATTCTCGTTGACGATGCTCCCACACGCAACGCACGTCTTGCACTCACCAAAGCGGTGGGCAACATAATCCGCTGTGGGTTGGGGTTGCTCGGTATATCCGCCCCCTCCGAAATGTGAGCGCACCAAACGGCGACTAACTTTGTCAGCACCCCGAGCATGTCAACTCATGTACGCATAGTACATTTGGGTTGTCATTCTCGGGGTGCTTTCGCGTTATTCATCCGTTTGGACACGCTCACATAGTTACGGTCTGTGTCAAATTCTCCACATTTGTCATGTTGAGCCTGTCGAAACATCTAGCCGTAAGGCGCATAACTTACTTATTTCATATCGCTACGCTAGATTCTTCGATGCTCTCAGAATGACATGGAATATTTGGAATTCACCACAATTATTCATTATGCATTGCTGCCAGACTCCCACTTTTGCTCTTTTGCTTGACACACTTATTTGTTTTATTTATAATGTTTAAGCATTTATATATTTATATGTGCGCGCAAAACACGAAATAAAAGTCCTAGAAAGGAGAAAGTATTATGAAACAAACCTACCAACCCAAGAAAAGACAAAGAAGCAAAGTTCACGGCTTCCGTGAAAGAATGTCCACCAAATCCGGCAGAAACGTTCTCAAGAGACGTCGCAATCGCGGCAGAAAGAAACTCTCCGCATAACGCTTTATGCAAAAGCAATACAGACTGAAAAAAAGAGCGGCGTTTGCCTACGTATACCGCAAAGGGCGACAGGTCGTCTGCTCGTGACTTATTGCTTTTGAGCGCAAAATCGAGAGAAGGATTGAAGATAGGCTTGTCCGTATCCAAGAAAGTGGGGAATGCCGTCACGAGAAATCGCGTCAAGCGATTGATAAGAGAAGGGCTTAAACCGCTTATGGAACATATCGACCCGAATTTTATGTACGTGATAGTTGCATACCCGTCGATTGCCGAGCGCGGATACGAAGAAGTGTGCGAATCGGTGCGTTACGCGTTTAACAAGGCAGGAAAATTGCTGTGATGAAGAAGATTTGTCAATGGCTTCTGCTTTTGTACAAGCGAACGCTGTCGCCCGTCACGGGCACGAGATGCGCATACGTGCCGACCTGCTCGATGTATTCCTACGACGCGTACGAAAAGTACGGTTTTGTCAGGGGGACGTTGCTCACGGTGTGGAGACTTTTGAGATGCACCCCGTTTGCAAAGGGCGGATTCGATCCCGTCAAAGAGAATTATAAAGGAAAGATCAAATGGCTAATTTGAGTTACCCGCAAAGGCGCAAAATACAGATATATCTCATCGCGGCGATGCTCGCGATTTTGTGCTGTATTCTGGTCGCTTGCAACAGCGACAACTCGTACAGCGTCACAGGCGAGACCGTAAGCGAACCCACGCACTTTATGGCGAAGTTTATGATAATCATCAACAACGCTTTGGGTGGCGGAGTGGCAAGTTTCGGCTGGACGGTAGTTTTGTTTACGATCATTCTGCGTCTCATCCTTTCACCGCTCGACGTATGGCAGAAAATTATTGCCAGAAAGAACGGAAAGGCTATGGAGCGCATGAAGCCGCAACTGGAAGTTTTGCAGGCAAGATACGCCGACGACAAACAGCGTCTACAACAAGAACAAATGGCTCTTTACAAGAAAGAGAAATACTCCACGATGGGTATGTGCTTGCCCACAATCGTAACGTTCGTGGTGTTCTTCGTCGTTTTCGCGGGATTCAGACAAATGGTCGGATACCAGTTTGCAAAAGACTACAAAGAATGCGTCAACGCATACAATCAATCCATTGCGGAGCAAATCGAAGAAGCAAAAGGCAGTGCAGAGTGGTCGGGCGTCATCGTCGATAACGGCGACGGCAAATGGGACGTCGACGACGTCGCAAAGACCGAAAACGGCGCGACTTTCTATGCAAAAGCAAAGGAAAACGCACAACAAGCGGTTTATGACGTTTATTATTCCGCCGACCAGGTGAAAATAAGAAGTTGGTTGTGGATAAAGAATATCTTTGTCTCGGACAACTGGTCCGAAGCAGTGCCGGATTTTGCAACCGTAACCGGACAAAAGGGTATGGCTACGTCAAAACTCACCGGTATCACCATTGACGAATATAACGACGTCATGGGCAAGTTGCTCGGCACGGGCGGCTATGGCAAAAACGGCAAATGGAACGGTCTTCTCATTCTTCCCGTGTTGTCGATAGCACTGTCCATTCTTTCTACCACGTTGCTCAACAAATCAAACGGTCAGGCGCCTGTCGCACCCGCAGCAACGGGACAGGGGGAAAATGCCGACAAAGCAAAGGCACAACAACAAACCGCAAAAATGATGCAATATATCATGCCGCTCATGATAGGCGTGTTTGCAATCTTCTATTCGGGTGCTTTTGCACTTTATATGTTTACAAGTTCGGCGTGCGCCATTTTGTTCCAACTCTCGTTCAACCTTATCGCAAAGTTGGTTGACAAGAGCAGAGAAGGAAAAGCGGGCGTTGCCAAAAGATAGGAGTAAAAATGGAAAAATCGATAGAAACACAGGCTTCATCGGTGGATCTCGCAGTTGAGAAAGCACTTGTGGATCTCGGTGTGTCAAAAGATAAAGTCGACGTGGAAATCCTTCAAAAAGGCGGACTTTTCTCCAAAGCAAAGGTGAGAGTCACCGTCAAGGACAGCACGCAAGACAAGATGGCGGAGTTCTTCAACGGCACTCTCGAGCGTATGGGATTGGTGTCCCGCGCCACCGTCGAAGACAAGAACGGCACGCTTTACGTCACCATAGCCGGCGACGACAGCGGCGTTGCCATCGGATATAGGGGAGAAGCACTCGACGCATTCCAGTATCTTGCGCTCACCTTCCTTAACGAACAAAAATGCGACTTTAAAAAGTCGTCGTCGATTGCGAAAATTATCGCGAAAAACGCAAAGAAACGCTCACCGCCCTTGCATTGAGACTTGCGGAAAAAATCCGTCCGTTTGCAAAGAAAAATCGCGCTCGAACCGATGAATCCGTTTGAAAGACGTATCATTCACAGCGCGCTTGCGGACAGCGAAATAGCAACCACCGAAAGCGAAGGCGAAGAACCGTCAAGATACATCGTCATCATTCCGAAGGGAGTTGAACTCAAAGACCAACGCCCCATCAAGAACGGCGAAAGAGAACCGCGCAAGGATTCCCGCAAAGACGGTCGCAGAAATGGCAAAGACCGTGACTTCAAAAAAGGCGGACGCAGAGACGACAGACCGCGCGAACGCAAACCGCGCGTTGAAGAACCCGAAGCCCCGGACGGAAAAGTTTATCGCGGATATTTCACCCAACAGGACGAGTTCGTGAAACCCGCAACGCAATCGGGCCCGCCCAAATTCAAGAGTTTCGGCGGTAAAAAGAGATTCTGAAAAGAATGAGCACAATAGCAGCAATTTCGTCACCGATAGGTGCAGGTGGTATCGGCATTGTACGTGTTTCGGGCAACGAAGCACTCCGCATCGCCGATGCCATTTTTATTTTCGCACACAAGAAAGCGTCACAAGACGCGTCTTTCGTCATGCCCGAGGGCGTGAAACAGCAATGGACGCCGCTTTTTATGAACTACGGCACGTTTGACGCAGGCGAGTTTTGCGACAAAGGCTATGCAGTCTATTTTCCCGCAAAGCGCGCGTATACGGGCGAAGATACGGTTGAATTTTATCTGCACGGCGGAGTGCGTATCATGCAAGGCGCTCTCGACGCTCTTTTGAGAAACGGAGCGGTCATGGCAAAGAACGGCGAATTTACAAAGCGTGCGTTCTTGAACGGCAGATTGTCGCTTGCCGACGCGGAAGGCGTCATCGATATGATAAATGCGGAATCGGCGGCGGGAGTCAAGGCGGCGTATCGTCTCATGCAGGGCGAAGTTTCAAAGAAAATCAATGCGACTCTCGATGCGCTCGAAACGCTTATAGCCACTCTCGAAGCGACTCTTGATTATCCCGACGAAATGGAAGACGAAGTTTTGCCCGACCTTGAAAAAAGCGTAAGAAGTATATATAACGACGTGTGCGCGCTTATTGCCACGGCAAAGACAGGCAAAATTGCAAAGTACGGCATAAACGTCGTGCTTGCAGGCAACACCAACGCAGGCAAATCGTCATTGATGAACGCGCTGCTAAAAGACGACAGAGCCATTGTCACCGACATAGCGGG
The DNA here is from genome assembly GCA_022009775.1 of Christensenella sp. Classification (GTDB taxonomy): domain Bacteria; phylum Bacillota; class Clostridia; order Christensenellales; family CAG-917; genus CAG-475. The sequence continues at coordinate 860,952 of CP091723.1, forward strand.
CACGACTCGCGACACGGTGGAAGAGAGTTTTGAGTGTGACGGAGTGCGCATCAATCTTATCGACACAGCCGGCATACGAGAGAGTGACGACCTTGTGGAAAGCAAGGGCATAGAGCGAGCAAAACGCGCGTTTGAAGGCGCGGACGTCATCTTGCACGTTGTGGACACGTTGGGCGTTGACGACAAGGATTGGCAGTTCGGAGATGCGCTCGTGTTTGAAGTTTTCAACAAGTGCGACGAGTCGGGCTTTGACAAACCGCTTGCCGACAACCAATTTGCAATCAGCGCAAAGACGGGTAAGGGCGTGGACGAGCTCGCGCATGCGATTGCCGATTTATACAAGCAAGACAAAGTGGAAGGCGGCGAGCTTATTACGTCAAAACGGCACGTATCCGCACTTTATCAAGCAAAAAGCGCACTTGAAAGTGCGATTGCGTCAATTGATAACACGATTGACTGCACGCTCATAGACCTTAGAAACGCGTATGACGCGCTTGGCGAAATCACGGGACGCACTGCGACGCAAGACGTTGTGGACGGCATATTCTCAAGATTTTGCGTCGGTAAATAAGCGAAAACGAAAAGTAATATAAGAAATATAGTTATAAATATATAAGGATTAGAATATCCGAATATATGCCGCGTAAGCGGAGAAGTAAAAGAAAGAGATGGAAAGATTTGACGTCATTGTCATAGGCGCGGGACATGCAGGTGTGGAAGCCGCGCTTGCGAGCGCGAGACTCGGTAAAAAAACTCTTATGCTGTGTACGGATTACGGCACGGTTTCCTATATGCCTTGCAATCCGGCAATAGGCGGAACGGCAAAGGGACATCTCGTGAAAGAAATCGACGCGCTCGGCGGTCAAATGGGGCTTTCCGCCGATAAGGCGCTTCTTCAAATAAAGACGCTCAATTCGGCAAAAGGTCCGGCAGTCTTTTCTTTGCGCGGACAGGAAGACAAGAACGTTTATCACGAAATAATGCTTGACGTCGTGCGCTCGGAGAAAAATCTGACCGTGCTTGACAGCGAAGCGAGCAAGGTGCTGACGAGTGGCGGTAAGGTGTGCGGGGTTGCCACGGCGGACGGCAAAGAGTTCGAGTGCAGTGCGGTTGTGCTTGCGACGGGCGTTTATCTCAACGGGGAGATAATCATCGGAGATTATGTCAAAAAAGAGCGGCCCTAGCGGATTTGCGCCTGCAAACAATCTTTCTCAAAGTCTTGTCGAACTCGGTGTGCCCATGCGCAGATTCAAAACGGGAACGCCTGCAAGAATTTATCGCGACAGCATAGATTTTTCAAAAATGGAGATACAGCACGGAGACGACAGCGACAGATTTTCGTTTATGTCACCGCACTCGACTTTTGAAGAAGAGCCTTGCTATCTCACGTACACGAACGCGAAAACGCACGAGATTATTCTCGCCAACATAGACCGCTCACCCTTGTACAACGGAACGATTCTGTCCGTAGGTCCGAGATATTGCCCGTCCATAGAAACGAAAGTCATGCGCTTCAAAGATAAAGAGCGTCATCAGATTTTCATCGAACCCGAAGGAGCGAACAGTGAAGAAATGTACGTTCAGGGCATGTCTACGTCTCTTCCGCACGACGTGCAGGAGAAGATGTATCGCACGCTTCCGGGACTTGAAAATTGCCGCTTTGCAAAATACGGCTATGCAATAGAATACGATTGTCTCGACCCGCTCGGCATGTATCCGTCCCTTGAAAACAAGCACGTAGAAGGCTTGTTCTCGGCAGGACAGATGAACGGCAGCAGCGGATACGAAGAAGCCGCCGCACAGGGACTTATCGCAGGCATAAACGCCGCACGTAAGGTTGACGGGAAGGAACCGCTCGTTCTTCGTCGCGACCAAGCGTATATAGGCGTTCTCATCGACGATTTGGTGACGAAAGGCACAAACGAGCCCTATCGTATGATGACGGCAAGGGCGGAGCATCGTATAATGCTCAGACAAGACAATGCGGATATGCGTCTTACCCCGATAGGCAGAGAAATAGGTCTCGTATCCGACGCTCGATTTGCGCGTATGCAAGAGAAAAAGACGATGATAGAAAGCGTCATCGCGTTTTCGGGCAAAGTTATGCCGAGAGAAGTCGTCGAGCAGTTGTTTTTAGAACTTGGCGAAGAAATGCCTCAAAAAACGCCGACGTTTGCCGAGATATGCCGTCGTCCCGCAGTCAATGCAGACCGTGTGAGACGTTTTATTGATTTTCCGTGTGACGATGAAGCACTTTCTGCCGCGGTTATAGAACTCAAATACGAAGGGTATCTCAAAAAGAAGAATCGGCAGTGAAAGAACAGAAACGCCTTGAAAACAAAGTCATACCTAAAGACTTCGATTACAACGCAATCAAAGCACTCCGCATAGAAGCAAGGCAAAAACTTTCCGAAATAAGACCGCTCAATCTCGGGCAGGCATCGCGTATATCCGGTGTTTCTCCTGCCGATATTGCCGTTCTTATCGTCGCAATGAAATAACATCTCAACAATTCAAAAAACGAAGGCAAACAAGCCTTCTTTTTTTTGTTGCCGACAAGATTTTTTTGCAAACCGCAAATTTATGCGGATAGAATGCTTAAAAATTTTTCATCTTTCCCGGGACTTTTTCTTAAAAACAAAAATGGTGCGTTAGAATGCCGCTTTTAATTTTTTCGGCATTCTAATCTAATTTACGAATGTCAAAAATGTAACTTTTCATTTGCCGTTTTTGCGGTTTTTGCAAGAAAAATCAACAAATCTTGCAAAAATTATTTTTTGCGATTTGCACTTTTGTAAGGAATTTTGAAAAATTTTCAAAAAATTTCAAAAAAGTTACAAAAAACCCTTGACGAACATTTTTTTGGTGCTAATATGTAAACGTAATCAAGAGACAAACGGATTACAAATCAAACAGCTCATAATTTTCCCCCTTATCATAGCGAGCGACTTTGGGTGTTTCACCTGAGGTCGTTTGCATTTTATGGCACAAAACGGCGAATAACTGTGTCAAAGCCCGTCCGCTCCAAAATCACGTACCATCAGTACGTTGGGTTTTGTTTCGGACGGGCTTTTTCTTTGTTCTTCATCCGTTTTGTGCCATAAAAACATTCACGCAATAAAAAGAGCGATTGACTGTGCCAACGCTCGTTCGCTCCAAATAAGCATAGACCGTTAATAAGTACGCCCGCACAGGCTTTCGTTTCGGGTGCGGGTGTCCCGCCCATCTATCAAACACCAAGCCGACAATCTTGTGAAATTGCGGCAGGAGTTTTTGTCCGTGCGTGAACCGATAGCAAAGATTTTCGGCGCGGTTAGCAGAACAAAAGCCTAATGCGGCTCTCAGCGTTGCTTGCTTGCAAGCGATGCCGTTGCCGCGATGACGGCTTTTGTTCATTATTTATCAAATGTAAAGATTTCCCGTATTTCATCGAAGATTGCTTGCGGTGACGATGAAAAACATTCGTAGGTAATGCGAATCACGGGTTCGGTGCCGCTTTTTCGGACGATAAGTCGGCCGGATTTCGAAAAAACGCGAGTTTACGTCGGCAATTTTGCGCTGAAACTCATCGGATGAGATTTCTTTTTCGGGGTCGGTTGACGGGATCCCGAATTCGAGCATCGGATAGGGGATGAATTTCGGAAGCGACCCGACCGTTCTTTTCACTTCGAGAAGGGACAGTGCGGTGACGAGACCGTCTCCTGTCGTGCCTTTGTCGAGCATCACTATGTGCCCGCTTTTTTCGCCGCCGAGCAGACATCCTTGCTTTTCGAGTGCGTTCAGCACGTGTTTATCTCCCACGTCAGTACGAATAAGAGCAGTGTTGTGGTAGGCAAGTTCCCGCCCGAGTTTTGTGTTGGTGAGAATAGTGCCGACAACGAAACGCTTTTTAAGTTTCCCTTGCAAGCGGTATAGCGTGGAAAGCGCAAGAAGCATAGCGTCTCCGTCGTAAACTTTTCCGTCGACGACTGCAAGCACTCTATCCCCGTCTCCGTCGAACGCAAATCCGATTTCGTCTTTTTGTACGCGCGCGGCAAAGTCCGCAACGTGAGTCGAGCCGCAATCCACGTTCACTTTTTTGCCGTCTCTTACGTTGTGTTCGGCACACACGATTGCGCCGAGTTCGAGAAACGCTTTGGGAGCGAGAGTTGCAAAACACCCGTATGCGCAATCGAGACGAATTTTCATTCCGTCAAATCTGGGAAACATTGATTTTACGTGTTTAAGATACAGAAATTCCGCGCCGTCAACTATGCGTATTCTATGGTTTTCGGCAAGCGAAACGGAAAGTTCGCTATTCAATTCTTCGTCCGTTAGGGCGTCTGCGCACGCTTCGTCTATGAAAACCGGTTGCGGGGCGGACGGCGAGTTCATTGCCAAAAACAATTCGGTGTCAAGAGCCGTCTCGTCGCTTTCGGACAATTTTTTGCCGCATTTTCCAAACACTTTCAGACCGTTGAATTCGGGCGAATTGTGAGATGCTGTGATCATCACGGCGTAGTCCGCTTTTTTCTAATTGTGCGATATACGCAAGCGCAGGCGTTGGCAACACGCCTGTAACCCATATTTGCGTTGCGCCTTCCATAAGCCCTTGGCACAACTGTTTTTCCACGTCGAGCGAGTGCTCCCGCACGTCTCTTGCAACTATGATTTTGCCCCCTCGTTTTGCAAGAACCTTGCCGAGCGCATAGGGGATTTCGTTTGTCAAAAGCCAGTCCGCTTTGTTTCTGATACCGTCAGTTCCGAAGTAATGCATATATTCAATATATGAAAAACACGGTGTCGCTGCGTGCCGATTTTTGCCGAAAAAGGAGGAATAAAGTTATAAAAAACACGCCGTGTAAAAGGCGTGCTTTTTTTCAAGGAAAATCAGATTTCATTATATCCCGTTTACGATTGCGTTTGCGGCGATTGCTCCGTCCGCACAAGCGGTTACGACCTGACGAAGAGACTTTTCTCTCACGTCTCCGACAGCGTAAACTCTGTCGATATTCGTGTGCATATTCTCGTCTGCAATTATATATCCGCCGCTTGAAAGAGAGATGTTTTCAAAGCCTTGCGAGTTGGGAGTTTGACCTATTGCTACAAACACTCCGTCAACCGAAATTGTGGTTAATGCGTACGTTTTTACGTTTTTAAGTGTCAGTTGTGTGATTTTATCTTCTCCGTCGAGATTTTCGACAACGCTGTCCCAGACTATTTCCACGTTGCTTTTTTCGAGACGTTTTACAAGAATATCGTCTGCGCGAAGGGCGTCTCTTCTATGCACCATATAAACTTTCTTTGCGAGTTTTTCGAGATACAACGCGTCTTCCGCCGCTGTATTGCCGCCGCCTATCACCGCAACGGTTTTCCCTTTGAAAAACGCTCCGTCGCACGTGGCGCAATAACTCACGCCTTTGCCTATAAATTTGCTTTCGTTCGGTACACCGAGTTTTCTTGCGTTCGCGCCGCTTGCTATAATCACGTTCTTTGCTTCGACGATTTTCCCGCTTGCAAGACCGATAGCTTTCTTTTCGCCGATAAGAGAAACGGATGCGATTGAGTCGAAGACGAATTCCGCACCGAATTCCATGCACTGATTCATCATCGCATAGCACAAATCGAAACCGCTCGTTGATTTTATGCCCGGATAATTCTGAATATCCGCCGCCGTTTGCGCTTGTCCGCCAACGCTTTTGTTTTCTATTATCGCGACTTTAAGACCGCCGCGGCAAGCGTATATACCTGCCGAAAGCCCCGCAGGACCTGCGCCTATTATCACAACGTCGTACATATAATCTCCTTATTTTTCTTTTGCAAAAGCAAAGAATCGGTGGATTTTTGTTAAAAACATTATAGCCCGAAGTTAAATATTCGTCAACTTTTGAGCCGCTTTATCGCTCGCGCGTGTGAAAACGCGCGAAATTACTTTACAAACAACCTTTTTGTTTATATAATAATTTAACATAATGAGGTAATTTTATGCAAAACACTGACATTTCCCGCATACTTGCGGACGGCAAAGAGTATCAAGGCAAAACTTTGAGCGTTGCAGGCTGGGTGCGTTCGGCGCGCGACAGCAAGACTATGGCGTTTCTCGCTCTCAACGACGGCACGTCTCTTAAACATCTTCAAATCGTTATAAATAAGGCGGAGTTCGACCAGGAAGAACTCGCAAAAGTTCTCAAAAACGGCGTATCCGTGTTCGTTACGGGTGAAATTGTTCCTGCAATGAAAGAAGGCGAAGTTGAGCTCAACGCGAAAGAAATCGCGCTTTTGGGCGATTGCCCGAGCGACTATCCGCTTCAAAAGAAATATCACACCATGGAGTTTTTGCGCACGATACCGCATCTGCGTCCGCGCACGAACACGATGAACGCAATGCTTCGCGTCCGTTCCAAACTTTCGTTTGCGATTCATCGTTTCTTCCAAGAGAACGGTTACACCTATGTTCACACTCCGATTATTACGGGCAGCGACTGCGAAGGTGCGGGTGAAATCTTCCGTGTGACTACGCAAAACTATAAAGACGCTATTCTTGCAAAAGACGAAGCGGAATATATCGCAAACGACTTTTTCAGAAGAAAAGCGGGACTTACCGTCAGCGGGCAGCTCGAAGGCGAAGTGGCGGCAATGGCAATGGGAAAGATTTACACGTTCGGTCCGACATTCAGAGCGGAGAACAGCAACACTCCGAGACACGCCGCCGAATTTTGGCAGGTCGAGCCGGAAGTCGCTTTTGCAAAACTTCCCGACATCATCGAAATTGCAACGAAGATGATAAAATACATCATCAAGGCGGTCATCGAAGAGTGCCCCGACGAGCTTGCGTTCTTTGAAAAAGCGTTTGAGCCCGGTCTTCGCGACAAACTTCAACACGTCGTCGACAGCGACTTTGTGGTGCTTGACTACTCAAAGGCTATTGACATTCTCAAAGAAAGCAAGGTTGAGTTTGCCTACCCTGTGGAGTGGGGCTTGGATCTTCAAAGCGAACACGAGAGATACATCACCGAAAAGGTGTTCAACAAGCCCGTATTCGTCATCAACTATCCAAAGAAGATAAAATCTTTCTATATGAAACAAAACGACGACGGACTCACCGTTGCGGCAACCGACTTGCTTGTTCCGGGCGTCGGCGAAATCATCGGCTGCTCCGAGCGCGAAGCGGACTACGACAAACTCAAACAGGCGATGGTGGAGCGTGGAATGAACCTTGACGACTACACCGGTTATATGGATTTGAGAAAGTACGGCAGCGTTCCGCATAGCGGTTTCGGTCTCGGTCTCGAACGTATTCTTATGTACGTGACGGGCATCGGCAACATTCGTGACGTACAACTCTATTCCAGAACCGCCGGCGACCTTATGGCGTAAAATCACGAAAGACTTTTTTCTGCAGGGGAAAATGCGAGAAAAAGGAGAGAAGATATGTATTCCTTGATTGTGCCCGAAGGTTACAAAAGCAAAATGTCCGTTCGAGAGACGGAAAAAGCGATAAAATTCGTAAAAGACGCGTTTCAACGCAACCTTATAAAAAATTTCGGTTTCGAGAGAATTTCCGCGCCGTTGTTCGTGAAGAGCAAAACGGGCGTCAACGACGACCTTAACGGCGTCGAAAGAGCGGTGAAATTCGACATTCTCGAACAGGGCGGAGCGGAAGCGGAAATAGTCCACTCCCTTGCGAAGTGGAAAAGACTTGCGCTCAAAAGATACGGTTTCAGAAACGGCGAAGGTCTCTACACGGACATGAACGCAATCCGCAGGGACGACAAGTGTGACAATCAACACTCCATTTACGTTGACCAGTGGGACTGGGAAATGGTCATATCCAAAGAGCAACGCAACCGCGATTTTCTCAAAATGATAGTGACGAGAATCGTTTCCGCGATATGCGACACGCTCGATGAGACGAAGAAGGCTTTTCCGGTCATCGACCTGAATCTCAAAAGAGAAGTGACTTTCGTCACGACGCAGGATGCGCTTGACAGGTATCCCGAACTCGATTCTCACCAAAGAGAAAGCGCGCTTGCAAAAGAGTACGGAACGATATTTCTTATGAACATCGGCGGCGCACTCTCAAACGGAAAGCCGCACGACGGCAGAGCACCCGACTACGACGACTGGTCGCTCAACGGAGACATAATTTTCTATGACGAAGTGCTTGGCGAGAGTATAGAAATCTCGTCGATGGGTATAAGAGTCGATGCGGACAGTCTCAAAAAACAACTGGAACTCGCAAACGCGACGGACAGACTCGAAAACGACTATCACAAACAAATAGTTGCGGGCACGCTTCCGCTCACGATAGGCGGCGGAATAGGACAATCGAGACTTTGTATGCTGATACTGCAAAAAGCGCATATCGGCGAAGTGCAATCTAGTTTGTGGCCCGACGAAATGCACGAAAGATGCGACGAAGCAGGCATAAATCTGCTTTGATATAAAACAAAAATCTAATTCAAAAATACTCAAAGGTGTTTATGGAACTGAGAACTCACAATTGCGGAGAATTAAGACAATCCGACGAAGGCAAACACGTCAAACTGTGCGGCTGGCTTTCCAGCGTTCGCGACCTTGGCGCAGTCATCTTCTTCGTGTTGCGCGACTACTACGGATATACGCAGGCGGTCGTGAGCGACGAAGAGAAGAAAGAACAAATCCGCTCTATCCCGCGCGAAAGCACGATATCCATCGAAGGAAAAGTGGTTTTGCGAAGCGCACCCAACAAGGATATGCCCACGGGTATGATCGAAATCGAACCCGAAAAAATCGAATTGCTCGGCAAGTGCTACGAACTTCTCCCGTTTGAAATCGCAACAAGCACTCAATCTCGTGAAGACGTACGTCTCAAATATCGTTTTCTCGATTTGAGAAACCCTGACGTAAAAGCGAAGATAGTGTTCCGCTCAAAAGTGGTCAGCTGGCTTCGCAACAAGATGACGTCCCTCGGCTTTTTGGAGATCACGACGCCCATTCTCACGTCGTCGTCCCCCGAAGGCGCGCGCGACTACATCGTGCCGTCAAGGCTTTATCCCGGACACTTCTATGCGCTCCCGCAAGCTCCGCAGCAATACAAACAATTGCTCATGGCAAGCGGCTTTGACAGGTATTTCCAGATTGCGCCGTGTTTCAGAGACGAAGACGCGCGTGCGGACAGAAGCCCGGGTGAGTTCTATCAACTCGACACCGAAATGTGCTTTGCGACTCAGGAAGACGTTTTTGCGGTTATGGAAGACGTGCTCAGCGGTGTGTTCAAAGAGTTCTCTCCCAAGAACTACAAAGTCGACGAAGGCCCGTTCCGCAGAATCACTTATCGCGACGCAATGAGAGATTACGGCTCGGACAAACCCGACCTTCGCAACCCGCTTATCATCAAAGACGTCACGGATATTCTCTCGGAAAAAGCGCCGTTCTTTGAAAAGGGCAAGACCGTGAAGGCAATCGCCGTCAACGATTTCAAAGAGACGAGAAAGTGGATTGACGCACTCGTCGAAAAAGCGAAACTCAACGGCGCAAGCAATATGTATTGGTTCAAACTCGACGAGAAAGGCGAACTTGCTGGCGGAATTGCGAAATTCCTTGCGGACAGCAAAGACGCACTCGTTGAAAGACTCGGCTTGAAAGCAGGCGGATTCGTCGCGATTCTCGCAGAAGAGAAGGGCGTCGAAAAACAAGCGGGCTACGTTCGCACCGAACTAGGCGTCGGTCTCGATCTTCTCGAAAAAGACGCGTTCAGATTTTGCTGGATCGTGGACTTCCCGATGTACGAGTACGACGACGAAGGCAATCTCGGCTTCTGCCACAATCCGTTCTCTATGCCGCAAGGCGGACTTGACGCACTCAACAATATGGATCCGCTCGACATCGTCGCATATCAATACGACAGCGTAGTCAACGGTGTGGAATTGAGCTCAGGTGCGGTGAGAAACCACGAGCCCGCAATCATGGAAAAGGCGTTTGAAATCGTCGGTTACGGCAAAGAAGTCATCGAAGAGAAATTCTCGGCGCTTTACAACGCGTTCAAATTCGGCGCACCGCCGCACGCAGGTATCGCACCGGGCGTTGACCGTATCGTAATGCTTCTTGCAAACGAACCCAGCATCAGAGAAATCATCACCTTCCCTATGGACAGAAACGCTCGCGACGTGCTTATGGGCGCGCCCAGCACCGTCACCGAGAAGCAACTGAAAGAAGTGCATATCAAGATCGATCTGCCCAAAGAAGAGAAATAAGAATATCAAAAGGGACATTGTCCCCAGGAGAAATATAATGAAAAAGAAACTTTTTAGCGCATTTGCGGCAATTTTGGTTCTCGTGATAAGCATCGCGACATTGGTTGCCTGCAATCCTTACAAAAACACCGCAATCGGCGGCGGCGATGCGACCGCACCCGTTGAATCCAACGGCGGTTATATCGTCAAACAAGGCAATTACGTTTATTTCGTCAACGGATACGTCGGCGCAGACGCAGACGCTACGTGGGGCGCGGCAACCAAACAAGGCATCGTTCGCGCAGAAGTGAAAGAAGACGGCACGATTGACAATTCGACGAGCAAACTTCTCGTTCCGAAGAGCATCTACAACTCTTCCGTCAACGGCGGCATCGCGATTTTCGGCGAATGGATTTATTACGCAACGCCCAACGTCGACAAAGATAAATCCGGCACCGCTTCCACCACCGATACCGACTTTATGCGCACCAAAATCGACGGCTCCGTGACTCAGCTCATCGGAACTATCGGCACTCGTTCTTCCGAATATATCTTCACGTCTTCCAGAGTTTTGTATTTCACGAACAACACCGTGAGTTACATCGACTTCTCGGGCATGAAGGCCAACAAGAATATCGACAATGGACAAGGCGCAACCAAAGGTACGTTGCTTGAAAACGTCGCAAGCATCGCATGGACGTACGGTTCAAACGAGATGTTCTATGTTCAGAATGCTCCTGCAGAAGACAGCTACAAGAACTACAACAACCTTTGCGCAATCAACCTTGACGGCACGAATCAACGCACTCTCGCAACGCTCGACACGTTCGTGACGGAAGGCAAAACTCCCGAAAACGACCAACTCAACGTGTTCAAATACACGCTTGCGAAAATGTATGTAGAGGCGGACGGATCTTCCACGATCTACTACACCAAGACGTATACTTTGAACAGTAAAACGGAGAAAGCCGGTTTGTTTATGGCAAAAGCTGCGGACTTCAAGGCAACTGAAAAACTTCTCAACAAAATCAGCTCGACCACGCTCGTTCCGCTCGGTTATGAAGAAGGCGCACTCGCATACAATGCGGATAGCAAATATTGCTGGTACAACGGCACCGAAACGGAAAATCCCGTTCTCGTGAGCGACGCGTCTCAAACCATTTGGAAGGTTGATAAAGAGAAAGGCATTGTGTATTTCTCCGCGACGTCATCCGCTTCCGCACTCTACAAGATTTCTTATAGGGGCGCAACCGACAACATCACGACGGTGATTTCCGAAGGCATCAAGACTGACGGATTCGTGCTCGATTTTATCGGAAACGATTTCTTCTTCTTTGCAACCAACGACAACAACTATCTGCACACCATCAATCTTTTGACCTTTGACAAGGATGCAAAAGATGCCGAGAGCACCTATATCGGTATCGGAAGACCCGAAAAAGAAGACAAAACAGACAACAAATAATTGACGTTTTCAAAGCGGCTCTCTTTGTGAGAGCCGCTTTGCCGTTTTAACGATGTTTTGACGTTCTATTCCGCTCGATTTTGAGTTTGGCAATCTATGCTCAAGCCATTTTGATCGGATCAAAAACATGAAACAAGGATTATGACAAAAACAATTTTCATCACGGGCGGAAGTCGCGGCATCGGTGAAGCACTTGTCAAAAAGTGCGCAGGGAATTACAACGTCGCTTTCACCTACAATCGCTCAAAAGAGCGCGCCCAAAAATTACAGGACGAACTGAACTCCGTTTTCGGCGGAGTTTTTGCCGTTTTTTGCGACGTATCCGACGCGCAAAGCGTATCGGCGGCGGTTTCGGCAGTGAAAAAGCGTTTCGGGAGAATCGATATTCTCGTCAATGACGCAGGCATTGCAAAAAGCGGACTTTTCATCGACACGACAATCGACGATTGGCACGAAATGTTTTCCGTCAACGTGGACGGCGTTTTCAACGTCACGAAAGCGGTTCTTCCCGATATGCTTTCGCACTCAAACGGTTCTATCGTCAACGTTTCGTCGGTGTGGGGTGTGAAAGGCGCAAGCATGGAAGTTGCATATTCTGCAACAAAAGCCGCCGTCATCGGCTTCACCAAAGCCCTTGCCAAAGAAGTCGCGCCCATGGGTGTGCGCGTAAACGCCGTTGCACCCGGCGCAATCTCCACCGATATGATGAAAGTCTATTCCGACTCCGACGTTCATGACCTTTGTGACAACACCATTCCGCTTTCCCGTCTCGGCACTCCCGACGAAGTTGCCGACGCAATACTATATCTTGCAAACGCGGAGTATGTTACGGGGGAAACTCTTGTTATCTCCGGCGGTATGTGAGCGCACCAAACGGCGACAAACTGCGTCAGGCACGACTTGCCCCAAAATCACGTACTACTTGTACGTTGGGGTTTGTTTCAAGCCGTGCCTTTCTTGTTATTCATCCGTTTGGACACGCTCACGAATAAAGGTTGTGCCAACGCCCCGAGCCTGCCAACTCATGTACTATTTGTACATTAGGGTTGCCGTGAGCGTGGTTTTTTCTTAATTAATAATTAATAATTATGGAAGGCGAAGCCTTATCCAAAAGCCCCTTCGGAGCGTACTTTATATTTCCAAAACAATTGTCCGAAAGAATACAAAACGTTTTATAAGCAACAGCACATTAAAGTGTAAGGGCGGATTTTGTCGGGGTATTGACATCTTTTTTTATATATAATATAATATATCTGTATTCATACAAGCCATATATATGCGCACACGCGCGATATATCAAGACTTGATCTGAAACGATGAGAAATTTTTTAGGAGGCAATTATGAAGAAATTCAGCATCAGAACGTTGCTTGTTCTTGTGTTGGCACTCGTGCTCGTGTTCTCGCTCGTTGCTTGCGGCGACAAAAACGATGGCGGCGGCGATAAGCCGACTCCCCCGCCGACGCCTGCAGAATATACGTCACAGGAGTATTTTACAAATCTTTGGAATTTGTCAAAGGGTATAGGCAGTGAAGCAATTGCGGCAAACGACAATCTTGCCGTTCATGCAGACCTTTCTCTTGCTCTTGCAACAGAATCCAACGCAGGCAAAGTTTATCAGAAAGTCGATCTCGGCTTCTCGATCGATCTCGTTCTCGACAAATCAGCCAAGGCGGCAACTAGCGAGAGCCAAACCGCACTCAAAGTCAGAGTCTACGACCCGACCGACAACGAAACGTGGGTTACCCTTTACGCTTTCATGAGCGATCCGACTTGCATCTTTGTTGACTATGCAGGACAAAACATCAAGATCCCGTTCAACTACAGAAATGCAGAATTGAGCGCAAGACTCGATCAATTCCTTACACAAGATAAGGTTATCGTTCTCAACAAAAACAATCCGGAAAAGAGAGAAGAACTCACCATTGCACAACTTATCGAGAAATTCACTTCCGATATGGGTGCAGACTGGGATCTCAACAAACTCATTGACAGAGTAGTTTCTCTTCTCGGAATCAACCTGAAAGAAACTATCGGCAAATTCCAATCTACTCTCGATAACTTTGGTTTTACCCAAGACAAATTGTTCGACGCACAAGGCAAACTTGACGTCAAAGGAATTTTGACAACCGATATCGGCGCAGCGCTCTTTGAAAAAACGTCCGTAACCACAAACGGCGACACGAAGACGTATTACACTCAGATCCAATCCGGTATTCTCAAAACCGTGGTCGGAATGGTTCCCGGACTCATTAAGAACATCGATCTTTCCGAAATCACGTCTCTTGTGGGCGATTTGACGAAGATTGGTCTTACCTACAACGAAAAGAACGGCGAAATCGACGGATTCGGCATCAAACTTTCTCTTGGAAACGTTGCTGCAAACGATCCGACGAGCAAAGTCACCACAAAGGTCTTCCCGACGATTTCTATCAACATCAACGAACTTTCTTTCCGCAAAGCGACCGGCAATGACATAACAATGGCGACCGCACGCGAAAACTACAAGACCGACGTTGCTCTCGATATGGGCGTTACGGTTGACGTTTCAGGTATCGTTCTCGACGCAACCGCAATGGATGCAAGAAACGACAATAGATTCTCCGCAATCGCAGGTCTTAACAACATCGTTCTCGACGGACAACTTTCTCTCACTCTCAAAGGAAAAGTTGATCTTTGGAACACCACCAACAACGAAACCGCTGCAGTTGCGGCACTCTCTTATCAACCCAAAGACGGCGCAAAGGTCGATATCGTCAAAGCAAGTTTTGCAAACGGCACTTTGGCAGTCACCGTCAACCAGGATGCAAAGATAGGCGAAGTCCCCATTGCAAAGACGCTCGTCAATCTCTTCGGCGATCACGCATACAACATGATTGCAAAATTGCTTGTAAACAATGAAGGCGCAACCAACGCACTCAACAATCTTGCAAAGGTTATGTTCACCGACGAAGCGCACAGAGAACTCAATCCCGCTTTCGTGGGTGCTGCATGGAAGAACATTGACATTGTTACGCCGATTCAAAACTGGCTTGACAAACTCAATCCGTTCAAACTCCCCGTGAAGCCCGAAGCGGACACCGTGGCAGACGCACAACAAGTCGTTCCGTTCAAGAGTATTGCGACAACCATCAAAAATGCTATCGCATTTATCACCACTCCCGACAACAATCTCGTCATCGCTCTTGACAACATCAACAAGAACGTCGTGAAGATCGGCAAATTGTGGGATACCAACATGAGCGAAAGCGGCAACGTTGATTCCATTTTGGCAAAAGACACCGGCAACTGGACGGCGGATCTTGCAAAACTCTTCAAACTCAGCGGCGCAGAATACACCGACGCAAAGACCTTCCTTACGACGGTTTTGGGTGGCAGTGGTAAATTGACGCTCGATATGAGTTGGGAAAACGGCGCGCTTGTAACCGTTGAAGCAAACGTTAAACAGGCATCCGTCAAGGTCACCGCATACGTCAAAGCAAGCACTTTCGTGGCGACAGATTACACAGACCTTGCAAAAGACGTCACCAAAGACACTGCAGGCTGGTTCTTGCTTGAATTTGCAGCATAATTGCTCAAATATAGCGACAAAAAAAAGAAAGCGTCCGCATTTGCGGACGCTTTTTCTGTCAAAGTCGTGTCAAACTTGATTTTTGCACGCACTGTTGTTATAATGAGCCTATGGACAATTTCGACGAAAAACGTTGCGTTGTAAACGCAGAAGATTTGACAGACGGCGTTGATTTCATCGGCGAGTTTTCGGATGAACTCAAAAAGTATCAGGGACGTGTTGCGGGCAGTGAACAGGAAACCGCTTGCGCACGTGCCATCCGCAATCGCTTGCACGACGAAACCGATGCAAAAACGAGACTGGAAGCGTTCAGGGCGTATCCTTTTGCAGGGCGCGGTGCGTTCATGTGTCTCGGAATGTGGTTTGCGCTTTGCTACGTTATATATTTTATCTCTTTTGCGGGCAGTCGCCTTGCAGGAGCACTTGTGACGGCATTGTCGTTCGTGATGTTCATTGCGGGAGCAAGCGTGTTTATGCTGATATATTTCGGCAATCTCCGCCTTGCAAAGATCTTGCCCCAAAAGGTTTCGTACAACGTTGTTAGCGAGTTTTCAAAGACGGATAAAGCGGACAATGTCTACGTCATCGTCGACAACCACGACGAAATGCTCGGAAGTTTCATAAAAGACTTCAACGTTATGCGAAAAGTCTCCATAATCGTTCCGCCGATAGCGGCGTTTATATTCGTGCTGTTCTGCATTCTCAAAATGGCACTCGGCACTTCGGACGGCAACGTGGCGGCAAAGATAAGCGCATTCACCATTCTTCCGTTCGTGTCCGGTATATTCGGAATCGCGGCGTTTATTCTTCATTACTCTCCGCTTGAAAAAGACGCTCGTCAGTCAAACGGAGTGGCAACGTCCGTTGCAATGGCAACCTATGCCTATTTCGTCGAGAAGCCGGAAATGCTGCCCGAAAACGCAAAGGTCGTCTACGTGTCGCTCGGAGCGGAAAACTGCGCCCATTGCGGCTCTGAAGCGTTTGTGAAATCTCATCCCGAATACGCGGGCGCAAAGGTGCTTTGCATCGGAGACATACGCAACGGGGACGTTAAAATCGCAGACGGCGACGCCGTTAGAAAATTGCAATATTCAACCGACGTCACGAGTGCCTTGCAGGCAAGTGCGACCGAGCAGGGCATAAGCGTTGAAGTTATGCTTCACGACACGTTGAAACACAAATTCAATTCTTTGCACGGGTTCACGTCAAATGCGTTTGCAAAGAACGGCAACGCCACCGCAACGCTTATTGCGAGAGATTATTCTCAAAAAGACGTACAACTTTCAAAAGAGCAAATGGAAGAACTGTTTACGCTTTGCGTAGGCACTTTCGAGAAACTTATGCGCCGTGACGAACATACCCCGAAGGTGACAGAAACACCGGTGCAGGAAGTCGTCAACGTCGCACCGTCCGCAGAAATGGAAATAGTGGACGTTGAAAGTAAATAACAAAAAACGAGGCTTTATAGACAATAAAAACATATATAAAATCGCTGTTTTGCAAAAACAGCAACAAATATTTGAATTAAGAATAAAAAGAGAAAACGAGTATTAAAGGTGGTATCATGGACGAAAACCGTGACGAAACAACAATCGAATCCAAACAAGAACACGTGATTTGCGGTTGCGAAGAAGAAACTCAGGCAAGCGATGTCGACGCTGTGGCAAAGAGCGATGAACAAGCGGAAGAAGGAATTCTTTCCGATTATGCAAAAAAAGAAAAGCCGTCCGTAAAAGCCGTTGTCAAGAAATATTGCAAACGTTATTTCATAGATGCGTTCTCGGGAATGGCTCAAGGACTGTTTTGCACGCTTATCGCAGGCACTATTCTTGCGCAGATTGCGTCCTGGTGCGGAGACAACGGATTTGCTCATTTTCTCGCGTATATGGCAAAAATCGCCAAAACGCTTATGGGCGCAGGCATCGGCATAGGCATTGCGCACAAACTCGGTGCGAAGCCACTCGTTATTTTCACGGCGGCCGTCACGGGTATGGTCGGTGCGTTTGCAAGCAATCAGGTTGACGTTATGTGCCACAACGTTGCGTGGAATTTCGTGTTCGGCGCGCCCGGCAATCCCATAGGCGCATACGTCGTTTCACTCATCACCGTCGAACTTGCGGGACTTTACGTCGGCAAAACCAAACTCGATATAATTCTCGTTCCGCTCGGGATGATGGCAATGTGCATGTTTGCCGTGTTTATCGCATGGCCGTTTATCAAACTCATCGAATATATCGGAATCGCAATGGCACTCGCAATTCAGGCAGGCGTTGCCGTTAAGATTCTCGTCGGCATATTCATTGCCGTCGTGATGGGAATTTTGCTCACCATGCCAACGTCGTCGGCTGCAATTTGGATTGCGGTTGCGGCGGCAGTTCCTGCAGAATATGAAGAAGCACTCATGATTGCCGGCGGAGCGGCAGTTGCAGGATGCGCCGCTCACATGATCGGATTTGCCGTTGCAAGTTTCAGAGAAAACGGATTCGGCGGACTTATCGCACAAGGAATAGGCACGAGTATGCTTCAAATCCCGAATATTATGCGTCGTCCCGTCATTATGGTTCCCGAAATCGTGGCAAGCGCAATCAGCGGTCTCGTTGCGGTTCTTCTTGATATGCGTTGCAACGCGGCAGGCGGTGGAATGGGCACGTCCGGACTTGTTGGCGTGTTTGGCGTCATCGACGCGTCAAAAGACGTTGTTGATACGTGGAAATACGTTCTCGGCATCATTCTTTGCATGTTCGTAATTCCTGCGGTCGTAAGTTTTGCGTTGAGCGAGATAATGAGAAAGACCGGGGTTATACGCTTCGGTGACCAACAACTCGACTGAGCGCACTATTGAGCGAATAGCTGTGTCAACGCTCTATCGTTTCAAAATCACGTACGATTATGTACGTTGGGTTTTGCTCCGTTGGGGCGTTTCCTTGCTCTTCATCTCAATATTGCGCTCAGTCGTGTATGTTTAATTTGCGAATTGCGTCAGAGCCATGCTCCCGTCAACTCATGTACTATTTGTACATTAGGGTTGCCGTTAGCGAGGCTCTTTCTTGTTTTTCATCTATTTATCGCATTTTTTGTTAATTAATAATTAATAATTGCGGAAGGCGCAGCCCGAACAAAAGCCTATTTGTAGCGTACTTATAAACGCAATGTGCAACTTCGAAGTGAGCGTTCGCAAGGCGAACGCCGAGATAAGCGCCGAGCAAGACGGTTGTACAAGTGAGCAAGTGCGTGTTGTTCTTTACACTTGCGAACGAGTGGCATAATAAGAGCACGATACTTGTCTATGCGGGTGCCGCCTGTCTTCCCCGCGAGCGATGGATAATTTTGTAGAGAAAGCACCATATACGAGTGGTGGAAGAAATACCGGCACGGACCGGAAAGATGGGGCAATTCTATTTAGGGTTTTAAACGCAAAACTTTTGTAGAGATGAAAACAAAACAAAAACTTATACACGCACTCAGCCTATTCGGAGCGTACTTATAAACGGACTGTGTAAATTAAAAGACGGAACACGAGCCGCAACGGCGGCGAGCATTTGAGCACCGAACTCGACGATTAGTACAAGCGACTGCGCCGTGTTGTTGGCTACTGCCTGGCGCACAAAGCGCAGTGGCATAGTGAGTGTACGATACCTATCTATGTGAGTGCCGTAAGGAACAAAGTGACGGAATAGCGATTGTTACGCTTGCGTCAATCGCGTCGTTCCCCTTTGCAAAAGATGTTTTGTATGTAGAGAAAGCAATTTGTTCGAGCAGTAGGGGCGCGACGCGTTAAGCAATTCGTCCAGTGGACGGATTGTAGCCAAAGCGAACAAGGCGGATTGCCACGCAAACGCCGCAGTCGGACAAGCCCGAAGGGAAGGGGTAACATTGTATTAAAATGTGCGGTGAAAATCTATTACATAAAAAAAGCACGCAAATGCGTGCTTTTTCGTTGCCACCGTGATGACTTTTACTCGACTGTACCGTTTTTGCCTTCGTCGGTTTGATCGTCGACTTTCTTGTCGCAATCGCTTGCTTTTGAGCAGCAAGAGCAGTTGTTGTCGCAGTTTGTGCTTTCGAGATTGAGATCGTCAATCCAGAAAATCTTGTCTTTGAGCGCAAGGCTGACGATGTCGATGACGCACACCAGCCATCCGCCGAATATCATAACCAGGATTGCAAGCACAATGCCGAGCACGCTTTCTTTTTTGTGCGCTTTTTGCCAAACGGCAAAGGTTGGACGGAATGTCCCAAAGCAAGCAAAGGAGAATCTTGACGATTTTGTCAAGACCGTTGTACCAATCAAGATACTTTTTTGCAAAATCTTTCATTTTTATGTCTCCTGAACGTTTTATTTCGTAAGGTGTTATATCACTATGTCAAAGATATGTCAAGTTGTTGTTGAATGATACCGTCAATCGTGTTATAATTTATATATTATATAATCGCGCGCGTGAAAATGCGTTGCAGGGAGTCAACGATGAAAAGCGACATCGAAATCTGTCAGGAGACGAATTTGCGACCGATAAACGAGATTGCAAAATCAATCGGCATCGACGAAGAATATCTTGAAGCATACGGAAAGTACAAGGCGAAAATCGATTATTTGCGTCTTGCAAAAGGCAATGGTAAGGGCGGGAAACTCATTCTCGTTACGGCAATCACGCCGACGCCCGCAGGCGAAGGAAAAACCACGACGACCGTCGGACTTGCCGACGGGCTTAAACGCATAGGCAAAAACGCAGTCGTTGCGCTGAGAGAACCGTCGCTTGGCCCTGTTTTCGGCATAAAAGGCGGAGCGGCAGGCGGCGGATACGCACAGGTCGTTCCTATGGAAGACATCAATCTTCATTTCACGGGAGACTTCCATGCAATAGGCGCGGCAAACAATCTTCTTGCCGCAATGATAGACAATCATATCCAGCAAAGCAACGCTCTTTGCATAGACACGAGAAAAATAACGTGGAAAAGATGCGTCGATATGAACGACAGGCAACTGCGTTTCATCGTTGACGGACTGGGCGGAAAAGCCAACGGCACGCCGAGAGAAGACGGCTTTGACATCACCGTCGCAAGTGAGATTATGGCGGTGCTGTGTCTTGCTTCGTCCATTGCGGATTTGAAAAACAGGCTTTCAAAAATCATCGTCGGATACACCTATGACGACAGACCCGTCACGGCAGGCGATCTTAAGGCGCAAGGCGCAATGACGGCACTTTTGAAAGATGCCATAAAGCCTAATTTGGTTCAGACTCTCGAAGGCACTCCGGCACTTGTTCACGGCGGTCCGTTTGCCAACATTGCACACGGTTGCAACAGTGTGATTGCAACCAAAACGGCACTTTATCTTGGCGATTACGTGGTTACAGAGGCTGGTTTTGGTGCAGATCTCGGTGCGGAGAAGTTTCTTGACATCAAATGCAGAAAGGCAAATATCAAGCCGAATGCAGTAGTCGTAGTTGCGACGGTGCGTGCTCTCAAAATGCATGGCGGAGCGGATAAAAAGGACTTGAAAACGGAAAACGTATCCGCGTTGAAAGCAGGTATGCCGAATTTGCTCCGACACGTTGACAATATAAAGAACGTATACAAACTCCCTTGCGTCGTTGCAATCAATCGTTTTGAAAGCGACACCGACGAAGAAGTGAAGACGATAGAATTTGCATGCAAGGAGCACGGCGTCAGTGCGGTTGAATGCACCGCTTTCGCAGACGGCGGAAAAGGCGCGGAAAATCTTGCAAGAAAGGTTGTCGAACTTTGCGACGAAGACAATTCGCGTTTTCAATACGCATACGATGATTCGGATTCCATTCTTCAAAAAATCGAAAAAGTCGTTCGCAAGGTATATGGCGGAGACGGTGTGAGCGTAACGCCGCAGGCGCAAAAACAAATCGATGCACTTGAAAAACTCGGTTTCTCGTCGCTTCCGGTGTGTATCGCAAAGACGCAATATAGTTTTTCCGACGACCCGAGCAAACTTTGCGCACCGAGCGGGTTCATCGTCAGTGTGAGAAACGTAAAGGTTAGCGCGGGCGCAGGCTTTATCGTGGTGCTTACGGGAGACGTTATGACGATGCCGGGGCTTCCAAAAGTGCCTGCCGCAGAAAAAATCGACGTCACCGACGACGGCAAAATAATCGGACTTTTCTGATAAAAAATAAAGAATATGAAATCAACGCAAGCAAAATTCGGTTTCAAGCACAAGAGCGGAATACTCATGTCGGTTTCGTCGCTCCCGAGCAGATACGGCATCGGGTCTGTCGGCGCGCCCGCTTTTAAGTTTATAGATTTTTTGAAAGAGTGCAAACAACGCGTATGGCAGGTGCTTCCGCTCAACCCGACCGCATACGGAGATTCTCCGTATCAATCGCCGTGTTCGTTTGCGGGCAATCCGTATTTCGTTGACCTTGAAGTGCTAAAAAAGAATTTCTTCTTTGCGAAGAAGACTTGAAAGGCGCAATCGACAACGGGGACAGAGTGGATTACGGCAAACTGTTCGAGACGAGAATTCCGCTTTTGAAAAGGGCGTACTCTAAGTTTTCGCCGACGCCGAAATATACGAGATTTGCAGAAAAGAACGCAGACTGGCTTGACGATTACGCTCTTTTTATGACGCTCAAAGAAAAGAACGACTACAAATCGTGGACGGAATGGGGAGATATGCGCGAGTATGCGTTTGCAAAAGCGCACGAAAGCGAGTTTGCGCAAGAATGCGGATTTTGGAAATTCGTTCAATTTGAGTTTTTCTCGCAGTGGAAGAAAGTGCGCGAATATGCAAAGAAAAACGAAATTTCAATCGTCGGAGATATGCCAATTTACGTCGCATACGACAGCGTGGAAGTGTGGAGAGCCCCAAACGAGTTTTTGCTTGACGAAAATCTCGTGCCTACGGTCGTTGCAGGTTGTCCGCCCGACGCGTTTTCCGATGACGGACAGTTGTGGGGCAATCCTATCTACGACTGGAAAAGGATGAAAGAAAACGGCTATCGTTGGTGGGTGGAGCGTGCAAAGCACGTTTTTGAACTTTACGATATAGTGAGAATAGACCATTTTCGCGGATTTGCGGGATATTACGTCATCCCGTACGGAGATGAAACGGCAAAAGGCGGGCACTGGGAGACCGGCGTCGGATACGAACTCTTTGCTGAGATTGAAAAAGCAGTTCCCAAAGCAAAAATAATTGCGGAAGATTTGGGGCACATCACAGACGACGTGCGCGAGTTGCTTGAAAAAACAGGCTATCCCGGTATGAAAGTGTTGCAATTTGCGTTCAACGACAAGAAAAACGAGTATTTGCCGCGCAACTACAAGACGGACAACTGCGTGGTGTACACGGGCACGCATGACAGTGCGCCGACGAAAGCGTGGTTGTCGGATATGACCGACGTTGAAAAAAAGGCTTTTGAAAGGGAATGCCCCGTGCGATTCGGACAATCTCCCACCGCCGCGCTCATTGCGTTTGCCATGAACTCGCCTGCGAATCTTGCGGTTATACCGCTGCAGGATTATATGGAACTCGACGCGGAAGCGAGAATGAACATGCCGTCAACCGCACAAGGCAACTGGACTTGGCGCGCGTCGGGAAGATTTGCAACGACTGCGCTTAAAAACAAAATTATGACCATCACCGAAAATTCGGACAGGGCGTAAAAGACAAACATATAAACCGTTTATGAAGACCGCACTCGTTGCGGTTTTCGTGTTTTTTGACGCGTATATGGTAAAATCCTGAAAATATGCATAGATTTTGTGTATGAACGTAATTTTATGCGGAGCGGCAGGCAGAATGGGGCGCGAAATGTGTGCGCTTATTAAGAACAGAGACGATATGAACATCGTTGCGGCGGTAGATAAAATACCGTGTGAAGAACATTTTTATAAAAGTATCGTCGATGTCAAAGGAAGAGCGGACGTCGTTCTCGATTTTTCTCATCACAGTGCAATACGGCAAATAGCAAAATATGCAACGGACAGAAAAATTCCGCTTGTCGTTGCGACCACGGGACATACCGAAGAAGAGATCGAAATCATACGCGGTGCGTCGGGGAAAATCCCCGTGTTTTTTGCAAGCAATATGTCGCTCGGGTTGTTGCTGACTTGTGAATTCTCGCAAAAACTTGCAAAGGTTTTTCCGTGTGCTGACGTGGAGATAATCGAGACGCATCATTTCAACAAGGCGGACGTTCCCAGCGGCAGTGCGCTCACGATTGCAAAAACGATAAAGTCGGCGCGCGGCGGCGGAGAAATCGTTGTTGGAAGACGTGCGCAAGACGAAAGAGAGAAAGGACAGATTTGCATAAATTCTCTTCGTCTCGGCAGTGTGTTCGGCACGCACGAAGTCATCTTTGACGACGGCAACGAAAGCGTTTCGATAAAGCATGTCGCCCACTCTCGCGAGTTGTACGCTTGCGGCGCAGAACGTGCCATGCGTTTCATTGTTTCGCAAAAAGCAGGGTTGTACGGTGTGAAAGATATGGTTTAAGTGCCGATTTGGGCGGTTGTGGAACGTTGTGTATAAAATGTGAGATGCGTGATAAGCTAACGGTATGAAAAACGAAAATAGATATTTGCTTGTTTCGGTGACGTTGCTTGTTGCGCTTGCGTTTGTGCTGTTTGGGTGCGTGTTTGCAAATGCGGCGGCAAAGAGCGGACAAGAAAGATGCGATGAGACAAAAGACAAAAACGTGTGCGATGCGGGAAGTATCTTTGATATGATTACGCCCGAAATCGTCGCGTTTTACGAAAACGAAATTGCAGGCGAAAAGGTGCTTTCAAACAAGACGGACGCGCAACTTGCAGGCATTGCGAAGAGATACAATATAAGTGTTGCAAAGGCAAAGGGGGTTATCGTCACTTACGATTTTGCAAACAGGACGGGTGGCGGAATCGACTTTCCGAGCATAGCGAAAATGAGCGATATGAAGATGCTTGCTTTCGTCAAAGGCAGAGCGGAAATTTATATGTCGGACTTTACGAATGAACAGAAAGAAGAGTTGAAACAAAAGGCGATGGATGCGTTGGGATTCAAAATCTGAAATGCATCGGCGACGGGCGCAAATGCGCCCGATTTTATTTTTCGGAGCATGCGGAAAACGTTTGGTGAGATTCTCTGTCCAAACGATATAAAATTATCGCATAAAAAGCATGCGCATTGCACTTGAAAAGATAATCTTATGATGATATACTGAATATACTAAAAAAATACGGGAGTGGTTATGGAAACTTCACAATTTGAGTTTTTGACCGCAAAGGCAAGGCAACTTCGCGACGACGCTATCGAAACCATCGGAAGATTCGGTGTGGGACATATCGGCGGAACGATGTCTGTTATGGACGCTTTGACGGTCATTTATTATGCCAAAGCCAACGTCGATCCCGAAAATCCGCAGAAAGCGGACAGGGACAGAGTGATTATGTCAAAAGGACACGCCGGTCCTGCCATGTACGTGGTGCTTGCAGACAAAGGATATTTCCCGAAAGAGTGGCTCTACACGCTCAACGCACCCGGAACGAGACTTCCGTCTCACTGCGACATGACCAAGACTCCCGGTATCGATATGACGGCAGGCTCGCTCGGTCAGGGATTGTCGGCAGGTGTAGGAATGGCGCTTGCGGCGAAGCTCGACAAGAACCCTGCGACGATATACTGTTTCATCGGAGACGGCGAATCGCAGGAAGGTCAGATTTGGGAAGCGAGTATGTTTGCCGGCTCACACGCGCTTGACAATCTCATCGTGCTTCTCGACTACAACAAAATGCAACTTGACGGCGCGGTGCACGACATCAACGATATCGCACCCGCAAAAGACAAGTGGGAAGCGTTCGGTTTCTTCGTGCAGGATATAGACGGCCACGATATAATCGCAATATCCGGCGCAATCGACAACGCAAAGGCACAAAAAGGCAAGCCGAGCATGATCATTCTCAATACGATAAAGGGCAAAGGCGCGTCTTTTGCGGAAAGTGCGGCTAACTGCCACAGCATGAGCATATCCGAAGATATGTGGAGAAAAGAAACGGGAAGGTATCAAGCATGACGGACGAAAGAGAATTGAGACAGGTGCTTGCGGGCGCACTGGTTGAAAGAGCAAGAAAGGACGACAGAATCGTGGTGCTTGACGCTGACCTTATGAGTTGCCACGCAACGAAAGCGTTCAAGCAGGAATTTCCCGACAGATTTATAAACGTCGGCATTGCAGAACAAAATATGATGGGCATAGCGGCAGGCATATCGACGATGGGCAAAATCCCGTTTGCATACAGTTTTGCGCCTTTTGCCACGAGAAGATGTTACGACCAGATTTTCATATCTATCGCGTATGCGAAACAGAACGTGAAAATCGTCGGCACAGACCCCGGCATCACGGCAGAGAACAACGGCGGCACACATATGCCGTTTGAAGATATGGCACTTATGCGCGCAATACCGCACATGGTTTGTTTCGAGCCGACGGACGCTACGATGATGGAAAAAGCGTTCGAGCAGATAGCGGACTATGACGGCGCGGTGTATATTCGTCTTCAACGTAAGAAAGCGGAGAAGGTTTTCGATGAAAGCCTTAACTTTGAACTTGGCAATGCAATAACCGTAAAAGAAGGAAAAGACGTCACGCTTATTGCAAGCGGTATAATGGTTTCAAAAGCAATAGATGCGGCGGCGGAACTCGAAAAGGACGGAATAAGCGCAAAAGTCGTCAATATCCACACGTGGAAGCCTATCGACGAAAACGCAATCGTTAAGGCGGCAAAAGAGACGGGCGCAATCGTCACTTGCGAGAACCACAACGTGTACGGCGGTCTGGGCAGTGCGGTGGCGGAAGTCGTTTGCAAACACTATCCCGTGCCTATGCGAATGGTCGGTATTCAGGATGAATTCGGACAGGTCGGAAAGATGCCGTATTTGTCTGAGACGTATCATATCACGGCGTCGGACATCGTTAAAAACGCAAAAGAACTCGTTGAGAACAAGGCAAAATAATGCTTTCAAACCACAGACGATAAAAACCGAAAATCAATCACTAGATAACAAAAACGACGCATTATGCGTCGTTTTTGATTATATAAACGTTTGGTTTTGCAAAATTCAGTCTTATCTTTTCGCAGGTATCAGTGAATGGAGAAAAGCAAGTCGCCGTAAGACGGGAGCGGCCAGTATTCTTTTGCGGTGTTGAGTTCCATCTCGTCGCAGGTTGCTCGCAAGGCGTCCATTGCGGAGAGCACATCGTCGTGATAGCACTTTGCACCTTCGATGTTTTCGCCTTTTTCGTGAGCGGTTTTGAGTGCGAGCCTGAGACGTTCGACGTTTTTCTTTGCCGTTGCAAGCAATGCCGCAAGCGTCTTTACGATTTCCTTTTCTTCGTCTGCTTCCACACCGAGAGCAAGGCTTTCGTTTGCCGATTTTGCAACGTCGCCCTTATATTTGATGACGGCGGGGATAATATCCATCGTCGCCATATCGAGCGTCGTCATTGCTTCGATGTTGAGCAGTTTGCAATAGTTTTGCACGTAGATTTCCTGGCGAGAGCGCAATTCCGCTTCGCTGAGAACGTGCATTTTGTGGAACAATTCGACGTTTTCTTTGCTCGTGAGATAGGGCAGAGCGTCGGGCGTCGATTTGAGATTGAGAAGTCCGCGTTTTTTCGCTTCGTCTTCCCATTCTTTTGAATAGTTGTTGCCGTTGAAGATGATTCTTCCGTGTTCGGTCATCACGCGTTTGATGATTGCGGTGATTCCTTGGTTGACGTCGCTTGTTTTTTCGAGTTCGTCTGCCATTTCTGCAAATTCTTCCGCCATAATGGTGTTGAGAATCATATTTACGCTTGCAATGGATTGTGACGAGCCTGGCATACGGAATTCAAACTTGTTGCCGGTGAACGCAAACGGGGACGTACGGTTGCGGTCTGCCGAGTCCATTGAGAATTTCGGAAGAACGTGAACGCCGATTTCCACTTCGCATTTTGCTCTGCGCGAGTAGGTTCTGCCGTCCGCGATTGCTTGCAGAATGCCCGTGATTTCGTCTCCGAGATACATGCTAACGATTGCCGGCGGTGCTTCGTTTGCGCCGAGACGATGATCGTTGGACGCATTCGCAACGGATATGCGCAGAAGATCCTGATGTTTGTCGACTGCGGCGATAACGGCGCAGAGTATCAACAAAAACTGAGCGTTGTCCTGCGGACTTTTGCCCGGATCGAAAAGATTTACGCCGGTGTCGGTGGACAAAGACCAGTTGTTGTGTTTTCCGCTGCCGTTGACTCCGGCAAACGGTTTTTCGTGAAGAAGGCAAGTCATGTTGTGTTTGGACGCGACTTTCTTCATGATTTCCATCGTGAGTTGGTTTTGGTCGGTGGCAATGTTGACGGTTGTGTAAATGGGGGCAAATTCGTGTTGACCGGGTGCAACTTCGTTGTGTTTGGTTTTTGCAAGAATGCCGAGTTTCCACAATTCTTCGTCAAGTTCTTTCATATATTTGACCACGCGCGGCTTTATTGCGCCGAAATAGTGGTCTGAAAGTTCCTGTCCTTTCGGCGGACGTGCGCCGAAAAGCGTGCGACCGGTGTAGAAAAGGTCTTTGCGTTTTTCGTAAAGAGCGGTGTCCACGAGAAAATATTCCTGTTCGGGACCGACCGAGACGTTGATGCGTTCCGCTTTTTTGCCGAGAATGGAGAGAAGTCTCACGCCTTGCTTGCTTATCTCTTCCATAGAACGGAGAAGCGGTGTTTTTCTTGTCGAGAGCGTGACCGTTGTATGAGCAGAATGCAGTCGGAATACAAAGGATACCGTCTTTTATGAATGCGTAAGACGTCGGGTCCCATGCAGTGTAGCCGCGCGCTTCGAATGTGGAGCGCAAGCCGCCGTTGGGGAAGGAGCTTGCGTCCGGTTCGCCCTTGATGAGCTCTTTGCCGCTGAGTTCCATAAGCACGCCGCCGTCTTTTGTGGGAGATATGAAACTGTCGTGTTTTTCGGCAGTGATACCGGTGAGCGGTTGGAACCAGTGAGTGAAGTGAGTCACTCCTTTCTCAACTGCCCATTCTTTCATTTCGTTGGCGATGACGTTTGCCGTTTCTCTTGAAAGCGGTAAGTCGAGCGCGCAACATCTTTTGAACTCGCGATAGACGTTTTGCGGCAATCTTTTGCTCATAACTCTATCGTCGAAAACCATACTGCCGTACAAATCCGACATCATAACGGTGCTCTCCTTTTTTGGAAAATTATATTTTCGATTATATACTTATTCGCGCCATTGTCAAAAGATTTAAAGCAAAAAAATTTTCTATAAACAAAATGGATATTTATACATACAAATATCGTATTTTATGCAATAGAATTGAATAAATATAAAATCGCTTGCGGATATTATAAAGTATGTTTGCTTTTTATGCTTCGTGACATTTGCAAATTTCACGTTTGATATTTCTTGATTACGTTTCATTTTCACCCCCTTGTTTTTATTGACAGATATTCGTTATGATGATATATTATTTATAGAATAAAAAGACGACAGGAGTGTTCACGATTTTTTTTAACCATATCGGTTAAAATGAATTTGAACACTTTTTGTTTTGGGAGTTTTTATGGACGCATACGTGTCACCGCTTTGCCAAAGATACGCAAGCAAAAAGATGCAATACGTTTTCTCGCCCGACTTTAAGTTCGGCACGTGGCGCAGACTTTGGGTCGCTCTTGCAAAGGCGGAAAAAAATCTCGGCATAGACATCACCGACGAGCAAATAGCCGAAATGGAAGCGAAAGTCGACGACATCGATTACGATTACGCCGCCGCACGCGAAAAGGAAGTTCGCCACGACGTAATGGCGCACGTTTTGACTTTCGGTTATCAATGTCCCAAGGCAAAGCCCGTCATTCATCTCGGCGCAACGAGTTGTTTTGTAGGAGACAATACCGATATCATTCAGATGAGAGACGCGCTTTTGCTCATTCGCGGAGAATTGTTGTCTTGCATAAAAGCGGTCAGAGATTTTGCCGTGAAAAACAAAGGACTTGCAACTCTTGCGTATACGCATTTTCAGGCGGCGCAACCTACGACGGTGGGCAAGCGTGCGACGCTTTGGCTTCAAGACCTTGTCAGCGACCTTGACAATCTTGATTTTCAACTTTCAAGACTGCGCCTTCTCGGTTGCAAAGGCACGACGGGTACGGCGGCGAGTTTTATGGAACTTTTCGGCGGAGACGACGAAAAAGTCAAGGCTCTCGACAAGTCGATTGCAGAGCAAACGGGCTTTGTCGGGACGTACGCCGTGAGCGGTCAGACCTATTCGAGAAAGGTCGATTACAACGTTATGAGCGTGCTTTGCGGTATAGCGCAAAGCGCAACGAAATTTTCAAACGATATAAGGCTTTTGTCTCATCTCAAAGAAGTGGAAGAGCCCTTCGAGTCGGGACAGATCGGATCTTCGGCAATGGCGTATAAACGCAACCCGATGAGAAGCGAGCGTATGGCGTCGCTTGCAAGATACGTGCTTTGCGACAGTCTCAATCCGGCAATCACAGCATCGACGCAATGGTTTGAAAGAACGCTTGACGATAGTGCCAACAGACGCATCGCAATACCCGAAGCGTTCCTTGCCGTTGACGCAATATTGGCACTTTATGACAACATAATAAGCGGGTTAACCCTTTATCCGCGCATAATCGCAAAAAATCTCGACAACGAAATTCCTTTTATGGCGACCGAAAACATCCTTATGTATTGCGTGGCGCACAAAGGCGGAGACAGACAGGTTTTGCACGAGGCGATACGTCGTCACTCGGTTGACGCCGCGAAGGCAATAAAACTCGACGGTGCGGATAACGACCTTTTGAAACGTATCGAAAGCGACCCGATTTTCAAACTCACAAAAGAAGAAATCGACGAAATCGTTGATGTGAAAGCGTTTACGGGAAGAGCGGAAAAACAGGTGGAAGAATACGTATCGGAAGTGGTCGACCCGCTTCTTGAGAAGAATGCCGAAGACGCAATAGAAACGGGCGCGGTTACGGTCTGAAATCAAAGATAAACGGCGCGATTATTCGTGCCGAGAAATACGAAAATAAATTTTTGGAGATATAACAATGCTTACATCAATCGTTGGTATCAACTGGGGCGACGAAGGCAAAGGCCGTATGGTTGACTTGCTCTCCGAATCTCAAGACGTGGTCGTCCGCTATCAAGGCGGAAACAACGCGGGACACACCGTCATAAACGAAAAAGGAAAGTTCGTTCTCAATCTTTTGCCGTCGGGTATTTTGAGAGAAGACAAAGTCAACGTTATGGGCAACGGTATGGTCGTGGATATAGAGCATCTCTGCAAGGAAATCGCAAGACTCAGAGACGGCGGAATTTCCATAACTCCCGCAAATCTCAAAATCAGCGACAAAGCAATCGTTTGTTGTCCTTACGACGTTGCGCAGGACTGCCTTGAAGAAGACAGACTCGGTGACAAAAAGTTCGGCTCTACACGTCGCGGAATCTCTCCCGTATACGCGGACAAATATATGAAGAAAGCAATCCGCATGGGCGACATTTTGCACCCCGAATATCTCCGTTCCCGTCTCGAAACAATCGTTGATTGGAAGAACCTTATGATAAAAGACGCATACGGCGCGGAAGCATACACCGTTGACGGATTGCTCGAATGGTTTGACAAATACGGCACTCCGCTCAAATACTACATCTGCGACACGGGCTATTATCTCGACAAAGCGCTCAAAGCCGGCAAAAACGTCATGCTCGAAGCGCAACTCGGCGCACTCAGAGACATCGATTTCGGCATTTATCCTTACACCACCAGTTCCAACACCATCACGGCGTACGGCCCTGTCGGCGCGGGTATCCCCAACCATAAAGTCGAAAATGCAATCGGCGTTATGAAAGCATATTCAACTTGCGTGGGCGAAGGTCCGTTCACGGCGGAAATGTTCGGAGACGAAGCGGAAGAATTGAGAAAAGCGGGCGGAGAATACGGCGCTGCAACGGGCAGACCCAGAAGAGTCGGCGGATTTGACGTGGTTGCGTCCAAATACGGCTGTATGGTGCAGGGCGCAAACGAAATCGCACTCACAAAACTCGATATACTCGACTCGATGGCAAAAATCCCCGTGTGTGTCAGTTACGACGTAAACGGCAAGACCGTCGACGAATTCCCGAGCGGAGAAGCACTCAATATCGCAAAACCGAACGTCGTGTATTTCGACGGTTGGAACGAGTCCACTGTGAATTGCAGAAAGTTTGAAGACTTGCCGCTCAATGCGCAAAAGTATATCGAATTTATAGAAAAAGCGGTTGATTGCAAGATCAAATACATCTCCGTCGGCGCAGAACGCGACGCAATCATCGTGAGATAAAAAGGGCACAAATGGTCGTATTCATTGACATAGACGATACTCTTCTCGATTTCACCAAGTGCGCAAACGACGCAATAAAAAGCGCGTGCAACAAATTCGGCGTGCCGTACACGACAACGCTCGTGGACACCTTTCATCCCATCAATCTCGACCTTTGGCACAGGCTCGAAAAAAAGGAAGTGACCAAAGAGAAGTTGTTTGACACGAGATTTCAAATCGTGTTCGACAAGTTGGGCATAAAAGCGGACGGCATCGCGTTTGAGACTGCGTTCAGAGAAAACTTTCACGAGTCGGCAATTCTTGTGGACGGCGCAAGAGATTTGCTTGAATATCTCCGCTCCAAATACAAAGTGTACGTGGCGTCCAACGCGTCGATGCATCAGCAGACCAACCGTATGAAAAAGGCGGAACTCGACGGTTATATCGACGGATATTTCGTGTCCGAAGAGATAGGTTTTCCAAAACCGCAAAAAGAGTTTTTCGACGCTTGCTTTAAGGCGTTGCCCGATGTGAAACCGCAGGACGTCGTGATGATAGGAGACTCTCTTTCTGCCGACATCAAAGGCGCATGCGAATACGGATTGAAAACAATTTGGTACAATCATAGAAACGAGCCTACGTCAGACGTAAAGTGCGACTACATCGTGCCGCGACTCTCGGAAGTCAAAAACATTTTGTAAAACGGCAAAATAAAAAGCACCGAATCGGTGCTTTTTTAGTGTCTTTTTATTCTCTGCCGACTAGACGGTCAACGGTTACGTCAAAGAATTTTGCAACGAGAACAAGGCTTTCGACGCTTGGCAAAGACGCTGCTTTTCTCCATTCGTCAACCTTGCTTCGTGCAAGCCCCGTTTGTTTTACGAGACGATATTCGCTGACGTTTTTCTCTTTCAATAGGTCGGAAAATAAGACGTCGAACGGCTGTCGTTGCTCGTTTGCGGTGTATTCGACTTCGTCGTCTTTAAGTCCGAGAAGATAATCCGCCGAGCAACCGAAATTGTCTGCAAGCAGAACGAGATTGTCAAAACTCGGATAACAGACCCCGCGCAACCATTTGTAGAGAGCAGACAGCGAAAAGCCGTATTTTTCGGACAATTCTTGCACGCTCGTCTCGCTCTCGATAATCAGCCCCGCAAGTCTTTCGTGGAATTTTGACATAAAGCGACAATCTCCGACATTATTTTACAAATAGTATGCTAACTTTTGTACAAAATGTATTGATTTTGTCTAAAAGGGGACATATAATTTAATTACTACGCAAAGGAGAAGAAAACATGAAAGAATTGCTTTCCGAAATAGCGCAACTCGTTACCGACGAAATCGAAAACGTAGAAGGAATCGAATTCGTCGACCATGAAATGGGAGATATGTTTTACATAGTGATGAAAGACGGCAAAAAAGTGCTGCTCTCACTAGTCGAATCAAAACTTTGATTGCGTCGTTTCCTTATCTTAGCAACGGTTAATCCGACAAAAGAAAAACACCGCGTTTGCGGTGTTTTTTATATGCTTTTATCAAAAAACTAAAGGTTTTTTCAATACGATTTCTATCAAAGAGAGTCAACGTAGTTGCATGCGTTGAATGCGGCGATAGAGCCGTCGGACGCGGCGGTGACGAGTTGACGGATTTTCTTCGTGCGGCAGTCGCCCGCAACGAAAATACCTTCGCAAGACGTCGTGCAGTTTTCGTCTGCAACGATATAGCCTGC
Source organism: Christensenella sp. (assembly GCA_022009775.1). Lineage (GTDB taxonomy): Bacteria > Bacillota > Clostridia > Christensenellales > CAG-917 > CAG-475. Next base: position 894,217 of record CP091723.1, read on the forward strand.
CTTGTCAAGTTGCACGAGATCTTCAAAGGCTTTGTTGTTGGGCACTTGTCCGATGCAGATAAAGGCGCATTTTGCGTCAATTATCACTTGTTCGTGCGTCACGGTGTTTTCAAAACGAAGAGCTTCGAGTTCGTCGCCCCCGATAAACTCTTTGAGTGAGAGATTGTGCGTATACTTGACGTTCGGGCGGGCAAGCACGAGATCGAGAAGTGCTTTGTCTCCGAAGAATTTGTCAAACAAAGTGCAGATATGCACGCTCTTGCAATAGCCGCTGAGAACGAGAGAATACTGAAGAGCGGTGTTTGCGTCGCCTATGACAACGACGTCTTCGCCCGTGTAGAACGCACCGTCGCAAAGAGCGCAATAACTTACGCCGCTGCCGACGAGTTCGTCTTCTCTTTCAACACCGATTTTTCTCGGTTTCACGCCGGTTGCAAGAATGACGGATTTGCACTCATAAGTGTTGTAATCGGTGGTTAACGTAAACGTTTTGCCTGTTTTAACTATCTTTTCTGCTTTTTCAAGCTCGATTTGCGCACCCCATTCGGTGATTTGCTCGTAGAGTTTGTCCATAAGTTCCGCGCCCGCGATTTTTTGGTAGGACGGGAAGTTTTCCACTCTCGGAGAGTATGCGATTTGTCCGCCGAAACTGTCGCTTTCGAGAACGAGAACGGTTTTGCCGGCTCTCAAACAATTGAGTGCGGCAGTCATGCCTGCAGGGCCTGCGCCTATAACGATGATATCGAATTTGTCCATGTTTTCTCCTGGTGTTCTAAAAAGAAAGCGGTATGGCGTTTGCCATACCGCAGTTTGAGTTGAGATTATTTTCTAGACTCGATATAGCCTTTAATCTTGCTTGCGTTGTCGTACACGTCGTATCCCGATCCGTTGGGGACGAGAAGCGTGGGGGGCTTTCTTTACGCCGAAAGCAAGAGTTTGATCCTTGTTGTCTTCCGCGTCGATCACGGTGTAAGCGATGCCTGCTTTGTCAAGCATTGCTTTTGCCATTTTGCAGTTGGGGCAAGTCTTCGTCGTGAAGATGAGAAGTCCTTCGTCCGCGCCTTTTTGAGCATTGCAAGCACATTCGTGTTTTTCTTCCGCCTTGGGAGCGCATTGCGTGTTGTTTTCTTCGCTCTCTTTGAATTCTTCCACGTGTTTGCCGTGGTATTGCGAAGTTGCGATGTCGTACACTTTGCGCTCTTTGAACTCAGCGCGTTTGCCGTCGTTCCAGTTCTGCACGGGGCGATAGTAACCGGTGATACGGCTGTACACTTCCGTCTTCTTGCCGCAGATGGGGCAGGTGTATTGCTCGCCGTCCAAATATCCGTGCTCTTGGCATACGGAGTAGGTCGGGGAGAGCGTGTAGTAGGGCAGTTTGTAGTTTTCGGCAATTTTTCTTACGAGATTTGCCGCCGCTTGCCAACTGTCGAGTTTCTGACCAAGGAACGCATGGAAGACCGTGCCGGACGTGTAGAGCGTTTGCAACTCGTCCTGAATGTCGAGAGCGGAGAAGATGTCGCTTGTGTATCCGACGGGCAAGTGCGAGCTGTTGGTGTAGTAGGGCACGTTGTCCGTATTGCTTGCGCAGATGATGTCGGGATATCTTTCTCTGTCGTGTTTTGCAAGGCGGTAGGAAGTGGACTCTGCCGGCGTTGCTTCAAGGTTGTACAAATCGCCGTATTCTTCTTGGTAGTCGCTGAGTTTTTCACGCATGAAGTTGAGCACTTTCTTGGTGAATTCTTGCGCTTCTTTGTGCGTCATGTCTTTGCCCACCCACTTTGCGTTGAGGCACGCTTCGTTCATACCGACGAGACCGATTGTGGAGAAGTGGTTGCCAAAAGTGCCGAGATAGCGTTTGGTGTAGGGGTAGAGCCCTTCGTTGAGCAACTTTGTGATGACGTTTCTCTTGATTTTGAGAGAGCGAGCGGACACGTTCATGAGACGAGTGAGTTCTTTGAAGAAGTCTTCTTCCGTCTCGGAGACGTAAGCGATTCTCGGCATATTGATCGTCACGACGCCGATAGAACCCGTGGATTCGCCGCTTCCGAAGAAGCCGCCCGATTTCTTGCGGAGTTCGCGAAGGTCAAGACGCAAGCGGCAGCACATACTGCGCACGTCGCTCGGTTCCATATCGCTGTTGATGTAGTTGGAGAAATACGGAGTGCCGTATTTTGCCGTCATCGTGAAGAGCAAGCGGTTGTTTTCGGTGTTTGACCAGTCGAAGTCTCTTGTGATGGAGTAGGTGGGGATAGGATATTGGAATCCGCGGCCGTTGGCGTCGCCTTCGATCATGATCTCGATAAACGCCTTGTTGACCATTGCCATTTCCTTCTCGCAGTCCTTATACTTGAAGTCCATTTCCTTGCCGCCGACGATTGCGGGCAGTTCTGCAAGGTCGTTTGGCACAACCCAGTCAAGCGTGATGTTGGTGAAGGGAGCTTGCGTGCCCCAACGAGACGGTGTGTTGACGCCGTAGATGAATGACTGGATGCATTGTTTGACTTCTTTGTAGGAAAGATTGTCAACTTTGACAAACGGAGCAAGATAGGTGTCGAAAGAGCTGAACGCTTGTGCGCCTGCCCACTCGTTTTGCATTATGCCAAGGAAGTTGACCATTTGGTTGCAGAGCGTGGAAAGGTGTCCCGCAGGGGAAGACGTAATCTTGCCGGGGATACCGCCGAGACCTTCCTTGATGAGTTGCTTGAGCGACCAACCGGCGCAATAACCGGTGAGCATGGAAAGGTCGTGAATGTGAATTTGCGCTTCGCGGTGCGCCTTTGCGATTTCTTCGTCATAGATTTCGCTCAGCCAATAGTTTGCCGTCACTGCGCCCCGAGTTGGAAAGGATAAGACCGCCGACGGAGTACGTCACGGTGGAGTTTTCCTTCACACGCCAGTCGTTGATTTTGAGATAGTTGTTGACGGTGTTCTTGTAGTCGAGCATCGTGGAGTTCATCTCGCGAAGTTTTTCGTGTTGTTTTCTGTAAAGAATGTATGCCTTCGCCACTTCTACGTAGCCCGATTGAATGAGAACCACTTCCACTGCGTCCTGAATGTCTTCAACGCTCACGCAGTCGTCTTTCACCTTGTCATTGAAAGTTGCCGTAACGCGCAAAGCAAGCATATCGATGATGTCGTCGCTGTAGTTTTTGCCCACCGCGTCGAACGCTTTTTCGATTGCGACTTTGATTTTGTTAAGGTTGAACGGAACGATGTTTCCGTCTCTTTTTTGATGTTCAACATAGTATTGAAAATCTCCTTTTGAAAATGTGCCCTTTTATTATAGCAAGCACGCCCGATATGTCAAGGGTGGAACACAAAAAAACGCAAAATAAAGTGTGAAACTTTTTTGAGAAACACTACATATTGTGTATTTGTAGAAAAATGCCGCAATTTGTCAATTCCACTTTTCGTGTCTTAAAAATGCGTGTTTTTGGCAATGTAAACGGGTATGTAAAAACGCAAACGGCAATCTAACGCGCCCTATTGAATTTAGGATTTTGGCGTGGGTAAAACGATTTGTCACTATATATTGCGGTGTCGATTTATAAAAAAATCCGCTTCACGAAGAAAGCGGATTAAATTAAGACGATTTCGTTTTAAAATGGAGTTCGTCCTACAAGATAATCGGTGGTCACGTTAAAATAATCTGCGAGTTTGCAAAGCATCACGAGATCGGGCAAACGATCGCCTGTTTCGTATTTTGCAATCGTGGAACAGTCGACACCTAGTTCTTTTGCAAGCGCAACTTGCGACAATCCCTTTTCCTTGCGCAGTTCGACAAGTCTTGTGCGCAATAATACGTTTTGTTCGTCAACATTTGATCTCATATTGACATTATGACATTCTGCCAGTATAATATTCTTAATACTGGCAATTTGCCAGTAATGTGCGCGAATTTTAATATTTGCAGGAGGGGCAAAGATGAAAAAAGCAAGAATACTGTTTATCTTGGCTTTGATTATGCTTGTGATGACGATGCTCGTTGCTTGCGGAGAGAAGCCGGGACAGAGCGGCGACACGGAACACTTGCACAACTTCATAGAGAAACAGGATTCGCAATATCTAAAATCTGCGGCAACTTGCGAAACGGCGGCAGTGTATTACAAATCTTGTTCGATATGTGGTATCAAGAGCGAACAGACGTACGTCTATGGCACGGCGTTGGGGCATTCGGGTGGACAAGCGACCTGCACGAAGCCTGCGGAGTGTCAGGTATGCTCAAAAGAGTATGGAGAAGCACTCGGGCACGCCTACAATGACGGTGTCGTCATCACCGAATCGACTTGTACGGAAGACGGCGTTATGGTCAAAACATGTACGAGATGCGGAGACAAAATCAATATAGCCATTCCCGCATCACACAAGGGAGAGTGGTATATAACCGCCGAGCCGCGTTGTTTTGACAAGGGCGAAAAACAGCGTATATGCACGGTTTGCGATGCAATCGAAACGGAAGAATTGCCGGCGATCGGACATCACGATTTGCAAGATGCAACTTGCGAAGAAGGAAGAGCGTGTTCGAAGTGCCACTATGTTGAAGGCGAGAGTGCGGGACACGTGTTTAGCGAATGGGAGCCAACAGTCGGAGACGAAGCCACTTGCACATTGGAAGGTAAGGAATCGAGACGGTGTCTCGTTTGCGGAAAGAAGGAAAGTCGAATCGCATATGCAAAGGGACACACGTTCGATGAATGGACTGTAGTTACGTCTGCTACTTGTCAATCTACAGGCGAAGAATCGCGCACTTGTAGAGTGTGTGGAGAGACCGTTACGAGAACCACGTCAAAAACCGCTCACACTGGCGAGTGGGTTATTTCTCAAGAACCTACGTGTACGGAAGCAGGCTCTGCATATCGCGATTGTTCTGTTTGCGGAAATCACGAAACGAAAATGCTTGTCGCAACCGGACACAAAGGAGAGTGGCACGTTCAAACTCAGGCAACTTGCACCCAAAACGGACTTGAATATATGTTATGCGACATTTGCAATAAGAAGCAAACGAGAACGATTTATGCCGCGCACCATTATTCGGATTGGGTGACGGAAACGGAGGCGACTTGCACGGTAGCCGGATTGAAAGTGAGAACTTGCGGTGATTGCGGCAAGAGAGATACGTTGACAATTTCGAAGACAAATCACGTCGGTGAATGGACTGTCGTTACGCCGGCAAAGTGTACGGAAGAGGGAGTGCAACGTCAGATTTGCACCGAGTGTGGACAGGTGACAAACAAAGCGATTGCCAAACTCGGACACGATTTGCAAGGTGGCACTTGCACGACGGCGGCGAAATGTTCCAGATGTGATTACGAATCCGAAATAAAAGGTCACGTTTTCGGCGAAGACAAACTTATAGAAGAACCCGATTGCGCAAGAAGGGGCTACTCTCAAAAAACTTGCGACAAATGCGGATATATCGAAACGACTTATACCGATCCGATCGGACACAACTACGGAGAGTGGACAACGCAAGCTGCGGCAACTTGTTTGGAAGACGGCAGAGAAAGACGCGTTTGCACCGTGTGTAACAAAGCCGAAGACAGGGTAACGGACGCACTTGGACATAATCTCGGAGAGTGGCATTTCGACACCGCGCCGACGTGCACCGAAAAGGGAATAGGTTATAGAGAGTGCACTAGATGCAACGTATCATTCCACGGCGAAGCGGATGCTCTCGGTCACGATTTCGGCGGCGATAAATGTTTCTATGACATAGCTTGCGTAAGGTGCGGAGTCGTGGAGTCCCATCCCCACGTTTATGGCGAGAACGGATGCGACAATTGCGGACTTGAATATACAACCGCAACCTACACGTTGTCAAGAGACGGACGTTACTATATCGCAACCGATTTGACAACAAATTCAGACGGAATCGTGTTCTTGCCTTTATTGTATAAGGGCAAATCTATAGAAAGAATTAATGGAGTTTCCAATAGGGACAGTATAAAAGTCGTGATTTTGCCACAAGGTGTAAAACAGATAGGTGGGAGCGCATTTGCATCTTGTGCAAATTTGACATACATATATATTCCGGACAGCGTTACGCTTTTGGGTGGCGGCGCATTTTCAATGTGTAGCAGTTTGACGAGTGTAAAAATTCCAAATGGCGTGACATATATCGACGCTTCAACATTCTATAACTGTAAAGGCTTGAAAAGCGTCACAATTCCATACGGCGTGACAAGCATTGGGGATTCTGCATTTGCTCTTTGTGAAAGTTTGACAGAGATTTTGATTCCCAATAGCGTGGTAAGCATAGAAAGATCGGCATTCTATGGTTGTTGCGGACTTAAAAATATCACTGTTTCGGATAGTGTAGCAACTATAGGGGAATACGCTTTTTATGGATGTAATGGCATTTCAAGCATAACGTATCTCGGCACGGAAGAACAATGGGCAGCAATTGAAAAAGACAAGAATTGGAATCCAGACAATATTAAGGTTGTATGTCTTGGATAAAAAAAGAATCGAAACGTCACATGAATTATGCGAATCAACACAAAAGGCACGCAAACGCGTGCCTTTTGTATGCCCCAAAATGCTTTTGCAAACAGCGCTGGCATATGTTAGTATAAAGACGAAGGAGGTTTTTCCAACAATAAACGGGAGGTGAGTTTTTTATTTCCAAGACACCGTTAACAAAAAAACAAAAAATAGTGATCTCGGTTGCCGTTGTGGCGGCGGTTTTGATTTTTGCGTGCATTTTGACGACTGTTTGTATCATCGGTGTTAAGTCTCGCCCCGAAAACAGGTGGGATAAAATTGTTCCCGGTACATTTTTCGGAGAACTGTCAGTCAAAGAAATCGATTCCGGTAAAGTGTTGCAAGAAAAACAGAAAGTAAAATTTGTCGTGAACGAAATTACAAAAGAACAGTATGAACAATCCGACGGAATCGGAACGGTGAAAGACGTCGTTGCGGAAAAGTGCAAGCAAGACAAATATTATAAGTTTGAGTTGTTTGTGGAAGAAAACGGCGAATACGAGCAACTGATGCTCGGGAAAATAACGTCAAATTACAGATGGGATGTCTATACATACGAAGATGATGTAAATCATATTTATTTAGATCCGACACCGGACGGAGACAGGTGCTATCTGCTTGTTTTTACCGATGGTAACCTGCAAAAATCAAGTTATTTATACAATGGAGAATGAAACAGGGGGGGGGGTGAGTTTTATTTCCAAGACGACGTTGACTAAAAAACAAATAATCGTAATCGTGGCAAGTGTACTTGCTGCGGTATTATGCATCGTAGGAATTGTTTTGGCGTGTGTGCGGGTGAGTCTTACAGAGAAAATAGGATTGGTGCAGGGAAATTATTGCGGAAATGCGTATATTTCAAATGCGGATACGGCAAGTTTTGCAATAGAATTGTCGCTAATTGAAATTGAAAAGTCGGCATTTGACGAAGCTAAATCAACCAACGTGGTGAAAGACGTTGTCGGGAACAAATTTTTCAGGATTGAATTTGCGGTTTCAACCCAAGATAGTAGAGTTGTGAAAGATTTGACGTTTGATTCAACAACCTTCAACGGCAGATTTTACACATACAAATTTTTGAGCGACTCGGGAGATGTGGTGTGTTTTTCTCCACATGCATATCGAAAGGACAACATATATTTTGACTTATATTATTCGGTTGACAACATTGAATATTACGGCAAGATTTGCTCAACGGGAGAATGAAGATGAAAGAATGCGGTTTTGAGAAAAACCGTCAAGATATAATGCAAAAGAAAAGGCACGCGGTTGCGTGCCTTTTGCAATGTTTTGAGATATGAAAATCAGTTTTCTTCGGTGGGGGCGGAGTCCGTCGTTTCGGCGGTTGCTTTTTTGCTGCCCCAGTTGCGCATGACAAGGAATTTGTTGCCAAGGAAACTGATGACGAGTGCCGCGATGCCGCCGACCGCTTGTCCTGCAAGGTTGAAGAGCAAGCCCACGAAACTGCTGGGTTCGGGCATTGCGCCGTAGCAAGCGGAAGTGATTGCGCCGCCGAGCAAGGTTTGCATAAAGATGATGAACACGGCAAGTATGGTGTACATGATGCCCGAGATCACAACGTTGTTGGTGCAGTTGAAGGTTTTCTTTCTGTTGAGCACAAACGTCAGCACTTGTCCCGTGATCGAACCGACCAAAAAGCCGATAAATTCCGCGGTGGTTTCGTATCCGAAGATAGAGAAGTTGCCGACGGGGATACCTTTGAAAGGTTCCGCAAGCACGCCGCCTGCGTATTTGAGTTGGGTGAGCACGAGCGTTAATATAAGTTGCGAGCCGCCGCAGATGAAACTGAACAGGGTGAACACGACCATTTGGCGCACGTTTTCGTTGGCGTTGATTTTGTCAACAAGTTTTTGCAAGCCCTTGGGGAGTTTCGCTTTTTTCTTTGCGGGCTTTTCTTGCACTTGCGATTCGTCTGTTTGCGCGGTTTGTGCGATTTCGATTTGTTCTTGTCGGTCTTCTATCGGTTCTACGATTTCGTCGGTCGCGACGGTCTTGTTTTCGTCCATAATTCTCTTCCTTACAGTGATATGTTGATAAATCAACAAAATGTATTATATATAAACGCGACTTATTTGTCAACGCCGATATGCTCGGGATTTTTTCAATGCGGTCAGGTGAAAATCGCACGTCAGAGACAATTCGCTCTCGTTTCTCACTTTTTCCACGGCGTCCTTCGGCGCGCGGTACACGTACGGCGTCATGGTGAGCAGATTGTCGGTTTGTTTTCCGCGAGCAACGATGCCGTATTTCAATTCCTTTTCCGAAACCGTCACGAAGTCGTCGCATACGGGCAGTGCGGTTGCGTTGTCTCTCACGTTTTCGTACAAAGCCTTGCGCAATTCGATAAGGTGGTCGGAGAACGGATACGCCACTATCAGCAGTCCGCCGTCTTTCAGCACTCGAGAGTATTTCTGCATGGCGTAAGGGGAAAATACGCACGTCACGACGTCGAAAGTTTCGTCTTCAAACGGAAGGTCGAAAACGCTTGCCACGGCAATATGCGCACCCTTGTTTCTCTTTGCCGCAATCTTTACGGCGTGTTTCGATACGTCCACGCCGAAATATTCGTCGTCCGCATTGTCGCGCGCACGCGCGAGCGCGTTCAAATAATACCCCGTTCCCACGCCTGCGTCCAAGAGCGTTATTTTTTCGGGAAAACGCTCGTTTATCTCTTTGCGATTTCTTTTGCGAGCGGGAGATAAAAATCTTCGTCCAGAAAATCGCGGCGAGCCGACACCATTTCTTTGTTGTCGCCGGGGTCTTTAGAGTTCTTGTCCTGCGGATTGAGAAGGTAAAAATAGCCTTCTTTTGCACGGTCGAAAACGTGACCGTTCTTGCAGACGGCTGATTTTTTCGCTTTCGCAAAGCGGATTTTTGCATACGGGACAGAGAAAACTTTTCATAACATAATTATAGCAAATTTTTTTCGTATAGCAATAGATTGCAACTTTATTGCATACCAATCTCTCGTGTGATATACTGAAAGCATGTTGGAACTTCTTGCACCCGCAGGAGATATGACGGCGTTTGAAACCGCGCTTATGAGCGGAGCGGACGCGGTGTATCTCGGGCTTGACGACTTTAACGCGCGCATGAAAGCGCAAAATTTTACGTCCGAAAATATTGCGGACGTGGTAAAACGCGCCCATTTTTACGGCGCGAAAGTGTACGTTGCTATAAACACCATTTTGCAAAACGAAGAGTTTACAAGGCTTATTTCGCTTGTTAAAAGTGCCGTTTGTGCAAAAGTCGACGCGTTTTTGGTGCAGGATATAGGTGTTTGCAAAGTCCTTAAAGATTGTTTTCCCGATATATGTTTGCACGCAAGCACGCAAATGGGCGTGCATAATCTTTATGGCGCGCAAGTCGCAAAGGAATTGGGCGTAAGTCGCGTCGTACTGTCAAGAGAGACGAAACTCGAAGATATAAAAGCAATCAAAGAAAACACCGACCTTGAAATAGAATATTTTGTTCAGGGCGCGCTGTGCATTGCATTTTCCGGCAACTGCTATCTCTCAAGCGTGGAGCAGGGCGCAAGCGGCAACCGCGGACTTTGCAAACAGATGTGCCGTCTTTCATACAAGGCAAAAGCAGGCAAGGACGAAGATTGCGGTTATCTTTTCAGCGCAAGAGATTTGTGCCTTGCAAAGAGCGTCAATCAACTTGCAAGGGCGGGCGTTTGCTCGTTCAAAATCGAAGGCAGATTGCGCCGCGAAGGCTATGTCGCAACGGCGGTGCAAACGTATAGAAAAGCGGTGGATTTTGCAAGCCGTGACAGAGATTATATTCCGAGCAAAAGTGAAATGCGGGATTTGAAAGTTGCCTACTCGCGCGGAGAGTATCTCGAACGCGCATATCTCGACGACGGCACGCCGTTCGTGGTGGAAAAAAGATTCAACAACCACACGGGAGTCAAAATCGGATACGTCAAATCCGTCAAGGAGTTTAAGGACGGCTTGTTTGAGATATTCATCGTTTCGGACAAGGAGCTTGAAAAGGGTGACGGCTTGAAGTTTTTCGACAAGGACGTGGAAAAGGCAAGTCTCGGTGTGGGGCAGGCAAGCAGGGGTTCAAACGGTGTTTACAGCGTGGTGAGCAAGACCAAGGTCAAGCCCGGCTGGCAAGTCAATCTCATTTGCGATGCAAAAAGGACAAAATCGCATTGTCCGAGCAACGCTACGTCCCCATAGACATATCAGTCGTTGCCAAGGCAGGCAAACCCCTTGAAATGACTGCGTCCGCAACCACGCGCAATGGTGTCGTGAGCGTGACAAAGGCGGCGGCAACGCTTGAAAAAGCCCAAAACGCGCCCACGGATGCAAACGATATATCCGCGTCTTGCTCCAAGACTGCCGACAGCGGCTTTTCGGTGAGAGAGTGCGTTGTGGACACGGACGGCGTGTTTGCGCCGAAGTCGGTAATCAACGCCTTGCGAAGAGACGTGCTTTGTGCGCTAAAAGAAGAAATTATCAACGCGAATTCACCGAAAAAAGTCGGGATAAATCAAGAGAAAATCGACGAATATCTCGCCATGAAATTTGAAAATGTAAAAGCGGAGAGACTTTTCGTCGCAAGGGAAAACGAATACGGCGATTTTGCCAAAAAAGGCGAGAAAACGGCAATCTATCCAAGCGTATATTCGGCGACGGCAGTGAAAAGAATGCTTGACGAATACGATTTAGACGAAAGCGAAGTCGCGCTCGGTCTGCCTATAATTGCAAACGGAAAAGATATTGCGGCGATAGAAAAACTGCTTGCCGATATGCCGAAGATAAAAACGCTCGTCTCCCACAACGTCTACGGCTTGTATTTTGCAAAAAAAGGCTACGAAATAGTGGCAGGACAAGGACATAATATCGCCAACGGGTATGCGGTTTTGGCGGCGGAGCAACTCGGCGCGCACGCCTATGAGCCGTCTTTGGAATATCGAGATTTTGCCACCCATGACACGATAAAGAGATATGCTCCGAGCAAAGATATCGCGCTTATGACGTTTGCGCACTGCCCGTACAAAACGATTTACGGCAACGATTGCAAAAATTGCAGATACAAGGGGGATATATCCGTTTCAAGAGAAAAGCGTTCGTACGTTATAAAACGCACGAGAGTTGCAGGATGCTATTTCGGATTGTATCCCGCCTGTGATTGAGATTTTCAAAAGCACGCATTTATGCTTGTCAAAAAAGCAAGTTTGTGCTAATATAATGCCAAGCGAAAGCAAATCATTTTTGTAAGGAGAAAAAACTATGCCCAGAGTTATCAGCGATGAGTGCATCCAATGCGGTGCGTGCGCAGATACTTGCCCGGTCGGCGCAATTGCAGAAGGCGACAGCAAATACGTTGTCGATCCCGATCAATGCATCGATTGCGGAGCATGTGAAGACGGTTGCCCCGTCGGCGCAATTTCTGAACAATAATAGAAATTTAGAAGAAGACATGAAGAAAAAAGCACTCTATGTGAGTGCTTTTTCTTTTCAACCAATGCAAAGTGTGTGAATAAATTTTTTATAAGTTTTCGGCTCTACAAGGGGTGAGTGTTTGAAACTCTAAATAGAATTGCCCCATCTTTCCGGACCGCGCCGGTATTTCTTCCACCACTCGTATAAAGTGCTTTCTCTACAAAAGTATCCGTCGCTCGTGGGGAAGACAGGCGGCACTCGCATAGACAAGTATCGTCCCCTTGTTATGCCACTTCGCCTGCGTGGCGGCTTGCGCAACACAGTGCCACGCACTCTTGTACAACCGTCTTGCTCGGCGCTTATTTGCTCGCCGCCGTTGCGGCTCGTGTTCCGTCTTCGAAGTCGCACATTCCGTTTATAAGTACGCTCTGAACAGGTTTTCGTTTCGGGCGCAACTCAAAAACTTTGTCATTGCGAGCCGACTTGTTCGGCGTGGCAATCTCGTGGAAACGAAACGACAAACTTTTTCTGCGCCCGTGCCATAATTATTAATTATTCATTATTAATTGCATCAAGCAAGCGATGCCGTTGCCGCGATGACGGCATCAAATCGGGTGTGGGTGTCCCGCCCAATCAAAAGTACCAAGCCGACAATCTTGCGAAATTGCGGCAGGAGGTTTTGTCCGTGTGTGAATTGATAGCAAAGATTTTCGGCGCGGTTAGCAGAACAAAAGCCTAATGCGGCTCTCGGCGTTGCTTGCAAGCAAGCGATGCCGTTGCCGCAATGACGGCTTTTGTTTATAAGTCGTCAACGTCCTGCACGGGGTCTTCGCCGTCGGGGACGGTGGGGTAGCCATGGTGTGCCGGCGTGCCGGTATAACTGCCGTTCGGATCGTAAAGCGAGCGCAGATTCTCGTGTTTTGAAAGGTTGCTGTGGCTGAGTGCCGCGCGTGCTTTTCGTTGTTTTCTTATCTTCATGATTTTTTCTCCTTATGTGTTTTGTCGGTGTACGTATTGTGTGTAAATCTTAATAATTTATAAATTTTATAAATATTTTATAAAACCATAGAAAACCGTACAATTATATGATAAAATACAAACTGCAATATAATTGCGTTTAAATATCGGACGAATGGACGGTAAAACGCGCAAAAATACAAAAAACAAAAACAAAACGGCAGGACAAAAAACATGAAAAACGGCGGTATCGACAAAAGAGTTGTAAAGACCAAAAACGCAATTTTCGAAGCGTTCAAACAACTCGTGCAGCAAAAGGATATGGCAGACATTTCCATAAGCGAACTCACTCAAAAAGCCAACATTACAAGAAGCACGTTTTATATGTACTACGACACGGTCGGCGACGTTCGCGCAGACATCGAGAACGAAATCGTTGCCCGTATCGACAAAATCATGAGCGAAGCGGACCTTCTCAACAGCATGAAAGATCCGTATCCGCTTTTCAGTGCGCTTGCAAGAGAGATCACCGAACAAGACCGTGACAATCGCTACATACTTTCAAGCAACAATTCCGGACAACTTCTCGACAAAATCAGCGATAGATTCGTCACGGCATACGTACACTTCATCACCGAAGCAAACGACGGCACGGACATCGGCAAGGCAAGATACATTGCCGCGTTCATCGTCGCAGGCATGACGGAATGTTTCAAAATCTGGTTCAATCACAAGAGCAGTATAACTCTTGAAGAATTGTGCAAAAATATTGCGGCGGTCGTAAGTCGCGGACTTGCGTGGCTTCAATCCACGAAAGCGGAAAGAGAAAACGGGAACAAAGACAACGAATAATATCTACATATAAAAACAGGGATGGATTTTTCGGCGAAGCGGTTTGCTTTGCCGTGTAAAAGCAGAGATTGAAAACTCGGCGCAAGTGCGCCGTACGCATTAAAACAGACGGCATAAAAGGGGTGCGTTATGCTTCAACTTAAAGACATCGTAAAAGATTATCCGACCGCAACCACGACGGTGCACGCGTTGCGCAAAGTTTCGCTCAATTTCAGAGAGAGCGAATTTGTTGCAATTCTCGGACCGAGCGGCTGTGGCAAAACCACCATGCTCAACATAATTGGCGGACTTGATCGTTACACGAGCGGCGATCTCGTCATCGGCGGAGTGTCCACTGCGGAATTTGACGACGAACACTGGGACGCATACAGAAATGCGACGATAGGGTTCGTCTTTCAGTCGTACAATCTGATTCCGCATCTGACCGTTCTTGAAAACGTCGAACTTGCGCTGAAACTTGTCGGCGAGAAAAAAAAAGACTCGCAGGGCAAAAGCGGTGGCGGCTCTTCACAGAGTCAATATGCACGAGGAAATCAACAAACGCCCCAATCAGCTTTCGGGTGGACAGATGCAGCGCGTCGCTATTGCACGTGCAATCGTAAACGACCCCAAAATCATTCTGGCAGACGAACCCACGGGTGCGCTCGACAGTGAATTGAGTGTGCAGGTTATGGACATATTGCAAGAGATTTCCAAGACTCGCCTTGTCATCATGGTCACGCACAACGCGGAACTTGCGTATCGATATTGCTCACGTATTTGCAAATTCAAGGACGGAGAACTCATCGAAGATACGAATCCGTTCAATCCCGAAGAAGAGAAAAAGGCACTTCCGTCAAGTGAAGAAACTGCGGTCGCAGAAGACGGCAAAAGCGTTGAAAGCATAGAAGAATTCGTCGTCGCCGAAGACGAAAAAGCGCAAACCGACGTGACGGAAATCGTCACAACCGACGTTTTACCTTCCCAAAGCGAAGAGATAAACGTTCAAAGTGTGCAAGACGAGACGCAAGAGCCCAAGAAGAAAAAGAAAGTTTCCAACCACAAGCGCAAAGTCGCAATGAAGAGAATCGGCGGCGATACAAAGGAACTTTTCGACAAACTCGGACTCAACAGCCTTTCCAAGAAGAAAAAGCGCAAGGACAAGGCGTTCAAACCAACGTCCATGAGCGCGGGTATGGCGTTTGGGCTCAGTCTTCGCAACCTTATCTCGAAAAGACGTCGTACGTTCCTGACCGCATTTGCGGGATCTATCGGCATAATAGGTCTTGCACTCGTTCTTTCCATATCAAACGGTTTCAATATTTACGTTGACAAAATGCAAACCGAAATGCTTGCAGGCGTTCCGCTCGGCATATATCAATACAACATCAAGGATTCGGCCGTTATGGACCTTATGCTCAATTTCACAAAAGAGCAAGACCCGGCAGCGTATCCCGATACCGACAAAATCGGTATAAATCAGGGCGGAGACAGCAGTTCGCTCGGATTTATAACGAAATTTATCGACGTATTCCTTGACGGTGTGACCAAAAACGATTTGAGCGAAGACTTCACGGCGTATATGAAGAATATGCCCAAAGAAGACTATGACGCCATGAGCATTTCGTACGGACTTCGCTACAATCTAGTGCGCAAGAGTTACGACGAGAGCGGAAACGTCAAATATCTCGACGTGTCGCAAAATCCCGAACCGACCACCGCAATGGGCATAGCCACGACGGTTTTCGGTGAGAACGGATTGCAATCCAAATTCTGGCAGACGCTCGTAGGCGACGAGCAAACCATGCTCAAAGAATACGACCTTATCGGTGAAAACAGTCGCTATCCGCAAAACAAAAACGAAATTTTGCTTTGCATCAACGACGACAACTCGATAAACAAATCTTTGCTCACGACGTTTGGCATCGAACTCTACAAAAAGGATGCGGACGGCAATCTCGTGCTCGGTGAAAACGGCAAACCCATCGAACTCACAGCCGACGAGATAACTTCCGATTATTTCATCGGACAAACGTTCAAACTTATCGATAACGACGACTATTACAAGTATAACGACGAAGACGGTTACTATGAGAATCTCGACTTCAATTCGACCAATCTCACTTGGGGATATTCGTTTTCGGCGCAAGGCGATTTGCAAAGCCTTTACGCCGGAGCGGAGAACGAACTCAAAATCGTCGGCGTAATTCGCCAGAAAGAGAAGAGTATGCGTTCATACGTCAACTCCGCGCTTTGCTTTACGCCCGAACTTGCCGAATGGGCACTCGAAAAAGCGTACAACAGTCAGGTTGCGGCGTTCCAGAGACAATCCGAATATATGGACAACAAGATAACCGTGTTCGACGAACTTCTCGATGAAGTGGAAATCACCGAAAACAAAGGTTTCGCAAGTCTCGTTTCGGGCGCAGTGTTGAAATTCTCATATTTCTGCAAAGCAATCGGTGCGTCCAAGGCGTCCGGTTATATCACCGTGTATCCTGCAAACGTAACACAAAAACAAGCCGCAGGAGAATACATCAACGCGTATAAAAATGCAAAAGGCGAGCAAAACGGATATTTCGACGTCTCGGCAATGTTCCTTTATAATATCAATGCGATTCTCAATCTCGTATCCGCAATGCTCATTGCGGTTGCCGCAATCTCGCTTGTCGTTTCCACCGTCATGATAGGCGTCATCACGTCAAACTCCGTCATAGAGCGCACTCGCGAAATCGGTATTCTCCGCGCACTCGGTGCACGAAAGCGCGATATTCGCAACGTCTTCCTTGCCGAGACTTCGCTCATCGGTCTTGCCAGCGGCATCATCGGCATTGTCCTGACCTACATCCTTTGCCCGCTCATATCGCTCATCATCAAAGCGGTCAGCGGCATCGGCTCGCTCCTGCATTTCAACCCATTGCACGCGCTCATACTCGTCATTCTCTCTCTTGCACTCACCGTCATTTCCGGTATTTTGCCGGCAATCGGAGCGTCAAGGAAGAATGTCGTCGATGCTCTACGCGTCGACTAAAACCGCGCTAAATAGCGAATAACTGCGGCAGAGCCACGCTCCCGTCAACTCATGTACTACTTGTACATTAGGGTTGCCGTTAGTGTGGCTCTTTCTTGTTCTTCATCTATTTATTGCGGTTTTACAAACGACACAATTGAGCGAATTGCTTCGTTAGACACGGCTTGTACGTTGCGAATGGGCGACCGTTACGGGCGCAAGTGTTTTCAATTTTTCCTTATTGTCATCCTGAGATTGTCGAAGGATCTAGCGTAGCGAAAAATCAAACTTTTTGCGCCCGATAAGTTTTTATAAGTTTACGGCTCTACAAGTGGTGAGCGTTTAAACCCCAAATAGAAATGCCCCATCTTTCCGGTTCGTGCCGGTATTTCTTCCACCACTCGTATAGAGTGCTTTCTCTACAAAACTGTCCATCGCTCGCGGGGAAGACAGACGGCACTCGCATAGAAAAGTATCGTGCACTCATTATGCCACTTCGCCTGCGTGGCGGCTTTCGCAACACAGCGCCACGCATTCTCGTACAATCGTCTTGCTCGGCGCTTATCTCGGCGTTCGCCTTGCGAACGCTCACTCCGAAGTCGCACATTACGTTTATAAGTACGCTCCGAATAAGTTTTCGTTTCGGGTGTGGGTGTCCCACCCAATCGAAAATACCAAGCCGACAATTATTCATTGAAATCTCTTACAAACATTCGTTTCTCTACATTTTCGTATGTTTTTGTGAAATAATTTTTCGGGATTTTGTTTATAAAACAAACAAATTTTGGCAAACGATAAAAAAGCATTGTAAATCGATTTTTCAAGTGTTATAATATTTATTCAATATAAGAAGAGTAATATATGAGAGTATATTATGGACGAAATAAGAACCGTTAAACTGAAAGAAAGCATCATAAAAAACAACGACGCGGACGCGGATAAATTGCGTGGCGAACTTGACGATATGGGCGTTTTCTATATCAACGTGATGTCGTCGCCGGGCAGTGGAAAGACGACGTTGCTTTGTGCGCTTACAAAGGCGTTGAAAGACAGATGCAGAATCGGCGTTATGGAAGCGGATATTGACGGAGACGTTGATGCGTACACCGTGCGCCAAGCGGGTGCGGAGTCCATACAGTTGCACACGGGCGGAATGTGTCATCTCGATGCGGACATGTCTCGTCAGGGATTCAAAGAGTTTAAGACGGGCGCGGACATCGTGTTTCTTGAAAATATCGGCAATCTTGTGTGCCCTGCGGAGTTCGATACGGGCGCGCATTTGAGACTCGTGCTTTTGTCTATACCCGAGGGCGACGACAAACCGCTGAAATATTCGTTGATGTTCTCGTCGGGAGACGCGGTTGCGATAACGAAACTCGACACTGCGAAATATTTCGATTTCGACGTGGAAAAGTGCAAGGAATATATAAAGGGATTGAAACCCGACACGGAAGTGTTCACGGTTTCCGCAAGAAGCGGTGAAGGCGTAGAACGGCTTGCGGACTGGATATACTCGAAATACGCAGAATGGAAGGTGAAGAAATGAAAATCATATCCGTAAAGGAAAGCGTATTTTCTCAAAACGACAGAGTTGCCGACGAGACGAGAGCGAAACTCAAAGAGCAGGGGACATTCCTTATCAACGTGATGTCGTCGCCGGGAAGCGGAAAAACGACGTTGTTGTCCGCGCTCATAAACGCTCTTAAAGACAGACTGAAAATCGTGGCTATGGACGTGGATATAGAGACGGACGTTGACGCAAGAAGACTTCACGACAACACCGGCGTCGTTAGCGTACAGGTTCACAACGGCGGACTTTGCCACATAGACGCCGATATGGTGAAGGAAAGTTTGTCTCAGGCGGATTTTCCCAAGTCCGATTTGATAATTCTCGAAAACATAGGCAATCTCGTGTGTCCTGCAGAGTTCGATACGGGCGCGCATCTCAATATGATGCTTCTGTCCGTCCCCGAAGGCGACGACAAACCGCTGAAATATCCGCTTATGTTTGAGAAATGCGATTTGGTTGCGGTGACCAAAATCGATACGCTCGAAGCGTTTGACTTCGACATGACAAAGTTCAACGAGCGAGTCAAGTCGCTCAACCCGAATGCGCAGATATATCCTGTCAGTGCAAAAACGGGCGAAGGACTTGAAACGCTTGCAAATAAAGTGTACAATATAATAAAAGTTTTCAAAGGAGAAAATGAAAATGGCTGAGATGAGCAAAGCATATGTCCCAGAATTTATGGGAGATCCGAAACCGAGAAAGAAGATTCTCAAATTGGCAAGAAAGATTACGGACTGCATCGATCACAAGATCAAAGGCGTCACCGTAAACGATCCCGAATATTGGGGGCTTGCATGTATCATGACCGACGAAATGGCAGACGTTGCACTCAAGATGAAAGTGCGTCATCACTACACCATTGAAGATCTTGAGAAATTAAACCCCGAAGTCGAGAAAGAAAAACTCCATTCGCTCGTTCAACAGATGAGCAACATCGGTATTCTCGAATACGACTACGGCAATCATTACGACGACAACGGTCCTATTCCCGGTGCAAAGAAAGAACGTCGTTACACGCTTCCCATGTTCGTTCCCGGTTCTGCGGAATTCACAAACATGATCAAGAAGCAACTCGACGATCACCCCGAACTTGCAATGTTCTTTGAAAGAATGACTTATCTTCCTTTGACGATGGTCACTCCTATGGTTCCTGCAGGCGGTGCCGGTATCGGTATGCACGTCATCCCCGTTGAAAAGGCAATCGAGATGGAAAACGGCACTGCCGACATCGAACACCTTTCCTACTGGCTCAAGAAATACGAGGGACATCTCGGCGTAGGCATTTGCTCCTGCCGTTACGGCAGAGCCAAACTCGGTGAAGGTTGCGGCGACTCTTGTGAAGATTGGTGTATCGGCGTCGGAGATATGGCAGACTACTGCCGCGAGACCGGAAAAGGTCACGACATCACCTACGACGAAGCAATGCAAATTCTTCGCAACGCAGAAGCAAACGGCTTCGTTCACCAAATCACCAACATCGACGGCAAAGACAAGATTTTCGCAATCTGCAACTGCAACGTGAACATCTGCAACGCTCTTCGTACGTCACAACTTTTCAACACTCCGAATATGTCCAGAAGCGCATACGTCGCAAAGGTTGAAAAAGACAAATGCGTGGCTTGCGGCAAATGCGTCGAATATTGCCCCGCAGGCGCAGTCAAACTCGGACAAAAACTTTGCACCAAGCAAGGCGAAATCGAGTATCCGAAGCACGAACTTCCCGACAATCTCAGTTGGGGTCCGGACAAGTGGGATGAAGACTATCGCGACAAAAACCGTATCAACTGCTACGAGACAGGTACGTCTCCCTGCAAGGTTGCTTGCCCTGCACACATCGCAGTTCAAGGTTACATCCGCAAAGCAAAAGAAGGCAAATACAGAGAAGCACTTGCTCTCATCAAGAAGGACAATCCGTTCCCGGCAATCTGCGGTCGCGTCTGCAACAAGCGTTGCGAAGCAGCCTGCACGCGCGGAACTATTGACGAGGCTGTCGCAATCGACGACATCAAGAAATTCATCGCAGAACAAGATTTGCACGCAGAGACCAGATACGTTCCCGAAGTGGTAATTCCGTCCAACGTAGACAAACAATGGAGCCAAAAGATCGCAATCATCGGCGCAGGCCCTGCAGGACTTTCTTGCGCATACTATCTTGCAACCAAGGGTTACAAACCCACCGTGTTTGAAAAGAATGAACGTCTCGGCGGCATGCTCACCTACGGTATTCCGTCCTACAAACTCGAAAAAGACGTCATCGAAGCGGAAATCGATATTCTCCGTGAACTCGGCGTTGAATTCAAGACCGGCGTAAACGTCGGCAAAGACGTCACTCTCGATCAATTGAGAGCGGAAGGCTACAAAGCGTTCTACATCGCAATCGGTTGCCAAGGCGGCAGATTGCCGGGAGTCCCGGGCGAAGACGCAATCGGCACCGATATGGCTGTTTCATTCTTGCACGCGGCAACCGAAAATCACGACAGAAAATTGCAAGGCAAGACGGTCGTCATCGGCGGCGGCAACGTTGCTGTTGACTGCGCACGTACGGCTGTTCGCTTCGGAAGCGAAGAAGTTGGTATGTACTGCCTTGAATCAAGAGACACGATGCCCGCAAGCAAGAAAGAAATCGAAGAAACCCTTGCAGACGGCATCACCGTCAACAACGGTTGGGGCCCGAAGGAAATTCTCAAGAACGAAGACGGCACCGTCAAGGCAGTCGTGTTCAAGAAGTGCTTGAGCGTCATCGATCCCGCGACCAAGAGATTCAGCCCGAAATACGACGAGAACGACACCATCACGGTTGAAGCACAAAACGTCATCTTCGCAATCGGTCAAACGGTTGTTTGGGACGAACTTCTCAAGGGAAGCAAGGTGCAATTCCATCACGGCAATTATCCCGTCGCAGACGCTCTCACTTATCAGACGGCAGAGCCCGACATCTTCGTCGGCGGCGACGTGTACAGCGGTCCGAAATTCGCAATCGACGCAATCGAAGCAGGTAAGAACGCGGCAGTTTCACTCCATCGTTTCGTACAACCCGGCACGAGCATGACCATCGGTCGCAATCGTCGTGACTTCATCGAACTCGACAAGGACAACATCGTCATCGACAGTTACGATACCGCAGGCAGACAAGAAGCAAAAGAACTCGACGGCGACAAGCACTCCTTCAGAGACCTTCACGGCACTCTCACCGCAGAGCAAGTTCACACCGAAGCATCTCGTTGCTTGGGCTGCGGCGCAAGCGTCGTTGACGAAAACAAGTGCATCGGCTGCGGTGTATGCACCACCAAGTGCGAATTTGACGCAATCCATCTCCACAGAGAACATCCCGAATGTTCCACTATGGTTCGCAGTGAAGACAAGTTCAAGGCAATTCTCCCGTATGCGTTCAAGCGCGGCATGAGAATCGTCTTCGGCAAAAAGACCGCCGCGGAAAAAGCGTCACAAAAGAAACACAAAGAAGCGGTCAAAGCCGCAAAAGCAGCCAAAAAGGAAAACAAATAAGGAGCAATAATCATGCACGAGTTGGGAGTGGTGTTCCACATCGCAGACCTCGTCAGCGACGTAGCAAAAGAGAACAAAGCAGACAAAATCAAGAAAGTCGTTATGCAAATCGGTGAAGTATCCACCGTCGTCAACGATCAGTTGATCGATTGTTGGAATTGGAACGCCAATCGCTCCGACCTTCTTCGCGGCTGCACTCTTGAGATCGAACCCATTCCCGCCGTCACCTATTGCGAAGACTGCTCCAAAGAGTACCCCACCGTCAAATACGGCAAAATATGCCCCTATTGCGGCAGTGAACACACCTATTTGCGTAGGGGGGAATGAAGTGGTTATTAAGGAAATCCAAGTGGATTAAAGCCGCTATTGAGCGAATAACTTCGGCAGAGCCACGCTCCCGTCAACTCATGTACTATATGTACATTAGGGTTGCCGTTAGCGTGGCTCTTTCTTGTTCTTCATCTCAATATCGGCTTTAATCATAGTGTTTCTTGGTGAAAAGTCGCGCTAAATAGCGAATAACTGCGGACGCGGTTGACGCAAAGCGTAACAATCGCTATTCTGTCACTTCGTTCCTTACAACGCCCCGTGGGGAACAACCCTAACGTACTGACGTACGTGAGTTGTGAACCACAGAGCGTTTTCTTGTTCTTCATCTATTTATCGCGTTTTTACAAGCCTATTCGAAGCGTACTTATTCACGGAATGTGCAACTTCGAAGTAAGCGTTTGCAAGGCGAACGCCGAGATAAGCGCCGAGCTTACGTCACACACAAGCCCATTTTGCAACGATTACAACCTGTTGCAATCGTTTGCCTTTTTGGTCTTTGTGTTCCTTTTTCCCACACGCCAAAAACTGCGCTTTCATCTTTTCTTACTCACGCACAAGTTCGCTTGTTTTTGACGTGCGGGAGCCCTTGTGTGTGAGTACAAGTGAGCAAGTGCGTGTTGTTCTTTGCACTTGCGAACGAGTGGCATAATGATTGAACGATACTTTTCTATGCGAGTGCCGCCTGTCTTCCCCGCGAGCGATGTGCACTTTTGTAGAGAAAGCACTTTATACGAGTGGTGGAAGAAATACCGGCGCGGACCGGAAAGATGGGGGTGTTCTATTTAGGGTTTTAAACGCTCACCCCTTGTAGAGCCGTAAACTAATAAAAACTTATACGCGTATTTTGCCCATTAAAAGCGTACTTATAACACGCACTTTGCTCATTCAAAGTGCGTGTTATGCTCATTTTTTACACGTTCATTTGGATGAAATATTCGGTCAGGCGTTCGGGGGTGTCGGTGAAGGCGGTCTCGTCCCAGTATTCCACAAGCAACACGAAGTTTTCGATAACAGAGTTGATTTTGAGTGATTTTGGCAAATTCTTTTGCGCAACGAAATTGTTTTCAACGCATGCGGTGGCAAACTCTCTCAATTCGGTGCGCAGATAGGACAAGAACACGTCCTTGCTTTGCGAGAGCATAATAGCATGCAACAGTTCGCTTTCGTCGTGCAAATGGTAGAATATGTGCGTGATGAAATGTTTGTAGTCAAGCATGCTCGATTTTGAAAAATCGTGGCTTTTTTCTTCTTCGAGAGAGTGAGAAAAGACGTGACCGAAAATCGTGGAGCAAATGGATTTGAGCAGGTCTTCTTTTGTCTTGTAGTGGGCATAAAATGTGCTGCGAGCAACGCCGCTTTTGTCGAGCACGTCCTGAATTCTTACGTCTTTGTAGTTTTTTTCCAAAAGTACGGCGGCAAACGCGTCGTATATTTTTTGTGTAGTCGAGTTTATTTTGTCGTGCATATAATTTCTCCTTTTTCAGATTATATCAAACACAGAGTTCGCTTGTCAATACACCATGTACGATTTTATACCAAAATCAAAACATTATGTTTTATTTTGTTTTGAAAATATCGTTTTAAGGCGAACAAAAGAGCGGTTTATGCTTGATATAATGGGTTTTATGCGGTATAATTTGAGATACAAAAAGGAGAAAGAGACAATGCTTTTCGTTGACGGACTTTCCGTATATGCACGCTATTTGCACGGGGACGGCGCAATCGTCTCGGACGTGTCTTTTTGTGTTGGCGACGGGCAGAGCCTTGCCATAGTGGGAGAGTCCGGCTCAGGCAAGTCTATGATTGTGGACGCACTTGTAGGAGTGCTTGCCGACAACTGCTATGCGACGGGCAAAATTGTTCTTGACGGCGACGATATATTGAAAAATCCGCGCACTCTGAAAAGAAAACTCGGCAGAAGCGTTGCATTCATTCCGCAAGGCGCGAGCGAATCTCTCAATCCGTCTCTCAAAGTGAAAACGCAGATTTACGAAGCGTTTTCAAGAAGCGGACCGTCACTCAACCGTGGCGAAAAAAAGGCGTACGCACTATACAATCTAAAAAAGTCGGACTCGAAGACGAAAGCGTGCTCGAAAAATATCCTTTTGAAATAAGCGGCGGACAGGCGCAAAGAGTGGTGCTTGCAATCGCGCTATGCTCAAAATCGAGTCTTATCGTCGCGGACGAAGCGACAAGGGGAATCGACGCGGAAACCGCAGAAGTGTTTTTGAAGTGCGTCAAAGAAGAGTTTTGCGGCAGTGCAAAGATCTTTGTCACTCACGATATGAATCTTGCAAAGACGTGTGACAAAATGCTCGTGCTTAAAGACGGCAATCAGGTGGAATACGGTTTTACGGAAGACATACTCGGCGCACCAAAAAACGACTATACAAAAACGCTTTTGCAAAGGACGGAGCAGAATGATTGAGATCAAGGATTTATTCAAAACTTTCACCGTCGGAAAAAATAAGAACGCTTCTGTCGTGCTCAACGGCGTTTCGCTTGAAATAGGCGACGGCAAAAAAGTGGGGCTTATAGGCAAGAGCGGAGAAGGCAAATCGACAATTGCCAACGTCTTGTGCGGAGCGGTTGCACCAAGCGGCGGAAACGTATACAAGGACGGAAAACCGCTTTGGAACGAAAAGGGAAAGTACGACAGACGTCTCGGAAAAGAAATTCAAATCGTTCCGCAACAACCATTGCTTGCGCTTGACCCTATGCAACGTTCTGGCGATGCCGTTAAAGAAGCGCTTATATCGTCAAAACACGCGCGCTACGGAAAGGACGCAAAAGAAAAAGCGTTGCAACTCTTCGACACGGTGGGACTTGAAAGAACGCTGTGGAACAGATTGCCGTTGCATCTTAGCGGCGGACAGGCTCAAAGACTTGTTATCGCACGTGCTCTTGCAACTAGGCCTGCTCTTATCGTGAGCGACGAGTCAACGTCAATGCTTGACCCCGCAACGAGCAGAAACGTGCTGGAACTATACGACAAACTCGTCAAAACTCTAGGAATATCTGTTCTTTTTATCTCTCACGACTTGGACACCGTGAAAGAGTTCTGCGACGAAATATATCTTTTGCAAGACGGTGCGGCGAGTAAGACGAAGGTATAGGAAAAATAGCATAAAAGGCCGTTTATTTTGCGATATATCGCGATAAACGGCGAATAAGGTGAAAAATGAGAAAAAACAAGTTTGTTTATCTATTTATTGTCGTATGTTTGACGGCGTTGCTTGCGGCATGTCTTTGCGCTTGCAACGGTACAAAAAACGCGGAAAACATTCTTATTGTGGGCACGACGATGACGGTCGATTCGCTCAATCGTCTGGACAGTGCGGGCGGTGCTCCCGGGTACAATTTCGACAAAATCGCAAGTGCGGTTTCGCAAATTACGCCCGTTGCGCAGATAGACGGAGAATTTATTCCGCTTGCGTGCGGCTATAACGTTAGCGAAGACGGAACGATGGTTACGCTCACTCTCAAAAACGGTTTCAAGTGGCACGACGGGCAGGATTTGACCATTGACGATATCGAGTATACCTTGTCGTCACTCGTCAAAGGTACGGATTACGAAAGCGTGCAAAAAAACGGCAATTCTCTTGTTTTCACGCTTTGCACGACGGACACGAAATT
Organism: Christensenella sp.; assembly: GCA_022009775.1. Lineage (GTDB taxonomy): Bacteria > Bacillota > Clostridia > Christensenellales > CAG-917 > CAG-475. The sequence goes on from CP091723.1 coordinate 919,958, forward strand.
CCTTGAGAAAATAGCAAGCGAAAGCGTGTTGCCCAAACACGTGTTTGACGGCAAAACTAAAGAAACGCTCACCGACGAAGAATCGGTGATAGGCGCAGGCCCGTTCAGATACGTCGGAAGAGACATTGCGGCAGGCACGATAACTTTTGAGAGATTTGCAGAATACCCGTATGCGCAAAGCGTGAAAATCGACAAGGTGATTTTCAAGTGGTACGGCACGGCAGAAGTTTTGACGGCGGCTCTAAAAAGCGACGAAATAGACATGATTTTCAACTACGGAACGGGCATTGGCGACGATTCGGTTGCGGCACTCGAAGACAGCGAGAGTGTGACGCTTGCAACCTATGCGACGAAGGCTCTTCCCAAAGTGCTTTTCTTCAACAATCAAAAGATGATCGACGCAAGAGTTAAACGCGCGATTGCCTTGTCGATAAACTACGACAAAATACGATCGACTTTCGGCTCAAAAAGCAGTGCAAAATCAAGAGAAGGTCTTGTCGCTCCCGGTATTTTCGGATATAAGGAAACACCCGAATGGCAAAGAAATCTCGATGAAGCAAAACGGCTTTTGAGTGAAGCGGGATATAGCGAGCAAAACAAGTTTCGTTTTGAAATTCTCGTGCGTTCCGGAAGTGACGATACGCAATACGCAACGCTCATAAAAACGCAAATCGAAGAAAACGGCATGGTTGAAGTCTCGTTGCTTTCAAAGGGAAGTGACTGGCAATCGTATTATCAGGACGGCAAACACATGGCAAGTTTTGCAAAAGTAACAGCGAAGGGTTACGATTTCGAAGCGGGTTATGCGACGAGATACACACTTGCTGCGAACACGAGCATGCTCGATATGAAAAACCCCGTTGCGCACGGACAAATGCTAGTTGAAGACAATGACGGCAATCTGACCGAGTACGGCAGAATACTCAAAGCAATGTCGGGGGCGAAAAATTCCGAACAACTTGCAAAAGCGGTCGGCGAATACCAGGACTACATCTCGGCAAACGTCGTGTGCGTGCCTTTGTTTTACGACGGAGTCACGCAGGCGTGTTCGAGCAAAGTGTCCGGATTCAAGGTTGACGGAACGGGTGCGATTCTCAACGTCATCTCTTTCCAAACCCCTTGAAAAAAGAGCGTGAAACGGACAAACGCATAATTTTACAGCAATACGGTGCAGATAAAAAGACAAGAGCGATTGCATTGGTGTGAAAACGCAAGCAAGGCTTGAAAAAGGACGAAATGACAAGAAAACTCGGCAAAAGCGTTATATTTTCCGTGATTGCGTTGATCGCGATATTTGCGGTCAATTTCTTCTTGCCGCGCCTTATGCCCGGCGATCCGCTTGCAAATCTCGTCGGGGCGGATGAAAGCACCATGTCGAAAGAAGAATACGACGCCTTGTATAAAGAAATGGGGCTTGATCAACCGCTCGGCAAACAGTTCGGCACGTACGTAAAGAATCTGTTCAAAGGGGAGTGGGGATATTCTTATCATCAGGGACGCGACGTAAGCGAAGTTATTGCGGAGAAGATCCCACGCACGTTGCAGATTACGCTTCCCGCCTGGATACTTTCCGCGCTTCTTGCGTATTGGCTCGGCCTTGCGGCAGGATACAAAAAATCTCGCATTGCAGACGTCGGATTGAGCAGTGCAATGGTGCTTGTAGACGCAGTTCCGACGTTTCTTATGGCAATAATGCTTCTCATCTTGTTTGCGTTCGAGTGGAAGATTTTGCCGTCCGGCGCGCTCAATTCGGTGGGTGGCGGCGGCTTGTTGGATAGGCTCGAACATCTCGTGCTTCCCGTGCTTACACTGACGCTTGCTTCCACGCCGAAAAAATTTCTTCTCGTGCGCAATCAGGCGGCAGGCGTTGCCGAAACCAAATATATAACCTATGCGCGCGCGAAAGGTCTGAGCGGAGCGAGAGTTAAAAACGAGCACGTTTTTCCGAATATATCCGCGCCTTTCATATCTATGCTCGGCACGAGCTTCGGGCATATGATTGCAGGATCGATAGTCGTTGAAAAGGTCTTTTCTATCGACGGCGTGGGAATGCTTGTCAATAGAGCCATATTCGACAAAGATTTCCCCATGCTGCAAGGCGCGCTTCTCGTCATCGCACTCAGCGTTATACTGTCAAATTTCATAGCCGACGCAATAAGCGTGTTTGCCGATCCGTCGCAAAGGAGAAAATTATGAAATCGACTTTGCAAACGGGCTACAAAACGAGAAGAGTGCTGTCAACCGTGGTTTTTGCACTCGGCATTGCGATATTCCTTGTTTTTGCGATATTCGCAATCTTCGGAGAAAAAATCGCGCCGTATGCCGCTACTGAGAGTTTTGACAAATTTTTGCCTTGCACGAGAGAGCATTTGCTCGGCACGAACAATCTCGGATATGACATCTTGTCACAACTCATTGTTGCCACAAGACCTACGCTTATAGTCGGAGTTACGAGCGCGCTTGCATGCGTCGTGATAGGAGTTATCGTCGGGGTGATTGCGGGATACGTCGGCAAAGTCACAGGTGAAGCGGTCAACGGAGTAATCAACTTTTTCCTGCTGATACCCATGCTTCCCATGGCAATCGTGATCGCGGCGTACACTAGCGGCAACTCGGCGAGCATAATTCTCACGATATCCGCGCTTTGCTGGTGTTCGACGGCAAGAGCGGTGAGAGCAAAGACGTTGAGCGTGAAAAATTCCGACTTCGTTCGTTCGCTCAAAACACTCGGATACAGCCCCTGTCGCATACTTTTCCGCCACGTGCTGCCAAACGTGCTCGACGTCGCGGCGGCAAAATTTATACCGTCGGTTGCAAGTTGCATAATGGTGGAAGCGACGCTCAGTTTCTTTGGGAATGGGCAGCGTCGAAAGCGTGACGTGGGGAGTTATGATAAACTATGCGTACACATATGGCGGAATAAGCCTTGCAAAATACAATTGGTTGCTTGCGCCCGGCGTGTGCATAATGCTGATACAAATCGGCTTTTATATGATACAGCAATATATAGAATTTCGTCGCAGAATCGTGCAAAACGCAACGATAAACCGCGACTAACGTAAAGATAAAATGCCTTTTCGGGCATAAGGAGCAAAAAATATGTGTCTTGGTGACCCAAACTGCAGTTGCAATAAGATAAGCGACGTGAGAGCAATAAGAGATCAGGAACTCGTTTTTTCAAACGCTTACGCAAAGCTCGTCCCCGATGACGAACGCACGAAAAAAGCGAGAGCGGAACTCGCCGCCTTTCCCGATGATTTCAACCGTATCGTTGCGCTGGGAGACGCACTCGCTTTTCAGATGAGATATAGAGAAGCACTCGAATGTTTTGAAAAAGCGTGCGAGATGCGACCCGACGATTACAAGGTGAGAAGAAAATGTGCGGGCAGATATTTGTCCACACTCGATCTCGACAAAGCAGAAAAAGCGTTTGCCTGGTGCCTTGAAAACACCGATGACAGACTTGACGCGCTCTACATGTCGGCGTGCTGCAAGTATTATCAGGGCGAATACGAAAAGTCAAAAGTTATGTTTGACGAGTGCGTCGAACTCGCAAAAAACAACGGAGATATGTACGTTGCGTCTCTGTTCTGGACAATCGCGTGTTCGGTGCAACTCGGAAGAAAGATAGACGAAGATATTGCAAAATTTCACGGAGACGTTCAGATAGGACATCACACCGGATATTTGCAAACGCTGAAACTGTTTGCCGGTGCACCGCTTGCAGAATGCGACACGATACCCAAAGAAGACGAGTTGCAACTTTGCATTTTTACGTACGGCGTGCATCTTTACTACAAGCACAAGCAAAACGCGTTCCTTGCTGATGCGTTCCTTGCCGGCACGCTCAATCTCGACACCTATTTTGCCGCATTTGCGTATCTCGGGGCATACACGGAATATATAAGACAGAAAAGATAAAAATTTGCAAAAAACGATTTTGGCATAGAACTCGTCGCTACACACGGTTTTTATATAAGCGTTTCAGGTATCCCATACGGAGAAAAGACAAAAGGAAAGAGCCTTGGCAAAGCGCCAAGGCTCAATCCATAAAAACAAAAACAGGAAAGGGAGATGATGCTTATATCATAAAGTGCGATTGTTAATAATAAATTAAAATTTCGCACATTTTGTAAATTTTTTCGAGAAAAATAAAAACGAGCCGAAAGCTCGTTTTTTTGTTTTTCTTTTTGGAATCAGAATTCGTAATCTTCGCGTTTGTGGATATCTCTCATTCCTTCAATCGTATCGCATATATCCTTGAAAGAGCACGTATTGCAATCCATTTTCAGATTTTTGAGAATGTGGTCGAGAGTCACCGTTATGCCTTCGTTGAGTTTTGCCACGCCCGCGAAAGTCTCAAAGTCAAAGTCGGGATCGGTGATGAAGATCTGTTTGACCGCTTTGACGTTTTCGTCCTGCTTATATGCGTCTTGCAAGATCTTGCCCACGTCCGCAAAAGATATGCCCTTTTTGACTGCGGCTTTGCTCACTCTTGCGCCTTCGCGAAGTTGGTTTGTGTTGACTCTTATCATATAGCCGTCGGGATTCACCTTGTAGCGTTTGTATTCGATGTCGCGAAGGAAGCGATATATCTTCTGCTCGTCCTGATGTTTTGAGTCGTCTATGAGCAAAATCGCGATGCGTGCAAAAGGTTCGTCACCTTTAAGGTCTTTGATGTCTTTGCCGCGAAGCAAAATTTCGTCCTTGTTTACGAGATTTTCGTCCGTCGTGTATGCGATGAGATAACTCGAATCTTTGTCGCTTGCTCCGAGCTCAACCGCGCTGTCGGCGGGGAAGATAAACACTTTTTCGTTAAGGTTTTTCCAAGACGAATTTTGGGAAAGGGGAGTCAGTTGACTCCCCGCAAGTTCCAGTGATTTTTTTATCGTTGAATCGTAGAGTTTCATATATTACTCGAGATGACGATTTCTCTTGCGCTTGTTGTAGAATCTTTGCAAGAATTTCTGCACAAGCACAAGAAGTTTTGAGTCAAGGTTGAAGAAGTACACGGTGAAGAGCAATCCGAAAAGAATAAGGAATGCGCAAACGACCGTGATTATCGCGCCTGCCCAAGTAGGAAGACCGAGACCGATGAAAAGTGCCCAGGTCAATGCAATCAACGTTGTTCCGATAATCATATTTGCCCCCTTACGCTTTTGTCAAGCCTTTTTGTCTTGCGTATTCCGCCGCTCCGAGCGCGCCCATAAGTTGCGGGTCGGTTTTAAGGTCGATGACCTTTATCTTGAGCACTTGCTCTATTGCCTGTTTAAGTCCGTCGTTCTTTGCGCAACCGCCCGTAAGCGTGATGCTGTCCGTTGCGCCCGCTTTCTTTGCCATGACGAAGCATCTCTTTGCAACGCTCATTTCGATACCTGCCGCTATCTCGTCCGTGGGCTTGCCTTCGCCGACGAGCGAAATGACTTCGGATTCTGCAAAAACGGTGCATTGTGCAGAGATGGGAATGACGTTCTTTGCTTTGAGCGAGAGTTTGGAGAAGTCGCTGAGCGACATTTCAAACGATCTTGCCATTGCTTCGAAGAAACGTCCCGTACCTGCCGCGCACTTGTCGTTCATTGCGAAGTTCTTGACAGTGCCGTCCGTATCTATTGCGATACCCTTGATGTCTTGTCCGCCGATATCGATGATTGCCTTGACGCTTGGGTCCGTAACGTGAACGCCCATTGCGTGGCAAGAGATTTCGGAGATGTTTTCGTCTGCCGTAGCAACCTTGTTTCTGCCGTATCCCGTGCCAACGAGATATGCAAGGTTTTTCACGTCGCCTTCGAGTTCGGGAACCTTTGCCACGACTTCGTTCATAGCGGCTTCTGCAGAGAGTGCCGCATTGATTTTGCTCTTGATGGTGGTGTCGGCAAGCATCTTGCCGTTTTCATCCAATATAACTGCTTTGGTGTAGGTTGAACCTACGTCGCATCCGCCAAAATATTTCATAATGTATTCTCCTTTTATTACCAACGTTCCGTATCGTCAAAGTCAACGATGGAAGGATCGAGCGGTTCTTCTCTCAAAACCGTCTTCATATAGCGATTGACGTCGTTGCGCATATCTTTTCTCGACGCTTTTGTCGGGTTCATGAGTGCGTGATACACCCAGACGATATGGATTCCGCGTTTTCTTCCTTCTTCTTCGATGAGTCCGTGATAGCCTGCCATGGATTTGCATCCGATATGCTCGTACATAAGCACCATATCCGCGTTGTACTCTTCGCAGAATTGCCAGAGTTGTTCAACGCCCACTTCGTAACCGCCGTTGGAGTGGTTGCGCATGATCATGTTCATGTTGTACTCGCCAAGGTCGAGCATGGCTTGTTCGTGATCTTCGTAGTTGATAGGCTTTGTGAGAGTGAAGGAAAGCATGTCGCAAAGCGTCACGATGCCCCAGCAGTTTGCAAGCCATTGATTGAAAGCGGTGTAGTATTGTGCGTGAACGCCCCACACGATTGCGCGGTGGCGCATTTCCTTTGCGACTTTGACCTTGTTTTCGTAACCTTTCTTTGCAAGATCGGTGATTTGTTGGTCGAGTTTAAGGAATGAAGCGTCGCGACCGGAGATAACCATGTATTCCGCGTCTCGATAGAGCATGACGTTGTTGCCGCACACTTGCGGATAAGGCGTCTTGTTCATTTCAAGCCATTGCTCGAAGAGTTTGTTTTGAGCGTTGTAGGTCTTGCAGTTTTTTGCAAAAGCGTCCCAGTCCCATTTCTCGCCGGTGTGTTCTTCGATGAAGTGAATTGCCGCGACCACTTGGTCTCTGGAGTAGGGAAGAACGGATTCCTGTTGGTGGCGCATAGGCGCAGCCATCGTGAAGGACGGGAGATCGTCGTGTCTGTCTTCGATCTGGTTGCCCATAAGAGAGCCGTCGCAGGTGGTGTTGCAGTGAATCGCGCAAACGCCGCAGATCGGGAAGTCTTCGTCGATTGCGGCACCGAGTTCTGCGCAAGGCATCGGGCAGACGTCGGACGGAATCTGGAATTCTTCCGACACTTCGATGTAGTGCAAAACGCCGTCTTGTGCGATTGTAGAGCCCGTGTAAATTGCAGGAACTTCTTTGGATACGAATTTAAGATTCGGGAAACCCATTGCAACGACCATCATGCCGTTTTCGTCCATGATGACCACTTTTTGTTGAGTTCGTCGTATTTGCCGTGCTTGTTGCCGATACGCTTGTCGCACTTGAAGAGCGTATCCATGGTTTGAGTAAGGTGACCGACGATGCTGTCGTATTGTTTGTGACCTATGCGAAGTTGCGGACCGCGAACGCCTTCCATGTGGCGATCGATATAGTCGAAAGCCGCCATGTAGTTGCCGAACCATCTATAAGTGAAGAGTGCTTTGATGGTTGTGGGTTTCATGATGAATTTGCCCATCACGAGAAGATTTTTCAGCCAGCAACCGAAGTCGTACATCGTGTCCTTGAAACCGCGCCATTCGCGACGAGTGGCGGTTTTCTTGCCGGGCTTGTAGAACTTGCCGAGTTTTTCAGAATTAAGTTTTGCGCCCATACTCAGTTTTCTCCTTTGTTTTGAATCTTCTTGATTTCCATTGATTCGACGAACGCCTGAATTCTCGTGCGAAGTTGTCCCGATTGACCTGCGTTGTACGGACGGTCGATGGAAAGCACCTGATAGCCGTATTCGTTTTGAAGCACTGCGTGCATAAAGGGTCTGCCGTATCCCCAGTAGTCGCAGAATTTGATTTGTTCGATGATGATGCCGTCCGCTTTGTATTCTTTTGCGATTTTGTCGACGAACGCGTGACGTTCGTTCACCTTTTCGGTGTTAAGGAAGCGGGGGCATTGACCCGATTGCATATAGTATCTGCACACTTGCGTGAGAGCGTCTTCTTCGTCTGTGAGCACGATTTCCTGTCTGCCGGGCAAAGAGCCGAAGCAGTATCTGTCGGCAACGACCACAAGCCCCGTGTCTTCTGCGAGTTTGATGAAGCTCGGATCGTCGATTTCGCTTCCCACCATTGCCACGCGCGCGCGATATTTGCTCGCGGGATCTGGGACTCTGGTTTTGAGTTCTTCCGCAGTCTCGCGAAGTTTGTCAAGGATGAGATATTTCGGGCAGCAGTAGGTCGCAAGACAGAAGATTGCAAATTCATAGCCCGTGATGCGAGGAGATTCTTCTTTTCTGTATTCGCCGATTTCGGTGATAAGACGAGAGATCTCGTTTTGTTCTTCAACCGCTTTTCTGATTGCCGCGTCGCTTATATCTATGCCGAGATGTTCGTGCAACGGTTTAAGGCAATGTTCTTGCATCTGCAAAACGTAGTGCTTCAAAGTCACGTCGTCGCTCTTCATGGGCACGTCGCAGTAAGAAGCAAAGAAGCCTTCGTGAGGGCAGCAGCCCAAATGCTCGATGTTCTCTACGCAACGGTTCATCATAGCGCACGCTTCGGGAGCGATCACGCCGTCAAGAAAACTGAATCCGCCTTCGAGAGCGCGTTCGAGTATGGCGCGGCACGCTTCGCAGAAAATCGGGCTGAGATAATAGTTGCCCATTTCCGTGCTGGTTGTTCTGGGCGCGCGCAATCTCACCGAGAAAAGTCCCGGAAGGTTGAGAAGGGGTTCGGGAATCTGATAGCAAACGTGTCCGATTGCCTTTTTGCCTTCTTGCTGCGCCTGTTGGATGAGTTCGTTGTTGGAGTTTTCCAACAAGTTCTCAAAGTAGATAAGATGTTTCAGGTCTCGCACAATATTTCTCCTATAAAATATTTATTTTCTTCAGTGCTTCTTTCGCTCCGACGACAAGGGGAGAGTCATCCGGAAGGAAAAATACGTTTTCGCCCTTCATATCGCAAAGAGCGAGATTTTGGTCGGCAGGGATGTAAGCAAGCGTTTCTATGCCGTCCACCACGGGTTTTTGAGCCATTGCTTCTTGAGAAAGTCTGTTTTGCACGACGCCTACTTTGTCGTACATCACGAGTTCGTCCGCCACATTTTTTATCGTTGCGACGACGTTGCGCCCCTTTTGAGACTGGTCGGTGACGAGAAGTAGATGCGTCACTTTTTCCATAACTCTGCGGTTTATTTGTTCGATGCCCGCTTCGCCGTCAATCACAACGAAATCGTAGTGGGACGAAATCTGGCCGATTACGTCTTTGAGATAGGTGTTGATCTTGCAATAGCAACCCGCGCTTTCGGGTCTGCCTATCGCGATAAAAAGAAAAACCGTTTTTAGTCACGGTGGCTTCTTCTATTGAATATTCCGCATTGCCGAGTATCTCGATTACGGACATTTTGCCGTTTTGCGTCGCGTCAACCGCTTCCTTTCTCACGTCGTCAATCGTCTTTTTGACGTCAACGCCGAGCGCGGTGGAAAGTCCCACGGCGGGATCTGCATCCACCGCAAGTATTTTTTTGTCGGGAAAGTTTTCGCAAAGAAGTTTCACGATGACTGCGGCAAGAGACGTTTTCCCTACGCCGCCTTTTCCGGCAACTGCAATTATTTTCGCGTTTTCGTTCATGGGAATTCCTTTATATTGACTGCGCTTGCGCCCGTAAGCGTGCGTTTGTGTGCATACGCATTATGCGCTCGCGCGTACGAGACAATGCCATTGTAACAATTAAAAAATTATAAATCAAGGTATTTTTTTTTTTTTTGTTATACAAGTCAACCGATTTTTTTACGAATCGGTTGACTTGGTTAATCAATTTGTAAATATCTGTAAATTATTCGGTAATTTGTTGGGTTTCCTGCCCTTTTTTGAAGTCCGCAATGCGAACTTTCGCCTTCTTGTAGTAGCATAAATAGAAACATATCCAGGACACGAAAAACGCTATGAGTTCGGTTATCCAAAATGCGTGCCACACGCCTTTTGCGCCTACGACTTTGCTTGCCACGAGAGCAACGGGAATGATGAGAACGTAGCGGATTATCGAAATGATAAGGGAAGGGACGCCCATTCCCAACCCTTCGAAAAGACCGCATATCACAACGCCCGACGCGGATACGATAAAGCCTGCGCACATTATGCGCACCGCGCTTGCGCCTGCGGATATCGTTTGCGGATTGTCGGTGAATATGCCCATGAGTTGAGAGGGTATCGCAAGACACAGAATAGTGCCAATGACCATGACGATAAGGCTTGCGACGAGAGAGACTTTGAATATACCCATAACCCTGTCGTCGCGCCCTGCGCCGAGATTGTAGCCGACGAGCGGACGAATGCCCTGAACAACGCCGTTGATTGCGAAATACAGGAACGTTTGCAGCTTGTAGTATACGCCGAGAATAAGCACGTATATCTCGGAAAATACGGTTAGAATGCCGTTTAGAGCAATAAGCATAAAAGACGGAAGCGCAAGATTGAGCGTTGCGGGAACGCCGACGAAATAAAGTTTTTTGACGATTTTCTCTTCGGATTTTTTGCCAAGTTTCGCTTTTACGCCGTGTTTTGTTTTGAAGAACATGATTGCGTATGCAACAAGAGACAGCGTTTGACCTATGCCCGTTGCAACCGCCGCGCCTTTTACGCCCCAGCCTGCCACGAATATGAATACGGGATCGAGAATTATGTTTACAATCGCACCGAGCATCATGCAGAACATCGTGGTCATCATTTTTCCGACGGATTGAAGCAATTTTTCAAAAGCCATCGATAGAGTGATTATCGGAGCAAACGCCACAACGACGTAAAAATAATCGAGCGCGTGGCCTATGATAATGTCGCTTTTAGTGAACAGTTTCACAAAAGGCGCAATACAGCCTGCACTTATTGCCGCAAGTATGATTCCGTGTACCGTGCCGAGAATAAGACCGAGTGCCGCCGAGCGATTTGCCGCTTCGAACTTTTTTGCGCCCATATAGAAGGATACCGCTGCACTTATGCCTACGCCAAAGCCCACGCCCACCGCAATCGAGAGATTCTGAACGGGAAACACAAGAGAAATTGCCGTCATCGCGTCTTCGCTGATTTTGGACACGAATATGCTGTCCACAAAGTTGTAAAGCGCGTTGATGATCATGGACAACACCACCGGCAGCGACATCTTTGCAACCAGCGGTATTATCGGTTTTTCTTTCATAAACGTTTCGTTCATTTTTCTCTCGTGTGTGTACTTGTATTTTTGCTTATTTTTCTTTTTGTGTCATTGATAGGCGCGTGCGCCTGTCACAATTTGCTTTTTCATCGCAATCTCGCATTCGCTCGGTTGTCATGGCATCATTGTCAAGCTGCCAACGTTTGTTTTCGGCTCACGCTCGCAAGTGACATGCGCTCTTTTAGCGCATTAGAACACCGCTTTTTGCAAGATTTGCATTTATATCGTGCAGCCGTCTTTCACAAAAAAATCGCCACGCAACGCAGGGTCGTGTGGCGAAAAGATGTTTACAACCGGAAAAATCCACAACAATTTTCAACAACATATATAACACGAATCGCCACCCTTTGTCAAATGAAGAGAGAATAAAAGCCATCCGAACAAAAGCCGTCATTGCGGCAACGGCATCGCTTGCTTGCAAGCAACGCCGAGAGCCGCATTAGGCTTTTGTTCTGCTAACCGCGCCGAAAATCTTTGCTATCAGTTCAATCACGGACAAAAACTTCTGCCACAATTTCGCAAGATTGTCGGCTTGGTGTTTAGATAGGGTGGGACACCCACACCCGAAACGAAAACTTATTCGGAGCGTTCTTATAAACGGAATGTGCGACTTCAAAAACGGAACACGAGCCGCAACGGCGGCGAGCAAATAAGCGCCGAGCAAGACGGTTGTACGAGAATGCGTGGCACTGTGTTGCGCAAGCCGCCACGCAGGCGAAGTGGCATAACAAGGGAACGATACCTATCTATGCGAGTGCCGCCTGTCTTCCACGCGAGCGACGGATAACATTGTAGAGAAAGCACTCTATACGAGTGGCGGAAGAAATACCGGCACGGACCGGAAAAATGGGGCATTTCTATTTAGGTTTCAAATGTACACCCATTTCTTGCAAATAAAACATCGAAAAGGTGGTTCAAGTCCACAAAAGGGTAACAAAAAAACACTCTATGAGTGTTTGTTTGGTAGGATTGAGTGGACTCGAACCACCGACCCCCACCTTATCAGGGTGGTGCTCTAACCTGCTGAGCTACAATCCTATAGTTTGTGGTGGAGATACACGGATTCGAACCGAGGACCTCCTGAATGCAAATCAGGCGCTCTACCAACTGAGCTATATCCCCACGTGAATGCTATAAGATAATATCATTTGCTTTTTTGTTTGTCAAATGTTTTAAGAAAAAAAATATTGTTGACGGATATTTTATAAAGTTTTACTCTTATAAAGGAACATGTTGAAAAACTTACCGAACTCACAAACAAACTTGTGTTCCTTTCTAGAATGGACGAAGAAAGCAAAAAGACGGTTATGAGTGAGTTTTCGCTTTCGGAAGTTGCCGAAGAAGCGTTGAAGCCGTATTATGCACTTTGCGAGCAAGATGAATAAGAAAGTGAAAAACGACGGCAGTGCCGTCGTTTTTCGTTTGGGAAAAAGAGATATTTTCGCGCAAAAGCGCGATTATATGGAGTGCTTTGTTTGTTTTTCAAGCAAAATTCAATTTATTCGGTCACTTTTGGAAGAATCAGGCGCATTCAAGCAAAAGTTTGTCTGCTACTAGCGCGATAAATTCACCGTTGGTGGGTTTTTCATTGGGGGAGTAGATTTTAATGCCGAAAACGTTGTTTATGTTCTCGATTTTTCCGCGATTCCATGCAACTTCGATTGCGTGGCGTATTGCGCGTTCTACTTTTGACGGGGAAGTTTGGTAGTGTTCGGCAATTCCGGGATATAGACGTTTTGTGATTGAATTGATGATGTCGGGAGTTTCAATCGTCATTTTGATTGCTTCTCTCAAAAACTGATAACCTTTGATGTGAGCGGGAATTCCCACGGAAATAAAAAGATTTGCGATTCGTTCGTCAAGATTTTTGTTTTTTCTCGTTTGGGGCTGTCGGTTGGGAGTTGAAAAACCGTCCATAACTCGCAAAAAAGCGTTGTAGTCAAACGGTTTTGCAAGGAAATAACTTGCGCCTAGTTGCATTGCTTTTTGCACGAAACCGTCCGTTGCCAGTTGAGACATCATGATGACCGTCGGCTTTCGTCCTTCCAAAGCACTCAGCACACCGAAGCCGTCCAGTTCAGGCATAACTATGTCGAGAATGAGAAAATCCGGTTGATACGCATTGACAAGTTCTATTGCTTTTACACCGTTGGAAGCAACGCCGACAACTTCGTAGCCGTCTTGAGAATCAATAAATTCGCGTATACTCCCGCATAGGGCAGAATTGTCGTCTGCAATGATAATTGTTTTGTTCATAAGTTCCCTCCTGTTTTGTAACTTATATAAATCGTAACATATCCAAATTTTTTCGTCTTGATAATAAAATCGCACTTTTCACAAGTTTTTGTCGAGATGAACGGAAAATTGTTTATTTGAAAAGAAAAATTCTGTTTATTGCTCGTTTTTTTGCTGTAACTATATACATTCTAATCGCAATTTGGCGATTTTTCAACAATTATTTTCACTTATTAATTATTATACTACATATTGGTGAAAAAGCAAGTAAATACACTACATAAAGTTTTTATAAAAAAAATTCGGAATTTTTGAAAATATAGTTTACATAATCGGATGTTATCAATATAATATATGAAAACTAAATCTATAACGAGGGTGTTATGGGAAAATATAAGAAATGTCCGCGTTGTGAACTCAACTGGATACCTATCGAAGAAGAACTTTGCGAAGTCTGCAAAGCCGAACTTGGCAAGGCAAGCAAAATAAGCCTTTTGGAAGATGACGACGAAGTCGAAGAAGAAGAGAGAATCTGTCCTATCTGCAAGGTCAATTATCTCGAACCCGACGAAGATATCTGTGCTGCTTGTCGCGAAGAACAGGCAAACGCACAAAGCGAAAAAGAAGACGACGACGATTGGAAAGAATTCGTTGACGACGACGAACCCATTCAGGACGACGACGAAGATGGAGAACTTTCTCTCAATCAACTTCAGGAAGATGAAGAAGACGAGTTCGAAGACGACGAAGAAGAGAAGTGCCCCGACGACTTTGACGACGACGAACTCGGAGACGTCGACGATTTCGACGATGACGATGATGAAGATGACGAAGACGACGAAGAAGACGAAGAGCCTGAAGACGACGAAGAATAAAAATCATCGCACGAACGATAATTATCGCGCATTGACAAACCGCCCGCATTTTGCGGACGGTTTTTCGTTCGCTTGATTTTTATTGCGCTATCATATTTATCGCATTTTTATTTACAACGGGCATGGAAAAGTATATAATATCAAAGCAATATAGTTATATATTATATATCAATATATACGGGAGCAGTTTATGGCAAAAGAACAAAAGGATCAATTCGTAAAAGAAATTGCCGATATGACGGTCGATTTTCCGCAATGGTACACCGATGTCGTGCTCAAGACGGGACTTGTTGACTACGGCCCTGTCAAAGGTACTATGGTCATTCGTCCGTATGGCTACGAAATTTGGGAACATATTCAGGAAGAACTCAACGCACGCTTCAAAGCAACGGGACACAAAAACGCGTATTTCCCGATGTTTATTCCGTATAGTTTTCTCGTCAAAGAAGCGGACCACGTTGAAGGTTTTGCACCCGAAGTCGCACTTGTTACGCATATCGGAAAAACTCCGCTTGAAGAAGCGCTCGTCGTTCGTCCGACGTCCGAAACCATCATTTGCTCCATGTATGCAAAGTGGGTCAAGAGTTATCGCGACTTGCCCGTTCTCATCAATCAATGGGCAAACGTCGTGAGATGGGAAAAGACCACTCGTCCGTTCCTTCGCACCAGCGAGTTCCTGTGGCAAGAAGGTCACACTTTGCACCAAACGGAAGAAGAAGCGAGAGAAGAGACTCTCCGCATGCTCGAAGTGTATCGTGAGTTTATGCAAAACGTGCTCGCAATCGACGTTCTCGTCGGTCAAAAATCCGAAAAAGAGAAGTTTGCAGGCGCAGTCGACACCTACACGATGGAAGCAATGATGCTTGACGGCAAAGCTTTGCAGTCGGGCACTTCGCACTATCTCGGACAAAACTTCTCGTCCGCGTTTGAGATCAAATATCTTGACAAAGACGGACAACTCAAGAATCCGTATCAAACCAGTTGGGGCGTGTCCACTCGTCTTATCGGCGCGCTCATCATGGCACATGGCGATCAACGCGGGCTCAAACTTCCTCCGAGAGTCGCTCCCATTCAAGTCGTGGTCGTTCCCGTCGCGGCGCACAAAGAAGGCGTTCTCGATAAGGCAAGCGAAGTTGCCGCAACGCTTCGTTCACAAGGTTTGCGAGTCGAACTTGACGACAGAGAACAATCTCCCGGCTGGAAGTTCAACGAATGGGAGATGAAAGGAGTCCCCGTACGTCTCGAAATCGGACCGCGCGACATCGAAAACGGTCAAGTCATGATTGCTCGTCGCGATACGCACGACAAATACGCCGTGAAGATCGACGATCTCGCACACGATATTCCTGCGCTTCTTGACGATATTCAACAAAATATGTTCAAGCAATCTCACGATTTCTTGCACTCTCACATTCAGGTCTGCCACACTCTCGACGAGATGAAACAAACTCTTGACGATCACAAGTTTGTCAAAGCCATGTGGTGCGGCGATCGTTGCTGTGAAGACAAAATCAAAGAGCAATTTTCCGCCACTTCCCGTTGCATGCCTTTCGATCAAACGCCCGTCGGAGATGTTTGCCCGGTGTGTGGGAAGCCTGCTTCTAAGGTTATTTATTACGCCCGCGCCTATTAAAACGGCACTATTGAGCGAATAGCTGTGTCAAAGCCGCCCACACAAACAGTCACGTACGACTCAGTACGCTCCTGCCTGTGTGGACGGCTTTTCCTTGCTCTTCATCTCAATATTGCCGTTTTTCAATCGCGCTAAATAGCGAATAACTGCGTCAGAGCCACGCTCCCGTCAACTCATGTACTATTTGTACATTAGGGTTGCCGTTAGCGTGGCTCTTTCTTGTTCTTCATCTATTTATCGCGCTTTTAACAAACAACACGCGATAAGATAGCTATTTATCTCAATATTAGCGAATATATTCGTGAACAAAAATTTTTTGTTCGTGGCTAAAACTTTATTGCCATTTTTCTGCTTCTTTTATATAATGTCAGTATGGCAGACAAGAAATCTTCAAAATCAACAAAATCCAATTCGACCAAGTCGTCGAAGTCAAAACAATCGCAAACTTCCACCATTGAAAAGGCGGTGAAAAAGGCGTACAAGAAAAATCCGAAAGCGGTGATTATCACAATCGTCGCAATCGTGCTTGTCGTCGCGATAAGCTGGGCGATATTGTACTTTGCGTTCCCCGACACTTGGAAACAAATCGTATCCATATTCGACAAGGACAAAGACGGCGGACACAATTTCTCGCCGCTTGTCAGGGGAGAGGGCGAGCTGTTGATGCACGTCATTGACGTCGGACAGGGCGATTGCATATATCTGCAACTGCCGGACGGCAAAGATATGGTGATAGACTGCGGCAACGATAAAGACAACGGAGATTATCAAAAGAAAGCCTTTGATTATCTTGACGCATACATCACCGACGATACGGTGGAGTATCTCATGCTCACACACTGCGACAGCGATCACGTGTATTTCATGGACGAACTGCTTGAACGTTATCAGGTGGAAAAACTGTTTATGCCCAACGTGCTTGCAGCGCCGGGGACAAAAACCGAGAGTAAAAAGAAGCTGCAAGACCAAATAGACGCGCTCGACACGTCAAGATTCACCGATCCCGACACTGTGGAGTCGGTGACGTATGCGGAGTTTTTCATCGCCGCGCTCACCGAACCGAATTGCGAAATCGTGCTCAACGTTGATCCCGATGAAAACACCAATAGCATTATCATCGAAGAGACAACATACCGCCTTGTGTTCTATTGCCCCACGCAAGAGTATTACAACGACTACGGTCTCAACACCGCAGAGCGCAAAAACGCAATCTCGCCCATCGGTATTCTTGAATACAACGACAGAAAAATCATGTTCACGGGCGACAGTAACAAATACAACGAGCCGCTTGTGATGGAACGCACCGGCAAAGTGGATTGCGATGTGTTGAAAGTCGGACATCACGGCAGTGAAACGTCAACGCTCGACAACTTTCTTGACAATTATTCGTTTGAATACGCAATCATCAGTTGCAATGCGGCAGGCAACACGTTCTATCATCCGCGCCAAGACACGCTTGACAGGCTGAAAGCTCGCGACATAGACGTGTATCGCACCGACAACAACGGCAACGTGGTGGTCTCGGTGGACAAGGACGGAAATATCAAAATCACCACTCAAAAGGAGTGGGACAAGCAAGGCAACTATGTTGGATTGACAGGAAAACCTCAACCTCAAACAAGAATAAGAGACACGCGTATGCGTGTCTTTTTTAATTAAAGTTGCAAAATAAAAAACTACTAAACGCCGTAGATTGAATAAATAGCGCGGAAAAGCCCCTTGAGCGACAATCCTAATGTACTGACGCACATGAGTTGGAAAATTTGAGATACCGTTCCGTCACAGACACCAAACCGATAATTTGGCGAAACTGTGGCAGGAGTTTTTGTCCTTGCTTGAACAGCTAGCACAAATTCTCGGTGCGGTAGAAAGACTAAAATTTATCGCAATAAAAGAAAAGACACGCAAAAGCGTGTCTTTCGTAAACTTGCGATAAATTTTAGTCTGCTTTGTAGGGGAGAAGAGCCATAACTCTTGCTCTCTTGATTGCGACTGCGAGCGTTCTTTGGTGCTTTGCGCACACACCGCTCATACGACGGGGAAGGATTTTTCCTTTCTCGGTGGTGTATCTTTTGAGTTTTGCAACGTCCTTGTAGTCGATATCATCAACGTGGTCGACGCAGAACGTGCACACTTTCTTTTTTGGGCACTCTCTTGGGTGCGCGTGGTGCTTTAACTTCTTCAGCCATTTTCTTAACTCCTTAAAAAATTAGAATGGAAGGTCTTCGTCGATGGGCTTGAGATCGTCGAAATCGACGTCGTCAGAGCCGTTTTCATCGGATTTTGTGGAAAGGAATTGCACTTCGTCAGCCGCAATTTCAGTCACATAACGACGAGAACCGTCTTGCGTGTCGTAGCTTCTTGTTTGAATGCTGCCGCTGATAGCCGCTTTGCTGCCTTTTTTGAGGTAGCGAGCGCAGTTGTCTGCTTGAGCTCTCCAAACCACGACGGGGAGAAAGTCTGTTTCTCTCTTGCCGTCTTTTGAATAGGAACGAGACACAGCAAGTGTAAATCTGCAGAATTTGATGCCGCTATTTGTGGAAGCGAGTTCCGGATCCTTGGTCAAATTGCCGATCAAAAATACTTTGTTCATACTTTTCTCCTTGCGATTATTTCTTGATGATCATTTGTCTTACGACGTTTTCGTCGTTGCGCATGTATCTGTCAAGTTCTGATTGTGCTTCTTTGGTGCAGGTGACGTTCATGAGAACGTAGTAGCCTTCGTTTTGCTTGTTGATTTCGTAAGCAAACTTTCTCATGCCCCATTTGTCCAAAGCGTCAACGGTTCCGCCGAGAGTTGCGACGAGATTTTCAAACTTTTCAACGGTTTGAGTCTTCTTGTCGTCGTCCACGTCACAGCGAATGATGTAGAGAACTTCATACTTGTCCATACTTTTTTACCTCCTTGTGGTCTATGTGTCCCTTTGCGGGAAAGGAATATGCATTCTTTTGAATGCTCAATAATAATATATTATATTTTAATAAAAGTAAAGCGAAAATGCAAAAATGGTGAAGCGAACGGTTTTGGAAAAACTCTGTGTTAAGGAAGTTTATTTTTTGTTTTTCGCATCTTTAGAAAATCTTTATGTTTGATTTAGCCTTAATTTATTTGACAGACGTATTATGTTATTGTCGCCGAAAGGTGATGTAAAAAAATCGAAAAACCCATTAAGGAGATAATGAATTATGAAAAAAGCAATTGTATCCGTTCTTTGCGTAGTGCTTGTGCTTTCGCTCTCTGTTGTAGCGTTTGTGGCATGCGACAAGAATGACAAAACTGCAAGCAACTCCGACGTTCTCGGCACGGCTGTTGCTGTTGCGGCATCACAACTCGGCGGAGCATCCACCGCTGCGGAAGACGCAAATGACGACTTCAAAGCAGGCATCAACCTCAACATCGGCAATGACGCGGCATCTTTGGCGGCAGGCGCAACCATCAATGGCATCGGCAAAGCTGTCACACCCATCATTGAAAGCGCAGTCGGCAAAGTGGACAAATTCCTTGGCGACAACGGCATCTCCGTCAACAAAGTGGAAAGCGATGACAAAGACTTTTCCGAAAAGTTCTCCATCACCTACACCTATGTCAACGACAAAACCGGTGAAAGCGTAACCGAAGAGCTTGCTCTTTATGTCAAACTCTCGGAAGGCGCAGAGCTTGAAGGCAAGAAAGACTACACTTTCGATGCAAAAGTCGTGAAAGTTGTCAAACAAGAAGGCAAAGAAGACATCAGCATCACGCTCGCTTCCTTCTCCGGTCAAGCAAAATTTGACACCGACAAAGACGCAATGGTCTTCTCGTTCGGTGCTGACGGAACATCTGCAAGCGCATTTGCAAATCTCAAAGCATACTCCACCAAGAAAGGTTCAATCGTTCTTGAAATGAATGCAGGCGCAGGCATCAGCGGCACGGCAACTGCAAATGCAAGCGTGTCCATCGAGCTTGGCAAAGCTGACAACAAGTACGGCGCAATCGTCACCGTCTCCGGCAACACCGAGGCGTTCGGCTATGGCGCATCCTTCACGGTCATCGCAAAAGTTTCTGCAAACAGTGCAGAAGACGCATCCGACTTTGCAATCAGCGGTTCTTTCGATGCAACCATCAAATTGGGTGCTGCACTCGGTGAATACAATGCAAAGGCAGATCTCAACGGCAAGGCTCACTATGACGTCGAATCCGACTCACTTCAACTCGGACTCAACGGCAACGTGACGTTTGCAAAAGTTGAAAACAACTGATTTTCTCCCACGCACAATATATAAAAAGACGCTCGCAATTGCGAGCGTCTCTTTTTACGGATGTTTTTCGGCACGATGAAAACGGAAAATGCCGTTGGCAATTTTGCGAGCGGCTTTTTTATATGCTTAAAAGGTCAAAAAAAATCGCCGTAAGGGCGATTTTGTTTTGTTTGCCTATTTATTCGTCTTTTAGCAGTTTCTTGATTTTCTTTTTTGCCGAATATATTGTGTTGTCCACTTTCTTTTGTTCTATGCCGAGTTCTTTTGCGATTTCGGAATAACTCAGACATTCAAGATGCAGTTTAAGCACGGCAAGTTCAACGGGGGTGAGCAGGGCGGTTATCGCATCGAAAAGCAGTGCGGAAGTCTCGTTTTCGATGAAAATATCTTCGGGATCTTGCACCGCCGTTTGCATGGATTCGGGCAAAGCCACTTCGTCTATATTGACTTCGTCGAGATTTGGCTTTCGCAATGCGTCCACAATTGCGTTGCGTATACACGTCGAAGCATAGGTCTTGAAGCTCGCCTTGCCGTTTTCGTCATACGTGCGTATCGCGCGCATAAGCCCCAGCATGCCGTAGCCTGCAAGATCGTCCGCATCCGCCATCACGCCGAAAGAACGAGCAATGGATTTTGCAAGATTCATATAGGAAACCGCGACGGCGTTTTCTGCATCAACGTCGCCGTTTTGCGCGGCTTTTATGAGTTGTAATTCGTGCTCTTTTGTCATGATGATTTTTATTTTCTCCACATCGTTTGAGATGTGAGTGTACCCACACAGGCTTTCGGATAAGGCTGCGTCTTCCGCAATTATTAATTATTAATTATTCATTGTTAATTATCAATCTCTGCGTTGCCTTATCGCCTCGTACAGCACTATGCCGGCGGCGACGGATGCATTGAGAGAGTTGACGTTTCCGAATTGCGGAATGGTGAGCGTATCGTCGCAAAGTTCTTTGGTCAGGCGGTGAATTCCTTCGCCTTCGCTGCCGATGACGATTGCAAGATTTCCGTTGAGATTTGCATCTTTCGGGGCTTTACCGTCAAAATCCGTCGCATAAACCCATACATTCTGCTCTTTCAGGTCTCTTATCACGTCGTTGATGTTGGTGACTTTTGCAATGAGCATATGCTCGGTCGCTCCACATGCGACTTTCACGACTGTGTCGTTGACGCCGACGCTTCTATGCTTGGGGATGACTATGCCGTGTGCGCCGAAACACTCCGCGCTTCTTATGATTGCGCCGAGATTGTGCGGATCGGTGATTCCGTCAAGAAGGACGATGAGCAGCGGCTCTTCTTTGCTCTTGGCAAGGTTCAAGATGTCGTCAACGTCACAATATTCAAAGTCTGTAACTGCCGCGACGACGCCTTGGTGATTGCCGCCGTTTGCAAGTTTGTCAAGCATGTTTTTGTCAACATAACTCGTGACCGTGCGCGATTCTTTTGCAAGTTTGTGCACTTGAGAGAGCATGGGATCGAACTCTCCTTTTTGCAAGAAAAGTTTGTCTATTGTTTTGCCTGCTCGATAGGCTTCTTTGACGGGGTTGCGACCGTAGATGTACATATTCTTCCTTTTTTGCTCGCGCTTTGCGAGCGTGGCTTGCGCCGTTTTTGTTGGTTTTCCGCTTTCAGAAACGGAAGGGCTCATTTGTTGATGTTGTCTTCAAAGCATATAGACAAGAATTCTTCAAGGCGAGCAGTGTTGCCCACAAGATACAGATATCCCAGCACCGCTTCGAAACCGCTTGCGCGTCTATACTCGCTCATCTCGGCGTGCTTTGCGCTTGTTTGCACTTTGCAGTTACGCGCGCGGCGGAAAACGTCTTGTTCGTCTTCATCGAAAAGCGGGAGCAATTTTTCCGCTTCGGCGGCTTGCGAGACGGCTTTGACCACCTTGATGACTTCGTGGTGCAGCGCACCCGTCTTTTGCGTTGAGCCGACGGTGACTCTCGTGCGGGTGTAAAGGGACTGCACCGCGTCTCCGACGAACGCAAGGGCCATCGGATGAAGGGCAAGCGCGTCTTGCTTGCTTATGGGTGTTGTCAGCGAAAATATCGAATTGTTGTCCATAAATTGAATTTTAGCATAACCGCGCGAGTTTGGCAACAACTAGCAAGATTTAAGCATATTGACATTATATAAAAAAGATAATAAAATATAAACATAAAAATAGGCTTTACAGCCTCAACGGGACACTATGAAAAAATCAAGAAACATCGGCAAAATCCTGCTTGTTGCGGTTGCAATCGCGCTGCTTTGCGCGCTTTTGACGTCGTGCGGACTTTTCAATTCGCTAAAAGCCATTTCGTCTGCGACCGTTGTTGCACGCATAGGACTGGAAGAGACGGCGGACGGCGCGTACGAAGTGCAGGCAGGCAAAGAATTTACGCTTGCGGTTGTGTGGAACAACAAACGAGCTTTGTATCCGTCTATAGAATGGCACGAAGTGCTTGACGGCAAAGACTCCGTTCTTCCGCTTTTCAAAAACGAGCAAATTCTCACCTACACGCACAAAAGAGAAGACATCGGCAAGACGTTTTCTTATTACGCAAAAGTCAACGAGCTCGTGCGCTCTGACAGCATAAAAATCAACGTAATCGAAGCAAAACTCGACGCTCCGACGATAAATTGTCAGGATGATTTGAAGATTGTTGACGGCAAGATTCAACAAAACATAATCGGCGGACTTAAAGACGTAAAGCTTTCGGCGAGTTGGAACGCCGCCATTCTCGATCCCGATATCGAAGTGACGGTCGAATGGTTTGTAAACGACAAAAAAGTCGCAGACGGCGCAGAATACACCTATTCCGTGTCGGGCATAAGCGAGCCCAAGACAGTTGACGTCACTTGCAAGGTGAGCGCGGACGGAATGGATGCAAAATCCACAACTGTCAGCCTGATTTTCGTTGAAAAATACGATCTTGTGGACAGTGTGACGGTCAACATCGACGACGCAAGATTCACAAAGATCGCCACGGACACCTACTATGTGCAAAAGACGTCCGACAATCTGCACTTCGCATTGAGCGCATCGATTGCGCCTGTCACGGCAAATCTGGCGGCGGATTGCGAGTGGAGCTTCGAGTATTCGGGCAAGTCCATAATAGGCAACAAATCCACGCATATCGAAAATGCCGGCTTGAACGAAGGCAAAAACATCGTGACTGCAACAGTCGGCAACGTTGTAAGCAGAAGAATAACGATATATTACATGACCTACGACGTCGATTCGATTCCCGACGAGATAAAGAGCGCAATCACCGACAAGTTCTTTTGGAACGGCAACTATTGTGACAGATACGTGACCTGTCAGCAAGAAGTGGACGAGTTTGTCGGATACGCCATATCGCAACATCAGAAAAACAAGGCTTTTGAGATGTATATGCCCGTTGCAAACTGGGCGGTCTCTCAATCCGAATTTGCGGACGTCATGTCGCTTGCAATCAAGCAAGGCGGAGACGAGTCGGGATATTATTCCTATTCTATGGACAAGCGCGGCGCAATTGGAAGATTCACCTTTGGCGACGCAACCGAGTTCGGCATTCCGTCCGGCGCATATCAACCTGCGGCAACAGTGAAACAAGCAACCGCGTTTTTGAGATATTCGGAAGTGGAAAACAAGAGAGAGGCTCTTCCCGTTGACGAGAGGACGGAAACAATGAACGTTGCAAACTCCAACGATTTGTATCGCGTCGTATCAAACGGATTCAAGCCCGTGTTTGCCGCCGATGAGAGCGGACAAAAATTGCAAGCTCTGTACAATAAAGCAAGAAAAGTGCTTATCGACTATATATCTGCCGATATGACGGACGTTGAAAAAGTCGCCACAATATACGATTGGATCGTCAACGAAGTGGACTATGACTATGCGGTCGCATCTCTTGGCACGGGCAGCGGAACGTCGGGATACAATGCGTTTTATCTCGAAGGCGTGTTTGACGACAACAGAGCGGTGTGCGACGGCAAGTCAAAGGCGTTTGCGTTGCTTTGCGGCATGGAGAACATCAAGGCAATCAGAGTCAGCGGCTATGCGAACAAAAATATCGCCGCCGTGCCCGATTCCGAAAAAGCGAAATACGGACATGCTTGGAACAAGGTGCTTGTTGACGCAAACAACGACGGCGAAAGAGAATGGTACGTTGTGGACACCACTTGGGGCGACGGCCCAAGCGGCACAGGCGAAATAACGGAATATCTCAATTACAACTATTTCCTTGTCACCGATGAGGCTGTTGCAACGTCGCATCAGGCAAAAATCGCAACTCCGAAAGCGGACACCGAGTACAACGTCTACAAAAACACCTATTTCACCTATGGCGGCGAGACGTACGATTTTTACATCGAATCGAGCGTGGAGCGTGACATTCTCATTGCGTACAGCAGAGCCAACGGCAATATTGCAATGTGCGTGTATATCGAATATGCCGCGCAAGGCGGACACGGCTATGCGTTTGTCAAGCTCGGCGACAATCAGTACGTCGTGTATGCAAGCTGACAAGTACGATATTTAGTACAATTTGTGACACACAAAAAGCGTACGCTACGGCGTACGCTTTTTGCAAAGGGGGAGATAAGGGAGAGAATTGTTTGATTTATATCAAATAAGGTTTGTTTTTTGTTGTGCGTATTATAGGTATGCGCGCAAGGCTTTTATGTTTTTGTCATAGACTTTCATAAGGTCTTTTGCAACATCGGGGACGTCAACGCCGTCTCTTGCAAGTTCGTTTATGCACTTTTGCACGCTTTCGATGCCCATGTTGTAGCCGTCTATAAGCATGCTTGCAAGATGCGTCGGTTTGTTGTTAATTCCTGCGTTCATCTTTACACCGGCTTTGAGCATTATGCGTTGCATAGGATTTGTTTTTGCGTTTTCGAGTTCTTTTTCTCCAAGTTCGCCCGCGGCTTTTTGATAGAAGTCTTCAAGCACTTCCTTTTGAGAAAGGACGAGATTTTTGAGTTTGTCGCACTCGATATAGTCGAGCATATCTTCTATGGATTGCACGCCCATTGCGGTGTTGCGCACCATTTCTCTGAATATTTTCATTTCGTCTCCTTGTCGTTTTTTTCTTATTATCGGTAAGAATACGATTTTTATACGCGCTTGTGTTTATGGTGTGCGCTTCGTCGTTTGACGATTTCCTATATTACATTTTCTACGGTAAATTCAAGGCGGACGACGTTTGAGACAAACGTCAACCGAACAGTTTTTCAAGCCACTCTTTCACCCAGGATTTGTATACGATTTTTTCTCCGCTTTTCGTATCGGGGACGAAGCACAGCGGCGGAAACGCAACGCACCACCAGTTGTCTCCGACGCCTTCTCCGAGATAGACGATAAGTGCGTCGTAGTTGCCTTCGGGGAAGTCGAAGTCGTCGTATTTTCTGTCGGGAAAATATTCGTTTTTCAACGCAATCGACGCTTTATAATCAAATCCGTGCTCATAAAGTGTTGAATTTGCGATTTCGACGATTTTGTTTTCTTCTTGTTCAAGCACTTTCACGGCTTCGTTTTTGCTTTTGCAATCCGCAAGCCTTGTTGTGAGATATGCAGTGATTTCGTCGCGCACGGCAAGTTTTACGGTCTGGTCGTCTTGCGAATTTGAGTTGGCTCTTATATGTATTCTCACACACTCGTTTGCAAGTTTCTCCTGCTTTGAATCGCAGGCGCAAAGCGTGAGTGCGACAGTTGTTATTGTCACGATTAAAATCGCGAATGCAATTATGCGGCGTTTTTTCATACGAGTATCTTTGACCGATTTTTGACGGGTTATACGCATAAAAAACAAATCGAAACTAAAACTATCAAAAAAGGAGTGCAATATGAAGTCAAAAAATACGTTTATCGCGACCGATGCGTATGCAAAGAAAAGACAAATCGCGTTCAAAGTGCTTTTGTGTCTAGTATGTGCTTTCGTCGTGTTTTCGATTGTGTCGAGTGCGTTCTTTTCCGATTCCGCAATTGTCGATGCCGCGGTGCTGAAACAAGGCTCTCGCGGAGATACCGTCAAGACTATGCAGCAGAAACTCATTCGCTGGGGGTATCTCAAAGGTACGGCGGACGGAGTATTCGGCGCAAAGACAAAAAGTGCGGTCATCGGTTTTCAGAAGAAAAACGGACTTACTGCCGACGGCATAGTGGGCAAGGCAACAGCGCAGGCAATGGGATTGAAACTTACTTCGAGCACGAGTTCGTCATCGTCTTCTTCTTCGACAGACCTTAATCTTCTTGCGCGCGTGGTATACGGAGAAGCGCGCGGAGAGCCGTATACGGGTCAAGTGGCGGTCGCCGCCGTCGTTCTCAACCGGGTTAAGAGTTCGTCTTTTCCTAATACGGTGGCAGGCGTGGTGTATCAATCGGGCGCATTCGATTGCGTTGCCGACGGACAGATAAATCTCACGCCAAATCAATCGGCGTACAATGCCGCGCGTGACGCACTCAACGGCTGGGACCCGACCTACAACTGTTTGTTTTATTACAATCCGCGCACTGCGACGAGCAAATGGATGCTCTCGCGCCCCGTCAAACTGACGATAGGCAATCACGCGTTTTGTTAAGGAGTGATTATGAAAAATTCAAAGGATAATAAAAACGAAAAAGTAAAAGACGCAAAAAGCGTCTCTGAAATCAAGAAGAAAAGAAAATCAAACGTTGTGAAAACCGCGATTTTGTCAACGGCGTTCGGCATTTGCGTAAGCGCGATAGTCGGACTTTCTGTTGCGCTTTATTTTTTCGCAACAAACCGTTGCCACTCACGAAGCGTACCAAAAGCAAATGGACGCGGTGTATTTCAGAGCGTATTACGACCTTCTCGACGGAGCGAACGATCTGGGTATCAATCTCCGCAAGATAGGAGTGTCGAATTCCCCGAAAATGCAGCAGGATTTGCTTTATGAAGTGTGGAATGTCGCAGGGCTTGCCGAAGACGATTTGTCGTCGTTCGAGGCTCAAAGCGACGGCGTCATGAACGCCAGAAAGTTTGTCAATCAACTCGGAGATTTTTCCCATACGCTCGCGTTGAAAATATCGCGCGGAGAAAAACTGTCCGCAAACGATAAACAAACGCTTTTCAAACTTTCAAAAGTTGCGGACGCATATCGCGTTGCGCTTGAAAGCGTAGGAGACAAAGTCAAAGACGGACAAACTTTTATCGACAGCGGTGCGCTTGACGGATTTGACGGCGCATTCGAAACTTTCGCAGAGCCTAGTTTCGACTATCCCGAAATGATATACGACGGGCCGTTTTCTTCCGCGCTCGAAGGCAGAGAGCCGATAGGTCTCGTCGGTGAAGAAATATCTCGGGATAAAGCGCGTTTGATCGTCGAAAAAATCTTCGGCACGCAACAAATAAAAAACGTCGCTTTTCAGGGCGAGAGCAACGGGGATATAAAGACCTTTGACTTCACGTTTGAAAGCGATGCGGGAAATTCATTCGTGCAAATCGCAAGAAAGGGCGGTATGCTCGTGACGTACAACACTGCTCCGAAATACGACGAAACGGTGAGCATAACCGAAGCAAATATCACTTGCCAGCGTGCCGCAATCGATTTTGCAAGCAGAGTCGGTTTTGACGATATGCTTGTGGTGTGGTCGTCGTCCGCGGACGGAGAATGCGTCGTAAATCTCGCGCCCGTGCAGGACGGTGCGATTCTGTATCCCGATTTGGTGAAAGTCAAGATTCGTGAAAGCGACACAACCGCCATAGGGCTTGACGCGTCGCATTACGCCATGAATCATTGCGTCCGTACGCTTGCCACGCCAACCGTATCCGTCGAAACCGCAAAATCCGCAATCTCACTGCAAAACGTCTCCGACGGTCGTCTTGCACTCATTCCGCTCCGTGAAACACAAGAAGTTCTCACCTATGAATTCGAGTGCCACGAAGACGGCACCTATTATATCTACGTCGATGCTCAAACGGGCGACGAAGTGAATATTTTGTACGTTATTGAAGATGAGAACGGCGAGCGCACCATCTAAGAATGCGCTAACAGAACAAAAGCCGTCATCGCGGCAACGGCATCGCTTGAAAGCAAGCAACGCCGAGAGCCGCATTAGGCGTTTGTTCTACTAACCGCGCCGAAAATCTTTGCTATCAGTTCAATCACGGACAAAAACTCCTGCCGCAATTTCGCAAGATTGTCGGCTTGGTGATTAGATTGGTGGGACACCCACACCCGAAACGAAAATCTATTCGGAGCGTACTTATAAACGGAATATGCAACTTCGAAGACGGAACACGAGCCGCAAGGCGGCGAGCAAATCGAACGCCGAGCTTTACGATAAGTACGAGCGACTGCGCCGTGTTGTTGGCTACTGCCTGGCGCACAAAGCGTGGTGGCATAATGAGTGAACGGCACTTATTTATGCGAGTGCTGTAAGGAACGAAGTGACGGAATAGCGATTGCTACGAAGTCAATCGCGTCGTGTTGTCCCCCGCCACGCGGTCACCGTGGGTTTCCCTTTTAAGGGGAACGGTGATATGGGCGCGACGCGTAAAGCAATTCGTCCAGTGGACGGATTGTAGCCAAAGCGAACAAGGCGGATTGCCACGCAAACGCCGCAGTCCAAACACCTGAGGAAAGGGGAAAGTTGCATTTAGGGTTTTACACGCTCAACTTTTGTAGAGATGAAAAACATAAAAACTTTATCGGGCGTAGCGAAAATGCGCCTGACGGCTGGATGTTTCGGCAGGCTCAACATGACGAGTGGTGGGGGACCCACACCCGATTGCAATAATCGAAAAATGTAAATATCTCTGCTTTGCATTGACGGAATGACAGTTTGGGGTGGGGCACTTGCGCCCTAAAACATATTTAAGATTGATATTTTTGTTGAACACAAAAGACATATATCAAAAAAAAGACAAGCACTTGCTTGTCTTTTTTTTCTATGAAATGGTTTTCAATCAGTCGTGTTTGGGCTTTCTCACCAAGGACTTTGTGAAGCACAAGCCGAGAATGAGTTGGACAAGTCCGAGTGCGGCAACGATGATGTACGCATAAAGACCGCCGCTGATGATTGCTTGGAAGTATTCGACGAAACTTCCGTCAAAGCCGATGAGTTGTGCGAACATTGCAAAGATTGCAACGCCGGCGATGAGAATGCTCGAGATCAAGTTCCACGCTCTGCCGTATTTCTTTCCGCATGCAGAGATGAATGCAACGATGAAGTTGATTCCCGCAAGGGTGAGAAGAGCTGCCGGCAAGATGAGAATTATGCCTGCCATTACGTTCGTTGCAAATGCTTCTTTGAGTGCGGCGAACTGGGTGCAGATAATTGCCCATGATGTGATGCCGTCAAACAAACCGAGACCGAAAAGCGTGTTGCTGATAGTGCCGTTGTTGATCAAAAAACCGATGACGCTTGCCGCAACGAAGAGAAGAGACATGATCATCATGGTGATATTTCTACCGACGCCGCTACGCTTGTTTGTCTTTGCCGCTTTCTTGGACGGTGCTTGTGCAACGTCTTCGGAATAGACCGGCTCGAAGTTGGTTTGTTGATTATATGCGGGTGCCTGTTGAACCAAAGTGGCGGGCGCGGCATCGATTTTGTTGATTTTGACGCCGATCGTCACTCCGCAACTCGGGCATTTGATGCGGTGTTTATAGCCATCGGGAAGTGTTTCCATATTGGCAGGTGGCTCGAAACTGATTTCCGCTCTGCAACTGGGACATCTTGTATACATAGTTCAATCTCCTTAAAAACTATTCTTTTGATATTATATTATTATTGTGCAATAAAGTCAATGATTGAAAAAAAAAAATATTTGGGAAGTTGGACAATCGTCTATTTTTTACGACAAAATTCGTAAAGGCAGGCAATCGGCAAGCAAAATCGACGCATCGAAGTATTATGTTCGTCGGGCGTATCGGGCTGAATCACGGCAAAAAAAATCAAATGGAAATCTTGTCTCTTTATCGATTTCGAGTACCGTTGAAATCAAAAACGCGCAATGAAACCGTGACGATTTTTCGATGGTTCTCATTGCTTTTTTGTTGAAATGCTATTTCGTGAAACCAAGCAATACTATTTGCAAAAAATGGAGTTTATACATTCAAAACGATACAATAAACATCGATTATTGTTCAAAAGACGTATTTTTTGTGGTAAAAACGCTTGCCGTCAGGCTTGTTCGTCTCTTTCGAGTTTTTCGTCGACGAGACGTTTTGCGAGCATATAATCGGCGCAGAGATTGAGTATGTATCTTTGTCTTTCTTCGTGGTTTAACTTCGTGAGTTTTTCGTTGTCGGCAAATTCCGCAATCGGATTCGAGACATCTTTTCCGTCGCGTTTGAGTTTCAGAAGTTTTACGTACAATTCTTTTTGGTTCGGGGTTACGCTTTTGGGCGCGTTGATTTCGTCTTTGTCGTATGCGCCTTGCCCGAGTCTCGATTTTGCGGACTTTGCAAGAGAGCGCATGGCGCATGATTTGTGTTTTACGTTGCTCATCTTCTTTTTCTCCTTCGGGTATTTTAGCACGTTTCCGCTCAAAAGAAAGAGTGTTGCGAAAATAAGCGTTTATTCGACAAAATCAGTGTTTTTTTCCTTGCTCTGCGTCTTGTGTCTTTTTTCTTATCTTCCTTATCGCTTTTTCTCTTTTTTAGAGTTTTTTGAGTTTGAAAACGGAAAAAGGAAGAACTGCCGTTCCGATAAGAAACGCCGCCGTCCCGTACAACGATATGTCTCCTTGCATGATAAATTCGACGGTGAGATAAAACGCACCGCCGATAAGCGCGCAGGCAAACAGATCGGTGAGCGCACGCTCGATCGGATTTGCTTTTCTCAAAAACAGCAAAGCGAAAATTCCGCCGACGAGACCTGCGACAAGACAAAGCGCAAAGCAAATCGCCTGCGCTTTTGCGTTTGCTCCCAGATATACGTTCATCTGAAAATGCGTTTTGCAAACGAACCGGGCGTTGATTTTGCAACGTATTTGATTGCGTCCACTCGTCCTTCGATTTGCAGTTTTCCGCTTTCTACGTCAAGGTTTTTAACCGAAAGACCTTGTCCGGAGACGTGAAGAGTTTCGTCTGCAAGTTTCACGACGATATTTTTATCGGTGAATGTCGGCACGTCGAGAACGCCCGTTACGGACATGGAGTGAAGGTGGTCGAGTTCGATTTTGTGCGACGGTTTCGGGGTTTTTTGAGCCTTATCGTGACAAATATCCGCCATGTTTTTGCCTATTGCGGACGTTTTTACGGTTTTTTCGGTTGAAAATTGCATATATCTCCTTTTGCGCTTTTGCGCTTTTCATTGACAATAATATTAAAAGAGAATAGAATATATGATACAAATAAAGCAAAAGGCAACTCGGACCGCATTCGTTTGCGGAAAGAGTATTGAAAAGGCATAATGCCGCAACGAAAAGACGAAAAAACGAAAACGGGCGTGAAAAGACGCTTCGCAATAGACCATTCGGCAAAGTTTTATCCGATTATGTCCACAAAAAGGCGCAAAGCCTGTTTTGCATATCGGCAGACATGTTCGACGTGGTGCAAAAGACGTGTTGGAGCATGCGCTCAACGATGTTTTGGAGCGTTTCCCCGCCTACAAAGTCAGGCTCAAAAAGGGCTGGGCGTGGCACTTTTTCGAGCAGAACGACGCTCCTGCAAGAGTGTTTGCCAACGAAGATGTGCTCAAGCCGATAAATCCCGACGACACCAACGGATACTGGTTTAGGGTGAGCGCAATCGACAAACGCATACAACTTGAAATGTTCCATGCGCTTGCGGACGGCAACGGTGCGCTCGCATTTTTGAAGAGTATTGTCAAAAGATACAGAGAACTTCTCGGCTTCGACGTCGTTGACGACGGGGTTATAGACTGGCAGAGTGTAGGTTGCGAAGAAGAACTCGAAGACAGTTTCGAGAAAAACTACAAGCCTATATCTCTCGGGCAGATGAATCTCAAAGCGTTGGCAGGCAAAGTGCCGCACAGAATAGAAGGCACGCTCAACAAAGGCTCGTATCAGAAGAGTGCGGGACAGGCGCAAGCGAGCGAGATTATAGCAAAGGCAAAAGAACTCGGCGTCTCGTACACGGCGTATATAACCGGTGTGCTTGCATATGCGATTGAAAAAACCTATCGCAACAAAAAGCCGATTGCCATTATGGTGCCCGTCAATCTCCGCTCGATTTATCCGTCCAAAACCATGCGAAACTTCGTCACTTTCATACGAGTGATAATTTTCCCGTCGTCGTGCAAGAGCGTCAAAGATTGTGCGCTCGAAGCGCAAAGACAGATAAAAATCGACACGGCAAAGGCCAAACTCGACGCATTTATCTCCACGACTGTACGCGCGCAGAAAAACTGGGTGCTGAAAATCGTTCCGCTGTTTTTGAAAACGGCTTTGATAAGATTCGGCAGATTGTTTATGCGGTCTCGTCAGACGATAATATTCAGCAATCTCGGCAACGTTAAATCTCCCGACAGCATGGGGGTTGACAAATACGAGTTGTTTATGAACGTATCAAAGAACAACACGCAAAATCTCGGTGCGATAACGACCAACGGCAAAGCGGTGCTTTGTTTCACGCGTGCCATAAAGGAAACCGCTCTTCCCGACGCGTTTTTCTCGACGCTTCGCGAAAACGGCATTGATATAACTACACTATAAAACAACAAATATACAAAACAAAAATATCTCGGAGTACTATGAAACAACTAAATTCTAACGAACTTCGCAAACTCTATCTCGACTATTACAAGTCAAAAGGACACGCAGTCATCGGATCTGCGTCCCTTATCCCCGAAAACGATCCCACCGTGCTTTTTACGACTGCGGGCATGCATCCGCTCGTTCCTTATCTTCTCGGAGAGAAGCACCCGGCAGGCAATCGTCTCACCGACGTGCAAATTTGCGTGCGTACCGGCGACATCGACGAAGTGGGTGACGCAACTCACTGCACGTTCTTCGAGATGCTCGGCAGATGGTCGCTCGGCGACTACTTCAAAGAGTACGCAATCGAGTGCTCTCACGATTTCCTTCTCAATCAACTTGAATTTGACAAGGACAAATTTGCCGTAACCGTCTTTGCCGGCGACGAAGATTGCCCAAGAGACGATGAGAGCGCGTCCTATTGGAAGGCGCAAGGCATCCCCGAAGATCACATCTTCTTCTGCAACAAAAAGCACAATTGGTGGGGACCTGCAGGTATCACGGGTCCGTGCGGCCCCGATACCGAAATGTTTATCGACACCGGCAAGCCGAAATGCTCTCCCGATTGCTCGCCCGCATGCGATTGCGGCAAGTACGTGGAGATAGGCAACGACGTGTTTATGCAATACTTCAAGAATGCCGACGGCACGTTCTCTCCGCTCAAACAAAAGAACGTTGACGAAGGTATGGGACTTGAAAGAATGCTCTGCATTCTCAACGGCTACAAATCGGTGTACGAAACCGACCTGTTCAGTTTTGCAATCGCAAAACTCGAAGAACTTTCGGGCAAGAAGTACGGCGAAGACGAAGCGATGACCGTTGCAATGCGCATAATCGCAGACCATACGAGAACCGCAACCTTCCTGCTCGGCGACGTGAAAGGAATTTCTCCGTCCAACGTTGACCAAGGATACGTGTTGCGCCGTCTTATCCGCAGAGCGATGAGATATTGCAGAACTCTCGGAGTGGACGATTCAGCACTTGTGGAACTTGCAAAACTCTACGTTGCAAAATACGAAGAAGCGTATCCGTATATCAAAGAAAACGAGCCGAGAATCATCAGTGAACTCGAAGCGGAAAAAGATAAATTCGCAAAGACGATAGAGCAGGGCTTGAAAGAGTTTGACAAAATCGTGGCGCACTTGCCGCAAGGTATGACGGTGTTCCCGGGAAAGACTGCGTTCAGACTTTACGATACGTTCGGTTTCCCGATCGAAATGACGGCGGAACTTGCAAAAGAGAAAGGCTTCACGCTTGACAGGGAAGGTTACGACAAAGCGTTTGCGGACCATCAGGCACTTTCAAAAGCGGGTGCCGAGCAAAAATTCAAAGGCGGTCTTGCAGACGGCGGAGAACTTACGTCAAGGTTGCACAGTGCAACGCACCTTCTCAACGCCGCACTCAAAATCGTGCTTCACGACGACAGCATCCAACAACGCGGCAGCAACATCACGTCCGAAAGACTTCGTTTCGACTTCAACTTCCCCCGTCCGCTCACGCAAGACGAAATCGCCGAAGTCGAAAAAATCGTCAATGACGAGATAGCAAAAGACAGCGAAGTCAAACTTGAAGAAATGAGCGTTGAAGACGCAAAGAAAGCGGGCGCAATCGGCGTGTTTGACAACCGCTACGGCGATTTGGTGAAGGTGTACACAATCGGCATTTCAAAAGAAATTTGCGGCGGACCGCACGCAAAACGTACGGGCGAACTCGGGCACTTCCGCATCGTCAAAGAGCAGTCTTCATCCGCAGGCGTCAGACGTATCAAAGCGGTGCTCGAATACTAAAACCGCAAAATCGGAGAAGCGAATATGAAGTGCGACACCCACGTTCACACCAAAAATTCACACGACGGCAAATTGCCCATTCAAAGCATAGTAGACCTTGCCAAAGCGCAAGGTCTTTGCTATCTTGCCACCACAGACCATCTCGACTATGATTTCGAGTACGGCAAAAATCGCGCGCCGATAAGCTGGCCGCCACTCGATCTCGACGCATATTACAAAGAGTGGCAAATTGCAAAAAAGGCACTTGACGACGACAAAAACAACACGTTAAACCTTTGTTTTGGCATTGAAGCGAGTTATGACAAGAGCAGAAAGGCAAAACAAAAGTATATCGAAACCATTGCCGAATATCCGTTTGACGTTGTGATAAACTCCGTGCATTGCGTGGACGGCTACGACGTATATTTCAAGATGGCGTTTTTGTTCAAGAGCAAAAAACACGTTTACAAAAGGTATCTTGAAACTATTCTCGAAAGCCTTGACGCACCCTATCAATACGATATCGTGGCGCACATCGGATATATCGCGCACGGCGCACCGTACAGAGACAAGTTTTTGAGATACAAAGATTTTCCCGACGAAATAGACGCCGTGCTTAAAGGCATAATCGAACGCGGGAAGGCAATGGAAATCAACTTCCATCACGAGATGGCACCGCAAAGAGACATTGTTGAAAGATATTACGAGTTGGGCGGAAGAAAGATAAGTTACGGCTCGGACGCGCATCGTGGCGATATTTGCAAAAACTTTGACGAAGCCATGACAATGCTCAAAGAGATCGGCTTCACACACCTATCAACTTTCGTACAACACCGAGAAATTCTCATTCCTATCGAATGACGGCATACAATTTGCAAAAAGAATACGGCAAAAAACCGTTGGCCTATGCAAATATTGATTAAAATAGACGTCTTTGCAAAGGATATAGTTGTAGAAAATTTTTTGCGCGCGGTTGACTATTTATAAAAGTTAGTTTATATTATATAAACAACAACGAAATCTACAATCGTTGCAAGAAAGGTGATTTTATGAAAAAGAATCTTGAAAAAATATTTGCATCTTGTTCCATAGTCGTGGCACTCATTCTCATCATGGTGCTTGTGGTCACGGCATTTGGCGGAATCGAAACCCAAGAGTTTGAAAGCAAGCTCGTCAAAGGGCTTGTGCTTACGCTTGCGACGTTGTACATTGCGCTTGCAGTGGTGTCGCTCGTGCTGATTTTTGTCAACAGCGACGTGGTGAAAGAGATCACTCTTCGTCAAGAGAAGGGCGGCAGCGTCAAAGTGTCGTCCAACGTCATCACAAAACTTGTCAAGAACACTTGCAAGCAAGTTGAAGGCGTAAATTGCCAAAAGGTGAGCCTTGTCAGCGACGAATACGGCGTGAGACTCAAACTCAACGTCAAAGTCGTGGACAAAGACGTCGTAGAAGCGGAAACTTACGTGCGCACTCTTCTTGAAGAAACGTTCCTTGGAGAATTTGGATTTAAGTTCAGTTCGATCGAAGTGAAGGTCATGGCACTCACCCCGCATTTCAAAGTCGATCAGGCGGACGTCAACGAGAAGGTTGAAAAGAAACTTGCAGAACTCAAAGCGGAGCAAGCGGCGGCGGATGCGAAAGAAGCAAAAACCGAAGCCGTGGCAGAAGAAGTCGCAAACGCAGAAGAAAGCGAAAACGTGCAGGCTGAAGAAGGTGTTGTCGAAGAAAGTCCCGAAACAGTCGAAGCGGAAGAAATCGGTGAAGAAGCGATTGAAGAAAAAGAAGCGGAAGCGGTTGAAGCGGAAACTTGCGACGACAAGGCGGAAGAAGTGCTCAACGAGCAAGAAGAAGTCAAAGAAATCGAAGAATAAAGATAAAAAGTGCGCCGTTGCGCATAAGGAGAATAAATGAAAGAAGTCTATCTTACCCAAGAAGGTCTTGAAGAACTTAAACAACGTCTCGACTATCTCATCGTGTATTTGCGCGGTGACGTTGCAAAGAAATTGCAACACGCAAGAGAACTCGGTGACTTGTCCGAAAACGCCGAATACGATGCGGCAAAACAAGAAGAAAGCCAAGTTGCAGCCGAAATTAAAGAACTCGAAGAACGTATCAAAAACGCGGTTATCATCGAAAAGAGCGGCACGCACAAAGTGTCCATCGGCAACACCATCACGGTTGATTATCTCGGCGAACTCGAAGAAGGCGAAGACAGAGAAATGACGTTCCAACTCGTCGGCGAAACGGAAGCGGACTTTGCAAAAGGCAAACTTTCCAACGAATCTCCGCTCGGCAAGGCACTCGTTGGCAAGAAGAGCGGTGAAGTCGTCAGATTCACAACTCCCCAAGGCGGACTCGAAGAGTACAAAATCGTCAACATCAAATAAGCATTGCAATATAGCATTCCGCGCAAAACAGCGCGTTTACGCTTGTCGTATTTTTTCGGCAAGCGCACGTCTTTTTATAGAGAGAAAAGCAAATGAGTGAAGAAACACGCAATCAAGCGCCCGTCGAACAGGAAGTCGACGTCAACGAAGTGCGCAAAGTCAGAATCGAAAAATTGAACGAACTTGTGGCAAAAGGCGAAAATCCTTTTGAAATCACGTCATACAACCGCACCGCCACTGCCGGCGAAATTCTTGCCGATTATGACAAGTTTGAAGGTCAAATCGTGTCAATTGCGGGCAGACTTATGTCCAAACGCATTATGGGCAAGGCAAGTTTCGGTCATATCATGGACAGCGACGGCAGAATGCAAGGCTATTTCAGCCGCGACGATATGGGCGTTGACGAATATCAGGCGTTTAAAAAACTCGACGTCGGCGATATCGTCGGCATCGAAGGTTTTGTGTTCAAGACCAAAACGGGAGAAATCTCCGTTCACGTCAAGAAAGTGACTTTGCTCACGAAATCGCTTTTGCCCCTTCCCGAAAAAATTTCACGGTCTCAAAGATCCCGAATTGCGCTTCCGCCAACGTTACGTTGACCTTATCGCAAATCCCGAAGTCAAAGACGTGTTCATCAAGCGCAGCAAAATCATCTCCACAATCCGCGAAGTACTCGACAAGAAAGGCTTCATCGAAGTGGAAACACCCGTTCTCAACACGCTTGCAGGCGGAGCGAACGCACGTCCGTTCATCACTCACCACAACACGCTTGACATCGATATGTACATGCGCATAGCAACCGAGTTGCACCTTAAACGTTGCATTGTCGGCGGATTCGAGAAAGTGTACGAAATCGGCCGCCAATTCCGCAACGAAGGTATGGACACCAAGCACAATCCCGAGTTCACCACGATTGAACTTTATCAGGCGTACGTTGACTACAACGAGATGATGAACATCACCGAAGAACTCTACACGACGGCGGCGGAAAGAGTGTGCGGCGGTCTCGACATCACCTATCAGGGAACTCCGCTTTCTCTCAAAACTCCGTGGGAAAGACTCACAATGGTGCAAGCGGTGAAGAAGTACACCGGTCTTGACTTTGACAAGGATCCGCTTGAAACTCTCATTGCAAAAGGCAACGAAATGGGGCTCGAAATGTCTCCCGATACGTCTTGGGGACACGCGCTCTACAATATTTTCGACGCATTCGTCGAAGAAAAACTCACGGGGCCCGTTTTCATCACGGACTATCCCGTCGAAGTAAGTCCGCTCGCAAAGAAGAAACCGTCCGACCCGCGTCTTACGGAAAGATTTGAATTCTTCATCTGCGCAAGCGAAGGCGGCAACGCTTTCAGCGAACTCAATGACCCGATAGACCAACGCTCGCGCTTCGAGCAACAGATGCTCGCAAAAGCCAAAGGCGACGACGAGGCTCAACCCTATGACGAAGACTTCTGCAACGCTCTCGAATACGGCATGCCCCCCACGGGCGGTCTCGGCATCGGCATCGACCGCATGGTCATGTTCTTGACGGACAGCGCATCCATAAGAGACGTGCTTTTGTTCCCCACGATGAAACCAATCGGCGAGGCAAAGAAGAAAGCGGAAGCAAAACCCCAAGCAGTCGAAGAAAAGAAAGAGATCGAACAAATCGATTTCTCCAACGTCAAAATCGAGCCTATCTTCAAAGATACGGTGGATTTCGAGACGTTTGCCAAGTCCGATTTCCGCGCAGTGAAAGTGCTTTCTTGCGAAGCGGTTGCTAAGTCCAAAAAACTGCTCAAATTCACCCTTGACGACGGCGAGCGCAAGGATCGCGTGATTTTGAGCGGTATACACGAGTATTACGAGCCCGAAGAGCTTGTCGGCAAGACTTGCATCGCAATCGTCAACTTGCCGCCGAGAAAGATGATGGGGATTGACTCTGAAGGTATGCTTATCTCCGCAGTGCACGAAAAAGACGGACACGAAGGGCTCAATCTCCTTATGGTCGATCCGCACATTCCTGCCGGCGCGAAACTTTATTGAGAACGGCAACGTTCTTTTGCGAATCGAAAAAATGCAAAAATCGCATAAAATATGATCAAAAGCAATCTCAAATGAGATTGCTTTTGCATATATTTATGTTTTCTTAATTTTTTATTTATATTGAATTGTTGATGTAGTATGTTATAATATACCTATAATTATATATGAGGTGGACGATGAATTTCAACGTATTGATTGCAGAAGACGATGAAGATATTGTAAAACTCTTGAAACTTTATCTTGAAAACGAAGGGTTTGACGTCAAATGGGCAAAGGACGGCGTGGAAGCGTGCGAGATTTTCGACAAAGAGAAAATCAACCTTGCGATCGTCGATATAATGATGCCCAGAATGAACGGCTACGAATTGACGAAGTATATAAGAAACAAGAGCAATATCCCCATCATCATTTTGTCGGCGGCGCAACTTGACAGCGACAAGATTTTGGGGCTCAATCTCGGCGCGGACGATTATATGGTCAAACCGTTCAATCCGCTCGAACTTATCGCGCGCATCAATGCACATCTTCGCAGATTCTACAAACTCGGCAACGTTCAGGAAAAGACGGACAACAAGATAACCATAGGTGAACTTACGCTTGACACCGAAACGCTCACGCTCGAAAAAAACGGCGAGCCGGTGAATCTCACCGCAACGGAATATAAAATCCTTGCGCTTCTTATGAAATCTCCGGGGCGCGTTTTCACGAAAATGCAGATATACGAAGAAGTCAACGGCGACTATTATGCAACCGACGACAACACCATGATGGTGCATATATCCAATCTCAGAGACAAGATAGAGCAAGACCCGAAAAATCCCAGATACATAAAGACCGTGCGTGGTCTTGGATATAAGATTGAAAGACAATAAAACCACACAACAAGACGTTTACGACGTCAAAAACGGCGCACAAAGTGCCGATTGTGAAAATTGCACGCAAAATTGCGGGCAGTTTTCCGATGCGGATAAAGTCGCGTATAAAACACGAAAAAAAGAAAAACGAGCACACAAAAACGCAAAACTCGAGAAAGGAAGTTTCGTTTCTCTTCTCGTTCGCAGTTTCGTGTCTTTTTCGCTTATTATAATTCTCGGCGTCGTTGCGATTTTTTCTATCGTCAGTTGGGCTGTCAACGACGCGACGAAGACAATCGGAGAAAAGACAATCGTCGATTATACCGGAGAACTCGCGCAAGGGAAATATTCGTCCGTTCCTTCAACGAGATTGTTCGGCAAAAACGGTTGGCTC
The DNA here is from genome assembly GCA_022009775.1 of Christensenella sp. GTDB lineage: Bacteria > Bacillota > Clostridia > Christensenellales > CAG-917 > CAG-475. The sequence continues at coordinate 960,107 of CP091723.1, forward strand.
GATATTGTGGATACGAAAGGCAATATCGTGTATTCCACTCGCTCAAACAAGAATAAATACAGTGCGGGAGAGTTGGACGCAATTCAGAAATTTGACAGAAACAACACGCTCACCGTTCACGAATTCAAAATGGTGGACGACAAATACTATTGCCTTATCACAAGGACTTTCGTTGACGACAGCGGCGCAAAGCAAGAGCAATTTATGCTTCTTGACTACAACCATAACGTCATCGAACACACAATCCCCACCAACAAGGACAAGTACAACGAGTTGGAATTTGCCTTGCTCACCTATGACGCGACGCACGACGGGGAGACGCTCAACAAAATCACGTTCACGGCGCAGGACGGCAATTCGTATTATGCGGTTTTTCTCAACGCAAACGAGCGCGGCACGGTGGGAACATACGTGTTTGTCATCATCGTGGTGCTTGCAATCGTCGCACTGTTTGCACTTGTGATGTTCCTTTACATCAAATATCTCAATAAGCACGTTCAAAAACCGCTAGTTGCCATGACTGGCGCAATGTCGTCTCTTGCCGGCAACAACTACCACACGCACGTGGACTATAAGGGTTCAAAGGAGTTCGAACAGCTTTGCGACGCATTCAACGAAATGGTTGACTTGCTGGGCGCAAGCGAAAAACAAAGAGTTGCGCTCGAACAAGACAAACAGCGAATGCTTGCAGGTCTTTCGCACGATTTGAAAACACCTATAACCATAATTCAAGGCTTTGCAAAGGCGATAACCGACGGACTCGTGAGCGAGCAGGACAAGCAGAAGTATTTGCAGATTATACTTGCAAAATCGTCGCAAATGAGCGACCTTATCAATCAGTTCTACGAATACAACAAACTGGAACATCCGGATTTCGCACTCGAAAAGAAATCGCTCGACGTGGCGGAAATCGTGCGTACGTTCCTTGCGAATATATACGACGAATTCGATTTGCGCGGCTATAATCTCGATACGGAGATAACCGAAGAACAACTGATTTGCGACGTTGACGAACAGAATCTGTTGAGAGTGTTTGAAAATCTCACGGGCAATTTCTTCAAATATACGCCCAAAGGAACGACGCTTTTCGTGGAAGCGGAAAAGGACGGCGATTTTGCACTCGTGAGAGTTATGGACAACGGACCGGGTATAACGGACGACGATATATTCGAAGCGTTCGTCGTGGGCGAGAAGTCTCGCAACAAGCAAGGCTCGGGGCTTGGACTTGCGGTGTGCAAGAGAATCGTAAATATGCACGGCGGAGAAATTTCGCTTGCAAAAGAGCCGAAAGACGGATACAATACGGAATTTGACATCCGCTTGCCGTTGTCGAAGCAAAGAGAAGCGAAAGAATGCGGCGAACAAGGACAATCTCAATTATGACAAAAGGTGCAATCTATCAAGCGGAAATACCTGCAAAAATCAATCTCTCGCTCGCGGTTACGGGGCGCAGAGACGGTTTGCATACGCTCGATATGATCGTTTGTCCGTGCTATAAGTTCGTTGACGTCGTGAAGTTCTTTCCGACCGAAAAAGGCGGAATAGAGATAAATTGCAAGGCAAGTTTCCCGTCGTTTTGTCCCGAACGTTTCGAGAATTTCGTTAAAAGCAAAATCCAAGCCGTTGCCGACAAATTCGGCGTTTGCGGCATAGTCGAGATAGAAAAGAATATTCCGCTGGGCGCAGGACTCGGCGGTTCGACGGCGAGCATAGTCGGCGCGATAAAAACCATGAGAGAATATGCGCGCGCGATAGGCAAATCCGTGTCGTTAGATGACGGTTTTCTTTTTGTCTCTCGGCAGTGACGTGCCTTGCATGTTGAATGGCGGAACTTGCAGAGTGCAGGGGGTAGGGGAAATTGTGACACCGCTTGAAAACGACGAAAATCTCGATTTTGAAATCGTCGTAGCGGACGGCGGCGCGGATAGCGGCGCGTGCTATAAACTTTACGACGAATTGCAAAAAGAACGCGGAGAGTCGCAAACGGAAACGATTGTTCCGCAAACGGTGAAAGAAGCGTTGACCGTTTTGAGAAACGACTTGTTTGAAGCGTCCTGCAAGATAAATCCGAAAATACGAATTGCCTATGACGATTTGAAAGCGAAAGGTTTCGACAAAGTCGTAATGACGGGAAGCGGCAGTGCGGTAGTGGTTTTTTTGAATGAATAATTAATAATGAATAATTAATAATTGCGGAAAGTGAAGCCCGAACAAAAGCCGTCATTGCGGCAACGGCATCACTTGCGTGCAAGCAACGCCGAGAGCCGCATTAGGCTTTTGTTCTGCTAACCGCGCCGAAAATCTTTGCTATCAGTTCGATCATGGGCAAAAACTCCTGCCGCAATTTCGCAAGATTGTCGGCTTGGTGTTTAGATAGGGTGGGACACCCACACCCGAAACAAAAGCCAATTCGGAGCGTACTTATGGGGTGAGCGTTTTAGACTTTAATGCAACTTTCCCCTTTCCTCAGGTGTTTTCCCTATTGCCGTTCCCCCTTAAAAGGGAACCCACGACAACCGCGTAGCGGGGGACAACACTCAGCACTCGCATAGATAAGTATCGTTCACTCATTATGCCACCACGCTTTGTGCGCCGGCTCCGCAACAATATGGCGCAGTCGCTCGTACAACCGTCTTGCTCGGCGTTCGGTTTGCTCGCCGCCGTTGCGGCTCGTGTTCCGTCTTCGAATATGCACAGTCCGTTAATAAGTGCCCCTTGAATGAGTATACATTAAAATACCACTCCACAAGCTCGCGGTCGGTGGTTTTGCCACATCTTCTAACAAGCACATTCCGTAAATTATAGCTTTGCGCAATTATAAATAAAATTTGTAATAATCGGCAAAAGCGAGTTTGGCTGTTGCAAAAATCTGCAAAAACAACATATAAAGTTGTAATTTCAACAAAACACCGAAAAATGATAATGCAAATTTTGCATTTTTGCAAAAATTTTCAAAATTCCTATTGTATGCGCACGCGTTTTTTGTTACAATAAAATAAAGTATTGTAAAAGTTGATTCATAAAAAATGCAACGCCGTTTCACTCACGTCAAAAAGCGTTTGCAACTTTTCGGAATCGGTTTTTAGGAGAAAGTATGGCAAAAAACAAAGACAGTTACGCAAGTTATTTGTTCCACGAAGGGACGAATTATCAGGCGCAAAAATGTTCTCTCCCGTTCCGGGCGTCGAAAACGGCGTTGACGGATGGGAGTTCTCCGTTTGGGCTCCCAACGCAAAGTGCGTGTCCGTCGTTGGCGATTTCAACGACTGGGACGCAAACGCAAACGTCATGACAAGACAAGACGACGGAGTTTGGGCAACGTTTATCGCAGGTGCAGAGCAATATCAGTCATATAAGTATGCGATAACGGGACAAGACGACGCAATCGTTTTCAAGTGCGACCCTTACGGATTGCATTTTGAAACCGCACCTGCAAACGCGTCAAAACTTTACGACCTTTCGGGATACCGTTGGAAAGACAAGAAGTGGATGAGAGACAGAGAAAACTTCAATCCTTACGGCAGTCCGATAAACATATACGAGATCCATTTCGGCTCGTGGAAAAAGTATGCCGACGGCAACTATATCAACTATGCGGCAATGGCGGACGAACTCATTCCGTACGTCAAGAAAATGGGTTATACACACATCGAAATCATGCCGCTCACAGAATATCCGTTTGACGGAAGTTGGGGATATCAGACTACCGGCATGTTTGCTCCGACGTCTCGTTATGGCACGCCGAAAGACCTTATGGAGTTTATCGACCGTTGCCACAGAGCCGGCATAGGCATTATTCTTGACTGGGTGCTTGCGCATTTTCCGCGAGACGAGCAAGGTTTGCGCCTTTTTGACGGCACACCCCTTTATGAATACGCCGACCCGCGCAAGGGAGAGCACAAAGAGTGGGGCACTATGGTGTACGACTTCGGCAAGAACGAAGTGAGGTCTTTCCTTATATCCGCGGCGATGTTCTGGTTTGATACCTATCATATTGACGGAATTCGTTGCGACGCGGTGGCGAGTATGCTTTATCTCGACTACGGCAGAAAGGACGGCGAGTGGGCTCCCAACCAATACGGCGGCAACTACAATCTCGAAGCCAAAGATTTCCTTAAACAAATGAACACCGCGATACTTTCAAAATATCACGGCGCACTCACCATTGCGGAAGAGTCGACGGCATATCCGATGATAACCAAGCCGGCATACGACGGCGGTCTAGGGTTCAACTTCAAGTGGAATATGGGCTGGATGAACGACAGCCTGCATTATCTTTCGCTTGATCCGTTTTTTAGAAAGGACAATCACAACAATCTCACGTTTGCAATTACTTACGCGTACAGCGAAAACTACATTTTGCCTATTTCTCACGACGAAGTCGTGCACGGCAAGTGCAGCATGATAAACAAGGTCCCCGGCGACTACGACGAGAAATTTGAAGGTCTCAAAGCGTTCTACGGTTTTATGATGGGGCATCCGGGCAAGAAACTCAATTTTATGGGCAACGAGTTTGCGCAGTTTATAGAATGGAACTATGCTCAACAGCTCGATTGGTTCTTGCTTGACTATCCGCGCCACCGCACCTTCCAAAAGTTTATGAAGGATCTCAACGCCTTCTATCTTGAAAACAAAGCCATGTGGCAACTCGATTGCACTTACGACGGTTTCAAGTGGATAGTGGTGGACGACAACAAGCAAAACGTCTTGTCTTTCATTCGCAAGGCGGCGGACGGAGAATATGTGATATGCGTCATCAACTTCTCGCCCGTCGAAAGACTCAAATACGTCATGGGCGTGCCCGAAGGCGTGACGTACAGAGCGGATTTGTATTCCGCACTCAAGAAATACGGCGGAGAAGAAGAACGTCGTCCGTCTTTCAGAGCGACGGCAAAACCGTCTCACGGCTATCCGTATTCAATAAAAGTAAACATTCCCAAAAACTCGGTTATGTTTTTGAAACCCGAATATAAGGAGGAAAAATAATGAGCAAAATTTCAAAGAAAGAGTGCATCGCGATGCTTCTTGCAGGCGGACAAGGCACGAGACTCGGAGTTCTTACGTCAAGAGTCGCAAAGCCCGCAGTTCCGTTCGGCGCAAAATATCGCATCATCGATTTCCCGATTTCAAACAGTATCAACAGCGGCATCGATACGATAGGCGTGCTCACTCAATATCGTCCGTTCGAGTTGCATCAGTACATAGGCAACGGACAACCGTGGGACTTGGACAGACTCAACGGCGGCATCTTCGTTTTGCCACCTTATATGGACGCAAAATCGGGTGAATGGTACAAGGGCACTGCAAACGCCATTTATCAAAACATAGACTTTATCGACAATTATAGCCCGGATTATGTGGTGATTTTGAGCGGTGACCACATCTACAAGATGGATTATCACGACATGCTCAAAGAGCATAAGCGCAACAATGCGGACTGCACGATAGCGGTGCGCGACGTGCCTATCGAAGAAGCGTCGAGATTCGGAATTCTCAATCTCAAAAAGAACAGTAAAGCCATCGAAGAATTTGAAGAAAAACCCAAAAACCCCAAGAGCACCAAAGCGTCTATGGGCATATACATCTTCACGTGGGAAAAACTCCGCAAATACCTTATCGAAGACGAAAACGACAAGACGAGTGAAAACGACTTCGGCAAAAATATCATTCCCAAGATGCTTGCGGACGGTCAGAGGATGTATGCGTATCAATTTGACGGATACTGGAAAGACGTCGGAACGATTTCTTCTCTTTGGGAAGCGAACATGGATATTCTCAACGGCAGCGAACTCAATCTCGACGACGACAAGTGGAAGATTTACGCAAGAAACAACGCCGAGCCGCCACACTACGTCGCTCCGACCGGCAAAGTCGTAAACTGTCTCGTCAGTGAAGGTACGGTTATCAACGGAACTGTGAAGAACAGCATCGTTTCAAACTCCGTCAAAATCGGCAAGGACGCGTATATCGAATCGTCCATAATCATGCCGGGCGCAGTCATCGAAGACGGTGCGGACATAAGATTCTCAATCGTCGGCTGGAACGCCGTCATCGGCAAAAACTGCATAGTGGGCGAAACTTTGTCCCATTGCAATCCGGGTGAGTGGAAGATAAGCGTAATCGCGCCGAACTACAATCTTCCCGCAAACTCCGTCGTCGGAGCAAACGAAATGATAGGTTAAAGGAGAGAAAAATATGAAAAACAAAACGATGAGCGTACTTTTCGCGTCCGATCCCGACAGTCATCTCAACGATTTGACCATACATCGCACAACGGCGTCTCTTCCTTTTGCGGGCAGATACCGTCTTATCGACTTCACGCTGTCAAATCTCGTTCATGCAAACATCACGACGATAGGCATCGTCACAAGAAGCAACTACAACTCGCTTATGGATCATCTCCGCATGGGCAGAGACTGGGACTTGAACAGAAAAAACAGCGGACTCACTCTTTTCCCGCCTTTCGTCTTCAACAACGAACACGAAGTGTACAAGGGCAAAATCGAAGCGTTGTATCATCTTCGCGGATATTTGATGAACAATCAGGAAGAATACGTCGTCATATCCAACACGAATATCGCCTACAACATCGATTTTGAAGAAGTGGAGCAGTTCCATATCGACAAAAACGCGGATATAACCGTGCTGACCTATCGCCCCGACGAAATCAATTCCAGAAAATTCGTCGTCACCGCCGACAAGAACAATCGTATCACCGATTTGCGCTATGCCGTTGCAAGCGATACGGGCAAGCAACTTTGCAATCTCAACATCTACTTCGTCAAGAAAGACCTTCTCATCTCTCTCGTGGACAACGCTTTTGCTCACGGCAGTTACGATTTTGAAAAGGACATTCTTCAAGCCAACTTGCAAGACCTTTATATCATGAACTACGAAGTGAAGGAATACGTTGCCGTCATCGACCGTATCCCGACCTATTTCAAAGTGAGTATGGACTTGCTCAAGCCCGAAGTGAGAGACGCTCTCTTCTACAAGCACTCCACGATTCTCACCAAGGTCAAGGACTCCGTCCCCGCAAGGTATAAAGAAGGCGCAAACGTCAAAAATTCTATTATTGCAGACGGTTGCGTGATCGACGGCACCGTTGAAAACTCCATTCTTTTCCGTTCCGTCAAGGTTGGCAAAGGCGCAGTCATCCGCAACTCCATCGTCATGGAAGACACCATCGTCATGGACAATGCGTCCCTTGACTACACCATCACCGACAAGGATGTCATCATTCAGCCCAACAGAACGTTGAGTGGGTATGAGACTTATCCTATGGTTGTCGTCAAAGGCAAAGTGATTTAATTGTGCTATTTGGCGTGATGCATCGTCAGACGCCCCCTCCCGTCAACTCATTTACGCTCAGTAAATTAGGGTTGCCGTGCGGGGACATCTTCCTTGCCTAACGCACAAATATCACAATTAAAAATTTGAGTGTGCTATTGAGCGAATAATTGCGTCACGGACTGTGTCACTTCGAAGACGGAATTGGAGCCGCAAGGCGGCGACCGCATCGAGCGTCGGACTTGACGTAAAGTACAAGCGACTGCGCCTTGTTGTTGCGTAGCCGGCGCACAAAGCGAAGTGGCACAATAAGAGAAATGGCGTAAGTTATGTCTCGACCGAGTGTTGTCCCCCGCTACGCGGTCACCGTGGGTTCCCTTGCAAGGGGGAACGGTGATGGGGAAAACACCTGAGGAAAGGGAAAAGTTGCATTAAAGTTTGCAATGAAAATCCTTGCCCCCCCAAAAAAACTCCTATTTTCAATTTAATCCATTGAAAATATGGATATAAACACAAAAAATCCTTCATACAAGGAGAACAATATGAAAATACTGTTTGTTGCATCAGAAGCGATGCCGTTTGTTCGCTCGGGCGGACTCGGCGACGTGGCAGGCTCGTTGCCCAAGGCGTTCAATGCGCTTGGACACGATTGTCGCGTGATCATACCTTTCTACAAAGAAGAAATCGATGAAAAATTCAGTGATACTTTCCGTTTTCTCTCTTCCACGTTCGTGGATTTGAGTTGGAGAAGACAATATTGCGGGGTGTACGAAGCGGTGTATGACGGCGTGACGTATTATTTTATCGACAACGAATACTACTTCAAGCGTAAAGGACTTTACGGACATTTCGACGACGGCGAGCGTTTTGCGTTTTTCTCAAAAGCGGTGCTCGAAGTTCTTCCCATCATCGACTTTTTCCCCGACGTTCTGCACGCAAACGACTGGCACACCGCGCTTTGTCCCGTCTTCCTTGACGTGTTTTATCGTGCAAGCGAAGAGTATCAGAACATCAAGACGGTGTTCACTATTCACAATATCGAATTTCAGGGCAAATACGGTGACAGTCTCATAGGCGACATTCTCGGTCTTCCCGACTGGGCGCGTCCGCTCGTTATGAACGGAGATTGTGTCAACTATATGAAGGGCGGCATCGAGAGCGCAAACGCTGTCACTACTGTCAGCGAAACGTACGCAAACGAGATTCTCGACCCGTTCTATTCCTACGGACTCGAAGGAATTCTTTCAAATCGCAGATACAAACTTCACGGCGTTGTCAACGGAATCGATCAGGCAGTGTACAATCCAAAGACCGACAAGCGTTTGTTTGTCAACTATTCCGTCAAAGATTATGCCAAGAAGAAAGCGGAGAACAAAAAAGCGCTTTGCGAGATGATCAACTTGCCGTATGACGAGCATAGACCGCTCGTCGCGATGGTTTCGAGACTCACCGAACAGAAAGGACTTGACCTTGTGGGAGCAGTCATCGACGATATTATGCGCGCGGACATTCAGGTCATCGTTCTCGGAACGGGTGACTGGAAGTATGAAAATATGGTGCGTTCGGTCGAAGGCAGATATCCGAGTAAGTTCAGGGCGATAACCGCATTCTCGGGCGACCTTGCAAGCAAACTTTACGGAGCAAGCGACATCTTCCTTATGCCCAGCAAATTCGAGCCGTGCGGACTTTCGCAACTCATTGCAATGAGATACGGTTCCGTCCCCGTCGTGAGAGAAACAGGCGGACTCAAAGACACCGTTCCCGCATTCAATCCCGAAACGGGCGAAGGCAAAGGCTTCACGTTCAAGACTTACAACGCATACGATATGCTGGACGCAATCTGGCGCGCATATGCACAGTTCAGCGACAAGACCAACTGGGATAAGGTCGTCAAAAACGGCATGAATTCCAACTTCGGCTGGGACGTAAGCGCAAAGAAATATATCGATATTTATCAAAATCTCTGATATAGTAAGACCGACGGCGTATATTTTATATATACGCCACTCAATCGGTTGCAATTCTCGCGCCGATTGTGCATAATAAAATACGTGCCGATTTCGGCTTGTAAACTCAACTCAACGTCTCTTTCGTCCGGGGGAAAGCGGAAGGAAAGGATAATGTATGAAATTTAACGTAACAGAACAAGAGTTTAAGACCCACGTCACGGGCGTGCTTTCGAGTTATTTCGGAGTCAAACCCGAAGACGCGAGCAAGGCTCAGATTTACCGTGCAACCTGCATGGTCGTAAGAGACCTTCTCACCAACAAGCGCGTCGACTTCAAAAAGGTCTGTCACGAGCAAAACGCAAAACAAGTGTACTATATGTCCATGGAGTTTTTGCTCGGAAGATCTTTGCGCAACCACCTTTTCAATATGGGTATCACCGAGCAGGTGACCAAGGCGGTTGAAAGTTTCGGCGTAAGCATGGACGAGATATACAATTTCGAGCCGGACGCAGGTCTCGGCAACGGCGGACTTGGCAGACTTGCCGCCGCTTATATGGATTCGCTCACGTCGTGCGGTTACCCCGCGAGCGGATTTTCTATTTTATACGACTACGGCATTTTCAAACAACGCATAGTCGACGGTTGGCAACTCGAACAGCCTGACGATTGGCTCAAAATGGGCGACGTGTGGCTTGCTCCCCAGACTTGAAGAAGTCTACCAAGTCAAATTCGGCGGAGTGGTGGATCAGAACTGGAACGACGGAAAACTCACCGTCACCCAACGCGATTGCACCGTCGTTGACGCAGTGCCTTACGATATGAACATCTCGGGCTACGACACCGACGCCGTCAACCGTATAAGACTTTGGCACTCCCAAGCTCCGCAAGACTTTGACATCAACATGTTCAGCCGCGGCGAGTATCTCAAAGCAAGCGAAGCAAAGGCTATGGCGGAGTCAATAAACAAGGTGCTTTATCCTGCCGACGATCACATCGAAGGCAAGTCTTTGCGCCTTAAACAACAATATTTCTTCGTTTCGGCGTCCATTCAGTCGATTTTGCGCCGTCACTTGAAGACCAATCCGTCTCTTGACAATCTTGCGGACTGCGTTGCTATCCACATCAACGACACGCACCCGACTCTTTGCATACCCGAACTTATGAGACTTCTCCTCGACGAGTACGGCTATGGCTGGGATCAGGCGTGGGACATCACAACCCATTGCATTTCTTACACCAACCATACCGTCATGGCGGAAGCTCTCGAAAAATGGCCGCAAAACCTGTTCCAAAGCCTTCTTCCGAGAATCTTCCAAATCGTGCAAGAAATCAATCAACGCTTCTGCAACGAGCTTTGGGCGTTCTATCCCAACAATTGGGACGTTGTCAACCGCAACGCCGTGCTTTCAAACGGGCAGGTGAAAATGGCAAATCTCTGCCTTGTCACTTCTCACACCATAAACGGTGTCAGTGCACTTCATAGCGATATTCTTAAAAACGACGTCTTTGCGGACTACTATCGCATGCACCCCGAGAAGTTCACCAACGTTACAAACGGCATCACGCACAGGAGATGGGTCGCTCAGGCAAATCCGCGGCTTGCAGGTCTTATCAACGAACTTATCGGCGACAAGTGGCTCAAAGAACCCGATTCGCTTCAGGAACTTCAAAATTATATCGGAGACAAGCAAGTGCTCTCCCGTCTTGCTCAAATCAAGCGTGCAAACAAGGAAGACCTTGCAAAATACATTCTTGCTCAGAACAACGTTCAGGTTGATCCCGACAGCATATTCGACGTGCAAGTGAAGAGACTTCACGAATACAAACGTCAGTTGCTCAACGCGCTCAACATTCTCGATTTGTATCTGCGCATAAAGGAAAATCCCAATCTCGACGTTCAACCGCGCACGTTCATCTTCGGCGCAAAAGCCGCAAGCGCATACTATATGGCAAAACAAATCATCCGCTTTATTTGCGCGCTCGGCGATCTTGTCAACAACGATCCCGACGTCAAGGGCAAGATAAAAGTTGTCTTCCTTGAAAACTATCGCGTGACGCTTGCCGAGATGATTATGCCGGCGGCGGAAGTGAGTGAACAGATTTCACTCGCAGGCAAAGAAGCGAGCGGAACCGGCAACATGAAATTCATGATCAACGGCGCGCTCACCATCGGCACTCTCGACGGTGCAAACGTTGAAATTCACCAAGAAGTCGGCGACGGCAACATCTTCCTTTTCGGCATGCTTGCCAATGAAGTGGAAGAGCTTTGGAAGAAGGGCTATCATCCCTCTCACTATTATCAGACAAATCCGCGCATCAAGCGTCTCATCGACACTTTGCGCCAAGGCGTGGGCGGCATCTCCTTCGGCGAAATTGCCGACTCGCTCACCACAGGCCGTGGCGGACAACCCGACAGCTACATGGTTCTTGCCGACTTTGACAGCTACTCCGCCGCTCAAGAGCGCGTCAACGCCACCTATCTTGACAAAGACACATGGAATCGCATGTCTCTCGTGAACATTGCCAAAGCAGGTTTCTTTGCAGCCGATAGGTCGGTGGAAGAGTATGCTCAACGCATCTGGAACCTTCAAAAATCTGTCATTGAGCGAATAGCTTCGTCAGGCACGGCTTGCCCCAAAATCACGTACGCATAGTACGTTGGGTTTTGGTTCAAGCCGTACCTTCCTTGCTCTTCATCTCAATGACAAATTTTTTGCGCTTGAGATAATATCTCGCCTACGCCACAAATAATTAATAGGAATATTCCGCAATTATTCATTATTAATTATTCATCATTAATTAAAATGTACAACCCTTTGCTGGACAAAAAGCCGTACGGCGCAAGCGTTGCGAACAAAGCAACGACGATCGTTTTTCCGGTTGACAGTTCTTTATGTGTCAAGCGTGTTTTTGTCGTGCTAAGGCAAATGTTCGGAGAGGGCGGCGAGATAAACGGTGCGCCGCTTAGATTTGAATTGCCCTATCAAAAGAGCGAGAGGGGACAAGATATTTTTGTAGGAGCGTTTGCGCTCAAAGAGTGGGGTGTTTGGAAATACCGCTTCGAAGGTGAGCTTGAAAACGGTGATTTGGCTTTCTTCGGCAGGGCACTCGACGGGACGGCAGTTCGCGGCGATTGGTTGCCTGAATGGCAGTTGACCGTCACAAAATGCGACTATAAAACACCGAATTGGGCAAAACACGGCGTAACCTATCAGATTTTTGCGGACAGATTTTGCAAGGTCGGTGACAAGCCTTTTTCAAAGCGCGGACGCTTGCATACGGACTGGTACGAACGTCCGGATATTGCGCGTGAAGGCGTGGATTACCGTGCGGACGACTTTTTTCGGCGGAAACGCAAACGGCATAATTTCAAAGCTCGATTATCTCAAAAGTTTGGGTGTCAACCTTATTTATCTTTCCCCGATTTTCGAGTCTTGCTCGAATCACCGCTACGACACGGGTGATTATTTGAAAATAGATTCTCTTTTTGCAAGTGAAGAAGAATTTGCAAATCTTGTAAAAGAAGCGGATGCGCATGGCATAAAAATTATGCTTGACGGTGTTTTCAACCACACCGGAGCGGACAGCAGATATTTCAACCGAGAAGGGACTTACGACACGATAGGTGCGTATCAGAGCAAAAACTCGCCATATTACGAGTGGTATTATTTCAAGCATTATCCCGACGAGTACGCTTGCTGGTGGGGCAGCACGGTTGTACCCACTGTCAACAAGAGCGCGAAAGGCTTTTGCGATTTGATACTCGGCGACGGCGGTGTTATCGACAAGTGGACGAAACTCGGCGTGAAGGGGTGGAGACTCGACGTCGTTGACGAATTGCCGATTGATTTCACGACGAAACTTTGCAGACGTATCAAGCAAGAAGGCGAAGACGTGCTTATTGTCGGCGAAGTGTGGGAAGACGCATCCACCAAGATTGCATACAGTCAGTGGCGGCCGTATTTCATGGGCGAGCAGCTCGACTCGGTGATGAACTATCCCTTCAAAGAAGCGATCGTCGCCTATGCGCTCACGGGGGACAAGGACGAGTTTGTCTCAACTGTCACGCATATCCTTGAAAACTATCCCAAAGAGTCGCTCGACGTGCTTATGAATCTCATAGACAGTCACGACACTGCTCGCGCACTCACAACGCTTTCGGGCGTGAAGATGCCACGAAAAAAGGCAGACAGAGCGGCGTTTTGCCTTGACGATATGCAATACGCTTTGGCAAAGAAACGCTTGAAATTGGCAAGCACGTTGCAGTATGTTCTCCCGGGCGTACCTTGCGTATTTTACGGAGACGAAGCGGGCGTTCAGGGCTATGAAGACCCGCTCAACAGAGTGACTTATCCGTGGGGAAGAGAAGACGAAGAACTTTTGTCTCACTATCGCGCTCTCGGTGCGTTCAGAGAAAAATACGCCGATTATCTGACGGGAGAGACGCATTTTGTGAACGACAACGACGCGTTGATTATCGAACGCGAGTGCGAAAAAGGCAAAATGAGACTTGTCTGCAACAACCTTACGGCTTGCGTTTTCGTAAACGACGAACGAGTTCTCACGATCAACGCTTAAAATATAAAAACCGAGTTGTCGGATTTTAAATATCGAGAAGACATACAATTTGAAAGATAAAAAGATTTTTGCGGACGAAAAGGATTCGTCCGCTTTTTCATGCTTGCGAGAAGCAAAGAAAAATCAACGAATTTTTGTTTTTTTGGGTATTTACATATTGTTTATTATACATTATAATATATTTGTATTTTTATTTTGCGCGTATACGTGCGTGTGTAGGTAAAAATGCCATTCTTATCTGGGAGAAGATATATGAAGAAAAAAGAGAAGGCCGCTCCTATTCTTGACGAAAAAGGCAGACTACCGCTCAAACTCAACTATCCGCAAACGTTCAAAGTCGGCTTTGCGTTTGCAATCATCATGCTGTTTTGGACAGCGTACGATTTTGTCGTACCCCTTCTTCTCGAACAAGCCTACGGCTTGCCGAGTTGGGCGCGCGGCTTAATCATGGGACTTGACAACTTGCTCTCTTTGTTCATGCTTCCGCTTTTCGGAAAACTCTCCGACAACGCGCACGGCAAACTTGCAAAGAAATTCGGTCGTCGTACGCCTTTCATCGTCATCGGCACGCTTTGTGCGGTTGTGCTTATGGTGTTCGTTCCCGTTGCCACGCTCAAACAACAGGCAAAGGCAGAGCAATACACCGCGTCTATCGAAGCGCAACTTGCAGACGATTCGTTCATGAGTCCGCTTCTTTCAGAATGGTGGGACAAGGCAGAAGCCAAAGAATCGGGCAGTGCAAACTATTGCGACCTTACTTATGTAAGAGATCAGAACCATCTCACAAAGGAAGATTTCGTCTCCATACGCTATTACGGAGACATGACTTCCCAAAAAGCCGTGCTCAATATGTTGGGCGACACGACCTACTATTATAAGGGCGAAGTCGTTTCCGATTTGAGCGCAACGTGCGAAGAGACGGGCAAAACTTATCAGGAAATGCTCGACAGCAACGCAAGTTACAAAAAATTCGTTGCATCAGGCATGAACAATTACATTTCAAACGGAATTCACGAGAACTACACCAAGACCAAAGAAGGAATTCAAAGCCTTGCAATCTACATGGTTATTCTTCTTCTCGTGCTTATAGCGATGGCGACGTTCCGCTCTCCTGCGGTTGCGCTCATGCCGGATGTCACCCCCAAGCCGCTTCGCTCGCAAGCAAACGCAATCATCAACCTTTGCGGCGGTATCGGCGGTGCGATAGCATTCCTTATCTACACGGTGGTGTTGTTCGGTCAAAGACTTGAAAACTACGTCATTATCTTCGGCTCGGTTGCCGCAGGTATGCTCTTGCTCCTTGCAGGTTTCATCGCTCTTGTCAAGGAACGCAAACTCGTTGCAAAATGCCAAGAGATTTGCAAAGAATACGAAATCGATGACTTTGCGGAAGGAGAAAATCCCGACGCGGAAAAATTTGCGGAAGAACTCATTTTTGAAGGTGACGCAAATTACGCTCTCGATTCAAAACCGTCGGGCGACGCTATAGAAACCATAGACGAAAGCGCAGTCGATATCGCACACGCAAAGCTCGCTCCCGAAGCGGTCGAATTTGCAAAAGAAGTCGTCGCAAACTCCAAGAAGAAACATGCAAGTCCGAAAGAGTGGTGGGGTGCAAAATCCGACCTTGAAAAAGGCAGACTTAAATCCTTCATTCTTATCCTTGCTTCAATCTTTATGTGGTTTATGGGATACAATGCCGTGTCTTCTAACCTGTCGATTTATACGACAAAGGCTCTCAACCTGTCGGCAGGTATCGCGTCCATAATCTCCGGCGTTTCTATGGGCATCAGCGCAATCGCGTTCATCCCCGTCGGTATATGGCATGGCAGCAAAATCGGCAGAAGAAAATCCATTATGATAGGCTTTGGCATGGCAGTCGTGTCATTCGTGCTTATCTTTGCGGCAGTCGCTCCGAACGACAACGCGGCAATTCCCGCAGTGCTCTTTGCACTCTTCTATCTCATCGCAGGTTTCGGCCTTATCATCGCAAACGTCAATACGTTCCCGATGGTCACCGAACTTTCCACTGCCGAAACGGTCGGACAATACACCGGTTATTACTATGTGGCAACCATGTCCGCACAGGCAATCACTCCTGCAATCGGCGGCGCAATCATGGACGCAGGCGGCAACAAATTCTTGTTCTTGTACAGTGCAATCTGCATCGTCATAGCAATCGTGCTTATGCTCTTCGTCAAACACGGTGACAGCGTTATCTCCGCAAAGGGAAGAAAACTCACCAAAGAAGAGAAGAAGCAAATCAGATTGGAATCGCTTGATGCAGATTGAGTAAAAATCGGCGCAAGTTTACGGACACCGCACAGTTTTGTGCGGTGTCCTTTTATTTGCTGGATTTTTGCTCTGCTAATCGCGCAGAAAATATGAATAACACATCCACCCATTCGAAGCGCACTTATAAACGGAATGTGTGACTTCGAAGACGGAATTGGAGCCGCAAGGCGGCGACCGCATCGAACGCCGAGCTTAACGATTTGTACGAGCGACTGCGCCGTGTTGTTGCGTAGCCGGCGCAAAAAGCGTGGTGGCATAACAAGGGGACGATACTTGTCTATGCGAGTGCTGAGTGTTGTCCCCCGCCACGCGGTCACCGTGGGTTCCCTTGCAAGGGGGAACGGTGATAGGGAAAACACCTGAGGAAAGGGGAAAGTTGCATTTAGAGTTTCAAACGCAAAACTTTTGTAGAGTGGTGGAAAAAATACCGGCGCGGACCGGAAAGATGGGGTAATTTTATTTAGGGTTTTAGATATGCTTATAAGAAAATTAACTATATAAAAAGAACGGCGGATTTTTGCTTTGATAAGAAAAAAATCCGCAACGGGTGCGGATTTTTGCGTTGTGTGATTGGTTTTAAGATTAGATTTCTTGAAAAGTCGCTTTCAATTCAAAGCAAGGGACGTTGCCGACATAGCCTATCATTTCCGCTTTGTCTCCGTCAACGGTGTATGCAAGCGAGACTTGCGAGCCGAGTTTTATCTCTGATTTGAATTCGATTTCGAGTGTTTTAAGAGAGTGCTTTTCAAGATACTCACCGCCGAGAACGTCTTCCATTTCGTCGAGATATTTGCTGTTGTTCATGTGCTTGTTTATATCGACTTGACTATATGCGACGGTGAATTGTTTTTTCTCTTTCTGTTCCCCCAAAGAAACGCCCAAGGGTAGTGGAAGTTCGCCGTCTTCTTTTATACCCGGAACAACCACGCCGTATTCGTCGGGAAACGCCATTCTGCGTTCTTTTGCATCCATAAGAAGCCAAACCGCGCTTGCTTTCACGATTGCGTTGCCGCTCTCGTCTTCAAGGACGTAATGACGCGGAAACAGCACGCGCAACGTCGGACCTGCCCAACTTTTCAGCGCGACTTTTTCGTCGTATACGGGAAGCCTGCTTGCTTCGATTTTTATGCGAGCAACCACCCAAAGAACGCCTTTGTCAAGCGTTTTCTCTCTGCCTGCACCCAGTTCTTCCGTGTGCGCGATGGATATTTCCTGAAGCCATCTCAAAAGCACCGACGGACGAAGATTTCTGAACATAGTCACGTCGTCGGCAAGCAGTTTCTTTTTTTCGATATACGTCAAATCTGCCATTTTATCTTGCAATATGCGCCATGTAAAACATCGTTTACGTTATTTTGATTTCTTTTCTGCCATATCGTAGACCGTATCGACGACATCCCCGACAGTGTCGAGTTTCATCCAAACTTTATCGGGAATTTTCACGCCGTAGTCGCTTTCGAGCGTGCAGATGATAAGTATATAATTGAGAGATTCGTAGCCCTTCGAGTTTATCGGAGTTTCGCGGGTTATCTCTTCGTTTTGCAATGACGGAATGTATTGCTTTACGAGCTTAGCGATGTTTGACTGAATTTGTTCCTTGGTGAATTGAGTTGCCATAATTCTCCTTTATATTAACGATTTATTTATTCGTATTGTGCGCTTATTTTCTTGCGCGCATTTAGACGTTTTTTCAACGCAAAGAATAGCGTTTGATTTTTTCCCGTTGCGGTTCTCGGCAGTGCGCCGTCAATCACTTTGACGTCTCCGATTTGTTGGTCGAACGTATGTGCCGAATTGAATTTTTTCACGTCTTCTTTCACTTTGTTTTTGTCAACGTTTTCGTCTTTGTTGCCGACAAAAAGCGTAATCACGTTGTTTACAAGCGCAAGTGCGATGTCTTCTATTCCGAGTGTGCTTTGAAGATCGGCTTCCCATTCGGATAGGAAGATTTTCGTTCCGTTTTCGAGCACTAGAATGTCTTTCTTTCTGCCCGTGATGTGAAGGTTGCCGTCTTTGTCGAATTTGCCCAAATCGCCCGAGTGGAAAATGCCGTTTTCAAGCACTTCGCGCGTTGCGGTTTCGTTTTTGTAGTATCCCTTCATCACGCATGTGGGCGCGGATATTAGAATTTCGCCGTCGTCTGCAATGGTAATTTTGTCGTCGGGGCATACCGACATCGCAAACGGGTCGTCTCCGCAACTTATGGCAACGCCGCTCGACGTCTCGGTGAGTCCGTATCCGAAGCGCACTTCGATACCTTTTGCTTTTGCTGCCGCAAGCATTTGTTCGCTTGCGGGACCTGCGCCGACGAGTATAACTCTCAAATCGTCGTTTAGCGCGTTCGTGGCAATCAAGAATTTAAGCACGGACGGCACGACGGATATTATAGTCGGGTTGAAGTATTTGCAATCGAACGGGATATATCTCATTCCTCTTGTCAGCGAGATTCTCGCGCCCTGCGTCATTGGCCAGAGCATTGCGCATACAAATCCGAACACGTGGGTGAGCGGAAGCATGCAAAGAAGATTGTCGCTAGATGTGCAAGGGAGTTTCTGCTGTCCGTTCCATGCGCTCGAGCAAAGAGATTTCGACGTCAGCACGACCGCTTTTGAAAGGTTGGTTGTGCCCGATGTGAAGAAAAGTATATCTCCTTCGCCGTCCGCCTTTTCTACGTTCTCTACGGGAGCGGTTTTAACCGCTTGCGCATACGGAGCGGTGAGTTCGTCGGTAAGAACGAGAGCAACGTCGGTTGCGGTCACCATTTTTTGAATAACGGCAGGCTCTTGCATAGGATCGAGAAGCACCGTTTGTTTTCCTGCAAGCACGCTTGCAAACGTATCGACGAGCCATTTTGCGCTCGGGGCTTGCAATATGCCCACGCAGTTTGCGTTTTCTTTTTCGAGTTGAGCCTTTCTTTCGAGAACTCCGTCGAAAAATTCGGAATAAGTCACGTTGAATATCTCTCCGTCCTTATCGAAAATCAAAGCGACGTCGTTTGTGTGTTTCTCGGCATTGTAGCGCAGAAGTTCTTCAAAGGAGTTAAATCTCATATTGTCCCGCCTTTTTTTGATTTCTCAAATTATTATAACACGTGTTTTTTACATTGTTAATACTTATTTTACAAAATAGATAATAAAATATTGATAAAATTTTAGCAAGATATTTACTTTTGCAAAAAATGGTGTTATAACTATATCGATGAAAAGAGATTGACAAACGTATTTTATTTAGAAAAACAAAATAGGATATATTGTCAAAAAGGAGATTATTATGGCAAAGAACGAAAAGATTTGTATCATCGGCGCAGGCCCTGCGGGACTCAGTGCGGCAGTGCATCTTGAAAAGAATGGCTATACCGATTACGCAATTCTCGAAAGAGAAGATCATGTCGGCGGTAAATGCCACTCTCCCTATCATGACGGCAAGAGATTTGAAATGGGCGCAATCATGGGTTGCCCGACTTATTATGCCGTTCACGAACTCGAACTCTTCGGCGGAGTGGACCACAACGGCCCGAAACTCGAACGTGCATACCGCAAACAAAACGGCAAGCCCTACGATCCGTTCAATCCGAAAAAGAATCCGCTCCTTATTCCGCACCTTCTTCGCATGAAGTCCCAAGTCAAGAAACTCGGCACGCTCCTTGCGACCAAGTATAAAGGATACGAATACACCGGACACAAGGGAATTTCCGAAGGTAAATACGACGGATACGATCCCGTCACGGGCGAACATGTCGTTGGTGAAAACCCCAACCTTAAAGATCTTTGCATGAACTTCACGGATTTCTGCAAACTCAACGGCGTAAAACTTGCTCAAGAGATTTGGATCGGACCGTACACCGCATTTGGATACGGCTTCTTCGATGAAATTCCTGCGGCATACGTTCTCAAATACCTTGACTTCGCAACGGCAATGTATTTCGTCAACAAAGACCTTTGGACTTGGAAAGACGGTACGCAAAGCATTTACGAAGCAGTCAATGCAAAACTTCAACATCCCGCACGCCTTAACGTGAACATCACCAAAGTCACGCGTCAAAACGGCAAAGTGCAAGTCTATATCGGCGAAGATATGGAAGAGTATGACAAGATCATCATCACATCTCCGCTTCAACATATGCCCAACTACTTCGACGCAACCGAAGATGAAAAGAAACTCTTTGCAAAGATCGATTACGAGCGTTACGACGTCACGGCAGTCACTTGCAAACCCGGCACGTATTATCCCGATATGTCAGGTTATCTCTTCGACAACATGGTTCCCGAACGTCTCGGACACCTTATGGTCTTCTATCACAGATGGGCAAACGAACCCAACCAGGTTCTCACCACCTACGTGCTCAGAAACTACAAGGGTAAGGAACTCAAGACCTACGAAGAAGCAAAGAAGATGGCTTGGGACGATATGAAACTCTGCGGCATCGACATCGATAAATGCGTCTACGAGAGAAAGTGGTATTATTTCCCGCACGTCTTCGAGAAAGACTACGCCGATGGTTGGTACGAGAAAGTCGAAGCAATGCAAGGCAATCTCAACACCTACTATGCAGGCGAAATCATGAGCTTCGGCGATATGGAAGAGACTGTGCAGTATTCCAAGGATCTTGTTGCCCGCTTCTTCTAAGAGTGCGCTATTGAGCGAATAGCTTTGTCAAAGCCCCTTGTCAACAACTCACGTACGTTTTGTACGTTAGGGTTGCTGGACAAGGGGCTTTTTTCGCGCTCTTCATCTCAATATCGCACTCTTAGTGTTACATCATTCATCTGTTTGTCTCGTTTTTTTCTATTTCAAAAAGTTTTAATGCGCGCTCTTCATTTCAAATATCCATATTTATATATTCGTGCAAACAAACTCATCCATATATATTATTGTACGCGTGCGTGTACACGTGCAATTGTGTGTGCGCAATGCGTGTGCATATATTATGTGTGCATGCGCGTGCGCGCGTATATGAGAATACGCGTGTAAAGGCGGGGAAAGCGGGGCAGTAAACGTGTGTGAATAATATGGCATAATCTTGCAAAAGCGTGAGTAAATATACAGTATAATTTGCAAAAAGCGCAAATAAAGTTTGATATTATTGCAAGATTTGTAACAATTTTGCTCAAAAAGCGTAAAATGGCTTATACAAAAAAATTTATTCTTATGCATTTTAAGGGTTATTTTGCATAAAAGCAACGAAAAATTGCGGTTGCGCAACCGATGTTTTGGTGGGGGCAAAGGCAAAAAACGGGTGTAAAATGGCAAAATGGCAATACAAAATCACAAAAATGTATGATAAAGTGGCATAAAAATGAGATTTTGGGGCAGAACGGAAGGGGCGTCTTGAAAAATGCATAAAAATAAATTTTTTTGAAAAACAGAAAAAAAGTGTTTACAGATTCGGGATATGCACTTATAATAAACACAAATCAACAACCTAATAATAAACAAATCAGGAGGTAACAACAATGAAGCAAAGAAGAATTATTGCTATTTTGGCTATGGTTTTGGTTCTCGTTCTTTCAGTTGGCGTGTTCGCAGCGTGCAACCCGAAGGATAAAGGCGGAAAAGGCAGCAGCGTTCCTGCAGCTCCGGTTCTTTCCGACGACGAGGTTTACAATGCTGTTCTTGGAGATTTCAACGAAGTGTATACGGCCGCAAAAGAGGCAAAGGATACGGATATGAGATATGCTCTTATGGCAGTTGCAGAAGCAAAACTTCTCCAAACCGGCACATTCATTCCGACAAGATCCCAAGGTGGCGCACTTGCAATCGGCAAAGTTGCTCCTTATACTGCTCCTAACACTCTTTGGGGCAACGACATGGAGCGTTTCCACAACGTTATCGTTACAGACAAAATCATCAAGACTGCAGACCGTGATGCTTTGAAAGCAAAATATGCTCAACTCAAAGGAACGGGCACGTACGAGGCCGAAGCAAAAGCATATCTTATCAGCAAGGGTTATGTCATCAGAGACACTTACAATATGGCATACACTGCCGATCCTCAAAGCTGGGATATTCAAGGCACTTATCAAAGTGTTGACTCCGAAGCTCTTGTCAACCTCGTTGACAACCTCATCGAATATAATTGCGAAGGAACCGTGAAACCCGCTCTTGCAACGTCTTGGGATGTTTCTGAAGACGGTTTGACCTACACTTTCCACATTCGTGAAGGCGTTAAGTGGGTGGACAAAGACGGAAGGGCACGTTATGACGTGACTGCACAAGACTGGGTTGACGGTCTTAAGAGAGCACTTGATAAAGACGCTGTCGCAGACGGCCTTATCACCGGTGTTATCAAAGGCGCAACCGAGTACTACAACGGCGAAGACACAGACTTCTCTCACGTCGGCGTCAAAGCTCTCGACACCCACACTCTTCAATACACTCTCGAAGAAGCGAGCTCCTACTTCATTTCTCGTTTGAGCTACAACCCGTATTCTCCTTTCTGCAAAGCATATGCAGACTCCGTTGGCGAGAATTACGGAACAAGTTCTGACTATATTCTTTCTTGCGGTCCGTACGTTGTGAGCAACTTCACCGCAAAGAACAAGATCGTCTTCTCCGCAAACCCGCTTTACTGGAACAAAGACAACATCAACATCAAGACTTTGACATGGGTTTCTTACGAAGACAACGGCGACACCAGCGCAACTTACAAAGATTTGCTTTCCGGCGTGATTGACGGCGCAGGTCTCAACACCACGACGACCGCACTTGCAAAAGCAGAGCATGCAGACGAAATCTACGTTTCCGGCACCGACGCAACCGCATTCGGTTTCTACGTAAACGTCAAACGTAGCGCTTACGAAACCATCAACGGTTACGGCATGGCATCCCCAAAGACAACGGACGACAAGAACATCACCGCATATGCAATGATGAACAAGAACTTCCGTCTCGCATTCATGAGAGCGCTCGACAGAGAGCAATACACAGCACAAACTCGTGGCAGTGAAGCTGCTCTTTACGCAGTCGGCAACCTCTACACAACCGGTACTTTCGTCAGCCTCAGCAAAGACGTGACGATTGATATCAACGGCACTGCAACAACGTTTGCAAAGGGCACTTACTACGGCGCAATCGTCCAAGCTCAACTCAATGCAGATATGGGTGAAGACGCAATGAAGGTTTGGGATCCCACTGCTGACGGCGGCATCGGTTCTTCCTCCGGTTTCGACGGCTGGTACAACACCACCGTTGCAAACAAATACCTTGACCTTGCAATCGCAGATCTCAAAGAAAAAGGCATCGAAATCAGCGCAAGCAACCCGATCAAGATCGATTATCCGTATTGGAGTGGTTATGCAGCATACGTCAACCAAGCGCAAGTTGTAAAACAAAGCATTGAATCCACATTCGGCGGCAAAGTCGTCATCAACCTCGTTGCAACCGAAAAACAAGCGGGTTGGCTCTATGCAGGTTACTATGCACTCACCGGCGCAGAGAACAACTACGACATTTACGACTGCTCCGGTTGGGGCCCCGACTATCAAGATCCTTCGTCCTTCCTCGACACGATGTTGCCGGTGAGTGGCGCAATGATCAAACTTCTCGGTATTTATTGATTTACAATTTAATATCGAAGATTTTATAGCAACAAACGCCTATCAGCCGAGGAATCGGCTGATAGGAATGCATCTTTCGGAAGGGGAGGGAGAAATCTCTGCTCTTCCGAGTTTTGCATATTTTAGAGTGAGTTTATTATGACAAAATATCTGCTCAAACGTCTTATACGCGGACTTATTTCTGTCGCAATAGTCGTCATAATAGTTATGGCTCTCGTCTACACGTTTATAGACCGAGATTCCATATTCAACGGCGATACGCAAATTCAAAAGCAGCAGCACAACGACAAAGAAGTCTACAAATATACGCAATGGGAAAGATACGGCTATTTAGAGAATTTGACGTATGCCGAATTTTTGACGAGCCTTGAAAAGCAAGGAGAAATATCTTCGGAAAACAGAGCCGAGGCAGTCAAGATAGGAAGAACCGCAAGTTCGGATTCCGCAATCACAAAGGTGTACGTTCAAAAATTTTACGAATATTGTGACCAACACGGTTACAAAGTCGTCAGACTTGACGCGAAACTGGCAGGAAACAGAGTTCCCAAGGGCGGTGAACAACGCCTTTTCGCATACAAAGAGTTTTCCACTCTTCAAAGAGCGTGGAATTTCTTTAAAAACCTTATTCAAGTCGACTCAATTCATTACGTGGAAGACGACGATCAATTGGTGGGTGAAAGAGGACTCTCTTTCACGTGGTACGATCCTGCATACGGCGGAAAGAAATTTTCGCCTGCAATCATCGGCAACGGCACGAAATATAAATATCTCGTATATTTTGACAACAAGTTCCCGTTTATTCACCAAAATATCGTTAAAATAAATTTGGGTGTTTCATTCTCGGTCAACAAAGGAGTCGACGCGTTCGAAACGATGACTCAATCGCAAGGCACAAACAAGCAAATGCTCGTGACGTACCCCACCGGCTATCAAGAATTGTCGTCCGACGATTTGCATATGGCAACTTTCGTCAAAGATTCATTGACGACGGGCGGAGATTTTGCGGCGGAAAGATTTGTTGACAACTATACGAACGTCGGCACTGTCAAAAGCAGCATGTCAAGGGTCGGCTTCTCGTTTGTAATCGGCATTTTGTCGTCCATCATGGCATACGTGCTCGGCGTCCCGCTCGGCATTATGATGGCAAGAAACAAGGGTAAAATCCTTGACAAACTCGGCACCATTTACATCGTTTTTATTATTGCAGTTCCGTCGCTCGCTTACATCTTTATGTTCCGCGCGCTCGGTATGAAGATGGGATTGCCCGGCAGATTCGATGTAGACTCAACAAGCAAGTTGATGTATATCCTACCAATCATTTCGCTCGCGCTGCCTGCGGTTGCGGGACTTATGAACTGGCTGAGACGATATATGATAGATCAGCAAAACTCCGATTATGTCAAGTTTGCAAGATCGGGCGGTTTGAGTGAAAGAGAGATCTTCAACAAGCATATTCTCAAAAACGCAATCATTCCGCTTGTGCACAATATCCCCGGCACTATTCTCGGCGCAGTTGTCGGCGCAATCATCACAGAAAGCATTTACGCAGTGCCCGGCACCGGGAAAATGCTTACTGAAGCAATCACGAAGTACGACAACGCGGTTATCGTCGGACTTACGATGTTCTATGCGCTGTTGTCCATCGTGTCGTTGATACTGGGCGACATTTTGATGGCTATGGTTGATCCGAGAATTTCATTCTCAGATAAGGCGAGGTGACGATATGGAAGAAAAATTGATAGACCTTCAGGAATTCAATATGACGGACGAAGAGTTGTTTTCGCACGTAGACAACAACGAACTCGATTCCGAAAAAATCACCGCGCCCAGATATTCCTATTGGAAATCTGTGTTCAGAGTGTTTTTCAAAAATAGGATAAACATTGTGTTTATCGCACTGCTGTTGTTCGTTATAGTGTTTGCGTACATCTATCCGCTTGCAATCGGATACGATCCCAAAACCACTCCGTTTATCAACATTATGGACACGTCGGCGCAACACCTCAGTCCTAGCCAGGCAATCGATAAATTCGGTTTTAGCATCCACTGGATTCTCGGCAGCGGCGATTCCGGACAATCTACGTTCGACTACATTTGGTACGGATCGAGCATATCCATAAGTCTTGCACTCGTGTGCGCTGCAATCAATATGTTCATAGGCGTCGTAATCGGTGCGATCTGGGGCTTTTCAAAGAGATTTGACAAGTTTATGACAGAAGTGTACAACATTGTCGGCAACGTGCCGTACGTGCTTATCATCTCGGTGCTTATCATGATCATGACGGCAAGTTTCTGGACGATGGTGTTTGCTTTGACCATAACGGGATGGCTTGGAATTGCATACTTCATCCGTACGCAAGTCATCATCATCCGCGACAGAGAATACAACCTTGCGTCCAAGTGTCTCGGCACTCCGCTTGTTCGTATCGCACTCAAAAACATTTTGCCGTTTATGACGTCCGTCATAATGACGCTTCTTGCAACCGAGCTCCCCAGCTACATCTCAATGGAAGTGTTCTTGTCCTTCATCGGAATCGGTATGTCGGATATGTCTTTGGGCAAAATCATACAATCGGCGCAACCTTATATGGTCAATCCCGACTGGGCTCTCGAATTTTGGGCTCCCGTCGTGATTTCGGCAATCATAACCGTCGTCCTCTATGTTGTGGGACAAAAACTCGGTGACGCTTCAGACCCGAGAACGCACATGTGAGGAGACGTATGGAAGATAAAAAAGTTTTGTTATCTATAAAAGATCTCGAGGTCAAATTCCGCGTTAGAGGCAGGATTCTCACTGCCATTCGCGGAATATCGCTCGATATCTTGGAAAATGAGTCCATAGCGATTGTCGGCGAGTCCGGATCGGGCAAATCCGTCTTTACAAAGACGTTTGCGGGTATGTTGGACTCAAACGGTTTTATATCGCAGGGCGAGTTGCTCTTCAATGACGACGAGCTTGCCGACACTGTCGCAACTCCGACAAAGTTTGATACGTTTGTGCTCGATCTAGTGCTACAACAGCTCAACAAAGCCTCAAAGCTCGAGCTCGGCTCCGACATCTATCAACAAATCCTTGCACTCAAAGCCGAAAAGAAAGAAAAGTTCACCCTCAGCGAGCAAGAGCATGAGGAAATGCAGAACGAGATTGACGATCTCAACTTCAAACGCACCGAGGCGTATAACCTGAAACTCACGCTCAATTCAAGAAAGGAACGCGACAAAGTCAAGGAAACCAACGGTATAATTTCCGATTGCGACAAGAAAATCAAGTCGCTTCAAAAGAAGATTGCGCAAACAGTGCGCGAGCATAAGAAGGCGGCAAAAGCCGATATCGAGTTTGCAAGACACTATGCCGAGAATATGGCGAAACTCAAACAAGAGTACAAGCTCGCCATTCAAGGCGAAATCTCCCAAGACACCGTGCATCGCAATGAAATCATCGGCAAGGAGATTTATCTCTCTGTCGGAAGATATTCGCCTTTTGCAAGAATCAAACTTATCGGCAAGTTGATTTTCGCACTGCGCAAAGCAATGAGACTCGGCGTCGATCTTACAAGTGACGAACAGCTCAATCAGATTTTCGATCCGATTGCGTTCAGAGTCAAGTTTCTTGACGGAACGACCGAAACGAAACTACACGGCGTTTGCGCGCTCAATCTTGCAAAAATCAAGTATACAAAGGACTGGCAGAAAATCCGCGGTACGCGTATTGCAACAGTTTTCCAAGATCCTATGACGTCGCTCAACCCGATCATCACAATCGGCAAGCAAATCTCGTCCATCATCATCAAGCACCAACACTGCTCTGAGGTCGAGGCGAGAAGAAAAGCCATAGATCTTATGAAAAAGGTGGGTATTCCCAACGCCGAGAACAGATACGACGATTATCCCTTCCAATATTCGGGCGGTATGAGACAGCGTATCGTCATCGCAATCGCGCTCTCTTGCCAGCCGAAGATCCTTATTTGCGACGAGCCGACAACCGCACTCGACGTTACCATTCAGGCTCAAATCTTGAAGCTCATCAAGGACTTGCAAAAAGAGTTCAACTACACCATCGTCTTCATCACGCACGACCTTGGCGTCGTTGCAAACATCGCCGACAGAGTCGCGGTGCTGTATGCAGGTCAAATCGTTGAGCTTGGCACGGTGGACGAAGTGTTCTACGATCCGCGTCACCCGTACACTTGGGCGTTGCTCTCGTCATTGCCGCAACTTGCAGAGAAGAACACCGAACTGTATTCTATCTCAGGCACGCCGCCGTCTCTTTACAACAAGATCATCGGCGATCCGTTCGCTCCGAGAAATCCGTACTGCTTGAAAATTGATACTCTCAAAGAAGCTCCGATGTTCCAAGTGACAGAAACACACTTCGCAAAATCGTGGCTTCTCGATCCGAGAGCTCCCAAAATCGAAAAACCCGAAATCATCAGCGACATTCACGGCAGATTGCTCAAAGCATTCAATATTGAGGAGGTAGAATGATGGCCAAAGATAAAATAATCGACGATATTCAAACCTCTGCGCTCGACAACTCCGCGCCCGTTGAAGAAGAACTCGCGGTGGAGCAACAAGAGCATATCGAACAAGCGGCAGAGCAAGAGCCCGTTTGCAAGCAAGCGGACGTTGCTCTCGAAGCCGAAAATCACGATGCCGACGAAAAAGAAAGCGACCAACAAGCCGCCACAGACGAAAAACCCGCAAAAAAATCGGCAGGTAAAGCCATCGGAGACTGGTTTAAGGGCATCGGCGCAAAGATTCAAAGCAAATTCAAGGGCATCGTCGATGATTGGAAAACCAAAGTCGATCAGCTCAAAAATCGCGTGAATACGCTCCCCGAACAAGGTCCGCTCGATGAAAACGGCAGAGAAATTCTCCTTTCCGTCAAGAACGTTGATATCACTTTCGGCAAGGGAGAAAAGGCTGTGAAAGCAGTCAAAAACGCATCGTTTGACATCTACAAGGGAGAAACGTTCTCGCTTGTCGGTGAGTCAGGCTCCGGCAAAACCACAATCGGACGCGCCGTCATAAGAGTCAACCCTTGCGCAAAAGGCGAGATTCAGTACAAAGGCGTGCGTATTTCGGGCAAGATTTCACGCAAACTCGACAGACAAGTCATCAGAAACATCCAAATGGTCTTCCAAGATCCTGCGGCATCGCTCAACGAGCGCGCGACTGTTGACTATATCGTGTCCGAAGGACTTTACAATTTCCATCTCTTCAAAGACGAGGCGGACAGAGTTGCAAAAGTCGAGCAAATGATAAAAGAAGTCGGCTTGTTGCCTGAGCACTTGACACGTTATCCCCACGAATTTTCGGGCGGACAACGTCAACGTATCGGTCTTGCGAGAGCCATGATTATGGAACCGTCGTTGGTTGTCGCCGACGAGCCGATTTCCGCGCTTGACGTTTCAATCCGCGCGCAAGTGTTGAACCTTCTCAACAAATTCCAAAGAGAAAGAGGCACAACCTATCTCTTTATCGCGCACGATTTGTCGATTGTCAGATTTATTTCGGACAGAATCGGCGTCATCTACAAAGGTGAGATTGTGGAGATTGCGGACGCGGAAGAACTCTTTGCTTTCCCGCTCCATCCGTATACAAGATCGCTTATATCGGCAATCCCGATTCCCGATCCCAAGCTCGAAAAAAAGAAAAAACTCTTCGTTTACGATCCGTCACAGCACGATTACAGCGAAGACAAGCCGGAAATGGTGTGCATTGGACACAATCACTACATCTTCGGCAACAAGAAAGAGATCGAAGAGTACAAGCGCGTAAGAGAAGAAGGTGTTCCGCTCAAATCTTCGTCGTTTATGACGGAGCAAGAGGTTCTCGAGTATGCCCAAAAAGAAGCAGAGATGCCTGTTGAAGCAACCGAGCCTATTCTTGAAACGCCTGTGCATGACACGGGAAGCGCATGGTTCAAAGTGTTGTCCTTCCTGTTGCCTATCCCAGGCATAATCGCGGCATATATCTTCAAGAAGTTCAATTATATCAAGAACTTCAAGGCGTTCAAAAAGGGCGCAATCGTAGGATTTATCTTGTGGGCAGTGGTGCTGGTGCTATTCCTGTTCTTCCTACTGTTGACGCTTAGATAACGAAAAACAAGGTTTAGCGGATGCTAAACCTTTTTCTCGAAAAGGTGACTATGAAAAGATATGCAAAAGACAAAAATCTTCTCACGCCCCCGCCGGTAGAGCAGATCGAAGTGTCACACAAAAACGTCAAACTGCGCGTTATATTGTTCGTGTCGTTTTTGGTGCTGGCAATCATCTGTTTCTCTGTTGTTCTCACGATTTTGTTGAGAGTGCAGGCAGGGTGGTTTTCTGTGACGCCAAACCCTTCGTCTAAGCAAAATTGTGGCGGAGAGTTTGTGTTCACCTACTATTTTTCAAAAGATCAAGACAAAAAGTATCGTCAAAACGTTGCGCTGAAGTATACAGATGCAACCGAATACGCATACAAGGTGTTCTATTCGTCGGAAGAGATAGAGGGGATGAACAACCTATACTCTCTCAATGCTCATCCGGGCGAAGAATTGGAGATCCCTGCGCTTTTGTATCGCGCGCTCAAAGCGTTTGACGATGCAAACAACAGATTTTTGTATTATGCGCCGATTTATGCGGTTTATCAAGAGATGTTCGATTGTGAAAACGACAGCGATGCGGAAAAATTAGATCCCACGAAGAATGAGCAAATCAAAGCTTATATCGACAAAATGATTGCGCTTGTGTCCAATCCGAGCAACGTTCGCATCGAATTTTCGGAAGGCAACGTTGTCAAGCTTGTCGTGTCGGATGAGTATAAAGCGGCTTTTGGCGACAGAACGCCGGTATATATTGACTTTTTCTGGACAAAGAATGCCTTTGCAATTGATTATATCGCCAACACGATGCTCGGCGAAGGCTATGAAAAAGGCGTTATTTCAAGCTATGACGGTTTCACTCGCAATTTGAGCGAATCGCATGACGATTTGCAAGCAAATGTGTTTGACAAGACCGCAAAAGAACCGATTGTCGTAGGTAGAATGGCGTACAAGCAAAAGTTGTCCGTCGTTATGCTCAAAGACTATCAGCTTGCCAAGAAAGAAGAAGGATATTACACCTATGAAGACGGCACAGTGCGCACTCACTTTATAGATGCAACAAGCGGCGAAAACGTGAGCGCAATCGGCACGTATACGGCGTATTCCTCGTCAAAAACGTGCGCCGAGATCGTCCTTGACATTCTCCCGCTGTATCTTGCCCCCACGCTCGATTCCAACAAAGTGGCGGCTCTCAAAGGCAACGGAATCTATTCGCTCTATTGCAAGGACGGCAAAATTGTTTCAAACGATGCGTCGCTGACAATCAATCCAATTGAGAGAGAGAACGGCACATATCAGGTGCAACGCATAGGCTGACATCGATTATTGTCGATAAAAAACTTGAAAAAAGAAAAACAAAACGCCGATTTCGGCGTTTTTGTTTTTTATGATGAGCGGCAGAAAAAGCGGCTTGCGGATAGTATAAAAATTTGTTTTTTTAATACAAATTCAAGCATTTATATTGATAAATATATATTCATATTTTTTTATAGAGTATAGACAAGGCAAGCGGTTGCGTGGTACACTATATACATATAGTGTTTAGTGCGTATCGAGATGATATTTTGCGCACAAACGGAGCGGTGATATGCAAAAATCCACCATAATAACTTTCGCAGGCAAAGGCGGAGTGGGAAAAACTTCTCTTGCGGCAACCGCCGTGCGAATTCTCACGGAAAATTTCAAAGACAAACGTATTCTCGCAATAGACGCAGATCCGGCGGTCGGGCTTTCCACCGCGCTCGGCGTCGATGTGAACACTACGATCGACGACATACGAAAAAGCATCATCGAAAATGTCGAAGACGGCAATTCCAAGGCGGCTATTGAACTTCTCAACGAAGCGCGTTTTCGCATATTCGACGCAATGGTAGAAAAGGACGGATATGCCTTTATCGCAGTCGGACGTCCCGAAAGCGCGGGGTGCTATTGCAAAATCAACGCGTATCTTAAAGACGTCATCAGCATTTTGTCCGAAGATTTCGATTACGTCGTCATAGACGGCGAAGCGGGTATCGAGCAGATAAATCGCAGAGTTATGGAAAAAGTCACGCATCTCGTGCTCGTCACCGACCAGTCTAAGAAGGGCAGAGACGTATGCAAGACGATAAAGGGTGTTGCCGATGATCTCGTTATGTACGAAAAAATCGGCGTCATCGTCAACAGAGTCACCGACGAAGAAACGGTGCGTTCGCTCGATTATGACGGAGTGGAACTTCTCGCAACCATAGGCGACGACGCAAATCTTGCAGAATTCGACCTTAAAGGCGAGAGCGTATTCGAATTACCAAAAGAATCAAAAGTTGTAAAGGGAGTCGAGACCGCCTTGCAAAAAATGGGCGTTATCGGCGACCGAACTTAAAATAGGAGAAAAATATGAGAGACCTGAAACATTTGCTCTACTTTGAGAATCTCTTGCAGGAAGCCAACAACGAGTTGGTTCAGCAAGCGGTCAAAGAAGACGGCAAAATCGCGCTGGGCTACACGTGCTATCACGTGCCCGAAGTGTTGCTCAATCTCGACAACTGCTTCAGCGTGAGACTTCGTGCGCCGAGAACGGGTTCGGTGGACATCGCAACCTATTATCTCAGCCCGTTCATTTGCGGATTTGCAAAAGCGTTGCTCGAACGCGGCATCGAAGGCGGCTACGGCTTCTTGTCTGCGCTTTTTGCGGGCGAGACTTGCAGCGAGATGAACAGAACGATCGAGCATTTCGAGCTATTGCGTCTTGTCGATAACGACAAATTCTTTGTCAGCATATTCGATATGCCGTTCAAGACCAACGACCACTGCGTTGAAAGTTATGTCAATCAGATGCGCCTTAAAGTGCTTGGCAAACTCAAAGAAGTGTACGGAGTGGACATCTCCGACGACGCTATGAGAAAAGCGGTGGAACTTCACAACAGAGTGTGCAGAGCAATCACCGCAATAGGCGAGTTCAGAAAGGAAGAAAATCCGCGCATCACGGGTTATGAATTCCACGTTCTTTGCCTTGCGACGTATTGTTGCCCGAAATATCTCATCGTGGACAAACTCGAAGAAACGCTCGAAGAGTTGCGCCATCGCGAACCCGATCAAAAGAAATTCTATAGGGCGAGAGTGGTGCTTGTCGGCAGCGAAATCGACGATCCCGACTTCACGAAACTCTTTGAAGACAGCGGCGCATTCGTGTGCGCGGACAGATATTGTTTCGGTTCTTTCCCCGGGAAGAGAAGAGATTATTCTCAACGACGAAGAAGACGTTCTCACTCAGATTTGCCGTCACTATATGAAGACATGCCAGTGCCCGAGATATATGGAACACGAAAAGGTCGACGGTCGTCGTCAATACGTCAAGCAACTTGTCGAAGATTTCCATGCGGACGGCGTCGTGTACGAACAACTCAAATTCTGCGAATACTGGGGATACGAGCGTGCGCTTGCTTCCTACATAATGACCAACGAATTCGGCATTCCGTCAATCGCAATCGACCGTCAGTATACGGCAAATGCGTCGGGACAACTCAGAACGCGTATTCAGGCGTTCGTTGAAAGCCTTGAAATCAAGCACATTCAAAAGGCGAAAAAGGCAAAGGAGTGAGTTATGGCAAAGAAAACTTACGGCGGATATAAAAATCTGCATCAGGATAAAACCGGACTTTACAAACATCGCGAATGGCGCGGTTTCAAGGACACGCTCGTTGACTACTGGCGTTGGCTCGTCACCTGGAAAGATATGGTGGTGATGGTGCTCAAAAATCCCGTTGCGGTGGTCAAGGGGCTGTGGAGATATCGCTGGATGGCGACCTATCTTTCAACGCCGGCATTTGTTGATCGTCACACCGAAGGTTTGCGCGGGCCGCAACTTTTGATGACGCATCTTCATTTCAACATGATCGTCAAGCATGCAACGGGGCTTATTCTCACTGCGTTCGAAGCGGATGAAAAGATGTTCCCGAAGAACAAAAAAAGCAAAAAACTCGTGTGCATAGACGAGCTTATCCCCGTCGAATTCATCGCGGGTTTCCCCAATCTCAAGGCGTACCCGATGCAAACCATGCCCATATTTCTTTCAAGCATGGTGGACCAACTCGTTGTGCCGCCTTATCTTGACGCAATCGAGAGTTTCGGCGTGCCGGCGGACGTGTGTCCGTTGCCGAGTGCGGAAGCGGGCGTGTGCGTAGAAGACGACTATCCGAAACTCGGCAAGTGCATGATAACCTGCAATATGCCTTGCGACGGTTCTATCATGACCACCACTTTCCAAGACAGATATTTCAAACTGCCAACTCACGTTTACAACGTGCCTTTGAGGTATAAGGGCGAAGACGTGCAAAAATACGCCGTTGACGAAATCAAAGACCTTATCAAATTCGTCGAAGACCAAACGGGTGAAAAATTTGATTGGGACGCATTTATAAAGGCTCTTGAAAGATACAACAAGCAACTTGATTACGAACTTCAGAAGTGGGAAGTCAACAAGACCAACTATCCGCAGATGACCGGCGCAACGTTCTGGCTTTACAGACTTTATTATTATCATCTCTCGGGCGGTTTTGACAAACGCTTCCTTAAAGTTGACAAGAAAGTCAACAAAATCATGGAAAAAGCGTACGCAAAGAAGACCAAAGCAAGCAAGGAAATGCGCCACCGCGCAATCGTGTGGAGTTGCCCTGCAAACTATTATACGTCCTTTGCGAACTGGCTTGAAAATTGCTGGGGCATAAACGTCGTCATGGATATGGAAACCATGATTTCGTATCTCAAATTCCGCACCGACACGCACGAGCATGCGCTCGAAGACCTTGCAAAGACTTATCAGCGCGCGACCATGCGTACCCACACCAAAGGCGGATACGCAAACGTTCTCAACGAGTGCTGGAGAGTTGCCGAAGAATACAACGTGGACACGATTATCATGTACGACCAAATCTCCTGCAAAGGTATGGACGGTCTCGTCGGTATATTTGACGAACAGGCAAGAGAGCGCGGCTACAATTTCATCTGGGTGCAACAGGATCTTATGGACAGCCGCACGATATCCAGACGCGATATGCGCGAGCAAGTCAACAAGTATATGCAAACCGTTTTGCAGGAAAAACCCGTCGACGAAACACTTTTGGACTTCGACGATTCACAGGCGTGGTAAGACGCAAATTCTTTGAAAAGGAAGGAAAACTATTATGAAATATTTTGGCGGATGCGACGTAGGTTCAACCTACACCAAAGCAGTTATATTGGATGAAAACGGCAAGATGCTTGCCGACACCACCATCAAGAGCAAAATCAATGCGGCACTCTCTGCAGAAGCCGCTATGAACGAAGTCGTGGCAAAGGTCCCCGAACTCAAAGGCGACGTCAAGAACCTTACATATCTCGTTGGCACGGGATACGGCAGAAACAAGGTCGCTACGGCAGACGAAAACATCTCCGAAATCTCTTGCCACGCAATGGGCGTCCACGTGACAGATCCAAGCGTCAAGGCAATCATAGATATCGGCGGACAAGACATCAAGGGTATCGCAATAGATACGGACGGCACTGTCAAGAACTTCGCAATGAACGACAAGTGCGCGGCAGGTACGGGACGTTTCTTCGAAGCAATGGCAAGATCGTTTGAAATGTCGCTCAGCGACTTCTCCAAACTCTCGCTCAAAGCAAAGAACGTCATTCCCATCTCTGCACAATGCACCGTTTTTGCAGAATCCGAAGTCATTTCGCTCGTCGGCGAAGGCAAGCCCACGGACGAGATAGCGGCAGGTATCGAAATGAGCGTTGCAAAGAGATGCTTCGTCATGGCAAAGAAAGCGGGCGCAACGGACAGCATCACGCTTACGGGCGGTTGCGCAAAGAACGACGGACTTAAACAGGCAATAGAGCAAGTGCTCAAGATAAAGGTCATCGACCTTAAAACCGACCCGCAACTTATGGGCGCGCTCGGAGCGGCGGAATACGCAAGACAAAAAGGCTTGGCAAAAGCGTAAGGAGTGAATTATGACACCGGGAGTTATCGCAGGTATAGTCATCGGATGCGTGGCAGGAGCGGCATTGTTGTTCTTCCTTCTCACGTTCACGATTTATTGGTTCAATCTCGATATGAAATTCGTCTACTGGTTCTACCACAAGATGAAGAAACATTACGACCACATGGAGCGCACGCACAAACTGTGATTGCGTTTGAAAAAACGATATGATAAGCATATTCGACAACGATATAAAGGATATTCTCGGCCTTTTGGACGGAACGCCGTCCAAAAGGTTTCCTTTTGACGAAAAAGACGTTTTGCCGACGCAGGAGAGAAGCGATCTCGTGCTCATGCGCGATTCGGCGTACGAACTCGGCGGAAGCAATCTCGACTCGCTCGGTATGGCACTCGTAACCGACGACGTAGCCCTGAAAAGCGAAACCATTCTCGTCGGGAAGGAACTCAAAGACATCAAAGCCGATTGCAATTATGCAAAAATCGTGCTGATTTCTCTGAAACAAAGCCCCGATGAAGAACAAAAGATTTTCGATTTGATAAAATCGCTTGAATATGCCAAATACAAGGACAACGTCAAGGGCTTTATGATGCGAGCGTCTGCTCTCACAAAACGTGAACAGGTGCGCGTAAGCAAGCAGGCACTAAAAGACGGATTGAGTTTTCAGAAACTTGGCAACACGATTATTGCAAGTTATCTCACACGCTCCGTCGTGTCTGCCGTCACCGTGATTTTTCATAGCCGACGCACACGTCGATTTTGCACCTATCTATGAAATTTCCGACCGTTCGTCCGAAGTTCTCGATGCCTTAAACCACATTCTCGACAACGTACTCGTGGATTGCGCACATTGCAATCTGAAAGAGATTTGCGATAAGGTTGAAGGTATGCGTGAATTGCATCTAAAACGCGCTAAATAGCAAGAACAAAAGCCGTCATCGCGGCAACGGCATCGCTTGAAAGCAAGCAACGCCGAGAGCCGCATTAGGCTTTTGTTCTACTAACCGCGCCGAAAATCTTTGCTATCGGTTCAATTACGGACAAAAACTCCTGCCGCAATTTCGCAAGATTGTCGGCTTGGTGCTTTTGATTTGGTGGGGCACCCACACCCGAATTGATGCCGTCATCGCGGCAACGGCATCGCTTGAAAGCAAGCAACGCCGAGAGCCGCATTAGGCTTTTGTTCTGCTAACCGCGCCGAAAATCTTTGCTATCAGTTTAATCACGGACAAAAATTCCTGCCACAATTTCGCAAGATTGTCGGCTTGGTGCTTTTGATTTGGTGGGGCACCCACACCCGAATTGATGCCGTCATCGCGGCAACGGCATCGCTTGAAAGCAAGCAACGCCGAGAGCCGCATTAGGCTTTTGTTCTGCTAACCGCGCCGAAAATCTTTGCTATCAGTTTAATCACGGACAAAAATTCCTGCCACAATTTCGCAAGATTGTCGGCTTGGTGCTTTTGATTTGGTGGGGCACCCACACCCGAATTGATGCCGTCATAGCGGCAACGGCATCGCTTGAAAGCAAGCAACGCCGAGAGCCGCATTAGGCTTATTGTTCTGCTAACCGCGCCGAAAATCTTTGCTATCGGTTCAATCACGGATAAAAACTCCTGCCGCAATCATTCATTATTAATTATTCATTGTTAATTATTCATTAAAAAAGCACGGTCAATGCCGTGCTTTTTTTGTTAGCATTTGAAATTGCTTTTTCTTTTCGGAACGACGGGAGTGCCGTCTTTTTTCTTGCGGATAAGCGGTATGTATACGTCAAACACCGTGCCTTTGTCTTCTATGCCGTGGCATTCTATTGTGCCGTCATGCGCTTTTACGGTTGCCGCCGCGATTGAAAGCCCCAGTCCGAAACTTTGGTTATCGGGATTTTGTCTTGCGCCGTCCGTGCGATAAAAGCGGTCGAAAACGTGTTTTGCATCTTCTTTTGAGATACATTCGCCCGTATTCATAACAGAAAGATGCGCTTTTTTGTTTTCCACGCAAAGTTTCAATCCGACCTTTCCTTTTTCTCCCGAATATTTGATTGCGTTGTCAAGCAAAATTATTACGAGACGTTCGAGTGTATTCGAGTCGCCGTATAGGTTTACGAAAGGTTGAATTTCCGTTAACAACTTCACGTCTTTTTCAAAGCACGTCGCTTCGAAACTCAGACATGCGCCTTCCGCAATCGCACTGAAATCGACTTCTTGCTTTGGTAGTTCGCTCTGTTCGAGCTTGCTAAGTTCCAGCATGCTGTTGATAAGGTCTTTCATGCGCACGAGTTGCGCGGTGATGGAATCAATCCATTTTTGGTTGTCGGCAACGGTAGATTGCGGCTCGCTCTTTATGACCGAAAGGTTTGTTCCGATTATCGTAAGCGGAGTTTTGAGTTCGTGCGAAGCGTTTGCGATAAGGTCGCGTTGTTTTGTCATGGCGGTTGCGACGGGGTGGAGTAGTCTTGCAGACGAGAGCAGGGCAAGCAGCGCGACAAACACCACCGAGCAACAATAGAGCAATGCAACCATAACCGCCGTGTTTGAAAGTTGTTTGTGGTATGACGTGCGGTCTATCAGCGCAAAGAGAGTGCCGTGCTCATACTCCTTGCTTGCCACGACAAAGTAGCGGTTGCCCACTTTGAATTTGCCTTCCTTGACCGCCAAAGATTGTGACACGATTTCTTCGGCGTCTTCTTTGGAATATATGTCCAAGTTGCCGATTATCTCAAATTGACCGCTGTCATACTTGCAGATGAAGACGCACTTCAAATCGTTTGGCACGCCTTCGTTGTAGTTTTGCGGATCGACAAGAGCCTTGTCGAGATTGTTGCGGATAAAAATGTCGTTCGAGCCGTACACAACGCCGAAAAGACCGCCCAGCACGATAAGCAGGAATATGGCGGAGATGAGCGTCGAAGTGACGGTGTATTCGATACGTTGTTTGCGGATGATATCCATCTATATTGCTCCAATCGGTAGTTTATGCTGTCAAAACAGCGAAGTAAAATGTCGATATTGTCATATAAAAACAAAAGCGCGACTTGTGTCGCGCCCCGTGTTATGCTTTGGGTTGGCTCAGGCGATAGCCCACTCCGCGCACGGATTCGATTGTGAAATCCGCGTCAAGGTGCGTAAGTTTCTTGCGAAGGAAAGACATATACACTTCAAGGTTGTTGGACTCGAATTCGCTGTTGAGCCCCCATGCTTTGAGTATAAGATTTTCTTTCGTTGCAACGAAGTTGGGGTATTCGAAAAGGTATCTCAGAAGTTCAAATTCTTTGCCGGTCAGATTGATAGAGCCTTTCTGTGTCGAGAGCGTGAAAGTGGTGAGATCGAGTGAAGCGTTCTGATATTCGAGTTTGTTGTCCGAAAGGAGTTTTCCGCGTCTTCTGAGCACCGCGCGTATACGTGCGGAGAGTTCGTTGAAAGAGAATGGTTTTGACACGTAATCGTCCGCGCCTTTGTCGAGCCCTTCAATTTTGTCTTTTTCGTCGGTGAGTGCGGTGAGCATAATGACAGGTGTTTCGAGTTTTCTCGCACGCATTTTTGCAAGCACTTCAAAACCGTTAAGTTTTGGCATCATAACGTCGAGAAGCACTATATCGTACATTCCCGTCGATGCAAAATTGAGTCCGTCGGCACCGTCGTAAACGCAATCCACGTCGTAGCCGTCTTTCATCAGCATTTGAGCGAGTGCTCTGGACAATTCTTTTTCGTCTTCAACAAGTAGTATTCTCATTGTGGTCTCCTGAAAGAAATTGCGTTTTCTTACAATTTGATTATTATTATACTACTTTCGTCGTCTTAAAACAATATTAAAAACGGACGTTTTCAAAACTATTTCAATAAAATCAGCTCTTGGATTGTATATATTATAAGTTAAAATATACCATTATCGCGCGCCCGTATTGCTAAAACGCTTATTTGATGTTATAATCATATATCCAATAAGAGATATGCGGAAGCGAAAACTTGCATAGCGGGTGTTTGCGCATAGTCGGAACAACTAAAGAGAGACGGCTTTGACGAAAAGAACGAGAACAATTTCAATCATTGCAATCTGCGCGCTCGTCGCGCTTTTCGTCGTTGCACTCGTATCTCCCGAAGCGGTTGCTTCTTCTGAAGAAAAGCCGCATTTCGTCGCAAAGACCGACGACGGCGTAAACTGGGATTTATATCTTGACGGAGTGAAACTCGATTACGCATCGGCAAGCGGCAGGTTTATCGACTACAACAATCCGAATGCGGTTTCCGTAAAATTTTTCAAGGCAATCGAGCAAGAACTCGTGTCTCGTGGCATAATCGACGCGGCGCACGGCAATCTTACCGAATATTACGACATAGAGTTTCAACTTCCGTTGATTTCGCGGCCTGAGATTGACAAAACGTCTGCGGAATACTCGACGTCGAGCGGTATCACGGTGAGTGCGGATTATGCTGCGGTGATAAGCGTGAGCGCAACTCGTTTGCAATATAAAAACGTTCAAAGCGAAGGATATTCCGACTTATACGCTCAATCGGCAGGCAGCGGATTGTTGTTTGCAGGGGTGGACGTCGGAGAATACGACGTGAGATACGCTGTGACAGAAACTTTTGAATTTGACGGAGCGACGCGCGTTGCGATTAGATACAGTGAGCCTGTTCGTTGTTCGGTGACCAAAGCAACGCTCGAAAAGCCGATTTTTCAGGATATGACGATTATATACGGCGACAGCGTGAGCAAAATCGCAAGCAATCTCAAAAGTCTCGTCACGGATGAAAAAATGATAGCCGACGGCGGAGAATTTCTGCCGAGCGCGGAGCAAACGGACGAAGCCTTTGCAAACGTCACGAACATTGCGGACCTTATGCTTCCTGCAAGCGACAGACAATATACGTTGCTTTTCTATTATATCGCAGGCAGCGCAAACTATGAGAACGTAGACAACGTTCAAGTCAAAGTATCCGTCGAAAAACGAGACGTATACGTTTATATTTCCGACGCTTTTTCGCTTGTCGGGGAAGAACTCGTTCCGCTTGAAAACGTTGAATTTTACGTTGACGAGTCGAGACTTGCCACAGGTGACGACGTTGCGAGCGTAGGGGTGACTTTGTACTATTCCGACGACGTCAACAAGGACGTTGCAAGCAATGCGTACAGAATTTACGCAACTTGCTCAAATCAAAATTATACGGCGGTCAGTCGCAATATGAACAGCACTTTCGTGGACGGCGGAAGATATGTCGTTTATCCAAAGGAAGTCGCAATTGCCGCGCCCGACGGCAGAACGTTTATCGTGTCGAGTGACGAGGGCTTTGCAAATTTCAAGACTGCAAGAGTGGAAGCCGTATCTGTTGAAGACGTAAGGTCTTATGACGGAGCGCAGGCAATTTGCGCATACAGAATCGTTCTCACCGACAATTACGGCAACGTAGTTGAGCCCGAAGAACCTTACTTTGTCGCATGGGCGTCAAATCCCGACGGAGCGAAATGGCTTGCCGTTGAAGGCGAAAGCGCTTTGCTCGATATAGAGAGCGTTGGCGGAGTTTTGAAGTTCGACAGGGCGGAAAACGTGATAGCGTTTTACGGAGAACCGCCCGTAGAAAGTTTTGAGTGGACAAGTGCTACGATTGCGCTTCTTACGATCGCTTGCACGCTTGCGTGCGTCACCGTCGCACTTGTTTCGGTGCTTATTTTGAAAAGGAGATTCCTAAAATGAGCGGCGTCGTTTTTCAAAATATAATTGCGGTTGCAAACGCAAGTCAGGATTTTGTTTTCGCACTGCTTTGCGCACTCGTCGGAGTGTTTTCCGTGTGCGTAGTCACGCTTTCCGTTGTGCTTGCAAAAAGAGTGAACGGAGACAGAAAAAGGCTTGAACGATATGTTTACGGGCGCAAAACGCCGGATAAAACCTACGTTTGTGAAAATAGCGTAAATATCGAATGCGTTGGAAGTGCCGTGAATAAGAAAGCGCGCCACGGCAAAAAGAACAAAAGCAAAAGAAGACAAGGAAGTGTCGTCGAATGAAAGACCGCGTTAAAAAATCGATAATACTTATTGCCGTGGGCATAGTGATAAACGTGGCTCTTGCGATAATAAAAATGCACGTCGGGCTTAGTTCAAACAGTCTTTGCATAATGCTTGACGCCACCAACAGTTTGCTTGACATCATCACTTGCATAGTTACGCTTGCATTCTTCATAGCGTTGCTTGTGCCGAGAAACGAAAAAGCACCGTATGGCTATGGCAGAGGGGAATATCTTGCGGGATTTATCGTGTCGGTCGTTGCCGTCGTGGTGGGCGGATTGTTCTTTATCCGCTCTCTCAATCGTATGGCTATGCCCGAACCAGTGTGGTTCAGTTGGGAAAACTGCGTGCTTATCATATCCACGCTTCCCGTAAAACTCGGCGTGGGATTGCTTTATTATTTTGCAAACAGAAAAAATCAAATCGTCCGCGATAAAGGCGATTATGCTCGACAGTTTTCTCGATATAGGCGTGACGACGACAAGCGTCGTTTCGTTTGCCGTATCGAGCAGAGTCAACTATGCGGTGGACGCAATATTCGGCATTGTCGTGAGCGTGTTCATCATCGTCGTTGCGATAAAAATGGTCGTTGACAACGTAAAAGCAATCGTTGTCGGGGACGGTGCGCAAGACGAGAGAAAAGCCATTGCGAGAGCGTGCGAAGAACACGGTGCAACCGTCAAAAAAATCGTTTTGCACGATTACGGTTTCGGCACGAAAGTCGGAGACGTGTTCATAAGTTGCGACGGAGAAGATTTGCCCGTAGTGCTTCACGACGAAGTTGCCGAAGCGTGCGGCGCGGACGTGACGTTTATAAGAGTGACTGACAACGACGAGCAAGTCGAAAACGGGAAAAACGAAGTGCGAAACGCCGACAAAACCGATGCAACGCAGAACTGATTTAGCCAAATCGACGAACACTCGGACTGTACAACGGATATTTTCCGTGTTACAATAAATATGTTATAACAAACAATAGCAATACAAGGAGAAAAATCATGAGCGACGAAATCAAGAACGAAATCGCCACCGAGCAAAACGAAACCGTGCAAAACACGGACGAAACGCTCGAAAAAGAAGGCATCCTTTCCGATCAGGAAGAGAAAAAAGCGCAAAAGAAAGGCAAAAAAGCCAAAAAGCAACTCACTCCCGAACAAAAGAAAAAGCGCACGATAAAAGCGCTTATCATCACGGGTAGCATAGTGCTTGCAATAGTCATCTTCTTCAGTGGCTGCGCAATCGCAACCACCGTCGGAACGAATGCTCTCATAAAACAAGCAACGAGTTACGAAAAGGTGGAATACACCGATCATACGCAACTTACACCAGTCAAGCCTGAAGACAGCGACACGGGATACTGGACGTTCACCAAAGAAGACGGCAGAGACTTCAAGGTCTTGCAGTTCACCGACGTACATATCGGCGGCGGCAGTTTCTCTCAACAGAAAGACGCATGGGCAATGAACGCTGTTGCAACCATGATAAGACAAGAACAACCAGACCTTGTCGTCGTCACCGGCGACATCGCATACCCGGTTCCTTTCCAGGCAGGTACGTTCAACAATCTTAACGCAACCAAGATTTTCTCAAATATGATGGAAACTCTCGGCGTGTACTGGACGTTTGCTTTCGGCAACCACGATACTGAACTTTACAGTCTTTACGGCCGTGACGAAATCTGCGACTACTACGAAGGCGCAGGCTTCAAGTATTGCTTGTTCCGTCGCGGATTTTGCGATGAAAAAGACTATATCGGTGACGACGCACGCGGCTTCGGCAACGATATGATAGTCGTAAAGAACAGCGACGGTTCTATCAATCAGACCGTAGTGACCTTCGACAGCCACAGTTACACAGACGGCGACTATTTCGGAATCGCATGGAAATACGACAACATCCATCAATGCCAAATCGACTGGTACGCAACCGAAATCGAGAGATTGTCCGCACTCAACGGCGGAAATCCCGTCAACAACGTAGCGTTCTTCCACATTCCGCTTGCAGAGTACCGCAGTGCATGGGCAAACGTTATCGACAGCGGTGAAGAAATGACTCAAGGCAAGAAAGTCACCACCGAGCGCGGAACAACCGAGTTCATTTACGGCAAGATGGGCGAGTCCGACAAGAAGAAAAACGGCGTCCGCACATACGGCGTATTCTGCGGCAGCGGCACCGATACGTTGTTTGAAACGGGGCTCACGCACTACATGCAAGGCATCTTCTGCGGACACGATCACTACAACAACTTCTCCGTCAAATTCACGCCCGCAGGAGCAGACCGTTCAATCCGTCTCACCTACGGCATGTCCATAGACTATCTCGCATACGCAGGTATATACAAAGTTCACTCTCAACGCGGATGCACGCGCATCGAGTTTAAGAGCGACAATTCGTTCGATTGCGTGGCATTGAATTATTATGAGAACTTCAATGTCGCCCACGAGCGCGATTAAAACGGCACTATTGAGCGCCTAACTTCGTCAGGCACGGCTTGCTCCAAAATCACGTACTACTTGTACGTTGGGTTTTGTTTCAAGCCGTGCCTTTCTTTGTTATGCATCTCAATATTGCCGTTTTCAACTACGCTAAACGGCGAATAACTGTGTCAAAGCCCTTCGGTTCATCGTCGTGTACTATCAGTACACTAGGCGATGCCCCGAAGGGCTTTTCCTTGTTTTTCATCCGTTTATCGCAGTTTTAATAACCATAATTATATAGCGAACAACTTCGGCAGAGCCACGCTCCCGTCAACTCATGTACTGTTTGTACATTAGGGTTGTCATTCTCGGGGCACTTTCGCGTCATTCATCTATTTATCGCATTTTTTACAAAACGCGCAGTAGCGAATAACTGTGAAAGGCGAAGCCTTTCCGAAAACCTATTCGGAGCGTACTTATTAACGGAATGTGCGACTTCGAAGACCTGACAAACCCGCCGACCGCGAGCTTGTGGAGCGGTCTTTTGACGTTCACTTATTCAAGGGGCACTTATTCAAGGGGCACTTATTCACGGACTG
Organism: Christensenella sp.; assembly: GCA_022009775.1. Classification (GTDB taxonomy): domain Bacteria; phylum Bacillota; class Clostridia; order Christensenellales; family CAG-917; genus CAG-475. The sequence goes on from CP091723.1 coordinate 1,004,839, forward strand.
TGCAACTTCAAAGACGAAACACGAGCCGCAACGGCGGCGAGCAAATAAGCGCCGAGCTTAAGTCACACACAAGCCCGTTTTGCAACGATTACAACAAGTTGCAATCGTTTGCCTTTTGGGTCTTTGTGTTCCTTTTTTCCACACGCCAAAAACTGCGCTTTCATCTTTCTTACTCACACTCAAGTTCGCTTGTTTTTGACGTGCGGGAGCCCTTGTGTGTGCAGTACGAGAATGCGTGGCACTGTGTTGCGCAAGCCGCCACGCAGGCGAAGTGGCATAATAAGGGGACGATACCTATCTATGCGAGTGCCGCCTGTCTTCCCCGCGAGCGATGGACAGTTTTGTAGAGAAAGCACCCTATACGAGTGGTGGAAGAAATACCGGCGCGGACCGGAAAGATGGGGCAATTCTATTTAGGGTTTTGCACGCTAAACTTTTGCAGAGCCGTGAACAATATACACCCACACCCGATTCGGAGCATACTTAGTTTACTTATGTCGGGTTTGTGGTTTAAGATACAAATTTTGCGGCGGTGATGCATTATTCAAGTTTTGATTTTTCGCTCTTGTATTGCGCCGAAAAGTTTGATACAATATACGATATGGAACAAGGTGAGAAAACTATTGTAGATATTTACGATTTCGACAAGACGGCGATTCCATACGACAGCGCACTTCATTACTGGTACTGGAGCATGCTCCATTGCCCGTGGACTCTTGTGCTTTTGCCGTTTCAATTGTTGTGGGGCTTCTTGATGGTTACCAAGATTTTGCCCGTGCCCATATTCAAGAAAATCGCGTTCAATTTTGTCAAGCTCGTCAACACCGAGAAGACGGTTAAGAAGTACTGGGACAAGCACGAAAAGGACATTTATGACTTTTTCAAGCCCGAAAATCGAGATCCGTCAAGAAAAACCGTGCTTATCAGTGCAAGCCCGGATTTCCTTATCGAAGAAATCGCGCGACGTATGAAAATCGACTATTGCATTGCAAGTCCGCACAGCAAAGACAACGGACACTTGCTCGGCAAAGTCTGCCGCAAAGAAGAGAAAGTACGCAGACTGAACGAGATTTTGCCCGATGTGGAAGTGGAGAACGTATTTAGCGACAGTCTCGATCACGACAGATACATATTTGCGCTCGGCAAACATTGCTATCTTGCCAACAAAGGCAAGCTCACCGAGATCGACTTCAACAAAGAAATCGCCGCCTTCGACGCAAAAAAGAAAAAGAAAAAACAATAAACCTTATAGGGTTTTAAAAGGGGAGAAATATTATGAATGATTTTGATGAACAAAACAATGAAAAAGTCTTAGAAGACAAAGTTGAAGAAAACGTTGTTAAAGAAGACGTAAATTCGCAAGAAAATGCCGAAAATGTCGAAAAAACAGACAAAAAAAATGATGAAAACAAGAAGAATGACTGTTTTAAGACAATAAATGACGTTGTTAAAGAGTTTTTTGCTTTTAAACAATTTAAAAGAATCCCCATTGGATTGGCGGTTGTTGCAGGAATAATATTCAGTCCGCTTTTGATTGCATCTTTGGTGGTGCTGGCAAACATTTATTTGTTGTGCTTTTTTAGTAAAATAATTGCAGCGCCGGCTGAATTTTTGTTGCAACACATGAGAAAAGAAGGAAACAATAAATTTTCCAACGGAGTTGTTTATTTTGTCGGATATCCATTTGTATTTCTTTTTCAAAATGGGGCAGGCAATAATTGCATTATACCTTGCGATTTTGTTCTTCATTTTTGACATTTTGGCATGTGCATATGGTTGTGGTGGTATAAAGTTGTCGCCATTCTTGTTTGATGAAAACTATGATTGTGATGCTAGATTGATAGGAAATGCGTCTAAGTGCACAATTTCAATAATACTGACACTAACAATAATTGTCGGAGCATTTTATGTTGCGTTGATAGGAGTCAAAATAGGTAGTGTTGTTTCTCAAAATTCCGTTACTAATGAGATAAAAATTGATACTTATGAAAAACTCGACATAAATGAAAAACAACAAAAGAAATTTATGTTTAACCCGACAGAAAGTGCGTATTACGTCATTGAAATTTCGTCAAATGATGAAAATCTTGTGTTTTCCATATACGCAAATGATGCATTGCAGATTAGAGATTCGCAATCCACAATTCAAACAAGATATTATATGTGGGGCGGACAACCTGTTGAAATTATGATAAAATGGAGTGATAAGTCGCGTGTAGATCCTGTGGCATATTTAAAAATAACGAGAATATATGGTTGATATAAAAATAAATGGCTCGCAAGACAGCGAGCCATTTATTTTTGTTATGTCTTATATCTCGCGGACGTATTCGTCGCTTGGAAGTTTCTTGACGGAGAGTTTTGCAAAAGACGTTTGAAGAAATCTGCGATTTCAACGAATGGATCGTGTCCGCCGAATGCGCGGCATTTGTTTTCGGGAAGGTCGATTTCAACGGCGAACGTCATAATAAGAAGCATAATAAAGAACGTCGGACCGAAGAAGTTCGTGTCTATCATTCCGTAGGCGTCAAACAGAACGGTTCCGCAAAGAAGCATGATAGCGGCAGGATTTTTTGCGGCTTGCAAGGAAAGTGCGATAGCGGAAGTAATAGAAGAATGCAAAGCCGATGACGCCTGTTATGCCCATAGTTGCAAGGATTTGCAGAGCGGTGGAGTGATACCAGTACGGTGTGTAGTTGTTGTGAGCCATACCTCCGAGATGATAGTCCCAACCGGAACCGAAAATCGGCCATTTTTTGAAGACTTCGATTGCTTCGGGATAAAGCATTTCCACTCTGCCGCTGCTGTCGAGGCCTTTGTTGAGAATGGTGGTCAATATTTTGCTTACGTACTCGCCGTAATAAGCACAGACAAAAATAATCGCCGCAAACAGCACGCTGAGCGTCACGCCGAAAAGCACCTTGTTTTCGGATTTTGCCATGACGTACAGGCACATAGCAGGCATTGCGATTGTGGTGAATAAAATTGCGCCGCGGCAACCAGTCGAAATGATAAATATGTATTCGAGTGTTGCCATTATCGCAAAAAAGCGGCGTCGCTTTGTTTTTCTTTATACAGAAGTAAAGAGTGGCGGGTATCGTCATACTCAACGTCGGAGCGACGTTGTTCGGACCTGCCCAACCGAGAGCGATGTTTTTCATCACCATGGCGTTTATGACTTCGTCGAAATTGTCGAACGACGAGAAGTAAACTATCATTTGAGCGCATATCACCACACCCATTGCAAACAGCACTTTGAGAATGTATTCCGCCATGCCTTTTCTGTCCTTTTCATCTTGAGTTATGACGAAGAACGAGTACGACGTACCTGCAACGAGCACGAGTGCGAGAGCCGCCAGAATGGCGAGCGCGTTTTCCGTGGGAGTACCTGCGCCGCCGAGTGCAAACGGGATTGCGAGTGCCAGAAGCGAGCAATGGAAACCTTTGATTTTCTTTGGAGAGAGAAGGAATAGCGAACGCTTGTATCTTATGAGATTGAACAGCGCGCCCACAAGCAAAACTATCACGAGAAAAAGAAGCCACGCGTAATCGTCGAGACGGTGACGGTTGGAGCGGATTATCAGTGTGAACATCATCGCCACACACAACACTTGTTTCGTGCCTTTACCGAAGAAAAGCGGAAGTATCGCAACGAGAGCAAGCACCGCAAGCATAGATGCCCAAACGTCGAAACACCAACCTATCAGTATCATGACGGCGGCAAATAAAATAAAATAGTCCGATTGAATGAAACGATTTATAACATTCAAAGTTTTTTGAAATTTTTCTTTCATGATTTATGTCTTCTGTATATTTTCTCCCCTTTCGGTGAAACAAGTATACCACTTTTGTCTGTGCGTGTCAACGCGCGACGCGAGCATACGAATATGGTATGTCCGACGTTGACAAAACGTGCTTGAATTGATACAATTATTCATGAAATACACAGGCGAAAAACGCGTGCTGTTTTTGCGTGCGCATTCGCAACGGAGAACGGATTATGAGATTTTCAACAACGCTTGCACCTTGCAACGAAGCCAATGTTTCGGTGTACGACGACGTGAGAATAAGCGTGCTTTCGGACAGAATTATCCGCGTAGAAAAAGGCGCGTTTACGGACAATAAAACGCAGATGGTTTCTTGCAGAAATTTCGCAAATCCGCATTTTACAGTGCAAAAAGCGCAAGATAAAGTGTTGATTTTGACGGATAAGTATTATTTTTGCATTGACCTTGATTCGCTCAACGTGTATGTAAAAACTCTCGAAGAAAAGGACTGGAGAAAGGCGAGCAATTCTCAAAATCTCGGAGGCACGGCTCGCACGCTCGACGGCACGTTCGGTGTGCTTTTCGGATGGAAAAGAACAAGAGAAGCGAACGACCATTTCTGTCTTTCTCACATAAGAAAAGGTCTGTTTGCAAAAAACGGCGTCAGTGAAATAGATGACGTCAAATCCGTTTTGCTTATGGAAGACGGCTCGGTGAAACAAAGAGAGAAAACGTATGCCGATAAATACGTTTTTGTGTTTGAAGACGATTATCTCGGCGGACTTAAAGAATTTTATTCGCTTTGCGGATATACGCCGCTTCTTCCCAAATATGCGCTCGGAAACTGGTGGTCCCGCTATCACGCCTACACGCAGGACGAATATATCGCGCTTATGGACGAGTTTGCAAAAAGGACGTTCCGCTCACGGTTGCGACGGTGGATATGGACTGGCATATCGTCAAAAACGCGCCAAAGGACGCAGACTACAAGTCTTTTCAGGGGGTAGGTTGGACAGGATACACGTTTGAGAAAGAGTTGTTTCCCGACCACAAAAAATTCCTTGCGGATTTGAAAGAGAGAGACCTTGCGGTGACAATGAATCTGCACCCGCGCGACGGTGTGCGCTATTTCGAAGAGCAATATCCCGAAATGGCGAAAGCGTGCGACATAGATCCTACAACCAAGAAAACGGTCGAGTTCGATTTGACGGACGAAAAGTTTTTGAATGCGTATTTTGATATTCTTCATCATCCGTACGAAAAAGAAGGCGTCGATTTTTGGTGGATAGACTGGCAGCAAGGCACGAAATCGAAGATGAAAAATCTCGATCCGCTTTGGCTTCTCAACCATTATCACACGCTGGACATTTGTAGGGACGGCAAAAACGGCATAATTTTGTCAAGATATTCGGGGCTCGGCTCGCATCGCTATCCGCTCGGCTTTTCGGGAGATACCGTCGTGTGCTGGAACAGCCTTAGAATTCAGCCGTATTTCACCGCGCTTGCGTCAAACGCAGGCTACACTTGGTGGTCGCACGACATCGGCGGACATCTTTTCGGAAAAGGCGATCAGGAATTGTATCTCAGATGGTTGCAGTTCGGTGTGTTCTCACCCGTTAACCGCTTGCATTCAAACAATAAATCTATGAGCAAAGAGCCGTGGAATTATCCCCAAGTGGAAAGCGTTGCGGAAGATTTTATGCGTTTGCGTCACAGACTTTTGCCATATCTTTACACCGCAAACGTTCGTACTGCAAAAGACGGTGTGCCGCTCGTTTGTCCGCTTTATTACTATGTCAAGGATAAAAACGCCTACGCTAAAAGATGGCGCAACGAGTATTTCTTTGGAGAGCAAATGCTTGTTTGCCCTGTTGTAAAGCGCGGAAAAAACGGCGCGACAAAGATGAAAATCCGGCTTCCCGAAGGAAACTGGACGCACTTTTTCAGTGGCGTTAAATTTGTCGGTGACAGGGAATACGAGATAGAATGTCCGCTCGATCAATACCCCGTTTTTGTGAAAGACGGCGGAATCGTTCCGCTTCTTGACGTATGCAAAGAAGATAAACTCAACTGCAAGGATTTCAAGAATCTGACCGTGAAAATTTATCCGGGAGAAAACTCGTACACGCTGTACGACGAGACGGGATTCGTTGCGTTTGATATGCGAAAAACGGACGGTGGATACGCATTGACCGTAACGCCGAGCGACGATTGCAAGACGGAAAAACTATCGTTTGAGATCGTTGGTTTGCAAGGCGGAAAGACGCTTGTGAACGGAGAAGAGAAGTCTCTTAAAAATCTCGATTGCGTCGCTATGACAATTGAGTTTTGACGGCGTAGAAAAACTGAAATCCGCAAAAGTTCGTTGAAACGTCGCGCTGCAAGCCACACTATTTTGCGTGTCGATGAACGAATATGCCCCGAATGTGCAAAAATCGGGACTTTTTGTGGAAAAACGCTTGACTTATAGCGCGCAATTTAATATTATTAACAAGCATATTTTTGGAAGAAGTATGAACTGTGGGAAGAACTAGCCCCTCCGAACACGCCGACTCTCTTGCAAAAACAGAATTTTTGGAGGTTAGCACTATGGCTAAGGATTTGTCTTCAATGGCAAAAAACAATAAGTCTTATATGGCAAAGCCGGGCGAAGTGGAAAGCAAGTGGTACATCGTTGACGCAACCGATATGGTTCTCGGTCGTCTCGCTTCTCAAGTTGCTACTATCTTGAAGGGCAAAAATAAACCACAATACACTCCCAACGTCGACTGCGGCGACCACGTTATCATAATCAACTGCGACAAAGTCATTCTCACGGGCAACAAACTCGAAGATAAGTACTATCGCTATCACACCGGTTACATCGGCGGACTCAAGGAAATCCAATACAAGAAATTGATGGCGGAAAAACCCGAATTCGCAGTGTACAAGGCAGTTAAGGGCATGCTTCCCAAGAACACGCTCGGCGCAAAAATGCTCAAGAAACTCCGCGTTTACGCAGGTGCAGAGCATGATCATCAGGCACAATGCCCGGTTGAGCTCAAACTCAACTAATTGAGAGGTGAAATATGGCTACTAAGAAAACCAAGAAAGTACAATATCTCGGCACCGGCAGAAGAAAGACGGCAATCGCAAGAGTTCGTCTCGTTCCCGGCGACGGCAATATCGTCATCAACAAACGCACTCTCGACGAGTACTTCCCGCTCGACACGATGAAACTCATCGTCAACCAACCGCTCGTTGCAACCAACACTTCCGACAAGTTCGACGTTTTCGTCAATGTGTACGGCGGCGGTTACACCGGTCAAGCAGGCGCAATTCGTCACGGCATTGCTCGCGCACTTTGCGTCGCAGACAGCGAAGCATACAGAGCAATTCTCAAGAAAGAAGGATATCTCACTCGTGACCCGAGAGCCAAAGAACGTAAGAAATACGGTTTGCATAAGGCTCGTAAAGCACCCCAATTCTCCAAGAGATAACTTGCCGAATTCAAACGGCAACAACAAAGCGCAACCAATTTTGGTTGCGTTTTTTCTTCGTCAGACTGCGAGCGAGTTGCTCATGTACTATGTGTACATTCCGCTACTCGTTCTCGTCTTCCTTGGCTCTTGCCGCTTGCTCTTCGGCAAGGGACGCGTTCAATTTGTCTATGCGCTCTATTCCATAAATCGCGTGTGTTGTACGCATATACGCGTGCGCATTATGCGCGGGCGCGATGTCGGACGGTTTTTAATAAAAGTATGAAAACGTGACGGCAAAGGCAAATCGTTTGACGAAAGCGACTTTGCGTGATAAGATAGTGTCCTAATAAATGCATTATGTCAGATTTTTGTATTAATAAGTATTTGCACAATGCGAAATAAATTTTCGACGGAAAAGAAGTATGGAGTATTCAAAATCTATAAAACGACTTAGAGAAGACAAGAATCTCACGGTTGACGAGCTTGCAAAACGCTTGTCGCTCGACGTTGAAGAGATCCAAAAAGCCGAAGACGGTGAAGACGTGGATCAAAAGACTTTGGAAATGATTTCAAGGTATTTCGGCGTTCAATACGATTCTCTTGTTGAAGGCACGGTGAAGAGCAAGAAGAAGGAGAGCATTTTTGATCCGACCGAGTGGTACAAGCTCGACAACGCGGCAAAAGTGTATCCGTCATCTTCTTCAAACGAATACAGCACGCTCTTCCGCTTTGCGGCGGTGATGAAAGAGAGAGTGGACGGCGAGATTTTGCAACAAGCACTTGACGATCTCGTGCCGAGATTTCCCACGCTTATGGTCACCATCAAGCGCGGTGCGTTCTGGTACTATTTCGAGAGATTGCCTTTCAAGCCCAGAGTGGAGAAAGAGAGCCTTTATTCGTTCCAACCCATTCCGCTTGACGGCAAACGCTATCTTTTCAGAGTGGTGTACAGCGATTACAGAATCGGGTGCGAGTTTTTCCATAGCATCACGGACGGCACGGGCGGCTCGACTTTCCTTATGAGTTTGCTTGCAAGATACTACGAGATCAAGACGGGCAAGCGAATCGAAGACTACAAGAGCGCAAAGGACTATCGCGATTTGCCCACTCCCACCGAGATCGAAGACAGCTTTCAAGTGTATGCCGAAAAGCACGACTACGCAAAAAGAAAGATCAATTTCACCTATATCCCCAAGCTCCCCAAGGCTCGCCACGGCGTGATGACTCACGTGATCACTTCCGCATCGAAGCTCAACCAAAAGGCGAAAGAATACAGCGCAACCATCACGGAATACGTGCTTGCGATCATATTCGGCATCATGTTCGATATGCGCAAGAAAGAGGGCAGCAACAAGGACATCAACGCAAGAGTGCCTGTCAATCTTCGCAAATTTTTCCCGTCCGACACGGTGCGCAACTTCTCGTTCTACCTTGACGTGACCCTCAAAGACAGCGTGGACGGCGGCATCCAAGCCTATGTGGACGCGGTCAAAGAGTGCTTCAAAGAGCAACTCAACGAAAAGTATTTACAAGAGAACGTCAACGCGAATATGCGAGAAGAACGCAACAAATTTATCGCGCTTGTGCCGCTTGCGCTCAAAGATATAGGGCTCAAAATCACAAAATATATCATGGACAACAAAGCCGTGTCTATGGACTTTTCAAACTACGGACGTCTCAATCCGCCCAAAGAATTGTCCGATATAGTGGACAGAGTGGAGTTTTGCTTGAAAGAGCCTAAGGACTCGGGCTACAAACTTGCCGGCGTGACGTTCGGCGACGAGTGCGTGCTGACGTTCTCAAGGACTTTCAAATCTTCACACCTTGAAAAAGAGTTCGTCAGAGCGTTGACGGCGGAAGGTCTTGACGTGTACATCGAGACAAACGGAGATAAATGATGAAATATTGTAGACTTTGCAAAACGTATCATCCCGAATATGACGACAACTGCCCCCTTTGCGGCGCAGGTCTTGTCGAGGCAACGGACAAAACGGACGAAAACTTTGATTTTGCCCCCTACAACGCCAACGAAAAAAGACGCAACGCAAGAAAGACCGTCAGAGACGTGTTTATCGCGCTCTCCGTGCTCACGCTTGTGGGCTTGCTGCTTGCGTCGGTGATCTCCAAGGTGTACTCAATCATCTACATCGGGCTTGCGTCCGTGGGATTCTTCTGGCTTGTTATCGGACAATTTGTCTTTTTCCGCACGGATCTTAGGACGTTCTATTACAGATCGACATTTTGGCTCATGATCCTTGCGATTCTTGTGTGTTTGCACTTTGGCAAGTTCTACATCGCGCTTTCTTACGTGATACCTTGCGCGGCAGGCGCATTGAGCATTGTGACGTTGCTCACCGCAGTCATCACCAAAAAGTGGTATAGATATGCCTTCCACTCCTTCGTGCTTGCGCTGTTTATGATCGCATTGTTCCCGCTCAACTATTGCTTGTCTTTGCACTATGCCGGTTACAACTGGATCGCATCCCTTGCAACGCTCGGCGTGGGACTTGCAGAGATTGCCTTCTCGCTGATTTTCGGCAGACAAGTGTTGGGCAGCGAAATCAAAAAACGTTTCTTTGTCTAAAAAGCACAACAAAAAGAAAAAATAAACGACGGATATTCCGTCGTTTTTTCTATGTTGTTGCATCTATCGTATAAAGCCGTAGCACAGTGTACCTATCACCGCCGACAAGAGTATGATTGCAATCGGCGGCAGGGACTTGCCTTTCACCTTGACAAGCGATATCGCCATAAGAAAGACGAATATGCAAGTGCCTATCACGTCAAAGGATATAGGCTCGCTGCCAAGCACGTTGGATATGCCAAAGAGCGTGGAGAGCACAAAGCTCACAAGCACGGCGGCAAGCAGTCCCGTCACGGTGGAGCGCACGTACGAGAAGGTCTCTTGCACGGCAGGGCGTTTTATGAAGTTTGCAAGGGCAAGGACGATGATTGTTATGATGACAACGGACGGCAAAGTCACGCCAAACGTTGCGCAAATCGCGCCGAGAAGGCTTTGGGCAACTCCCATTGGCGACGTAACCGACACTCCCGTGTAGGTTGCAATGTTCACGGCAAAAGGACCGGGCGTACTCTCGGATATGGCGATGAAAGATTGCACTTGCTCGATTGTCAGCCAACCTTTTTGCACGACTTCTTGCGAAATCATGGGGATCATCGCTTGCCCGCCGCCAATGGTGAACAGTCCGATTTTGAAAAACGTCCAGAAGAGTTCGAGATATATCATTTTCCGCTCTCCTTTTCGCTTTTTCGTGCTTTTTCGCCGCCCGAAATCGCGTTTTTGCTGTTTTCGAGCAGAGCGTTGTCGGCGGCGGCGGAATTTGTCGATATACGGACATATTCGTCTTTTTGGGGTTTGTATCCTATGCGCTCGTTGAAATATTCGGGAGTGCCGACCGAGTGATAGAGTTTTTTCTTGCAAAAGTTGCTTATTGCGACTGTCAGCGCGCCTATGACAAACGTGGCGAGAATGATGTAGGTCACCTTCACGTTTGTGAGCAGAACAAGGCAAAACGCCGTGATTGCAAGCGCGACGGACACCACGTTTTTGCGTAGGTCCTTGAAGAAAGAAAACACCGCTTTTGCAATCAGCACAAGCACGCCAATGCGTATGCTTTTGAAAAAAGTAGCCCGCCCACACGTTGTCTTTGACCGCTTCTATGAGATAGGACAGCGCAACGATTACGACGTATGACGGAATGACCACGCCGATAGTTGCAACTATGCCGCCCAATATGCCGCATCGCTTCACGCCGATGTAGGTTGCGGTGTTGATGGCAATAGGCCCCGGTGTGCTTTCGGCAATTGCAAAGATGTCGGCAAGCTCGGTTTTCGTTATCCACTGCTTTTTGTTGACCACTTCGTTTTCGATGAGCGAAATCATTGCATATCCGCCCCCAAACGAAAACGCGCCGATCTTCAAGAAGACGACGAACAGTTTCAATATATCGAGCCAATACGTTTTTTTGTTCCTTTTCACAGCGTACCTGTATATGAAAAAATTATATCATTGCAAAATCGCAATGTAAAGAGCAAAAAGTGCAAAAACGCATTGAACAAAATCGCGCGGTGTGCTAAAATAGGCGTATGATAATTTGCGGATACGAAAAGTTTTCAATGGTGGATTATGACGGCAACATCGCCTGCACGGTTTTCACGGGCGGGTGCAACTTCCGTTGCCCGTTTTGCCACAATGCGCCCCTTGTCATAGGCGATTTGAAGGTGGAGCAAATGGACGGTGAAGAAGTGTTTGACTATCTTCAAAAGCGCAAAGGGCTCGTGGACGCCGTGTGCGTTACGGGCGGAGAGCCGACTCTTCAACCCGATCTTGCCGAGTTTTTGCAACAAGTGCGAGATATGGGTTACAAAACGAAACTTGACACCAACGGACTTCGCCCCGACGTCGTGGAAAAGATCCTTGCAAAAGGGCTTGTGGACTACGTGGCTATGGACGTGAAAAACAGTCCCCAAAAATATCCGCTCACCGTTGGGCTTGACAGGGTGGATATATCCAAGATACAAGCAAGCATAGACCTTCTCAACGCAAGCGGAGTGGATCACGAGTTTCGCACGACTTTGATCAAAGAGTTCCACACCGACGAAGACATGCAAGCAATCGCCGCCATGGTGAAAAACACGCCGAGATATTTCATGCAAAAATACAAAGACATCGACGGTTGCATCGCGCACGGCTACACTTCCGTGGACAAAGCGGACGCATTGCGTTTCAAGACCTATTTTGAAAACACCGTCCCCCACGTCGATCTGCGCGGATACAACAAAAAAGAACGGCACATTGTGCCGTTCTTTTTGTTAATGAAAATCAAATAAATCGTTTGGGGTTATATCAAGTCTTTTGCAAAGGAATATGATTTTTTCATAGTCCAATTCTATTTTTCCTGTTTCGTATTCGCTGTAGTCCGATTGGTATTTGCCCAACTCTTTCGCAATTTGTTTTTGAGTGAGACCGGCGGCTTTGCGTGCCATTTTCAAATTTTTTCCAACACTTTTTCTAATATCCATACCGTCACTCCTTTTTATTGTTAAACAAAATATAGTAAAAATTCCATATTTAGTATTGATATATAGGAAAAAATACTATATAATTTCTATTAATCAACAGGAGGAAAAAGATGAAAAAAGTTTTTGTTTTATTTTTAGTTTTAGTTATGATTATCTCAATGCTTACCATGTTAGTTTCGTGTTCTTCGAGCGATGGTTCGGGAAGTACATCCTCGCAAATGGGAAGAAAGTGTTTTGCTTGTGGTGGAAGAGCTACAAAAAGATGGAGAGATGGACGATGGTATTGCAATAGATGTTATGCATATTGCGAGACAATTTGGGAAAACAGTTAAGTTATGGCAGCAAGAAATAGAATAATTTCAGGGGGAGCCTTGGGGTGTTTTGTAATGTTGTCGCATAATGCCAATGGCGCACTGGGAATAGCGTTAAGCGATGGCGCAGGAAAAAGTGTTTTTGTTGAAAAAACAATGGTTTCTTATTGGAATCTTGTAAATACTTTTACGGATAAAGGCAGTGCCGTGAAGCGTGGTGCTTTAGGTTTAGTATTATTTGGTGGTATTGGTTTATTGGGGGCGGCAACCGCAAAGAAAGTGTATCAAATAAGATTTTTTTGGGTAGCCGATTTAGAACCGTCTTTAATGGAAGTTGATGAATCGATATATAACAGAATTATTCAAGAATATTATTAGAATAGTGAGAACAAATGGCTTGCAAAACAAGATGCGAGCCATTTGCTTTTTAGTTACTGATTTCTACATTTATCGGCTTTTAGTTGCCGTCCGAGAGTTTGAGCATGACAACGCCTTGTTTTGCTTTGCAAAGGGGGCAGACGTCCCAGGCTTCTTTGCTTTCGGATTCGTAGCCGCAACCCGAGCATTTCCATTTGACAGGTTTGTCTTTCTTGTACATCGTGCCGTCTTTGAGTTGCTTGTGCAAGTCTTCAAACATAAGTTTGTGGCAGTGTTCAACGCCCGAGAGCATTTCAAAAGCGTCGGCTATTTCGTCAAAGCCTTCTTCGCGCGCGGTTTTTGCAAACTGCTTGTAGATTTTCACTTCGTTTTCTTCGTCTTCGGCGGCGAGTTTGAGATTTTCTTCGAGATTCCACTTTTCTTTGAACGGATAGCCGGCGGACACGTCTATGTTTTCGATGGTCTTCGTGCTTGCCTGTTGAATGAAGGTGTAGAGCACTCTTGCGTGGTTGAACTCGTTGTACACCACTTTGTCCACCACTTCGGCAAGAGCGGAGTAGCCTTCGTTGCGCGCGCCGTATTCGATGAAGCGGTAGCGAGTCAGGGCTTGCGTTTCGCCTGCGTATGCACGAGCAAGGTTGGATAGGGTTTTGCTGTCGATAAGTTTCATAGGTTATTCTCCTTTGGGGTGATGAAGAGATTATTGCAAAATCGGCGCGCTTTTATACGCTGTCGTGCGGATTTGGGCGCGTGTGCGACAATATTTGGACAAAAGGCTTTTATTATTTCCGCTTTGGTGGTATCATTGTATAGGACAAAAAATTGGCGCGATAGCGCAAGGAGTTATATATGAGCGAATGCACGCACGATTGCGAGTCTTGCGGAAAAGACTGCGCATCGAGAATCGTCAAGGAAAGCACAAACGAACTTTCCAACGTCAAAAAAGTCATCGGTATCGTCAGCGGCAAAGGCGGAGTGGGCAAATCTCTCGTCACGTCACTGCTTGCCGTGGGCAAAGCAAAACAAGGTAAATCGGTTGCCATTTTGGACGCGGACATCACGGGCCCGTCCATACCGAGAGCGTTTGGCATAAGCGGCGGTATCGAAGCGGATGCAAACGGAATTTATCCCCGTCAAAGCGCGTTCGGCATCAAAGTGGTGTCGTCCAACCTTCTTCTTGACAACGAGAACGACCCCGTTATATGGCGCGGTCCGGTCATTGCCGGCATGGTGAAACAGTTCTGGACGGACGTTGTGTGGGACGACGTGGACTTTATGTTTGTGGACATGCCTCCGGGAACGGGCGATGTGCCGCTCACGGTGTTTCAATCCATCAAACTTGACGGAATAATCATCGTCACGTCTCCGCAAGACCTTGTGTCCATGATCGTGGAAAAGGCAGTGAAGATGGCAAACAAGATGAACATCCACATCTACGGCGTTGTTGAAAATATGAGCTATATCGAATGTCCCGACTGCGGCAAGAAGATTGACATCTTCGGCAGCGGCAACGTGGACAAGATCGCAAAAGATTTCGACCTTGCAGTGCTTGGCAAGTTGCCTATGGACAGAGCAATCGCGCAAGCCGTGGACGCGGGCGAAGTGGAAAAAATCGATGCCGAGAAATATCTCAAACCTGCGCTTGACGCAATCGAAGGCTGATATGACAAGACGCGAAATTGCAGAAAAGAATTTTGTTGACGGATACAGCTGCGCGCAAGCGGTGGTGCTCGCCTTTTCGGACGTCACGGGCTTTGAAGGCAAACAGGCTCTTATGCTTTGCTCGTCCTTTGGCGGCGGCATGGGCAGGCTCAGAGAAGTGTGCGGAGCGGTGAGCGGCATGTTTATCGTGGAAGGCTTGCTCGAAGGTTATTCATATCCGGATTTGCCCGACGCGCAAGCGCAAAAGGCGCAACATTATGCCAGAATACAAGAGCTTGCAAGACGGTTCAAAGAGATAAACGGCTCTATCGTCTGTCGTGAAATTCTCGGTGCAAGAGCCACCACCAATCCCACTCCCGACGCTCGCACTCCCGAATACTATCGCACGCGCCCTTGCGCAAAGATGTGCGGAGATGCCGCCGAAGTGCTTGAACAGTTTCTTATAGAGCGTGGCATAATAAAGCAATAAAACACACAAACGGCAGTTTATATTGGCGCAAAGCGCATATAAACCGCCGTTTTTGTCAATATAAGCACTATGAGTTTTTATGATGTCGTATATCGACAGGTCAAGAAAATACCAAGCGGCAAAGTGGCAACCTATGGGCAAATAGCCGCGCTTTGTGGCTCACCGCGCGCATCGAGAGCGGTGGGCTATGCCTTGCATTTCAATCCCGATCCCGAACATATACCGTGTTTTCGAGTGGTCAATCGCTTTGGCAAATGCGCCCCTGCATTCGCCTTTGGCGGCGCGGATGCGCAAGCGGCTCTTTGCGCGCGGACGGCATCGAAGTGGACAAAGACGGCTACGTCGATTTGAACAAATATCAATGGAATCCGTATTGCCAACAATAATCGAACAATAATCGCGACATAAATACCATAACAAAAAGCGCACCGATAGGGTGCGTGAGGTATATCAACATTTTTTGACAATATTTACATAAGGGTGTATAGTAATATAAAATCAAAAGGGGAAGATTTAATGAATTACGCAGAGTATGAAAAGGTAAAAACTTTATCTTATTATGAGTATTGCGATTATTTACAGAAAAAATATGGTATAGGAAAGTCAAATTATTTTTTTCCATCATGGAACAAGAATCCAAAAGTCACAAGAACAGGTGAAGGATTGGTGGCACATCATAAAATGGAGACGGAAGCTTTTCGGTTGTCCACACCAAGTATTGCACGGAACTTCCCATACGAATGGCAAAAGGCAGAAAATATCGTATATTGTGATTATCTTGAGCATTTATTTTTGCATATTTTAATGTCTGAAATAAATGAGCGCCAAGACGAAGATATGGATGACGATATTCCGATTATTAGATATCCGGGCGGAATTCTTGAGTTTTTGATTCCAGAACTAAATGATGTGTATAGCGGATGGAAAACAAAAATGCAATGGCGGAAAAACTGTTATGAAAAAAATAATAAAAGACAAGGATGTATATTTGGCTTTAGTGAAAAGGTTTAAACTAATTATTGAAAAACAAGATGGTTTCATAGACGAAGAACAAATATATGTTAGTTACAATGAGCAGTATGGATTATGGTCGTCCGATAAAAATGAAAATTTATATGAAATAATGAGAAAATTGTAATAAAAGCGCACCGATACGGTGCGCTTTTTTTGAATGTAGTCGTTGATTTTGGTTGTTCAGAGCTGTTATTTCACCAAGTTTTCCATATAGGCGAGATAGCTGTCAGCAAGGGCGGTGGCGGCATCTTGCGTGGGCTTGCTTGTTGCAACGTAGAATTTCAGTTTCGGCTCGGTGCCGCTTGGGCGCACGCAAATCCAATCGCCGTTGTCAAGGTGAATCTTGAAAGCGTTGGTTTTGGGCAGGGTGATGTCTTCTGTCGTGCCGTCCGCATACGTCTTTTTGCGAGTGACAAAGTCGCTTTGCGCAAGCACTTTTGTGCCTGCGATCTCGCTGAAAGAAGTGGAGCGAATCTCGGTCATAATATCCGCCATTTTTTGCATGCCGTCAAGTCCGCCGAAAGTGATTGATTTTGCCTTTTCGACAAAGTAGCCGAATTGCTTGTATATGTCTTGTAACACGTCATAGACGCGTTTGCCGATCGAGTCGTAATAGCAAATCATTTCGGCAAAAATCATGCTTGCGACAACTGCGTCCTTATCTCTTGCGTGAGTGCCCACAAGCGAGCCGTAGCTCTCTTCAAAGCCGAACAGATAGGTGTATTTGCCGTTTTCTTCCCATTCTTTGATTTTTTCGCCGATAAATTTGAAGCCGGTGAGCACGTCAAAGGTGGTCACGCCGTAGCTTGTGGCAACTTTTCTTGCAAGCTCGGTGGTGACGATGGTTTTCACAAGCGCGCCGTTGTCGGGCATAGTGTTTTCTTCCGTCTTGCGTCTAAATATGTAGTCGGCAAGAAGAACGCCGATTTGGTTGCCGTTGAGAAGGACAAATTTACCGTTGTCGTCACGGATTGCGATGCCCATACGGTCTGCATCGGGGTCTGTGCCGATGACAACGTCACTGCCGATCTCGTCTGCGAGCTTGACTCCGAGGCGGAGAGTGTCCGCTTCTTCGGGGTTGGGCACGCGCACGGTGGAGAACTCGGTGTCGGGAAGTGCCTGCTCTTTGACGACGTTGACTGTGATGCCCATTCTTGAAAGTATGGTAGTGACGGGGATATATCCGCTGCCGTGAATTGGGGTGTAGACAATCTTGACGTTTTTGCCGAATTTTTCAACGGCGGCGGAGGATAGCGAGAGCTTGCTTATCGTGTCGAAATATGCGTTGTCCACGCTCTTGCCGATGACGGTGATATGTGGCGCAACGACAACGTTGTCAAGGCCTTTGATGTTGTCCGCGGTGATGTCGGCATTTTCTTCGCAAATGCCGAAATATGGGGTTTTGTCTATAAATTCGACCACTTTATCTGTCGATTCGGGCGACATCTGCGCGCCGTCTTCGCCATACACTTTGTATCCGTTGTAGATCTTGGGGTTGTGCGATGCGGTGATCATAACGCCTGCAATCGCGCTTAAGTGACGGATTGCAAACGAGCACATAGGCACGGGGTGCACCGTGTCGAAAAGGTAGGCATTGATGCCGTTTTTGGCAAGCACCTTTGCCACTTTGATTGAAAACTCGCTTGAGAAACGGCGGGTGTCGTAGGATATGACAACGCCCCTGTCCATTGCCTCTTTGCCCAGAGTCTTGATGTATTGCGCAAGACCTTGCGTTGCGCGTTTGACGGTGAAAACGTTCATGCGGTTTGTGCCGAGATCCAGCACGCCGCGCATGCCTGCCGTGCCGAACTGCAACGGGCAATAAAACATTTCTTTTTTCTCGTCTTCGCTTAAGGACGCAAGGCGAAGTTTGTCTTCGCTCGTGAGTTCGTCCGACGCAAGCCATTGCTCGTAAACTTTTTGATAATCCATAGCAATACTCCTGTTGAGATATTGTATAAATTATACCGCCAAAGGAGCCTTTATGTCAATGGCGATTTCACTCCGCGCAAAACTATGCGCTTTTGGGGCGAATACGTGTCCGAGCGAATAAGAACGGTTTTTATGAGTTTGCCGTTTTCGTAATATTCGAGATAGCCTTTCGAGCGCAGACCTTCTTTGCCGTAAGTGTCTATGATTTCTTTGCCCGCTTCGATGCTCTCGTCGTCGCGATATTCGATTTCAAACGGCAGATTTTCCACCGTTTGCGAGCGGCGTTTTATCGTCTTTGTATCGATTCCGTACATTTCGGCACGCAGATATTTGCCGTCCGCTTTCATTTTGATTGTTATGGGCGAAGACGACACGTTGACAAAACGCAAATCGCTTGTTGACGACACCATTGCGTCAAAACTCGGCGCGACGTAACTCACCGCAAGAGAGTGCGCTCTCACGCAGGTTATTGCAAGGTCGGCAAGCAAAGCGCAGTTGTAAAGCGTGCTCGACACTTGACACACTCCGCCGCCCACGCCTTCGACAAACTCTCCGTTTTGAATGATATACGCAGATTTGAAGCCGCTTTCTATCGTTCTTGTGCCCACGACGTCGTTGAAAGAAAACTCGTCTTCGGGATATAGCACCGTGCCGTCTATTTTGCGGCAGGCTAGCGCGACGTTGTGTTTTCTATTTTGAGAACTGTCTCCGTAGTAGGTTGAAAAACAGGCTATCATTCTATATTGCTCCTTTGCGCACGCAATTCGGACGGGGACGAAAATTTGCACGATGGGAGCAAATATCGCCGCCGCAATAAGAAAAAGTATAATCGTGCATAGCGCGCGCACGTATAAAGTGGTTGTTCTTCTCATAACCATAGTATGTGAATAAAAACGAAAAAGAGACGGAATGTTTGTCAAAAAGATTGATATGCAAACGGTTTTCAATGTATAATAGCGCCGAGAGAGAAATATATGGATAAACAACAAATACTTATTTTGGTTCTGTCGCTTGTCGCCGGCATTGTCGGAACAGGTCTCGGCGGTATTATCGGTGTGCTGCTCAAAAACAAAGGCAACAAAGTTATGGGCAGAGTTTTGAGTTTTGCAGGCGGTGTGATGGTGGGCGTCGTCACTTTCGAGATGTTGCCCGAAGCCGTGGAGTATTCAAAGATAAAAAACTCTTTTGAGCAGTCGGGAATACTGATTGCAGTCTCCGCGCTCGTTGTGGGTATGCTCATCATTTTCGGATTGAACAAGATGCTTGACGTCATCGAGAATATGCGCGGCACACACAAGAGCATAGAAGAGTTGCATCACGAGACAAAGGTCATCGAGGCAAACGACGCTCTTATGGAAGCCAACGCATGCGGCGATACGGCGGCGGTGCAGGCAGTAGACAAAAAATCGTTGCTCAAAGCAGGGCTTATTATGTTGCTTGCAATCGCGTTTCACAACCTTCCCGAAGGCATGGCAATCGGCGCGTCGGGCGCGTCAAACTCGCAGACGGGCATTTTGGTTGCAATCATCATTGCGGTGCACAACATCCCCGAAGGTATGGCGATTTCCGCTCCGCTCGCAAGCGGCGGCGTAAAAGGGTGGAAGACAATTTTGCTCACGGCTCTTGCAGGCGCGGCAACCGTTGTGGGTGCGCTCATAGGTTTGGCGGTGGGTGGCATAAGTCGGCTTGCAAGCGGCATTTGCATGGGGCTTGCGGGCGGTGCGATGCTCTACGTCACATTCTGTGAGATTTTGCCGCAATCCATTCTTATAGAAGAAGGCAGAGTGCCGGCGGTGAGCATGCTCGTGGGCATCGTATGCTCGATGGTGTTTGTGTTTGCTTTCTGACAAGAGAAAAACAATAAAAATTACGCTCGGCAATCGGGCGTTTTTTTGTTGAGCATTTTGTGCGATTTTGTGACTTTTTGCAAGAAAGATGTTATAATTTTTGCAATGAAACAGCCCGCAAATCGATTTGAAATTGAAAAACGTCTTGAAAAGCCTTTGAAAGTGCTTGTTTTCGACTCGCTCGACTCAACCAACACGCGCGCAAAAGCCATGCTCAAAGACGGCGAAAACGACGATTTTTTGATCGTGGCAAGAGAACAGACAAAAGGGCGCGGACGGTTTGAACGAAAGTTTTATTCTCCAAAGGATGCGGGAGTGTATTTCTCGCTTGCAATCTCGCCAAAATCCAAGCAAGAGATTGCTTTTTACACTCCTATTTGCGCGATAGCGACTGCGGACGCGGTGCGCTCCGTATGCGGCAAAAACGCGCTTGTCAAGTGGGTGAACGACGTGTACGTCGACGGCAAAAAATGCGCGGGCATACTTTGCGAAGCCACGTCTTCAAAGAACGGCGAAATCGACAAGGTCGTTATGGGTATCGGCGTCAATTTGTATGAAAAAGATGGCGGTTTCGACGAAGAAATAAAGGATAAGGCCTGCGCAGTCGCAGACGGCGTCGAAAACGCGTCAAACAGAATCGTTGCGACGATAGTGAACGAGATACGAGAGTTGATTGAGAATTTCGATAAGGAATATATCGTGGCAAAATACAGACGACTTTCGATGCTCATCGGCAAGAAAATCGAAGTTTGCAAAGAAGAAAACTCGGCCGAAAAAGCGATTGCGGTCGATATAGACGAAAACTGCGGACTTATTGTGAGATACGGGGACGGAAAAGAAGAGAATCTGCGAATCGGAGAAGTGAAAATTTTATGTTGAAAACTCGCTCTAAAGCAATGTCGAGAACGTTGAGACTCGTCAGAATAGCAATATTTCTCGCACTGATTATAGTCGGTGCATTCGTCAAGTTTCCTATAGGCATAGTGCCCGTTTCCATGCAGTTTGCATTTTGCATGTTCGCAGGGCTTATGCTCGGCGGAACGGATGCGTTTTTCTGCATACTCATATATATAATAATGGGGCTTGCGGGGATTCCCGTATTCACGGCAGGCGGCGGTATTTTTTACGTATTGAAACCGACGTTCGGATATATTCTCGGATTTTTGATAGGCGCACCTGTATGCGGATACGTCGCAAGGGGATTCAAAAACACCGCTTGTCCGAACATCTGGCGTATGCTTGCAGGGGCGTTTTGTGCTCTAGCGATATGCTACTCGGTGGGCGTGATGTATATGTATCTGATGCTCAACTTCTACGTCGGCACGGCAATGTCCATGGCAAAAGCGTGGATGGTCGGTTGCGCGGTGTTTCTGCCCACGGACGCAACGTGGTGCGTGGTGTGTTCGCTCGTTACGTTTGCAGTCATGAAACGTATAAACCCGATGCCGTCTTCGAAAAAATTCTCGGACGAATACGTTAGAGAAATAGGTTGATTTTACGCAAAAGCGGGCTTTATTGAGCCAAAACGATTGCTTTATCTTGCGATTGTGCAAAATATAACGTAAAAATAAGCGGCGATTTATGCTGAAAGGAGTGCTTATGTCAAGAGTGTTCAAGTCCGTTGGCGAGCTTGTCGGCAATACGCCGCTTCTTGAATTGTCACATATCGAAAAGGAATACGATTTGCAGGCAAAAGTGCTTGCGAAACTCGAATATTTCAACCCGGCAGGCTCGGTCAAGGACAGAGTCGCAAGGGCAATTATCGACGATGCCGAAAGCAAAAATTTGCTAAAAGACGGCGCAACCATAATCGAGGCGACTTCGGGTAACACCGGCATAGGTCTTGCGTGCGTCGGATGCGCGCGCGGATATAAAGTGGTCATTGTTATGCCCGAAACCATGTCTGTCGAACGCAGAAAACTCATGCTTGCATATGGCGCAAGTCTTGTACTTACGGACGGCGCAAAAGGCATGAAGGGCGCAATAGACAAGGCAAACGAACTGCACGAGCAAATAGAAGGAAGTATCCTTGCAGGGCAGTTTGTCAATTTTGCAAATCCGAAAGCACATTACGAGACAACCGCACCCGAAATATGGCGCGACACGGACGGAAACGTCGACGTATTCGTAGCGGGCGTCGGCACGGGCGGAACTATAACGGGGGTCGGAAGATACCTTAAAGAAAAGAATCCGAACGTGAAAATCGTGGCAGTCGAACCGTTTTCTTCTCCCGTTTTGTCAAAAGGTGTGAGCGGCGCGCACAAAATTCAGGGGATAGGAGCAGGCTTCGTTCCCAAAGTGCTTGACACTAGCGTGTATGACGAAGTGATTGCGGTAAAAGACGAAGACGCGTTTGAAACGGCAAGAGAAGTCGGCAAAAAAGAAGGAGTGCTTGTCGGCATATCGTCGGGCGCGGCACTTTTCGGTGCGTTGCAAGTGGCAAAACGTCCCGAGTACGCCGGGAAAAACATAGTCGTTCTTTTGCCCGACACGGGCGACAGATATTTGTCAACGACGTTGTTTGAATGATTTGTCGTCAGTGTTCAAATATCGATTCGATAAAAAATACAGTATTTGGAAAGAAAAAGCACCGAGCAATCGGTGCTTTTTTTATGTCGTGGGTTTTTATAAACCGTTTATTTTCGACTTGCTTTTTCTTTATTTTATAGGGTTTTCATACTTGGGAACGTCGTTGTTTCGGTTGTGTTTCAAACGAGAGTGTCAGTCTCGGACGTAGAGTTGTGTTTTAGCAGGGACGGAGTTTTTCTTGTTGTTGACGAAAAACAGCACGAGCGTAACCGCAAGGGTTATAAGTTCTGCGGCGGGAGTTGCGAGCCAAAGTCCCGTCATGTTCCATAGGTTAGCAAACAGGAAGGCAAGCGGAATGACCGCCACCACACCGCGCATAAGAGTGACGATTTGGGCAAAGAAACCTTTGTTTGACGCGGCAAAATAGCATGAGAAGAGCAAGTTGAAGCCCGAAAACAGCACGGATATGAAGTATAGGCGTATGCCCACGGCCGCGATGTTTTGCACTTCCGGTGCGCCTTTCTGATTGAAAATGCCTGCGATGCCTTTTGCACCGAAGAATAACGCGACGTAAATTATAGCGGCGGTGCATGCCGTGGTTATAAGTGCATATTTAAGCACTTTGCGGATTTTTTTGTGGTCGCTTTCGCCGTAACTGAAACTTATCATCGGTTGCGTGCCCGACGAAATGCCGTTGAAAATCGCGTTTGTTACGTAGTACACGTTGACGATTATGCCGTATGCCGCAACTGCGACCGTTCCGCCGATTGAGTCGAAAAGTTTGTTGAATATCAAAAGTACGACGCCGAATGCGAATTCCGCAATGAAAGACGCAAGACCGAGTCTTGCAATGTCTCCGACCGTGCGAAAATTAAATTTCGTTTTCGTCAGTTTGAAGGTGTTCTTTTTGCGGATGAAAAACAGTGAGAGTATGAGTATGCTCACAATCGGGGAAAAGCCGGTGGCAAGAGCTGCGCCGAGCATGCCGAGTTTTGCAGGGAAGATGAGAACGTAGTCGAAAACTATGTTGAAAAGATTGCCCGAAAGCGTCGCAATCATGGCAAGTCTCGGACCGCCGTCGTTGCGGACGAAGTTCTGAAAAACGTTGCTGTACATAAAGAACGGGGCAAAGCAAAGAATGATTTGCACGTATGTTTTGCTCAGTTCGTATGTATCTCCAGTTGCGCCGAGCAAACTCGCCACCTGTCCGTTCAAAAATGCGCCTATAAGCACGAATATCAAAGCAATCATACCGACCACTATAACCGTGTGAGTGAAGACTTTGTTGCCCTTGTCAGTGTCTTTTGCGCCTTTGTGAATGGCAAATTTCGTTGCGCCGCCCACTCCGAACAGCATGCCGAGAGAAAACACCAGCGAAAAAGACGGAGAAGAGAAGTTGAGTGCGGCAAGTCCCGTGTCTCCCAAATTGAGAGAAATGAAAAAAGTGTCCGCAAGAATATAGCAGGAAATACCTATCATGGCGATTACGTTTGCCGATACGTATTTTGCAAATTCTCTCAACGTTGTGTTTTTCGTCTTTTCCATGTTTTCTCCAATAAAAAAGGCGTCTCGTTTACGTCTTCAAAAAGGCCTATCGACGCAAACCGACGCTCTCACCCGGCGATGAGTTTATCTTATATTTGTTTTCTTTAATACGATTATACGGATATTTTATGCATAAGTCAACAATTTTGTATAGACTTTATGCAATATTAAAAGACACGGAATTTGCTCCGTGCCTTTGCCTAAAAAATATTAATTAGTTTTCGTCTTCTTCGTCGATGTCGTTATCGTCTTTTGAGAGTGTAACTTCGATTTTGTGATTGGATTTGACCGCTCTCTTTATAGGCTCGACCACGATGTAATATGCGGGGATGAGAATGAAAACCACCCAACCCGGATGCCAGAGATTTGCGAGAAATCCCATGAGTAAATACGTGGCGAGAGAGAGAAACACTATCGGAAATTCGCTTGCGTTGCGGTGAGTTATCGTGTTTGAAATTCCGCCGAGAACGAACGGCGCGAAGAAGAGAATCCAGCCCGGATGCCACAAATTGCAAAGGAAACCGATGAGAAGATACGCAATCGTTGCAAGAAGGAATGATACGCCCCACACGCAGTCGTTGATTATTCGTGCAGTCTTGTCTTTTTCGCTGACCACGATTTTGCCGTCCGCGATTTCGACGTGCGGAGCGTCTTTGTCGCAATGCGCTTCTTTGTCGGTTACGGTTGTTTTTTTGCCGTCAATATGCACGCTTCCGACAACTTTGTTGACAAATTTTGCAATGCCGCCTTTGATGGTGACCTTCTCGCCGTTTTTGTCTTCGATGTAGATGCCGTCTTCGTCGATATGCACCTTGTCTCCGTCACTTTCAACGTTTACGGTTGAAGCGTCATCGTTGCCGTCGCTTGCGTCGTCTGACGTTTCATCTTTATTGTCGCATGCGTCGCTCGCTTGTGCGGTGTAACCGAGAAGTTCGTCAAGGCTTACGCCGTAAAGACGTGCAAGTGCTATGAGATTGTCGGTGTCGGGAGAACTCTCCGAGCGTTCCCATTTTGAAACCGCCTGGCGAGATACGTCAAGCATCTCGGCAAGTTCGTCTTGCGAGTATCCGTGTCGTTTTCTGAGTTCGTACAATCTGTTTGCGGTTTTGATGTCCATAACGTTTACCTGCCTTGTGTTTTCGTGCCTACATTGTTGCAAATCGGAGTGCGGTTGCGCCACCGATTTTGATTGTCAAATGCGCAACTATCGGTTGCATTTTTCAAAAAACACGAATTTTTAGCGGTTTTCCGACGATTTTGAGCGATTTTTAAGCCAAAAGCACGGTCGCAAATGCGGCAACGGATTTTGAGTTTCCAAGGTCTCCTACTTGCTCGTTAGTCGTGGCGGTTATGCCGATTTTCTCGCACGGAATGCCGAGAATTGCCGATACGTTGTTGCGCATTGTATCTATAAACGGAGCAAGTATAGGACGCTCCGCGATTATGGCAACCGATACGTTTTGCACGCTCATACATTTTTCGGAAACTTTGCCCAGCACCGTGCGAAGAAGGTCCGCACTGTCTGCGTCGTCGTATTTTTCATCGTCGACGGGGAAGAGATGTCCGATGTCTTTTTCTCCTATTGCGGAAAGCATAGCGTCCATAAGCGCGTGAAGAGCAACGTCGCCGTCGCTGTGCGCGACGAAAGAAAACTCGCAGGGTATAAAAGTTGCCATAAGTTTAATTCCGTTGCCGTTTTTGAAGCGGTGTATATCGTAACCTATGCCGCAAAGCGGAGTTTTCAGGTCTTCTTTTGTGGTTATTTTTATGTTTTTGGGGTCGCCTTCAATCATTCTTACGTCGCAAGGAGCGTGTTTTTGAAGCACTGCTATGTCGTCGAGATATTCGCCGTCGCACTTGGAATATGCTTTGACGATGACGTCTCTTTTTGCACAAACGGGAGTTTGCACTCTGCGATATTCCGTTCTGTCAACAGGGTCGACGCCGAATCTTATGCACACGAGCGAGTCGGTGAGCGGAAGAAGGGGAAGGGCCACTCCGCGTTCGACCGCGCCTGCGATTACGCTGGCGATGAGCGCTTTGGAAACGTAGGGGCGCGCGCCGTCATGAATGATGACGTAGTCGCAATCGTCGTCGATTGCTCGAAGTCCGTTTTTCACGGTTTGCGTGCGAGTAAGTCCGCCGTTTGTGAGTATTATGCGAGTGTCTTCGATATGTGCGACGTCGAGCGCGTTGAGAAACTCGTCGCTGAACGACGGATGAATCGCAACGATGATTTTGCTTACCCCTTCCGTATCGAGAAAGGGCTTTATTGCTTCTACGAGAACGCAGGAACTTTTGCAGGGAGCGAGAAGTTTGTTTTCGACTCCGTAGCGTTGGCTCGTGCCGCCTGCCGTGATGATAACGTTGATTTTCATAAGACTCCTTGTAAATTACGATTTGCGAAAAATCGCAAAATAATACGGTTTAACTTGCTGTTTTTGCAATTAAACCACCTTTTACGGCAAAATGCGATACATCGTTTCCGCACTTTGCTTTGTCTGACGCTCGTCGGTGGACAGCACTTCAAAGGACATCGAGTTGTTGCCGAAAGTGACGGTCACGACGTCGCCGACTTTCACTTCTTTTGCGGGTTTGACGACTTTGCCGTTGATTTCTATGCGTCCGCCGTCGCACGCTTCCTGCGCCACGGTGCGCCTTTTGATAACTCTTGATACTTTCAAAAATTTGTCTATTCTCATACGAAAATTATACTATGCCGCCCGTGATTTTTCAATAGAGTGCGCTCATTTTTTAACAAAAACCCGAGATTTGTCTTCACAACAACTTCAAATTTGCAAACAACCATTTCCAAACATTATTCCCATACTACTATCCCCATACTACAATTTTCACCAACCACCATTTCTCGCGTCACTGTCTTTAATGAAACGCGCGACATGCTCGCGTGTAATAAATATATAAAATTACTTGAAATTTATTAAAAATATATGCGCGCGACGCTTGACAGTCTTGATTTTTCAATATATAATAGAAAACTGCGCAATAATGCGAATCTCTACCCCTAAAACAGCACGTTTTTGGGGGTAGGGGGGTTATAAAGACTTATGTTTTTATGGCGAAACTGCACGAAAGCGTAGATTTATGAGAAAATTTTTTGGCGGTCGGAAAAATTTTTTTCAAAAACCGAAAAGTTTTTTTGCAAATCGCAATCCAAGGCAATTTTTTAAGGAGTGAATATATGTCCCAAAGAATTCACAATCAAATGTACGGAACAACTGAAAGACGTGACTTTTCAAGAATTAAAGACGTCTTGCCGATTCCGTATCTCATTGAGGTGCAAAAGAATTCCTACGCAAATTTCATTGATGCCGGCATCACGGAAGTTTTCAAAGATTATTCTCCGATCGTTGACTTCTCCGGCAGATTGAAACTCGAGTTTTTGTCACACAGATTCGACGGCGAACCGAAGTACACCGTAAAAGAGTGCAAAGACCGCGACACAACGTATGCTATTCCGCTCAAAGTCAAGGCGCGTCTCACCAACACCGAAACCGGTGAAGTGGTGGAACAGGAAGTGTTTATGGGCGATTTCCCGCTCATGACGGACTCCGGTTCATTCGTTATCAACGGTGCAGAACGCGTTATCGTCTCCCAACTTGTCAGAAGCCCGGGCGTTTACAACGACAAGATTCTCGACAAGAACGGCGTGCCGCGTTACGCAACGACGGTCATCCCTAACAGAGGCGCGTGGCTTGAATACGAGCAAGACTCCAACGACGTGCAATGGGTGCACGTTGACAGAACGAGAAAGATAACCGCAACCACTCTTCTTCGTGCGCTCGGATACGGAACGGACGAAGAGATCATAGATTTGTTCGGCGGCGACGAGATGATCGTCAACACCTGCCAGAAAGACGCTCAATGCAAGAACGAAGAACAAGGCAAAATCGATTTGTTCCGTCGTTTGCGTCCGGGCGAAGTTCCCACCGTCGAAGGTGCGAACATTCTTATCCACAACACTTTCTACGATTACAAGAGATACGACCTTGCAAGAGTCGGTCGCTATAAATACAACAAGAAACTCGCACTCGGTTCGCGTATTGCGGGATACAAGCTCGCAGAAGACGTCGTGAGCCCCGTCACAGGCGAAATTCTTGCACAAAAAGGCGAAATCGTCGACGAAAAGAAAGGTTTTGAAATTCAGAACAACGCAGTCAACGTCGTGTGGCTTTCTTACACCGACAAGGACGGCAAAGCAAAGAAATTCAAAGTCATCGGCAACAACACGGTTGACCTTGACGCATTCGTCGATTGCAACCCCAGAGAACTCGGAATTCTCGAAAGAGTTTACTATCCGAATCTCAAAGCGTTGATGGACGAGTTCGGCGACGACAAAGACCAACTCATCCTTGCAATCAAAGCGTCCGTGGACGAGCTCGTTTACAAGCACATCACGCTTGACGACATCGTTTCAATCGAAGACTACAACCTTGGATTGCGTTACGGTTTCGGCACTTGCGACGACATCGACCACTTGTCCAACCGTCGCGTTCGTGCGGTGGGCGAGTTGCTCCAAAATCAATTCCGTATCGGTATTTCTCGTCTTGAGAGAGTCATTAAGGAGAGAATGGCTTCCGCTCAGGAAAACGCAGAAATCACTCCGCAAACGCTCATCAACATTCGTCCCGTTACGAGTGCTATAAAAGAGTTTTTCGGCTCTTCGCAGTTGTCCCAGTTTATGGATCAACCCAACCCGATTGCAGAACTTACGCACAAGCGTAAACTCTCCGCACTCGGCCCGGGCGGTCTCAACAGAGAACGTGCAAGTTTCGAAGTGCGTGACGTTCACCACTCACACTACGGTCGTATGTGCCCGATAGAAACTCCTGAAGGACAGAACATCGGTCTTATCACGTCCCTTTCTTCTTACGCAAAGGTCAACGAATACGGATTCATCGAGACTCCGTATCGTAAGATCGACAAAGAGACGGGCGTCGTAACCGACGAAGTCGTGTATATGGCGGCGGACGAAGAAGACAAATACGTCATCGCACAGGCGAACGAACCGCTCGACGAAGAAAGCAAATTCTTGCGCAACCGTGTCAACTGCCGTATTCAAAAAGATATTCGCGAAGTCCCGAAAGAAAGAGCGGACTACATGGACGTCAACCCCAAACAGTTGATTTCAATAGCAACCGCGCTCATTCCGTTCCTTGAAAACGACGATACCAACCGTGCTCTTATGGGCTCGAACATGCAACGTCAGGCGGTTCCGCTCCTTAAACCGCAAGCACCGATGATTGCAACCGGCGTCGAACACAAGATTGCGTACGACTCGGGCGTTCTCAAGATCGCAAAACACGACGGCTTCGTGAAGTATGTTGACAGCGACAAGATTGTCGTGGAATGCAACGACGGCACGCAAGATACTTATATTCTCAGCAAATTCGAGCGTTCAAACCAATCCACTTGCATCAATCAACATCCGATTGTCAGCAAGGGCGACAGAGTGTACGCTCCGAAGTACAACGAAAAGGGCGATCTCGTCAAGGAAGGCACCGTTCTTGCGGACGGTCCGGCAACCGATCACGGCGAGCTTGCGCTTGGCAGAAACATGCTCATCGGTTTCATGTCGTGGGAAGGCTACAACTACGAAGACGCAGTCCTTATCAGTGAAGAACTCGTGCGCGACGATTTGTACACTTCCATCCACATCGAAGAATACGAAATCGAATGCCGCGACACCAAACTCGGTGACGAGCAAATCACAAGAGATATTCCCAACCTTTCCGACGACGTTCTCAAGAACCTTGACGAAGACGGTATCGTCAGAGTCGGTGCGGAAGTCAAAGCAGGCGATATTCTCGTCGGTAAAGTCACCCCGAAGGGCGAGACGGAACTCACTCCCGAAGAAAGATTGCTCCGCGCAATCTTCGGCGAGAAGGCAAGAGAAGTTCGCGATACGTCACTCAGAGTCCCCAACGGCGAAAGCGGTATCGTAGTGGACGTCAAGATCTTTACGAGAAAGAACAAGGACGAACTCGCACCCGGCGTCAACAAACTCGTCCGCGTATATATCGCACAAAAGAGAAAAATCTCCGTCGGCGATAAGATGGCAGGTCGTCACGGCAACAAAGGTGTCGTTTCGAGAGTTCTTCCCAAAGAAGATATGCCTTTCATGGCAGACGGCACTCCGCTTCAAATCGTGCTCAACCCGCTCGGCGTTCCTAGCCGTATGAACATCGGACAAGTTCTCGAAGTTCACCTTGGACTCATCGCTCACATGCTCGATTGGAAAGTCGCAACCCCCGTTTTCGACGGCGCGAACGAACAGGACATCAAAGCGTTGTTCCAACAATGCGGAATCGTCAACGAAGACGGCGAAGTGGACGGCAAGATCCAACTCTACGACGGAAGAACGGGCGAACCGTTTGAAAACAGAACGACGGTCGGCTATATGTACTATCTCAAACTGCATCATCTCGTCGACGATAAGATCCACGCAAGAAGCACCGGCCCGTACAGCCTCGTGACGCAACAACCGCTCGGCGGCAAGGCGCAATTCGGCGGACAACGTTTCGGTGAAATGGAAGTCTGGGCTTTGGAAGCATACGGCGCGGCAAACGTGTTGCAAGAAATTCTCACCGTCAAGTCGGACGACGTGGTGGGACGTGTCAAGACCTACGAATCAATCGTCAAAGGCACGAACATTTCCGAACCCGGTATCCCCGAATCCTTCAAAGTTCTCGTCAAGGAATTGCAATCTCTCGCTCTCGACGTCAAAGTGCTCACCGAAGACAGAGACGAAGTCAAACTCCGTGACTATGACGACGACACCGATTTCGATACGCCTGCAACGAGAAAACACGAAGAACTCAAAGAAATCGATATTCTCGGCGGCGAGAACAACATCTTTGAAAACTTCGGTCAGGACGACAAGGGCGGCGTAGACACCAGCCTGTTCGACACCGACGACGATGACGAAAGCATATTCAGCGCACTCACCGAAGGAACTCCCGATCTCAGCGATCTCTTCGGCACAGGCTCCGATGAAGAGTAATAGGAGATGACAATATGTACGAACTCAGCAATTTTGATGCAATTCAAATCGGTATCGCTTCACCCGAAAAGATCAGAGAATGGTCTTACGGTGAAGTGACCAAACCCGAAACTATAAACTACCGTACGCAAAAGCCCGAAAAGGACGGTCTTTTCTGTGAAAAGATCTTCGGGCCTACGCGTGACTGGGAATGCCATTGCGGACGCTATAAACGCATCCGCTACAAAGGCGTCATCTGCGAAAAGTGCGGCGTTGAAGTGACCAAGTCCAAAGTGCGTCGTGAAAGAATGGGACATATCGAACTCGCTTGCCCCGTCACTCATATCTGGTACTTGCGCGGTGTGCCTTCCAGAATCGCAATTCTTCTCGACGTTTCTCCCAAGGAACTCGAACAAGTGGTATATTTCGTGTCTTTCATCGTTCTCGATCCGGGCAACGTGACCGAACTCCACAAGAAACAAGTCATTTCCGATAAGGAATATAGAGAACTTCTCGAAAAATATTCTCCGTCCGATTTCAAACTCGGTATGGGCGCGGAAGCGGTGAAGGAACTCCTTATGGAAGTCGACCTTGAAAAAGAAAGCGAACAACTCAAAAACATCATCAACAATTCCGTCGGACAAAAACGTATCAAAGCGGTCAAACGCCTTGAAATCGTGGAAGCGTTCCGTCAATCGGGCAACAAACCCGAATGGATGGTTCTCGACGTTCTCCCCGTGCTTCCGCCCGAACTTCGTCCGATGATTCAACTCGACGGCGGCAGATTTGCAACGAGCGACCTTAACGATTTGTATCGCAGAGTCATCAACCGCAACAACCGCTTGAAGAAACTCAAAGAACTCGGCGCGCCCGACATCATCGTCCGCAACGAAAAGCGTATGCTTCAAGAAGCGGTGGACGCTCTCATCGACAACGGCCGTCGCGGCAAAGCGGTGTCCGGTCCCGGCAACAGAGATTTGAAATCACTCTCGGGTATGCTCCGCGGCAAGCAAGGACGTTTCCGTCAAAACTTGCTCGGTAAACGTGTCGACTACTCCGGTCGTTCGGTTATCGTCGTCGGTCCCGAACTTAAACTTTATCAATGCGGTCTGCCCAAAGAAATGGCTCTCGAACTCTTCAAGCCGTTCATCATGAACAAACTTGTCGAGCGCAACCTTTGCCACAACATCAAGAGCGCAAAGAGATTTGTCGATACGGGCAAGAATCAGGTGTGGGATATTCTTGAAGAAATCATCAAAGATCACCCCGTTCTTCTCAACCGTGCACCGACGCTTCACAGACTCGGTATTCAGGCGTTTGAACCTGTGCTTGTAGAAGGCAGAGCAATCAAACTCCACCCGCTCGCCTGCGGCGCGTTCAACGCGGACTTCGACGGCGACCAGATGGCAGTTCACGTACCGCTCTCCATCGAAGCACAAGCGGAAGCGAGAATTTTGATGCTTTGCACCAACAACATTCTCAAACTTTCGGACGGTAAACCTATCGTTTCACCGACGCAGGATATGGTCATCGGTTCATACTACTTGACAATCGTCAAGCCGGGCGCAAAGGGCGAAGGCAACTATTATAGTTCTTTCGACGAAGCAATGATGGCGTATCAGGACAAAGACCTTACGCTTCAATCTCTCTGCTACATTCGTGTTCCCGTTCAAAACGAAGACGGCACTACTTCCAACAAGTTGTTGCACACCACGGTCGGCCGTTTCATCTTCAACAATAATCTCCCGCAAGATTTGCACTTCGTTGACAGAGACGTCGAAGCAAACAAGGGGCAACTCGAAGTCGAAGGTATTCTCGGCATCAACGCGGCAATCGACGAAAATCAATTCCATGCAATCGTCGACTTGTTCAGAAACAACAACGTCAACGAAGATACGTGCGTGCGCGCGCGTTCCATATTAAAGAAAGGTTCTCTCACGGACGACCAAATCGGTCAAATCGCAACCGCAATCAAAGAAGCGGGCGATCTCGACCTTTCCAAGACCAAAGAGAATTTGCGTGAAATCACCGCTCTTCGCGAAAGCATCCAAAAGGTGCTCGGCAAGAAGGCGATGGCAATCGGCAAGAAACAACTCAGCATGATCGTCGACAACTGCTTCAAATATCACGGAGCAACCGAAACGGCGGAAATGCTTGACAGAATCAAGGCTCTCGGCTACAAGTATTCGACCATCGGCGCAATCACCGCATCCGTCTTCGATATGCACATCCCGGGCGACAAGAAACTCATCGTTCACGACGCTGAACAAGAAGTCGTCAAGATTGAAAGACTCCACGCTCGCGGCGTGCTCTCCGAAGAAGGTCGTTACAAAGAAATCATCAAGATTTGGAAAGACGCGGCAGACAAGGTTGAAGGCGAACTCAAGAAAGGCCTTGACGATTTCAACCCGATTTGGATGATGGCAAACTCCGGTGCTCGTGGTAGCATGGGACAAATCCGTCAGCTCGCAGGTATGCGTGGCTTGATGGCAGACCCGTCAGGTCGTACAATCGAGTTGCCTGTCCGTTCTTCCTTCCGTGAAGGTTTGTCCGTTTTGGAATACTTCATTTCGTCGCACGGCGGCAGAAAAGGTCTCGCGGACACCGCTCTTAAAACGGCTGACTCCGGTTATCTTACGAGACGTCTCGTCGACGTATCTCACTCCGTCGTCGTTCGCGAACAGGATTGCGGCGACACCAAAGGTACGTTCATCACGGCAATCAGAGACGAAAAGAGCGTCATCGAAGCACTTGCAGACCGTATTGCAGGCAGATACACCATCGGCGACGTCGTCGATCCCGCAACCGGCGAAATCATCTGCGAAGGCGACACGCTCATTTCCACCGACAAGGCGAAAGAAATCGACAACGTGCTCACTTCTTACTGGGAAAAGAACGGCGCAGACATGCACCATCAACCCGGTGTGCTTATCCGCTCGATACTTACCTGTAAGTCAAAGAACGGCGTGTGCGTGAAGTGCTACGGCAAGAACATGGCGTCGGGCAACCCCGTCAAGATCGGTGAAGCAGTCGGTATCATCGCGGCACAATCAATCGGCGAGCCGGGCACGCAGCTTACGATGCGTACCTTCCACTCGGGCGGCGTTGCAACCGACGACGATATCACTCAAGGTCTCCCGCGTGTCGAAGAATTGTTCGAAGCGCGCAATCCTAAAGGTAAAGCGGTCATCACCGAGGCAAGCGGTCTCGTCCACATCAGCGACGATCGCCGTGAAATCACCGTCACCGCTCCCGACGGAGAAACCAAGGCGTACGCAATCCCGTACAATGCAAATATTCTCGTTCAGGAAGGCGAGTCTATCGGCGCAGGCGATCCGCTCACCAAAGGTTCTATCAACCCGCAAGACATGCTCCGCGCAAAAGGCGTCAAGGGCGTGCAGGAATACATCGCAAAAGAAGTTCAATCCGCTTATCGTACCGCGGGCGTCGAAATCAACGACAAACACGTTGAAGTCATCGTCAGACAAATGCTCCGCAAGGTTCGTATCGAAAATCAGGGTGACACGAACATGCTTCCCGGCACTTTGGTGGACTTGCTCTCCTACGAAGAAGAAAACGAAAAAGCGCTTGAAAACGGCGGCGTTCCCGCAACTGCAAAACGTACGTTGCTGGGTATCACCAAAGCCGCACTCGCAACAGAGTCCTTCTTGTCGGCAGCGTCCTTCCAAGAGACTGCAAAAGTCCTTGCAGAAGCCGCTATCAACAATCGTATCGACCCGTTGGTCGGCTTGAAAGAAAACGTCATCATCGGCAAACTCATTCCTGCCGGTACGGGTATGAAGTGCTATAAGAATATCACCACCGTGGCTGCAAATCAGACGCAACCCGGAGATATCATCGCACCCCATCGCCTTGAAGACGAAGACATCGAAGAAATCTAATGAAAAGAAAACTTTTTACATCTGAAAGCGTGACGGAAGGACATCCCGATAAGGTGTGTGACCAGATCGCAGACGCAATACTCGACGACATTTTCGCAGACGATCCGTCTGCGAGAGTCGCCATTGAAGTGTGCGCGACAACGGGTATGGTTATGGTTATGGGGGAAGTTTCCACCAAACACTATTGCGATATTCCCAAAGTCGTGCGCGAAGTCGTAAAAGACGTCGGATATAACGACTCGTCTCTCGGCTTCGACTACAAGACCTGCGCGGTTTTGAGTTCCATTGACGAGCAATCTCCCGATATCGCACTCGGCGTTGACAACGCAACCGACACCGACGACGTCGAAGAATTCGACAAAATCGGAGCAGGCGACCAGGGCATGATGTTCGGTTATGCATGCGACGAGACGGAATCCTTGATGCCGCTTCCCATAACTCTTGCTCACGCGCTCACAAGACAACTCACCGAAGTGAGAAAGAGCGGTGAAATAGAATGGCTTCGTCCCGACGGAAAGGCGCAAGTCACCGTCGAATATATCGACGACGTTCCCGAAAGAGTGGATACTATCGTCGTGAGTTGCCAACATTCCGAAGACGTCGATATGGACACTCTCGAAGAAACAATCATCGAAAAGGTTATTGGTCGCGCTATTCCGCAAGAGTATATCGACGACGACACCAAGATTTACATCAATCCGACGGGCAGATTCGTCATCGGCGGACCTGCAGGCGACAGCGGCGTTACGGGCAGAAAAATCATCGTGGACACCTACGGCGGTTTCTGCGCGCACGGTGGTGGCGCGTTCAGCGGCAAAGACCCCACGAAAGTTGACAGAAGTGCGTCTTATATGGCTCGCTATATCTGCAAAAACCTTGTGGCGGCAGGCGTTTGCAAGAGAGCGGAATTGCAGGTTGCGTACGCAATCGGCATGGCTCATCCCGTTTCGATTTACGTCAATACGTACGGCACGGGCGTAGTGAGCGACGAAGACCTTGCAAAAGTGGTCAGAGAAGTGTTTGATTTGCGCCCGAAGGCGATAATCAAGAACCTTAAACTCGACAGACCTATTTATCGTGCGACTTCCAACTACGGCCATTTCGGAAGAGACGGCTTCACGTGGGAAGAGACGGACAAGGTTGACGAAGTCAAGCAAGCCGTCGCAAAATATCAATTTTGAATGCTAAAGAGAAAAACGGTAGGATAATCCTACCGTTTTTCGCAACTTTTGAGTGAGAAATCGCTTCTATGCGATGGGAATACGTTCATAGCGACGATAATGAACTTAAAAAGAAACTATTTGAGAAAATAACCGTCACGAACTAGGTTTGTGACGTAAAATGAGCCTTATTAAAGGATAAGCGGAGAAAAATGCAACTGCAAGGCGAAATAAAAGACGTCATATTTGTAAGTCAGGATACGGGATACACTGTTCTCGATATGAGATGCGAAGACAGTGTTTTCACCGTTGTCGGCATTTTTCCGCCCGTAAGCGAAGGACAGAATATAAGAGTCGAAGGTAAGTTTCAGGTGCGAACGATGTACGGCAAGCAATTCTTTGCCGAAAAAGTGTGGGTGTCGCAACCAAACAGACTTGACGGCATAAAGAAATTTCTTGCAAGCGGTCTTATCAGTGGTTTAGGACCTGCAAAGGCAGACGCAATTGTCAATATGTTCGGCGTGGATTCGCTCGAAGCGATGAAACACCCCATGGAACTTGCAAAAGTGCGCGGAATCTCTCTAAAACTCGCCACCGAGTTTGGAATGAACTACGTCAAAATCCAAAAGATGCAAGACGCGATTATGTTCTTGCAAAATCTCGGCATAACCATAAATATGGCTCTTCGCATATACAAAGTATACGACGTAAAAACTGAAGACAACGTGCGCAAAAATCCGTATATGTTGGTTGACGACGTTGACGGAATAGGCTTTGCCACGGCAGACAGAATTGCGGGAGAGTTGGGTATAGAAAAGAACAGCGATTATAGAATATGCGCTGCCATAACCTATCTTCTCAAAGACGCCGCAAACAAAGCGGGACACAACTATTTGCCCGAAAACGAACTTGTAAGTAATGCAATCGCACTATTAAGTATCGATTGCGACGATATAGAACAAAGAGTGCGCGACAATTTGCAAGATATGGTGTTGCTCGGAGACCTGGTGAGATACGACACGGGGGAGCATGTCGCGATACTTTTGAAGAAGAATTTCAACACGGAAAAGAACATCGCACGCAAGCTTTTGCAACTGCAACAGGAAGCGGCGGATTTCAGAGTGGACGTAGCGCACGAAGTCGCAAGATTTGAAAAAAACGCGGGATTTGAATTGCATCCGAATCAGGTTGCCGCAGTCAAAGAAGCCATCGAAAACGGCGTGCAGATAGTCACGGGCGGTCCGGGTACGGGCAAGACGACAATCGTCAAGTGTATATTGCAACTTTTCAAAGACCTTGGACAAAAGGTCGCGCTTTGTGCTCCGACGGGACGCGCGGCAAAGAGATTGTCACAGGCAACGGGAGAAGACGCAAAGACGATACACCGCATGCTCGATTTGGACTACAAAAACGGCGAAGGACATTTCACTTACAACGAGAACACGAGATTGCCTTTTGACGTAATAATCGTCGACGAAGTCAGTATGGTGGACGAATACGTGTTCAATGCGCTCATAAACGCTATGGAGCGCGGATCGAGACTTGTGCTTGTCGGAGACAAGGACCAACTTGCGTCCGTCGGCGTCGGCAACGTTCTGAACGATTTGATTAAGTGCGGAAAGTTTAACGTGAGTTATCTCACGCAGATTTACCGCCAGAGCGAAAAGAGCAAAATCGTGCCCAACGCGCACAAAATCAACGACGGTATTATGCCCGATATGGACAACAAGAGCGACGATTTCTTCTTTGAAGAGAAAAACAGCAGTGAAGAAATTTGTCAAAACACCATTGCGCTCGTCACTAAGAGACTTCCTAAGTATCTGAAT
The DNA here is from genome assembly GCA_022009775.1 of Christensenella sp. Taxonomy (GTDB): domain Bacteria; phylum Bacillota; class Clostridia; order Christensenellales; family CAG-917; genus CAG-475. Next base: position 1,042,688 of record CP091723.1, read on the forward strand.
ATGAAGCCGAGCGACATTCAGGTGCTTTGTCCCATGAAGCGCGGAAGCGCAGGCACGATAAATCTCAACAACGAGTTGCAGGCGGTCATCAATCCGCCGTCGCCGATGAAGAAAGAAGTCAAACGCGGAGATTGCATATTCCGCGAAGGCGACAAAGTCATGCAACTTCAAAACAATTATCAGCAAGAATGGACGGTCACAAGCGGTACGCGTATCGAACGCGGAAGCGGCGTTTTCAACGGCGATATAGGCGTTGTTGAAAGTATAAACACGCAAATTATGCAGTTTACCGTGCGTTTTGATGATGATAAAGTGTCGATTTACGAATATAGCGATATAGACCAACTCACGCTTGCATATGCCGTGACCATACATAAATCGCAGGGGTGCGAGTTTGATGCGGTGGTTATCGCGCTCGACGCAAACTATATGTTGCAGACGAGAAACTTGCTTTATACCGCCGTTACGAGAGCGAAAAAAATAGTCGTGATAAGCGGTGCGAAAAAGACGGTTCAGCGTATGATACAAAACAACGAGACGGCAAGAAGATATTCTTTGCTTCTCGAACTCATTCAAAAAGAATGGGAAGGCGGCGCATATGAGTGGTGACGATAAACGCGTCGAAAACGTCGAAGCGCAGGACAGGAAACAACTTCACAGACAAAGAAAAGCCGCAAGAAGCGAAAAGGCAAAAGTCTTGTTGAAGAAGTTGATAAACGCTTTCAAAAACGCATTGTACCCCGTGGATTGCACTTGCGACGTTTGCGGAGAAGAACTCGTCGCAGACACGAGATATCGTCTTTGCTCCGAATGCGTGGAGAAGTTGCCGTTTGTGGGCGAACACAGGTGTTTGTCTTGCGGTATGCCGCTCAAAGACGAGTCGGACTATTGCAATCGTTGTCAGTACGAGAAATTCGCATTCGTGAAAAATCGCTCGCCGCTTACGTACGACGGCGAAACGAAGAAATTGATATATTCTCTCAAATTCGGCAAGAAGAAATATATTGCCGAAACGCTCGGCGCGCTTATGGCGGACGAGTTTTTGAAAAGCGGAATGCAAGCGGACATAATCGTTTTCGTGCCGATGACGGAAAAGGAAGAAAAGAAGCGCGGCTTCAATCAATCCGAACTGCTTGCTTACGAAGTTGGAGGAAGATTGAACGTTCCCGTTTTGCCCGCACTCGTGAAGATAAAAGATACGTCGGCGCAAAAGGAATTGCACGGAAAAGAAAGAGCAAAGAACCTTGAAGGTGCGTTTGCTTGTGCGTTCGAGCAGGTGAAAGGCAGAAGATTGCTTATAGTGGACGATATTTTCACCACAGGAGCAACCGCAAACGAATGCGCCAAAGTTTTGCTGAAAGCGGGCGCAAGAGAAGTGAACGTGCTGACAGGCGCGGTTACCACACTGAAAATTCCTATGGAAGAAGGAAAAAGAGTTTCAGCCAACTAAACTTTGTTGAAATATACACCGATATAGTGTATAATAGAAAATCGAAAATAATCGTGCGCATACGCGCATGCGCCGGAAGGCGAAATATAGAAAGGTGAAATATGTCGCTTTTTAATGAAAACAAATTCAAACTTAAGAAAATCGAAAAGATTGCGGCTAAGGTCGAAGCACTTGCCCCGACTTATTCCGCTATGGACGACGACACTCTCGTTGCGCAAACCGCAGTGCTTAAAGACAGACTTGCAAACGGCGAAGATCTCGATCATATTCTTCCCGACGCATACGCACTCGTGAGAGAAGCGGCGGAAAGAGTGCTCGGGATGCGCCATTTCCACGTGCAGATACTCGGCGGCATTGCGTTGCATCAGGGCCGTATCGCAGAGATGGGCACAGGTGAAGGAAAGACGCTCGTTGCAACGCTTCCCGCGTATCTCAACGCACTCGCAGGCAAAGGCGTTCACGTCGTGACTGTCAACGATTATCTTGCGACTCGTGACGCCGCTTGGATGGGCAAGCTCTACAAGTTTTTGGGGCTCACTGTCGGCGTGGTCGTGCCCGGTATGAGTGCGGAAGATAAACGCAAGGCATACGAGAGCGATATAACGTATTGCACAAACAACGAACTCGGGTTCGATTTCCTTCGCGACAACATGGTCGTGAGAAAGCAGGACAAGGTGCAACGCGAACTCAATTTTGCAATCATCGACGAAGTGGACTCCATTCTTATCGACGAAGCGCGTACGCCGCTCATCATTTCGGGCAGGGGCGGAAAGTCGAGCGAACTTTATAAGAGCGCGGACAATTTTGCACGTCAATGCAAAGAAGGAGACGATTTCACAATCGACGAAAAAGAAAAGTCGATCATGCTCACCGATCAGGGCGTCGCAAAAGCGGAAAGATTCTTCCATGTCGTCAATCTTACCGACCTTGAAAACACCGACCTTTATCATCACATTCAGGCGGCTCTCAAAGCGCATTTCATGATGAAGCGCGACAAGGACTATATCGTCAGCGACGGAGAAGTGCTTATCGTCGACGAGTTCACGGGACGTATCATGATAGGACGTCGCTACAACGAAGGCTTGCATCAGGCAATCGAAGCGAAAGAACACGTTGCCATAAGAAGCGAAAACAAGACGCTTGCGACGATTACTTTCCAGAACTTCTTCCGTATGTACAAGAAACTCTCGGGTATGACGGGTACGGCAAAGACCGAAGAAGACGAATTTGAAGGCATATATCGTCTCGACGTCGTCACGATTCCGCCGAACAAACCGTCGAGAAGAGTGGACGAACACGACCAGATTTATACCAAAGTCAGCGGAAAAATCACCGCAATCGTGCAGGATATAATTGACCATCACGCAACGGGACAACCTATTCTTGTGGGCACGATAAGCGTTGAAAAGAGTGAAGAACTCAGCAATATTCTCAAAAGAAAAGGCATTCCGCACAACGTTCTCAATGCGAAATTTCACAAACAGGAATCCGAAATCATCGCACAAGCAGGCAGACTCAACGCCGTGACTATCGCAACGAACATGGCAGGTCGCGGAACGGATATTATGTTGGGCGGCAATGCGGAATTTCAGGCAAAGCAAAAGATGGAAAAGGACGGCTATCCGCTCGAAGTCATCGAACTTGCTTCTTCTCCGCACGCAAGCAACGATCCCGAAATCATCGCCGCAAAAGAAGTGTACAAACACCATTACGACGCGTTCAAGGCAATTTGCGATCAAGAAAAAGAAAAGGTCGTCGCACTCGGCGGCTTGAGAATAATCGGCACGGAGCGTCACGAAAGCCGTCGTATCGACAACCAGTTGCGTGGCCGTAGCGGTCGTCAGGGCGATCCGGGCAGCACGGTGTTCTATATCTCAATGGAAGACGACATCGCGCGTATTTTCGGCGGCGACAGAATGAAAGCCATTGCCGAAACGATGAATCTCGGAGACGACGTTCCTATCTCCAACGGCATAATCACAAAGCAAATCGAAAAGGCTCAAAGACTTGTCGAAGGCAGAAACTATTCGATAAGAAAACAGGTTTTGAGTTATGACGACGTGATGAACGCACAGCGCGAACTTATCTACAAAGAACGCGGCAAAGTGCTTGACGGCATGGACGTTCACGAGCAAATTATGGACATGATAGACGACCTTGCAGAAGAAATCATCGGCTACTATGCCGACTACAAGACGGACTATCAGACGTGGGATTATCAGGCGTTCAACACTGCGCTCGAGAAGAAAATGCTTCCGCAAGGCACAAATCTTATGACGCCGGAACTTTGCTCTTGCTACGACGTGTACAAACTCAAAGAAGCGGTGCTCAAGATCGCGAACAAGGACTACAACGACAAGGTGGACGCTCTCGAAAAGGAAGGCTTTGACTTCAAAGAACTCGAAAGAGTGGTGCTTCTCAAGACCGTCGATTCCAAGTGGATGGACCATATCGACGCAATGGACGCACTCCGTCGCGGTATCGGACTTCGCGGATACGGACAAAGAGACCCCGTCATTGCGTATCGCCAGGAAGGATGGGATATGTTTGAAGACATGGTGTCGAGAATACACTCCGAGACGGCGTCCATACTTTTAAAAATTCACGTCGAAAAGAGAGAAGACGGCGGCAAAGCCGAAGTGAGACAAAACATCGCAACCGCGCAAAAGAGCGTTGCTCAAAACAAAAAGGTGGGTAGAAACGACCCGTGTCCGTGCGGTAGCGGTCTCAAATATAAGAATTGCTGCGGAAAGAATCAACAAGCATAATCGATAGTTTATCATATCGAAACTTAAAGATAAAACCGCAGTATTGCAAACAAAACGGAATAACGGCAGGCAGGAATATATGTTAGATTACAACGAACCGAGAAACCAACTTAAAGAGATGCGCACGGAGATGGTGCGTGCCTACGAATCCATAAATCCCGAGAAAATGAGAGCAAGAATCGCCGAACTCGAGAAAGAACAAAACGCCGAAGGATTTTGGAACGATACCGACAACGCAAAGAAAGTGAGTCAGGAGATAAGCCAACTTCAAGGCAAAATCGACAAGTTTGAAAAGATGATTGCACGCATCGACGATGCAATCGACACCGTTGATATCATAGAACTCGAAGGCGACGAAAGCGAAGACGAGAAACTTCTCACGACCGTTCACGATTTGGGCGAAGCGGTGGAGAGCCTTTCGCTTGCAACGCTTCTCAGCGGAAAATACGATGCACTCAACGCAATTCTTACACTCCACGCAGGCGCAGGCGGAACGGAAGCACAAGACTGGTGCTCCATGCTTTATAGAATGTACACGCGTTATTGCGAACGTACGGGGTGGACTTGCACGGAACTCGATTATCTCGCAGGCGACGAAGCGGGGATTAAGTCGGTCACTTTCAGAGTGGAAGGCGACAACGCATACGGATATCTCAAGGCGGAAAAGGGCGTTCACAGACTCGTCCGCATTTCTCCGTTCGATGCAAACGCAAGAAGACATACGTCTTTTGCGTCCCTTGAAGTCATGCCTGAAATCATTGATACGGCGGAAATCGAAATTCGCCCCGAAGATCTTAAAGTCGACACATATCGCTCGTCGGGCGCCGGAGGACAACACGTCAATAAAACAGAAAGCGCAATCCGTATAACACACATTCCTACGGGAATCATCGTTGCGTGCCAGAACGAAAGAAGCCAGATTCAGAACCGTGAAGTCGCAATGCAAATGCTCCGCTCGAAACTCATCGAAAAGCGTGAGCGCGAGCGTGAAGAAGAAGCCGCGCAAATCAGCGGTCAACTCAAAAAAATCGAGTGGGGAAGCCAAATTCGCTCCTACGTGTTCTGTCCCTACACCATGGTCAAAGACCACCGCACAAACTACGAGACGGGCAACGTGCAAGCAGTTATGGACGGAGATCTTGACGGATTCATCAACGAATATCTCAAACTTTCGTCAATTCAAAAGTAAAACATAATAAGCGTGATTGCTATGAATAGTTTGCAAAACAAAGAAAATCTTACGGTGCTTGCCATCGAGTCGAGTTGCGACGAGACCGCTTGCGCAATCGTGAGAAACGGCAGAGAAGTCGTGTCCAACGTCGTTGCGACGCAGATTGAAATCCACAGAAGATTTGGTGGAGTCGTACCCGAAATCGCAAGCAGAAACCATACGCTTGCAATAGAGAACGTCGTCAAAGAAGCACTTCTTTCCGCAAATATGACAAAGGACGATATCGACGCCGTTGCCGTCACGTACGGAGCGGGGTTGCTCGGCGCATTGCTCGTGGGAGTGAACTTTGCGAAAGCACTCGCTTATGCGTGGAAAAAGCCGTTGTTTGCCGTCTCCCACGTCAAAGGACATATCGCCGCAAACTATATCGATTCGACGCTTGAACCGCCGTACCTTTGCTTGCTCGCAAGTGGCGGACATACCGCAATTGTAAAGGTGCTAGATTACGAACATCTTGAACTTATCGCGCAGAGCAGAGACGACGCATGCGGAGAAGCGTTCGACAAGGTTGCAAGGGTTTTGGGATTGCCGTATCCCGGAGGACCTGAAATTCAGAAACTCGCAAGAGAAGGCAAAGCCGTTTACGATATGCCTAAACCGCATTTTTCGGATAGGGACGAATTGTATTTCAGTTACAGCGGTTTGAAAACCTACGTCATCAATCTCGTGCACAATCTCGAACAGAAAGGGCAGGAGATTCCCAAGGCGGACGTTGCTGCAAGTTTTCAAAAATCTGCCACGGCGCAACTCGTGGATACGCTCAAAATCGCTATAGAGCGCACGGGAATCAATAAGATTGCAGTTGCCGGCGGCGTCAGCGCAAACGAAGAATTGCGCGCGCGTTTCGACGACCTTGCAAAACACGGGGCGGAAGTGCATTATCCGAAACTCAAGTATTGCACGGACAATGCGGCTATGATAGGCGCGGCGGCGTGTTTTATGATAAAAAGCGGCATGCAAGAGAGCGATTTGTCTCTCGACGCAAAAGCAACCGTGCCGCTAAAATAGCGTGAGTAATCGCAAAAAGTGGCTCGAAATTAAAAATATTGCTAAAATTTCGTTGCCAAAATCGCATAATGTGATATAATAACCAAGCAAGCGAAAATTAGAGGCTGAAAGGCCGCGAAATTCGTGGGGATATGGCTCAGTTGGTAGAGCGTCGCGTTCGCAATGCGAAGGTCAGGGGTTCGAATCCCCTTATCTCCACCACAAAAATATCGTACAAATGTACGATATTTTTTTTATGTGGGATAGGGGATTCTCCACGATTTCATCGTGGTGTTGCTTTGCAACATGAACCCCTGCGGGCTGATAACAAACGAAGAGAGACGCAAGCGCGTAGCATTTGCGGACATCGAGTGCAGTCTCATAGCCAACAAATCAGACACGAAGTGTCCGCGAAAGGCGCAGTGCAACGCACGATTTGTTGAGTGTAGACGCTCAGAGAAGTGAACAAGTTCACTCTCTTCGCTATTACGGAAGCGTCCAGGTCGCTTCCTACGAATCCCCTTATCTCCACCAGTCAGAATACAAGTTGAACCCCTCAACTTGTATTCTTTTTTATGCTTTTTGGGAAAATTAAAGTTTCACGATGCAATAAAAAGGCTCGTTGACAAATATGCCTGTAATTTTGTCGTAACAAGAAATAGTCGTTGAATTTGAGTATAATAAAAGCCCTGACAATCGTCAGGACTCTTTGTTATCGGGCTTGTAAATCGTATCTCGATTCTGTCATTATATAGTATTATTTGATCAACCAAATAGTTTATTATAAGGTTTTAGATGGCTTTCATAAGGTGGAAATATTGCTTTGGAGTCAGGTCAAATTCCTTTTTGAAGGCGCGGAAAAAGTGGGTGTAGTCAGAGAATCCACAGCGCACGTAAACGTCAGTTATGGACAGACCTTGCTCAATCAATTCCTTGGACATAAGCAGGCGTTTTTTCAGGATATAACTGTGGGGTGAAACGCCGGTTTCTTCCTTGAAAAGGTGGGCAAAATAATACTTGTTGGTATACAGTGCGTTTGATATGTCGTCAAGGGTGATTGGCTCGGTTAGATGCTCGGAAATATACTCGATTGCACGGGATATAATCTCGGATTGTTCCGCCTGTTTTGCTTGCCTGTTTTTAAGATAATGAGCACCTAAAAGGGTGAGGGCGGTGATGACGTGATTTTCTGCAGTCAAGTCCGCGCCAAAAGAGTTGGAGTTTTCATTTTCGATGACTGCAATAAGCTCGGTCACAAGTTTGTCAGAAAGAGCGGAGTTTCTCACAAGATAAGCACCCTTTTCCTTTGCCTTTTGAAAGCAGGTGGCAAGGTCGGTTGAGGGGGGAGGAAAGACGCTTGACGTAGGCAGGATTTATCCACAGCACGATGCGGTCATAGGACTTGCTTCCGTCCTTGACGTTGGGTTGGTGCAGATAGTTTGGGGGGGATGAGCAAAACGTCCCCCGCTTGCAAACGATATAGGCCGTCCTCAACGATATAATCAACTGCCCCCCCGATGAAGCAGTATACCTCATAAAAATCGTGGGAGTGCATCTCAACGGTTTTGAAATACTTATCACGGTAAAGATTTACTTCGAAATCTTTCTTTGACATAAGCTGTGAAGATTGCCATTTTGTGGTGATATTTTCTCTCATAATTCAATTTTAATCCAATACAGCAAGATTTGCAAGTTATTTCGCAATTTTGTCAATTTACTGACAAAAAATGCAGTAGTATAATACAACTATAAAGTGAATATTATCTCATCCATGCATACGCCGTTGTGGTTGCAAAACGACCACAACGCTGCAAAAGACGCAACCTAAAAAAGGAAGAAAAAAATGTTTTTTGACAATAAAGTTTTTCTTGAAAACGACAAAGCAGTGGAACTTTACGAATACGCAAAGTCCCTGCCTATTTTTGATTATCACTGCCACCTTGCTCCCCAAGATATCCTTGGCGACAAGGTTTTTTCAAATTTGACGGAATTGTGGCTCAACGGCGACCACTACAAGTGGCGCATTATGAGAGCATACGGCGTTGACGAGAAGTTCATCACCGGTGACGGCGACGACAAAGAGAAGTTTTTCCGCTTTGCTGAGGCTTTGCCTCACTTCATCGGCAACCCTGTCTATCACTGGGCACACCTTGAACTGAAAAAGTATTTTGACCTCACTCTCCCTATTTGCCCTAAAAACGCAGAGGAGATTTGGACTCGCACCCTTGAAAAGATGGCTGACGGCAGTTTTTCTGCAAAGAAACTGATTGAACGTTCAAACGTTTGTGCAGTTGTCACCACAGACGACCCCGTTGACGACCTTTCCGCCCATAGAGCAATTGCAGGTGAAGACAACCCCTTCAAGGTGCTTCCTTGTTTTAGAGCAGACCGTCTCATCAACATCGACAAGCCTGACTATGCAGACTACGTCAAGAAACTGGGTGAAGTGGCAGGGGTTGAAATCAAAGGATTCAATGAACTTCTTGAAGCAGTTGAAAGACGCCTTGATTTCTTTGTGGCAAACGGCGCAACCGCAGTGGACATCGGCATGGAAGATTTCCCCTTTGGATACGGAGACGTCAGTAAATGCGACGACATCATTAAAGATAGACTTGATGAAAAATTCATTGATGATGAAGACAAGGCGGAATTCCAGTTTACCCTTATGGCACACATTGCAAAGATGCTTCGTGACAGAGGCATGGTGATGCAACTGCACGTAGGTGTCATCCGCAACTGCAACACAGTCCTTTTTGACAGATGTGGCGTTGACGTGGGCGGTGACAGTGTGGCAAACGTCCTCAACGTCAACAATGCAAGGGATTTCCTTGACTACGTTGAGCAAAACGGAGGCCTTCCTAAGACAATAATCTACACTCTGAATCCCACCGCCTATTATCCTCTTGCCACCCTCATCGGGGACTTCCAAGGAGGAGAAAGAGGCAAGATTCAACTGGGTGCAGCTTGGTGGTTTATGGACCATCGTGACGGCATAAAAGAGCAGATGAGAGTGCTGGCTTCAACAGGCGGACTTGGTCTTTTCAACGGTATGCTCACAGACAGCAGAAGCTTCACCTCATACGCTCGACACGACTATTTCCGCAGAATATTCTGCTCACTTGTTGGTGAGTGGGTTGAAAGCGGTGAATATCCCGACGACAAGGAAACCCTTGAAAATCTTGTGAAAAACGTTTGCATTGACAATGCAAAAAAATATTTTGGAGTTTGATATGAAACTGACTTTTAGATGGTATGGTCTTGGTGACAGAATCCCCCTTGACTACATAAGACAAATCCCCAATATGTACAGTGTTGTGACAGCAGTCTACGACGTGCCCGTAGGCGAAGTGTGGCCCAGAGAAAGCATTGCAACTCTTGTGAGAGAAGCAGAGGCTCACGGACTTAAAGCAGAAGTCATCGAGTCCGTTCCCGTCCACGAAGACATCAAACTTGGCCTCCCCACAAGAGACAAGTATATCGCCAACTACTGCGAGAATATTCGTCGTCTTGGTGAAGTGGGTGTCAAGTGCATTTGCTACAACTTCATGCCCGTCTTTGACTGGACAAGAACACAACTGGACAAGTTGGCAGAAGACGGCTCAACAAGCCTTGTATACTACGGCGAACAACTCGACGGCAAGGACCCTTTGGTTGATGATATGAACTTGCCCGGTTGGGACGCAAGTTATCAAAAAGAGGACTTAAAACGTCTGTTTGAGCAATATAAAGCCGTGGATAGTGAAAAGTTGTGGGAAAACCTTGGCTACTTCCTTGAACGCATAATCCCCGTTGCAGAGGAGTGTGGCATCAACATGGCAATCCACCCCGATGATCCACCGTGGGATATCTTTGGCCTGCCTCGTATCATCACCAACGAGAAGAATATCGACAGATTCCTCTCCCTTGTTGACAGCCCCAATAACGGTCTCACTTTCTGCACGGGCTCACTGGGTGCAGATAAAAACAACGACCTTGTTGCAATGGTCGACAAGTACGCAAAGATGGGCAGAATCCACTTTATGCACGTGAGAAATATCCGTGTCTTCGACAATGGATTTGAGGAGTGTGCTCACGACCAATCCGCAGGCACGCTTGACATCCTCGGCATTATGAAAGCCCTCTATGACAACAACTTTGACGGCTATCTCCGCCCCGACCACGGCAGAATGATTTGGGGGAAGAAGGCAAGCCCGGATACGGTCTTTACGATAGAGCACTGGGCGCAAGTTATATCAACGGCGTATGGGAAACCCTCAACAGATTCAACAAGCAGTCAAAATAAATCGAAACAAAACCCTAAAAGGAAAAGGATAATTATGAAAACACCTATCAGCATCAATTTGAACAATAAAGTTGTGGTCATCACAGGAGCAGGCGGAGTCATCTGCGGATGCCTTGCAAAGGCCCCTTGCATCAAACGGCGCAAAGGTTGCACTCCTTGACCTCAATCTTGAAGCAGCAGAGGCTGTGGCAAATGAAATAGTCGCAGAAGGCGGTGTGGCAAAGGCATACAAGACAAACGTCCTTGACAAGGAAAATCTTGAAGCCGTCCGTGAAGAAATTGAAAAGGATTTGGGTGTCACCGACATCCTCATCAACGGCGCAGGCGGAAATAACCCTCGTGCCACCACGGACAATGAATACTGCACCTTTGAAAAACAAGTGGACAAGGACTTTTTTGACCTTGACGCAGGCGGGGTAAGATTTGTCTTTGAACTGAACTTCATCGGCAGTTTCCTCCCCACCCAAGTTTTCTGCAAAGGTATGGTTGGAAGAAAGGGCTGTTCCGTCCTGAACATTTCATCAATGAACGCCTTTACACCTCTCACCAAAATCCCTGCATACAGCGCGGCAAAGGCAGGCATCAGCAACTTTACAGAGTGGCTTGCAGTGCACTTTGCAAAGGTGGGCATCCGTGTCAACGCAATTGCACCGGGATTTTTTGTGACCAATCAAAACAGAGCATTGCTCTTTGACGCAGAGGGCAACGCAACTCCCAGAACAAAGAAAATTCTGAACGCAACCCCTATGGAAAGATTTGGCGAAGTTGAGGAACTTGTGGGCGCAACCCTCTTCCTTTTGAGTGAAGAAGCAGCAGGTTTCATCACTGGTGTAGTCCTTCCCATTGACGGCGGTTTCAGCGCATATTCAGGTGTGTAGAGGTGACTATGGACTTTTCATTTTTCAACACAAACAAAAGTAGTGCCCGTTGTGGTGCTTAACAGCATTGACGAAACAATCCCCAAACTCAGCGCATTGAAGCGTGGGGGGCATCAACGTGGCGGAAATCACTTTCCGTACATCTTGTGCACCCGATTGCCTTGCACTGGCAGTCAAGACTTTCCCCGATATGCTTGTGGGCGTTGGCACAATCATCAATAGAGAACAATGCGTGAAGGCCCTTGACATTGGGGCAAAGTTTGTTGTGTCCCCCGGCTTTTCAAAGGAAGTGGCAGAAGAGTGTATCTCCCGTGACGTACCCTATATCCCCGGCGTCATCACCCCCACAGAGGTTATGATGGCAAAGGCAGTTGGTCTCAACGTCCTCAAGTTTTTCCCTGCCAGTGACTTTGGCGGAATCAAAACAATGAAAGCATTGTCAGCAGCATTTCCTGACGTCCGCTTTGTGCCTACAGGCGGTGTTGGTGAAAGCAATCTCCACGAATTCATTGGACAAAAATTTGTCATTGGCGCAGGTGGAAGCTGGATGATGAAAGGAACTGAAAGCGACATCGAAACCGCATCAAGACGTGCGGTGGAAATCGCAAAGGAGTATATATGAGAGTAATTACGTTTGGCGAAATTATGTTGCGTTTTGCCCCTGAGGGCTACAACCGTCTTTTCCAAACCCCTGTCCTCAACGGCACTTTTGGCGGCGGTGAAGCAAACGTTGCAGTGTCCATTGCAAACTTTGGCGGAGATGCCGCATTTGTGACAAAACTCCCTGAAAACGCAATCGCAGAAGCCTGCATCAGAGAGCTTCGTGGCTTTGGCGTTGACACAAAATTCATCGCACGTGGCGGTGCAAGAATGGGTGTCTATTATATGGAGAAGGGTGCATCTTGCCGTCCTTCAAACGTCATCTATGACAGAGCGCACTCATCAATTTCAACAGCAACCGACAGCGACTTTGACTGGGACAAAATCTTCACCGGAGCAGACTGGTTCCACTTCACAGGCATCACTCCCGCCCTCAGTGATGAACTTGCCAAAGTGACCTTAAACGCACTTAAAGTTGCAAAAGCAAAGGGATTAAGCGTCAGTTGTGACCTTAACTACCGCAAAAAACTTTGGTCAAGAGAAAAGGCGAAAGAGGTTATGACAAGCCTTATGCCTTACGTTGACCTGTGCATTTGCAATGAGGAAGACGCAAAGGACGTCTTCGGTATTGAAGCGGACGGCACCGACATTGAAAAGGGTGCATTGAGCCGTGAGGGATACGTGGGTGTAGCCAAAAAACTCACTGACAAATTCGGATTTAAGAAAGTGGCAATCACTCTCCGCGAAAGTTTTTCAGCCAACGACAACGATTGGTCTGCAATGCTTTACGCTGACGGCGTAGCGCACTTCTCAAACAAATATTCACTGCACATCGTAGATAGAGTCGGTGGTGGTGACAGCTTTGGTGCAGGGCTCATCTACGGCCTCACCAACGGCTACACCAACCAAGACGCGCTCGAATTTGCAGTGGCAGCAAGCGCACTGAAACACACCATTGAAGGCGACTTCAATCGTGTCGGTGTCAAGGAAGTACAGTCACTCATCAAAAACGGCGGAAGCGGTAGAGTGCAAAGATAGATTATAATAAAGGAGAGAATATATGAGCAGAGTACTTATCAACACAGGATGGCGTTTCTTCAAAAACTGCAACAGCATTGAAGAAATGGACGCAATTAAAAGCATCAAAGTCAATTTGCCCCACACTTGGAACAACCTTGACGGTCAAGACGGCGGAAACGATTATTTCCGTGGCAAGTGTTTCTACAGAAAGAAAATCGCTCTCACCAAAAAGGAAAACAAGGTGTATTATCTTGAATTCCGTGGTGTCAACGCAATGAGTGAAGTGTTTGTCAACGGCGTGTCCGTTGCATATCACGAAGGCGGTTTTTCAACCTTCCGTGCCAACATTACCGACCAACTTGTTGACGGCGAAAACACAATCATCGTGTCCGCAGACAACTCCGCAAACGACAGAGTCTATCCTCAAATGGCAGACTTCACTTTCTTTGGCGGTATCTACAGAAACGTGTATATCATCGAAGCACCCGCAGTGAGATTTGACCTTGACTATCTGGGCGGAGAAGGCGTTAAAGTGACACCCATCGTCAACGAAGACGGCAGTGCAACAGTCACGGTGGACAGCTATATCACCGGTGCAACCGACGGCGGGACAGTAAAGTGCGACATCCTCTTTGATGGCGAAGTGGTGGCAACGGCAGAAGCACCTGCAACTGCAAAAACAACCCTCACCTACACCCTTGAAAATCCCATTCTTTGGGACGGCGTTGAAAACCCTGCACTCTACACAGCAAAAGTCACTCTCACCACAGACAACGACAGCGATGAAAGAGTTGTCCGCTTTGGTGTCCGCACAATGAAGGCAGACAAAGACGGCTTCTGGCTCAACGGCAGAAAATATCCCCTCCACGGCGTATCCCGTCACCAAGACAGACAAGATATGGGTTGGGCAATCACCGAAAAGGAACACAAGGAAGACATCGACCTCATCAAAGAACTGGGCGCAAACACAATCCGTCTTGCACACTATCAACACGACCAATACTTCTATGACCTCTGCGACGAATACGGTATGGTGGTCTGGGCAGAAATCCCCTACATTTCATCACATCTTGCCAACGGCGATGAAAACGCAGTGAGCCAAATGAAGGAACTCATCACACAAAACTACAACCACGCATCAATCTTCTGTTGGGGACTGAGCAATGAAATCACCATCACCGGTGAAAGTGAAGAGATGATGGCACTCCACCACAGACTCAACGACCTTTGCCACGATATGGACAAAACTCGTCCCACAACCATGGCAAACGTGACAATGCTTGACATAACATCTCCCATCATCGACCTCCCCGACATCATGTCATACAACCACTATTTCGGCTGGTATATGGGCGACGTCAACGGCAACGCAGAATGGCTTGACGACTTTAGAGCAGCACGCCCCGACAGAACAATCGGCATCAGCGAATACGGCTGTGAAGCAATCCTCACTTGGCACAACTCAGACCCCAAGCAAGGTGACTACAGTGAAGAATATCAAGCATATTATCACGAAAACCTCCTCCGCATTTTTGCAGAACGTCCTTACCTCTGGGCAACCCACGTTTGGAATATGTTTGACTTCGGCGTTGACGGCAGAAACGAAGGCGGTGTTGCAGGACGCAACAACAAGGGCCTCGTCACTTACGATAGAAAGATAAAGAAGGACAGCTTCTACATCTACAAAGCATACTGGACCACCGATCCTTTCGTCCACATCACCTCAAAGAGATATTACTACCGTGCAGAAAAGACCACCACAGTCAAGGTGTACAGCAACTGCGACAAGGTGACTCTCTACGTCAATGGCAAGGAATTTGCAACTCAAGAAGGCAAGTATATCTTCACCTTTGAAGTGCCTCTCAAGATTCTCGGTGCAACCAAGATCAAGGCAGTCAGCGGTGACGTCAGTGATGAAGCATCAATCAAGTACGTGAGAAAGCCTTATCAAGGATATATCTTGAAGACAGAAGCAAAGGTGGACAACTGGTTTGACAAAAACAATGAATTTGACTTCAAGTTCCCCGAAGGATATTTCTCAATCAAGGACAAACTTGGTAACATTATGGCAACCGAAGAAGGCGAAGCCCTCATCAATAGTCTTATAGACAGAGTGGTCAAAATCATGATGTCAGGCCCTGACAGCCAGTCAAAAGGCGAAGTGAAAATCAGCAAGGGTATGATGAAGCTTGCAAGCAGTATGACCATTGAACGTATCGCAGGCTTGGCAGGAGACAAAGTGACAGCCGACATGCTCTTTGAAGTCAACGAAATGCTGAACAAAATCAAGAAGCCCCAAAAATAAGCAAGGAAGGGAGATATTATGAAAGAGAAGAAAATCAATACCCCCATTGATAGACCTTTTGGCAATAGAGATAAGATTGGATACATGATGGGCGACTTCGGTTGCAACATGAGTTTCCAACTTATCAGCAGTTTTTTGATGTTGTTTGTCACCCAAGGTCTTGGACTTACAATGGGACATTGGTCAATCATCGTCATCATTTCAAAGATTTTTGACGCAATCAACGATCCCATCATCGGCGCGTTGGTTGACGCAAGAAAGCCTGGTAGACGTGGCAAATATATTCCTTGGATTTTCTGTGGCGCCTTTGCAATCGCACTTACGACGGTGCTTTTGTTCCTTGACGTCAGAGCACTCTCCTACTGGGGCAGATTTGCATACGTGCTTGTTATGTACTGTGTGTGGTCTGTTGCATACACCGCTGCAAACGTGCCTTACGGCTCGCTCAACGCAGCCCTCACCGACGATTCCGGTCACAGAGCATCACTTTCATCACTTCGCAGTATTGGCGCAGGCGTCGCAATGCTTCCTATGATGATCATCGTGCCTAGACTCATTTACGGCGAGGCAGATCCAGTCACAAATATCGAGCCTCTCCTTCCTGAGGTTTTCGTGTGGGTAGCACTGGCTTGTGGGGTTGCTGCAATCGGCGGATTTATGCTCACTTGCTTCCTTACGAAAGAAAGAAAACAAGTTGAAAAACCCAAAGAAAAATTCAACTATCTTCAAACGCTCAAAGGCTTTGTCACAAACCGTGCTGCACTCGGTATGTGTCTTGCATCATTCAGCCAACTTGTGTTTGTCATGTCCTACGCAACCACTTTGCCTCTCGTGTGTCAACTCTTCTTCGGTGACGCAAAGGCGTCAGGCACGGTCGGCATCGTCATGATGTTGCCTATGATGTTCGTCATCCCCTTTATGGGCAAACTTACAAGAAAGTTCGGAAAGAAAGAGATTGCAATGTGGCCCAACTTGGTGGCAATCGCCGTGCTTGTGATTATGCTGATCATTCCTTTCCCCAGAACAAGCGCAGGTATGTGGGCATACGCAGCTTGCCTCGGCGTTGCAATGTTGGCATCAGCTCCCTTGAACCTTGGCACTTGGTCAATGGTGGCAGACTGTGTTGACGAGCAAGAAGTGAGGACAGCAAAGAAAGACGGCAAAAACCTCTACGCAACCTACCTCACAAAAGAGCAATTCGGCAAGCGTGACGAAGCAAGTGTGTACGCAACTTACTCCCTTGCGAGAAAGGCAGCACAAGGGATAGGCTCTGCGCTGGTGGCAGCCCTTGCAGGCTTGGTTGGATTTGACTCGACAAACGTCCAAGCAACCACTCCTCAAACTTCACAAAACCTGTTGACCCTGTCCATTGTACTTCCTTTGGTTGGTTCAATCCTCATCTTCGTGGCATTCTTCTGTGTGTACAACCTGAACAAGAAAAAGGTCATCGAGAACACGGAATTCCTCCGCGATAAGAACGCACGTATTGCAATCCAACTTGCAAAGGGAGCACAACCAGACGACGGAACGGACGAAGCAGAAGTCATCACTTTTGGCAACGTGATAGAAGAAGTTTCAACTGAAACAGAACCTGCCCCCCGCCCAAGCATAACCAAAAATCAATCAACAAAAAACGGACTGATTTTAGTCCGTTTTTTTGTTGTGCCGATGAATATTAATTTTGATTGTTTTGACAAAACGAATGGTTTATTTTGTCGGTTTTGACATTTAAAATATTGATTAATCAAACAAGTATTTTTGTGGGGGAATAAGTGGATTGTGCGATTTTTCAAAAATCGCACCACGGTTTCACCGTGCGAACCCCTTCGGGCTGATAACAAACGAAGAGAGACGCAAGCGCGTAGCATTTGCGGACATCGAGTGCAGTCTCATAGCCAACAAATCAGACACGAAGTGTCCGCGAAAGGCGCAGTGCAACGCACGATTTGTTGAGCGTAGACGCTCAGAGAAGTGAACAGGTTCACTCTCTTCGCTATTACGGAAGCGTCCAGGTCGCTTCCTACGAATCCCTTTGTTTCCATCACAAAAGTCGTGCTTGCACGGCTTTATATAAAAGGCGGTATATTGACAAGTGTATAAAATATACTGTATAATAATTTTGATGTGGGAGTTCGGGCGATGACCCGAACGAAACTAAAGGAGGAACAAAATGATAACAATGACGTTAGCGTCGTCGGCAGCGTGGATAGTCCCCGTTGCTGTGATCGGTGCTTTGATCGTAGTAGGGGCGTTGGTGTTCTTTATCGGCGGATATATGAAAGCACCGCCGGACACTGCATACATAATTTCGGGCAGGGGCAAACGCCGTATTCTCATAGGAAAAGCAGGTTGGCGTATCCTATTTTTCGAGCGCGTGGACAAACTCTCTTTGCAAGTCATGCAAGTTGACGTAAAGACAAGCGAAGCAGTCCCGACGAACGAATTTATCAACGTCAACGTTGACGGCGTTGCAAATATCAAGATATCGTCCGACCCCGTGCTTCTCGACCGCGCGGCAGAAGCACTTTTGGGCATGGACCAAGAAGAACTCGTGAGTCTCGTCACACAGGTGCTCGAAGGCAATATGCGTGAAATCGTCGGTTCTGTCGGACTCAAAGAAATGGTTCAGGACCGTCAGGGAGTTGCAAAGAAAATTACTGAAAACGTCGTTCCCGATATGGAAAAACTCGGCATCGAAGTGGTGAATTTCAACATTCAGAACTTCAAAGACAATGCCGGCACGATTGAAAACATGGGTATCGACAACGTCGAGCAAATCCGCAAAAACGCACAAATTGCAAAAGCGAACGCACAGCGCGACATCGCAATCGCAACCGCTCACGCCGAAGAAGAAGCAAACGCCGTGAAGGTGGAGACGCAAAAGAAGATTGCAGAACAGAATGCGGAACTCACCGTTCAGAAAGCGGAAATGCAAATCAAAGCGGACAACAAACGCGCAGAAGCGGACGCGGCGTATTCTATTCAACAAGAGACGCAGCGCAAGACGATTGAAATCACAGCCGCAAACGCTAATATCGCAAAGAAAGAGAAAGAAGCGGAAATCGCAGAGCGCGAGATTTCGATCAAGGAAAAACAACTCGACGCCGAAATCAGAAAACAAGCGGACGCTATGCTTTACAAGACCGAAAAGGAAGCGGAAGCAGAACTTATTCGCCGCCAGAAAATAGCGGAAGCGCAAAAGTTTGAACAAATCAAGGCGGCAGAAGCAAAGAAATACGAAGCAATGCAGGAAGCGGAAGCAAAAAGGCTATCGCCGATGCGCAACGCTACGCAATGGAGCAGGAAGCGGCAGGTATCAAAGCCAAGGGTGAAGCGGAAGCAAACGCAATCGACAAAAAGGGCTCTTGCGCAAAAGAAGATGGGCGAAGCGTCCGTCATCGAAATGTACTTGCAGGCACTTCCCGAAGTCGTCAAATCCGCCGCTATGCCGCTTGCTCAAACGGACAAAATCGTCATGTACGGAGACGGAAATTCCACGAAACTCATCAAGGACGTCATGCAGGGTGCAAATCAGGTCATTGACGGCATGAAAGAGTCTACGGGTATCGATCTCGGCGCACTTTTGGCAGGCGCAATCGCAGGCAAAGCGGCGGCATCACCAAAAGCAAGCGACAATTCCGACAAAGCGGAATAACAAAAATGCCGAATTCAAATTCGAACAAAGAAAAAAGCCTTGACTTCGGTCAGGGCTTTTATTTCAAAAATTGCCGTTCATCGTATCGATTTTTAAGGATAAAACGTTTGTTTTGCCGTTATGACGTTTATGTAAATTCGCTTTTGTTGATAAAATCAACCGTACATAGAAACGTAAACGTCGTGGGCGGCTGCAAGCGATTTGTAGGGAATATAAATCTTCTGCGACGAGTTTGCTCTCGTCGTGAGACTGAACCCGGACGGAATTGAGAAAGCGTCGATTCTTTGAGAGTTCAACGCTTCAAGAAACATCGTTGCGTGAAAATTGCCGAGTTCCACGAAAAAACACAAGTCGTCGTCGTTGACTTCGCGCAATTTTCTTTTGCCGCAATATACGCAGTTGTTCTTTTCGTTTACGTTTTTACACTTTTCGCAATAATACATATCGATAACCTTCCATTAAATATATGTTAGCACATAAAGCGATTTTTTTCAAGGGGGGGAACGACACTCGTTTTCGGTTTTGAATGATTAAATTGCGATTAAATTAAAATATTGATAAAATTTTACTTTTATTTGGCGAAAAATAATGTATAATGATAATAGGAATGTTTGCATTCCTTGCACAATATAGTAAAAAATCGTCTGCATTGCAGATTCAAAATTTTATTTTAAGGAGATATGATATTATGAAAAATATCGACTTGACAAAGTACGGCATCAGCGGCACGACGGAAATCGTGTACAATCCGTCTTACGACCTTCTCTTCAAAGAAGAGACCAACCCCGCACTCACAGGTTATGAAAAAGGTCAAGTGAGCGAACTCGGCGCAGTCAACGTCATGACGGGTATTTACACCGGTCGTTCGCCCAAGGACAAATTCATCGTCGTGGACGAAAACTCCAAGGACACGGTGTGGTGGACTTCCGAAGGCTACAAGAACGACAACCATCCGGCAAGCCAAGAAGCGTGGAAAGCGGTGAAGGACATCGCAGTCAAAGAACTTTCAAACAAGAAACTCTATGTTGTCGACGCATTCTGCGGCGCAAACAAAGACACGCGTATGGCAATCCGTTTCATCGTGGAAGTCGCATGGCAAGCACACTTTGTCACCAACATGTTCATCAAGCCGACTGCGGAAGAACTTGAAAACTTCGAGCCCGATTTTGTCGTATACAACGCGTCCAAGGCAAAAGTGGAAAACTACAAAGAACTCGGTCTCAACTCCGAGACGGCTGTCGTTTTCAACATCACGAGCCGTGAGCAAGTCATCATCAACACCTGGTATGGCGGCGAAATGAAGAAGGGTATGTTCTCGATGATGAACTACTATCTCCCGCTCAAAGGTATCGCATCTATGCACTGCTCGGCAAACACCGATATGGAAGGCAAGAACACCGCGATTTTCTTCGGACTTTCCGGCACGGGCAAAACCACTCTTTCCACCGATCCCAAGCGTCTTCTCATCGGCGACGACGAGCACGGCTGGGACGACAACGGCGTGTTCAACTTCGAGGGTGGCTGCTATGCAAAGGTTATCAACCTCGACAAAGAATCCGAACCCGACATCTACAACGCGATCAGACGCGACGCATTGCTTGAAAACGTCACTCTCGACGAAAACGGCAAGATCGATTTCGCTGACAAGTCCGTCACGGAAAACACTCGTGTTTCCTATCCTATCGATCACATCAAAAACATCGTGCGCCCCGTCTCCGCAGCACCCGCGGCAAAGAACGTCATCTTCTTGTCCGCAGACGCATTCGGAGTGTTGCCCCCGGTGTCCATTCTCACTCCCGAGCAAACTCAATACTACTTCTTGTCCGGTTTCACCGCAAAACTCGCAGGCACGGAGCGTGGCATAACCGAGCCTACGCCGACCTTCTCGGCATGCTTCGGTCAAGCATTCCTTGAACTCCATCCCACCAAATATGCGGAAGAGCTCGTCAAGAAAATGCAAAAGAGCGGTGCAAAGGCATACCTTGTCAACACCGGTTGGAACGGCACGGGCAAGCGTATCTCCATCAAGGACACTCGCGGCATTATCGACGCAATTCTCAACGGTGACATCGACAAAGCACCCACAAAGACCATTCCGTTCTTCAACTTTGAAGTGCCCACCGAGCTCAACGGCGTTGCAACCGAGATTCTCGATCCGCGTGACACCTACGCAAACGTCGAAGATTGGAACAAGAAAGCGGAAGATCTCGCAGGTAGATTTATCAAGAACTTTGCAAAATACGAGACCAACCCCGCAGGCAAGGCTCTTGTCGCAGCAGGTCCGCAACTCTGATTTCTGCATCGAACGTATCGCTTGAAAAAGTAGCGAAAACGGCAATTCAACCGATTAGAACATCAAAAAGGCTTTCCTTTCGGAAAGCCTTTTTTGTGTGATTTGTAAGTTTTGGTTATTTGAATCGATTGTGTTTTTGTGTTTTGTGAGAAAAAAATCAATCGTCTTCAAAAAGATAGAGATATTCAGCAAGCGACAGTTCGCCTTTTGCAAGAAGGTCGAGCTTTTTGTCGTAGAGCGCACACGCGCTGTATGCGCGATGCACCATATACAAAAACACGTCGGGGGAGATTATGCTGCCTGCAAAACTTGCGGATATTCTGAAAACCACCGATCCCGTTTCGTAGTCAAAATCGAATCCGCCCGCAACAAGATTGCAATTTGTCGAGCAAGTTGCGATTGCACCGTCAATGCGACGTTCTTGCGGAAATGTGATCGAATAGCCGGCGATCATGCGTATAAGTCGGCGTTCGGCGTCTATGACGACGGAAAACACTATGGGTGTATCGTCCGTTTCGATTTGAAAAGCGACTTTCAAGTTTTCGGGTCGCAAAAAAACGTAATCTTTGCTTTTTAGCGTCGAGATGATCATATCGTACACGTTTTGAGCGATTTTGTTGTCCGGTTTTTCCATATCTACTCCTTAGCGCAAGCATTTCAGCGCGTCTTCGATGCCCGTTTCGCTTTTTGAGATGAAGAGCAACTTGTCGTTGTATTCGTCAACGGCGTCGAATATGGTGGCAATCAGATATTCAAATGCCTGCTTATCGATTATGCTGTTTGCAAAACTCAGGAAAATCCTGAAATTTATATTGCCGGTGTGAAAGTCAAAGTCAAAGTGACCGTCGAGAAGGTAGGCGTTTATCTCGCTCACTGCGACGGCGATGACATCTCGTCTTTCCGTTGGGACGGTGAAGGGGAGCGGGGATAGGACAAGCACGATCATTTCGCGTTCGTTGACCACCGCGTTGACGGCAACGGGCAAATCGTCGCCCTGCAAAATACAGTTGACGGCAAGTCGGTCTTTGTTTTTTGTGTATTTAACGCCTTTTTCGTCAAGAAGTTCGCAAAAAGCCTTAAAAACGTTTTTTGCGAGTTTCTTTTGTTTGAAATTTATTTTCATAATTTGCTCCGTATCGTCAAAAACCGAGTTTTATTTTCTTTTCGATTTGGAAAGAGAAGTCTTTTTCGCTCGCCGCGTTGTTGAAGTCTACGGCGCAAAGCGTCACGGTTTTTTGACTTTCGAGTTGACTTCTCATAGCCGCTTTCGCCCACGTTCTTTCAAAAAGATTTCGCACGAAGCGCGCGTTGCTGAATTTCTTTGAGTTCAGAACGTCGTCTGACAGGTTTTCAAAGTATTTTTGAACGATAGGGTACAAGTCGTCTGCGATTTTGAATTTTTTCGACGACATCGATTTGTATATCTCGAAGAGCTGCTCGCGCGTGAAGTTTGGAAACTCGATCGTGTAGGGCATTCTGCTTTTTAAGCCCCTGTTGGCGTCCATGAGCTTTTCCATATCGTCGGTGTAGCCTGCCATTATGACTACGAGATCGTCTTTGTGGTTTTCCATCTCGGATATGAGCGTGTCGATTGCCTCAACGCCGTAGTCGCGCATGTTGTCGTCTCCGCGATAGAGAGAGTACGCCTCGTCGATAAAAAGCACCGATCCGTATGCATCGCGGCACATTCCTGACGTTTTGGGCGCGGTTTCTCCGATGTATTGACCGCAGAAATCTCTGCCTTTGTATTCGTATAGATTGCCTATGCGCAGCACGCCTTTTTCTTTGAGAATCTTGCCGAGTATTCTCGCAACGGTGGTTTTGCCCGTGCCGGGATTTCCGACAAAGCGCATGTGTAGGCAAGGGCGGTCAGGTCCGTTTTCCGCCTTGGACAAGCGTATTTGCGCAATGATTTCTTCAATTTGAGCTTTGATTTTTTCGCACCCGACAAGTTGGTCGAGTTGCGCCATGCCTTCCGATTCGTCTGCAAGAGTGTCGCATATCTTCTTTGCGTCGTTCGTTCCTATGAGCGATGCGTTCTTTGCGCCGTTTGCCACGGCAACGTATTTTTGTATACGGATTCTTTTACGACTTTCTTTATGGTGTTCAATCCGTAAAATTTGCCGTCGCTTTTTTCCTTGGCGATACGCTTGAAGAAATACTCCCACGCATTGTCCGACATTTTCATGCCGTATTTTTCAAAGTCGCGTTTTGCGATTTCTTTCGTTTCGGCACGGTCAAAGGGCGGAAAAGACAAAGTCTTGATATAAGCCACGTCTTTGAGCGAGTTTTCCACGCGACCGAGCACGTCCTTGTCAACAAAAGGCACTCTGAACACGATGACGTGATTTTCGCTTGCCTTTTGCACGTCTTTGAGCAACTTTTTGAAGTCTTCGGAGTCGGTCTTGTCAATCCACTTGCTTATATCGAAGCATATCACGCTAGCCTCGTCGTTTTCGATTTTTCCGATGACGTCGCTTGCGTCGTTCAAATCGTCTTTGGGCTTGTCCGTCATCTTGATTTTGTATTCTTTGACGGGTGCGATAGGTGTCATTTTGGCAAGCGACAGATCGTTTATGGCAAGCGCAAGTATTTCAAGATATGTTGTCAGTCCGCATCCGTCACCGACAGAGAAGAGATAGCTTTGGGACATAAACACGTCTTGCGCATTGTTTTTGACCACTTCGGGTGCAATCGCCACAAGTTCTTTTATAAGGCTTTTGAATTCTTGCGCGCCGACAAGCGTGTTGACAAGCTCGAGCGTGTCGTCAATTGTGTGCGGATCTTGCGACTTGCCGCTGTTGTCGGAATCTTTGTTTTTTGACTCGTCGTTTTCAACGTCCGTATTTGGCTCGCAATCGGAAAAACTCAATGCCGAAAGATTTGTCTTTCCGTATTTTTGCGCAAAGAACGTCGAAATTTTGTTTTTGTTTTTTCGTAGTCGTTTTCGTCGACCGCAAGCGTCAGGTGAAGATAAGATTCGTTGATTTTTTCGATTTTGCCTTTCACAAACCTGTCTTTCAGCACTTCGACGGGGTATTTTGCGTCGTCAATGCGAGTCAGCACCCAGTTGTAGTCGAGTTCTATACGCAACGTTTTTTTCATAGTTTACCTTTCAAAAATTTTGATATAAAACATTATACAATACGATTGCCGACTTTTACAATATTTTTTTATTGAGAATTTTGCTTTTAGAAATAATGCGCCTTACGGCTGGATGTTTTGATTGCGCTTAGGATGACACGGAGAATTTTGAATTTTACCGATTATTTCAAATCGGGTGTGGGTGTCCCGCCCGCTTGAATATACCAAGCCGACAATCTTGCGAAATTGTGGCAGGAGTTTTTGTCCGTGATTGAACTGATAGCAAAGATTTTCGGCGCGGTTAGAAGAACAAAAGCCTAATGCGGCTCTCAGCGTTGCTTGCTTTCAAGCGATGCCGTTGCCGCAATGACGGCTTTTGTTCGGGTGTGGGTGTCCCACCCAATCGAAAGTACCAAGCCGACAATCTTGCGAAATTGCGGCAGGAGTTTTTATCCGTGACCAGACTGATAGCAAAGATTTTCGGCGCGATAGTGGCGGCAAAACCTAGTTTGGCTCTCCGCAATGGGCAGGTGATTGCCCGTTGCGGTTGCCAAAACAACGGCATAAAATCGGGTGTGGGTGTCCCGCCCGCTTGAATATACCAAGTCGACAATCTTGCGGGATTGCGACAGGAGTTTTTGCCCGTGACTGAACCGATAGCAAAGATTTTCGGCGCGGTTAGCAGAACAAAAGCCTAATGTGGCTCTCGGCGTTGCTTGCTTGTAAGCGATGCCGTTGCCACAATAACGGCTTTTGTTCGTGATACACCCAGTGCGTGGCACGCGCGTTATTTATATATCTTAACTTATTTAGAGACAAAATTTTAACCATATATACAAGATTTTGGGGTATTTGAAAGAAAAATTGCACAAGATTAAAAAATATTTATAATTTCATAAAAATTCGCTTGACTTTGGTTTTCAAAAATTATATAGTAAACGAGCGTGTCGAAAGGGATACGTGTTTTCCGTCGCTTTGCGGCGGGTAAAAAATATAAGACACACACG
The DNA here is from genome assembly GCA_022009775.1 of Christensenella sp. Lineage (GTDB taxonomy): Bacteria > Bacillota > Clostridia > Christensenellales > CAG-917 > CAG-475. The sequence continues at coordinate 1,068,248 of CP091723.1, forward strand.
GACAAGTGTTAATATTAGGAGGCTAATAATGGCTGGACAAAAGATCAGAATTAAACTTAAGGCGTATGACCACAACCTTATCGACCTTTCTGCAGAAAAGATTGTTGAAACAGTCAAGAAGACGGGTACGAAGGTTTCCGGTCCTATCCCTCTTCCTACGGACAAGGAAGTCATCACCATTTTGCGCGCTACTCACAAATACAAAGATAGCCGCGAACAATTTGAACTCAGAACACACAAGCGCTTGATTGATATCTACAACCCCACGAGCAAGACAGTCGATTCTTTGATGAGACTCGATTTGCCCGCAGGCGTTGACATTTCGATCAAACTCTAAGGTAAATAAAAGGAGGATGAACTTTACATGGATAAAGCAATCATCGGTAAGAAAATCGGCATGAGCCAAATCTTTACTGCAGAAGGCAAAGTGATCCCCGTCACGGTAGTTGAAGCGGGTCCCTGCCCGGTCGTGCAGATAAAGACGAAAGAGAACGATGGCTACGAAGCAATTCAAGTCGGCTTCGGCGCTATCAAAGAAACAAGAGTCAACAAACCCGTTGCCGGACACTTCAAGAAAGCGGGCGTGACTGTCAAAAAGTACCTTCGTGAATTCCGTTTCGCAAACTGCGCAAGCTTCGAGCTTGGACAGGAACTGACCTGCGACATGTTCAAAGAAGGCGACAAAGTTGACGTCACCGGCACTTCCAAAGGTCACGGATTTTCGGGTGTTATCCAAAGATGGAATTCTCAAAGAATCGGTAGCATGACACACGGTACCGGTCCTATCCACAGAAGCGTTGGTTCTATGGGCGCTTGCTCCTCTCCGTCGAGAGTGTTCAAGAACAAGCACATGGCAGGTCAATGGGGTCATGAAAAAGTGACTGTCCAAAACCTTACCGTCGCACGCGTGGACGCAGCGAGAAACCTTCTTCTCATCAAAGGCGCAGTTCCCGGTCCGAAGGGCGGAATCGTCGTGGTGAAGGAATCCATCAAGGGCTAAGCGGAGGTAGAATATGAAACTGAATGTTTTGAATATGGCAGGCAAGAAAGCCGGCACAGTTGAAGTCAGCGATTCCATCTTTGCACGCGAGTACAACGAAGCACTTATCCATCAAGTCGTGGTTGCTCAGCTCGCAAACAAGCGCCAAGGCACTATGAGTGCATTGACCAGAACCGAAGTTCGCGGCGGTGGCTGCAAGCCTTATCGTCAAAAAGGAACCGGTCGCGCTCGTCAAGGCTCCATCGTTGCTCCCCAATATGTTGGCGGCGGCGTGGTGTTCGCAAAGAAGCCGAGAGATTTCTCCCAAAAGATCAACAAGAATATGAAGACTGCGGCGTTCTATTCCGCACTCTCTGAAAAACTTCGTCAAAGCGAAGTCGTGGTTCTCGACAAGTTCGCACTTGCAGAAGTGAAGACCAAACTCGTTGCAAACGCAGTGAAGGCTCTCTCTCTCAACGGCAAAACCTTGTTCGTTCTCGACGAGTACGATCAAGACGCTCTCAAAGCAAGCAAGAACATTCCGACCGTTGACGTCTGCGAAGCAAGAACGCTCAGCGTTTACGACGTGGTCGCAACCAAGAACATCGTCATCACGGTTGACGCATTGAAAAAAACTCGAGGAGGCAGCACAATGACAGCATACGACATCATTATCGAGCCTATCCTTTCAGAAAAAAGTTATGACGGCATCGCTGCAAAGAGATACACGTTCAAAGTTGTGAAATCCGCAACCAAGACACAAATCAAAGCGGCAGTTGAACAAATCTTCGGCGTCAAAGTCGAAAAGGTCAACACGTCCAACTACGACGGCAAAGTCAAGAGAATGGGCAGAAACGAAGGCAGACGCTCTGCATTCAAGAAAGCCATCGTCACTTTGACCGACGACAGCAAAGCAATCGAATTCTTCGAGAGCCTGGCATAAGGAGAGTAAGCAATATGGCTATTAAGAAATATAAACCAACGTCTCCTGCACGTCGTTTCATGACGGTCTCCGCTTATGAAGAAATCACAAGCACCACTCCCGAGCGTTCACTTCTCGTGTCCCTCAACAAGAGCGGCGGCAGAAACTCCATGGGCAGAATCACCGTTCGTCACATCGGCGGCGGCAACAGAAACAAATATCGTATCATCGACTACAAGCGCAACAAAGACGGTATCCCCGCAAAAGTCGCGACTATCGAATACGACCCCAACCGTTCCGCAAACATCGCACTTCTGCACTATGCAGACGGCGAAAAAAGCATACATTCTCGCTCCTTTGGGACTTAGCGTAGGCGACGTTCTCGAAAGCGGTGAAAACGCGGATATCAAAGTCGGCAACGCACTTCCGCTTTCCGCAATCCCCGTCGGTACGATGATTCACAACATCGAGTTGCAACCCGGCAACGGCGGCGTCATCGCAAGAGCGGCAGGCAATGCGGCACAACTTATGGCTAAAGAAGGCAAATACGCAATCGTGCGTATGCCGAGCGGCGAAATGAGATATGTTCTCATCAACTGCAGAGCGACAATCGGTCAAGTGGGCAACATCGACCACGAAATCGTTCGCGTCGGTAAAGCAGGTAAGACTCGTCACATGGGCGTTCGTCCGACCGTCCGTGGTGTCGTTATGAACCCGAACGATCACCCGCACGGCGGTGGTGAAGGTAAGTCTCCTGTCGGTATGCCGTCACCTGTCACTCCCTGGGGCAAACCTGCTCTTGGCTATAAGACGAGAAAGAAGAAGAACAAATCTAATAAGTTCATCATTAAGCGCGTGAACTAATCGGAGGACAAAATGAGTAGAAGTGTTAAAAAAGGCCCGTATGTAGAAGAGCGCCTTATCAACAGAATCAATGCTATGAACGCATCCGGTGAACGCCAATCTGTTAAAACCTGGTCAAGAAGTTCGACGATTTTCCCTGAAATGGTGGGTCACACGATAGCAGTTCACAACGGTAAACAACACGTTCCCGTATACATCACGGAAGACATGGTCGGCTGCAAACTCGGCGAGTTCGCTCCCACGCGTACTTTCAGAGGCCACGCAGGCGCAAAGACCACGAAATAATAAAGGAGAATAGCTATGGCAACAAGAAGTAAACAAAAAGCCTTGGATCGTCAAGCAAAAGCGGATACAAGACCCTGTGCAACGGCTAAATTCGTCAGAATTTCTCCTTTCAAGGTCCGTATCGTGCTCGACATCATCAGAGGTAAATCGGTAACAGAAGCACTCGCAATCTTGGAGAACACTCCCAAGTCGGCAAGCGAACCGCTCATCAAGTTGGTCAACAGCGCGGCTGCAAACGGCGAGAACAATCAAAATCTTGCAAGAAACGATATGTACATCGCAGAATGCTTTGCAAACGAAGGTCCGACCTTGAAGCGTATTCAAGCGGTCTCCAAGGGCAGAGCGTATCGTATCAACAAGAGAACAAGTCACATCACGGTCATTCTTGACACGGTGAAAGCGTAAGGAGGTATATCAAATGGGACAAAAGGTTGATCCAAACGGTCTTCGTACCGGCGTTATCAAGGCTTGGAACTCCAAGTGGTATGCCGACAAGGCTCACTTTGCAGACAATATCGTAGAAGATAACAAAGTCCGCAAGTTCATCAAGAAGAAATACTATGATACGGCTATTTCAAAAATAACCATCGAAAGAGCGGCAGACAAACTCGTAGTCGGCATCTACACGGCTCGCCCGGCAGTGCTTATCGGCAAACAGGGCGCAGGCGTTGAAGAAATCAAGAAAGAAGTTGAAAAACTCGTCTCCGGCGACAAGAAAGTCAGCATCAACATCATGGAAGTCAAACATCCGGATGCAGACGCTCAACTCGTTGCTGAAAACATCGCAAAGCAACTCGAAGGACGTGCATCTTTCCGTCGCGCGATGAAACAAGCAATGTCCAAGGCAATGAAAGCGGGCGCAAAGGGTGTCAAGACCATGGTCAGCGGCAGACTCGACGGCGCAGAAATCGCAAGATGCGAACAATATCGTGAAGGTTCGATTCCGCTTCAAACCATCCGTGCAGACATCGATTACGGCGTAGCGACCGCAAACACCACTTTCGGTGCGATCGGCGTGAAATGCTGGATCTACAAGGGTGAAATCCTTGGCAAAAATCCACTTGAAGGAGGAAATCAATAATGTTAATGCCTAAACGCGTCAAAAGACGTCGCCAAATGCGTGGCAGAATGAAAGGCAAAGCAAACAAGGGCAATATCGTCGCATACGGCGAATACGGTCTTGTTTCGACCGAGCCGGGCTGGATTACCTCCAACCAAATCGAAGCAGCCCGTGTCGCTATGACGAGATACATCCGTCGTGGCGGTCAAGTTTGGGTTGATATATTCCCTCACAAACCGGTAACGAAGAAACCTGCCGAAACTCGTATGGGTTCAGGTAAAGGTTCTCCCGAATACTGGGTAGCAGTAGTCAAGCCGGGCCGCGTGATGTTCGAAATCGCGGGTATCGACGAAGCAGTAGCAAAGAGGCACTTCGTCTTGCAGCAAACAAACTTCCCGTCAAGTGCAAGTTTGTCAAGGCTGAAGACGTCAACGGTGTCGAAGGCGGTGAACAATGAAATCGAAACAAGTTTTGGAAATGACAGATAAAGAGTTGCAAACAAAACTCAACGAATTGAAGTCGGAATTGTTTTTCCTCCGCTTCAAAAACGCCACCAATCAATTGACCAACCCCATGGTTTTGGTCGAAACGAGACGTGACATTGCCCGTATCAAGACTGTCATCCGTCAAAGAGAAATTGCTCGCGCGAAAGACGAAGCAAAGGGCTAATCGGAGGAACGTATGGAAGAAAGAAATCTCAGAAAAGAAAGAGTCGGTATCGTCGTGAGCGACAAGATGGACAAGACCATCGTCGTCGCAGTCAGCGAACGCGTTAAACATCCGCTCTACAAGAAGATAGTCAACCGCACCAAGAAGTTCAAAGCGCATGACGAAAACAACGCATGCGGCATCGGCGACAAGGTGCTTATCCAAGAAACTCGTCCCCTTTCCAAGGACAAGTGCTGGAGACTCGTCGAAATAGTCGAGAAAGCGAAATAATAGGAGGAGCGCTATGATTCAACCATTGAGTTGGCTTAAAGTCGCTGACAACAGCGGAGCCAAAGAAATTATGTGCATCAGAGTCTTGGGCGGTTCTTTCAGAAGAAGCGGAAACATCGGTGACGTCATCGTTGCATCCGTCAAATCGGCTATCCCGGGCGGCAAAGTCAAGAAGGGCGACGTCGTGAAAGCGGTTATCGTTCGCACGACTTTCGGTCTCCAACGTGAAGACGGCAGCTACATCAAATTCGACGACAACGCTGCAGTCATCATCGACAACCAAAAACAACCACAAGGCACTCGTATTTTTGGGCCTATCGCAAGAGAATTGCGTGACAAGGATTACACCAAAATCATCTCTCTTGCCCCGGAAGTGCTGTAAGAAGGAGAAAAAGTTATGGCAAAATTGAGTGTTAAGAAAGGTGACAACGTTATGGTCATCAGCGGCAAAGATTCCGGCAAGGTCGGCAAGGTTTTGAAAGTCTTGCCCGAAAGCGGAAGAATCTACGTTGAAGGCGTCAATATCGTATCAAAGAGCAAAAAGCCGAGAAACGCACAAGACAACGGCGGCATCATCAAGCAAGAAGGCACAATCGACGCATCCAACGTGATGCACGTTTGCGCAGGTTGCGGAGCAGTCGTCAGAGTTAAGCACGAAGTGAAAGACGTCAACGGAAAACAAAAATCCGTTCGCGTTTGCCCCAAGTGCGGCGCATCTCTCGACGAGAAGAAACCGTCTGCAAAGAAAGTAGCGAAAAAGGCTGCAAAAAAGAAAGCAGAAAAGTCCGAAGATAAGGACTAATACATCGGAGGTAATATCGTGGCAGAAAAGAAAAAATCAGGTTGCTAAAGCAGCTGCAACCGATCAAAATGCTGGTAATGCTGAAAGATATCGCATGAGAAAACAGTACACGGAAGAAGTTGTACCGGCTCTCATCAAACGCTTTGGCTACAAGAACATCAACGAAGTTCCGCGTCTTGAAAAGGTCGTTCTCAACATGGGTTTGGGCGATTGCAAAGACAATAGCAAATCCTTGCAACTCGCAGTCGACGAACTCAAAATGATCGCAGGTCAAAAGCCCGTCATCACGACCGCAAAGAAATCAGTTGCGAACTTCAAGGTGAGAGAAGGAATGAACGTCGGTGCAAAAGTTACCCTTCGCGGCAACAGAATGTACGACTTCCTTGACAAGTTCATCTCCATCGCACTTCCCAGAGTCCGCGACTTCCGCGGTATCTCTTCCAAGTCTTTCGACGGCAGAGGCAACTATGCTGTCGGCGTGAAGGAACAACTTATCTTCCCGGAAATCGAATTCGACAAAGTCGAAAAAGTCCGTGGATTCGATATTTGCATCGTCACGACCGCAAAGACCGATGAAGAAGCACGTGAATTGCTCAAACTTTTGGGCATGCCGTTTGCAAAATAAGGAGTGAACTATGGCCAAAACATCAATGAAAATAAAGCAACAAAGACCACAAAAGTTCTCGACGCGTGAATATACACGTTGCCGTATTTGCGGACGCCCGCACGCCGTTCTTAAAAAGTACGGCATTTGCAGAGTTTGCTTCAGAAATCTCGCTTACAAAGGCGAGCTTCCCGGAGTGAAGAAGGCAAGTTGGTAAGAGGAGGCACGAAAAATGACTGATCCAATTGCAGATATGCTTACAAGAATTAGAAATGCCTTGACCGCAAAGCACGAAACGGTTGAAGTTCCGGCGAGCAAAATCAAGGTCGCAATAGCAGAAATACTCGTCAAAGAAGGTTACGTGAAAGGTTTTGAAATCGTCGAAGGCGCAGTTCAAGACAACATCGTCATCACTTTGAAATACGCACCCGTCAAAGGACAACACGTCGTTACGGGGCTCAAGAGAGTATCAACACCCGGTCTTCGCGTCTACGCAGGCGTGGATAACCTTCCGAAGGTTTTGAACGGTATGGGTATTGCCATCCTTTCAACGTCGAAGGGTATTCTCACCGACAAGGAAGCGAAAGCACAACACGTCGGCGGCGAAGTGTTGGCGTACATTTGGTAAGGAGGCGCACTATGTCAAGAATCGGTAGAGCACCTGTCCAAATTCCGCAAGGTGTACAAGTTACAATCAACGATCATCTCGTAACGGTGACCGGCCCGCTCGGCACGCTCACCCAAAAGATCGACAAATCCATCGACGTCAAAGTTGAAGACGGACACGTTCTTTGCACTCGTCATTCCGACGACAAAGACCATCGCGCTTTGCACGGACTTTATCGCGCGCTCATCCACAACATGGTGGTCGGCGTAACCAAAGGTTTTGAAAAGAGCCTTATCGTCAACGGCGTAGGTTACAAAGTCACTTTGAACGGTAACAACAAGATGACCATGAACATCGGTTTTTCTCATCCTGTTGATTTTACTGCTCCGGAAGGCGTCACCTTTGCACAACCGCAACCGCTTGAAATCGTCGTCAAGGGCATCGATCGTCAACTCGTTGGTCAGACTGCTGCAACCATCAAGGCTATCAAACCGGTTGAACCGTATCACGGATACGGCATTCACTACAAGGATGAGACCGTCATCCACAAAGTCGGCAAGAGAGCCACGAAGTAATGAGGTGAAGTATGATTTCCCAAAAAGATAAAAACGCAGATAGAATCATTCGTCACGCAAGAGTGAGAAAGAAAGTCGGCGGCACTGCCGAAAGACCTCGTCTTTGCGTGTACAGAAGCACAAACCATATCTATGCTCAAATCATCGACGACGTGAAGGGACACACCCTTTGCGCTGCAAGCACTCTCGAAAAAGACGTCGCAGCGAAAGTTGCAGACCTTTCCAAGAGCGAAGCGGCAAAAGTCGTGGGTGCGGCAATTGCTGAAAAGGCTCAAAATCTCGGCATCAAAGAAGTCGTGTTCGACAGAGGCGGCTATCTTTACACCGGCAGAGTGCAAGCACTCGCCGACGGCGCAAGAGAAGCCGGTCTTGAGTTTTAATCGGAGGAATTATGGCAGAAAATCGTGATAGAAGAAACGATAGAAACAGAGAAGAGAACGACGGTTTGACCAAGAAACTCATCGCAGTCAACCGCGTCAGCAAGACCGTCAAAGGCGGCAGAAACATGCGTTTCTCCGCACTCGTCGTGGTCGGTGACGGCAACGGCAAAGTCGGTATCGGCACGGGCAAGGCGGCTGAAGTTCCCGAAGCAATCGAGAAAGCAACCCAACTTGCAAAACGCAATCTCGTGGCTGTTTCTTTGAAAGGCAACACAATTCCCCATGCAACAACCGGCAAGTTCGGTCGTGGACAAGTTCTTCTTCTTCCTGCTGAAGAAGGTACCGGCGTTATCGCGGGCGGCGCAGTGCGTATCGTTCTCGAAGTCGCAGGCGTCAAAGACATCAGAACCAAGTCTCTCGGCTCGAACAACCCGATTAACAGTGCGAAAGCAACGCTCGAAGGACTTCTCAGCCTTCGCAACGCAGACGAAATCGCACAACTTCGCGGCGTAGACGTCGTGGCAGACTAATAAAGGGGGCGTACTACTATGGCAAAGAAAGCAGCTGCACAAGCAGAAGTAAAATCCATCAAAGTCACTCTCGTGAAGAGCGCCAACGGCATTCTTAAGAACCAAAAGCGAATCTCGAAGCACTCGGATTGCACAAAATCGGCAATGCGAGAGTCTTCGTTGACGACGCTTGCGTTCGCGGAAAAATCGCCAAAGTTTCTCACCTTGTAAAGGTTGAAGAAGTTTAAGGAGAAAGCCTTATGAATATTCAAGACATCAAGCCCGCAGAAGGTGCAAGAACCGCAACCAAGAGAATCGGTCGTGGCGTCGGCTCCGGAATGGGCAAAACATCCACTCGCGGACATAAAGGTCAATGGGCAAGAAGCGGTGGCGGCGTGCGTCCCAACTTTGAAGGCGGACAAATGCCGATGACCAGAAGACTCCCGAAGATCGGTTTCAACAACAAGAGATTCGCACACGTCTACAATCAAGTCAATATCGACGTCTTCAACAGATTTGAGGACGGAGCAGTTGTCGGTATAGATGAACTTGTTGCAAGCGGTATTATCAAGAAGGTCGAGCCTTACGGACTTAAAGTTCTCGGCAACGGCGTACTTGAAAAGAAACTTACAATCAAAGCCAACAAATTCACCGCGTCTGCAGTTGAAAAAATCGAAAAGGCAGGCGGCACAGTAGAGGTGCTATAATGTTTGAGACACTCAAAAACGCATTCAAATCGAAAGAGATCAGGGTGAAGATTTGGCTCACCCTTGCTCTCATTCTCGTGTACAGAATAGGATGCTACATTCCTGTTCCGACGTTTGACGCGACCGCATTGACAAAGGCATTCACCGAGCGAAATTCAGACTTTCTCGGACTTTTGAACATCTTGTCGGGCGGTTCGATGGCGAACGCTACGATATTTGCGCTAGGTGTCTTGCCGTTCATCAACTCGTCAATTATCATGCAATTGCTTGCATTGGTCATTCCCGCACTCGAAAGATTGTCCAAAGAAGGCGATGAAGGCAGACAAAAACTTACGCAAATCACGAGAATAGTCGCGATTGTGCTTGCAGTCGTTCAAGCAATCGGTATCGTGGTCGGATTCAAATCTTACATCCGCCCGATCTTCCCGTTTGAAAACGGTCAAGACAACGCAATTCTCACGATGGCTCTCACGATAGTTCTTTTGACGGCAGGCAGCGTCATGGTCATGTGGCTGAGCGAAAGAATTACCGAATACGGCATCGGCAACGGCACTTCCATAATCATCTTTATCGGTATCATTGCGTCCGCAGGTACGACGATGGCAAACGCGTTCAAGTTGGTCGGCGCCAACTGGACTTATATCTGGAACATTCTCGGATTTATCCTTATCGTCGTCGCGATCTTCGTGTTCATCGTGTTCATGGACGGCGCAGAGAGAAGAGTGCCCGTGCAATACTCCAAACAAATCAAGGGCAACAAAATGTACGGCGGTCAATCCACCTACATCCCCATTCGCGTCGGCGGAAGCGGCGTTATGCCGATAATTTTCGCAACGTCGTTGCTCATGTTCCCGCAAATGATCATCCAACTCTTTGCGGCAAACACCAAAGCGGCGGCATGGTACGAAACATACATGGGATCGGGCACGGCGGTATACTATGTGCTCCTTGCAGTGCTCATTCTCGGATTCAGCTATTTCTACGCAATGATTCAGTTCAATCCGGACGACGTTGCAAGAAACATTCAACAATACGGCGGATTTATTCCCGGTATCAGAGCGGGCAAACCGACCAGCGACTTCTTGAAGAAGGTCAACAACAGAGTGACGTTCTTCGGCGCTGTGTTCCTTATGCTCATCGCGCTCATCCCGACGTTCCTGTTCCGTGCACTTGCAATCGGCGACGGCACGTGGGTGAGTCCGGCACTTCCGTTTGCAAACTCGTTCTCCGCAACAGGTTTGCTCATCGTAGTCTCGGTTGCGCTTGAAATCAACAAACAACTCGAATCTCAAATCATGATGAAGCACTACAAAGGCTTCCTTAAGTGAGAATCGACAAACAAACTCAAATTTTTTCGGTGATGGCGCAAATCGTTTTTCGATTTGATTGCCATCACGGTGAAAAAGTGCTATAATAAATAAATATGAAAAATATTATATTATTAGGCGCTCCGGGCGCAGGAAAAGGTACTCAGGCGGCAATGATTGCCGAAGAATTCAACGTCCCCCATATCTCGACGGGCGATATACTCCGTCGCAATATGAAGGAAGGCACTCCGCTCGGACTCAAAGCGAAGGCTTACGTAGAATCCGGCGGACTCGTTCCCGACGAAGTGGTCATCGGTCTTGTGAAAGACAGACTCGAACAAGACGACTGCAAGAACGGTTATATTCTCGACGGTTTCCCCAGAACCATTGCTCAAGCCGAAGCACTTGACAAAGTCGCGAAAATCGATATGGCAATCAACATTGACGTTCCGTTTGAAGTCATCATCGAGAGACTCGGCGGCAGAAGAGTTTGCGTTTGCGGAGAAACTTACCACGTATCGATGCTTGGCGGAAAGAACAACTGCTCCCGTTGCGGAAAGGAACTTTTCATCCGTGACGACGACAAACCCGAAACCGTGAAAAACAGATTGAAGGTTTATCAGGAACAGACCGAACCGCTCATCGAATACTATCGCAATCAAGGCAAGATCGTCGATATCGCCGCAAAAGGCACGAAGGAAGACATCTTTGCCGACATCAAGAAGGTGCTTGAATGATACACATTAAAAGCCCTGCCGAGATCGAGTGCATGCGTCAATCGGGTGCGATCCTGAGAGATTGCTTGCTTTATCTCGAAGAAAAGGCGAAACCGGGCGTATCGACAAAGAAACTCGACGAATTTGCTTACGATTACATCAAAAAGCACAATTCAACTCCTTCCTTTCTCGGATACGGCGGATTCCCCGGAACGATATGCGCGTCAATCGACGAAGTCATCGTACACGGCTTTCCGTCAGAGAGAAGACTTAAAGAAGGCGAGATAATCGGAGTCGATTGCGGATTGGTGTTCAAAGGCTGGCAAGCCGACGCCGCAAGAACTTTTCTCATCGGAGAAGTCAGCGAAGAAAAACAAAGGCTCGTTCAAACGACGAGAGAGAGTTTCTTCGAAGGCGTGAAACAATTCAAGGACGGCGGACATCTCGGAGACATCTCTCATGCGATTCAAGTGTATTGCGAAGATCGCGGATACGGGATCGTAAGGTCGATGACGGGACACGGAATCGGCAAAGAGATGCACGAAGACCCTGCGGTGCCGAACTACGGCAGAGCGGGACACGGACCGAAACTTCAAGTCGGAATGGTGCTTGCAATCGAACCTATGGTCAATATGGGAACGTGGCAGACGCTTGAAGACGGTTGGAAGTGCGAGACGCTGGACGGACAACCTTCCGCGCATTACGAAAACACTGTTGCTCTGACAGAAAACGGAGCGGAAATACTCACGCTTTGATTATGGAACTGGGACTAATCGTTTATTCGAAGGCAGGTCGCGACCAAGGCGCATATTATGCGGTCGTTGAAATCGTGGACGAAAACACGGTGAAAATCGCAGACGGAGATTTGCGTCACATAAAGAACGCGAAACTCAAAAACGTAAAACATTTGCAATCTACGGGCGACGTGCTCGAAAAGATTGCTGAAAAACTTAAAAACGGTATGCAGGTGTTTGACGCAGAACTGTTCAGCGCGCTCCGTTTTTACAATGACAATAAGAACTAAAAAGGGGATTCTATGTCAAAAGAAGACGTTATCGAAACCGAAGGCAAAGTCATCGAAGTCTTGCCAAAAACTCAATTCAGAGTTATGCTCAGCAACGGCCATGAAATATTGGCGTATCTCGGCGGAAAGTTGCGTATAAACAACATACGAATTCTCGAAGGCGACAAAGTGAAAATCGAAATGTCGCCATACGACCTGACGAAGGGCAGAATCATCTACCGCAACAAATAAAGGTCACAAGCAAAACAACGCAAAATAAGGAGTTTAACTATGAAAGTCAGACCAAGTGTAAAGCCTATGTGCGACAAATGCAAAGTTATCAAAAGAAACGGCAGAGTTATGGTTATCTGCTCAAAGTATCCAAACCACAAACAACGTCAAGGTTGATTGATGGGTTTGGCTTTTGACGTTTCAAGGCAACGCTCCGCCGAGGAATTTCAAAAGTTAAAATCGGCAAAAAGCGTAGGGCGGCTGGTTGCTACATTCCACAATAAAACGGCAACTACCTATGCGTGGCATATATAAAAAACATTTTTTTCACTATTTCGGAGGTAGAAAATGGCAAGAATCGCCGGCGTGGATCTCCCACGCGACAAGAGAGTTGAATACGGACTTACCTACATTTACGGTATCGGTCTTGCAACGTCTCAAAAGATTTTGAGCGAAACCGGCATCAATCCCGACATCCGCGTTAAGGATTTGACGGAAGATCAAGTTTCTCTCATTCGTGATTACATCGAACAACATTTGCACGTTGAAGGCGACCTTAAAAGAGAAGTCGGTCTCAATATCAAGAGATTGATGGAAATCGGTTGCTATCGCGGTGTTCGCCACAGAAAGGGTCTTCCCGTTCGCGGACAAAACACAAAACAAAACGCCCGCACGAGAAAGGGACCGAAGCGCGCAGTTAGCCGCAGCAAGAAATAAGGAGGCGGACTATGGCAGGTATTGCAAGAAAAGCTATTAAGAAAAGAAAAGATATCAAACACGTTGAAAAAGGTCAAGTGCACATTCACGCTTCCTTTAACAACACCATCGTCACCATCACGGATATGAACGGAAACGCAGTTTCCTGGTCTTCCGCAGGCAAACTCAAACTTCGCGGCAGTCGTAAATCCACTCCGTTCGCAGCACAAATGGTCAGCGAAGACGCTGCAAAAGTTGCTTACGAACAAGGCATGAGAAGCGTTGAAGTTTACGTCAAAGGCCCGGGTCAAGGCAGAGAAAGCGCAATCCGCGCACTCGGCAACGTCGGTATCGAAGTTACTCTCATTCAAGACGTTTCTCCGATCCCCCACAACGGATGCCGTCCGCCCAAGGCGAGAAGACTGTAAGAAGGAGAATTAAGTTATGGCTAAATATACTGGAGCAGATTGCCGTCTTTGCAGACGCGAAGGTTGCAAACTCTATTTGAAAGGCGAAAAATGCGGTTCCACCAAATGCCCGCTCTTGACCAAGTATGCACCTCCGGGAGATCACGGCAAGGGAAGAAAGAAAGCAAGCGGATACAGCATCCAACTTCGCGAAAAACAAAAAACCAAACGTTACTACGGCGTCACCGAGAAGCAATTCAAGATGTACTATGACAGAGCATCCGAAATGCGCGGCGTCACCGGTGACAACATGCTCGTCTTGATCGAAAGACGTCTCGACAACGTCGTTTATCGTCTCGGTCTCGGCACTTCAAGAGCAATGGCTCGCCAAATCGTCAACCACGGTCACATCACCGTCAACGGCAAGACAGTCGATATCCCGTCCTATCTCGTAAAGGCAGGCGACGTTATCGCAGTCAAAGAAAACAAGAGAGATTCTGCACTTTGGACGGCAGTCAAAGAAACCAAGAATCTCAGCCTTGTTAAGTGGCTTGAATTTGACAACGCAACTTTGACCGGCAAAGTGGTCGCTCTTCCCCAAAGAGAAGATATCGATCTTGACATTCAAGAACACCTTATCGTCGAGTTGTACTCAAAATAATTTGATTGGAGGATACAGTTATGATGGAAATCAAAAGTCCCAAGATAACTTGCACGGAGAACGAAAGCAGAAACTATGCCAAGTTCGTCGTCGAGCCGCTTGAACGCGGATTCGGCACCACTATCGGTAACTGCCTGCGTCGTATTCTTCTTTCCGCACTTCCGGGTGCTGCGGCTGTCGGCATCAAGATTGCGGGAGTAGATCACGAATTCTCCACAATCAAGGGCGTAAAAGAGGAAGTGACTGAAATCATCCTCAACCTCAAAACTGTTCGTTTCAAAGCAATAAGCAGTCTCGAAACCGCCGGCAAGCAAGAGTGCAAACTCTATGCAAACACCGTCGGTGCTGTCACTGCAGGTGACATTCAATGCGCAACCGGCATCGAAGTCATGAATCCCGACCAAATCATCTGCACTTTGGACGAGGGCGCTGAGATTGATATGTCTATTTTTGTGGACTGCGGCAGAGGTTATGTCCCCGCAGCGCAAAACAAAGACCATCACGAACTCATCGGTTATATTCCAATCGATTCTATTTACACACCCGTCGTAAGAGTCAACTATGCTGTTGAAAGCACTCGTGTCGAACAAAGCATCGATTTTGACAAACTTACGCTTGAAGTGACAACCGACGGTACGACTTCCGCAAAAGAAATCACGTCGCTTGCCGCAAAAATCATGAATGACCACATCAAACTTTTCGTCGATCTCGTCGAAAATATGGGCGACAAGTCCATTCTCGTCGAACCGCAGACCGACAGCAAAGTGAAAGTGCTCGAAATGTCCGTCGAAGATCTCGACCTTTCGGTGCGTTCATACAACTGTTTGAAACGTGCAAACATTCACACAGTCGAAGATCTCACGAAGCGTACCGAAGACGATATGCTCAAAGTGAGAAACCTTGGCAGAAAATCACTCGAAGAAGTCGTCAAGAAACTCGAGGACCTTGGACTTGGTTTGAAAGCCCAAGAGGACTAAGAGCACAGGAGGAACAAAATGTCTAAATTAGGAAAACGCACAGACCAAAGAATGGCTATGCTCAAAAATCAGGTTTCCGAACTTCTCTGGTATGGTCAAATCGAAACGACGGTTGATCGTGCAAAAGCGGTAAGAAGCCTTGCTGAAAAATATATCACTATCGCAATGAGAGCCTATCAAGACGACGTGAAGGTCACAAAGACCGTCACCGATGCGAAGGGCGCAAAGAAAGAAGTCGTGTTCACCAACGACGGTGCGAAGAAACTCGCAGCTCGTCGTAGACTTATGGCTGAACTCGTGGACCTTCAAGAAATCAAGGGCGCAAAAGAGTCCAAGAGCGCGTACAAAGCACGCATCAAGGACACCAAGCATCCCCTTATCGAGAAGATGTTCAAAGAATATGCACCCAAGTACGACGCTCGCAAAAACGAACTCGGACAAGGTGGCGGTTACACCCGCATTCTCAAGACCGGCACACGTCGCGGTGACGCAGCAGAGACTTGCATCCTTAAATTGATCTAATCGAAAGATTGACAACATTCGGAAAACGCCGAAGGATTTTATATCCGTTCGGCGTTTTTCATTTTTTTGTATAGACGGTTGAAACGTTTCGGTGTTCGTTTTGTGGATAAAAACTAATTATCTTTGTTCGGCTTTTGCCAAAGATTGTTTCGTTCGGGGTGGTATATTGCACCGAGTATGCGCTGCTTTGCAAACGGAATGTCTTTGCAAATGGTTTTGATAAGATTTTTCATATATTCGCGCTGTGAATGGTGGTTCATAGGACAAGGATTGTTGACGATGGGCAAATCAAGTCGTTTTACGGCACACTTTATGTCATATTCTTCGAGATAAATAAAGGGGCGAATGAGCGTGACGTCCGAGCGTTCCATGTGTGCGGTCGGCGGAAAGCAAGAAAACCTGCCTTCGTAAAGCAATGACAGCAGCATGGTTTCCGCAACGTCGTCCGCGTTGTGACCGAGCGCAAGTTTTCCGCCACCGAGTTTCGAGATTTCGTCGTTGAGCGCACCACGTCTCATTTTCGCACACAGCGAACACGGATTTGACTCTTTGCGTGCATCGAATATGATTTCCGCAATATCGGTTTTGACGAGATGGTGCACAACGTCAAGATTTTTGCAATGCGCAATAAGGGCGTCGAGTTCTTCTTGTTTGGTGTCTTTCAATCCCATATCGACGGTTATTGCTTCAAGCGTGAATTTTTGCGGAGAAAAACGACGATAAGCGGCAAGAGCGGTGAGCAACAACGTGCTGTCTTTTCCGCCCGAAAGTCCGACGAAAACTCTGTCCCCGTCCTGAATCATGTCGTAGTCTATGATTGCGCGTCTCATTGCGCTGAGAATTTTTTGCATAAAACGCTCCCCGATATGGCATATTATTGTGACAAAATTATAAATAAATCGCACGGGATTTGCAAGCGTATCCGTCAAATCGCCTTGACATAAATCTCGCCGTCACTTATACTTTGTATGAAAGCGGAGTCTATATGATACAAGACCTTATCAATCAAATCAGCAATGCAATAGGCAATCCCTATCTGACGCTCTACGTGATTTCGATTATACCCATAGTCGAATTGCGCGGGGCTATTTTGACGATGCCGTATATGTTCGACACGATAGGTGAAATGATGCTGGGAATGCTTTGCTGCATAGCCGGCTCGACCACGGTCATATTGCCGCTTATTTTGATAACGAGACCGCTTCTTCGCAAACTTCGCCGTTCTAAATGGTTTTCAAAAATCGCAAAAAACATGGAAGCGAACATACAGGACAGGGCGGAAAGTGCCTATAATGCCGAAGAAATTGCGAAAAAAGAAGAGAAACGCAAACCGCGCAAACCGCTTTCTACGGACGCAAAGAAGTTTTTCGGGCTCTTCATATTCGTTGCGATACCGCTTCCTATGACGGGCGCATGGACGGGTTCGTGCGTGGGCAGTTTTCTCGATTTCCCCGTGTGGAAAGCGTCTCTTGCCGTGTTTTTAGGCAATATAATCGCAGGACTTATTCTCACGATGATTGCGTGGTTCATTCCGCAGCAATACGCCGACGTGTTTCTTTACGGATTTGTGATTCTTGCAATCGCAATCGCCGTGACATTGTATTTCACGCGCAACAAACGCAAAGAACGCAAGGAGAGAGAAGAACTCGAAAAATACCACAACAAGAGCGAATACGAACTCGCCGTGCTCAAAAAAGAAGCCGCCGAAGACGGAAAAGTGCTTATAAAAAAAGAATACGTCGACGAAAACGGCGATACGCACATCGTCATCGGCAAAGACGAAAAACGAAACAAAAACGTCGTCGACAAAGACGACCCCATTTGATTATGCCGCTTTTCAATGACACAACCATTTGATAATAAACGGTTGTGTTTTTCATTGATAGGTTGTATAATATGGGCGAAATAAAATTTTGGGAGGCAAATACAATGCCATTAGTAACTACAACCGAAATGTTCAAAAAAGCGTATGCAGGCGGTTATGCAATCGGTGCATTCAACGTCAACAACATGGAAATCATCCAAGGTATCGTTGAAGCGGCAACCGAAGAACAAGCCCCGCTCATTCTTCAAGTGTCTTCCGGCGCAAGAAAGTACGCAAACACCACTTATCTCACAAAGATGGTTGAAGCAGCGGTGGAAACCAGCGGTCTTCCTATCTGCTTGCACCTTGACCACGGCGACAGTTTTGCACTCTGCAAAGACTGTGTGGACAGCGGTTTCACTTCCGTCATGATCGACGCAAGCGCACATCCGTTCGCAGAAAATATCAGCATCACAAAGCAAGTTGTTGAATACGCACACGACCACGGCGTAGTTGTCGAGGCAGAACTCGGCAAACTCGCAGGCATCGAAGACGCAGTCAACGTTTCCGCAAAAGACGCAGCGTTCACCGATCCCGATCAAGTTCAGGAATTCGTCGAAAAGACCGGTGTCGACTCTCTTGCAATCGCAATCGGCACGTCCCACGGCGCATACAAGTTCAAAGGTCAACCCCAACTTCGTTTCGACATCCTTGAAGAAGTCGGCAGACGTCTTCCCGGATTCCCGATCGTTCTTCACGGCGCATCTTCCGTCCCGCAAGAACTCGTTGCAAAGGTCAATCAATACGGTGGCAGCATGCCCGGCGCACAAGGCGTCCCCGAAGACATGCTCCGCAAAGCAGCGTCCATGGCAGTCTGCAAGATCAACATCGACTCCGACTTGCGTCTCGCAGTCACCGGCGCAATCCGCGAACACTTCGCACTCAATCCGTCTCACTTCGATCCGCGTCAATATCTCGGACCGGCAAGAGATGCGGTGAGAGAAGTCGTTAAGCATAAGATTGTGGATGTTCTTGGTTGCGACCACAAAGCATAAGCCGTCAAATAGCGAATAACTTCGGCAACACCCCATATTCATCAACTCATGTACGTAAGTACATTAGGGTTGCTGAATATGGGGTGTTTTCTTGTTCTTCATCTATTTGACGGCTTATGCTAACCTACAAGACATTAGGCGATGCCCCAAGGGGCTTTTCCTTGTTCTTCATCTGCTTTGTGGCGTTAGTTATATATAATAAGTTGAATATGGAGAAAAACATTCCGTCAATAAGTACGCTTCGAATAAGTTTTCTTTCGGGCGCAACCGAAAAAATTTGTCATTGCGAACGTAAGTGTGGCAATCTCGCGGAAGCGAAATGTCAAACATTAATGCGCTCGTATAGAAATTATTCATCGTTAATTATTATTAATTGAAAAGCCACGGCACGAATTGCCGTGGCTTTGAAAGTTACATAAGATTTTCGGGATTTAAGCCAAAGAGTTCGGGAAGGACAAATCGTCCGTCCTTGCGCACAAGAACGTCGTCAAACCAAATTTCGCCGCCTCCAAACTCGGGTGTTTGACAGAGAACCAAATCCCAGTGGACTGCGCTCTTATTGCCGTTTGGCGCGTCGTCATAGCAACAACCGGGGGTGAAGTGGAACGAGCCGCTTATCTTCTCGTCAAAGAGAATATCGCCGATTGCTTTTGTGACATAGGGGTTGACGCCGAGAGCAAATTCGCCGACATATCTTGCGCCTTCATCGGTGTCGAAAAGGGCGTTGGCTTTGTCGGAGTTGTTGGCGGTTGCTTTGATGATTTTGCCGTCCTTGAATTCAAGGCGCACGTTTTCAAAACGGAATCCGTTTTCGATGGACGGCACGTTGTAACTTATCACGCCGTTGACGCTGTCCTTGACGGGAGCGGTGTAGACTTCGCCGTCGGGGATGTTGCAAGCCCCGTCGCATTTGATTGCAGGTATCCCTTTTATAGAGAAGGTCAAATCGGTGTCTTTTGCAAGAATCCGCACTTTATCCGTCTTATTCATCAGATCAACCAGCGGATTCATCGCATCGCTCATCTTTTTATAGTCAAGACAGCACACCTTGAAGAAGTAGTCTTCAAAGGCTTCGGTGCTCATGCCGGCGAGCTGGCTCATTGCGGGTGTGGGGTAGCGCAAAATCACCCAACGAGTGTGCGCCACGCGCCTGTCGCTGTGCACGGGGATGCCGTATCGCTTGTCGTATTCTTGCATAATGCTTTCGGGTACGTCGGACAATTCATAACTGTTGTCGCCGCCGCGTATGCCGATGTAGCAGTCCATTTTGTCCATAAAATCGGCGTCGCGTTTTGCCCACATATCCAGCATTTCGGGCGTTGCTCCCGTCAAGATCTCGCGCTCGAGTCGCTTGTCGATGACGTTGAGAAATGGGATACCGCCCACTTTGTACACTTCGCGAATGATGCAAGCAGGCAATTGCTCGCCGCAACCGATCGCGTCAATCCACACCTTGTCGCCTTTGCCGACGTGGATGGAGTAGTTGACGAGATTTTCAGCCAATTTTTGTTGTCTTTCATCGATAATCATATCGTTCACCTTCAAAAGTTTGTTGAATCTATTATACCACAAAATCTCGCCAAGTAAAACAAAAGTCGCCCCTGCGAGCGACTTTATGTGTGAAATGCGGCGAGCCATTTTTTATTTATTGTTTGGCGATATTCAAATATGTTGCTTTTTGGCTGGGGTGTGGTATAATTGTGTCAATCAACTCATAAGGATGGATTTTCTATGGAACTCACCTACAAAAGACAAAACGCATACGCTTTGGCTGATGAGAAAGAACTCAACGCCATCAGCGATTATGCACAAGGCTACAAAAAGTTTCTCGATAACGGAAAAACCGAGAGAGAAGTCGTGGCGGAATCCGTCGAAATAGTCGAAAAAGCGGGTTATAAGCCCTACGTGCTCGGTGACAAAATCAGCGCCGGTGACAAACTCTATTACAACAATCGCGGCAAAGGCTTGTTTATTTTGAGAGCGGGCAAGGCGGACCTTGCAAAGAATGGCGTTCGCATTCTCGTTGCGCACGTAGATAGCCCGAGACTCGATCTCAAACAAGTTCCGCTTTTTGAAAAGTCAGGTCTTGCATATCTCAAGACGCACTATTACGGCGGCATTAAGAAGTATCAATGGCTCACCATTCCGCTTGCGCTTCACGGCGTAATCGCGCTCAAAGACGGAAGCAAAGTCACCGTCAGGGTGGGCGAAGAAGAGTCCGATCCCGTGTTCTACATCACAGACCTTCTTCCGCACCTTTCTCAAGAACAGGTCACGAAGACCATTGCGGAAGGTTTCCCCGCGGAAAATCTCAATCTTCTCGTCGGCGGCATTCCTGTCAAAGACGACGACAAGGACGCAGTGAAGAAGGGCGTGCTTGAAATTCTCAATGAGAAATACGGCGTGACCGAAGAAGACTTTATCTCCGCAGAACTCGAAGCAGTGCCGGCAGTCAAAGCAAAAGACGTTGGATTTGACAGAGCGTTTGTCGCAAGCTACGGCCATGACGACAGAGTGTGCACCTATCCCGAAATCACCGCAACTCTTCAAACCGAAACCGACCAAACCGTGCTTTGCATCCTTGCCGACAAAGAAGAGATCGGCAGCGAAGGCAACACCGGCATGCAATGCGTGCTTATCAACGACCTTCTCAACGAAATCGCGAAGAGTTATGGCGTAAATCCGTCCGTGCTCCGTGAACATTCCAAGTGCATTTCGGCGGACGTCACTGCAGGCTACGATCCGGCATACGCATCCGCTTTTGAAGAGATGAATGCAGGCTTTGTCAACAGCGGCGTGACCATGAACAAATTTACCGGCGCACGCGGCAAGTCCGGCAGCAACGACGCAAGCGCGGAATACATCGGATATTTGCGTGGCGTTTTTGCAAAAGAGAACATCGTTTGGCAAACCGGTGAACTTGGAAGAGTGGATCTCGGCGGCGGCGGAACTGTTGCAAAATTCATCGCCAAGATGAACATCGACACCGTTGATATGGGCGTACCCGTGCTCTCCATGCACGCTCCGTACGAACTCATTTCCAAGGCGGATTTGTACACGGCGCACAAAGCGTTCAGCGCATTCGTCAAATAAAAACGGAGCAAAACAAGCGGCAAATGTTGCCGAATGAAAACAACATCGCACAAGAAAAAGACTTGCAAATCGCAAGTCTTTTTTTGATGTTAGATTTTTGTGCAAAAATAGCAATAAATGTGTTTTATATGCTCAAATCGTGCGGATAAAACGTTGATTTGCGCAAAATCAGTCTATTGTCACCGTGCTGCCGTTTCTTGAAAATTTCGTCTCGAAAAACGCTTTGACGCAGTCGTGCATTTTGTCGATGTCTTTCGCGCCCACCGTTTCCACAGCCGAGTGCATAGCAAGTTGTGCAAGACCTATATCCGCCGCGTTCATAGACAAGTTTGCGCTTGTCATAAGCCCGATCGTGCCGCCGCAACGCACGTCGGAGTGGTTGCAGTAGTCTTGACGTTCAACGCCCGCTTTGTCAATGATTGTCTTGACGATTGCGCTTGACAGCCCGTCCGTTGCGTAGTTGACATGGTGCTTGATCACGATGCCTTTGTTGAGGTACACTCTCTGTTTTGGATCCATTTTTTCGGGGAAGGCAGGGTGTATAGCGTGGGCGTTGTCGATTGAAAGAATAAAACCGTTTTCACATGCGGACACAAAGTCGTCTTCGTCCTTGCCGAGCGCGCGGGTTATCTTTCTCAGCACGCGTTCAAGAAGTGCGGAGTTCGCGCCTTGTTTCGTTTCGCTTCCGATTTCTTCATTGTCGAAACAGCATGCGATAGCAATATTTTTCGGCGTGCAATCGCAAAGAGCAAGCAGAGAAGTGTATACGCTTGTCAAATTGTCTATGCGCGGTGATGAAATAAATTCTCCGTTTGCGCCGTTCTTGTACGCTTCGGTGGCAGGCACGACGTAAAGGTCTGCGTCAACCACGTTCTCGCTCGTGAGTGTGGAATACACGTCCTTGGCATCGCCCAAAAGCGGCAACATATCCTTTTGCACGCTTACGGAGAATCCGTCGTTGACTGTGGGGTTGTGGTGTATCGCAAGGGACGGTATCGTGACGAAGTAGTCGCTTTCGACCACTTTTTGAACGAGTTTGCCGTCGTGCTCTTCGATGATTCTGCCTGCGATTTTGAGCGGCGCGTCGATAAAAGAGTAAAGAATAAGTCCGCCGTATTTTTCCACGTTCACGCGCTTGCCTTCGCACGAGTCGACGAGTTCGTTGCCCTTGACGTGCAAAGACGGCGAGTCAGTGTGGCTTCCTGCAATGTTGAAGGCAAAATTGTCGCCCACAACAAACGCTATCACGCAAGATCCGTTCTTGGTGACGTAATATTTTCCGCCTTTTTGAAGTTTCCACGCATCCGCAAGATTAAGCTCGCAAAATCCGTGCTTTTCAAGAATGAAAACGCTGTGTCTCACCGCATGGTACGCCGTGTATGATTTTGACAAAAAACTGCAAATATCCATAAATATCGGTCCTTGTTGAGTGTTATGTTATAATAATAATCCGTATTAAAGATAAAATCAAGCACGAAACGCCACGAAAATCCGCGACCTTGAAACAACGAGATAAAATTTGTTGCAAAATACCGAAAAGTGTACTATAATAACCGAGCAATATATGTTGAACGCGTGTCAACGCAACACATAAATAACTTGGAAGTGTATCGAAGTGGTCGTGGCAACACGCACGGCGTGCCATTATGCCCACCTCGCAACACATAAAACGACAAACCTATTTGGAAGTGTATCGAAGTGGTCATAACGGCCCGCACTCGAAATGCGGTAACGGGGTAACTCGTTCGTGGGTTCGAATCCCACCGCTTCCGCCATTAGTGAATAATACGAACCCTGACGATAAGTTAGAGTTCGTATTGTTCTTTTCTAACGAATATTTCGGCATAAAAGTCGATTTGAACGGCAAAAAGAAGAATCAGCCGGGCGTTTAATCGCCCGCCAAAGTGTCTTGAAGTTTTTCAAGAATTCTACGTTCGCAAACTCAATAGCGGTTGAAAAATTTTAAGAAGTGTGCTATAATATAAAAAAATATGGAGGCATACGGTGTGTATAATCAATTCATAACAGCGGCGTCGGATTTAGTAACCACGTACGAACAAACAAGGGCAGGATTTCTTAGCATTGCTCTTGAAAAAAATATGATAAGTGACCCTTATGTAAAACGCGCATTGGCCTTTAAAGCATTAGTTGCAAATACTACCGGACCTGATGATTTAATTGAGATGACAGAAGTTAGACCTTTTATGCTTACCGCATCGGGTTTATCTGACAAATCTATGCAATATCTTTCGGAGACGGATAAAACAAATGCGATAATGGAATTAGTAGAAAAATTCTTAAAACCAGCAGGAACTAATTATATTGATGAGGTAATCTATAGATATCTTTTAATAAAAGGTGATGCTGTTGGTGGAACTATGCGTAATAGAATTGGAGCTTTAGGACAAGAACGATTAATTAGAGCCTTAATTTCGTGTATGAATGTAATGGGTTTTGATTATAAATGGTTGTCAAATAGCAGTTGTATTTGGCAGGATAAAAAAGACAATGATTTAGGTATAGAAAAAGATTTAAAAGCGATATATTGGAATAATGGATATGAGGACAGGGTATTAGGATTTAATCTTAATATCCCCATAGTTTCAAAGAATGTTGATATTTGCCTGTTTAATGCTACAACATCTTTATACAACAAGGGTAAGATAGTCTCAATGCCGCAATGTACACTTATGTTAGGAGAATTGAAAGGCGGTATTGACCCTGCTGGTGCTGACGAACATTGGAAAACTGCCAATACTGCACTAGGACGTATTCGGACTGCATTTCATAATGCAAATTTGCCAATAAAAACCACATTTATAGGAGCAGCAATAGCCACAGCTATGTCAATTGAGATATATCAACAATTGTCTGACGGCACATTGGATAATGCCGCCAACTTGACAAATTTAAACCAACTGACGGATTATTGTAACTGGATATTAACAGTATGAAAGAGAGTGATATGCAATTAAGCATTTTTGATAATGATAACTGCGATAATGACGAGTATTTGGTTAATTGTTTTTCTGCGGGGTCGTTTTGTGATGATTCTGAGCGAAAGGCTTTAGAACGTCGCTACTCTAACAAATTGAAAATAACCACTAAATTTAATCGCCAAAGCGTTAGTTATCAATTAAGTAAAAAAGATGGGTTACACAGCTGGTTGAAATATAAAGAGGGATTTTCCGCCGATTTAGTTAATACCTTACTTGATGAAATGCAGGTAAAGCCTAATGATATAATAATGGACCCATTTATGGGATCAGGAACAACCGCTTTAGTTTGTCAAATGAGAGGAATCAATTGTATTGGGTATGATGTAATGCCTATATCAAAGGTATCTATAAATGCCAAGGCTGCCGTTTTATTGTATGATATTAAAGAAATAGAACAACTAATTTGTGATATCGATGAATTGGAATTGCCGGAAAAATATTCTAAAGAGACACCTTCCCTTACTATAACAAAAGGCGCATATCCGGAATATAATGCAAAATTTCTGCAATTTATTATGGAATGGATAGATGACTCTCATTATTCAAGTCTTGCCAAAAATTTGCTAATATTATGCATTATCAATTCTCTTGAACAATCAAGCTATACTATTAAATCGGGACAGTACTTGGGGTGGGATAGCCGTTCACCCAAGATAATTGCTGTTAATGAAGTACGACAAGCACAAGGGAAAGCTTTATTGCCAGAAAATAAGGTTAGGGACAGTATAACTAATATAAAAACTGCGATAGGCTATGAACTAAGGCACGTCCTAAATGATATTAAACATATCCAAAACAAAAGCCAAACTATTGACACAGCAAATATTACATACGTTCCCAATAGTGTTTTATACGAATTGCCAAATCTTCCCGGTTCAATACTAAAAGGCGTGATAACATCTCCACCTTATTGTAATCGATATGATTATACTCGTACATATGCGTTGGAATTAGCTTTTCTTGGAATTGACGACAATGGAATAAAAAAAATGAGACAGCAATTACTATCTTGTACCGTTGAGAGTCGTTCCAAGCTTGAGGAATTACGAAAATATTATCAAAGCATCAATGAAATTGATAGATATAATTATATTAACAGCACTATACAAGAAAATAAGGCTTTTACCGAAATTATAAATGCACTTAAGAAACGAAAAGAGAATGGGGATTTAAATAATAATGGTATTCTTCGTATGGTCGAAGGTTATTTTACAGAGTTAGCCTTCATCTATGCAGAACTATATCGCATATGTAAAGATGGGGCAACTGTTGCTTTCGTAAATGATAATGTAAGATATGGTGGTGAAGTCATACCAGTTGATTTTTTAAGTTGTTCTTTTGCTGAGCAATTTGGTTTTAAAGTCAAGTGTATTTACACTCTTAAACAAAAAAAAGGGAATAGTAGTCAACAAATGGCAAAATATGGACGTGTCGCATTAAGAAAAAGCATTACAATTTGGACAAAATAAATATTGTTATTCGATTTACGTTACTAACGCTCCGCCATTAGGGAATAATACGAACCCTGACGATAAGTTAGAGTTCGTATTATTTTTTTCTAACGAATATTTTGGCATAAAAGTCGATTTAGACGGCAAAAGAAGAATCAGCCGGGCGTATAACCGCTCGGCTTTTTCTATGCTCAAAAACAGGTGCTTGCTATTGCGAGAAGTGTAAATTCTTACAAAAGTTTGACAAAATTGCGGGATTTGGACGGATTGTGACGAAATATTATGCAAAGTGTAAAGAATTTGTCAAGACTTGGGGGCGGAAGTGTGAGATAATATAGCCATGAAACAAAGGAGAAGGTTTTATGGGAAAAGTCGTTGCGCTGACAGGCGCGAGCGGAAATATGGGACTTGAGACGTTGGCTCAGCTTATGCAGAGCGACGTCGTAGACAAGATGAAAGTTTTGCTCCTTAAAGAGCATAGAGAAAAAAAGGACGCAAAAGTGTGGAAGCGCAGATACGGCGCGCGTATCGAAATAGTTTTCGGCGATATTGCCGAAATGGGATATTGTCGGAAACTCGTTGCAGGAAGCGATTATGTGCTCAATCTCGCGGCAGTGATTCCGCCGACTGCCGATCACTATCCTGTGGAGACGGACAGATGCAACCGTATCGGTGCGAAAAACATCGTAGATGCGGTGAGCGAAATAAAGGAAAACCAGCCGAAACTGGTGCATATATCGACTGTTGCGATTTATGGAAACCGCAACTACAAACACCCGTGGGGAAGAGTCGGAGATCCGCTCATTTCAAGCACGTACGACGAGTATTCGGCAAGCAAAATTAAGGGAGAAAGATACGTAATCGACAGTGACGTCGTCAACTGGGCGGTGCTTCGTCAAACGGGTATGCTTCACTCCAAAATGCTCAGCAACAACATGAAAGACGGGCTGATGTTCCACACCTGTTTCAACGCTCCGATAGAGTGGGTGACAGCGCGTGACAGCGGTCTTCTTATGCGCAGACTCGTCGAAAAAGACGCAAGCGGACAACTCGAAAGCAAGTTTTGGAAGAAGTGCTACAACATAGGCGGCGGCGCGTGCAACAGAGTTACGGGTTACGACACTTTTGACGAAGGATTCAAGATTATAGGCGGTTCGACGCAAAAATATATGAAACCGCAATGGAATTCTATCCGCAATTTTCACTGCATGTGGTTTCAGGACAGTCATATTCTCAACGATTATTTCGACTTTCAACACGAAGACGTGAAAGATTATTGGCAAGAGATTCTCTCAACGCACCGCTATTATACGCTCGGAAGAATCGTGCCGTCAAAACTCGTGTCCAAACTTGCAATCGAAAGGCTTCTCAAAGACGACAATGCGCCGAGATACTGGGTCAACACGAAGCAGGCGGGCAAGGTTAAGGCGTTTTTCGGGAGCAAGGAAAATCTAAAATGTATGCCGACAGATTGGGAGCATTTTCCGATTCTGTGCCATGGACAACTTG
The DNA here is from genome assembly GCA_022009775.1 of Christensenella sp. Lineage (GTDB taxonomy): Bacteria > Bacillota > Clostridia > Christensenellales > CAG-917 > CAG-475. The sequence goes on from CP091723.1 coordinate 1,095,912, forward strand.
CCGACGGAGACATCGATTACGATGATATGCGTGACATAACGAAACTCAAAGAACACGGATATATTCTCGATCACGGCTACGACGAGACGAAGCCCGATGAAGAACTCGACATAGAAGATATGCGACAGGCGGCGGCTTTCCGCGGCGGAAAGTGCTTGTCCGAGAGTATGACGAAAGGCGATATGTACACGAAACTCGAATGGGAATGTCACGACGGACATCGCTTCTTTGCATCTCCGTATTGCGTGCTCAAAGCAGGACATTGGTGCCCCGAATGTTGTCAACCTTCGCCGTGGGATTATGACAGATTGTCAAAGTTTATGCCGTTCTATGCGCAGGTGTGGTATGACACTCACGCAAAGGGAGAGAATTGCACGTATTTCTACGATAAAGACCACAATGCAAGATACACGCAGTTTTAAGGAGAGAGAGAATGAAAAATGCGATAATCTACGTCTTTTCCGGCACGGGGAACACGAAAAAAGCGTGCAATATATACAAGGCGGAATTTGAAAAACACGGAGTTGCTACGACCGTTTACGACGTGAAGAAAGGCTTTGAAAATCTTCCGAATCCAAACGATTTCGATTTGGTGGGATTCGGCTACCCGATACACGGTTTCAACGCTCCCGAGATATTTTTACAACTTGCAAAGAAGTTGCCTGTCGCAAACAATGCGGACAAAACGAGCAAAAAGGAATATTTTATTGTCAAAACTTCGGGCGAACCGCTCAAAGTCAATAACGTTTCGTCGATAAAATTCAATTCGATTATGCGAAGAAAAGGATACGTTGCAGGCAGCGAGTATCATTACGTCATGCCGTACAACATGATATTTCGACACACGGACGAACGAGCGTACGATATGAACGAAACTCTTAAAGCACTTGCACCGATAGAAGCGAGAGAAGTGCTCGCGGGGAAAGTGCATAAACTCAAAAAAGTCCCGTTTGGTGCGCTTGTGGCATGGGTGGTGCGCATAGAGCATCCTGCAATGAAAGTGAACGGCAGATTGTTCAAGGTGGACGAAGACAAATGCGTTAGATGCGGACTTTGCGTGAAGAATTGTCCCGAAAACAACATAAAGATTGACGAAAACGGCAAATTCCGTTTCGGTAGAGACTGCGTTATGTGTACGAGATGTTCATTTAACTGCCCCAAAGACGCTTTCGATATAGGCATGCTCAACGGTTGGAGAGTCAACGGAAAGTATTCTTTTGAAAAACCTACCGAAAAGCAAGTCGACAAACATGCGTGGTATTGCAAAAAAGCGTATGCCGGATATTTTGAAAACGCGAAAAAAAAAATCGCTTCCGATATGGAAAAATGAGAAAATATGGTGTACAATGGGGATAAGGAGACAAAAATGAGAAAGATATTGATTGCGGAAGACAACGTCGAAATTTCCGATATGATGAAAAGTTATCTTGTCAAGGCGGGACACGAAGTGTATCAGGCGTTTGACGGATTGCAGGCTCTTGCGATGGCAAAAGAGATAAAACCCGACATTGCGCTTCTTGACATAATGATGCCGGGTGCGGACGGATACCGGGTGTGCGAGACGCTCAGAAAAACGATGAACATGCCGATAATAGTCGTGTCGGCAAAGGTCGCGGAAGAAGACAAGGCACGAATGTTCGATTTGGGTGCGGACGACTATATAACGAAGCCGTTTTCTTTCAAGGAAATGGTCATGAGAGTAGCGGCGCAACTTCGCAGATACTACGAGTTCAACACGGCAAATTTGCAAGAAGACCGCCATTACGGAAACCTTATGATTTCGTCGTCAAGATATGAAGTCAAAGTTGACGGAGAACCGCTCAATCTCACCGCAAAAGAGTTTAAGATTCTCGACTATCTCACTCTTCACGAAAATCAGATTATGCCCAAGCAAAAGATCATAGACGACGTGTGGGGAATTGACGAATATATAGACGAAAACACGGTTGCGGTGACGATTGCGCGTCTTCGCGACAAACTCGCAAAAGTGGGTGTTTCAAACGTCGTAACCGTGTGGGGCTTGGGCTATAAGTGGCAAGACTGATTTGAAAATCCGATTCCAAAATTTGCAATAAGGACTTATGAAATATACAAATCTCATAGTATGTAACCGTGTCGTTTGGCAGAAGTTGGATTTGTCGTAAATATCCGAATCGGCACTTTACAACATTAAAATATAAAGATAAAGACTTGAATATGAAAAGAAAGCAGATTGTAAAAATCGAAAGAACGCTTATGCGTTTTCAGGACGGAGACCTTTACACGCCCGTCGAACTTGACGGCGTCGGGGTCTATCACGCCATTGCAAAACGTCTTGAAACGTTGCGCCTTACGATGCTCAATCTTGCCGACAGCGAAGTGGAATTTTCAAGAAGAACGAACAAATCCATTGCGGCGGTTGCGCACGATATGAAGACGCCGCTTTCTATCATTTCGGGATATGCCGAGTGCATAAGCGACGGCATGGACGACAAGGACTATCCCGCGCTGATTTTGCAAAAAACGCAACAGATGAACGACATGGTCATCGCGCTCGTGGAGTCGTCTCATCAGCAACTCGAAAAGGAAGGCGCACACAAATTTTTGCACGATTCGCGCGTGCTTTTCGGCAAAATTATGGAAAAGGTTTGTCCGCTTGCCGAGAGCAAAAACATAAAATTGAAAGTCGGCAAAATTCCGAGCGAGCGTATACGTGCCGACGAACAGCAAATGGAACGAGTCATGCAAAATCTCGTGTCCAACGCGGTGAAGTATTCGCCCGAAGGCTCCACGGTGAAAGTGCGTTTTCACAGGTGGGGTAAAAAACTCGTTATTTGCGTGAAGGACCACGGCATCGGCATTTCGAAAGAAAGTCAGCCGCTTATATTCGACCAGTTTTACACTGAAGACAAATCTCGTTCTAGCGGCAACAGTCAGGGAGTCGGACTTTACGTCGTGAAAGGCATCGTGTCGGAACACGGCGGAACGATATACGTCAGCAGCAAAAAAGGGAAGGGAAGCACTTTTTACGTGCAGTTGCCCGTCGAGCCTGCGCTCAACGAAAAAATCTCTTACACCGGACGCTTTGACAGAAGACCGCTATGGCAGAAGATTCTATGGGAATTTTTCATGGGATGGGCTTTTGCAAGCGTATACCGCATTGCAAAATTTTTCGAGACGAGATGTATATCCACTCTTATTGCGGGGATTTTGTGCATCGGACTTTTTCCGTTTATATGGCTCGTTGATTTTATGAGTATAATAGTTTACGGCAGAATAACGTTTCTTGCCGATTGAAAGGGCGTCGTGTGACGCTTTTTTTCTTGCAAACGTACAAAAATCGCCGATTTTTGCGGCATAAAACGGCAGGTAAGCGTATGTCGATAAAAAAATACGCAAATAATAGTTGCATATTTTTTATAATAATTGTAAAATAATCACGGTTGAAAAAATATTTATCTTTCAATCGAATATGGAATACACCTTTATGGAGGAACTTATAATGGCAAACGTAAAAGTCGCTATCAACGGTTTTGGTCGTATCGGACGTCTCGCGTTCAGACAAATGTTCGGCGCAGAAGGTTATGAGATCGTGGCAATCAACGATCTTACCAGCCCCAAAATGCTCGCACATCTCTTGAAGTACGATTCAACTCAAGGCAACTATGCAAATTCTCACACGGTCGAAAGTTGTGAAGCAGTTCTCAACGAAGACGGCACTGTGAAAGAAGACGGTTACATCGTCGTCGACGGCAAGAAGATCACCATCTATGCAAAAGCAAAGGCGGCAGAACTTCCGTGGGGCGAACTCGGTGTCGACGTCGTTTTGGAATGCACCGGTTTCTACACTTCAAAAGCAAAAGCACAAGCACACATCGACGCAGGCGCACGCAAGGTTGTCATCTCTGCTCCCGCAGGCAACGACCTTCCCACCATCGTTTACAACGTCAACCACACCACGCTCAAAGCGACCGACACCATCATTTCCGCTGCAAGTTGCACCACCAACTGCCTTGCACCTATGGCAAAAGCACTCAACGAGTATGCTCCTATCATGAGCGGTATCATGACCACCGTTCACGCATACACCGGTGACCAAATGCCCCTTGACGGCCCGCAAAGAAAAGGCGATTTGAGAAGAAGCCGTGCGGCAGCAATCAACATCGTCCCAAACAGCACCGGCGCTGCAAAAGCAATCGGTCTCGTTATCCCCGAACTCAACGGCAAACTCATCGGTTCTGCACAACGCGTTCCGACCCCGACCGGTTCCACCACCATTCTCGTGGCAGTCGTTAAAGGTCAAGCAACGGTTGAAGGAATCAACGCAGCAATGAAAGCGGCAGCAACCGAATCTTTCGGTTACAACACCGACCAAATCGTTTCTTCCGACATCATCGGCAGCCGTTTCGGTTCTATCTTCGATGCAACGCAAACCATGGTTGCTCCTATGGAAGACGGCAACACCCAAGTTCAAGTGGTTTCCTGGTACGACAACGAGAACAGCTACACTTCTCAAATGGTTCGTACTATCAAGTACTTCTCCGAACTCAAATAAAAACTGCGCTATTTAGCGAATAGCTTTGTCAAAGCCCCTTGCTCATCAACTCATGTGCGTCAGCACATTAGGGTTGCTGTTTAAGGGGCTTTTTCGCGCTCTTCATCTAAATATCGCAGTTTTTTATGATAAGGGATACGCAAGTTTACGGACGGCACGCAGGAATGCGTGCCGTTCTTTTATAGCGTTGATTTTTCTGTGCGTTACAAAAGTTTCGCGACGTGTACTTTAATTGCAACTTGCCCCCTTCGTCATCTGTTTCCCCCCATCGCCGTTCCCTCTTGAAAGGGAACCCACGGCGACTGCGTAGCAGGGGGACACACTCGGTCGAGACATAACTTGCGTCATTTCTCTTATTATGTCTCTCGTTCGCAAGCGAAAGAAACAACGCTCGCTTGCTCACTTGTACTATTCGTCAAGTCCGACGCTCGATGCGGTCGTCGCCTTGCGACTCCACGCCCGAATAAACAACTGCCGTTAATAAGCACGCTTCGAATGAGGTTTTGTTTCGGGTGTGGGTATCCCACCCAATCAAACCACCAAGCCGGCAATCTTGCGAAACTGTGGCAAGAGTTTTATCCGTGATTGAACTGATAGCAAAGATTTTCGGCGCGGTTAGCAGAACAATAAGCCTAATGCGGCTCTCGACGTTGCTTGCAATCAAGCGATGCCGTTGCCGCGATGACGGCTTTTATCATTTGACTATGCTTCCGTTTCTTGCGGATTGATATATCACCCAATAGCCGTTTTCACCGTCGGGCAAGGGGGAGCCAGACGCAAGCGTTTTCGAGTTCGTCGGGCGGTGAGGTTTTGTCTTTTGACGGCACTCCGTAACAGATAAAAGACGGCTCTTTTTCGTTGAAAAGCAAGCCGACGACGTAGTATCCGTCGGATGTTTCGACGCGCACCCATTTGGAGTTTTCAACTGCTTCGTCAAGTGCTTTTTCGCTTGGATGGCACACGAACAATTCGTCAATCTGCGGCTTTACCGCATAATAAAAATTGTTGCCGTCGTATTTTGTCCACTCGTTTGTAAATGATAAGTTTTTAATGGTTTCCGCACCCGTTTTTACGATATTCGACGTGTCGCGAAACGACGTTTTTTGGGTGTCTTCTTCAAGCGTTTCGACATGTTTTTTCGCTATCTTTTCGACGGCTTTTTGCTTGTTGTATTCATCTATTTCCGCAAGCGTTTTGCTCTTTGCCCCGTGTCCGCCGAACATAATCAACGCACTTGAACGTACGACGCACGAAACGTAGCAATTTGCGCGAAACGGCACTTCAAAAGCCGTATTTGAGTTGTAAAGTGCTATTTCTGCAATTTCATTGCTTACGAGATACAACTTTGCATTGCTCGGTCTGAAGTCTAGATTGCAAGACCCTTTGACAACGTTTTGCCCCGGTACGCTCTGATATTTGACCATTCCTTTGTGTCCGCCGCCGCTCAATACGATAATTTCTTTTTTATTGTCCATTTTTCACCTTATGCAATCTTATGCTCACGTGTCGTCAATAATGCGTTTTCTTTTCGCTCTGCTTGATTCTTTGGCCAAGCGTGTGTGTAGGGGGGGGGATAAGAACGTAACGAAAGAGCAAAGTGCGTGTATAAAGTTTTGTTTTGTTCTCGGCTCTACAAGGGTTGGCGTGTAAAACCCTAAATAGAATTGCCCCATCTTTCCGGACCGCGCCGGTATTTCTTCCACCACTCTACAAAGGTTTTGCGTGTAAAACTCTAATGCAACTTTCCCCTTTCCTCATGTGTTTTCCCTATCACCGTTCCCCCTTGCAGGGAACCCACGGTGACCGCGTAGCGGGGGACAACACTCGGTCGAGACATAACTTACGCCATTTCTCTTTTTATGCCACTTCGCCTGCGTGGCAGCTACGCAACAGAACGCCACGCATTCTCGTACTTCACGTCAAGTCCGACACTCGATTTGCTCGCCGCCATTGCGGCTCGTGTTCCGTCTTTGAAGTTGCACATACCGTCTATAAGTACGCTCCGAATAGGCTTTTGTTCGATAGCTAACAATAAACTGTGCGTGTGGCGTGCGCGTTGTGTGTAAAGCGCGCCCGTGCGACTATATCTTGTTATAAATATATATTATATAAAAATTTTCGATTTCTTTTGGTTTTTCGTTTGACATTGATGCGGAATATTGATAAGATATAAAGGCTTACGAAAGCCGTAAGCAGTTTTTTAGTGTGCAAAAAGTTATGGACAAAGAAAAACTTGAACAAATGCTTACAAACTCTTCAAAAGTTGTCGGTTCCAAGCAGGTTTTGAAGGGAATATCCAACTCTACCGTCAGGTGTGTGATCGTAGCGTTGGACGCCGATGCGGAACTGAGACGCAAAATCGTTGCCGCAGCAAACGCTCGTCGCGTGGACGTGACCTTTGCCGCTTCAAAGAAGAGGCTGGGGGAACTGGCGGGAGTGGAAGTTGCAGCCGCGGTTGTTGGTATCACCGAAGCGAAGGCATAGAGTCTTGATTGCACCTGTTGGGTTGCAGGTACATTCGAAAAATCTTACAGGAGGAACAATAATGCCAACCATCAATCAACTTATCAGAAAAGGCAGAGAAAAACAGGTTAAGAAGTCATTGACGCCTATCATGGACCAATGCCCGCAAAAACGCGGTATTTGCTTGAGCGTCACGACAACTTCCCCGAAGAAGCCGAACTCCGCTCTTCGTAAAATCGCAAGAGTGCGTTTGGTCAACGGTATGGAAGGAACTGTTTATATCCCCGGCGAAGGTCACAATCTGCAAGAACACAGCGTGGTTCTCATCAGAGGCGGCAGAGTCAAGGATTTGCCTGGTGTGCGTTATCACATTATCCGTGGTGCTCTTGATACGGCAGGCGTTGCAAAACGCGGTCAGGCAAGAAGCAAATACGGTGCGAAACGCCCCAAAAAATAATTTTTTCGAATGTATTCATTTTAGGAGGTTAATATGCCAAGAAGAAGTGGCGTGCCTAAAAGAGACGTTTTGCCCGATCCCGTATACGGCAGCAAGGTTGTGACCAAGCTCGTCAACCAAATCATGCTCGACGGAAAGAAAGGAACGGCACAAACGATCGTCTACGAGGCTTTCAATATAGCAGCAAACAAACTCGGCGTCGACGCAATGGACGTTTTCAACAAAGCGCTTGAAAACGCAATGCCCATGCTCGAAGTCAAAGCGAGACGTGTGGGTGGTTCTACCTACCAAGTCCCGATGGAAATTCGTCCCGAACGCAGACAAACTCTTGCAATTCGTTGGATCGTGACTTTCGCAAGAAAGAGAAGCGAAAAGACTATGGACGCAAGACTTGCGGGCGAACTTATGGACGCATTCAACATGACCGGCGGCGCAGTCAAGAGAAAAGACGAAATGCATCGCGCGGCAGAAGCAAACAAAGCGTTTGCACATTATAGGTGGTAATTTATGTCTAGAAAATATGCTCTTGATAAGGTGAGGAATATCGGCATAATGGCACACATCGATGCCGGCAAAACCACGACGACTGAGCGTATTCTCTACTACACCGGCGTAAACAGAAAACTCGGCGAGACTCACGACGGTTCCGCAACCATGGACTACATGGAGCAGGAACGTGAAAGAGGTATCACGATTACGTCAGCGGCAACGACGGCGGTGTGGAAGGGACATCAAATCAACATCATCGACACTCCCGGTCACGTTGACTTCACGGTTGAAGTCGAACGTAGCCTTAGAGTGTTGGACGGAGCGGTTGCTGTGTTTTGCGCAAAGGGCGGTGTAGAACCCCAGTCCGAAAACGTGTGGCGTCAGGCAGACACGTACAAAGTGCCCAGAATCGCGTTCGTCAATAAGATGGATATCAACGGTGCAGATTTCTTCAACGCAGTCAAGATGATGCGTGAAAGATTGAATGCAAACGCCGTTCCCATCACGTTGCCGATCGGCAAAGAGTCCGAGTTCGAAGGAGTCATCGACTTGCTTACGATGCAGGCGTTCTACTTCGATCAAAAGGATAAAGGCGTAACGTTCTACGCGAAAGAAATTCCTGCAGAGTACAAAGAACTTGCAGAAGAATACCGCATCAAAATGCTCGAAGCGGCGGCGGACTTCGACGAGAACATCTTTGAAAAACTCATCATGGAAGACTATGATTCGATTTCTCTCGACGAAGTAAAGGCGGCAATCCGCAAGGGCACAATCGAGATGAAACTCAATCCGGTTCTTTGCGGAAGTTCTTACAAGAACACGGGCGTGCAACTCATGCTCGACGCAGTCGTGGATTTCCTTCCCGCTCCGACGGACGTCGCGAGCATCGAAGGTATCAATCCCAAGACCGGCGAAACGGAACTTCGTCACCCCGGTGAAAAAGAACCGTTCAGCGCACTCGTCTTTAAGATTCTCACCGATGAATTCGTCGGCAAGTTGTCTTTCATCCGTATCTATTCGGGCACGCTTACGACGGGCAGTATGGTTTACAACACCGTCAAAGGCGAAAACGAGAGAATCGGTCGTATCCTTCGTATGAATGCGGACAACAGAGAAGACGTTGAAGAAGCGTATGCAGGCGACATCGTCGCAGTCATCGGCCTTAAGAAGAGCACGACGGGCGATACGCTCTCTGACAAAAACAATCAAATCATTCTTGAAAACATGGTCTTCCCCGACCCTGTCATCAAGGTGGCAATCGAGCCGAAATCGAAAGCCAGCCAAGAAAGAATGAATATGGCAATCATCAAGTTGCAGGAAGAAGATCCGACCTTCAAGGCGTACACCGACAAGGAAACGGGACAAACCATCATCGCAGGTATGGGCGAACTTCACCTTGACATCATCGTGGACAGAATGTTCAGAGAGTTCAAAGTCGAAGCAAACGTCGGTAAGCCGCAAGTCAGTTATCGCGAAACTATCACGAAACCTGTCAGGGCAGAAGGCAAATTCGTTCGTCAGTCGGGCGGTCACGGTCAATACGGCCACATCGTCATCGAGATGGAACCCAATCCCGAAAAAGGTTTGGAAATGGAAAACTGCATCGTCGGCGGCGTCGTAAACAAAGAGTTTGCAAATGCTGCTTGGGAAGGCATCAAGGAAGCGGCACAAAGCGGTATCATCGCAGGATACGAGTGCGTGGACTTCAAGGTCAGACTCGTTGACGGCAGCATGCACGAAGTCGACAGTTCCGAAATGGCTTTCAAGATTGCAGGTTCTATGGCTTTCAAAGAAGGCGCGGCAAAAGCGGGCGCAACCTTGCTCGAACCGATTATGAAGGTTGAAGTCGTAACTCCCGAAGATTATCTCGGCGACGTTATGTCTAATCTCAACTCCAGACGCGGTCAGGTCAAAGGTATCGAACCCAGAAACGGAGCGCAAGTCGTCGATTGCGACGTTCCGCTCTCAGAAATGTTCGGTTATGCAACCAGTTTGCGTAGCATAACGCAGGGCAGAGCAAACTTCACAATGTTGTTTGACCACTATGCAGTCGTTCCTAAGAGCGTCGCAGAAAAGGTCATCGGCGAAGTGAAGGCAAGAGATTCCAAAAAGTAAGCGTATATATAGTTTAATATTATATATATAAACACTTTGGATAATAAATAATAAAAAAAACCAAAAAACAATATTGGAGGAATTCTAGTATGGCAAAAGCAAAGTTTGAAAGAACAAAGCCGCACGTTAACATCGGTACTATCGGACACGTTGACCACGGCAAAACCACTCTTACCGCTGCAATCACTATGTATTGCGCATCCAAGGGCGAAGCTCAAGCGATGAAGTACGACGAAATCGATAAGGCGCCGGAAGAAAAAGCAAGAGGAATCACGATCAACACCGCACACGTCGAGTACGAAACCCCGAAGCGTCACTATGCACACGTTGACTGCCCGGGCCACGCGGACTATGTTAAAAACATGATCACCGGTGCTGCACAAATGGACGGCGCAATCCTTGTTGTTGCTGCTTCCGACGGCCCGATGCCCCAAACTCGTGAGCACATCCTTCTTGCTCGTCAGGTTGGTGTTCCTTACATCATCGTCTTCCTTAACAAGTGCGACCAAGTCGACGACGAAGAACTTCTCGAACTCGTCGAAATGGAAGTTCGCGAACTTCTTAACGAATACGGCTTCCCCGGAGACGACACTCCGATCATCCGTGGTTCTGCATTGAAAGCAATGGAAGCAGGTCTTGCTGGTAAGTGGGACGATCCCGCATTTGCACCTATTCAAGCACTTCTTGACGCAGTTGACAGCTACATTCCGGATCCTCAACGTGATACCGACAAACCGTTCTTGATGCCTGTTGAAGACGTCTTCACCATCACCGGTCGTGGTACCGTTGCAACCGGTAGAGTTGAACGTGGTATCCTTAAGATGGGCGACAAGGTTGAAATCGTTGGTCTTTCCACCGAAAAGAAAGAAACCACCGTTACCGGTATCGAAATGTTCCGTAAACTTCTCGACTTCGCAGAGGGCGGCGACAACATCGGTGCATTGCTCCGTGGTATTCAAAGAAACGAAATCGAACGTGGTCAAGTTCTTGCAAAACCGGGTTCCATTCATCCCCACACTCACTTCACAGCTCAAGTTTACGTCTTGACGAAAGATGAAGGTGGCCGTCACACTCCGTTCTTCGACGGATATCGTCCGCAATTCTACTTCAGAACAACAGACGTTACCGGCTCCATCAAATTGCCTGCAGGCGTTGAAATGGTTATGCCTGGTGACCACATCGACATGGAAATCACCCTTATCACCCCGATCGCAATCGAAGAAGGTCTCCGTTTTGCTATTCGTGAAGGCGGTAGAACCGTTGGTTCCGGTGTCGTTGCGAAGATCATCGAATAATATTTGTTCTTTCAATAAAATATACAACAATGCTCTACACGGCAAAAATCTTGCCGTGTAGGGGTGTCGTATTGAAAAAGAACAAAAAGGAGGCTACTATGGCTCAAAAAGGAGCAAGAGTTAAGGTCGTTCTTGCTTGCACGGAATGCAAACAACGCAACTACAACCTTACCAAAAACAAGCAGAAGCACCCTGATAGAATGGAGCTTCAAAAATACTGCAGATTCTGCAAAAAGCACACCTTGCACAGAGAAACAAAGTAAGGCTAGGCTAGGATAGGAGGCAATATGGCAAAGAAAACGCCAAAAACCGAAACCTCGACCATCGAAAAAACCGCGGCTGAGCAACAAGACAAAAAACAAGTGGCTGCAGTCAACGTTGATTCGAAAAATGAGTCTTCCAAATCTAATAAAAAGTCCGCGAAAAAGAATGCCGACAAAAAGCCCAACATCTTCCAAAGAATGGCAAAGGGCATCAAGGGCATAATTTCCGAACTTAAAAAAGTGACGTGGCTCAAGGGGAAGGACGTTGGAAAGAACACGGCAGTCGTTCTTATCGTTGTTGTGCTTTTCTTCGTTATTCTTTTTGCGATTGACTACGTGCTTGGCGGTTTGTTCGGTCTTATCGTCAACGGAAAATGGACAACAGTTTTCATTTAAAAAGAGGGCGCTATGGAAATTAACGAACAACCGAAATGGTACGTTGTACACACGTATTCAGGCTATGAGAATTCTGTGGAAACCGACCTTCGCAACATGATTGAAAACAACTCGCTTCAGGATTATATCTTTGATATAAAAATTCCTGTTGAAGATGACGTCGTTGAAAGAAACGGAAAAAAGAAAGTCGTTCAACGCAAGAAATTCCCGAGTTACGTTTTTATCAAGATGATCTACACCAACCACATTTGGTTTATGGTGACCAGAGCGCGCGGAGTTACAAGTTTCGTCGGCGCAGCAGGTCGTCCGATTCCGCTCACGGATGATGAGATCAGAAGAATCGGTCTTGAAACCGTCAGCATTGAAGACTTCAACATCAAAGAAGGCGACGACGTGAGAATCGTCAACGGCGCACTTGAAAACTTCATCGGCGTTGTGGATTCCATAAGTGCAGAACGTCAAAAAGTCAAGGTTATCGTGGCAATGTTTGGACGTCAGACACCTGTCGAACTCGATTTTGCACAGGTTGAAAAACTCTGATTTATGCGTGTAAACGCAAATTTCTGAAATCGCGTCTGCAGGACGCAAGTCGCAGGACTATAAACTTCGTGGGAGACGGCAAATCTATTCCTACCGTCGCAAAACCACGTTAGTCAGGAGGATATATGGCTAAGAAAATTACAGCAGTCGTTAAATTGCAATTGCCCGCAGGCAAAGCGACTCCGGGACCGCCCGTAGGTTCCACGCTCGGCCCTCACGGCATCAATATCGCGGGATTCACCAAAGAATTCAACGAAAAAACTTCCAAAGACGCTGGCTTGATCATCCCGGTTATCATCACCATTTATCAAGACCACTCTTTCACTTTTGTTCTCAAGACCCCGCCGGCCCCCGTGCTCATCAAGAAAGCATGCGGTTTGCAAAGCGCATCGGCAGTCCCCAACAAGACGAAAGTCGCAACTCTCACCAAAGAGCAACTTCGTGAAATCGCAACTATGAAAATGCCCGATCTCAACGCAGCAAACATCGACACTGCAATGAGCATGATCGCAGGCACTGCACGTAGTATGGGCGTTCTCGTGGAAGAATAAGGAGGTTTGTATGAAACGCGGTAAACATTATATTGATTCGAAAAAACTCATCGACAGCACCAAACTTTACGAAAGCAACGAAGCAATCGCGATTGCAGTTGAAACCGCAAAGTCCAAATTCGATGAAACGATAGAATTGCACGTTAAACTCGGTATCGATCCCCGTCACGCAGATCAACAAGTTCGTGGCGTCGTCGTTCTTCCCAACGGAACAGGTAAGACCGTCCGTGTGCTTGCAATCTGCAAGGGCGCAAAGGCTGACGAAGCAAAAGCAGCAGGCGCAGATTTCGTCGGCGGTGAAGAAATGATCCAAAAGATTCAACAAGAAAACTGGTTCGACTATGACGTTATCGTCACAACTCCCGATATGATGGGTATTGTCGGTCGTCTCGGTAAAGTGCTCGGCCCGAAGGGCTTGATGCCGAACCCCAAATCCGGAACCGTCACTATGGATATCACTCGTGCTATCCACGACATCAAAGCCGGTAAAGTTGAATACAGAGTTGACAAGCAAGCAATCTGCCACGTGCCTTTCGGCAAAGCGTCTTTCGGCGCAGAGAAACTCCAAGAGAACTTCAACACTCTTATGGAAGCACTCGTCAAGGCAAAACCGGCAGCAGCAAAAGGCGTGTATTTCCGCTCCATCTACATTGCAACCACGATGGGACCGTCCATCAAGGTTCTCTACAGAATGGGCTAAGAAAAACTGCGCTATTTAGCTAATAACTTCGGCAGAGCCGCACTCTCGCCAATTCACGTACGCATAGTACGTTAGGATTGTCGCTAGTGCGGCTCTTTCTTGTTCTTCATCTAAATATCGCAGTTTTTACAAGTACTATTTAGCGAATAACTACGGCAGAGCCACGCTCCCGTCAACTCATGTACGCATAGTACGTTAGGATTGTTGCTAGTGCGGCTCTTTTTTGTTCATCATCTAAATATCGCAGTTTTTACAAGTACTATTTAGCGAATAACTTCGGCAGAGCCGCACTCCCGTCAACTCATGTACACATAGTACGTTAGGATTGTCGCTAGTGCGGCTCTTTCTTGTTCTTCATCTAAATATCGCAGTTTTTTTGTAATTAATAATTTAACTGCGCCGAAAATCTTTGCTATCAGTCTTGCAAGGATAAAAACTCGTGTCAAAAAGCCGACAATAAAAAACTATTTTGCAAAATCGGTTGACATAGATAGCGGAAAAATTGTATTATATATGCGTTCCAAAGACAGCAAGTGGCATTCTATGCCGTAAGCACTCATACGCTTGCCGAGGATACGCTCAATATCTTGTGTATTTTTGCGTCATTCTCGTTTGGAATGACGCTTTAATTTTATGCGACGAAAGTCGCCAACTTTTATAGGAGGTAAAGATGAACAAAGAAGTTCTTGAGGCCAAAAAGCAACAGGTCGAAGAAATCAAGGCGAAAATCTCATCTGCAAAATCCATCGTCATCGTTGACTACATGGGACTTACAGTTGCTCAAGATACAGCATTCCGTAAGGAACTCAGAGAAAACGGCGTGGACTACGCAGTGCTCAAAAACCGTCTTGTGAAGATTGCTTTCAACGAACTCGGTTACACCCAATTCGACGAAGCTCTCAACGGTCCTACGGCAGTTGCATTCTCATCCACAGACGCAGTCGCTCCTGCAAAGTACGTTGTCAAAAACATCAAGGCATTCAACAAGATGAAGACAAAGTGCGGCATGGTTGAAGGCGCATTTATGGACGAAGCCGGCTTGAAACAAATCGCAGAAATTCCGTCCAAGGAAATTTTGCTCTCAAAGATGCTTGGCTCTTTGCAAGCACCCATCTCAAAACTTGCTATTTGCTTGAACAAGATTGCAGAGGCAAAGGCAGAGTAACGCTGGTCGCGTGACCAAAAACAAAAAAAATAATTAAACGGAGAAAACAAAAATGGCAGATTTGAATAAACTTATGGAAGAAATCAAGGCGATGACCGTTCTTGAACTCAACGATTTCGTAAAAGCACTCGAAGAAGAATTCGGCGTCAGCGCAGCAGCTCCCGTCGCAGCAGCAGGCGCAGTTGCAGCAGCACCCGCAGAAGAAGAGAAGACCGAATTTGACGTCGTTCTCAAAGAAGTCGGCCCCAACAAAGTTCAAGTTATCAAGGTCGTCAAAGACGCAACCGGACTTGGTCTTGTCGAAGCAAAAGGCGTTGTGGACGGAGCACCCAAGACCGTCAAAGAAGCAATGCCCAAAGACGCAGCAGAAGCTCTCGTTGCAAAATTCAAAGAAGTTGGCGCAACCGCAGAACTCAAGTAATTTTTACACCTACTATATAAAGAAACGACTTGCAACCGCAAGTCGTTTTTTTTATCAAAAAAATAATGCACAGTAAATGTCATATACGATATTATTGCACAAAAAAACATTGATTACTCGTCAGTATAGTGTTAGAATATCATTATTATCAATATAGGGAGTTTTTATGGCAAACCAAAAATATGAAATCGAAAAACATACAGTTGATACTGTTTTGTCTTGGATAAAGACCAGAGAGGTCGTTATTCCTGAAATTCAACGTCCGTTTGTTTGGAAAGCGACACAAGTGCGTGATTTGATAGATTCGCTTTATAAAGGGTATCCAGTTGGATACCTTATTGTAAGTAGAAGTCATGAAATGCGCCTTAAGGACGGCAGTATGTCAAAAGGACAGCGTATTCTTATTGACGGGCAACAGAGAGTTACTGCACTTATGGCTGCTATTTTGGGACGTAGCGTTCTCAACAACGATTATAAAGAAAAATTTATCAAAATAGCATATAACCCATTTGCAGATGGTGATGAAAACCTGTTTGAAGTTCAAGATCAATCGCATTTGAAAAGTAAGAAATGGATTGCCGATATTTCAATTTTATTTGATGATGATTTTGATGACTACGAGTATATTGAGACTTATTGTCGTGAAAATCCAGAAATGGACTTTAAGACTCTCAATAATAAGATAAAACGAATAGTTGATATCAAGACGAAAGATCTTGGAATTATTGAAATATCTTCTGAACTTGATATTGACACGGTAACTGATATATTTATTCGTATAAATTCAAAAGGTGCAGTATTGAGTCAAGCAGACTTTGCAATGAGTAAAATTGCGGCGGACGAAAAATACGGTGGAAATATTTTGCGCAAGGCAATTGATTATTTCTGTCACGTTGCAGTTGAACCGATATTCTATGACACATTACTCAAAAATGATTCGCAATTTATTGCTTCTGATTTGGGGAAAGAAATGGCATGGCTCAGAAATGACACGGGCTCTATATATGATCCGTCATATGAGGATATGTTGCGTGTTTCTTTTATTCATATGTTTTCAAGGGGAAAACTCAAAGATTTGGTGAGTTTACTCTCAGGACGTGACTTTGAAACACGCGATTACAAAGAAGAGATAGCAGAAGACTCTTTCAAAAAACTTACAGAAGGCATAAAGCACTTTATGCATCAATACTATTTTGAGCAATTCGTTTTGGCAGTACGAGGTGCGGGCTTCGTAAGCAACAAACTTATAAGTTCGCAAAACGTGCTTGACTTTGCGTATGTTGTATTTCTAAAATTGGCATTGTCGGATGAGGTTGGCAAAACTGAGATTAAACGCTATGTGTCAAAGTGGCTTGTAATGTCAATATTGACAGGACGTTATTCTGCATCACCTGAAAGCAGAATGGATCAGGATATCAGAAATATCAATGAGAAGGGAGTTGTAAAATACCTTGAAGAGATTGAAAAAGCAGAATTGTCCGATGCGTTCTGGGAATTTGGCTTGCCTCAAAAATTAGATACGCCAAACTCTGCCGCACCTGCATTGTCTGCATACTTTGCGGCGCAGATTGTATTGGGTGATAAAGGGGTGTTCTCTGCAACTTCAACGGTACGTGATTTATATGGCGCAAGCGATGTGCATCACATTTTCCCGAAAGCATATTTGCAAAGGACGGGGATTTTAGATAATCGTGCGATCTACAATCAAGTTGCAAACTACGTATATTTGGATACGCCTATAAATATAACAATCGGTGATAAATCGCCCAACGTATATTTTAAGGACGCATTCGAGTCGGCAAGGGAAACTGGTACAGTCTTTGGGTATTCGATGACAGAAAAAGAGTTGAAAGATAATTTGATAATGAATTGTATCCCGATTGAAATTGAAAACTGGGACTACAATGATTATCAAGCAAAATTCCTTGTCAAAAGACGCAAGATGATGGCAAAAAAAATACAAGATTATTATAATAAACTGTAAAAATAAAACGCGAAAAAAATTCGCGTTTTATTTTTGAAAAAGCGTTGACAAATGGGTTTATGTCGTGTATATTATAAGTAATAAGAATTGTTATCAATAAGAAATCAACAAATAACAGAAAAGGAAGCAAATGGCAACGAGAAACACACACCAAAAAAGAAGTGATTGCAAGGATCGTCAAAGAATCGTGCGATCATCCGACCGCCGAAATGGTTTTGAAAAAAGCAAGGGTAGAGTTGCCTGCGCTCAGTCTCGGCACGGTGTATCGTGTGCTCAAAGATATGGCGAAAAACGGCGAGATCAGAGAAGTCGTTTGCAAGGATGCTCCGTCAAGATTTGACAAAACCACCATCGATCACGGGCATTTCACTTGCGTGAAGTGCGGCAAAGTCAAGGACGTATTTTTCAATCTTGACAAAATCGATGAAAGCGTTGTAAACTTTGGTGGGGACAATGTCCTTGAAAGCCAGATATTTTTCAGGGGAATATGCTCTGAATGCAACAATTGCGAGTCAAAATCCGCTCATGCGGTAGAATAAAAAAATAAGACATTTTAAGGAGAAAACACTATGGCAAAATTTATATGTCCGGTTTGCGGATACGTGCATGAAGGCGACAGCGCACCCGAAAGATGCCCCCAATGCGGCTGCCCGGGTAGCAAATTTATCAAAGACAACGGCGAACAAAAAGTTTGGGCTGCCGAACACGTCATTGGCGTCGGTCAAGGCGTCTCCCAAGACATTTACGAAGGTCTCAAAGCCAACTTCGAAGGCGAATGCACCGAAGTGGGTATGTATCTTGCAATGGCAAGAGCCGCTCACCGCGAAGGCTATCCCGAGATCGGTCTTTACTGGGAAAAGGCTGCATTTGAAGAGGCTGAGCATGCCGCAAAATTCTGCGAACTTCTCGGCGAACTCGTCAGCCCGTCCACCAAAGAGAACCTTCAAAAACGCGTTGAAGCCGAAAACGGTGCAACCAAAGGTAAATTTGAACTTGCAAAACGCGCCAAAGAAGAAGGCCTTGACGCAATTCACGACACCGTGCATGAAATGGCACGTGACGAAGCACGTCATGGGAAGGCTTTTGAGGGACTTCTTGCTCGCTACTTCAAGTAAAAAATGCGCTAAATAGCGACTGACTTTGTCAGCACCCCGAGCCTGTCAACTCATGTACGATATGTACATTAGGGTTGCCATTTTCGGGGTGCTTTCGCGTCATTCATCTATTTATCGCATTTTTTTTGTAATTAATAATTAATAATTAATAATGAATAATTGTGGAAGGCGAAGCCTTATCCAAAAGCCTATTTGGAGCGTACTCATAAACGGACTGTGCAACTTAAAAGACGGAACACGAGCCGCAACGGCGGCGAGCAAATCGAGCGTCGGACTTACGTCACACACAAGCCCATTTTGCAACGATTACAACTCGTTGTAATCGTTTGCCTTTTGGTCTTTGTGTTCCTTTTCCCACACGCCAAAAACTGCGCTTTCATCTTTCTTACTCACACTCAAGTTCGCTTGTTTTTGACGTGCGGGAGCCCTTGTGTGTGAAGTACGAGAATGCGTGGCGTTTTGTTGCGTAGCTGCCACGCAGGCGAAGTGGCATAATAAGAGAAATGGCGTAAGTTATGTCTCGACCGAGTGTTGTCCCCCGCTACGCGGTCACCGTGGGTTCCCTTTTAAGGGGGAACGGTGATAGGGAAAACACCTGAGGAAAAGGGAAAGTTGCATTTATAGTTTCAAACGCAAAACTTTTGTAGAGTGGCGGAAGAAATACCGGCGTGGACCGGAAAGATGGGGCAATTCTATTTAGAGTACACGCCGAAAAGCTATTGTAGAGCCGCGAATTATTCAAGCATTATACAGTGAAGGGCAAAATTTTGCACCACTCGGTGACAAGTCGGTCAAGAGAACAGGCTGCGTTTGCCGGGCTTGTGGACGGCAAGACTTCCGCGATTTCGGCAAGGTCGGGATGATATTTGACGAGATAGTTGAAAGACGCTTTGCCGTTGCAGAATATGCGCTCGATTTTCGTTTCGCTAATAATTTTTTCTATGTCGGCAGGAATTACGTTGTATATCGCAGAATCCTTGCTAGATTCTATATCGCATTCTTCCACGCTGTCGTACAGTGCTATATCGTGTCGGATGAGAGCGGCTGATTTTTCGACTTTTGACATAGCGGTGAAGTCTTCGTCGAAAAGACGAGAAAGCACCCGCCAAAAGCGATTTTGCGGGTGCATATAATAGAAGCCGTTTTCCACCGATTTGATGGACGGAACGCTGCCGAGAATGAGAATTCTCGCGTTTTTGCTCGTCACGGCGGGGAAGGGATGTTTGACGTGGCGCAACATTATTTGACGATAAACACTTTGGTTTGGTGTTTTTCAAGCACGGCGTTGACGTTGCCGTCCGTGGTTGCGATTTGGCCGCTCCATTGCTCTTTGAGCGAATATTCTGACTTCTTTTGCATTGCTACGTATTCGTCGTTTGCAAGCGTGTTCAAATCAAACTTGCAGGATTTTGCATGAGAAGTTTTGTTGAAGAAACACACGGCGACCGAGCCGTCCGCAAGCGGTTTTGCAAGCACGTCCACTGCGCCTTTTTTGACGCGTTTGGCTTGCTTTGCGAGCGAGTCTTGGTTGATTGCTATCATATTGCGGTTGGTGACGATGCTCTTGACCTGATCCGACATATTTCTTAAATCGTTGCCGAGAATAAGGGGAGCGTTCATCATGCACCAAAGCGAGAAGTGCGACACGTTTTGATTGTACGACAGTTTGCCGTTGCCGACTTCGAGCATATCGGGGTCGTTGTAATGTCCCTTGCTTGCGTATTTGTAGAGTTTGACGGTGTGTTCGTATATGAGTTTAATCCACCACCACCAAGGGCGAATATCCGGCGTCGTGCGCCACAGATTGCCTGCTTTTGCTCCCCCAATTGTATGGCTTGCCCCAACCCCATTCGCATATCGAGAAAACGATGGGCTTTTTCTTTTTGCTTGCGCTCCTTTGCGACTTTTGCGGTTGCTTTTTGAAGAGCCTTGCCCATACGGATATACTGATACATTTCGCTGTCGGCGTTGCTTGTGACCGGATTGAAAAGTTTTATGACGTTTCTTCCTTGTTTCAGACGCACGATGACTTGGAAACGCGCGGTGACGTTTGGAGTTTTTTGCGGGGGGAATAGAATTTCGTATTCTTCGCCGTCGTTGATTTTGGCGATAAGATACTTCTCGTATGCGCCTTTTTTCTTGATGTTTATTGTCAGCACGTATTCGCCGTCTTCGTCGACTTCGATGCTGTTGTATGTGATTGCGCCCTGATTGGCGTCAAGCCCCGAAACGTAGCTGCCGGTGGGGAGTTTTGTGTCCGTCATAAAGCGAGCAAGCCCCGAAAGCACTGCGTTGTGCACGGAATATTCGATTGGATGACCGTCAAATTGCGACACGCTCACGCTGTACACGAGCGGTGCGTATCTTGAAATGGGGATATGATGGCAGTAGTCGTATTTGAAATACTCCACGCCCCATTTTGCAAGCGTGTTTGCATCGAATTGTTCTCTGCCGAGACTTGCGGGCAGGTCTTCGCACGTAAGAGTGCCGTTTGAAGTGTATGCGCCGAGTTTCAAGCCGAGTTTGTTGACTTCCTTTACGAGATATTCTATGCCGTGCGGAAACGTTTCGTAGTCGCCCACGAGTTCGCCGTTTTCGTCACGAAGGGAAGACTGCCAGCAGTCGTCGAGATTTATGTAACTGTAACCTGCGTCGATAAGCCCTTTATCTTTCATCGCTTGCGCGGTTTCGAGAATGAGTTTTTCGTTTATGCGGTTGCGGAAAGTGTTCCAACTTGACCAACCCATAGGGGGAGTGAGCGCGACGCCGTTGTCAAAATCGTCAAGATTAGGCTTAACGCTCGTAGGGCGTTTTTTCGTGAAAAGACTGCGGATATAGCAGAAAGGACACATATTGTTTCGCTTCATAGTATCACCTTGTCAATTATTTCAATTTCATATTTTTGGAGCGCATTTTCGCGTCCAGACGGTCGAAACGTTTTTCGATGCTTTCGCCGTGCTCTATCTTGATTTGATTCATCATTGCCACAAATCCGACGTAAAGAACCGTGAGAATCGCGCATATTGCAAGCATTGCCTTGCCCATTTCCCAAGTGATGTGATTGTCGAGATTGAAGAACGTGCGGATAATTTGAACGATGTCTATCGTCTTTCCGTTTACTTCGACGTTTATGGAAATGAAATACACGCCAACGAAAATGAACACCATCAGCAAATACACGAAAAGATTGAGCGCGATAAGCATTTTTGACTTGTTGATTTTGTGTTTTTTGCGTTCTTTCTTTCCTTGTTTAGGCTTTTGTTTTCTGTCTTTTGTCCCGATAACTTGCATTGCGACGCCGTTTTGCCAGGAGTCCTTTCTTTCCTGCTCGTCAAAATCGCTCATATTCGCTTTTTTCGGCTTGTTGCGCTGCCTTTTCGCGTTCTTTCATAAGGTCGCTAATTCCGAAGAACGCCGACCAACTGGAAAGTTTTGTGGGCAACGAAACTTTGAAAAGAAGAAGGAATCCCACGAACGTGATAACCCAAATAAACACCGTCTGAGACTGTGCGTCGGCGAGATTCGTAAGGAAGAACTTGTTGCAGAGTATGACGGCAATCGCGCCGAGCATAACCGTTATGCCGCCGGGCAATGCGTTTGACAGCACCTTTGGCAAGAATCTGCCCGTAACTCTGTCTGCATTAGGTTCGAGAGCAAGCACGACAGACGGCACACCTATCGTCACCGCGCCCATAATCGTGAGATTTTGCGGAGTGAAGGGAAGGGGGACCGTTACCACCATAAACAACAGCGCAAGCAGCGTGTTATACACGGTTTTCATGATATAAAGGGCGGCGGAACGTTCGAGATTGTTTATCGAACGTCTGCCTTCTGCAACAACTCTCGGCATCGAGGAGAAATTGCTGTCGAGAAGAACGAGCGAACTCACGTTCTTTGCCGCGTCCGAACCCGACGCCATGGCAACCGAGCAATCCGCTTCCTTGAGCGCAAGCACGTCGTTTACGCCGTCTCCCGTCATTGCAACGGTGTGTCCCGCCTTTTTGAGTGCTTTCACGAGCATAAGTTTTTGGTCGGGGAGCACTCTGCCGAAAATGGTGTATTTCGTTGCCGCTTCGTACACTTCTTCTTCGGTTTTGAGAGTTGACATATCGATTATGTTGTCGCAATCTTCAAGACCTGCGCGCATAGCAACCGCACGCACGGTTTCGGGATTGTCGCCCGATATGACTTTTACCGTAACGCCTTCTTGCTTGAAAAATCTCAAAGTGTCGGGGGCTTCGGCTCTTATTTTGTCCGTGATATAGACGAAACTTTCAAGTTTCAGTCCGCTTGGCAAATCCGATTCGTTAAACTTGTTTTTTGATGAAGCCACGACCATGACGCGATAGCCTTTCTGTGCCATTTCGTCGGTGGTTTTTTCAAGTGATTTAGTCTTCTTTT
Organism: Christensenella sp.; assembly: GCA_022009775.1. Lineage (GTDB taxonomy): Bacteria > Bacillota > Clostridia > Christensenellales > CAG-917 > CAG-475. The sequence goes on from CP091723.1 coordinate 1,118,801, forward strand.
TGAACACGAATTCGGGTGCGCCGATCACGTATGACACACCGTCTATTCTTGCGCCGCTCCATTTGCGAGCAGAAGAGAAGGGAACGGTCTGTTCGACGTTTCCCGATATTTGCAAATCCGACACGAACGCGCGCAATGCGTTTATCGTTGCGTTGTTGTCTTCAAGTGCGCTCGTAACGTTCTTTATAATCTGTTTTATCTGCGCTTCGTCGCGGTTTTTGACGGGTTCTATGGAGTTGACGTCCATAGTGCCTTCGGTGATAGTGCCGGTTTTGTCGAGACAAAGCACATCGACGCGCGCCAGCGTTTCTATGCAATACAGGTCTTGCGCCAACGTTTTGTGTCTCGAAAGACGAATTACGCTTACGCAGAACACCGTTGACGAGAGTGCGACGAGCCCCGAAGGTATCATGCCGATGAGCGTTGCAACCGTGCCGAGAACCGTTGTTGAAAGATATTGATTTATTTTGTACCCGAAAAGCGTTGTTATGATTTTTTCGCTTTGTTCGGGATTTTGTTGCACGAAATATTTCACGCAGAACAGAATCACGCCCATAGGCACGATGATGCTTGCCATAACTTTGACGATAAACATCAAAGAACGCCAGATTTCGCTGTTCGGCTTCTTGAAATACTTTGCGCCTGCGCTGATTTTTGTTGCGAAATTGTCCATTCCGACGTGTTCGACTTGCGCTTTTGCGTTGCCCGACACGACGAAACTTCCCGACATAACTTTGTCTCCGATGTTTTTAAGTATTGCGTCGGGTTCGCCTGTTATCAGACTTTCGTTCACTTCGACGCTTCCTTCCACGATGAAAGAGTCCGCACAAATCTGACTGCCGCTTGCAAGCACCGTTATATCGTCAAGCACGATGTCTTTCACCGCGATTTCGGTCTGTTCGCCGTCGCGTATAACGATCGTTTTCGGTGCAGAGATTAGAGACAAATTGTCAATCGTGCGTTTTGCGCGCAATTCCTGGAATATGCCGACTAGTGCGTTGAAAATTATAAGTATCAGAAAACCGAAATTGCCTAAAATAGCGAGAATGTTTTCGCCGGAATCGATGAAAAAGCAAATCAACACCGCAAGCACGATGAAAACGAAATTGAAAAACGTCACGATGTTTTCGCGCAGTATTTGTGCCACGCTTTTCGTCTTGACGTTCTGGTCGCCATTGACTTTTCCGCTCGTTACACGTTCCTGCACTTCGTCGGCGGTCAGTCCTTTCTCCTTGTCGGTGGTAATGATTTCACATTCGACGAATTGCGTTTCGTTTTCGCTTGTCGTGTCGATTGTGGTTTTTTTGTTCTCGTCCATTTATTCCCCTAAATATTGTTCGTGTACGCTCACGTGCGCACGCGCATAACTTTATATAAATTTAGTATAACAATATGTTTATGGAAATTCAACAAAAAAGTTGTGTTTTTGTGTGCTTTTGTATGAAAAAGGGCATAATCGGGCAAAAACGAGCGTATATTTTGCGTATGAAAAGAAAAATTTCGTTGACAATCATATCAATCGTTATGTTGTGTATGGCAATATTCTCTTTGTGCGCCTGCAATAAGAAAGGGAACGAACAAAAGAGCGACAACGTGTCTCGCACCACTTCAGAATACTATGCAGGTGAAAGTTCGGACTTCGCCGTCACCATAGAAAAGGGAAGACGCGAACGCACGTTCATTGCCGACGGCGTTGCAACCGACGTCGTGGATTTTTGCGATATAACCGTCGTTCCGCTCAAAACCAACGACTTAAAACAAATTTCTTACGTCGTATCTGCCGATGACAAAACCTTGTCAGGCACTATCGACGGCGGAACGTATGGAGAATTTTGCACTTCCGTTTCTCTCGACTTCGTCCCCAAAACCGTCACCATAACCGTCGGTGACAAAAACGATGAAATAGATATGTCGTCCGTACTTGACGGAGCGATCACCGCCGACGATGTCATCAACATTGCCAAAACCGAGTTCAAAGACAAACTCGACGCCGAATACGCCCAAGGCAAGCCCGAGCGCGAAATCTATCTCAAACTCATCACTGCCGACCGCATGTCCTACTACTATTACGTTTCTTTCATCGGAGACGGAGTCGATTACTGGGCGATGTTGGTTGAGCCGAAGACCGGTGCGATTATCACCCAAAAATAAAAAAATGCGCTAAATAGCGAATAACTGCGTCAACGCCCATCCGCTCCAAAATCACGTACTATATGTACGTTGGGTTTTGTTTCGGATGGGTGTTTCCTTTGTTCTTCATCTATTTATCGCATTTTTTACAAAATGCGCATAAAGTGAGTCGTGTCAATTTTTATGCATAAAAAAACGCACGTGATATGTGCGTTTGGAAAGTAATAGTAACTGTCGTTTATCCGCTTCGAACGTAAGCAACTAAATATTCAATGCTTGCTGATAGACTTCGTTCTTTGGAATGCCGCGGTCTTGAGCGACTTTTTTCACGGCGTCCTTTTTGTCCATGCCCATGCTCACGTAGTGACGGATATGTTCTTCGACGGATAAGGCGTTGAGTGGGTTTTCGGCGTTTGCGTTTTCGATTATCATGACGATTTCTCCGCGCTCTTCGGCATTGAAGTCCGCAAGGGTGGTGATAGTCACGCTTTCGTGAATTTTGGTGAGTTCGCGAACGACGTACGTCTTTCTGTCGCCAAGCACTTGCAATATGGTTTTTGCGGTCTTGATCAAATCGTGCGGTGCGACGTACAAGACAATCGGCAAGCCGGCAAGAGACGCTTTTGACAAAATCGACACTTTATCTGCATTTTTCTCCGGTAAAAACCCTATAAACGTAAATCCGTTGCCTTTTATTCCCGACAACGCCATTGCGCTTGCCACGGCGGTCGGTCCGGGAACAATCTCGACTTCTACGCCGCGTTCGTGGCATTTTGAGACGAGTTCCGCTCCGGGGTCGCTTATCGACGGCATGCCTGCGTCCGAGATAAGCGCAACGTTTTGTCCCTGTTCTATGATAGAAATAAGTCTGTCCGAACATTCCTGCTCGTTGAACTTGTGGTAGGCAATGAGTTTTGCGTGAACATCGTATTTTTCTAGCAACGGCAGAGAGTGGCGCGTGTCTTCGCATGCGATGACGTCAACGCTTTTCAGCGTGTCGAGTGCGCGCAAAGTTATGTCAGCCATATTGCCTATCGGCGTGCCCACTATGAAAAGTTTTGCCATCAGTCGTACAACTCCTTAAACTCGATTGTATCTTTTCCGTCTTCGTCTTTGACGACGAGCGATTTGATTTTTAGACCTTCTTTTGCGCCTTTGCGAGCCTTGACGATTACGACATCTCCGCCTTTTGAAAGTTTGGGGAAGACGACTGTCACCTCTTTCGGTGCAAGATTGCAATTTGCAAGCGCAGTGAAAAGCGATACGAGTCTGTCCGCTTTGTATACGATATACAAGTCTCCGCCGAAGCGCAACGCCAAAGCCGCGCCTTTGACGAAATCCGCAATATCCGCGCCGCTTTCCGTGCGCGACACGCCTTTTGCGTTTTCGCTTGCGCCCGACCGAAAATATGGCGGATTGCACAAAACAGCGTCGAAACTTTCCGCTTTGACGAGATTTTTTATGTCTCTGACGTCTCCGTCGATTATTTGCAATTTATCTTGCAATCCGTTGATTTGCACGCTTTTGCGCGCCAAATCGCAAGCGTGTTTTTGTACGTCAATGCCGACTGCGCTCTTAACGCCTTTTTTCACGATTGCGAGAGTGGAAAGTATACCCGTGCCGCAACCTATGTCGAGAACGACGTCGTTTTTGCCGATATCCGCAAGGTTTGCCAAAATCACCGAGTCTTGCGAAAAGCCGTAGTCGTCGGTGTCCTGCACGATTATATAATCGGCTATGTCAAGCCTTGTCTCGTATTCGGACATACTACGCTCTCACGACTTCGATTTTGATGATTTGCGTGACTTCGGGATAGAGACGAAGCGTCACGTCGAAAGTGCCGAAATCTCTTATGCTTTCTTTTGTTTCGATTTTCTTTTTGTCGACGTCGAAGCCGAGAGATGCAAGTGCGCCGCTAATCATTTCACTCGTGACCGAACCGAACATTTTGCCGTTGTTTTCTCCGCCTTTTGCGGTGACTTTGACAGTGACGTTTTTAAGTTTGTTTGCAATTTCCTGAGCGGCGGCTCTTTCTGCCGCGACTTTTGCGTCGAATGCTTTCTTTCTTTGTTCTGCGACGTAGATATTTTGTTGAGTGCCTTCCTGAGCAATACCTTTTTTGATAAGGAAGTTGCGGGCGTATCCGTCGTTGACTTCGATGGTTTCGCCTTTTTTGCCCATGCCTTTCATATCTTTGAGAAGAATGACTTTCATAAAAATCTCCTTAATTTGCACGTACGCGTGCATTTCGATGTTTATGATATATTAGCACAAATATTGCGATTTTTCAATAGAATACGCACTCGCTATGCTTTTTTGATATCGCTAAATTTCGATAGTTGTGTAGAAATGTCGATTTTGGACATACTATCCTTATCAACGAAAAGGAGAATCGTTTATGGAAAAAATCAATTGTGCAACTTCCAACTGCGAACATAATCTCAAAGGCGTTTGTCTTGCAGGCGTTATTTCTATCGGCGAAAACGCAAAATGTATGAGCCGTATCAAACGCGAAGGCGGCGCGCTTGCGCAAAACTTTGCGGACGTCGAAGCAGGCGACGACGTTTTTGAAAAAAAGACCTTGAGAGTCTCGTTCAATGTGCGGCGGGCGATTGTGCGTTCAACAGCAACGGACTTTGTGCAAACTCTTGCATCGACGTGAAAGACACAGCGTTTGCAACGAAATGCAAAACGTATATGAAGTCAAAATAAACTTGTCAATCCAAAAAGCAAAGTTATGACAACATCGCTCAAAAAGAGCGAATAACCGCCATATTTCACCCCGCGCGATGTGTTAGCGTATAAGCGGAGGCGGATATGGAAAACTTAGAAACGCAAGAGCGAGTCTTAAACGAAACGCGCGTGTACAGGGGCAGCGATTTATTCAAAGAAATCTTGCCGAGATTGCGTGCGGAGTTTAGAGAAGGCGCGCTCTTTTTTTTATACGAAGACGGACAAAAGACATTGCCGACAAATTGATTGCCGAATTGAAAAAGGGCGGATATCGCCTTTGCATATCTTGTCAAAGCGAGTTTGGCAACGAAGGCGCAAGCGAAACGGTGCCCGACTATGCAAGATACGTTTTTGCGCTCGGAGCGACTAAAACCGCAGGCGTCGCAAAAGGCGTCGCAGACAAACTAAACGTCGGTTGGTCGCTTTATTTGACCGCTCCCGACGGAGACGACTTTATGTGTAAAAATGCGCCGAATCAAGTGTTTATCGACGAAAATGTGCTGATAAAATGCTCTTGCGAGCAAATTGCGGCAGGATACGGAATTTTGCTTTCAAAGAAGTTTTCGGCTTTTGAAGACGCTTTTTCCGAAAAGGTTTTGTCAAAAAAACGTGCCTTGGGCAACGATTTCGAGATCGAAAAAGTAAAGACGGCAGGAGACCTTGCCGAGAGTCTTTTGACTTTTTCAAGCAAGAAAAAAGACTGTCGACAGCGCGGAACGAATGGCAAAAATCATGCGTGCGCTTGCTTTGCAAAAGGGTAGGAAACCGAGGCTTGACGGCGAGTATCGTTTTCTTGCAAGCGCGACGATTTCTTCGTTTTATTCGGCATTTTTGGGAGCGCCGAGCATAGACGGCGCACCGCCTGCCGAAAGGGAAGTCGCATTTGATAAACTGTCCGCTCTCAATGTTGAGCCAATCAACCCCAAATGCGTTGACTTTTTCGATATTAACGGTTATTTTAGAATTGATTATATATTAAGCGAGTACCGAATGGATCTTCTCGAAAAACTTGCCGGCATTGACGTGCACGGCATGCAGAGATTTTGGCGAAGACTCTACGACGACGCGGGCTACTGGCTCAAAAGCGAGATAAGCGCAAGCGAAACTTTGTCTTGCATGGCTCTTGCAGGGGCGGTGAGCGACAACCTTTTGGGTTATGCGTACGCGAGCGGCTTTATGAAAAAATTCGGTTGAGTTGAAGGATACTTATGAAGAACATCAAAGACGTAGAATTGTTCGTTTTCGACCTTGACGGCACGGTGTACATCGGAGACACAGAAATAGAAGGCTCGTTTGCCGCAATAAACAAACTTCGCGCAATGGGCAAACGTATTTGCTTTTTCACCAACAATTCGTCGAGAATGCACACAGATTATATCGCGCGCCTTAACAATCTCGGTCTGCGCACTTATGCGGACGAGATTTACACTAGCGGGCAGGTCACTTGCGAGTATATTCTCGACAACTATCGAGGCAAGCGCGTTTTTCTGCTTGGCAACGAACGTCTTAAAAGCGAGTTCGAACTTTACGGCATAGAAGTCGTGGACGACAATCCCGACCTTTGCGTAATCGGCTTTGACACGTCTCTTACGTACGACAGACTTTACAAGTTCTGCGGATACGTCAATCAGGGTTTGCCGTACATTTCGACTCACCCCGACTTTTTTCTGTCCCGCACCCGGGTGCCCGATGCCAGACGTCGGCGCACTCATAGAAGCGATACGTCTTACGGTCGGCAGAACGCCTGACATCATCATGGGCAAACCGCATACCACTGCAGGCGAAAGACTTGCTATGAAATACAATCTTCCCGCAAAAAAAATCGCAATGGTCGGCGACAGACTGTACACGGACGTGGCGTTTGGCAAAAACTGCGGTTTCGTGTCCATTCTCGTGCTTTCGGGTGAGACGACGGCGGATATGTTGCCGAAGTCCAAAATCAAGCCCGACTACGTTCTCGACAAGGTGAAAGACATAATCCCTATGCTCGAAGATTGAAAGCCGCTTGAAATTCCAAGCGCGTCATTAAAAACGAATTATATTAACAAAAGAAAAAATCCCGATGTTCGGGATTTTTCGTTTTAAGGATATGAATATAAGTTGCGTATCGATTTGAATCGACTGTTATTTGTCGGAACTTACGAGCACTTCGAGCGGGTCGATATTCTTTCCGTCTTTAAGCACTTCGAAGTGAAGATGCGCTCCGTCGAGACATTCGCTGCCCTGAGTCGTGGACATTTTGCCGAGCAGTTGACCGTGCTTTACGGTCGCTCCGACTTTGAGAGTGCAGGGACTTTCGAGCGAAAGGTACTTCGTGACGTAGCCGTCTTCGTGAGATATGACGACGTAGTTGCCGTCGAGTTGATTGTATCCGATTTCCTTAATCGTGCCGTTGGCAGAAGCGTAGACGTTCAAATCGTCGGACGTGAAGTCAAGCGCAAGGTGAGTGGAGTAGTGTTTGAGAGTGGGGCTCCACACCAAAGACGTATCCGAATAATTCTTTTTCACTTCGCCGTTGTTGCACGGGGTGTAGAATTTGAGTTTTTCGATGACCGGCTCGGGTTTGTCCGGATTGTCGGGCTGAGGGTCGGGCTTAACGACGGGTTCGTCGGGATTGTCGGTTATGGACGCGTCGGGATTGACGTTTGCGTCGGGTCTTGTGACTGCAAGCGCAATGACGGTTGCCACCGACGCTATGCAAAGCACGATGAGAAAATAGAACGCGTTGCGTTTCATAAATCCGCCGAATCTTTTCATTGCAACAGAAAATTTGTTCATGGTTTTACCTCCGATTTTGCTTGGAGTATTGACAGCAATCGATAGATTTATACTCGTTGTCGAAAATTTCTTCAAAATTAGAATACAAAACGTTTAATATGCGAATATTTTGGCACAAAATGTCGTTTAGAAAGGCAATAAACCGATATTGACGACAAGTGTCCGATAAGGTATAATTTTGATATGGCTGATATACATACTTCATTGTACAACTTCATGCGCGCGTATAGAAACAAGGACGTCACCGCGACGGCTATAATACGCGGCAGCCATAAAATGTCGTACGGCAGATTTTTCAAAGAAATCGACAAGGTTGCGGGTGGTCTTTTCAAAGCAGGCGTCAGAAAAGGAGACGTCGTTATGCTTGCGCTTCCAAACATAGAGCAAAGCATAATCGCAGCCTACGCTTGCTCTCGTATCGGGGCAATCGCGTCGATGATTCATCCCAAACTTTCATCGGACGAATTTGAGTCCGCAGTCAAGAAACTTCAACCTAAAATCGTGTTTTTGAGCGACGTGAATATGGGCGCGTATTTTTCGCGTTGTCACGGCGCGAAGCGAGTGATTTGTCACTTCTGCATATACGATTATATCGGACTTCCGCGCTCGAAATATTTCGAAGCGTACGACGGCGACGGAGAAGAGATTATGTTTTATATGCAATCGGGCGGCACTTCTGGAGAGCCGAAAACGGTCGCGATTTCTTCTCGTTGCGCCAACGCTATGGCAAACAATTTGCTTGCACACCTTGGCGATAAATTCGACAGTCACAACGCAATGCTCGTAGTGCTTCCGATGTTTCACGGATTCGGGCTTTGCGTCGGAATGCACGCGGCGATTTGCACGGATATGCACGTTGTTTTGCAACCCATATTCAATGCAAAAAAGACCGCTCGTATCATAAAAAACAAAAGATAACCACAATCCTTGCAGTGCCGCGCATGGTGCAGAAATTGCTTGCGTGCGCCGAGTTCAACGGCAAAGGCATATCGTCGATAGAAGACGTGTTCGTCGGCGGCGACACCGTTGACAAAGAACTCGTGCGCAAATTCGACGAGCGCATGAAAGAGTGCGGCGGAAAAGGCACGTTGTCCCCGGGATACGGGCTTACCGAAACGGCAAGCGTATGTACGGTTACAAACGGCGATTTCGTGGACGGAAGCGTCGGAAAACCGCTCAAAAACGTGTTTGTCAAAATAGTGGACGAAGATTTGAAACAAGTGCCTGTCGGCAGCGTTGGCGAATTGCTTGTCAGCGGCGAGCAAATGATGACGGGATACGTCGGTGACGAAGAAGCCACAAAGAAAGCTCTCATCAGCCTTGACGGCAGAACGTGGGTGCGCACGGGCGACTATTTCAGACAGGACGAGCAAGGCAGGCTGTTCTTTATGGGTCGCAAAAAACGTCTTATCAAGATTTCCGGCATCAACGTATTTCCCACAGAGATTGAAAAAGTGGTGAAAGAGTTGCCGTTTATAAACGAATGTGCGTGCATAGAGTATCGCGTGAAAGGAAAGCCGTTCATAAAAGTTCTTGTGGAAGGCGAGATAAGCGACGCGCAAAAGCAAGCGGTTATATCGCACGTCGCAAAACGCATGTCGCACTGGAATATTCCTAGATGCGTTGAATGTGTTAAAGAATTTCCGAGAACCAAAATCGGAAAAATCGATATAAAGGGGTTAAATTATGAATTTGGCAAGGATACGCAAGGCGGTCAATAAGATCGCCCCGTCCGTAACTGTCGAAGAGTGGCGCGGTTGCGTTCGTCTGACGGGCGAGTGTGACGACTGGACAACGATTTACAAGTGCGGAAAAGCAGCCGTTGACAAACGATCTCTCGGTGTTATCAACGACGTGAAACTCAAGGACTTTCACGAAGAACCCAAAAAGCCTACGCTCAAAGACGGCGCAATCGACGGTCAAGAACCCGACGTGCTCGTAATAGGCGGCGGCATTGCGGGGTGTGCGGTTTTGAGAGAACTGTCAAGGCTCGAGCTTGACGTGCTTCTCGTTGAAAAGGCAAACGACGTGGCAACGGGCGCGTCCTGTCGCAACGACGGTTGTATCCATCCCGGCATCGACCTTCACAAAGGGCAACAAAAACTAAAATACGTTCTTGCGGGCAACGAGCAGTACAAGCAACTTGCAAAAGACTTGGGACTCGAACTCAAACCGTGGGGACAAACTTTCATTTTTTCGACGAAATGGGAAAATGCGATAATATCTCCGCTTTTTTGGCTCAAATCAAAGATTATCGGCGTTCCCGGCGTCAGACATCTCACTCCCAAACAACTTAAAGAAATGGAACCGAATCCGCCGAAGTGGGCGACGGGCGCAATGTTTATGTCGTCGGCAGGAATGGTTTCTCCGTACAAAACGACTATCGCGCTTTGTGACAACGCAATTCAGAACGGCGCGAGAGTGTCTCTCAACACCATCGTTGAAAGCATGGACGTCAAAGACGGAAAAATCGTTGCAGTGCATACGAATCGCGGAACGGTGTATCCGAAAGCGGTCGTGAACTGTGCAGGCGTGTATTCAGACGTCATTGCGGATATGGCAGGGGACAGGACTTTCACCATCCACCCGAGAAAAGGCACGGATATTATTCTCGACAAGAAAAAAGTGGGATACGCGCTCTCTTCTTATGCGCGCAGTTATTTTGCTCCGCTCCCAAATGAAAATCAGACCGAGAAGAAAGAAGAAGTCGGACATACGAAAGGCGGCGGCGTCATGCGCACGGTTGACGGCAACATTCTCGTTGGTCCGGATGCTCACGAAGTTCCGTCGAGAGAAGACTATTCCACAAGCATAACCGATATAAACAATATAATTAAGAAACAGCAACTTGCTCAGCCCATGCTGAACAAGGGCGACATCATCACGTATTTCTCGGGAACGCGCGCCGCAACCTATGAAGAAGATTTCGTGGTGCGCAGGGGCATATTCACGAAAAATATTTATGAAGTCGCAGGAATTCAATCTCCCGGCATAACCGCCGCTCCCGCAATCGCTTGCGACGTGAGAGCGTGGATAAAACAAGACCTTAACGCAAAGGATAAGGCGAATTTCAATCCCGTGTACAAGCACACTCCGCGCCTTGCCAATCTTCCCGAAAAAGAAAGAGAAGAATATATCAAGCGAAACGGGGATTACGGCGAAATTATCTGCCGTTGCGAAGAAGTCAGCAAAGGCGAGATCATCGACGCTCTCAACAGTCCGCTAAAAGTCGCGACGATTGACGGCATAAAACGCAGAGTGCGCCCGGGTATGGGCAGATGCCAGGGCGGTTTCTGTTCTCCGCTCGTTGCGAAAATCATTGCAGAGCATGAAGGAATCGCAATAGAAGACGTGCTCAAAGGCGACGAAGGAAGCGTGGTCGTATACGGCGATACGAAAGGCGTGAAGGGGGCAGGAAAATGAGAAATTATGACGTTATAGTTATCGGCGGCGGTCCTGCAGGCCTTTCGGCGGCTCAAAGCGCGTGCGAAAAAAGGCGGCAAAGTCGCGATTATTGAAAGAGAAGCAAGACTCGGCGGCATACTTAAACAATGCGTGCACGACGGTTTCGGACTTATCCGTTTCGGCGAAAAGCTCGCAGGCCCGGAGTATAGCGAAAGATACATCGATTTTGTCAGAGAGCTTGACATCGACGCTTTCACGCTCACCTTCGTCACGAAAATCGAAAAGAAAGACGGCGGATTTATCATCAGCGCGGTGTCCAAAGACGGCATAGAAAAGTTCTTTACGAAAGCAATCGTTTTGGCAACGGGTTGCAGAGAACGCACGGCAAAACAAGTGCTCATTCAAGGCACTCGTCCGAGCGGTGTCTTCACTGCGGGCACGGCGCAGAATTTTGTCAACCTGCAAGGCAAGTTGCCGACGAAAAAATGCGTTATTCTAGGCAGCGGAGACATCGGTCTTATCATGGCTCGTCGTCTAACCCTCGAAGGCGCAACGGTGGAAGGCGTGTATGAAGTCAAGCCCACTCCGAGCGGACTTACAAGAAACATTCACCAATGCTTGCATGACTTTGACATTCCGCTCTATTTGTCGCACACCGTGACAAGAGTGTTCGGAAAGGATAGACTCGAAGCGGTGGAAGTGGCAAAAGTTGACGACAAGATGAATCCGATCAAGGGCACGGAAAGACGCATAGAGTGTGACGCGCTCATCCTGTCGGTCGGCCTTATCCCCGAAAACGAGCTTGCCGAAAGTCTTGGCGTAAAGATAAATCCTTTCACCAAAGGCGCGGATTGCGACCAGACTTATATGTCGTCTCTTGACGGCGTGTTTTCGGCAGGAAACGCACTTAACGTGTTCGATTTGGTCGATTATGTGTCGGAATGTGCAAAAGACGCAGGCGCAAACGCGGTGGATTTCAAGCCGTCGGGCAAGAGCGTGCGCATAGAAAAAGGCAAAGGACTTTTGAGTTTTGTGCCGCACAGAATCGACGTAAGCAAGCCTTGCGACAAGGTGGTGTTGTTCTTCCGCGCCGCAAAGGATATGGACAAAGCAACGCTCTACATCAGCGTGGACGGCAACGAAGTGTTCAAGAAGAATTTCGCATTCTTGCGCCCGCCCGAGATGCAAAGACTCGAGATAGATTTCTCCAAGTTCGGCATCAAGGAAAATTCAAAAATCGAGATAAAGGTGGAAGAAAGATGACAGAACTTGTGTGTATAGTGTGTCCGCGCGGATGCAGAATCAGTATAGACAACGGAGTCGTTTCGGGCAACGGTTGCAAAAGGGGAGAAGCGTTTGCGCTCTCCGAGATGACTTGCCCCATGCGCACGGTTTGCTCAACGGTGGCAACGACGTTTGAAGACTATCCCGTGCTCCCCGTAAGAACAAACGGAGAAATTCCAAAAGACAAGATCGCGGACCTTATGAAAGAGATCAACGCAGTCGTGGTTGACAAGAAGACCAAGCGTGGCGACGTCGTCATTCAAAACGTTGTCGGAACGGACGTGAATGTGATTGCGAGTGCCTCTATATATTGAAAAAACGTAGACAGGGAAAATTTTCGCTTGGCGGTAAGGGGCTTGGCGAGAGAAAATAATAGGAGAAAATTATGAGAGAACCACTTGTGTTGACGATAGATTTCGGCACGCAAAGCGTCAGAGCCATGCTTTTCGACAAGTACGGCAAAGATTACGGTAAAGAAAAAGTGCATTTCAAACAACCCTATTTCTCAAAGGAGATAGGTTGGGCGGAGCAGACTCCCGAGTTTTACTGGGACAGACTCAAAGAAGCGACGCTCGGTCTCAAAGCGCAATGCAAAGACCTTTGGGACGATATAAAAGCGGTCGTCGTCACGACGATAAGAGATACTTCCGTTATAGTCGACAAAGACGGCAAACCCCTTCGCGACATCATACTTTGGCTTGACCAAAGAGAAGTCAAAGACGCTGACAAGACGAGATTCGGCGCAGGCTTCAAATCCCTTCTTCGACTTATAAACATGTACGACATGGCGGCGGCGCAATGCAAATCGTCCGCATGCAACTGGGTGCACGAGTACGAGCCTGAAGTGTGGAGCAAGATGTACAAATACCTGATGTTCTCGGGGTATATCACGTTCAGACTGACCGGAGTCATGAAAGACTCCGTTGCAAATCAGATAGGACATATACCTTTCGATTACAAACAGAAAACTTGGCAGGGCGCGCATGCAATCACTGCTCCGATATTCGATTTGAAAGCGGAGAATATGTGCGAACTTGTAGAACCCGGCACGGTTATCGGATATATCACCGAAGAAGCAAGCAGAGATCTCGGCATAAAGGCAGGGCTTCCGCTCATTGCATCCGGTTCGGACAAAGGTTGCGAAACTTTGGGCTCGGGCTGCGTTGACTCAACGGGCGCGTCGCTTTCTCTCGGCACGACGGCAACCGTGCAGATGACCACCGACAAATACGTCGAAACCGAACCGTTCGTTCCGTCCTATCCCGCAGTACTTCCCGGAAAATACAATCCCGAAGTGGAAATTTATCGCGGATATTGGATGTTGTCCTGGTTCAAGAACGAGTTTGCACACAAGGAAGTCAAGGAAGCAAAAGAACTCGGCATAGCGGCGGAAGAACTTCTCAACAGACACATTCAAGACGTTCCGCCCGGATGCGACGGACTTATCCTTCAACCGTACTGGACGCCCGGTATAAAACACCCGACGGCAAGGGGTGCGATTTTGGGATTTTCCGATTGCCACACCCGCGCGCACTTGTATCGCGCAATAATAGAAGGCATCGCATACGGCTTGTACGACGGACTTTTGTCCATACAACGTAAGACGAAAATCAAAGTCGAGTTTCTTGCGGTTTCGGGCGGCGGAAGCGAAAGCGACGAGATTTGTCAAATCACCGCAAACATTATGGGCATACCCGTAAGGCGTGCGCAAACGTACGAGACGTCATCTCTCGGAGCGGCAATAACCGCATTTACGGGAATAGGCGTATATAACTCGTTTGAAGAAGCGGCAAAAAACATGGTGCATATCTCTGCAGAATTTAAGCCCGATATGAAAGAACATGAGTTGTACTACAAACTTTACTCTCGCATATACCGTCGCATCTATCCCAACAACAAGAAACTGTACGACGATTTGAAGAGCATACTTCGCTCCACAAAAACCGAGAGCGAAAGAAACGACTAAACGTCGAAAAACCGAAAACCTAAAAATAACAAAATGAAATAAACACGGTTTTATCTTGCAAAATATGGCGGATAAAACACGATTTGGAGGAATTATGTCAAAACCCTACAAGGATTTCGAGCCCAAATGGATCACCCAAGCACCCGACAAAAGGTCGTTCCGCTCCATCATGAAATGGGGCGATCCCGCACGCTATAAAGCGCCGAAAGAAGGTCTTTACAAGTTGATTAAACAACAATTCAACCTGACCGACGACGACTTCAAAGAGATGGTCGACACCGGCGAACAAATCGTAGACGTGCATGTCGAAAGCGCACTCACGAAAGAGCAAATCGACGCAATCGTTGCAATCGTCGGAGAAGAAAACGCAAGTCTCGACGACTTTGAAAGAGTGCGCCTTGCATACGGCAAGACCATGATCGACATCATGAGACTTAGAAAAGGCATCGTGGAAAACGTGCCCGACATCGTCGTTTATCCGCACACCACCGAACAAATCGAAGGTATCGTGAAATATGCCGACGCAAACGGAATCAAAGTGTACGTGCATGCAGGCGGTTCGAGCGTCACGCGCGGAACCGAACCGATGATTTCGCCTAACATCATGATTGACATCAGCAAAAACTTCAACAAAGTCATTGCTTTCAACGAAGTCAATTCCACAATCACCGTGCAACCCGGCATCAGCGGTCCTGACCTTGAAAAGATTCTCAACAACGCGCCCGAAAACTTCGGCACGACGAAGAGATACACCTGCGGACACTTCCCGCAATCGTTTGAATATTCCTGCGTAGGCGGCTGGGTCGTCACTCGCGGAAGCGGTCAAAACTCCACCTACTACGGATGCGCGGCAGACCTTGTTCTCAAACAGGAATACGTCACGCCTATCGGCAGAATCGTCACCGACAATGCGCCGAGAAAAGCAACGGGCCCCGA
Source organism: Christensenella sp. (assembly GCA_022009775.1). GTDB lineage: Bacteria > Bacillota > Clostridia > Christensenellales > CAG-917 > CAG-475. The sequence goes on from CP091723.1 coordinate 1,134,033, forward strand.
CATCAATCAAATCATGATGGGCAGCGAAGGTTGCTTCGGAATTCTTACCGAAGTTACGCTCAAAGTGTTCACGTTGTCAAAGAAACACAGAAAATTTTCCTTCATGTTCCCGACGTGGGAAGACGGCATGGCGGTTATGCGCGAAGTCATGCAAGGCGAATTCGGTCATCCGTCGGCGTTCAGACTTTCTGACGCGGAAGAGACGGATATGATGAGCCACATGTACGGCATCATCGGCTCTCCGCTCGAACCCATTCTTGCTGCAAAGGGATACAAGCAACATTCCAGATGCTTGCTTTTAGGTTTCACAGACGGCGAAGACGGCTATCAGAAAAACGTCGTGAAGAACATCAAAAGATTGCAAGAAAGTATCACGGACTTTATCTCACGGGATACGTCACGACTTCGTGGGAACACGGCAGATTCAGCGACCCGTATCTTAGAGATACCATCCAAGACTACGGCATCATCATCGACACTCTCGAATGCGCAGTCAACTGGGACAATATGCCCAAAGTGCACGACGAAGTGCGCGAAGTCGTCAAAGCGTGGCCAAACGCAATCTGCACCTGCCACATCTCGCACAGTTATCCCAACGGCGCGAATTTGTATTTCATATTCATCATCAAGACGACCGACCTTGACGCGTTTAAGAAATACCATTCGTCAATCCTTGAAGCAATCATGAAATCGGGTGCGGCGCTTTCTCACCATCACGGCATAGGAAAACTCTTTGCACCGTATCTCGAAGGAAGCATCGGCACGCCGTCGCTTGATGTTCTCAAAACGCTCAAAAAGCACTTCGACCCGAACAACACACTCAATCCGGGTGGAACGCTTGCTCTTGACGAACACCCCGCAAATTTTTAAGCGGTGAAGTGAAGCGCACGTTTCGTGCGTGAAATAAAAAACATTACGCAAAATCGCGCAGGGCAAAACTTGCGCGATTTTTGCATACTTGAAAAAGTGACCGTGTGCGCATATATAAAAAACGATATATGCCGATGTGCGCAATCGTGTTTTAACGTCATTGCCGTTTGCACATATTTATATTTGTGCAAATGAAAATATGCAGAGACTTTTGTGCCTGTTTTTCCGCTTTTGCAAGACGTGTTACCCGTTATTTTTGACTTTTTATCGCAAACGACGAAAAGACCGCACGCAAAGATGCGGTCTTGACTTTTTTCGTATTTACGACGTGAACGGTAAAACGTGAAAAACTATATAATTTGAACGATACGGTGTATTGTGATTATTTGGCGGTTCATTTCAAAAGTGCTTGGCGGTATGCAGAGAAAACCGTGTCTTTGATTTTTTCTCGTGCGTCCGAGTTTATCGGGTGAACAACGTCTCTGAAATTTCCGTCGGGAGTTTTTCTTGACGGCATCGAAATGAAGTCCCCGCCTTCGCCGTCTAGAATTTTGATGTCGTGAATGGCGATGCAATCGTCGATGACGATAGATGCAACCGCTTTGAGTTTGCTGTCCGCATTTACTATTCTGATCTTAATATCCGTGATGTCAAACATAATCTAGCCCTCCCTATAATTGATGAAAGTATTATCTCATTATTGTCGGCGTTTTTCAATAGTAATTTTTCTCTTTTATCATATTTTGTCGAAAAAACGTTAAAAATTGTCGAGAAAACGGTGCATATTCATAAAACTGTATTGAAAACGTCGTACGAAATTTTTTCCGTTTTCATATATTGAAATATGTTTATTCAGGGCAAAAAAATACGTTTTATAGGCATAGGCGGAGCAAATATGAGCGCACTTGCCGTCTTTTCGCACGAATTCGGCGCGATTGTCAGCGGTAGCGACGCAAAAAGCGGAGAAGAAACGGAAAAACTGGCTGCGCTCGGAATTCCCGTGACGATAGGCGTTGACGATAAAAAGGTTGAAGACGTCGATTGCGTCGTGTATTCTTCGGCAATCAGAAATGATAATCCCGAACTTGAAAAGGCAAGAGAATTGCATATAGAAACGCTTGAGCGACACGAATATCTTGCAAAAATAGCGGCGTGTTTTTCCGAAGTGGTTGCAATCGGCGGAACACACGGCAAAACCAGCACGACTGCGATGCTCACGCATATTCTTGCAAAAAGCGATAAGAAATTTGCGGCAATGATTGGTGGCGAGAGTGTGGAATTTTCAAATTATGTCAATAATACGAGTGCAAAAAATATTGCGGAGTTGAAAAACGCGATATTTGTTTGCGAAGCGTGCGAATACAAGCGGAATCTGCTTGCGTTGCCGGCGACGTCGGCGTTGGTCACAAACGCAGAGTGCGACCATCCCGATTGTTATAAATCGCAAAAAGACGTGACGGACACGTTCTCGGAATTCCTTGAAAAAGCACGCTGCAAAATAGTTTCCGAGAAATACGCGTTTCTGTTGCAAGAAAACGAGAAACGTGCAAATGAATCGCACAACGAAAAATGCGTAAATTTCTGCGTCGAGATTTTTTCTGACGATAAAATCGAAAGACTGTATGCCGATATAAAAAACGATAAAGCGGAAGTTGTTTTCGGAGGTAATCTCGTCGGGGTTATAAGACTGAAAGACGGCGGAGATTACAACTATGAAAACTCGATATTCGCACTTGCGGCGGCAAAGGGGCTCGGCATAGATTTGAAGTTCGCAATAAACGCGCTTGCAAGTTTCAAGGGTGTGAAAAGGCGTTTCGAGTTTGTCGGGAAGATTGACGGTGCAAGTGTGATTTTCGATTTCGCTCATCATCCGAGCGAGATAAAACAAGCCTTGAAAAGAGCAAGCGAACAAGGCGACGTGCTTTGCGTTTTTCAACCGCATACCTATTCGAGAACAAAAGCATATCTCGATGATTTTGTCGAAGTGCTCGGAGACGAACGCAACGGCGTGAAGACGCTCGCACTCATGCCGACGTATGCCGCGCGAGAAGACGCCGGTATGGGACTTGACAGCAACGATTTGGCAATCGCAATTTTCGACGAATTTTGCAATCGTGACGTTTATCTTCTCAAAAATGCACTTTCAACCGTCGATTTTGTGAAAAAGCATGCAAAAGGTCACTCCGTCGTGCTTATGCTCGGCGCAGGCGATATTTACGATATTAAAGACTTGCTGCCGCTTGAAAACGTCACTGAATAGTTCTCATATTCAGATATGCGCAATCGTGCATATATAAATACGAGCAATCGTGCAAACGAGAATAGTGCAAGGAAGACAATAAAAAATAAATGCGCATATATGAATATGCGCGTATGTACGGACGGTAATATCGGGTATCCCTAATTGCGAAAATGCGCAATCGGGAATACCCGTCTTTTTATATTATGTCTTCCGCATTGAAGTCGAGAAGCCGTTTGATTCCGTGTGCCATAACTATGAGCGAGTGACACTTTGAGAGAGCGTTGTCGAAGTCTCCGCATTCGAGCGAGCCTTCGGTTTCGGCAAGCGCGACGGAGAACGCTCTAACGTCGGGCGAGTATGCGAAAAGTTCAATATAAGTGCGCTTTTTCTCCCACCACGCATTTATTTCTCCTATGTCGTCGAGAGCTATTTCGCTTTGATCTTTTATTGACGATTCGAGGATTTTGAGCCTGTCGTCAAGGTCGGTGAACGTGCGTGTGATATAGACGTTTTCAAGCACGCCGCTGACGATTATCACGATGAGAATGAACACTGCAAGAACGACTTTTTTCATTTCGATTCATCTCCGAGAACGACGTGCGGATTGTCTGTGTCTGCCACGAGCGACGAGACGATATAATTGTCTTTGTAAGGCTGAACGAACACTTGGTTGCCTGCAACGAGAGCGACGAGAACGTCCTTTCTGTCAAGGTTTTTCTTGTTTAGAAACGCAAGCACTTTTTCTTTTGCATTGCCGTCAATACAACCGAGATTTTCCGCGACGAATTCGCCTTCCATTATGATTGCGACGGGAATTTGCGCTTTGTCGACCTGCATATCGACGTCGCTCGGGGACAGCGGTCTGTTCTGCGCTTTCGGCATAACGCTCATGTTTCCGTTCGTTTCGAGAATGGCGTATTCCACTTCGCTCGGATTGAAATATCCCGCGCCGCGCAACGCTTCCATGATGTCGTCAACGTTTAGATTGAGTTCTTTCATGACGTCGGGAAGTATGTTGCCGTTTTGTATGATGATAATGGGCTTGCCGTTGAGAAATTTGCGGAAACGTATGCTTTTCGTCGCAAGTTTCGTGATGATGATATGAAGAAGAAACAGCGAAAAGACGGGTATCACGCCGTACAAAATGGGTATGGACGAGTCCGCCATAGGTATGCACACCAAATCGCTCGCCACGAGAGTTATCGCAAGTTCAAACGGTTGCAATTCGCCGAGTTGCCGTTTGCCCATAAGGCGCATGGCAATCAAAAGAACGAAATACAGTATCACACAGCGTATAAATAAGTTGAGCATACGCTTATTTTGCAATACTTGCGAAATTTTATTTATTTTTTTACAACTTTCGATTTTTTTGGAATTATCAGGCGTGCGCAACCGACTATGTCGATTATGTCAAACGCATTTGCGATGACGAAGAACAAAAACGTGACGTACACGCCCACGACCGCAATTGCGGTAATATCGTTTGCATAAAAGCGCAGAAGTCTTGACAGGAACATCGCGCCGACCGCAAGCAGTATGCTCAGCAAAATCAACGTGCAGTTTTTCTTGCCGTCGAAAAATGAGCCGACTTCCTTTTTGAGAACGATGAAATTCGCGATTGCGATGATAAGAAAACATAGCCCCGAAGCAAGAGCCATAGAGTATATGCCGATGTATTTCGGCATAAAAACTATGCACGGAATCATTGCAATTGCGCCTATAAGGGTGTGAAGAAGCGTGTTTTTCTCTTTGCCAAGAGAGTTGAGCATAGGAGTTGTGGCTTGTGCGGCGGCAATGGGGAAAAGCATCATCGAGCAATACGATACGAACGCGCCCGCTTTTTTCGTCTCCGAAGAGAAGTTTTCCTAGTGCCGTGCCGAGCGGCAGATACAGTGAAAAGAAAAAGCAGGCGACCACCGTGCCGAACGTAACGCATGTTGAAAGTTTCGTGCGCAAAGCGCCCGTATCGCCTTGCGAGCGCAAGGAAGCAACGTCGGGAATAAGAACTATGGCAAGCGCACCGATGAACGTCACGGGAGCCATGATGAGCGGAAGGGCCATACCTGCGACGCGTCCGTATTCTGCCGTTGCCTGCGCAATGGTAAGTCCGCTCTTTACGAGCATTTGCGGAATTACGAACGCGGTGAGCGACGCACCGAGCGAAGTTATGATTCGAGTCGCCGAAAGCGGAATCGTGCCGCGAGTGAGTTCTTTGAAGCCTTGCGGTTTTTTGAATCGACCGCCCGTTGCGAAGAATATTATTGCAAGCACAAGCACGCAAAAAGCATCCGAAACGGTCAGAGCAAGCGCAATGCCCGTCGCACCCGATAAAGAGCCGACAAAGCCCCCGGCAAAGACTATGGAAAGAATGATTTTGACTATTTCGTCAATTAGTTCCGTCGAAGAAAAAGCAACGAATTTTTTGCGTCCCCAAAACCAACTGCGAAGGGATGCGTACAGCGTTGACGTGATAAGGGTGGGAAGCATGATGAAAAAAAGCGGCAAACTGTTTGGATTCGAGAACATAAACGAAATTCTGTTCCCGAGTGCGTACAACACTCCGCATATAACCGAAGACACCGTCAACCCCATAATTACGGATGCCGTGAGCAATGCGTTTTGACGCTTCGTATCGCCTGTTACGCCTGCTTCCGCAACCTTTCGAGACAACACCGTCGGTGCGCCTGCCGTGACGGTGAACAGCATAAGAAGCACAGACAGCGCGATTTGATACACGCCGACGATTTCCGCGCCGAGAGAGCGCGACATCCACATTTTGAATATAAACGAAGCAAGTCTCGTAGCAATCGAAAAGCCCGTCACCACGAGAAAAGAATGAGCCGTGTTTTTCATAGATAAAGGATATGAAACTCATTCTTTTATTATTAAAGAAAACTTTTATCGTAGAAATAAAAACGTACTTGAAATGCGATATATACGGACTGCTTCTTGCGTTTTATTTATCGTAAAGTGCGTTTTATGACTTCAGATTTGATTTTGTTTTACTTGTGCAAAGAAGCGTGCAAATCCTTTTGATTGAAATAAAAAAAAGCACTTGCGGTGAAGCAAGTGCTTTTTTGTGGACAATCGGATTTTATTCTTTATTGTCGTCGTATTTGTTGTGTTTTGCATCGAGAGAAGGTGTTTCAACGACGGATGCCGCTTTCTTTTCTTTCTTCTTGCTGATGGGCTTTCTGACCTTGCGGACGATCCACACGATCACGACCACGATGATGAGCACGCCAAGCACGATTGTGGGAACCATCCACCACAACGCTTCGGTGTTGAAGGTTTTGCCGGGGGTGTTGGTCTTGCCGTCGTCTTTCTTGTCGTCGCCGCTGCCCTTGGTTTCGTTGGAGACTTTGCGGGTCTTTACGTTGTCAACTGTTGTTTCTTGTTCTTTTGCCGCGTTGTAGATCTCTTCGGTGACCTTGGTGATCTTCACATCGTCGAACATAGCGTAGCCGCTTGTGAGACCGGTCACGACGGTTTCGCCGTTAACTTCGTTTGCAATGTATTTGCCGAGAGAAAGTTTGACGGTTGCGCTCGTCACGTCGTCGTCCAAAGTCTGAACGTAGAACTTGTATTCCTTCCAGGTTTCGCTTGCGATTGCTTCGAAGACGAAAGGCTTGTCGGTTTCGTTTGCAGAGCCGAGATACATTTCAACGTAGACGCCTTCTTTCTCGCCGTCGGAGAGTGCGTAGGATCTTACCCAAAGACTGATCTCATAGAAACTGCTCTCTTTGAGAGTGAAGGAAGAACTGGTGTAGGTGTATGCGCTCTTGTCGGTGTTGTTGATAAGGAGCATCTGATTGCCGCTGTGAGTCTGACCGTTGATTTGACCGATCGGCATCCAGTTCTTGGTCTTGAGTTCGATTGCTTTTGCTTCTTTGAGAGCGGTGAGAATGTCATCGTCGCTCATTCCGTCGTACTTGCTGTCTTTCTTCGCTTCGGCAAGTTCTTCGTCGGTTATCTTGATGTCGTCCACTTTGTAGTCCGCACCGAGAATGTCAACGTAGTCGCCTTCGACGCCGTTGATAGTCTTGGTGTCAAGGAAGTGTTCGTCTGCATAGATGACGCCGGACTTGGTGTTGGAAGAACTTTGGTTCGTGCCGACCGCACCCGACCAACCGTTCGGGGAAGTGAGTTTGCTTCTCGATTCGATGGTGGAAGAGAGAGAGTCGAAACTGTCGGTAAGGAATGAGAGAACCTTGTTGGTTTCGTCTGCAACTGCCTTGTCAAAGACTGCCTCGTCAATGGTCTTGTATACAACGTTGTCGAAGAACACTGCGCCTGCGGATTTTGCATTTTCTGCTTGTTCATCCGCGCTTGCGCCCGCAACGTTAACGTAATCTGTGTTTTGACCGAGCCACAAGTTGAGTTTTACGGAGACGCTGGATTGACCTGTTCTGATGAAGAAGGTGTATTTAGTCCAGTCGCTGCCCGTGTTCTCGATGGTGAAGGTGTTCTCGCCGCTTGAGAGAGAAGACTCGCCCGTGAGATAAACGGTTGCTTTGGTGTTGCCCACCGTTCTGACGTAGACGGAGAGCGAATAGAAGGAGTTTGCAGAGAGAGTTACGCTTGAAGAAGAATAACCTGCCGCATACTTCGTCGTGCCGTCCGTTGAACCGATTGCAAGGATTTGAGCCTTTTCACCGGGGAGAGAGCCGAGATCGGTCGTTGGATCGGTGATAGAGCCGTAGAAGGAATCGAACACGCTCGGGGCGATGTTCGGGAACACTGCGCTCGTTTGATTGCTGTGAGAGAACGTCTTGTTGTCCGTCGTATTGAGTGCGATGACGCCTGCTGCAAGTTTGCTGCCGTCGGTGTTCGGGTTGAGCTTGTTGTTGCTGAAAGTCCAATCGGTGGGAGCAGCCGCTCTGGATTGTTCGTTCAAAGCCTTGTTTTCTTCGATGTTTTCGTCGTCACGGTTGTAGGAGTCGAAGCCGCCGTTCTTGAAGGTGTAGGTGTCGGAAGTGGTCAAATCCACAGACTTGACGTACGTGCCGGTGGAAGTGCCCTCGAAGACGGAGTTTGCAATGGTCGAGCCGTTGATGTTTGCAACGAACATAGAACCTTTTGCAAGGGTGGAAGCAGCCCAGCGGTTGCCCGTGCCGAGCGTGAATTTGAGAGAGACGTTGACGTCTTCGTCTTTGCCGCGAACCACGAGAGTGAGTTCGCACCAGTCGTTTTGATATTCGTCGTAGTCTTCCGTGTTGACTTTGGAGTAGGTTGCAAGAACCGCGTCATCGTCGTCTTTGTTGAGAAGATATACGTATGCGCCGCTCGTGGATTTGACGTCAACCGTCTTGACCCACACGGAGATACGATACGCCGTGTCTTTCTTCACGGTGAAGGGTTTGGATTCGATTTCGTAATAACTGTCGCTCTTCGCATTGATTTGGTAAGCGACTTTTTCCTGAATGTCGTAGGGGAGTTTCGGATAAGTGCCGAGACCGTTGAAGGACGCTTCGTCTTGGATGTTGACAACGCCTTCCGAAACGATGTTTTTCACGATTGCGTTGCTTGTATCGCTCGTGTCGTATCCGCTCGTCCAGCCGCTCGGAATGCCTTTGCCGATAGATTCTACGTCAGCGTTGGAACTTTGGCTCGTCGTGTCGTTGAGAATATAACCCGAACCTTCGCCGAACATGTTGGCGGAAGTAAGGTCTATTGCGATTGCTTTGTAGGAATCGCCTTTTTCGGAGACGTCGAGAGTTTGTTTGCCGTCTTTGTAGATTTCGCTGTTTGCGCTCGGAAGTTCGTCAATTTCGTTGAGTTGCAACTCGTCGATAAACACCCAGCCGTTGGAGAACGTTCCGTCAGCGGTGTAGGTGGTTTGCTTGGAGTTGTTGGTGAAACTGTGATATGCCTTTGCGGTGTTGCTGTTGGTGCCTTCCGTGCCGAGCCATACAGTCATATTGTAACTATAGTTTCTGAATTGGTTGCCCTTGATATAGAAGGTGTAAGTCGTCCAACCGTTTGTGGTTTCGCCTTCAATCGTACCGGTGGTGTAGCCGTTGTCGTTGGGGTCGATAGCGGTGCTGCCGATGAGAACATCGCTGCTCTTTGCGGAAGAAATGCCCTTGATGACGATGTCTTCGCCGTCACTGCCCGAAAGAACGAGAGACACGCCTGCGCCGTGCACGCCGTAGGTGTAAAGGTCAATGGAAAGAGCATAGGTCTTGTTCTTCTCGATGGTTATGGTGCGCGCGGATTTGATGCCTTGCGCGGTCATAAGTTGTTGAGAGAGCATATAGACGTTGTTGCCCACTCTGCCGGAGTAGTCTGCAATGTTGATGTTTTGCAAATCTTCTGCGGGGACGTATTTCTCTTTGGAAGAATCTGCGCCTGTCTGAGTGTAGAACGTGCTGGAAAGTTTTGAGTAGATATCTGCCCAGTTTGCCGTGTTAACGATTGCGTTCCAACCGAGAGAAGTCGGGGCTTTGTCGCTTTGACCGCTGTTGCCGTTGACCAAAGACCAGTTGTTGGGCGTGCTGGAAGAAGACGTCGAAGTCGTGCCGAAATCGAAACGTCCGTTGGGAACTTTGAGAGTGGTGGTCGCAACGAATTTGTCGCCTGCGAGCTCTTTTGCCACTGCGTCGTCGTATGCAACTTTGCCTTCGATTGCTTCGGTGGCGTCGTCGTCTTCGATTTTTTCGAGAGAGAGATTGTCAAACACCGCGTAACCGGTGGTGAGACCCGTTTGCGAATACGCGTTGTATTTGCCGAGACCGAGCATCACGTTGAGACTTGTTGAGCTCACGGGAGAAGACTCGATGATGATCTCGTAGGTTTTCCATTCGCCCTTGGTGTCGATGCCTGCAAATTCTGCGTAAGTGTTTGAAGAAAGGTAGATGCGTGCGCCGCGATCCGTTTCGTTCGCTCCGCCGATCTTGTGGGTGAGAACGTCCACTTTGAGTCTGTAATAAGAACCTTTCGCAAGAGTGAAGGAAGTGGAAGTGTAGCCGTATGCCGTCGGACCGTGAACTTTCTTGCCGTCGGAATTGGTGGATTCTTCGGGCATATAGACCATAAGCGCATTTTTAATTTTGTCGTCGTCGCCGTATCTGCCGCCTGCAACGAGCTTGTTGTAGAGCGAATCGTCAGAGTCGTTCCACTTGCTCTTGTTGGCGTCGTAAACGGCTTTGGAAAGAGAAATGACGCCTGCGGTCACGTCGTCTTTGTAACTGCCCGACGAGTACATCTTGCCACCCGTCCAATTGGGGATTGTGCGGGGGTAATCCGTAGCCTTCGTGTCGATAACCTTGAAGTCGCCGTTTTTGATGAGCAGACCTTCGGTTTCGGTAATCGTAGTGTTGTTTTTATCGTCCGACGGAGTGTCGTTGTTGCACGCAACGAACAATGCCGAAGAAAGAGCGATAATCGCAACAAGCATGAGTGATAAAATTACGATTTTCTTCTTGTTCATACCAAACCTATAAAAGATTTATTTTGCTCGGGCTTGCGCCCTTTGTTGTTTTAGTCATACCCGTATAAGCCTGTACGCGTATGCATACCACGCGCAATTTATACTAATATGCTTTTCCATATTAATACAAAAACATTATTTTTGCAATCGAAATTCATACTTTCACGCAAATTAATAAAACTATAAACATGCAAACGAAAATCATAGAAGCGCAAAATATTTTTAAGTTTGACGACGCAAGCAAAAAGACAAGCGGGAAAAAGAAAATGGCAATGGTGTTGGCAGGTCTGTTTATAGGGGCCGTCAACGGACTTTTCGGAGCAGGCGGCGGAATGCTCGCAGTGCCTTGTCTGACGTATATCGGCGGTCTTGACGAAAAGAGCGCACATGCAACCGCAATAGCACTCATTTTGCCGCTTTGCCTTGTAAGTTCCGTGGCGTACGGCACAGGCGCAACGATTGAAAACGGGGTTGTTTTACCCACCGTTTTGGGCGTCACGATAGGCGGCGTTATAGGGGCGTGTCTTCTCAAAAAACTGTCGTCGGACGTAGTGTCTTTCGTCTTTTACGCATTGATGTTGTTTGCAGGGCTCAAAATGATTTTTTGACAAAATCGGCATTTTATATACGCGAAATTGGCAATAAAACCGTCGATTTTGTGCAAATAGGTGAAAAATGAGTTTTTTGTATCTTATGCTCGCAGGCGTTGCGGGCGGTATTCTTGCAGGTATGGGAATGGGCGGCGGAACGCTGACTTTGCCACTTCTCGTTCTTTGTCTAAACGTAGGACAAATCACGGCGCAGTTTGCAAATCTCGTCGCGTTTTTGCCGTCGGGTGCGGCGTCTTTGCTGTTGCATGTAAAGAACGGTTTAGTGAAGAAAAACAATCTGCTTTTCTTTCTTGTTCCGGCGATTGCAACTTGCGTCGGTTGCTCGTTTTTTGCGGTCGAAACGAGCGGCGAATTGCTCAAAAAACTGTTCGGCGGATTTCTCGTCGCGCTCGCTTTGTTTTCTTTTATAGGCAAAACGGTAAAAAAATATTGACATAGGAAACGCCCTTATCGATATGGGTGAAAATCCTTTTAATGTTGCTTAAAACAGACTGAAATTTTCGCAAATTTCCAAAAATCGGGTATTTACATTACGGGTTTATTATTGTATAATTACAATATAATTTAATTTCAAAGGAAGAATAAGATGACATTTCCTTTAAGAACTTTCCGCAGGGGCATACATCCGCCTGCAAACAAGTTCACCAAAGACGCGCCTTTGCAGGAATTTCCGACGCCGGATAAGGTGTTTATTTCCTTATCTCAGCATATCGGCGCGCCAGCAACTCCGACGGTTGCCGTAGGAGATCACGTCGACGTAGGTCAGGTCATAGCGTCGGCAAGCGGTTTCGTGTCGGCAAACGTAATCTCGTCGGTGTCAGGCACGGTCAAGGCGTTCTGCACTCTGCCCACGGCAAACGGCGGCGAAGCGACGCATATCGAGATTGAAAACGACCACCTTTTCACGGAGCAAAGACTCAGTGCGCTCAACGAACCGACGAAAGAAGAAATCATCGAGCGCATAAAGGACGCAGGCATAGTCGGTATGGGCGGAGCGACTTTTCCGACTCATGTCAAACTTATGCCCAAAGACCCTATCGACACTCTCATCATCAACGGAGCGGAATGCGAGCCGTACATCACTTGCGACTATCGTCTTTTCATGGAAGAAGCGGTGCGCGTAATAGACGGCGTGAAACTTCTCATGAAAGCTCTTGACGTCAAGCACGCCTACATAGGTATCGAAGCCAACAAGTTGCCTGCGATCAAGAGACTTGCAAAACTCGTTCCGCCCGAAATAGACGTGATGAAACTCAAGACCAAATATCCGCAAGGCGCTGAAAAACAACTGATTTTCGCAATCACGCACAGAACTGTGCCGACGGGTGCGCTTCCTGCAAAAGTGGGCTGCGTCGTGTGCAACGCGCACACGGCATACTGCGTGGCAAAGGCCGTAAGAGACGGTGAGACGTGTTATAGGCGCGCCATGACCGTGTCGGGCGGCGGCGTTGAAATGCGCGGCAATTTCTGGGTGCGCAACGGCACGCCTTATCAATTTATATACGACACCTGTCGCGGCAACGTCATAGAAGACGTCACGAGAAAGGTTATAAGCGGCGGTCCGATGATGGGCTTTGCGCAAGCGGATTTGACAGCCGCCACCACAAAAAGGCTCGTCTTGCTTGCTGTTCCTTACCGACAAGGAGTTCAACACCAGCCCCACGACGCCGTGTATAAGTTGCGGAAAGTGCATCATCAACTGTCCGATGTCTCTCGTTCCGAGAGAAATCGAAAGGGCGGCACAAAAAAGAAGACTTCGAGACGACTTTCAAACTCGGAGTGCTCAACTGCATAGAGTGCGGAGCTTGCTCCTACTCGTGTCCTGCAAAACGTCCGCTCGTTCAGGCGATGCGTCTTGCGAAGAAAGAAATCAAGGCAAGGGGGATAAAGTGATATGGCAAAATTCATAGTCTCGTCGTCCCCGCATATATCCACGACGTTCACAACGAGAAGAATGATGCTCGACGTCATCATTGCGCTCGTTCCGGCAACCATTGCAAGCGTTTTGCTTTACGGATTTTATCCGCTTTGCATGATGGTGCTTTGCGTTGGCACGTGCGTGTTTGCCGAGTGGCTTTTCAATTTGATAACAAAAAATATCAGAGCGTAGGCGATTTGTCCGCAGTCGTTACGGGCATGATACTTTCGCTCAATCTTCCGCCCGTCGTGCCGTTTTACGTTCCTATGGTCGGCGGCTTCTTTGCGATAGTCGTCGTAAAAATGCTTTTCGGCGGCATCGGCAAGAACTTTGCAAACCCCGCAATCACCGCGCGCATATTCCTTATGCTTTGTTGGACGACGGTTATGACAAGTTTCGTTCAGCCCATAGATTTGTCAAACGGAATGAATTTGTTCTCATTCTTCGATAGAGCGGTGGATATCGACATAAGCGCAATCACTAGCGCGACTCCGCTTGCAGGCGTCAAGTCGTCCATAGCGGCTGGAACGAATCCTGCGCAAGGTTTGTCGGCTCTCGATATGTTCCTTGGAAGAATAGGCGGAAGCGCAGGCGAAGTCAGCACGATTGCATTACTAATCGGCGGAATTTATCTTCTCATCCGCAAGGTCATAGACTGGCGTATCCCCGCACTTTATATCGGCTCGACGGTCGTATTCACGGCGATTTTCTTCTCGGGTTCGGAATACGTGGGGCAATACGTTTGGACGTATCTGCTCGGCGGCGGACTTATGTTCGGCGCGTTCTTTATGGCAACCGACTATGCAACGAGCCCCAAGACCTGTCTTGCGGTCGTGATATACGGCGTGGGACTCGGCTTTTTGACGGTCGTGTTCAGAAAATTCGGCACTATGAACGAAGGTGTGTCGTTTGCGATATTGCTTATGAACGTTCTTACGCCGCTTCTTGAAAAAATCACGCCGAGAGCGTTCGGCGCACCGAAGAAAAAACAATCTTGCAAAACTTATGAAACACAAGCGCAAAGACGTCGCTTTGGAAGGGGGGCAAAAATGACTGACGAAAAGATGCTCCGAGAAGACGAAGTTATGCAAAACGAAAATATAGTCGCAGACGAAAACGCCGAAACGATTGCAAAAGAAAGCGTCGAAAAGACAGAAAACGCAGTCGATACGAGCGTTGAAACCGACGATAAGAAAGGCAAAAAAGACAAGAAAGAAAAGAAAAAAATGAGCGAAGTGGCAAAATGCTCGCTCGTGCTCGTGATAATCGCCGTCGTGGCGGGACTTTTGCTCGGTATAGTCAACTGGGCAACGTACGTAGACCCCGACAATACGATTATGGAAAAATGCAAAGCGTATTCGTGGGTTGACGGCAAAACCGTGACCGATGTCGTCAAGGACGAACGACTCGCGTCCTACGACTATGACAAAAACAACTACGTCGTGTCTTGTTTCGTGGCAAAGAGCGGAGAAGAAATTCTCGGATATTGCTACTACACGGTGGGCGGCGGCGCAAAAGACGGCTCGTTGTCGTCACTTGTGTTCATCGGCGCGGACGGCATAATCGAAGACGTGCAGGTGTACGAGCAGGGCGAAACGGCAGGCTATTTCGACAGAGTGGAAAAGGCAAACAAGCAAAAATACGTCGGCATCGATTGTAAAACGATTGAAAGACTCGAACTCGTCAAATCTGGCAACGCTTCGCTTGACGGACAGATAGACGCGGTGAGTCAGGCAACTTATACGTCCACCGGTTATCACAATTCGATTGCCACTGCGGTGTATGCGTTCAGAATGTATTACGACGCATTGCAACAAGGGGGTGCGCAATGAAACGTAACTCCAAACTTCAGATAATATCCAACGGCATTTTCGCACAGAACCCGACTTTCAGACTGGTTCTCGGAATGTGTCCTACGCTTGCCATCACTACAAGCGCGTTCAACGGCTTTGGAATGGGCATTGCGGCAACGCTCGTGCTTATCTGTTCCAATGCTCTCGTGTCGCTTTTGAGAAAAGTGATACCCGACAAGGTGCGTATCCCTGCTTACGTTCTTATCATCGCAACGCTCGTCACGCTTCTTGAAATGGTGCTCAAAAAGTTCGTCCCGACGCTGTACAGCGCACTCGGTATATACTTGCCGCTCATCGTCGTCAACTGCATCATTCTTGCAAGAGCGGAAGCGTTTGCAAGTTCCAACAAAGTGGGCGACAGCATTCTCGACGGTCTCGGAATGGGCTTGGGTTTCACGCTCGCGCTCACGCTTATAGGTTTTGTAAGAGAGTTGCTCGGCAACGGCACGATCTTCGCAGGCACGCTCGGCAGTCTGTCGTTCGGATTGTCGCTGGGATCTGCGAGCAATTATTCTCTCAAATTCTTCGTTCTTCCCGCAGGCGGATTTATGACTCTGGGCATTCTTATGGCTGCCGTCAACGCAATCACCGATCATAGAGCGAAGAAAAAACAGGCGCAGGCTGAACAAAGCGCAAAGCATATCGACGACGCTAAAGCGGAACTCGATACGGCTACCGAAAATAAAACGGAAACCGAAAACGGCGCAAACGTTTCTGCCGCCGCAAACGAAGGAGGTGCAAACTGATGGAATACTTCTTGCTTATCATCGGTGCTATGTTCACCAACAACTTCGTTCTCAGTCAATTTTTGGGTTGTTGTCCTTTCCTTGGCGTGTCAAAGAAGACGGACACCGCATTCGGAATGGGACTTGCAGTCACTTTCGTTATGGGCGTTGCAAGCATCATAACCTGGTGTGTGCAGAAAGTGCTCGTGCTTTTGGGCGTCGAATATTTGCAAACCATTGCGTTTATTCTCGTCATAGCGGCACTCGTGCAGCTCATTGAAATGGTGCTCAAAAAATATATGCCGTCGCTATACAGCGCGCTGGGCGTATATTTGCCGCTCATCACCACCAACTGCGCGGTTTTGGGCGTTGCGATTCTCAACATCGACACCTATGGCGTTGCGGGCGGAATAAGCCTTCTTCAATCTTTCTTGAACGGCGTATTCAGCGGCATCGGCTTCCTTATCGCAATACTCTTGCTCGCGGGCGTTCGCGAAAAAAATGGATCAGGATTCCATTCCGAAGCCTTTCAGGGGCTTCCCGATTACGCTCATTGCGGCAAGCATACTCAGCATGGCTTTCGTGGCATTCGGCGGACTTATCTCGTCGTCGGGCGCAATAAGCCTGTTGTTCAATTGACGGGGTGACGATATGATACTTTCAGCGGTCAATCCCTTGACGATACTTTGGTCTATACTCGTGCTTTTCGTGCTTGCGTTCGTGTTCGGCATAGTGCTTGCGGTGCTCGGCAAAAAACTCGCCGTGCATGAAGACGAGAGAATACGCCAAGTCAGAGACAAGCTCTCGGGCGCAAATTGCGGCGGTTGCGGATATGCAGGCTGCGACGCTTTTGCAAAGGCTATCGTAGAAGGCAAGGCGGACATCAACGCATGCTGCGCAACAAGCGCGGACAACAAAAAACTCATCGCACAAATCATGGGCACGAGCGTGTCCGCAGAAGACACCAAAATCGTGGTGGCTTGCTGCGGCGGCAACAATGCTCAGGATAAATACGAATATATGGGCTACGGCGATTGCAAGAGTATGGAATTGCTTGGCGGCGGTCGCAAACAGTGCAAGTGGGGCTGTCTCGGCATGGGCTCGTGCGTGGACGCTTGCCCCTACGGTGCGATTCAAGTGGGCATGGACGGATATGCCGAAGTGGACAGAACAAAGTGCATACGTTGCGGAAGATGCGTCTCCACTTGCCCCAAAAAACTTGTCAGGCGCATACCTGCGGACGCAAAGTGTACGTGGCTTGCTCCAATTGTCAAAAGGGCAAGGAAGTGCGCGCGATATGCAAGAGCGGCTGTATAGGCTGCGGTTTGTGCCAAAAGAATTGTCCGAACGGAGCTATCACGGTGCAAAACAATCTTGCGGTCATCGATTATTCAAAATGCACGGGGTGCGGAGTGTGCATGCAAAAATGTCCGCAAAAGTGCATAAAGTCGGCGGAATAAGGATTTCGCAACCAAAATCGTTACAACAACCGCATTGCTCGGATATGCGGAGATATAAGGGAAAATAGAGAAAAATAAGAATTGAAACAAACGCCCCGACAACGGGGAGCGGCAAAAGCCGTTTAGGAGAAACAATATGGAAAAAATAGCGATTATCGACATTGGCTCAAACTCAGCAAGACTCGTGCTCGTCAACGTGCTGGACGGCGGCTATTTCGTCGTCTTTGACGAACTCAAAGAAACGGTACGGCTTGGGCAGGACATGGATTGGGACGGTTTCATCAAGCCGCAAAGAATTGCCCAGACGATAAAAAACGCTTACGATGTTCCGTCGTCTTTGCGACGCAAACAAGGTTGACAAAATCTTTGCGTATGCAACGGCTGCGGTCAGACGTGCAAAAAATCAGAAGAGTTTCCTTGACGAAGTCGCAATGACTTGCGGCATCAAAATCAAGGTTCTTACCCCGGAAGAGCAGGCAATGCTCGTGTATCAGGGTGTCATCAACTCCATGGATATCCCCCAAGGGATTGATTATGGAAATGGGTGGCGGCTCTACAAACCTTATATACTACAACCGCAGAAATCTCATTCATTTCGATACGCTTCCGTTCGGCGCGGTCACTCTCACAGACCTTTTTAAGAACGACAGTTCGACTCCGCAGGAGAGAGCAAAGAAAATCGAAGATTTTATCGGCGAACAACTTGAAAAAATCACCTGGCTCGACTCTGTCGAACCCGATACGGCGTTCGTCGGCGTGGGCGGCTCGTTCAGAAATCTCGGCAGAATCAGCAGACTTATAAGGAAATATCCTTTCAATATGACGCACAACTACGAGTTGCCCGTCAGCGAGTTTGAGACGATATACAACACGATAAAGAAACTCGACCTTAACAGCACCGTCAAAATCAAAGGACTGTCTTCGTCGAGAGCGGATATTTTCCCGAGCCGCACTCGCGGTGATGAAAGCGGTGCTTTCAAAGTTCACGTTCGAAAAAATCACGATAAGCGGTTGCGGACTCAGAGAAGGCGCGATGTTCAGATACGCAGTGCCGGGCGTCAACGAGAGACCGCTCAGCGACGTTCTCGGTCATTCGCTTTACACGCAGATGAAGTATCACGATCTCAACATCGACCACGCAGAGCACGTATACAATCTTTCCATTCAACTTTTCAAGCAACTTAAAGTGTTGCACAAGATGCCCAGAGTGTACGTCAGAGTGCTCAAAATCGCCGCACTCATGCACGACAGCGGTATGCGTATCAAGTTCTACAACCACCAGTTGCACTCCGCATACATCATTCTCAACAGCAATCTGTACGGCGTTCCGCACAAGGACATCGTTGTCGCGGCGTTCGTTGCGGCAGGACATAGGAAAGCCGAAAACGCAAGAGAAGAAATCATCAAATACAAGGATATGCTCACTGCCGAAGACGTTGAAGCAATCAAGAAACTCAGCGTAATTCTGCGCATAGCGGAGAGTTTCGACCGCAGTCAAAGCGGCGTCGTGACGGGCATAAACTGCGACGTGTTGGGTGACAGCGTAATCGTCAAAACAGAATGTGAAAACGGCGGTGACTGCGCTCTCGAAGTCAAAGACGCAATGGGCGCGGCGGCGGAATTCAAGGCGGCGTACGGCAAGAATCTCGAAATTCTCTGATCTATGGCAAAGCAGTGTAAGCGCGTGATACTCGCAAGCGGGTCGCCGCGCAGAAAAGATATTCTCGCGGATATGGGCGTTGAATTTGTTGTGTCGCCGTCAAACGTAGACGAAAGCAGAATTCATTCTCCGTTTCCGCGAATTCTCGTTCAAAAACTAGCGACGGAAAAAGCCGAAGACGTTTTCAAAACGCACGAAAACGACGTCGTCGTTGCGGCAGACACCATAGTCGTCAAAGGCGCAAAAGAACTCGGAAAGCCGAAAGACAGACAAGACGCGGTGAACGTTATATCAAGGCTCAGTGGCAAATGGCACGTCGTGTATACCGGCGTTTGCGTTATTTCGGACGGGAAGAAGAAAGTTTTTTGCGACGCGTCAAAGGTGAAATTCAAGAAACTTTCAAAGAAAGAAATAGAAGACTACGTCGACACGTTCAAGCCTTTCGACAAGGCAGGTGCGTACGGAATTCAGGACGGCGTGGTCGTTGAAAAATACGAAGGCAGTTACTCAAACATTCTCGGACTGCCGAAGACAAAACTTGCAGCCGTCTTGGCGCAAGTGGGAGTGTACGATGGCAACAATTGAACTTTCAATCGATTTGGGAAGCAAATTTATCACCATATACCAAAAGGGCATAGGGCTCGTTTTGCGCGAGCCTGCAATCGCCATTGCGACGAAGGTGCGCAATCGTCTCGAAATCCGCGACGCGGGTTATAGAGCGGAAAGCGTTATGACGGGCTCGCTCGGCGGTGCGAGAGTCATTGCTCCGATAAAGGAAGGCATCATCGTCGATGAAGAGATGGCAACGATGCTTCTTGCCTATTTTCTAAAAAAAATTATGCCTGAAGGTTTGTTTGCACCGCGCGTCAAGGCTATCGTGTCAATTTGCGAATCGTCGTCCAGTTCGGACAGACGCGCCGTTGAAAAATGCTGTCTCAAAGCAGGCATAAAAGAAGTCACGCTCGTAGAATCGGGTTTGAGTCTTCTTGCCTACACCAACAGCATCGGCGGACTTTTCGTGGATATCGGCGGCGGAAAAACCGAAATTTCAGCGGTTACGAATCACGGAATCGCAACGGGTTGCTCGGTCAATATCGCAGGCGACGCATTCAACAATGCGATTATAGACGATTTATACAGAAACTACGGCGTCAAAGTGGGCGAATTTACAATTGAAAATCTCAAAAAATCCGCACTTTCGTTCTACGTCAACGATGCCGGCAGTTATGCTGTCAGCGGTGGCAGTGCGGACGGCTCTCCGCGCAGTCTCTACGTGTCTGCAGAAGCAATGCGCAACGCCGTTATTCCGCTTGTTGACGACATCATCGAAGTCATCATGTCCGTTCTCAATCAGACTCCGCCCGAACTTTCTGCGGAAATTCTTCGTAAAGGCATATTCGTATCCGGCGGCTCACTCCACATTCCCGGTCTCATCGAGTATATGGAGCAAGCTCTCGAACTTCCCGTCACTCCGCTCAAAGACATCGAAAACGCCATTGCCATAGGCGGCGCGAAGTTCTTTGACGAGCGGGATTTACTCAGCGATATGTTAGGTGTTAAATTGTATTAAAAATGCGCTATTTAGCGAATAGCTTTGGACGCGATTGACGCAAAGCGTAACAATCGCTATTCCGTCACTTCGTTCCTTACAAAGCCCCTTGTTCATCAACTCATGTACGCATAGTACATTAGGGTTGCTGTTCAAGGGGCTTTTTGACGCGATTGGCTTCGCAACAATCGCTATTTAACGCGCTCTTCATCTAAATATCGCATTTTTGCGCTAAATTGTCATGTTGAGCTTGTCGAAACATCCAGCAGTAAGGCGCATTAAAGTTCTAAATGCAACTTCCCCTTTCCTCAGGTGTTTTCCCTATCACCGTTCCCCCTTGCAAGGGAACCCACGGTGACCGCGTGGCGGGGGACAACACTCAGCACTCGCATAGATAGGTGTCGTTCTCTTATTATGCCACCACGCTTTGTGCGCCAGCTCCGCAACAACACGGCGCAGTCGCTCGTACATTTCGTCAAGCTCGGCGTTCGGTGCGGTCGCCGCCTTGCGGCTCCGATTCCGTCTTCAAAGTTACACATCCCGTGTATAAGAACGTTCCTAACAAGTTTCCGCATGGCTTTTTTGACAAAGAAAGCAAACGTTTTACATAACTTGACAACATTTTCGCGCGATTGTTTTTTATCATGAGAATATGAGAAAAATCGTTGTTACGTCGGGCAAGGGCGGAGTGGGCAAGACCACCGTCACCGCAACGCTCGGCAGAAAACTTGCTTTGCAAGGCTACAAAGTGGTGCTTGTGGACGGAGACGTGGGGCTGAACAATCTTGACGTTGTGACGGGCATAGAAAGACGCGTCGTGTACGATATGGGAGACGTGTTGCAAGGGCGATGCAGGGCTTTTCAGGCACTCGTGCAGGACGGAGAAAGCCCCATGCGCATATTGCCGTCGTCGAGAGATTCTTCGCTTATCACGGCGCAGGCTTTCCGCGGTATCGTGGACGGCCTTTTTGAGTTCGATTTTGTCATCATTGACTGTCCTGCCGGCATCGAAAGCGGTTTTCACAGAGCAGTGAGTGCGTGCGACGAAGCAATCGTTGTCACAACGCCGTCCGCTTCGGCAATACGTGACGCCGACAAAGTCGTGTCGTTGCTTTCAAGTTACAGACTTAAAGACGTGTCGCTAGTTGTCAATCGCGTGCGTGCGGATATGGTGGCAAGGGGAGAAATGCTGTCTGCAAGCGAGATAAGTTCGCTTCTGCACACACTTCCCATCGGCGTAATTCCCGAAGACGATTTTATCACCATGTATCAGCAACTCGGAGCAATACCCGAACGAGCGCAGAGCGAGCGCGCTTTTGAAGTGCTTGCAAAGAACATCGCGCAAAACAGCAAACGTTTCGTCGATGTGAGTGCAAAGCGCAGATTTTGGAGATTCAGATGAAAGTTTCAAATAGCGTTGCCGACAGAATGAGAGAAATGCTCACTCGCGACAAAGTGGGATTCACCGACGGTTTTGCCGTCGCAATGAAGGGTGATATAACCCACGCTTTGCAAGACTATTTCGACATAGACGGCGAAGTGCAGATATCCGTGAAACAGGAAAACGACGGGAGATATTCGGTGAGCGTAAACGCAAGCGCGACGAGAATAAAACAATTTGCAACCACTTTGGATATAAAACGGGTCTGAACGTTCTAAACTTCGCAAAGAGAGAATAGAGTATATCGAGGTGGTGAATATGGAATACGACGAAACCAAAAAACTTGAAGTTGAAATCTCTCAAAATCAATACGTTGAAAATCAAATCGACGCAAAACGCAAAAGAGAAAGGGCACGCTCGACGCTCTCGACGTTGCGATAATCCCTGTTGCGATAGGCGTTTTCGTGTCTCTCGGATTTTTGTTTGCAGGCATTTTCAAGGCGACTTCAATCGTTCAGACGCTTGCCGGATTGTCAAATCACATTTCGCTTATTTGACAAAAACGGCACTTTATCCTTATGAAAATCAAGGTTAATCCCCTATTTTTTCGCACTTGCGCTCGCGCTTGTGGCGTTTGGGCATTTGCTTGATTTCGTATGGATGACGGCGGCGCTTTTCTTTCACGAGAGTGCTCACGCGCTTATGGCAAGGCTTCGCGGATACGTTCTTAAAAGCGTATCCCTTTTGCCGTACGGCGCAATGATGCAGACAAACGAGTCTATAGACAAAAAGTCAAGCGTGCTTATAGGGCTTGCAGGGCCTGTCGCAAATCTTTTGCTTGCACTCGTCACGCTCGGTTTGTGGTGGATTTTCCCGTCCGCATATCCGTATACGATTGCTTTTCTTCGGGCAAATCTTACGCTCGGGATTTTCAATCTTTTGCCCGTATATCCGCTTGACGGAAGTCGCGTTGTTCTCGGACTTTGCAAAAACAGAATAAGGACGATAAAGGCGTTGCGCATTGCCGGAGTCGTGACAAGCGTTGTGCTTTTTGCGTTGTTTATAGCCTCGTTTTTTTTCGGAGTAAATTTTACGTTCGGCATAATGGCGGTGTTTTTTGTTCTACGGCGCAACGTTCTCGGCAAAGGACGAGACGTATGCGAGCATTCTCGATATGGCAAGCAAAAACTATTCGCTCGGCGTCGTCGAAAAGAAAGTTTACGTAAGTGCGGACACGCCGATTGTGCGGCTTTATCATCACACGTCAAGCACGCAGGACGTGACGTTTTTTATAGTCGAAGACGGAAAAACCGTTGCGACGCTCACCGAAAAAGATTTGAAAGCGATTGCTTTGAAAAACAAACTTACGGCGTCGATCGGTAAATGCCTGAACGGATAAAGGCAACCGCCAAGCCGTCTTTTCCCATGCCTTTGTCGATATGAATTGACAATTTTGCGCCTATCTTGTAAAATGATTGCAACGACATTTAAGGCAAAGTCTATAAGACTTTGATGGGTGCTTCATGAAATACGTCGGAATCGACATCGGCGGTATGACCATAAAAGGCGGCATAGTCGACGAAAAAGGCAATATTCTCTACAAAAAATCAATCGTTACGTCTCCGGGAAAAGAAGACAGACTCATCGTTGACGATATAGCGGGACTTGTGAGCGATCTCGTGCAGAACGGCGCGAGCGGAGAAGAGATACAGGGTGTGGGCATAGGCTGTCCGGGTTCTATATACGACGAAAAGGGTATTGTGCGCTATTCGTGCAATATCAATTTCCGCAACACTCCGATGGCAAAAATGATTGAAGAGAAGACGGGCATAAAGAAAGTGCGCCTTTCAAACGACGCAAACTGTGCTGCGCTAGGCGAGACGCTTTTCGGCGCAGGAAACGGTGCGAAAAACTCGGTTATGGTGACGCTCGGAACGGGCGTCGGAACGGGCATCGTCGCAAACGGTCAACTTATCACGGGCAATCGCTCGGCAGGCGGAGAAGGCGGACATATCACCATAAATCTCGGCGGAGCGACTTGCGGTTGTGGCAAAAAAGGGTGTTACGAAGCGTACGCGTCGGCAACAGCACTTATGAATCAGATTCAAGCCGCTTGCGAAAAGCATCCCGAAAGCGAACTTGCAAAAGCGGTTGAAGAAAACGGCATAAACGGAAAAGTCGTGTTCGATTGCGCCCAAAACGGTGACAAAGTGGCTATGGCGGTCGTGAAAAGATACATCAAATACGTAGGCATCGGGCTTGTGAATTTCGCAAACATTTTCTTTCCCGAAGTCATCATAATCGGCGGCGGAATTTCAAATCAGGGCGACAACATCATCAAACCGTTGCAAAGATACGTCACTCGCAACGTTTACGGCGCGGCATACAGCCCCAAAATCAAGGTGATTGCCGCAACGCTCAAAAACGACGCGGGCATCATAGGAGCGGCGGCACTGTGCATGTAAAGCATGCGAGCCGAAACTAAAACGGCAAACGAAAACGAACAAATAAAAAAACGGTGCGGACTTGTCCGCAAAAGATAAAATGGCAAACGAAAAAGACTACAAACAAAGATACCAAGAGTTGCTCATAGACGTCGAAAAACCCGCGAGATATGCGGGCGGAGAATGGAATACCCCAGACATGACCAAAGAACGCATAGGCGATATGGTCTTCTGTTTTCCTGAACTGTACGAGATAGGAATGAGCAATCTCGGCATACAAATTCTTTACAACATCGTCAATCAGACGGACGGTTACGTTGCGGAGCGTTGCTTTGCTCCTGCTCCCGACCTTGCCGAAAAACTCAGAGAAAACGACATACCGCTTTTGTCTTTGGAGACGAGAAAACCGCTCAAAGATTTCACGGTTGTCGGGTTTTCCGTCGGTTACGAACTTTTGTACACTAACGTTCTTTATATGTTGGATTTGGCAAGAATTCCGTTCAGAGCGAAAGACAGAGACGATTCTTATCCTATACTGCTTGCAGGCGGACCGTGTTCGGTCAACCCCGAGCCGTTTGCGGACTTTTTCGATATAATTCTCGTCGGTGAAGGCGAACAACCCGACATCGACATTCTCAAAGTTATCTCCGAAGGCAAGCGCGCGGGGCTTACGAAAGCCGAGATTCTCGCAAAGGTCAAGGGTATGGAAGGCGCATACGTTCCGTCATTGCACAAAGACGGCGAAGTGGTCGTAAAAGCGGTGTATCCCGACTTCGAGACCGCGCCGTATCCCACTCATCCGCTCGTTTCAAACATAGAAGCGGTGCACGACAGATGCACGCTCGAATTGTATCGCGGTTGCGCAAGCGGTTGCAGATTCTGCCAAGCAGGATTTTGGTATCGCCCCATAAGAGAACGCAGTGCGAAACGTTGTGCGGAATACGCAAAAGAAATGGTGGAAAGCACGGGCTTCAACGAGATCTCGCTTTGCTCGCTTTCAACCAGTGATTATACGGGGCTCGAAGAACTCGAAAACGAACTTACGCCATATTGCAAAGAACGCAAAATCAACCTTGCGTTGCCGTCTTTGCGTATAAGCAGTTTCAAGCCGGATATGGCAAACAATTCAAGAAGAAGTTCGCTTACGTTTGCGCCCGAAGCAGGTACGCAACGTCTTCGCAACGTCATCAACAAGAACGTCAGCGAAGAAGAGATAGACAAAATCTCCGTCGCGTTCGAAGCGGGATACGACAGTGTAAAACTCTATTTTATGATGGGACTTCCCACCGAAACGGACGAAGACATTGCAGGCATTGCGGAAATCTGCAAACGCCTTAAATGGTTGTATTATCAAAAGCGCGGCAAACGCGGGCTCAATATATCCGTCAGTTGTGCCGTGTTTATTCCCAAGCCCTGCACGCCTTTCCAATGGGAAGCGCAGATAACTTACGAAGAGATGTTGAGGAAACAAGCCTATCTTCGCTCGTTGCTCAGAGAAATCAAGGGCGTGAGTTTTTCCTGGCACGGAGCAGAACCGTCCGTTCTCGAGGCGGCACTCGCAAGAGGAGATAAAAAACAGTCCTACGTCATCGAGCGCGCATACAAACTCGGAGCAAAATTTGACGGCTGGACTGAGCATTTCAAGTGGGACGTAT
This sequence comes from Christensenella sp., assembly GCA_022009775.1. Taxonomy (GTDB): domain Bacteria; phylum Bacillota; class Clostridia; order Christensenellales; family CAG-917; genus CAG-475. The sequence continues at coordinate 1,159,833 of CP091723.1, forward strand.
GGCAACAGGCTTTTGCCGATTGCGGTCTCAAAATGGAAGACTACTACGGCGCGATCCCGACCGACAGGGCTTTGCCGTGGGATTTTATAGATTCGGGCGTGAGCAAAAAATACCTGCTCAAACAGTGCGAACTCGCCTATCAGGGCGTGACCACCAAAAACTGCCGCGAAGGCTGCAACGGTTGCGGCGCGAACAGACTGGGGAGATGCACGATATGTTAGTCATCAAATATCAGAAAAAGGATAGCGTTTGTTTTATCTCTCATATAGACCTTTTGCGACACATGGAGCGCATAATGCGTCGCGCGCATATCGAAGTCAAATTCTCGCAAGGATTCAATCCGCACCCGTTGATGTTTTTCTCGCCGCCGCTTTCGCTGGGAGTTGCGTCAAGTGCGGAATATCTCTCAATCGACAGCAATATGAACCCGGACGACGTGCTTGAAAAATATAATGCAAGCGTCCCCGAAGGACTTAAAGCGAGCAAAGTTTTCGCATGCTCCAAAAATCCGAATTTGCAAGCAAAAGTCACTTGTGCGGACTACGTTTTTCCGACGGATAAAGCCGTTGAAATCGGCGATGAATTTTTCATCGAGTATTCAAAGAAAGGCGAAACCGTGAAAGAAAACGTTGCGGACAAAATCTATGCTCAATACAAAAAAGACGGCAAACTCGTGCTTCGTCTTGCGTCGGGAATGGTCAATCTTCGTCCCGATAGAGTGCTTGAAAAACTCAATCTAGTGCTCGGTGAAAACATGAGCGTCACGGGCATCGAGAAAATCGCTCAATACGTCGACGTAAACGGCACGCTTGTGAACGCAGATGATTTCGTGCAGACGGTTTGACAACCTAAACGGCGTTTTATCATTGCATATAGGCAAGATAATCTTGCGTTTATGTAAAAAATGAATGTAAAACCGCATCTTTACGGTGCATGAAAGGGGAAAAGATTTTTTAAGTCTTTCGCTTTCGGTTTTGCAAAAGCGGGGAAAGATTCTCCGCAAAATTTCCTGAGATAATAAATTTTTTAGGATATAAAAATGAAAAAACTCATCATCGACTACACGCCTTTCTGCACGCGTGCGGCTCTCGTTGAAGACGGCGAAATGATTGACTTCTCCGTCGAGCGTTCGAGCGGAAAGGGCCTTGTGGGCAACATCTACAAGGGGAAGGTTGAAAACGTCATCGGCGGTATGCAGGCATGTTTCGTCAACATAGGGCAGGAACGCAACGGCTTTTTGTATACGGGCGACGGCGAAAACGGAGCAAAGGTATCGACGAAGAAAAACGCTTCGGCAGGCGATCTCATTATGTGCCAGGTCGTCAAAGAGCCGTACGGTCAAAAGGGTGCGAGACTGACCACCGAAATCACGCTTCCGGGGTTTTACGTCGTGCTTATGCCCGTGTCGGATTTCATCGGCATTTCAAGAAAAATCGAAGACCCGAAAAGGCGTGCGTATCTTGAAAAAGTGTTGAGTGCGTTGCTTCCCGTCGGCATGGGATGCATAGTGCGTTCTGCGGCGGACAAGACCGGCATCGACACGATAAAAGCCGAACTAGACACTCTTTTGGAGCGTTGGGAAAAGATAAAAAAAGATTATGCAAACGCAAGAGAAGGAGATTTGGTTTTTGAAGAAGCAAGTCTTTTGAAACGTGTTCTTCGCGATACGTTCAACGAAGATTGGGATCAAGTCATCGTAAACGACGAAAACGTCGCAAAACGACTTGAAAAAGAATTGAACGGTTTGAAATGCGAAGTGTATACGGGCGCGAAAAATATAATGACGCACTTCGGGATTGCGGAGCAAATCAACCACTTGTGCGACAGAAAAGTGAACGTCGAAGGCGGAGCGTATATCGTCATCGACAAAACCGAAGCGCTCACGGTCGTTGACGTCAACACGGGCGGTTTTGTGGGAACGAGTCATCTCGAAGACACCGTGTTCAAAACCAATCTCGCGGCGGCGGAATGCATCGCAAGACAACTTCGTATACGCAACATCAGCGGCATAGTGGTGATAGACTTTATCGATATGGTTCAGCCCGAGCACAAACAGGCGGTCATCGAAGCGTTGCGCAACGCATTGAAAAAGGACAGGTTGAAAACGTCGACAGTCGGAATGACACCGCTCGGACTTGTGGAACTCACTAGAAAGAAATCGCGTCTTCCGCTTGACGCGTTTATGCTCGAGCCTTGCGACAAATGCGTTGACGGTTCGAGAATAAGCGACGCGCAACTTGCGTTTATGATTCGCGACGCGCTTGAAGAATACGTTGCCGAAAACGGAACGGACGCCGTGTACGTTGTCGCTCATCCCGACCTTGTTGACATCGTGTTTGAGAGCGACATTCTCGCGCCGAGAATGCAAAAAGACTGGAAAAACAAGCAGATATATTTCTACACAGACAAGAATCTTATGCGTGAGCAGTGGTCGTTCGACAAGAATAAGCCGACGGGCAAAACGAGTTATGCACGCGTTCTTATGAGCGAAAAAGAGTGATATGAGACGTTTTCGTCCCAACGTTCGTGTCATAATGTAGAAAACGCAGGAGAAATGCGGATATATGACGGAACGTATGGTAGCCATACAACATACGGTTTTTGTCGATATACGCAATGTTGCAATATATCGGTGCGTATGATAGAATATAAAAGTAGGTAATTATGAAAGAATGGATTATAAACAAAGAAGACGGCGTAAAACTCGTTGAAGACGTCAGCCAGAGAGCGGACGGACAAGTCAAAGTGAAAATCGCAAAAGTCGCGATTTCGTCACATGACGTGTGCAATCTCTTTGCTATGGCAAAAGACGACGCGGTTGTGCCGGGACATTCGGCGGTTGCTCTCGTGAGCGAAGCGGACGAAGACAGCGGACTCAAACTCGGTTCGCGCGTGGTCGTCAGCCCATATCTCAAAGAGTGCGAACACGGCGTGGACGTGGTGAAGACCATGGGCGTTGACGTTGACGGATTGTTGAGAGACTTCGTGTCTGTTCCGCTCGAAAACGTTTTTGCTCTTCCCGACGGCGTAAGCGACGAAGAAGCGTTGTTCACCGAATATATCGCAATGGGCAACAACGTGTTTGAAGCGCTCGACCGCGAAAAAAGGCGATTATATCGTAATCGTCGGTGCGTCTACGCTCGGTCTCATTCTCGGTCAGATGGCAACCTATTATCAATACGTGCCAATCCTTATCGACCTTGACGTAGACAAACTTGCGCTTGCGCAAAAGTGGGGCGTTTGCTACACGCTCAATCCCACCTATGACAATCTCGAACGCAGAGTCGAAGAAATAACCGGCGGAAGAATGGCGGAAGCGGCAATTTTCTCCGGCGAAAGCGTTGACGTGAATGCGGCAATTCGTCTTGTAAAAAATCAGGGCGACGTCATCATAGCGGGTTATGCGACACGCGGCAAACACGCCGTCGATGCAGGCACGGTTCTCAAAAAACAACTCACTCTCAAAGGCGTATGCAATGGCATTGGGGAATTGTCTTCGGCAATCAACCTTCTCGCCAACAAAGTCGTCAAAACCGACGGAATCATCGGTGCGACCGCAAACTTTGAAGAAATTCCGCAAGTCGTAGAATCGTGTGTGAAGTATCCGCTTCAATACAGCAAGATTCTTATAAACTGCGACTAAAACCGCGCTATTGAGCGAATAGCTGTGTCAAAGCCGTCCACACAGCCAGTCACGTACGACCTAGTACGCTTCCTGTCTGTGTGGACGGCTTTTTTCTTGCTCTTCATCTCAATATCGCGCTTTTTCAAATGATAATACATTGCGCCTAACTGCGTCAGAGCCACGCTTCCGTCAACTCATGTACTACTTGTACATTAGGGTTGCCGTTAGCGTGGCTCTTTCTTGTTCTTCATCTCAATATTGCCGTTTTCAACCACACTAAATAGCGACTGACTTTGGACGCGATTGACGCAAAGCGTAACAATCGCTATTCCGTCACTTCGTTCCTTATAGCACCCCGAGCCTGCCAACTCACGTACGCCTTGTACGTTAGGGTTGTCATTCTCGGGGTGCTTTCGCGTCATTCATCTATTTATCGTGGTTTTTATAATGTATAATTAATAATTAATAATGAATAATTGCGGGTGGGACACCCACACCCGAAACGAAAACTTGTTTGGAGCGTACTTATAAGTGGAATGTGTGACTTCAAAGACGGAACACGAGCCGCAACGGCGGCGAGCAAATAAGCGCCGAGCAAGATGATTGTACGAGAATGCGTGGCACTGTGTTGCGCAAGCCGCCACGCATGCGAAGTGGCATAACAAGGGGACGATACTTTTCTATGCGAGTGCCGACTGTCTTCCCCGCGAGCGATATACACTTTTGTAGAGAAAACGCCTATACGAGTGGTGGAAGAAATACCGGCGCGGACCGGAAAGATGGGGTGTTCTATTTAGGGTTTTACACGTTTACCCTTTGTAGAGCCGTGAACTTATAAAAACTTATACACGCACTTTGCTAATTCGGTGCGCTTTTTCTTGTTGTATGAGTTTGTTTTTTCTGTTATCCGAGAACGACGGAGCGAAGAAACGCAAGGACGACTGTGCAAGTCTCGGTGCGTTGGACGTTTTTTTGTTCTATTGTCGTTGCGTTTACGTCGTCGATGAAGTTTGGCAATTTTATCGGCAAATCGTCTTCGACGTCGATTTGAGCAAACGCAGTGTGATTGGCTTCTTTCAAGACTTTTGAAACGTAGCCGTCTTTGAGCCGTGCTTTTGCGTCGTTTGCTTTGTCTTGGGTGCGCACTTTGTCGTTGTCAGCTTCGACGAGAAGAACGGGCAGTGAGCAATCGAGAAGATTGTCCGAAACGTAGATTTCCACTCCGTTGTCGTCTTTGACGGGTTCGCCGTTTTCGTCAAGCAATTTGTGTCTGCTTCCGACTGGAGCACATAGCACCGTGCCCATAACTTTGTCTTTATTTTCAGACGTTCTGCGTATTGCGCTTGCACCGCCTTCAAAAGAGTGCCCCGCGATGAAAAATTTCACGTTGCCGTAGGTTTCAAACGCTGTTTCTTCTGCTTGGTAGTGAGTGTATGCAAGATTGTTGTCAAGTTGCGGTATTACAACGAGATAGCCTTGTTTTGCAAGTGCGGTGGCAAGATAAGAATATCTTTCGGGTTCAACGCCCATTCCGACGTATAAAATCACGCCGTATTCACAGTTGAGATTGTTGCCGTTTGTCACTTTTCCGTTTTCGTCGCGCGTAGCGTTTGTGACGGGTGAGAACACGAGTGCGTTTCCGATGTTTCTCTCAAGCACGATAAAAGAGTTGTCTATGGCATAGTTAATTTTCCCGTCGTCGCCCTTTCTGTCGCACGCAAAAAGCGTCGCGCAAAGCACGAGTGTGAATGCAAGTGTTAAAAAGGTAGTGATAGTTTTCTTTTTCATCGTCTATACGGTGCGTTTTTGTGCAAAACGCCGAATTCTCAAGCGATAACGCTCGTTTTTCTAGATTATAACACGCCTTAAAACATTTTTCCATAGCATTTTTCAAAAGATATGATATAATTAAAATATGAGAGAAAGAAATCCCAAAATTTTTCATCCTAACCGCGTGAAAAGAGACAATGCGCTCAAAACGAACGACGAAAAAAGTCTTGCAACGCTTTTGAAAGAACACGACGACGACAAAATCGTGCCATTTCACATGCCGGGACATAAACGTGTGCCGTTCGATTTTCTTTTCGGCGCACAAAAAATAGATATAACCGAAATTGAAGGCTTTGACAATCTTCACGACGCAAACGGAATTTTGAAGTCGGCGCAGGAAAGAGCGGCAACTTTGTACGGCGCGAAACATACGCGCTTCCTTATAAACGGCAGTACTTGCGGAATTCTCGCAGGTGTGAGAGCGGTGACGAAAGCAGGGGATAAAGTGCTTGTTGCGCGCAACTGTCACAAATCCGTTTTCAATGCGATTGAAATTTGCTCGCTCACACCCGTGTACGTGCGTCCGACATATTTTGAAGAATACGGTTTTTACGGTTCTGTAGACCCTAAAGACGTCGAAAAGGCGTTTGACGAAAACGGAGATATAAAACTCGTCGTAATCACAAGCCCGACGTACGAAGGCGTGATAAGCGACGTGCAGAAAATTGCAGATATATGTCACGCACGCAACGCGATTCTCTTTGTTGACGAAGCGCACGGTGCGCATCTGGGACTTGACAAAAGATTTGAAGAAAGTGCGAGACAACTGGGCGCGGATATGGTGGTGAACAGTCTTCACAAAACGCTCCCAAGCCTTACGCAAACCGCACTTTTGCACGTTTTGACGGACAGAGTCGATATGAAAGAGATAGATTCGAATCTTGCCGTATTCGAATCGAGTTCTCCGTCCTACGTGCTTATGGCGTCGATAGACGGTTGCGTGCGATTCCTTGAAGACGATAAAAAACGCGCGCTTGAAAAATGGGCCGACGAAATAGACGCAACGAGAAAATCGTTGTCTCGTCTGAAGAAACTCGGATTGTTCGAGCCGAGAAAGGACTCGAGAGTGTTTTCATACGACAAGTCGAAACTTGTGATTTTATGCACGGGAGCAAGCACCAACGGTGTGGAACTCAAAAGCGTTTTGCGCAAAGCGTACGACATAGAACTTGAAATGGCAAGCGTCAATTACGCCATAGCGATGACGGGACTCGGTGACGGTTATGAGTCTTTCGGCGCACTTATAGACGCGCTGTTTTCGCTTGACGACAGTCTTGCTTTCAGAAACGGGCTCGTTGCGCAACCTATACTTGAAATTGCAAAAAAGCACTTGAACCGTATCAAATCAAGAGTTTAAGCACCGAAATCGTCGATTTCGACAAAAGCGAAGGAAGAGTGTGCGCAGAGAACGTGTGGGCGTATCCGCCCGGTGCGCCTATAATCGTAAAGGGCGAAGTCATAGACGGGGAGTTTATAAAACACGCGACGCTAGAGTATGAAAACGGCGTGAACGTATCAAGCGAAAAAGGCACTTTTCCGAGCGGAATACTCGTTGTGAAACAAGATTGAATCGTATAGTTTCAAACGATACGTAAGACGCGCATATTTGCCTTTTGACCGAGAAAATCGGGCGAATAGGCAATTTGGACATTTGTGTTGACAAAACACGGCGTTGTTTCTATAATGATATATATTAAAAGTAAGGAGCCATTACGATGAAAAGAATTGTAACCTTGAAAACTCGCGATCTCAACGAAAGCAAAAAGAACGGCGGCTGCGGCGAATGCCAAACTTCTTGCCAATCTGCTTGCAAGACTTCTTGCGGCGTTGCAAACCAAAAGTGCGAGAAAGCAGCAAAATAACTTTTTAACCCAAAAATCACAAAAGTCGCCTAGATACGTCTAGGCGTTTTTTGTGTCGATAGGAAAATACAAATGATTCATTCTTTCAAACTGAACGGATACAATATCGTGCTCGACGTTGCGAGCGGAAGCGTGCATAGCGTCGACGACGTGGCGTACGACGTTATAAATCTATACGAGACGAAATCGCATGAAGAAATTGTCAAGGAAGTTGCTGCAAAATACGCGCAAGACGGCGTGAGTGAACAAGATGTAATAGAGTGCTTGGACGACGTTGACGAGCTTGTAGGACAAGGCAAACTCTTTGCAAAAGACGAGTTTAAGCCCGATATAGAAAATCTCGCAAAACGCAACACCGTGCTTAAAGCCATGTGCCTTCACGTCGCGCACACCTGCAATCTCAACTGCGAATATTGTTTTGCATCCCAAGGCAAGTATCACGGAGAACGCGCTCTTATGTCCTACGAAGTTGGCAAACGCGCGCTCGATTTCCTTGTGGAAAACAGCGGAACGCGCCGCAATCTCGAAGTGGACTTTTTCGGCGGCGAACCGCTTATGAACTGGCAAGTGGTCAAGGATCTTGTGGCGTATGCTCGCTCCATAGAGAAAGAGCACGGCAAAAATTTCCGCTTTACGCTCACCACCAACGGAATGCTCGTTGACGACGATGTCATTGAGTTTGCCAACAAAGAGATGGACAACGTCGTGCTCAGCCTTGACGGAAGAAAGGAAATCAACGACCACTTCCGCAAGACGATAGGCAACGTGGGAAGTTACGATATAATCGTGCCGAAATTTCAGAAATTCGTCAAAGCGCGCGGCGGCAAGAATTATTATATGCGCGGCACGTTCACTCATCGCAATCCCGATTTCACCAACGACATTCAGACAATGCTCGATCTCGGATTCGACGAACTCAGCATGGAACCTGTCGTGTGTCCGCCCACCGACAAATACGCGCTCACCGAAGACGACAAGAAAGTGCTTTACAAGGAGTACGAAAAACTTGCCGATATGATGATAAAAAGAAGAAAACAAGGCAAGCCGTTCACCTTCTATCACTATATGCTCAATCTCGAAGGCGGTCCTTGCATTTACAAGCGCATTTCGGGTTGCGGAAGCGGAACGGAATATCTTGCAGTCACTCCGACGGGCGAACTTTACCCCTGCCATCAATTCGTAGGCAACAAAGATTATCTCATGGGAGACATTTGGACGGGCGTTACGAACACCGCTATGCGTGACAAATTCAAGCGTTGCAACGCCTATTCGAGAAAAGAGTGCGAAGACTGCTGGGCAAGATTGTACTGCTCGGGTGGATGCGCGGCAAACGCGTACAACGCAACCGGCGACATCAACGGCGTGTACGAGTACGGATGCGACTTGTTCAGAAAACGCATAGAATGTGCGATTATGCTCAAAGTCGACGAACAATTAAGCGGTGATGCTTATGAGTGCGAAAGCGATTGCCTCGATTGCGAGACTTGCGGAGACTGCGCTCACGACTAAACCGATTGCGAACTCAAAAAATGAGTTCGCTTTTGCTATATAAACGATTGCGGGATAGGGCATATATTTTCAAAGACCGCGCAAAACTTGCGTTTGCGTGAAAAATTCGATTTATCTCTTGAAAGGAGAAAATGCAATATGTCAAAGGATAAAACAGAAAAGACAAACGCAATGCGTTTGCTCGATGCAAAAAAGGCGGAGTATAAAGAACATATTCTTCCCATACAAGACGCGGTGAGCGGCGTTGAAGCGGCAGCTCTTCTCGGCGTTGACGAAAAATATGTGTATAAGACGCTCGTGACGGCAGGGAAAAGCCTTGAACATTACGTGTTCGTCATCCCCGTTGCCGCAGAACTCGATTTGAAGAAAGCGGCGAAAGTCGTGGGCGAAAAAAGCGTCGAAATGCTCAAATCCAAAGATTTGCTTGCGCTCACCGGCTACGTTCACGGCGGATGCTCGCCTGTGGGCATGAAAAAATTCTTCAAAACAACGATAGACGAGAGTGCAAAAGACATCGATCGCATATATTTTTCGGGCGGCAAAATCGGGTATCAGATAGAAACGACTCTCAAAGAGCTTGAAAAAGCAATCCGCTTTACGCTTGCCGACGTTACGGTGAAATAATTGCGGGTTGCCTACGCGCGTGACATGTGATACAATAAAAATATAAAAGCGTGTTTCAAAGCGCACGGGAGAGTCGCATGGAAAAGAAAAGCGTTGTATTTACCATAATCACGATATTCGTTGCAATAATCATAATTGCGACGGTTTTGGTTTTTCCCGAAAGAGTTGCGGACGCAAACTCTGTGCAACGCTATTTTGAAGGCATTGATTCTTCGGGAGCAATCGTCACAATGGAGAATTGCCCCGTTGTCGTTGACAAGGAAGATCTCGATTTTTACATCTACTATCAAGGCAAAAGCAACTCGCAAGGTCAGTATGAACAGTTTGGCAGCGTTTGCGCGACCTATACTTTTCGCAATCCGAGCGAAAACACCATAAATATGGACGTTGTGTTTCCATACGGATATAAGGATGAGAACAAATCCGACAAAGACGATTGCTCTGTGAGTGTTGACGGCGCGCAAATCGCGTGGCGTACAAGATATACGCATATCGGTTATTACCGCTTTGACATTGAAAGGGATTTGTCGTCTTTAAGCGACGATTTTGTGCAAGACTCATTTTTCGCCACCACGCAAAAGGTGTACAAATACACGTATTCCGTATCCGACACGGCTCAGGGGCTTGATTTGACGTTTGAGTATGACAGAAATTGGGAAAGAAAAGTCGTGTGCGATTTTCACTCCCAACGAGAAGGCAACAAACAACAAATCGTCATGAGCACGGCAGGCAAGCCGCAACTAGTGTTCTACGTTGTAGGTGAAGATTTGGACATCGCCGCTTGCGACGTGACGGTCATCGGCGGACAAAAGGGCGGACATCTCTCGCTTGTGTCAAGACAAGAGCAGACATTTGGTGACGAGCTTGCATACGTCAATCGTCCCGCGGACAGTGACGTTCTCGATATTGACTGGTACAATGCTCTTGCAAACACGTTCAACTCGCTGCACAGCAGTACGGTGATTCGCCCGTTAGAGTTTGTCATATCTAGATATCCGGAACTTTCGCTCTTCCGTTGGTGTCAGTATACGCTCTCCATTGCGCCGGGGCAGACGATTGTCAATTCCGTCACCGTGCCGCTTTTTCCCGCTCGTAACGAGAGATATATCCCCGCCGTGTATGAATTCATCTATTATCTCTCTCCCGCAACCACGTGGGCAGGGTTCAAAGATTTGACGGTGAACATCCACACGGACGGCTATTTGCTCAACTACGCAATAAAGGGCTTTGCCAAAACGGACGGCGGATACACCTACCACTCGGACACGCTGCCAGAGGGCGAACTTACGTTCAAGATTTGCAGTGAAGAAACTCAAAAATCGAGAAACTCCGGTTTTATATTTTTCGTGATAATCTTCTTGTATATTCTTGCAATCGTGCTCGGAGTGACGGTAGGCGCGCCGCTTGTGGTGTTCTCGATCACGATCACCATAATCGCTATCGTCAAATCGGTGAAAAAAAAAAAAGCCGACAAGGCGGCAAAGAGCGTTGTCCCCACACAACAATACGAGCCTATCCCGAGCGACTTGGCAAACAAATATTCCGATATGTTTTCAGACTTTGACGTGAGAGAAAACGCCGACAACACAAAAGCGACCGATTCGAGCGGATTGACTTTCTTTGACGATACGGGCAATCAAGACGTGACGGTGCTTGACGGCAATACGGCTGAAACATCGCAAAATGCACCCACCGACAGCGACAATATAACACCGTCAGCCGCCGACAACAAAGATAACGATATGTCTATACGTGCCGAAAACAGCGATACGGATGAAAACGACAAACAATAAAAACGGAGTGTTATCCGTTTGATTGAAAAGCGATGCCTATGTGGTGTCGCTTTTTTTAGTGTGTAGCAAAACAAAATTTTATCGATATCAAGAGACCTGCAGCAAAAAAGTGTAAAAATCGAACGATATTTGAAATATATCGATAAAAACTTGACAATCAAGAGTGAATAGGAATATATTTTTACCGATAAAAAATTACGGAGTGCGAATATGACGACAATTGACAACAAGGATATATCCAAGGCAACGCTCAACCGCTTGCCGTCCTATCTGAAATATCTCTATCAACTCGACAAACTCAACGTGGCAACCGTGTCAAGCACAACAATCGCAAACGGGCTCAACCTCAATCCCGTGCAGGTGAGAAAAGACATCGCGCTTGTTTCAAGCGTTGCGGGCAAACCGAAAATGGGTTACGTCACGAAAGAAATTATTGCGGATCTCGAAGGCTTTTTGGGGTACAACAACACGCACGACGCTATACTCGTCGGCGTCGGCGGACTCGGAAAAGCGTTTTTGGGATACGGCGGTTTTGAGAATTACGGTTTGAATATCGTGGCGGCGTTTGACAACAACGAAAAACTCGTAAACACGAAAATCAACGGTAAGCCCGTCTATGACGTTGGCAAACTTCAAAGCATCGTGGCAAGATTCAACATTCAGATCGGCATCATCACCGTGCCGTCGTATGCTGCGCAAGAAGTGGCGGACAGAATGGTTGCGGCAGGCATAAAGGCGATTTGGAACTTTGCTTCCGTGCATCTCAACATTCCGTCCGACGTGGCACTCAAAAACGAAGACCTTGCTTCTTCGCTTGCGTTGCTCAGTCTCCAAATTCAATCCAACAGAAAGGAAGGCTGACATCTCGGTTTGCCAAAAGACAATAGATTGAACCATAAAAAACGGCAAAAACAAAATCCCGCAATTGTGCGGGATTTTTTTTGTATTGCCGTGTTGATAATGCAAAAACAGAGCGATAAAACCTTTATTCTGCCAAATTCTCAATTTCCGTGGGCAATCCGTACGAGAAAGAAAGCGTGTTTTCGACAAGCGACTTCACGACTCTTTCATCCGACGAAGATAAACACTCGTAAGAGCCGAGAGTTGTCTCACCGAGACTCATCGAAGACACCGAGCATCCGCCGAGCGTTGCGGAAAGAGTGCAGAGCGGTCTCAATTGTTCGCGCATGCCGACGCACACGCGCGAGAGATTGGACGTTGAAACTCGCACGGTGGCTTCAACGCTGTCCACGACTTCAACCGAGACGAAAGGATAGTCTTCGGCGATGTCGTAGGCAATCTTTCTCCAAAGGCTGGATATTGCAGTCGGTTCGACAGGCAAGACCAAAGTCAGATTTTCCGCTTTCATTTCGGCAAGTTCGTAGGCGATGCGAAGCACTTTTTCTATCTCCAACTCACTGAGCGTGTTCACGTCCTTTGCTTGTCTGCCGAAAGCGGTGCTCGACGAGAACGAACTTTCGGGGAAACGGCTTTCGTCGCACACGAAATATTCGTCTTCTTTTTCACCGTCCTGCACGATTTGCACGTTTGCAAAAAGGCAGAGTTTTGCTCGTATGAGAGACAGCGGTGCGCTTGCGCTTGAAAAGTGCGGCGCAAAATACCAAACGGCGTCTGACGATTTTGCTTTTTCAATCGCACCGTTTGAAATCGTCGGTTCATCGATACAAAAATCGATAAATTCGACGTCACCGTCAAAGCAATTTACAAAAGTGCGCTTGGCTCTGTCCAACATTTTTTCGTATGACGTAATATAAAAAGCGGTTATGCGCGACATAATGCGCTCCTTTTTGTTTTTTAAAAACGTTTTATTTATAAATATTATATCAATATACTCGCTTTCGTCAATCCGGAATTTTGTCCACGACCGTACGAGTGTAATGTATATTTGCATAAAATTTTATCAAAACTGTATAAAAATTCCGAATAAAAAATAATTTTGCATAAAATAAAATATTTTTTTTAAAATATATGCAAAAACGGTTGCAAAAATATGCAATACTTGTTATGATTGCTTCTCGTATCACACGGAGAAAAAAAATATGAAAAAATCAGTAAAAATTCTTATTTCGGCACTTACGCTTATCGTCGTTTGCGCATCGTGCATTGCGCTTGTCGCGTGCAACACGGCTTCGGCAGACGGAAAGCAAATCAATATGGTCAACGTCGAACTTTCAAGCGAGCAATACGCTTTCATTTTCAAAAAGTCCGACGACGCACTCAAAGAATCTGTGAATGCGATTCTCGAGAGCAAGAAAACGCAGATTTACGAGATTATGAGCAAATATCTCAATGCGACCGGGGACGAACTTGCGTCTTTCGGTTCGGCGGATATCAAGACCGAGTCAAGCGGCAGCGACAACGAGTTGGTTGTGGCAACCAACCTCGAGTTTTCACCGTTTGAGTATCGAAACGGCTCAAAAATCGCGGGTATAGACATCGAAATCGCGCAGCTCATCGCGGATGAGCTTGGCAAAACGCTCGTTGTCGCTCACATGGACTTCGACGCCGTCGTGCCGGCAGTGGAAACGAAGGCGGAATACGACATCGGTATGGCGGCACTCACGATATCCGCCGACCGCGCGAAAATCGTCAATTTTTCAAATCCTTATTACGACACGACGCAAGTGCTCATCGTGAAAGCAAACTCCGTGACGCCGTTTGATTATTGCACCACGAAAGCGGAAATCGAAAGCGTGCTCTCGTCGTTGAAAGGTGCAAAAATCGGCGGACAGACGGGAACTACGGGACAACAATACATCAAAGGCAACGAGTCTTTGGAATTCGGCGGATATGCAAATATCGAATTCAACGGCTTCGACGCGCCCGGTCTTGCGGTGCAGGCTATGCTCAACGGCAATATCGACTACGTCATCGTGGACAAGGCGATTGCCGTGACTCTTCTTAAAAACTTCAACAAATAAGCAAGGTGTGCAATGGCATTGAAATGGCAGACATTCATCCGCTCGTTCGTTGACAACGAAGGCTACAAAAACGTGCTGGACGGTTTGAAAAACACCGCCTATATCGCGCTTATCGGTTTCGTGATAGGTGTGATTATCGGCTCGCTCATCGCAATAGTAAAGGTGGCGTCGAAACGCAACGGTTTTCTGAATTTCCTTTCGAAAATCGGTGACGTATACGTGTTCTTCTTCCGCGGAACGCCTATCATCGTGCAACTGTTGCTCATTTATTACGTGCTATTTCCGCTTATGAACGTCAACGTAGATAAACTCGTCGTGGCAATAGTCACGTTCGGGCTGAACAGCGGGGCGTACGTCAGCGAAATCATGCGAAGCGGCATAATGAGCGTTGACAAGGGACAACTCGAAGCAGGCAGGGCACTCGGACTTTCCTATCCGTCGGCAATGTTGCGTATAGTGCTTCCGCAGGCTCTCAAAAACAGCCTTCCCGCACTTGGCAACGAACTCATCGCGCTTGTGAAAGACACGTCGGTTGCAGGCTTTATAGCGGTGTTCGATTTGACGCAGGCGTTCAAAGCAATAGGCTCGTCTTCGTACGAATATATGATTCCGTATATCGTGCTTGCTTTGTTTTATCTCGTCATTGTTGGGCTTCTCACAATCGTCATAAAACTTGTGGAAAAGAGATTGCGCAAAAGCGAAAAGCGCGAATCGAAATCACAAAAACGCAGTGCGAAAAGCGTGGGAGCATAAGGGGGGAAAGAAAACATGATAGACGTATACAATCTGACAAAAAAATACGGAGACCTTCTCGTGCTCGACGATATATCCGCAAGCGTCGAAGAAGGCGAAATCGTCGCGATAATCGGTCCGTCGGGAAGCGGTAAATCGACTTTTCTTCGCTGTCTCAACTGCCTTGAAGACCCCAACGCAGGCAAGATAATTTTTGACGGAGTGGACCTTGCCGACCTTAAAGTCGATATAAATCGTCAACGTGAAAAAATGGGCATGGTGTTTCAGCAGTTCAATCTGTTTTCAAACATGACGGTCAAGGAAAACATCACGCTTGCCCCTGTGCAAATCGGCGTGAAAAACATGCGTATGACTCGCCTTAAAAACACGTTTATTCCGGTGTATAACGTATGGTTCAAAGCGTTTGGAAAGTCATATAACAAACACGTCGACAAAAAGTTGATTTTGCTACAATCGCAACTTGAAGAGTGCAAAACGAAGCTTAAACCTATCGTTTCGGCGTGGGATGAAACAAAAACCATAAAATACGTCGGCGGAAAACCGTTTGCCACGTACGATAAGAAACTGACAAAACAAAAACTCGCGCTCACCGACAAAGCCGAAAATCTCGAGCGTAAAATCGGACGCACGGTGCACCTTTCTCAAAAGAGTGCCGAACCACTCAAATTCACAAGCAAAAAGATATTGAAAAAGCCGCGTCCGAGCGCGCGGACGAACTCCTTTTCAACATAGGGTTGTCCGACAAAGCGAACGTTTATCCGTCCACGCTTTCGGGCGGACAAAAGCAACGCGTCGCAATCGCGCGTGCGCTTGCAATGAATCCGCAAGTTCTTCTTTTCGACGAGCCGACGTCCGCGCTTGATCCCGAAATGGTGGGAGAAGTGCTCGACCTTATAAAGCACGTTGCAAATAAGGGTATGACCATGCTCATCGTCACTCACGAAATGGCTTTTGCCCGTGAAGTTGCCGACAAGGTTTTCTTCATGACGGAAGGCAAGATTCTCGAACAGGGCACACCGCAGGAAATATTCGACGAACCCAAGACTGAACGGTTGCGCGATTTTCTCTCCAAAGTGTTGTGAGAGTGATATTTAGAGAATAATTATTTTAACACCCGTCCGCTACAAAATCACGTGCTACACGTACGCCGAGTTTTGTTGCGGAGGGTTTTTTTGATCTTGCTCTTCATCTTCATCTTATATTGCCGATTATTGTTAATTTTCTGGGTTGCGGCTTATTTACAAAATTAATATTTAATGTTATCATATAATATAACTCATCATAGGATACGTGCGTAGGCGCGTGGAAGCAATGAAATACGGAGAATTGAAACAGCATATAAATTCGTGTTTGGGCGGCAAAGAAAAATTTGCGGCGGCTTATATCGTGGCGGGTGACGACGATTATCTCGTGTCTTCTGCCATAAAGTCGTTCAAAGGACTCGTCGACCCCGAGTATGCCGATTTCAATCTGAGCGTGGTGTCGGGAGACGGTGCGGTGTTCTCCGCAATCGACGCGGCGTATACTTTCCCCGTATTCGACGAAAGAAAGGTTGTCGTACTCGGGCTTGAAAACTCTCCGAGCGAGAGCGAAAAAAGCGCGCTCGACAAGTATTTTTCCGAACCTAGCGAGACGACGGTGTTTGTCATATCCTGTGACGAAGACGTGGCAAAGACCGTAAAGAGCAAAAAAGTGCAACTTGTCGATTGCTCGAAACTCGACGGCGACGAACTTGTGAAAGAGATAACCGATTTGTGCGCGGCAACGCCGTCCGTTGAGATAGAGCGCGGAGCGGTGAGCGAACTTATCGACAGAACGCAGGGCAATATGTCCAGAATCGTGAGCGAAATCACGAAACTCAAATCATATTCGCAAGGCACAATCACAAGACAAGACGTATGCGACATGGTGAGTGCGGATATCGATTTTCAGATATACGAACTTGCAAACGCCGTGAGCGAAAAGAATGCGGATAAGGCAATCGAAGTGCTTGACGTGTTTTTCAGAAACGGCATACGCGGCGTCACTATCATAAACAGGCTATACGACAAATATCGCAACATGCTGCACGCCGAACTCAACAAAAATATGCCCAACGAAGAACTCGGCAAACTTCTCGGCATGAAGTCGGGTGCGGTGTATTTTTTTGAGAAAGACGTCGTCAAACTATTCGCAGATGCGGCTCAAAAAGTGCGTGGATTATCTACATTCGCTTCAATGTGACGTATTGACCGGCGCGCGCAACGACGTAAGCGCGATTCACGAAGCAATATTGCAACTTCTTGCGATATAAAAGGAGATTTATGGAAAACAAAATAGACAAAAAATATTACGTGTGGATATGGCTCGGATTGTTGTTCGCGTCTTTTGTGGGCAACGTTTACCCCTTTGTATTGCGACATCAACGCGTTGGTGATTGCAGGCAAATCCGGCGTCGCGGCAGCAACGCAAATTTTGCTTGACGTGTTCAGTTACGGGCTCGTTCCGATGGCGGTCACGTTCCTTCTTGCGCTCGTTATGTGGTATATTTGCGCGCGTCGCCATGCAAACTACATTTCCCGCAACGACTTTTGTTACTGGGTGATGATTTTTGTTGCGGCAGTGAGACTTTTGGGCGGAGTGATTGATTGTTTTGCAGTGCTAGAGCCTGCAATATACGTCGTCACTTCAACCGTATACACCGTCACTGCGCTTCCTGCGGCAATGCTTATCATGTATTTCTGCGTTTTCAGAAAGTTCTACAATTTCAATCCCGTTGAGAGAGCCAACAGTTTCACGCTTTATTCGATCGTGTTCATGGTGGTGCTCGGTCTTTCGGTGCTTAGCCAAAATCTCACAATCGTGTCTATCGGCGCAAGCACGGACGTGGCGGCGGAACTCATCGCATATCTGCGCGAAATGGGCTATGTCGTCGATTATCTCACGGCACCTATTCAGGTGTATTCTTCAATCGTTGCGATTTGCATTTATTTTGCATATCTTATTGCCGATATAGTGATTGCGGCCATGTTAAAAAAACAAGCGTCTGAATTTAGAAATACCGACACGAGAGAAGATTATCTAAGAAAACATCCCGAAGACCAAAGACAATACGGATACACGCAACGCAACGATACGGGTGATACGTTCGGCGAGTTTGAAAAACAACACGTCAAAAAGAAAGACGACGAACACGTTTTCGACGAGTTCGACATCTGATAAAACTATGGGCGCGACAAGCCCCTACAATCTTAAATTCACAAAGCCGATTCGTCGGCGCGGAGAAAAAATATGTCGTACAATTTTGCTCAATACGCAAAAGGAATCAATCTCTATTTCATCATCGACATGGTGATTCTCATCACCGTGTTTGCAATCATGTTGAGTTTTTTCATTTACAAGCGCAATATGAAAGTGTTCTTCCTGCTTCTTTTGGGCGGAATACTCGAAGTGCTCGTCAACGTGCTTGCCGAACTTCTCGGCGGAGAGATACTTGCAATATCGAAGTACATTATGCACCTTGTCGTCATATTCGACATCGTTGCGGCGTGCGTGGTGTATCAGAACGATTTGAAGAACATCTTCCAAAAAGTCTCCACTGCGAAAGGATTTGAAACGCACAACAGCGACGACGAACTCAGAGACGCCACGGCGGAAATTCTCACCGCATGTCAGGATATGGCAAAGCAAGACGTCGGCGCAATCATCATTATCGACAGCGCGGGCGACATTCACGACAACATTCTCGACACAGGCACAAGACTCAACGCAACGCTGTCCGCTCCGCTTTTTGAAAGCATATTCAACACAAAAGCCCCCCTTCACGACGGTGCGGTTATCGTGCGCGGCAACAAAATCATTGCGGCAGGTTGTTTTTTGACTCTCACGCAACGCAACGTCAACAAAGAAATGGGCACTCGTCACCGTGCGGCAATCGGCATCACGGAAGACACCGACGTTTTGTCAATCGTCGTAAGTGAAGAGACGGGTATAATTTCTGTCGTCAAACACGGCGAAATCAAACGCTATATGACAATGGACAAACTCAAAGACGAAATCGAAGAAGCGTACGGCATTTCTCCGACGGCAATCGCTTTGAGAGAAGCGCATCAAGGACGCAGAAAGAGCAAGTTTGCAAGCAAAATAAGAAAGAACGGAAGATTTGACTAATGAATACGATAAAGGCAACAAATATACTTATTCCAAAAGACTGCGACCATAAAAAATGGTCTGTCGTGGCGTGCGATCAATTCACGTCGGAGCGCGGATACTGGAAAAAACTGGAAGAATTCGTCTCAGACGCGCCAAGCACGCTGAAACTCGTGTTTCCCGAAGTTTATCTTGAAGACGACGACAAACAGGAACGCATAGAAAACATCAATGCGACGATGAACGAGTATCTGACGGGCGGTGTGTTCCGCACGCTTGAAAACAGTTGCGTCGTGATGAAAAGAACGACTGCAAGCGGCGTATCTCGTCTCGGCGTCGTGTGTGCTGTCGACCTTGAAGATTATTGCTTCACGCACCCGTCCCATGCGTTTATACGTTCGACGGAAGGTGTAGTTCTCGACAGAATCCCGCCAAGACTTGCCATACGCGAAAATGCTCCGCTCGAATTGCCGCATATAATGCTTCTCATCGACGACAGAAAAAAGAGCGTCGTAGAAGGGCTTTGGGCAAGAAGAGAAGGACTAGAAAAAATCTACGATTTCGATTTGAATATGGGCGGCGGACATCTCGAAGGATACCGCATCGACGCAAACGAAGTCGCAAAAGAGTTTGAAAAATATTATCAATCCGTGCAAAATCTTTACGGGCAGGAAAGCAACGACTTCATCTTTGCAGTCGGTGACGGCAACCACTCTCTCGCAACCGCGCAAGCACACTGGAATCGCATAAAACAAGGGTTAACCGATGCACAAAAGGCAGTTCATCCTGCCAGATTTGCACTTTGCGAGATTGAAAACCTGCACGATGACGGCATAGTTTTTGAGCCGATACACCGTTTTGTATTCGGCGCAGGCGACGATTTTTGCGAGTATCTTGCAAGCAATTTGCACGGCACGCAATCAGTGAGAGTCTTTTCAAAAGACGGAGAGAGAGAAATCTCCGTTGACGACAACGGCGCAAAAGCAATCAAGGATATTCAAGGCGCAATCGACGATTATCTCAAATCGCACGCGGAGTGCAAAGTCGACTACATACACGGCATAGAACATCTTCAAAGCGTTGCAAAAGAAAACGACGGTGTGGCAATCGTAATGCCAAAGATAAAGAAGGAAGAACTCTTCGGCTACGTGCTTGAAAACGGCACGCTGTGCAGAAAGGCGTTCTCTATGGGCGAAGCGGAAGAAAAGAGATATTATTTCGAAGCAAAACTCATAAAGTGAGTCACGCTTTCTTTGCAATTACATATAATGGCGAAAAGGCAAAATATGAAAGTTTGTAAATTCGGAGGAACGTCAATGGCGAACGGCGAGACTATATCGCGCGTCGTTGACATAATAAAACAAGAGCCCGACAGACGATATATCGTCGTGTCCGCACCGGGCAAGAGAAACAAAACGGACGTGAAAGTCACCGACGCTTTGTACGCTTGCTATGCCGAGTGCGTTGAAAAAGGCAACTGTGACGAGACGTTCAAAGTGGTGAGAAAACGCTTTGAAGACATAGTGGAAAGTCTCGGCGTCGACGTTGCAATCGACGATGTTCTCGACAAGATCAAGTTAGGCATCGAATCGAGCAAAACCGCAGACTATGCGGCGTCAAGGGGAGAGTATCTCTCTGCGCTCGTGCTTGCAAAAAAACTCGGATACGAGTTTGTCGACACTGCCGACATAATCAAATTCAACGGCGAAAAATTGCAGATGCATTATTCGCTCGACCTTATAAAAAAACGTCTCGAAAACGTCGAGTATGCCGTCATATCGGGTTTTTACGGCACGAATCAGAACGGTGAAATAACCACGTTTTCGCGCGGCGGCTCGGACATCACCGGCGCACTCGTTGCGCGTGCCGTCGGAGCGGATATTTATGAAAACTGGACAGACGTTGACGGCTTTCTCACCGCAGATCCGCGTATAGTCGACGATCCCGAAATAATTGATTATCTCAGTTATCGCGAACTTCGCGAACTTGCGTATATGGGCGCGGAAGTGCTTCATCCCGAGTCGATTTTTCCCGTCCGCAGCGTAGGAATTCCCATAAACATCAAAAATACGTTCAATCCGTCTTATCCCGGCACTATGATCGTGTCCGAAAAGAATCTGCCAAAAAACAAAAAGGTCATCACAGGTATCGCCGGCAAAAAAGGATTCACAATCATCAACGTCGAAAAAGATATGATGAATTCCGAGATAGGTTTTGGCAGAAAAGTGCTTTCCGTTCTCGAATTCGAAGGCATATCTTTCGAGCACGTTCCAAGCGGTATCGACACGCTTTCCGTCGTCATTCGTGACGAATACATCGCCGGCAAAATGCAAAAGGTGCTTGCTTCTTTGCAAGAATCCATCAACGCCGACAACATCGAGATACACAGCGGACTTTCGCTCATCGCAACCGTCGGACACAACATGGCTTCTCGTCTCGGCACTGCCGCAACCCTGTTTTCCGCACTTGCCGACAACAACATCAACATCCGCATGATAGACCAAGGCTCATCCGAACTCAACATCATAGTCGGTGTAGATACGTTTGATTATGAGAAGGCTATCAATTCCATTTACAACGCCTTCCGATGACCGCGATATTGAGCGAATAGCTTTATAAAGCCCCTTGTCCATCAACTCATGTGCGCATAGCACATTAGGGTTGCTGTTCAAGGGGCTTTTTCGCGCTCTTCATCTCAATATCGCGGTCATTATATAGAAACGTGAACTTCGTCAGGCACTGCTTGCCCCAAAATCACGTAGATTTGTGCGTTCTGAATGAGTGGTCGTTACGGGCGCAAATGACAAATTTTTCCATATTGTCATGTTGAGCTTGTCGAAACATCCAGCCGCAAGGCGCAATCTTCTTTTCGCCCGATAATTTTTTGCTTTGTTTTTCATCTCTACAAGTGGTGTAGGGGTGAAACTTTAATGCAACTTTCCCCTTTCCTCAGGTGTTTTCCCTATCACCGTTCCCCCTTTCAGGGAACCCACGGTAACCGCGTAGCGGGGGACAACACTCGGTCGAGACATAACTTACGCTAGTTCCCTTATTGTGTCACTTCGCTTTGTGCGCCGGCTACGCAACAACATGGCGCAGTCGCTTGTACTTTACGTCAAGTCCGACGCTCGATGCGGTCGCCGCCTTGCGGCTCCAATTTCGTCTTTTAAGTTGCACATACCGTTTATAAGTGCGCTCTGAATGGGCTTTCGGATAAGGCTCCGCCTTCCGTAATTATTCATTATTCATTATTAATTATTAATTTTTTACGCCGTTGCGGCTCGTGTTCCGTCTTCTAAGTCGCACATTCCGTTTATAAGTACGCTCCGAATAGGCAGAGTGCGTGTATAAGTGCCGCACGATATGCTTTTTGACAACTCTTTCATCACATTTCAAAATCAACAATTCCGTTGAGAGTTTAAAAAAATATTGCTATATTTATTATAATATGATATTATTTTAGAAACAATAAGGAGACGGTTATGCTCAATCTCGAATGTCAAACGGTGTATGACGTCATTCGCTCGATTGCGGGTGAAAACGACGTGTATAAGATTGTGGAAGCCGATGAAATCATCGACAGAATGCCCAAAGAAATTGCGCTCACAAAGGTGCAATTGTCTGCCATTATCCGTGAGCTTAAAGACAGAGAATACATTACCGTCAAGTACTTCACACCCGACGAATATTGCCTTCTCGTCATCAAGCGAATTGACGAAAGAGCGAAACTTCAACAAGCGGAAGTCGTAGCACCGGAACAGCCTGCGGAAGAGCAAAAAGAGAAGAAAGGCAAGAAAAAAAGCAGTGATGACAAGCTCGCAAAAGTTGCAGGCAAAGGAGTGACTTTCTTTGAGGCACTTCTCGGTTCGTTTATAGGCAGCGGTATAGTTGCGACGATAACGGCACTTATCATAAAATTCGTAATAATGGCGTAAAACGACGTTTATCGGTGCGAAATCGCATTATAAAATGTCGAAAATTGAAAACACTGAAGATTTAAAATATATTTGGTGAGATATGGCAACTGTTCAAATCGACCGTCAACACGTGTTGACGAAAAAGGAAAAGGCGGTTATGAGAATCGTGTATCAGGAAGCGGAAAGACAGAACGGGTCTTGCCTGCTTTCGCCTATCGATATTCTCGAAAAGATACCGCTCGATATACCCTTTGAAGAAGACGAACTCGATCAGACGTTGCGCAATCTCGAAATCGACGAGTATTTTGACGTGATACGCTCTGACAAGAAAGGCGAGTTGGTATACTGCATCAATATGCAAAAAAAAGGTTTGCAGTTTGCACGCGTCGAGCATGCATTCAAGTCTAATCTCGCACTCAAAATAATGCTCACTTTGGGGCTCAGCGTCGTGACCGCGCTCATAGGTGTGGGCATAAGATATCTCGTCGGAAAACTCATAGGCGGATAATGGAATTTGAACTTGTCAGCAAGTACAAACCTACGGGGGATCAACCGCAGGCTATAAAAAAAATCGTCGAAGGATTGAAAGACGGTTTCAACACGGAAGTTTTGCTTGGCGTCACCGGCTCGGGCAAAACTTTTACTATGGCAAATATTATTGCCCAAATCCAAAAACCTACGCTCGTCATAGCGCACAACAAAACGCTTGCCGCTCAACTTTGCAACGAACTTCGAGAGTTTTTCCCGAAGAACAGGGTTGAGTTTTTCGTTTCTTATTACGACTATTATCAGCCCGAAGCCTACATTCCGCGCACGGACACTTATATCGAAAAAGACCTTGCCGTCAACGAAGAGATAGACAAGTTGCGAAACTCCGCCACCGCTTCCCTTTGCGAAAGACAGGACACGATAGTGGTTGCGAGCGTGTCGTGCATATACGGTTTGGGCGCGCCGACGGACTATTTTGAGAGCGCAATATCTTTGCGTGAAGGTGACGAAATAGGCCGTGACGAAATTGCAAGACGTCTTGTTGACATTCAATACAAACGAGCAGACGTGGACTTTGTGCGTTCTACGTTTAGAATGCGCGGAGATACGATAGATATTTTTCCGTCCACTTCGAGCGAAGTTGCGGTGCGCGTCGAGATGTTCGGAGATACGGTTGACCGCATTTGCGAGATAGACGGCACGACGAGCAAAGTGCTCAACGAACTCAAACATACGCTCATTTTCCCTGCCACGCAATACGTCATCAGCGGTGATAAAGAAGCGATTCTGAAGCGTATTCTTCACGACAAAGCCGAGCGAGTCAAGTATTTTGAAGAACGCGGCAAGCTCATCGAAGCACAACGTATCGACGAGAGAGTCAACTACGACGTGGAGATGATAAGAGAAGTCGGCTATTGCAGCGGCATAGAGAACTATTCGCGCTATTTCGACGGCAGACAACCGGGGCAAGCACCGTACACGCTTCTTGACTTCTTCGGCAAAGACTTTGTCACGTTCATTGACGAAAGCCACATGACAATTCCGCAAATACGAGCAATGTACAACGGCGACAGAGCAAGAAAGGACAATCTCGTGGAATACGGTTTCCGTCTTCCGTCCGCGTACGACAACAGGCCGCTCAGGTTTGAAGAATTCGACGCACGCATACGCCAAATCGTGTGTATGTCGGCAACGCCCGCACAATACGAACTCGACAGAGCGGATTTGGTTGCGGAGCAAATCATAAGGCCGACCGGGCTTCTCGACCCCGAGATAGAAATCAAGCCTATCGAAGGACAAATCGACGACCTTATCGGAGAAATAAACAAAGTCGTCAAAGATAAGGGCAGAGTGCTCGTCACGACGCTCACCAAAAAGATGGCGGAAAATCTCACCGATTATCTCAAAGAAGTGGGCATAAAGGTGCGCTATATGCACTCGGATATAGACACGCTCGAACGTATCGACATCGTGCGCGGACTCAGAGAAGGCGACTTTGACGTGCTTGTGGGGATAAACCTTTTAAGAGAAGGTCTCGACCTTCCCGAAGTGCAACTCGTTGCGATTCTCGACGCAGACAAGGAAGGCTTTTTGAGAAGCGAATCGGCACTCATTCAGACTATCGGTCGTGCGGCAAGAAACGACAAAGGCAGAGTCGTCATGTATGCGGATACGATGACGCAAAGCATGCAAAGAGCCTATGACGAAACCATGCGCAGAAGAAAGATTCAGGACGAGTACAACAAGGCTCACGGCATAGTGCCCAAGACCGTTGTCAGCACGATAAAGAATTCTCTTGAAATCACCAAAAAGGAAGTTAAGAAAGAGAATTTGAGCGTTAAAGACATGATTAAGGAAGTTGAACGCCTCAAAGGGCTTATGTCGGTTGCGGCAGAAAGGCTTGATTTTGAAAAGGCGATTGCACTTCGCGACGAGATGAACGAACTTAAAAAACAAATCAAAAAGTTTAGTTAAGTCTTGCAGTCGTCCGCATAGAAGAATTACGATTTGCTGAAAATGCAGGGTGCCCACACGCAACAAAATACGGAAAATACAAAGACTTAATACATAGAGAAAAACGAAAAAAGAAGAACGATATATGGACAAGATTTTCGTAAAAGGCGCAAGAGAAAACAATCTCAAAAACATCGACGTCGAGATACCGCGCGACAAACTCGTGGTGTTCACGGGGCTTTCCGGAAGCGGCAAATCGTCGCTTGCTTTCGACACTATCTTTGCGGAAGGACAGAGAAGATACGTCGAGAGCCTTTCAAGTTACGCGCGCATGTTTTTGGGGCAGATGCAAAAACCCGACGTTGACTACATCGAAGGGCTTTCTCCCGCAGTTTCAATAGACCAAAAACCACTTCGCACAATCCGCGCTCAACCGTTGGTACAGTCACCGAAATATACGACTATTTACGACTTTTGTTTGCGAGAGTCGGCACTCCCCATTGTCCGAAATGCGGCAGAGAGATAGAGCGTCAGACGGTTGACCAGATATGCGACAGAATCATGGAACGCACGGGCGTGAAACTTCAACTTCTCGCACCTATCGTTCGTGGCAGAAAGGGCGAATACCGCAAGGAACTTGAACAACTTAAACGCGCAGGATACGTGCGTGTGCGCGTGGACGGAGTCAATTACACTCTGGACGAAGAAATTACGCTTGACAAAAACATTAAGCACACGATAAGCGTCGTCATCGACCGTATCGTCGTCAAGGACGGCGCGCAAAGACGTATTTCGGACGCAATCGAAAGTGCGATAAAATTGTCCGAAGGGCTTGTGATTGCCGATTTTGACGGAGAAGAAGTGCTTTACTCCACAAAGTACGCTTGCCCCGATTGCGAGTTGTCTTTTGAAGAACTCACGCCGAGACTTTTCTCGTTCAACAATCCGTACGGCGCATGCCCCGAGTGCGGCGGTCTTGGTTTCCGCAACGAAATAGACGTCAATCTGCTCGTCACCGACTGGAATAAATCGCTCAAAGACGGTGCGATAAAGGTCAGCGGTTGGGACGCCGGGCACATGTCTCAAATGCAATTCCGCGCGCTTTCGCAGGCATACGGATTTTCTATGGATACTCCGCTCAAAGATTTGCCGCAAAACGTTCTCGACATAATTTTCTACGGCAACGACGGAGATCGTATCCCTATGGAATACAACTCGCGCACGTTCAGCGGTTTCTATCACGCAAGTTACGAAGGCGTGGCAAAAAATCTTATGCGCCGCTACAACGACACCGACAGCGAGATGGTGAAAAACGAGATTGCCAAATATATGAAAGAAGTGCCTTGCTCCAAGTGCGGCGGAAAACGACTGAAACCCGAAGCGCTTGCGGTTACGATAGACGGCAAGAACATCTTTGAACTCACCGAAATGTCTGTTGCAAATCTCAAAGAGTTTATGGGCGGACTTACGCTCACGCACACACAACATCTAATTGCGGACAGAATCGTCAAAGAGATATGTGCGCGCCTTGACTTTCTCATCAATGTAGGGCTCGATTATCTCACGCTTTCGCGCTCGGCGGCAACGCTCAGCGGTGGCGAGTCGCAACGTATCCGTCTTGCAACGCAAATCGGCAGCGGACTTACGGGCGTGCTGTACATTCTCGACGAACCGAGCATAGGTTTGCACCAAAAGGACAATCAACGCCTTTTGCAATCTCTCAAGAATTTGCGTGATTTGGGCAATACGCTCATCGTCGTCGAACACGACGAAGAGACCATCCGAAACGCCGATTATATCGTCGATATAGGTGTGGGGGCAGGCATACACGGCGGAAAAGTCGTGGCATGCGGCACGGTTGACGACATCATGGCAAGCAAGGACAGCATAACCGGTAAATACCTAAGCGGAGAACTCGCAATCCCCGTGCCTATCGCAAGAAGAAAGGGCAACGGGAATTTCATCACCGTCAAAGGCGCAAAACAGAACAATCTCAAAAATATCGACGTGAGCATACCGCTTGGTACGTTCACATGCGTAACAGGCGTGTCGGGCAGCGGCAAATCGTCTTTTGTCAACGAAGTGCTTTATCCCGCGCTTTCAAACTCTCTTATGCGCGCGAGAAATACGCTCGGCAATTTCGATTCTATCGAAGGCATCGAAAACGTCGATAAGGTCATTTGCATAGACCAAAGCCCAATCGGCAGAACTCCGCGCTCCAACCCTGCAACGTACACGGGAGTTTTCGGCGATATAAGAGAACTTTTTGCCACGCTTCCCGACTCGAAAGCAAGGGGATATACGGCAGGCAGATTCTCGTTCAACGTCAACGGCGGACGTTGCGAACACTGCGGCGGCGACGGTATAATCAAAATCGAAATGCATTTTTTGCCGGATATTTACGTGCCGTGTGAAGTGTGCAAGGGCGCAAGATACAACCGCGAAACGCTGGAAGTGAGATATAAAGGCAAAAATATCAGCGAAGTGCTGGATATGACAATCGAAGAAGCAACCGAGTTCTTTGCAAACATTCCGAAAATCAAGAACAAAATCAAAACGCTCAACGACGTGGGACTCGGCTACGTAAAACTCGGGCAATCGTCAACGACTTTGAGCGGCGGCGAGGCGCAACGCGTCAAACTTGCAACCGAACTATCGCGCAGATCCACCGGCAAAACAGTCTATATTCTCGACGAGCCCACGACGGGACTTCATACGCACGACGTTGCAAAACTCATCACGATTCTTGACAGGCTCGTCGAGCAGGGCAACACGGTGGTCGTCATCGAACACAATCTCGACGTTGTGAAAGTTGCCGATTATATCGTCGATCTGGGACCTGACGGCGGCGACAAGGGCGGCACGATAGTTGCTAAGGGCACGCCTGAAGAAGTCGCAAATGTAGAAAAGAGCTATACGGGACAATTCCTTAAAGATATCTTGAAGTGAACGCACCGTTCACGTTTGCAATTTATGGTAACTTTGTTTCGACAAATGAAAACGATAAAACGAAAACGCAGTCTGTGACTGCGTTTTTTATGTCGTTTGCGGAATAGAGAATTATATTTTTTCTTTCGGCACCGTTGCCTATGCGGCATTATGCGCTTAAAACCGCAAGAAAATGAAAGCGTCGTTTTATCTTTTGCGAATGTCTATGGTGATAAAAGCAAAAATAAAACGCCGAGATAACTCCGCGTTTCGTGTTTTTTTGTCAGTAGTTGCGACGCCCGATAAGATAGTCTACGGATACGCCGAAGAAAATGCTGAGTTCAATCAACGTGTCGTAGTCGGGTTGGTTTCTGCCCACTTCCCAGCCTGAAATGGTGGATTTTGACACTTTGAGATGCTCCGCCAAATCTTGTTGGAGCATGTTTTTCTCTTGACGCAGAGATTTTAATCTTTCGGGAAAACAACTGTGCAACATATATTTAGTTCCTTCTTACGCATATATAATAATACACTTATCGTGTTGATGTCAAACGTTGTTTACCTTTTTGAAGGATATATTTTTCTATTGCGTTTTTTATATATGATTTTCGGTTTTCGATTTTGTCCGCAAAACGCCTAAAAGCGAAATGCAAAAATATGCGGTGTTGTCGCAGAAAAAAAACAAAACAATACGATAGCAAATTAACGCTTGATAAAAGTTTGCGTTTTCAAGTGTGGCGGCGGAGTTGATTTATCTTTGGATGTGTAGTAAAATAAGCCTATAAAAGAAAAACGGAAGGCTTTTATGGAAGATCTGTATACGAGAACGGAAATGCTCATCGGAGACAAAGTGAACGCACTCAAAAACGCGCGCGTTTTGGTGTGCGGCGTCGGCGGAGTGGGCGGATACGTTGTGGAAGCGCTTGCAAGGGCGGGCGTCGGTACGATTGCCGTTCTTGACAACGACGTTTTTTCCGTGAGCAATCTCAATAGACAGATTTTGTCGACGAGAGAGACTGTCGGAAGACGCAAAACGCAGGTTGCCGTCGAAAGAATAAAATCAATAAATCCCGAGTGCAAAACGATAGAGTACGATTTATTTTTCAATGCCGATACACAAGAGAGAGTTCCGCTTGCCGACTTTGATTATATAGTAGACGCAATCGACACGGTGAGCGCAAAACTCGAGTTGATAACGAGAGCGAAATCTCTCGGTGTAGATATAATCTCGTGTATGGGCACGGGTAATAAACTCGGCACGAATTTTGAAGTTGCCGACGTGTATAAGACAAGTGTTTGTCCGCTTGCAAAGGTGATGCGACGAGAACTCAAAAAACGCGGTGTGAAACGCCTTAAAGTCGTATATTCGAAAGAAGAACCGATTATTCCCGAAAACACGCCGTGCGAAAACGGAAGACATATCCCGGGGAGCATAAGTTTTGCGCCTGCAATTGCCGGAATGGTGCTTGCAAGCGAAGTGATAAATGATATAATAAATCGTTGAGAAAATCAAAATAATCGTAAAACGAGATTTAATATATGCGAAACCGAAGTGTAAACTTCGGATTGTGAGAATATATGGACAGTATATTTTTCGGAAAACTTAATATCGAAGTCGCTTCGGCAAGCGGAATCGAAGCCGTCGTGAAAAGAGAACTTGTTCGTCTGGGATACGAGCCTAGCGGCGCAAATCTCGGAAGAATAGAGTTTGAAGGAACGTTTGAAGATGTCTTGCGCGCAAACGTTTTTTTTGCGTAGCGCAAACCGCGTTCGCATCGTGCTTGCAAAGTTCAAAGCGGAGACTTTCGATGAATTGTTTGACGGAATATTTTCTATGCGTTGGCAGGACGTTTTGACAAGAGACGCAAGAATAATCGTTGACGCAAAGAGCGTAAAGAGCAAACTGTTTGCTTTGAGTGCGGTGCAAAGCGTCGTGAAAAAAGCAATTATTTCAAAACTTTCTACCGTGTATAACGGCACTTTCGACGAGAGCGGCGCACCGTATTGTATAGAAGCGGCAATCGTTGACGACATCGTGACGGTGACGCTCGATACGTCGGGAGAAGGTCTGCACAAGCGCGGATACCGCACGTACCTTGGCGAAGCACCCATTCGTGAAACTCTTGCCGCCGCAATGATTCAACTCTCCGTATGGAATCCCGAAAGAGTGCTTATAGATCCGTTTTGCGGCTCGGGCACGATACCTGTTGAAGCAGGCCTTATAGGTCTCGACATTGCGCCCGGTATGAACAGAAATTTTGCTTGCGAGCAGTTTGCAAATGCGCCCAAAGTGCGTGAAAAGGTGCAAGACGAAGCCGAGCAGCGCATAAAACGCGACAGACAATTGCGCATAAGCGGTTTCGACATAAATAAAGACGCCATAAAACTTGCCTTGAAACACGCGGAGCGCGCAGGGGTTAAGGACAATATACACTTTCAAGTTCAGGATATGCGAGACCTTTCGTCAAAGTATGCTCACGGCGTGATAATCACAAATCCGCCGTACGGTGAGAGACTTATGAAAGAAGACGAACTGAAAACTTTGTACAGAGATTTCGGAAGAGTCACGGCAAAACTCGACGAATGGTGCGTGTATGCAATAACGTCATATCGCGGTTTTGAAAAGTATTTCGGTCGCAGAGCGGACAAGGTGAGAAAACTTTACAACAGCGAACTCGAATGCAATTTCTATCAATATCTTGCTTCGCCACCGCCGAAGAAAGACGGTCAAACTCGGTGAAACAAGCCGCTTTTTATAGAGAACAAAACAAAACATAGTGAAATAACAAATTGACATATATTGCGCAAATCTGCGGTTTATTGTGCGTTTTGCGTTGATAAAACGTCGATACGGAGAATAATATGCGAGCATTGATACAGCGTACGTTCAGATCGAAACTGTTTGTCGACGGACAACTTATAAGCGAAATCCCGAGCGGACTTACCATATTTTTGGGAATTCAGAAAGGCGACACGGAGGAGCAAGCGGATTATCTTGCGAGAAAAATCGCAAAACTCAGAGTGTTCAGAGACGACAACGACAAGATGAATCTCGACATAACCCAGGCGGGCGGAGAGATACTTCTCGTATCGCAGTTTTCGCTTGCGGGAACGCTTGGAAAGGGGACGGGAAATCGTCCCGATTTCGGGCATGCGGAACTTCCCGACAGGGCGAGAGAATTGTACGTTCGTGTGACGGAGAAAATCAGGCAGCAAGGCATCGTCGTCAAGAACGGTGTTTTCGGAGCGCATATGTACATCGAACAGGAGCAGGACGGACCGTTGTCGTTCGTATTCGAGTGCTGATATGATTAAGATAATGTTCGTGTGTCTCGGCAATATCTGCCGCTCGCCTATGGCTGAGTGCGTGATGTCCGATATGATTGCAAAACGCGGATTGCAAAACGAAATATCCGTTTACTCAAGCGCAACGTCGTCGGAAGAAATTGGCAATCCGATTTATCCGCCTGCCGTGAAAAAATTGAGAGAAGAGTCCGTGCCCGTTCTCAATCATAGGGCGACAAGGCTTTGTTCGTCGGATAAAATCCGATATGATTATTTTGTCGGGATGGAAGAGCGCAACCTGATTGCAATGCGCAGAATTCTAGGAGAAGACGCGAAAGTGTGTCGTCTGCTCGATTTTGCAAAAAATCCGAGAGACATCGCTGATCCGTGGTGGACCGGCAACTTTGACGTGACTTACGATGATATTGTTGAAGGATGCGTGGCTTTGCTCGAACATATAATTAAGTGCGATTTGTGACGTGCGTATTGTGACGTGCGTATTGTGACGCGCGCATTGTGATGTATAGTGATGTATATTAGACGTACTATTTGTGACGATATAATTCGTATTGATATTTTTTATACCCACGCACAAGCGGTGAATGATTTTTAAGATATGCAAAAAGTATTAAATCTTTTTTTGAAAACGCAGATTCGAAGTATAAAAGTTTTCACAGTACGTTGATTCCGACGGTTAATCCCGAAAGTATAATCGGGGTGAGAATGCCTACGATGAGAAAAATTGCAAAGACGCTTCTTTGCGACGAGAACTTCGCCTTAAACGAAAGAGAAAGTTTTCTTTCAGAACTTCCGCACACCTATTACGACGAAAACATGCTGCACGCACTTATTGTTGCAAGTGAGAAGAATTTTGTCGTTGCAATTAAAGAAACCAACGAATTTTTGCCGTTTATCGATAACTGGGCGGTTTGCGACGTTTTTGCTCCGAAAGTTTTTGAAAAACACAAAGACGAACTGTGGAAGGAGATTTGCAAGTGGTTGAAGTCGGACGAAACGTATTCGGCCCGTTTCGGCATAGTCAATGCAATGCGCCATTTTCTCGACGAAGATTATTCAATCGACAAAATGGAAAAAGTGCTCGAAGTCAAATGTGGAGAGTATTACGTTGATATGGCGGTTGCCTGGTATATGAGTTTTGCGCTTATCAAACAATGGGATGACGCTATAAAAGTCATTGAAGAGAAAAAACTCGACGTGTGGGTGCATAACAAAAGCATTCAGAAAGCAATCGAAAGTTACAGAATTCCCGACGATAGAAAAACATATTTGAAAACGCTTAAAATACACGGATAGTGCTTTATTATGCCATATTTGTTCAAAAATCGACAATTACCGCAATGTAAATACACGAATGGTGTTCTAATTAACTTAAATATAAAACGGCGTAACATAACAGACTAAACACACGAATGGTGTTTTTGATTGATAATTGCA
This sequence comes from Christensenella sp., assembly GCA_022009775.1. Lineage (GTDB taxonomy): Bacteria > Bacillota > Clostridia > Christensenellales > CAG-917 > CAG-475. The sequence continues at coordinate 1,192,926 of CP091723.1, forward strand.
AAGCCAAATTATCGGATATAATACACCTTTCGTGTTTTTTTAATTTACTATCGGTTTTTTCGTCCAATCGATATTTTCAAAGTATCATTATGCGATTGAACATCGAATAGGCAAAGAAAACCCGCTTATTTTAGCATGGGAGAATATAGTGTTTTTTTTGTTCGATAAGATTATTTTACTTTGAAAAACACGCATTTTTTCTTTTTTAACCTTAAAACTATTAAATTCACAATTTTTTATTTGTAAAAATCGAATATGGTGTAAAAATATTTTCAAACATATACTGTTTAGTGAGTTTTTCGAATAAATTGCGATTTTTATCAATTGTATGAAAACCGACATATTTGCTGATTTGTCGATTTTTTTGATAAAAGTGCTATCTTTTTTGAATATGATATGATAAGATATATAAAAGTATTGATATTGTGAGTCTAATTTTTGCGTATGATTTTTGAGCGATTTTCACGCTTTCGTGCGCTTGCAAAACGAAGATATTCGGCTGGGAGTTTGCATTTTCAGGACTTACGACGGGTCACCTTTATGGCGGGGTTTCGCCGCTTTGTCAATACATGCCAAATACAACAATATATTGAATATGGAGCATCATGCTTAAACTGATAGATATAACAAAAGAGTACGTCATAGAGAAGGACGAAGAAAAAGTCCTTGCGTTAAATAATGTTTCAATCGAGTTCAGAAAGAACGAATTCGTCTCTATTTTGGGGCCTTCCGGCTGCGGAAAGACGACGCTTCTGAACATTATCGGCGGTCTTGACCGTTACACGAGCGGCGATATTCAAATAGACGGCGTGTCCACTAAGGACTTTGACGATGTCGACTGGGATACGTACAGGAATCGCCGTATCGGTTTCGTTTTCCAATCTTACAACCTTATTCCGCACATGAATATTCTCAAAAACGTCGCAATGAGTCTGACTCTTGCGGGCGTTGAGAAAGAAGAAAGAAAACGTCGCGCGCTCGAAGCACTCGACAAGGTCGGTCTTGCTTCTCAGGCAAGAAAGAAACCCAACCAACTTTCCGGCGGACAAATGCAGAGAGTCGCAATCGCAAGAGCACTCGTCAACAATCCCGAAATTATTCTCGCGGACGAACCGACGGGCGCGCTCGATAGCGAATCGGGCATTCAGGTCATGGATTTGTTGAAAGAAGTGGCAGAAGACAGACTCGTCGTCATGGTCACGCACAATCCGTCGCTTGCGGAAGAATATAGTACACGTATCGTGTACTTGAAGGACGGCGAAGTCGTTGGCGACTCTATGCCTTACGATTCTAAAGACGAACTTGAAGAACTTGAATGCAGACTCGGTGAAAACGTCGTTGAAGAAGTTGTCGAAGAAGTCGAAAGAGACGATGTTGCCGGCGAGCTTTCCGAAAAAGAAGTCGTAGAAATAGTCGAGAAGAAAACGGAAGAACCGAAAAAGAAAAAAACTTTCCGCGAAAGATTCCTGAAATACAAAAAAGCGGACAAGTGCGCGATGAAACTTTCAACGGCAATCAGTTTGTCTTGGAACAACTTGCTTGCAAAGAAAGGACGCACGCTTCTGACTTCGATTGCCGGTTCTATCGGCATAATCGGCATCATTCTCGTTTTGTCGTTGTCAAACGGTGCTGCGGGTTACGTCAGGGGGCTTGAAGAAAGTGCGCTTTCGACTTATCCGCTCACGATAGGCAAGACCAACACCGACCCGTCGGCGATTCTTTCAATGCTGATGAACAACGACGAAGAGAGACCGTCAAATCCCGACACAGACGAAATCTACACCGCAAAGATGCTCGGCAAAGTCGTAAGCCAACTCAGCACGCTTCTTGCCGAAAACGATTTGGTGCAACTCAAAAAGTATATTGACGAAAACTTCGACGATTCGCTTGCAACCGTCAAGTACAACTACGGAGTAAGTTTCAACGCATTCAAGGAAGACCCGAACAACGAAAAACTCGTGTCCGACTATATGCAAAAGAATCCCGACGCAACGCTCGAAGAAGCAAAAGCGGCGGCAGAGCGTTATATGAAGGTCAGCCCGTACACCGAGACGATGAATTCGGTGCTCGATATGCTTCCCGACAGCATCAAAGATATGGACATCGGCGGCTCGTCGCTCAACGACATGCTCAAAAAGTTCACCACAAGCGGCGGCTCGATGATGAATTCTTGGGCGGAAATGTCTTCCAACCAAAAACTTCTCGAATCTCAATACGAACTCGTCGGAAATGATTCACGCTGGCCGACAAGCGCAACGGAAGTCGTTGTTGTGGTGGACAAAAGCAACCAACTTCTTGACTATCAACTCTTTATGCTCGGTCTTCAATCGCAGGACGACGTCATCAAAGCGATTATGGACTCCCACTGGGCAGAATATAAGACGTCGGTCGAAGAACTTTTGAATCTTGAATACAAGGTTCTTGCAGACGCGGATTATCTTGAAGAAGACGCGGAAGAGAAGTGGGTTGACACCGACGGAGACGGCATTGCGGACAAAACCTGGACAGGACACAATCACGCCGAACAAAACAAGAAATGGATTGATTCGAGAGATCCTGTCAACGTCAAAGTCGTTGGCGTCATCCGTCCCAAAGAAGGCGTCAGCGTTACGTCAATAAACGGCGTTGTCGGTTATACGCCCGCACTCACGCAACTCCTTATCGAACGCGCGAGCAAAAAACGAAGCCGTTGTCAGAATGAACGCACTCAAAGCGGCAGCAGACGAAGAAAGCGACGATTATTACAATAGTCCTATCAACTTCGACTATTCGACGACCAACGGCTCGCAGGTCAAAGTGCTTGCAGGCGACAGAATTAGTTTCAGCACGGACAGCAACACGAACCTTGCAATCATGAGAAAACTCGGCGTTGCAAATCTCGAAGAACCGACGTCCATTGAGTTCTATTGCGCGTCGTTCGAAGCAAAAAGAGAAGATAGTTGCGTTCATCGATCAATACAACAAAGAGACCGGCTCAAAGGTCAGTTACGGCGACAGTTTGTCCACGATAATGAGTTTTGTCAACACAATGGTCAACACTATCACCGGCGTTCTTGTAGCGTTTGCGGCAATCTCGCTCATCGTGTCCACGATAATGATTGCAATCATCATCTACACGTCTGTTCTCGAACGCAGAAAAGAAATCGGCGTGCTCCGTTCAATCGGCGCAAGAAAGAAAGACATATCGCGCGTCTTCCTTGCCGAATCCGCAATACTCGGCGGATATTCCGGACTCATCGGCGTCATCATCTCCGTAGGTTTCTCCTTTGCCATTAGCGCAATCTTGAAGACCATCTTCAAAATCAGCGGACTTATGTATATCTCCTGGTGGCAATGTCTTTTGATGTTTGCAATCAGCATTCTTCTCAGTATGCTTGCAGGATTTATACCGTCCAGAATTGCGGCGAAGAAAGATCCTGCGATTGCACTCCGCTCCGAGTAAAAACGAACTAAATAGCAAATAACTGCGTCAACACCCATCCGCTCCAAAATCACGTACTAAATGTACGTTGGGTTTTGTTTCGGATGGGTGTTTCCTTGTTCTTTATCTATTTATTTCGTTTTTACAAATGCGCTATTGAGCGAATAGCTTTGTCAAAGCCCCTTGTCCATCAACTCATGTGCGCATAGCACATTAGGGTTGCTGTTCAAGGGGCTTTTCCTTGCTCTTCATCTCAATATCGCATTTTTACGCTACGCTAGATTCTTCGCTTTGCTCAGAATGACACGGAAATTTTGAATTATTACCGATTATTTCAAATCGGGTGTGGGTGTCCCACCCAATCGAACCACCAAGCCGAAAATCTTGCGAAACTGTGGCAGGAGTTTTTGTCCGTGCTTGAACTGATAGCAAAGATTTTCGGCGCGGTTAGCAGAACAACAAGCCTAATGCGGCTCTCGGCGTTGCTTGCACGCAAGCGATGTCGTTGCCGCAATGACGGCTTTTGTTCATTATTAATTAAAAAAATCACCGTGGGTGCGGTGATTTTTTTATCGTTCTTAATTATATCAAAGTATTAGTTGAAAAGGTCCTTGAACGCTTTGCCGAATTTGACGACCGGTGCTTTGCTTGCTGCGATGGTGATGGGTTGCTTGGTAAGGGGATTGAAACCTTGTCTTTCCGCTTTTTCTTTGATTTCGTAAGATGCGAAATTTGCGATTGCAACCTTGTCGCCTGCTTTCAATGCTTCTGCGATGACTTGGGTGTATGCGTCGACTGCTGCCGTTGCGTCTTTGATGGAAAGGTCTGCTTTTGCTGCTACTGCTTTGATAAACTCTGTTTTGTTCATACATGAACCTCCTTAAGGTTATGCACATATTATAAAGTAAAAAAATGTTCAATGCAATACCTTTTTCGTTTTTTGTCTCTAAATAGGGGCATCTTTTGATAAAATTAAGGTTGGAACCGCTATTTTTGTATCGTTTAATATACAGTTGTATCGCTTCTTTTCGCCAAAAACGATATTTGCAAATCTCATTTTTGTGTTTCGTATAGTACAATATTGCCGATTTGTATTGTTTTCTCGGTTACTTTTGATATTTACAATACGCGCGTTTATGATATAATTATAATGTAATTTGATTACAATAATTATCAAAGAATAACGGAGGCGAATTATGGCAAACGGCTACGGCATTTCCAAATGGGAAGACGCAAAACAAATCAATGCGGAATTGAAGAACTTGACGAGTCAACCGATTTATTGCGTATCGGAAGACGCTCTCAAACAAATTCTCGATCATTTCAATACAAAGTGTGCAAAGTCCAAAGAAATCACGACGGAAGCAAAGAAGTACATCCCCGGCGGCGTACAACACAACCTTGCTTTCAACTATCCGTTCCCCATGTGCATGGAAAAAGCGGCAGGTGCTTATCTTTATGACCGTGACGGCAACGAATACATCGATTTCCTTCAGGCAGGCGGTCCGACCATTCTCGGCAGCAACTTTGAACCCGTCAGAGAAAAAGTGTTTGAATTGCTCAACAACTGCGGTCCCGTAACCGGTCTTTTCCATGAAGGCGAACTCCTTCTTGCAAAGAAAATCAGCGAATTGATGCCTGCGTGCGAAATGTTCCGTATGCTCGGTTCGGGCACGGAATCCGTCATGGCGGCAATTCGTGTGGCACGTTGCGCAACAAAGAATAAACGCGTCATCAAAGTCGGCGGCGCATATCACGGCTGGTCCGATCAAATGGTGTACGGCTTGAAGATTCCCGGAAGCCGTCAATTCCTTGAATCACACGGCATCCCCGGCTCTTACGGCAAGACCGACGAAGTGCGTCCCAACGACATCAAGATGCTCGAAGAAATGCTTCGCAAGAACACGATGCGTGGCGGCACGGCGGCTGTCATCGTCGAACCTGTCGGTCCCGAATCGGGCACTCGTCCCATCGACATGGACTACAACCTTAAAGCAAGAATTCTTGCAAAGAAATACGGCGCACTCTTTATCTTCGACGAAGTCGTCACGGGCTTCAGAGTCGGTGTTCACGGCGCGGCAGGTTACTTCTTTGAAGAAAACTACGGCTACAAAGTGGACGACACGCCCGTCTTCCTTAACGGTAAACCCTGGATTGTCGACGACAAGAAACTCGAAAACGGAAAAGTCGTCAAATTCAAACGCCAAGGCACCGGCAGAGATATGTATCCCGACCTTACGGTGTTCGGCAAAATCGTCGCAGGCGGTTATCCGTCGGCAGGCGGCGTAGGCGGCAAGCGCGAATACGTTTCTCTCATGGCTGCAGGCCTTGCGGGTATGGGCAAGAAAGCGTACGTCGGCGGCACTCTCGCGGCAAACCCCTTGAGCTCTTATGCAGGGTATCTCGCAATCTGCGAAATCGAAAAGAACAATGCTTGCGAAAAAAGCCGGTCGTGCAGGCGATCGTCTCGCGGCAGGTCTCAAACAACTCGTCAAGAAATACAATCTTCCGTACGTCGTATACAATCAGGGCAGCATCGTTCACCTTGAATGCACGGGCGCAATGAGTTACGACTTCAGCAATATGAGTTTGCTCGGCTCGATCATCCCGATGCTCAAGAAGAAACCCGAAATGCTCAGGAGAAAAGTCGCTATGGAACAAATGGGCGCGGCGTATATGGCAAACGGCATCGTTACGTTGGCAGGCAGCCGTCTTTACACTTCGATGGCAGACACCGACGAAATCATCGACGAAGCACTCCGTCGTTTCGACAACGTGTTCAAGACGGTGGTCAAGTGCGAAGACCCGACAAGATTCGAAAAGAAGAAATAATAAATTCGTCGGCGCACTAATGCGCCGATGTTTTTATGTTGCATTTTTCGCAACGTTTGATATAATAAGCGTGACGGCAATAATATATACGTTATTTGCCGCATAAGGAGAACACATCATGAACGAATTGATTGTTGCAAACGTCAATAAGTACGCGCGCATGCTCGCAGAAAAGAAATATCTGCAATCGGGTTATATCGCAGTCAAACAAGACGACGGCATAGTCATCACCAATCCCAAAATAGATTACGAAAACGTCAAAGAAGAAGATTTGACTTTCGTCAACGACAAGAACATCGAGACGCTCGAAGGCAATTTCAGAGCGGCGGCGGTCATTCTTTACTGCGCGGTGCGTCAGGACAAGAACGCAGGCGCGGCGGCTATCGTGGACAGCGACAGCACCGTTGCTTTCTCGTCCAAGAGAAAGACGCTTATGCCCATTCTCGACGATTTGGCGCAAGTGTGCGGCACGTCAATCAAATGCGCGGCAAAGAACGTTGCGTCTGACGTAGTGGCGGCACTCTCGGGACAACGCAACGTATGTTTGCTTCCCGACGCCGGCGCGGTTGTCACGGGACGTACGCTTGACGAAGTGTTCACGGCAACTCTCGTGCTCGACAAAGCTTGCAACGCGGAAATTCTTGCGGAAAGCAAAGGCGGCACCGACCATATGAACGCCTTTTACGCTTTCCTTGAACACGTCGTGTTCAAACTCAAATATTCCAAGACCAACCAAAAGCAACAAAAGGCGGCTGAAACGGGCTCGGAAGAAAAGAAAGAAGAAAGACAAACCGCAGTCGTGACCGACGAAGAAAAGAAAATTGCGCAAGACATCAAAGACGCAGGCGTGAGACTTCTCGACGAAAATCTCGTTCAAGGCACGTGGGGCAACATCGCCGTCAGACTTGACGCCAAATTTATGCTCGCAACGCCGTCGGGTATCGACTACGTAATGCTTCAACCCGAGCAAATGGCAAAAGTCGATATGCAGTCTCTCGAATGGACGGGCACGAACAAAGCCACCAGCGAAAAGGGTATTCACGCAATTCTTCTTTCAAAAGGCGACGGCGTCAATGCAAGCATTCACACGCACCCGTTCTACGGCTGCATTCTTGCAGCAATGAACAAGGCAATGCCCGTTCCCGAAAAGTATCAGGACGTTCTCGGCAAAGAAATTCCTTGTGCAAAGCCTGCGCTTCCCGGCACGAACGGTCTCGTCAAAAACGTTGCCGCGGCAATCGGTGACGCACCTGCGTGCTTTATGGCACATCACGGCGTAATCGTGCGCGGAAAAGACCTTGACGACGCGTTTGCGATTTGCAGAGCACTCGAAGACGCTTGCCGCGATTATCTTACGCAAGAATGATTTTGCAAAACTAAAAAGTATTCGGGCGCAAAATTGCGCCCGATATTTTTTATCTCGAAACTAATATGCCTAAGGCAATGCCTTACTTTTTAAAAACCGACGATGAACGTATATCAAATAATAATCACCTGCACAATAGCAATCATGTCAATCATAGGCTTAACGCTTATGGGCGTGGACAAGGCAAAAGCAAAGAAAGGGGAGTGGCGCATAAAGGAAGCGACGCTTTTCGCATTTGCGATACTTTTCGGAGCAGTCGGCTCGACGCTCGGAATGCTCGTGTTCCGTCACAAAACGAAACACTGGTACTTTGCAGTGTTCTTTCCGCTCCTTGCGCTCGTTGACGTTGCGCTTTACGCAGTGGGAATGTGGCAGTTGGCACTTTTGTAAATAACACTTGAAATCGTGTATACAAAAATTGCATCGAAAGCGGGTTTTACCGCGTTTAGCGAAAATCGCAGATGCAGTCACGTTTGGCAATTTGCAAATTATAATACGGCGACGAAAAGAAAAAACGGACTTGAAACTCAAGTCCGTTTTTGCGTTATTATTCGATTGATTATTTGATTATGCCGCGACGGTTGGTCTTCATCTCGTCTCTGAACGCTTTGAGTTCGGCGTTGAGAAGAGCGGCGACTTCGGGAAGGTCTTTGGATACGGAATAACCTTCCGCAGGGTCTGTGTCAAGGTTGAACAGATAGTTTTTATACACCTGGTCGATGAATGCGGAGTTTTCCGTGCGCACCTTGTCGAAATATTTGAAGTCGTACACTTTGCCGTTCACTTCGACAGCCATTTGCACGGCCTGACATTTGCCTTTTTTGAGATAGAAGAGTTTGTCGTGCACGCGCGTGGAAGTGGGGACGTTTGCCTGCCACAAGTCGTACAAGTCCGCACCGTCGATTATGCGGTCGGTGGGCAGATACACTTTGCCGTCTCCGTCCGTAATGCCGCAATAGCGGAGAATCGTGTTGAAAAGGTCAAAGTTCATGCTGCTCGCGTCGATATGCTTTGTCGTGCCGACGGTTGCGAGTTCCGATTTTTTCTTGTTTGCGACGTTGCCTTCATCGGTGCGTTCGGCGTTGTTTGTCCATTGATAATACTCGTACGTTTCGCTTGCAATAGCACTGCCTTTGCCGAGATTGCCGTTGGGATAACTTGCGATGATAGGCACTTTCATGCCGCCTTCGAAAGTTGTGTTCTTTCTGCCGCGCATATCGCCGGTGACGCCTTCGCGGCCGGGGCCGTTGTCGGACGTGAACACGATGAGCGTGTTGTCATAAAGCGAGCCTGAACCATTGGGATCGGGCGTGTTTTTCAAATAGTTGAGAATGTCTCCGAGATACTTGTCAAACTCTTCGAGACAGTCGATATACGTATCGTCGGCGGTGTCGCCCTTGCCGCTTCCGTCGTTGTTGGAGTAAATGGGGAAGTGCGGCCACGGCGTCGTGTAATACGCAAGGAATTTTTCGTTCTTTTCAACGGACGCTTCGATGAAGTTGAGCATTTGCGCGGTGAGAAGTCTCGTGCTGTCCGATTGGTCGAGATTTTCCTTGTGAGTGCGCACTTCTTTGCTTGTGAAGTTGCCGTTTTCGTCAACTTTGTCTTCCACCCAGTTGTACGGCGTCATGTCGTTGACATAATAACTGCCGTAGAAATAATCGAATCCCTGATTTGTCGGCAGGTATTGACCGTAGTCGCCGAGATTCCATTTGCCTATGCAGCCCGTGTTGTATCCTGCCGCCTGCAAGACTTCCGCAAACGTGATTTCGTCGCCGAGAATTCCGTCCACGTTGCAAAGGAATTGATAGGGATTAAGGAAGTGCGTGGGAGACCACGGATTTGACATAATATCGCTTGGGAACACGACGTTGTCGAGATATCCGCGCGATGAGTATCTGCCCGTGAGAATGGAAAATCTTGAAGGAGAGCACACGGGAGAGGCGGAATAGAAGTTGTCCATCATAATGCCGCCGTCCGCTATGGAGTCGATGTTGGGGGTGTTTATAGTTGCTTTGTCGCTTCCGAGATAACTGTATGCGGATATGTCGCTGTACGCCATATCGTCCATCAAAATCACGAGAACGTTGGGAGAATTCGAGTTTGTCGAATACTTGTCGGCAACGCTTTTGAGATAATCGTCGTGGCCTTGTTGCAAACTCTCGCAAGTCGGGCGCAAGCGCAGATTGTAGAAAAATACGTTGATAATCGCCGTGCCTGCCATAAGGAACGCACACACTGCGCAAGTCACGCGAAGCGCAAGTTGTTTCTTCACGAGTTTGTCGGCAACGTACACGAAAGTCGCAAGCAGAACGGGGAAGAGAACGAGCACGAAATTGTACCAGAGATTCTTCCCGAAACTTTCCGCGCCCCATATAAGAAAATACACGAAAAGTCCGCACATGCAGACGATATAGGAAATCCACAGATAAAGCCCGACGTTCTTTTTTGAAAGCAGTCTTGCAAAAACAAGCACGCCTGCGACTATGCCGAGTATGTCTGCAACGAGCGGCAGAAAATTGTAGCCCGTGCACCACATGACAAGCATAAACGCACTGCAAAGCGCAAGATACACGATGTCGAATATGCGTTTCGACTTGTCAACGTGCATGATTTTTTGTTCGGCTTGAACCGTTTCGTCTTCGACGGCGGTTTCCGCGACGTTTTCGACGTTGAAGTTTTCGTCCATAGTATTGCCCCTTTATGTTTTACTTTCCGCCTTTTGAGCGGCAATTTGTTTTTTCAGTCGTTGTGTTCGTCATTTTGCGGTATCGTTTCTTCCGCAAAGACGTTTTCTGAGTTTTCGGCTTCGACTTGGTCGTCGCTTTCGTTTTCGAGTGCGTCTCTTTCAAGTTCTCGACTGCTGTATTTTTTGACGATTTTTCTTATCGTGCGTTTCTTTGCGCCTTGAATCTTGTTTTGCGCTTTCTTCCAAGAGTTCGGAGTGAAGAGAAGAAGAATGGGGAATATTTCAAGACGACCGAGCAGCATATCGAAGCAAAGCACGAGTTTCGCAAAGATATTGTATCCTGCAAAGTTGCCCGTCGGGCCCACTGCGCCGATGCCGGGACCTATGTTGTTGAAACATGCGATAACGGCAGAGAAGTTTGTCTCGAAACTGCTGTACTCACCCGAAAAACCGTTTTTGCCTATCGACACGAGTATCGTCGATATTATGATAATGGAGATGTAAATGATGAAGAAACTTTGTGCGTTGCGAAGCGTAGTTTCGTCAACCGGCTTGCCGTCCATTTTAACGGTACAAACGGAGCGCGGAGACAGCGTTTTTTTGACGTTGAGAAGTGAAGTCTTGCCGAGCATGACAAAACGCGACACTTTGAGACCGCCTGCCGTTGAGCCTGCGCAACCGCCTATGCACATTGCAATCAGCAGCACCACTTGGCTGAGTACCGGCCATTTGGTGAAGTCTGCCGTGCCAAAGCCCGACGTGCTTATCAACGACGCAACGTTGAAGGTGACGTCCCGTAGTGCATTGACAAAGGTGTAGCCGCCGCTTACGCAAAGATTGGTTATTATAATTGCAACGGCACTAAAGTAAATACCGAAGAACCAGCCGAGTTCTTCGTTTTTCACCGTCTTGAAGAAGTGTCCTACGAGAATAAGGTAGTACACGTTGAAGTTGACGGAGAATATGAGCATAAACACGGTGAGCGTAACTTCGATGCCGACCGAGTTGTATGCCGCTATACTTGCGTTTCGCACCGAAAAACCGCCCGTGGACGCTGTGGAAAACGCCGTGCAGAAACTGTCGAACACAGGCATTTTAAGACCGCAAAGTATGCAAACGAGTATGAGCGTAAGCACGACGTAGATTGCGTAAAGAATCATCGAAGTGAAACGCAGTTTGCTCACCAGTTTTCCGAATTGCGGGCCGGGAACTTCCGCTTTTGCAAGAGCGGTTGACATTTTGTCGTTTTTGGGAATGAGCGCGATAACGAAAACGAGAACGCCCATGCCGCCGATAAATTGGGTGAAAGCACGCCAAAACAGCAAAGATTTGGGCAAAGCCTCAACGTTGGTGAGAATGCTCGATCCCGTTGTGGTGTAGCCCGAAACCGTCTCGAAAAGTGCGTCGATATAGTTGGGAATATAGCCCGACACTCTGAACGGGATTGCGCTGATAAGCGCAACGAAAATCCAGAACAGACCACACATTGCAAAGCCGCTTGTGGAACGCATCTCTCGCTTGCTCTTGGGCGGGCGCACGAGAAGACCTATCACGCCTATCACAAGACACACGCCCACCGCTATGCCGAAAGCAAGAATGGTGGTGTCTTCGTGCATGCCGATAGCCATAAAAAGCGGTATGCACATCAGCGCGCCGATGATAATGGCAATCTCGCCCAATACGAACGTCATCAAACGAAAATTCATACTTTCTCCTTAGAAATCGAGAATGTCTTTCAAGTCGTCAAGACCTTCTTCAAGCGTGACGATTATCACGTTGTCGCCGAGTTTGATCACGTCTTGCCCGGACGGTGTTATCAATTCGCCCTTGCGGATGATGCCCGCAACGAGCAAATGTTTTTTGAGATTGAGCTGTTGGATGGGCACGTCAAAACGCTTGAAGTTTTCTTTCGCTTCGAATTCGAGAATCTCGGTGGTGTCGTCAATGATGTGGAACACGCGTTTTACGGTGCTGCCTTGTGCGTTGCCTATGAGTCTTACGAAGCGGATAATACGGTCGGTAGTGGACGTTTTTGTGGACACCGCGCTGTAAATGCCACTCTTTTGCAACATATCGTAATAGCCGAGTTGGTCGATTTTGGTGATGACTTTCGGCACATCCTGCGACGTTGCAAACATACTCATAATGATGTTTTGCTCGTCCATATTGGCAAGCGCGACGAAAGCGTCTGTGGTGGCAAGTCCTTCTTCGAGAAGAAGTTCCTGATCGGTGCCGTCGCCCAAAATGACGTTGATTTTCTTGAAGTCTTCGGAGAATATAGACGCTTTTTGCGGGTCTTTTTCAATGAGTTTTGCGTGAATACCGATTTTGTCGAGTTCCTTGCAAAGATAATACGCAGTCGTTGAGCCGCCCACGATGATTGCGTCTTTTGCCTGTCTGTTCCAACCGAGATGTTTGAAGAATAGAGAGATGTGTTTCATTGTTGCGGTGACGAACAATCTGTCGCCTGCCTGAATGACGAAATCTCCCGTCGGAATGATTGCCTTGTCGTCTCTTTGCGCCGCACAGATAAGCACTTTTTCTTTGAATATGCTGCCGAGTTTTTTGAGCGGAAGCCCCACGAGCGGAGAGTCTTCCGACACGAGAAATTCGACGAGTTCGACTTTGCCGTTGCTGAATTCGTTCACCTTGATTGCGCTGGGGAAGCGAAGCATACGGCTTATTTCGAGTGCCGCTTCGTATTGCGGATTGACCATAAGGCTCAATCCCAAATCTCCTTCGTTTTTGAAAAGGTCGAGATATTCGGGCTTGGACGCACGCGCAATAGTCTTCTTTGCACCGAGTTTTTTTGCGATGATGCAGCAGAGTATATTCAGTTCGTCGTGGTTGGTCGCGCCTATGAAAAGGTCGGAGTGTTGCACGCCCGCTTCTTTAAGCACGTTTGTGCTCGCGCCGTTGCCGATGACGCCTTTTACGTCAAATTTGTTGACTGCGTTTTCGATTTTTTGCGCGTTGATGTCGATGACCACGATGTTGTGGCCTTCGTCGACAAGTTCCTGCATAAGAGTCGTGCCCACAGATCCGAGACCGCTGATGACAATTTCCATATTTCTCCTTTTGGACGATTTTAGGATATTATGATAAAGTATTATAACACTTATTTATAACTATAACAAGCAAAAATCGCAGGGTATGATTTTATGTGACGAACGCTTGAAAAAGCGCAAAAAAAAAAGCACGCGGTTGCGTGCTTTTTAATAAGCGTTTTCGTCAGTCAACGCTGTCAACGTCTTCTGACGTTTCTATTGCGATTTCTTCTTCAAGTTGCTTTTCGCTTTCGTCCGGAATGCTTTCTGCGCTTTGGCAATTTTCGTTTTCCGATTCGCTATCTTGCGGATTTATCGTAATTTCTTCGTTTGCGATTTGAGAAAGGCGGTCGGTTTCCTGTTGTGCTTTTTGTTTTTTCTTCTGCCTTACAATTTGCAATCCCGCAAACAGAGCGGAGAGTGCGATGCCGACAAACAGATACGCCGAGCCGACGTTGACTTTAAGGAAGCCGAGTATAATGGAAAGCACGACGATGCAAGCAAGCGGAAGAGCCGCAAGTTTGATGTTTTTGACTATGTATTTTCCGCCGAGCGATCCGAAGAGTGCATAGACGACGCATGTGAACGCAGGCATAATCCAGTCGTTTGCCATGATCGCGTCTCTTAGATTGCTCACCGCGAGTATGAGAACGAAAAGCGCGATGATGACAGCCGTCACGAGAGTGCTGACGGCAACAGAGAGCGTTGCAACCACTTCGTTTTCTTCAGTGCCGAGTTTCGTGTCGCAAATTTCCTGAGCCTTGACTACGCAGGGAATTTTAAGGTTTGAAAGATTTCCCGTGATGAACGCAAGGTACGCGCTGTTCGTGCCGAGCATCGGAGAATAGATGATAGGTTCGACGACACCCGACAGGAAGTTGATGATGAAAGGAATGAGCACGGCAGGGGACGCCATAACCGCCATGTTCGGTTTCACTCCGTAGTAAAGACATATCGTTGTCGGAACTGCAAAGAAAAGAGCAAGTGCGAACGCCGTCCAAATTTTGCCTATGATGTGATTTTTGAGATTGTAGTCGTTTGCGACTTTGATTCTTTCTTTTTTCATAGCGCACCCCCTTACGCCAACAAGCCGATTGCGGCTTCGGCGGCGTCTTTGACGTCGGTTGAAAGTGCCCAACCGTATTTGCTTGCGCAGAAACTTATAATGCCGACGACAATCATGGCAATGAGCATAGATATAGGCGTTGAAAAACTGTCAAGCCATTTCCAACCCGCTTTGTTGATGAGCAGTTCGCAAAGATACATAACGCCCATCGCCACGAGCACGGCAATGAAGTTGTAATAACTGTCGATAAACGTAACGGCCTTGGTGAGCGTGCCTATGCTCATCGCAAGATAGCCGATGACCATGCCGATAAACATCGCCTGAAAAACGAGATCGCCGATGTTGATTCCGCCGCTCTTGCTGCCTGCCGATGCGGTTTTTGTCATGAGTTTTCCGATTTTGGGCTGATAAAGACGATAAAAGAGAAGAGTTTCTATACCGCCCGTGCATATTGCCATCGTCATAATCATTGCGATAGTTGCAAAGTCCTGCGCAGTCATGCCCCTTTTTCATAAGTTCCGCCATGGAGCCTGCGATTGCGGTTGCAGTGCCGTCCGCCATTTGCGTTTCGTATTGCAAAGAGCCTACGACCGAAAGACGTATTGCAGGAAACGCCACGCCGAGCGTGCCCACAAGCGTCACGACGCCAAGCGCAATGCCGAGCCCCGGCAATACGGAGAACGTGGCGGAAGTGGAAATTACTTTTTTGATTTTCGCCTTTTCTATGCCCAACTCTTTTGCGCGTTTAATTGCCGAGAGCATATAGTATAGACACAGCGCGATTATAAAAGCCAACACTATGCCGTAAAGAACGTACATAATCGGGTCGTCGAGATGAAACTCGTGCGCACCCAAAACCGATGCAAACATATTCTTCTCCTTTTCCAAACAAATATATGAAATAAGTATAATACCGATTTTGAATATGCGCAATAACTTTTTTTGCACAATTGAATAAGAATTCGATTATACACGACAAAAACGTATGTTTATGCAAAAATATGGTTTGAGAAAATATGGAAATAAATTAAATTCGGACGTGAAATGTCGATATTTTGTTGCTATATGTCATTTGTGGTGATAGAATGAAATCACCAAACAGGAAGTAGTAGGATATTGCGCGTTAAGTGCCGTATGAACGTGGGGTGTCAGCGGACGAAGAGAAAACTCGCGGTGCGGTATCCACTCCAGACTTCACAATCTGCCGATTTTTCGGCTTTTGCAAAGTGCTTCCGAAGGGGGGTACTTTTTTGAACTATCAAGAAGCGACTGACTACATCAAAAATATCGAGAGAGCGGGCTCGGATTACGGAATAGAGCGTATGCGCGAACTTTTGACGTTGTTGTCCGATCCCGACGACAAACTGAAATTCATACACGTTGCCGGCACAAACGGCAAAGGCTCGGTGACGGCATATCTCACGTCCGTTTTGAAAGCAGCGGGGTACAAAGTGGGGACGTACAACTCACCGTCCGTGTTTTGTTACAACGAAAGGTGGCTCATAGACGGCAAACCGCTCGAAGATAAGGACGTTGCGCGCTATCTTACGATTGTCAGAGAAACAATCGAGAACGAACAAAATCTCCGCGCTGCTTTTGGTCTTGACAAGTTTCAGCCAACCGCATTCGAGATAGAAACCGCAGTCGCGTTCCTTGCGTTTTATGAAAAAGAGTGTGACGTTTGCGTGCTCGAAACGGGTCTTGGCGGACGGTGGGACGCAACCAACGTAATACGCCGAAAAGAGCTTGCGGTCATCACGCCCATAGGACTTGACCATTGCCAAATTCTTGGCAATACACTCGGACAAATTGCAAGCGAGAAGGCGGCAATCATACGTGACGTTGCCGTCACTTGCAAACAATCGGACGAGATCATGCAAGCCGTTTTGCATCCGTACAGAACGGAAGACGGCAAACGTATCGATGTCACGCCCATTGTGGAAATCGCAAAAGAGCCGAGACTTGTTTCAAGCGATTTGTCGGGACAAAAATTTGTCTATGACGGCAAAGAATACTTTATATCCATGCTTGGCAAACATCAGCTTGTCAATGCGTCCATTGTCCTTTGCGCCGTTGACGCGCTAAGGCGCAAGCATTGGGACATACCGCAATCGGCAGTGGAAAATGGGCTTGCAAAAGCCGTGTGGCATGCTCGTCTCGAAGTTGTCAAAAACGCAAAAGAGAAGTTTAACATATCGGTTCCACAAGATAAAGTGCTTGTTTTTGACGGATCGCACAATCCGCAAGGCGCAATGACGCTCAAAGACGCAATAGAAACTTATTTCGTCGGCAAGCGAATTCATCTTGTGCTGGGCATCCTAAAAGACAAGGCCGTGAAGGGCATTTGCAAGATCCTTGCGCCCCTTGCGTACAAGATTACGTGCATCACTCCGCCAAGCCCGAGAGCCATGGACAAAGACGAGTTGAAAGGGATTGTGTCTTGCTATCCCTGTCAAACGGACGAGTGCGACGACATAAAACTTGCAGTGCAAAACGCGCTTGACGACAAGGATAGTGACGTGGTGATTTTGTGCGGCTCGCTGACGTTGTTTTCGGTGCTTTAACTATAAAACTAAATCCCGCACGATAGCTTACGCTTTGCGTGCGAAAAAAATAAAGAGTTGTTTATGACAGACGCAGACAAACTTAAAATTCAGAATGCCGTGCGAGACATCTTGCAGGCAATAGGCGAAAATCCCGAGCGAGACGGGTTGAAAGAAACTCCCGACAGAGTGGCGAGAATGCTCGAAGAACTTACGAGCGGTTATCACGACGATGCAAAGGTGCATTTGTCAAAGACTTTCGTCGAGAGCGGAAGCGACGTCGTGATTGAAAAAAGACATTCATTTTTCTTCTACTTGCGAGCATCATCTCATGCCGTTTTTCGGAAAAGTGCACATCGCATATATCCCCGACGGCAAAGTCGTGGGGCTTTCAAAACTTGCAAGAGTGGTTGAAGTGTACGCAAGGCGATTGCAACTGCAAGAGCGCATGAACGCGGAGATTGCGGACGCGATATTCGACGTGCTTTCTCCAAAGGGCGTTTTAGTAGTGGTCGAAGGCGAGCATACGTGCATGACTGCGCGCGGAGTGAAAAAATTCGGCTCGAAAACGATTACTAGCGCAACGCGCGGCGACGTGTCCGACAGCGTCAAAGCCATGCTGTTTTCGCAGGTAGGAATGAAAGACTGAACGGAAAGCTCAACAAACTTTTTGAGCATAGTTTCGGGCGAGATTCGCAAGATTGCATAATTATACCGCATAAACATTGCGTTCGCCGGGCAACACCTATCGAAATGGGTGCAAAACGGACAAAAAATATAAGAGAGAATAGCGGATATGAGATATCAAAGACAATACAATTTCAAGGTTAGGGACAGCGTTTTCACAACGGGTACGCACGTTATGGCGATACTCAACGTCACCCCGGACAGCTTTTGGTCGGGCAGCCGTCACGCGCACGATGCGGTTGATGCCGCGCGCAAATTTATCGAGCAAGGCGCAGAGATAATAGACATCGGCGGACAGTCCACAAGACCGGGCAACGTGCAAGTGAGCGCGATAGAAGAGATGGCAAGGGTTTTGCCTGCCGTTGAAGGAATACGAGAAGTTTTCCCCGACATCCCCATAAGCGTGGACACGTTCTATCCCGACGTTGCACAGGCGGCAATCGATGCGGGCGCGGACATGATCAACGACGTGAGTTGCTTGCAATATGACGGCATGATCAACGTTCTTGCCGACACGGGCGCGAGCGTTTGCGTTATGCACAATCGCCGCAACACCAAAATCAAAGACCTTTTTCTCGACAAGCAAATCGGGCTGCAAAACGCGATTGACAAATTGATATGCCAAGGCGTTGACAAGGACAAAATCTTGCTTGACGGCGGCATAGGCTTCAACAAAAACAACGATGAAGATTGGCAACTTTTGAAGGGGTACGACAAGCTGTTGGACGATTTTGACGAGTATCCGTTCTTGCTGGGCACGTCAAGAAAATCTATGTTCGGCGGCGACGTCGATTCTCGCTTGTCCGCCACTTTGGATTCCACCGCGCTTGCGGTCAAGCAGGGCGTATTGTTTGTGCGCGTACACGACGTGAAAGAAAACGTTGCGATTATAAAATGCACGCAAAGGGTGTGAATATGGACGTTGTGATTCTCAAAGATTTTGAAGTAAAAGCGTGTCACGGAGTTAACCCCGATGAGAAAATCAATCCGCAGAAATTTGTGTTTACGGCTGAGATTTTCACCGACTTTTCAAATTGCGCGAAAAGCGACGATTTGACAAAAACCATAAGTTATAGCGACGTAAAGAAGACTTTAAAGTCGTTTTGTGAAAACAACTGCTTTGACCTTATCGAAACTCTTGCGGTAAGAGCGGCAGAGATTTTGCTCAAAAATATCCGCTTGCAAGCAAGGTGAAACTCACCGTAAAAAAGCCGGACGCGCCTATGAGCGGCGTTTTCGAGTATGCGGGCGTAAGGGTTGAAAGAGAGTGGAAGACGGTATATCTCGCGCTTGGCTCAAGCATGGGCGACAAGGGCGGCTACCTTGATTTTGCAATGGAAAGACTGCTTGCGGACGACAATTTCAGAAACGTCAAAGAGAGCGCGCGTATCGTCACCAAGCCGTACGGCGGAGTGGCAAAAAACGATTTCGTCAACAGTGCGGTGAAGGCGGAGACGCTCTATTCTCCGCAAGAATTGCTTGCGACAATCAACGCAATCGAAAAGGACGGCGACAGGGTGCGCCTTGAAAGGTGGGGGGGACAGAACGCTTGATATAGACATTGTTTTTTACGGTGACGAGATCGTAGAAGACGACGATCTTTGCGTGCCGCATATAGATATGCAAAACAGAGATTTCGTGCTTGCGCCGCTTGTGGAGCTTTGCCCGAACAAATTGCATCCCGTCTTGAAAAAGCGTGTGAAAGAACTCTATGCCGAGTTGACAGAGCAGTGATAAAACGAGTTGAAAACGGTATAAAAATCATCAATATAATCCCCAAAAATTGTTCGTGCACGTGCGTATGCGCATTGCCCGAAAAAAAGCCGATATTGTCAAATCGATGAAAATATGATATATTGAAGGTGAGCAGACACTATACAACGCTCACAATAGGGGATTTATATGCAAATAATCATCAAACAAAAGTATTGGACGATCGGCGACAAATTTAAGATCACCGACGAGAAAGGCAACGTCGTTTTCTTTGCGGAAAGACAGTTTGACCGCTTCATGAACAACGTCGTGTTGTTTGACGCAAGCGGCGCGCCCCTCGGGCGTATGCAAGCGGAATTGAAGAAGATTTTCACAAGTTGGTTTGACGTCACTGACGCAAGCGGCAGAAAGGCGTTTTCCATCAACGAAAAATTGCCTTTCTTTTCTTTCAGGAAGGCAAAGACGGTCAACGGCAATCTCGATTGCAAGATCAAGTGCGGACCGATCCACATGAAAGCATTCATATCCGACGGACAGGGCGGCTATGACAAAACGCCGGTGGTGAAAGCGCGCAAAAAGATTTTCAGCCTTACAGACACCTACATCATCGATATTGACGAGACAAGAATCTTCCCGTCATACGGCGCGTTTTTGGGCATTTGGTATGACATGATGAATCACCGCGGACATTGATTTTCGACAATCGAGCAACAAATCACAAACAAAAAAGGCACGCATCTGCGTGCTTTTTTGTTTGATTGAACAAATCTGCAATTATTATTTGTCTTGTTCGTCTGCCGATTGATCTTGAGAGTCGTTGTCGCTTGCTTGCGTTTCGGCGTGGCTTTCTTGATTTGCGATGATTTGGCGGTCAACGTCGTCAAGTTCTTCTTCAACGAGTCGTTCTTCTGTTTGTTCGGGCTTATTCAAGTCGCCCGAAGCGACCATTGTCGCAGAGAAAGACTTGGAAGCAAACAGTGCGCTGCCTGCAACGAGTGCGATTGCCATATCGACGAAAGCAAACGAGTTGTACGCCATGCTGTAAGCAACTGCCGTGTCGTACTTTTCAAGGTCTGCGTAATCTGCAAACGCGAAAACGCCGGAGCATACGTGGCAAGCGTAGCGGAGAATGACCGCAATCACGCCACCGAGCAGGAATGCGACGACTTTATGGTTTTTGAAAATGCCCTTTTCCATAAATATACCGCTGACGCCGATAAGACCGAAAGCGAGCGGATAGTCGAGCAAAAATTGCATCGGGTGAATGATATACGGGTCTTGAAGTGCTTGAAGCACGCCGTAAAGAGTGCATACGATAAGACCGCGACGAGTGCCGAACATGCAACAGTAAATCATAAGCGGCAAAAGGCTTGCAAAGGTGATCGAGCCGCCTTGGGGAAGTTTGAACAAGCGAGCGTAAGAGAGCGCAAACGAGAGAGCAATCGAGATTGCGCCGTAGACGATAGCGCGCGTGTCGTTGACTTTACGCTTGTCGCCGACAAACCACATGATCACGAGAAGTGCCATAAACACGACTGCCGACACTATCATTCCGACGAGATTTGCGCCGGGATAGTAGTCCTTTACGTCCTTGTAGTAGATTGACATCTCAACCATCGTTGCGATGAATCCGCCCAGAAGCAAAAAGTCCCGTGACAAGTCCCGAAATCTTGAACGCCTTTTGGCTGAAAAGCGAGCATACGAGCATAGCGATTGCGCCCACAACCGCGACGATGAGCGTTGCGAGAATGGGGTAGAAAAGCATAGGTTGCATTTCTTCGCACTGAGATTTGACGTACGCCATAACGACGAGCACCGTCATCGCAAAACCTACGACGATACCGACGCCGTATTTTTTAAGGTCGTTGAATTTTTCGCGTTTGAAAAACCATACGAGCAAACCGATTGCGATAAACGCCGCAACTATGCCGATTGCAAGATAAAGCACGACGAATTTGAGAAGGTCGTACAAATCGTTTACATCCATAAAAAAGTTCTCCTTGTGTGCTTAGGAGAACTTGTCGGTGCAAATATGATACGACTTGCGTCGTTTTCGTTGTTGCTTCCTTACGCGAGCATTAACTCACAAGTTGAAGGGTATCATCTCAGCCTTTCAGCACCCCTAGCAAAACGTATTGTAACCTTTTGCGCGATATATGTCAATTGAAGGCGCAAAATTTTGGAAATATCCCACAATTCGTATTGCAAAGGGGCATTTTTGTTGACTTATTTTATACAAGGGTATATTATTTTGCCATCAACAAAGGAGAGATGACTTATGAAAAAATTCAAAAAGCCCGAACTTAAACTCTTGAAAGAGTTCAAGGCATTCATCACAAAGGGCAACGTTGTCGATCTTGCCGTTGGTATGATTATAGGTGCAGCGTTCACCGCAATCGTAACCGCGCTTGTCAACAACATTTTCAAACCGCTTATCAACGCAATTCCTATGGGAGACCTGCAAGGCCTTATCACAATGCTCGTTGCAAAGAACGCAGAAGGTCTCACGGCGGCGGAATGTGCTCAAAAGGGCGTGGAATTTGTCGTGGATATGACAAAATCCGTGTATATCGACTGGGGCGCGTTCATCATGGCGATAATCAACTTCCTTATCACCGCGCTTGTGCTGTTTGCAATGGTCAAGCTCATCAATATGGTGCGCGGCGGATTTACGGGACTTAGACGCGACACGAAATTCCTTGAATCGCTCACGCCCGAAGAGAAAGCCACAATCAAAGGCAAAATTGCAACCAAGAAAGAACTTCGCGCAATCAAGGCGGCTCGTGACGCAGCGGCAGAACAGGCGGCGGCAGAAGCGGCGGCAAAAGCAGAAGCGGAAAAGCCCGAAACCACCGACGATCTTCTCCGTGAGATCCGTGACCTTCTCAAAGCGCAACAACTTCAAAGCGCACAAAAACTTATTGAAGACGCAGGCGTTGACGTTGCTGCGGCGGACAAAGAATAAAGCGTACTTTGTTGCGCGCGTTCGATTCCGATACTTTTCGTTTCAAAATCGAATTTGTTTCGGACAGCGAATAAAACGATTACAAATCGAAAAACCGCTCACAAGGGCGGTTTTTTTATATTTAAAATTATTACGCGCACACGCGTTATGCGCGCGACTATTGACTTTGCACAAAAAGGTGCTATTTTATAGCGGTGCACATTTGCACGTTTGGGAGTTGAATATGGTTCAATCTGTTTTAGGCATGATGGAAGGACACAGCATGGCAGGATATATCCTGCTTCTCGCACTCGGAATTCTTCTCGTCGTAAAAGGCGGCGACTGGTTCGTTGATGCGGCAAGTTGGATTGCGGAAGTGTCGGGAATCCCCACTTTCATCATCGGTGCAACGATAGTCAGTGTGGCAACAACTCTGCCCGAAATTCTCGTCTCGAGCATTTCGGCTGCGGAAGGGCAGGCGGCTATGGCAATCGGCAATGCAGTCGGCTCGGTCAACTGCAATATCGCGCTTATCATGGCGTTTTCGCTCGTGTTTATCGCACCGTCTTTCAACAGAAAAGACTTTATGGCAAAGGCAATCATTCTCATCGCAACCATTTCGGTGCTTTGGGGATTGAGCGCAATGGGCGGTGAATTTACTTGGTGGAACGCGGTGATCGTGCTTATGTTCTTTGTCGCATTCATTGTCGAAAACCTTATCAGCGCAAAGAAACACGCAAATGCGCTTGCGCTTGAAAACTCTATGCTCGAACCCGCCCAACCCGTTGAGCACGGCAACGGCATACTGCGCTATTATTTCCAAAAACAAGAAGACAAAAAGATCACGCTCAAAAAAGACAGGCATGGTGATAGAAAAGAAAGACATCGGCAAAAACATCGTTTTGTTTGTTGTCGGTGCGGCGGCAATTTTCTGTGGCGCGCAACTTATGAGCGACAACGGTGCAGAACTTGCTCGCGCGTTGAAAGTGCCCGAAGGCATAATCGGCGTCACCATTCTTGCAGTCGGCACGTCGCTTCCCGAACTGGTCACGGCAATCACGTCAATCGTCAAGAAGAAAGCGGACTTGTCGGTGGGCAACATCATCGGCGCAAACATCATCGACTTGTCTCTCATCCTTCCGCTTTGCACGTTTATAAACCTGGGCAACGGCGGCGGATCTCTTCCCGTGGACGCACAATCGCTCACGATAGACTTTCCGTTCTGTCTTGCGGTTGCGGGCTTTGCGCTTATTCCTGCGCTCGTGTTTGGCAAATTCAAGCGTTGGCAGGGTGTTATTCTCATTGCGGGATATATCACCTACGTCGTTTTGCTCATACTCAACACGACGGGTACGATTCACATCTTCTGATAAAACGAATAAAATATCAAAAATAAAACGGCAAGCGATTTGCTTGTCGTTTTTTATTTACGGTTGCGAGTCGGTGAAGACGGCAAGATTTTATTTTGTCAATTCAAAGTGATATAAAACGTATATTCGGTTTCTTTGTCGACTTGTTCGTCGTCGGATACGTTGTCCATTTCGATTGCAATCGATTATACGATTTTCACAAGTAAATTTTCCATAATAACTCCTTGAAACTTTAAATACGCACAATACGAGTCGAACAACAAACCGTATCGATAAATAATATTTTACTAGATATTTTATCCAATATAAAGACACTTTATCTAGTTTTGCGACATAATACTTTATATGGATAAAAGATTCTGCGACAATTTGAAAGCCGTGCGCAAGCAAACGGGAATGACACAAAAGCAAGTGTCGGTACATTTGGGCGTTGTCGAAAGTTGCTATGCAAACTGGGAACAGGGCAGGACAGAGCCTAGTATTTCGAGTTTGCGCACGTTGTGCGAAGTTTTCGGCGTAACCGCCGACGATTTGTTGAACGGCGAAATGTAAATTATTTTGAATTTGTAAGTTAAAAAGCACGGCATGCCGTGCTTTTTTGCTTGAAAGGTTTTTGAAAGGGTGTAAACGATGAATTGTTTTACACCTTATATACAATCGGCGATTGCGTTTTATTGGCAATTTTGAAAAAAATCTCAAAAATTTTTATTTTTCCCAAAATAGCGCGATTTGCCGAATCGTTACGGTTTTGTACGAAGTGTTTCAAGTGGTCAGCGTTTGATATAGCGGAAGACGAAAACGCCGCCTGCTTTGACGTCGATACGGACTTTTCCGCCGAGAGATACGTTGCTAAGTCCGCGCGAGTCGTTTGATTTTAGCATGAGTTCGTCAAGTGGGTATTCGAGATTTTCCGAGTCGGTGACGATTGCGCTGCTGCCGTAGGGGGAGAATGGATATGGTTTCTCCCTTTTGCGTTGGCATATCGAATTTGCCTTCCACGTAATAAATGTCGAGTCCGTCTTCTTCGGCTTTGACTTTCATGCCGAGCGTGCTTGCAAGGCGCATGATTGCGAGATTGCAAAGCACGTGGTCTATGCGACCGCCCGTCACTCCGTATATCGTAATTTCGTCGGCGTTCAACTCTTCTTTTGCGTAATACACGGCAAGTTCTCCGTCGCTGGCATTCTTGTGTGTGTCGTGTTCTACGATGGGAATATCCACGCCTTCGGGCTTTTGCATGGAGTCGAAATCGCCGAGTATGACGTCGGGCTCGACAGGGCATACGTTGAAGCCGCCGTCGCATGCGATGACTTTGTCTGCGTTGATTTTTTCGTTTGATCTGCGTACCGCAGTTTAGAATGATTGCAACTTTCATGTCTTTATTATAACACGGCTTTTTCCTATTGCAACCGATTGATAAAAATTGCCCGAACAACCGTTTATGTCACGCAACTCGACTTATAAAACGCTTTTTGTCGCAAAATAGCGAAAAATAAGGGAAAATGCCGCGCTTTTGGTATTGAAAAAAAATCCGTTTGCATTTATAATAATCTATTATAAGACTTTATCGGGGTGCGATATGCAAGAGTTCAAATTCAAAAGTTTTGACAACACCGAATTGTATTGTTATCTTTGGGACGACGTTGAGTCGCCCAAGGCTGTCGTTCAGCTTGTTCACGGCATGAGCGAGCACGCAGGGCGTTACGACGAATTTGCAAGGTATCTCAACAGCCGCGGCTACATCGTGTTCGGTGACGACCACCGTGCGCACGGCAGGACGGAAACGCCCGAAAATCGCGGTAGACACAAAGGCAATATCTTCAAAAAGACGCTTCAGGACGAGTTGTTCATAAGAGAGTGGCTCAAAGACCGCTACGACTTGCCGATTTTCCTTATGGGGCACAGTTACGGCAGTTTCCTTTCGCAAGCGTTTGCGCAGGAAGGCACGGACGTCAAGGCAATCGCACTCATCGGCTCGGGGCATATGCGCGCTCTGTTCACGCTGGGCAAAATCGCGGTGTTCCCCATTTGGCTCGTCGCAAGAAACTGGCGTCCGCGTATAGTCAACTGGGTGAGCGACAATATGCAGAAGTACAAGGGCGACGAAGGCAAGTTGCAATGGGCAAACAGCGTGAGAGAACGCAGAGAACAAGTGCTTTCAGACCCGTATTCGCACACGAGCATGAGCGTCAATTTCGACTATTATATGATGAAAGAGACGTCGAAACTGTACAGCAAAAAGGCGCAGGCAAAACTCAATCCCGCAACCGCAATCGGCATGTTTTCGGGGGATGCGGACCCTGTCGGAGAAATGGGCAAAGGCGTGAAAAAACTCGACAAGATGTATCGCGCAAACGGTGTGAACACCGAACTTCATCTCTACAAGGGCGCACGTCACGAAGTGTTTTACGACTGGTGTGAAAAAGAGATGCAAAAGGACGTTGCGGACTTCTTTGACAAATTTATCATATACAAGCAAACGAGCATAGACGAGCTCGTCTGAACGAGGCAAATATGAACGTTACAATTCCATACGGATTTAAGATAGGACATTATCAGGACGACTTCACGGGCGTCACCGTTTTGCTTGCAAAAAAGGGAGCGACGGGCGGTTGCGATTGTCGTGGAGGTGCGCCGGGGACGAGAGAAACGGACCTTTTGCGCAACGAAAAAATGATGCAAAAAATCAATGCGGTCGTGCTGTCGGGCGGCTCGGCATACGGGCTTGCATCAACTTGCGGTGTCATGGAATATCTCAAAGATCAAGGCATAGGCTACAAGACCATGGGCAAGATCGTGCCTATCGTTTGCGGCGCGGTGCTGTATGATCTAAATCAAAAGGAATATCACTATCCAACCGCGCAATACGGACTTTATGCGTGCAAAAACTCAGACAAAACCTCCGATTTCGGCAACATCGGCGCAGGAAAAGGCGCAACAGTAGGCAAAATACGCGGTCTAAAAAACGCATGCAAGAGCGGTATCGGCGCGGCGACGGTCAAGGTGGCAGGCGTCACGATTACGGCGGTTGTGGCTGTCAATGCTATGGGCGACGTTGTGGATGAGAGCGGCAAAATCATTGCCGGTGCAAAGTGCAAAAACGGCAACTTTATCGACACCGAAAAATGCCTTGCAAACGGCGAATTTGCAAAACTCTTGCTTGGCACAAACACAACGATCGGTTGTATTCTTACCGATGCGAAACTCTCCAAAGTGGACGCAAACAGGCTTGCAAGCATATCCCATGACGGCATGGCAAGAGCCATTCGCCCCGTGCATACAGTATATGACGGCGACACGATGTTTTGCATGGCAAGCGGTGTAAAACCCGTTGTGAACATCACAATCCTCGAGTCCGCAACGGTGGAGGCAACCCGCCAAGCAATCGTCAACGCCGTGAGCGCAAGCTGCAAATACGACATCGTTTGCGACCTAGACGAAGAGCCGAGTTGCGATGAATAATTAATAATTGCGCCCAAAACGAAAGCCTATTCGGAGCGTACTTATTAACGGAATGTGCCACTTCAAAGACGGAACACGAGCCGCAACGGCGGCGAGCCTTTGAGCGCCGAACTAGACGATTAGTACAAGCGACTGCGCCGTGTTGTTGGCTACTGCCTGGCACACAAAGCGCAGTGACATAATGAGTGAACGATACCTATTTATGTGAGTGCCGAATTCCCCTTTTGCAAACGATGTTTTTTTGATAGAGAAATGTCATTATTTTTGCAATAGGGGAAAGCCCGAAGGGAAGGGGTAATGTTGCATTAAAGTGCACTGCTAATCATTAATATAAAAGGTCTTATGAACATAAGCATAATGATGAAACCCGCATCGTCAAATTGCAATTTGAGATGCAAATACTGCTTTTACAACGATCTGTCAAGCCACAGAGAGATGCCTTCGCGCGGCATTATGAGTCAAGACACCTTGCGCAATATCTTGAAAAAGGCGTTTGATTTTGCAGACGATGACAAAGTGATGTTGTCCTTTCAAGGCGGCGAGCCGCTTCTTGCCGGCAAGGAGTTTTTCAAAAACGTGCACGCAATCATACGAGAACTCAACGTGCGCAAATGCCCCGTGTATATCGGCATTCAGACCAACGGCACGCTGATTGACGACGAGTGGTGCGGCATCTTCAAACGCGGCGGCTATCTTGTCGGATTGTCGCTTGACGGTGACGAAATTGCCGATTCGCTCCGCATAGACGCAAACGGCGAGCCGACTTTTCAGCGTGTGTTAGCGGCGGCAAAACTTATGCAAAAACACGGAGTGGAATTCAACATTCTCACCGTTCTCACAAAACAAGTGGCGCAACGCATAGACAGAATTTACGCGTTTTTCAAAAAGCAAGGGTTTAGACATCTTCAATTTATCCCCATGCTCAAACCCTTGCGCCTTGACCCAAACGGCAAGCCGATTTCCGCTTGCGAGTATTCCACGCCGTTCCCGAGCCGAAGAAGAAAACTACGTCATGAGCGGTGAAGACTATGCGTATTTCTTGAAAAAGTGTTTCTCGCTGTATTTGAAGGACTTTGTGGACGGCAAGTATACGTCCATTCGCCAATTCGACAATTTTGTGCGCCTTGCTCACCACGAGATTCCCGAGCAATGCGGCATGGACGGGCATTGCTGCCACCAATTTGTCATCGAAGGCGACGGCGAAGTGTATCCGTGCGACTTCTATTGCGTGGACTGCTACGACATAGGCAATATCAACGATACGGACTTTTTTGCCCTGTCAAAACATCCGATCGCCACGCAATTTATTAAAGAAAGCATGCAAATAGACGAAAAATGCAAGGCTTGCAAATATTATGCCCTTTGCAAAAACGGCTGTAAACGCGAGCGTATCGACATCGACAAATGCGATGCCTACAAGCAATTTTTTCGCCTACGCCTTGCCCCACCTGCAACGCATGAGCTGACGATTTTTTTTGGCAATGCGCCGACAAGGACAATGCGGCATTGTCACCACGAAATTTAGATTTGAAATAGCAAAAAAGAAAAGCGCGGCGGAGATTATCCGCTGCGCTTTTCGGTTTGGAATGGGGGGAAATTATGTTGTTTGATCAGTGTTTGGATGTGACGGTGATTTCGCCGTCTTTTGCGTCAACCACGATGGTGTCGCCTTCGTCCATGTCGCCTTTGAGAATTGCTCTTGCCACTTTGGTTTCGACATTGCTCTCGATATAACGTTTGAGCGGTCTTGCACCAAAGGTCACGTCATAGCCGCCGTCAACGATAAGGTCTTTTGCCGCTTGGGTGACTTCGAGTTTGAGATTTTGTTTGTCGAGCCTCGATGAGAGTTTTGCGAGCATGATGTCGATGATCTTATACACGCTCTCTCTTGTGAGCGGCGTGAAGAACACGATGTCGTCAAGCCTGTTCAAAAAACTCGGGACGGAAAGTTTGTTTGAGCAGTCCGTCGATTTCGTCTTTGGCTTGTTGCTTGATTTCGCCCTTGTCGTCGATGTTGTCGAGAATGACGCTGCTACCAAGGTTTGAAGTCATGATGATGATTGTGTTCTTGAAATTGACCGTTCTGCCTTGGCTATCGGTGATTCTGCCGTCGTCAAGCACTTGCAGCAAGATGTTGAACACGTCGGGGTGCGCCTTTTCGATCTCGTCAAACAGCACGACAGAGTAGGGCTTTCTTCTCACGGCCTCGGTGAGTTGACCGCCTTCGTCATAGCCCACGTATCCCGGAGGTGCGCCGATAAGACGAGATACGCTGAATTTTTCCATATATTCCGTCATGTCGATACGCACGATATTGCGCTCGTCGTCAAACAGATAGGACGCAAGCGTCTTTGCAAGTTCCGTCTTGCCAACGCCCGTCGGACCAAGGAACAGGAACGAGCCGATAGGTCTGTTTTCGTCGGATATACCCGCACGAGAACGCAACACCGCTTCGCTCACCGCCGTGACAGCCTCGTCTTGACCGATGACTCTCTTGTGCAGTTCACCGCCCAAATGGAGCAGTTTTTCCTTTTCGCTTTCCATGAGCTTGGTGACGGGGATGCCCGTCCACTTTGCCACGATTTTTGCGATTTCGTCGGCAGTCACTTCGTCACGCAAAAGCGTAGTGCCGTTTGCACTCTTCTTTTCGGCTTCTTCCAGTTTCTTTGTGAGAGCGGGCATTTCGCCGTATTGCAGTTGCGCCGCCTTGCCGTAGTCGCCGTTGCGCTTTGCTTCTTCGATTGCGAGATTGACGCGGTCGATTTCGGCTTTGGTGTCTTGCACGCTGTTGATTTCCTTCTTCTCGTTTTCCCATTGCGCCTTCATCGCGTTGAATTTGTCGTGCAGTTCGGCAAGTTCTTTCTTTATGGATTCGCGACGGTCAACGGAGAGTTTGTCCGTCTCTTTTTCAAGAGCCATTTCTTCGATTTCGAGTTGCATGATTTTGCGGCTTATCACGTCCATTTCGGTGGGCATGCTGTCGATTTCCGTTCTTATCATCGCGCACGCCTCGTCCACAAGGTCGATCGCCTTGTCGGGCAAGAATCTGTCGGTGATGTATCTGTCAGAAAGCGTCGCCGCCGCAACGAGAGCTTGGTCGTGAATACGCACGCCGTGGAAGATCTCGTATCTTTCTTTCAAGCCACGCAAAATCGCGATTGTGTCTTCAACGGTGGGTTCGTTGACCATGACGGGTTGAAAACGTCTTTCAAGCGCAGGATCTTTTTCGATATACTTGCGGTATTCGTCAAGGGTGGTTGCGCCGATGCAGTGAAGTTCGCCCCTTGCAAGCATAGGCTTCAAAAGATTGCCCGCATCCATGCTGCCTTCGGTATTGCCTGCGCCCACGATGGTGTGCAACTCATCGATGAACAGCAACATTCTGCCGTTTTGTTTCTTGATTTCGGTCAAGACGGCTTTGAGTCTTTCTTCAAATTCGCCACGATACTTTGCGCCTGCAATCAGCGCGCCCATATCGAGAGCAAATATGTGTTTGTCCTTCAATCCCTCGGGCACGTCGCCGCGCACGATACGTTGCGCAAGACCTTCGGCAATAGCCGTCTTGCCGACGCCCGCTTCACCGATAAGCACCGGGTTGTTTTTGGTCTTTCTTGACAAAATACGGATTACGTTTCTTATCTCGTCGTCACGACCGATGACGGGATCGAGTTGTCCGCGGGATGCGCGTTCCACCATATCGTGACCGTATTTGTTGAGCACGTCGTAAGTGTCTTCGGGGTTGTCACTTGTCACTTTTGACGTTTTAACTTGCTTAACAGCATTGATAAAGTCCGCTTTTGTGAGTTTGCACTTTGCAAAAGCGTTTTTAAGAGCGGCGGACGGATTGTCGAGAATCGCTTGGAATATATGTTCCACACTCACGAAATCGTCGCCTTGATTCTTTGCGAGTTTCTCTGCCTGAGAGAGCATAAGGGCGCAATCTTGTGCAAGATACACTTCGCCTGCTCCGCTTCCCGTGACGGAAGAAAAGCCCGAGATAATTTTGTCTATTTCACGCAAAAGCGCAGGTGCGTCCGCACCGCATTTGGTGACGAGTTTGGGGATAAGCCCTTCATCGTCGCTCAAAAGCGCGTAGGCGATATGCTCCTTGCAAAGTTGTTGATTGTGTCTTTCAAGCGCGAGAGTTTGCGCATTGTTGATGGCGTCAAGAGCCTTTTTCGTATATTTGTTGGTGTCCATATCAGCACCCCCTTTTTATGAATTTGTACTGGCAGTCTATTTTGTTGACTGTTAGCACTCTTGTTCTTCGACTGCTAATTATATCACCGTTTGCGTATTTGTCAAGATATTTTATACAAGTTTTTCAAAAAAATTATTGCCGAATTTTTGCAAAAGAAAACTCTTCCGAAAAGGAAGAGTCTTTGTTTGTTTTTATGGGTGGCAAATCATTTCTTTACGAAGTAGTGGGGCACGATCGGGCATGAGACGTATGAGAGAAATTCTTCCTGAGAGTATTTGCCTGGATTGTCTATGCACCAGAGCGCAGTGGACACCATTCCGCCGGCGATAAAACTTGACAAAACCTGCAACGGAAGTTTTATCTCGTAAGTGTCCTTATATTTTGAAAGTTGATATTTTATCGAGTGAGCAATGGAGTCCTGAATGGTGCTGACGACCTTGCCGTTGCGATTGTTGCGGATTATGTTTGCGATGTGGTTGTGCTTGTCGAAGAAAAATTCGATTGCCATCGTCATAAGAGATGAAATCGTCTCGATAGGCGTGGTGAGTTTCGTCTCTTTGTTGAATTTTTCGTAAAGTTCGTCTTTGAGTTCTTCGAGAGCGAAAGTAAGAAGATGATATTTGTCTTCAAAGTGTGCGTAGAAAGTGGCTCTGTTGACCATAGCGCGATTGCAAAGGTCAATGACGCTGATTTTCTCGATTGATTCTTCTTCCATCATATCGAGCAGCGTGTTGCTCAAAAGTTTTCTTGTGCGAATGATGCGCAAATCTTCTTTGTTCGTCATATTTCGTCTCCTTATCCGCAATATAGTATACATTATTGCACAAAAGCACGATTTTGTCAAGTTATCTATCGGTGTGTAATTATATCAAACACGCCGTTTGAAACAAAAAATCGACAGAAATTTTACGGAGAGAATTCTCACGCGCATATGCGTATGCGTTCGTGCGTTTTTAAGGTATTATTATAAATATTAAAATATTTTAATATTAGAAAAAAAATTTTTATATCGATTGACATTTGTATCGAAAAATCGTAAATAAAATATATATCATTTATTTTGACAAAGGATTCGCATAGAGCGAATCGGGAGAAATATGGAAAGACAAAAAGCACCAAAATCCAAAGGCGGCGTCAAAAGATGGCGGGGTGCATCGGCGAATACAAGCCGCATGCGATTTTCACATCAGTTTTGGTTGCTCTGGAAGTTCTGTTTGAGATTTTCATACCGCTTATCATGGCGCAAATCGTCAACGTGGGCATGGCAGAAAACTTGACGGAATTCACCTTTACGTTGCAACTGGGCAAGTCGAGTTGGGCACTTTTCACCATGACAAACCGCGTGTCGTTTATCGTCACTTGCGGCGCAATGATGGTGGTTATGGCACTCATATCCCTGTTTTTCGGCACTATGTCGGGAAAACTTGCCGCAACCGCGTCAACGGGCTTTGCGAAAAATCTTCGCAGAAAGCTTTTCTACAAGATTGAAAATTTCAGTTTTGCAAACCTTGACCGTTTCAACACGGCAAGCCTTGTCACAAGACTTACAACAGACGTGACCAATATACAAATGGCATTTCAGATCGCCATTCGTATGCTCGTGCGCTCGCCGATAATGCTCATTCTCGCAATGTGCATGTCGATATCTATAAGCCCGGACCTTTCCGTGATTTTTGCAGTCGCGCTTCCCGTACTTATAGTCGGCATTTTCATCGGCGTCAAAGTCGTCTTCCCGCGCTTTGAAAAGATGCTTCGCAAATACGACGATATGAACGAGTCCACGCAGGAAAACCTTATCGGCATCCGCGCGGTGAAGGCGTTTGTGAGAGAAGACAACGAGATCGACAAGTTCAAAAAGTGTCGTCCACCGTGCAAAAACTGCAATTCTCGGCGGAAAAAATCATTGTCGTCGCATTCCCGTTTATGCAAATCATCGTGTATGCGTGCATTCTTTGCGTTGCGTGGTTCGGCGGCAACGACATCATAGTCGGAAAAATGCTCTTGGGCGATTTTACGGCGTTTTTGAGTTATATCATGCAGATTCTCATGTCGCTTATGATGGTCGCTATGGGCTTTATGAATATCGTGCTTTCACGTGCGTCTCTTGACCGTATCGTCGAAGTGCTCGATGAAAAAATCGACATCGAGAACGGTGAAAACGCAAGCGATTCTCTCAAAGTCGCAGATGGCAGCATAGACTTCGACCACGTCGATTTTTCGTACTCGAAGTCTCATGACGTGCTCAATCTCGAAGACATCGATTTGCACATCAAGAGCGGCGAAACGATAGGCATCATCGGCGGAACGGGTTCTGCAAAGACCACGCTCGTGCAACTCATTCCCAGACTGTACGACGTTCTCGACGGCGAAGTGAAGGTGGGCGGCGTAAACGTGAAAGAGTACAAGCTCAATGAGCTTAGAGACAGCGTGGCTATGGTGCTGCAAAAGAACGTGCTTTTCAGCGGTACTATCAGAGAAAACCTTGCTTGGGGCAACAAAAACGCAACTCAAGAAGAGATAGAGCATGCTGCAAAAGCGGCTCAGGCGCACGATTTCATCATGTCATTCCCCAATGGCTATGACACCGAGCTCGGACAGGGCGGCGTCAACGTGTCGGGTGGACAAAAACAACGTTTGTGCATCGCTCGCGCCTTGCTCAAAAAACCGAAAATTATGATTATGGACGATTCCACGTCCGCGGTTGACACCGCAACGGACGCGGCTATTCGCGCAGGGCTTAAAAACGAGTTTGGCGACACTACGGTGCTCATCATCGCGCAACGCATCTCGTCCGTCGAAAGTGCGGACAGAATCATCGTCATGAACGACGGCAAGATCGACGCTGTCGGCACTCACGACGAACTTATCGCAACCAATCAGATTTATCAGGACGTTTACAATTCGCAAAAGAAGGGTAGCGACGAACAAGAAACGGGGGTGAGCGAAAATGCGTAAGAAAGACAAGAAAAACGTTAAGAACGCAATGCCCCAGAACAAGTATAGGGCAAAGAATCCGATGAAAACTTTGAAACGTATTCTCGGATACTGGAAGCCGTATACGGGACAACTCATCGGCGCGCTCTTTTGCATGATAGCAAACGTGCTTTGCAACATTGCAGGTACGTTTATGCTCGGCTCGGTCGTCGTCAACAACTACATTCTGCCCCTTGCGTACAAGATGGGCAACTATGTCACGACCAACGAAGCGATAATTCAAAGGGCGGCGGAAGTCACCATTCAGAACTTCGGCGGAATCGTCGGCGTTATGGCGGCAATGTACGTCACGGGTGCGGGATTGCACTATCTTTATAGTTTCATTCTCACAAGAGTCACCACCAAAACGTTGCAAAACGTGCGTGACGAGATGTTTGAAAAGATGGAAAAACTCCCCATCAGATACTTCGACACTCACACTCACGGCGACATAATGAGCCTTTACACCAACGACACCGACACTTTGCGCGAATTGCTCTCAAACGGCATTCCAAACTTGCTTAGCAACTCGCTCACCGTCATAGGCATGTTTGTCGCGATGATGATCGTATCACCCTTGCTCACGCTGTGCGCGGTGGTTATGCTTGTCGTCATGCTTTTTATCATGAAGTTTATCGCAGGCAAGAGCGGAAAGCACTTCGTCGGACAACAACGTCAAACGGGCGCAATCAACGGCTTCATCGAAGAGCATATCGACGGGCTTAAAGTCGTCAAGGTGTTCTGCCACGAAGACGAAGAAAAAGTTGACTTTGACAAGTTCAACGATGCTCTCTTCCACGACTCCGACAAGGCGCACAAATACGCAAACATTTTGTTTCCGATCATGGGCAACTTGTCCTACATCTCGTACGCCGTCACCGCAATCGTCGGCACGATTATGGCAATCAGCGGTTTTGGCGGTATGACGTGGGGCGGACTTGTGTCCTTTATGCAATTCTCTCGCCAATTCAGCAACCCGCTTTCGCAGATAGCGCAACAAATGAACGGCGTGCTTATGGCTTTGGCAGGTGCGGAGCGTATCTTCGAACTTATAGACCAAGAGCCGGAAAAAGACGAAGGTTATGTCACTCTCGTCAACGCAAGAGAAGACGAAAATGGCAATATCGTCGAAACAAAAGAATACACGGGTGAGTGGGCTTGGAAACACTTCCACAAAGCAGACGGCACGACCACTTACGTCAAATGGCGCGGTGAAGTGGAGTTTGAAGACGTCACTTTCGGCTACGTGCCCGAAAAAACCGTGCTCAAACACGTCACCATGGAAGCGTTGCCCGGTCAAAAAGTCGCGCTTGTCGGCTCAACCGGCGCAGGCAAAACCACAATCACCAACCTTATCAACCGCTTCGATGACATAGATCAAGGCAAGATAAGATACGACAACATCAACATCACCAAAATCAACAAGAACGATTTGCGTCGCTCTATGGCAATGGTTTTGCAAGACACACATTTGTTCACGGGCACGGTTGCCGACAACATTCGTTTCGGCAAACTCGACGCGACCGACGAAGAAGTCGTCGCCGCCGCAAAACTCGCAAATGCGGACTATTTCATCCGCCACTTGCCCGAAGGCTACAACACCATGCTCACCGGTGACGGCGAAAACCTTTCGCAAGGTCAACGCCAACTTCTTGCAATCGCACGCGCCGCAATCGCAAATCCGCCCGTTCTCATTCTCGACGAAGCGACGTCGTCAATCGACACCCGCACCGAGAAACTCATCGAACATGGCATGGACAAACTCATGCAAGAGCGCACCGTTTTCGTCATCGCGCACCGTCTTTCCACCGTCCGCAACTCCGACGTGATTTGCGTTCTCGAACACGGAGAAATCATCGAGCGCGGCAATCACGACGAACTCATCGCGTTGCATGGTAGGTATTA
Organism: Christensenella sp.; assembly: GCA_022009775.1. Taxonomy (GTDB): domain Bacteria; phylum Bacillota; class Clostridia; order Christensenellales; family CAG-917; genus CAG-475. The sequence continues at coordinate 1,229,145 of CP091723.1, forward strand.
TCAGCTTTACACCGGCGCCTTCGAACTTGACTGAGCGCACTATTGAGCGAATAGCTACGTCAACGCCCCATCGTTTCAAAATCACGTACGTCTATGTACGTTGGGTTTTGCTCCGATGGGGCGTTTCCTTGCTCTTCATCTCAATATTGCGCTCAGTTTTTAACTTTCAATAATTTGCACCTAACTGCGTCAATGTCCATCTGTTCCAAAATCACGTACGCTTTGTACGTTGGGTTTTGGTTCAAGCCGCGCCTTTCTTGTTATGCATCTGTTTGGCGCACTCAGTAGGGTTGCCGTAAAAGGGGCGTTTTCTTGTCTTTATCTAAATATCGCGGTCAGTTTTTTCAATCTGTTCGTTACGGCGCATAAAATATCAATTTCTCCATATCGTCATGTTGTCAATGCAAAGCGGAGCAACTTGCTTGCAAGGGTTGCGTAGACGTAGCAACGCCTTTGAAAAAGGCAAAACTGTAGGTTCTGTGCGCAAGCATAGTAGTTGTGAGTAGCTTGTTGAAACATCTAGCTGTAAGGCGCATTTCTTTCGCTACGCTAGATTCTTCAATTCTTGTCTTGAACAATGATATCGGGCGTGATATAATGAGTGTATGAAAACGCGAATTTACATGACGAAAATGCATCAGCAGTGGACGTACGGCGAAAGGGGGAGACCTGTATCCTTATCTTGACGGTGAAGACGACGAGATTTTCGAGTACGCCATAGCGGACAAGTTTTTTGCAATCATTCTCAAAAACGATATGACCTACGACGTGGTTGACACCGAGCAGGAAGCGGTTGACAAAATCGCTTACATATATCGCAATTACGCCGTGCGCCAAAACGAAGACGACAAGTGTTATATCGCACGAGAAGACACCGAAAAGAAATATCTCACGCCTGCAAGCGCGCAGGCAGACGGTGTATTCGATTACGTTTACGTGCCGAAGGGAATGTATTATCTCACAAAATTCGGCAAGATACTTTCAATCGGACATACCGAAGACGAGATGATAGAGAAGATGTATCAGCACTACAAGGCAAAATACGCCTATCTTTGCTGAAAAACTTGCCGTCTCGTCAGTGAAGTGTTGCAAACGATTGTTAATAACACGGTTAAAAATTATTCGGACAATAAAACGAGAGACAATAAAAAAACGCACGCTGTACGGCGTGCGTTGATTTTTTTTTAATACTCAGTGCAATTCCGCAGATTTAAGGTCGTACACCATGGAATAGATGTTGCCGTCCACTTTGAAGGGTTCTTGAATACGGACGAGAACGTGCTTCATGCTCCACCCCGTGAACGTCACGTCGTTTACCGAATAGAACAAAGTTTGCGAAAGTCCCGCAACTTCGGTTGAACGAGAGACAAGCGTTTTGTAGCAGGAAATGCCATTATCCTGGAAGTCCGCTCTGGATTCCGTGAAAGCGTTCTTTATCGTCGCTTTGCCGCCGACTCTTGCAGTGAGTGTGACCGAACTTGCTTCGATGTCACTGACAATCGGCATTGCAAACGAGAAAGACAAAGACTCTGAGAACGTCGTTATCGTGCGCAAAGATTGATGAAACTCGTTGTTGTCGTAGTAAGTGACCGCTTTGCCGAGATTCACCGTGCCGTTGGATTCAACACCGTCGATGGTGCGGTTGTAGTTGAATTTCTTGCCGTCGTAAGTCGCATTGAGAGAGAAAGTGACATTGCCGTCTTTCTTCACGGTGCGGAAAGAATAGGCAGGAACCATATAACTCGAACCGTTGATGAGAGTGAAGTAACAACCCGTGTTGTATTCGGTCGTGCCGACTGTGAGATTGCCTTTGACGAGAATGCCTTCTGCAACGTCTGAAAGAGTTGCGGATCCGAAATTCTCAATCGTGGAACCTGCGACGTATTTGTCGAGCGTGACGGCATACGTTCCGTCATATCCGTCGACGTGATTGCCGTCTGCGTCTTGTGCGTACACGGTGTATTCAAACGACTCGTGGTTGTGGTCGTTCAGAATGTTTTGAAGTTGACCTTGCGTGGTTGCGTTGTTGCAAGCCGAGAGCGAAACGCCCATGACCGCAATCATGACCGCAACGAGTGCGATGAGTATTGCTTTTTTCATAATGTAGTTATTATAACATAAAAATATATTCCTGCAATTAAAATTGCCGTGTTTTCTTGCAATTTGGCGGATTTTTCAAAAAAACAAATAAAAATTCCTAATTTTTATTTGTTTAGGTTATGGGATTGAAACGGTACATAAAAGGTGTTATACTCAAAATATGAAAATAATCACGTCAAATTGCTCTTCGGGGGCGTATCTCGGAGTGCTGAAACAACTCAAAAACAATTTAGACGGTTCGTCGAAAAACGTCGTCATTGCGCCGGACAGATTTACGGCGTCGGTTGAACGCGGTCTTATTTCGTCGTTGGGCATAGAAAGCACGTTCGGCATCGAAGTCATGTCGTTCACGCGTCTTGCTAACAAACTTATCGGTGACGACATCAAAAAGTGCCTTACGCCCGAAGGCTCGGTTATGCTTATAGGCAAGGTTATCGCAGACAAGAGAGACGAACTTACGTATTACGGCAAAGTGGCAATGACGGAAGGCTTTGCAAGCGAATTGTACGCCGCGCTCACCGCCGTGCGCAACAGCGGAATCACGTCTGCACAACTCGTCGAAGCGTCAAAGGGCGCAAAAGCATCTCTCAAAGCGAAGGCGCACGACATCGCACTCATTTACGACGGGTATCTTGCCGCACTCGAAGGAAAACACAGCGACTCGTCTACGAGACTTTTCGCACTTGCCGAGTGGATAGCGAAAAATCCCGAAAAGGTTGCGACGACCAACTTCTATTGCACGGATATTTACGAGTTTTCGTCTCCCGAACTGGATATCGTCAAAGGACTTGCCGAAAACGCGCTGTCGCTGACGATAGGACTTGTCAGCGGATACGACAATCCGAACAGGCGCATTTATCCCGACAGGGTTATAAAAAGGCTTGTCGGACTTTGCAAAGACAAAGTGGAAATTGTGGATAACAAGCAGGAACTTTGCCCGCAGATGCAGGCGATATCCACGAAACTCTTCGCGTATATCGGCACGGACGGAAAAGATAAAACGCCCAACGACGGGAAGGTGACTTTGCGCGTTGCGAAATCGAGATACGACGAAGCGACGCAAGTTGCAATCGACGTTGCAAAGCACGTGAGAAACGGCGGAAGATATAGAGACGTTGAAGTGTACGTCAGCGATGTGGAAGCGTACGAAGCGGAGATAAAAAATGCGTTTGACAGATACGACATCCCGTATTTTATAGACGACAAACAACTCCTTTCTCAACAGGCGAGAGCGAAATTTGTATTGCAAGCAATCGCTTGCGTACGCAGCAATTTCAGGTTGCGCGAAACACTCGATTTTGCAAAAAATCCGCTGTTCTACTCGGGGCTTGAAAACGGAGAAAGTCTCGTTTATCTTTTGAAAACTATTGCTTGAAATACAACGTGGAGTATGTGCCGAAGAATCGCGAATTTGACCGAAAGCAAACCGATAAATTTGCACATAAATCGCAAAACTGCAAGTTTATACACGCAAATGCGACTGATAAAGATGCGATTATAGACAATACAAACGAAAACGAGCCTGCCGAATTCGTGCGCAAGGCTATTTTTGAAACGCTCGATCCGCTTTGTGAAAGCGGCGTGAGACCGATAAAGGAATACGTCGGCTCGGTGAGAACGATTCTTGAAAACAGCACTCGCGAATATTCCGAATACGTCGAAAAACTTGCAACGCTCAGCGAGTATTACAGAAAGGTTGCCGAGCAGGTTGACGCAAAGATAAATTCCGTGCTGGACGAGATAGAAGACGTGCTCGATTACGACACTGACGTTCAGGGCTTCGAAAGCGTGTTCAAGTCAATGCTCAAAACGCTCAAAATCGCACTCGTACCCACTTTTCTCGATTGCGTGTTCGTGGGCGGAAGCGACAGCAGATTTATGGGAGAGGGGGACGTTTACGTGCTTGGTGCGAACAACTCTAAGTTTCCCAAAGCAAGCGGCGGCGGTGCGGTGATAACGCCCAAGGACGAAGAGACGCTTCACGCGCTCGGCGTTGACGTGACACCCGACGAGATGCAAAAAATCATGACGGATATGTACGCCGTATGCGACCTTATGAAAAAGCCGAAAGGCAGACTTGTCGTGAGTTATTCCGAGACGGGAGACGGCGGTGCGATGAGACCGTCAACCGTCGTGTACGAGTTGCAGAATATGCTCGAGCAGGACGGCAAACCGCTTGAAATCGAGAGAATAGACGTCGAAAACTTTATGCTCGCAGGCGGTGAAGAGGGAAAACCGAAATACGACGTCGAAAAAGCGACGGACGTGTTCTGCACGAAAAGAGCGTGCTTCAACGAAGTGCTTCGCAATGTCACGTCGGGAAGAGCGGATGCGAAAAATCTCGACGTTTATGCAAGCGCATACGAGTTTGTGGACGACGCGGACAAGCAGAGAGTCGACGATGCCGTGAAGGTGCCCGAACGCATAGAGAAGCAGGACGGGGCGTATTTCGGAGAGTCCACGAGCGTGAGCAGACTGGAAACTTTCTACGGTTGTCCGTACGCGCATTATTTCAATTACGTTTTGTCGCTCAGACGGAGAAAGGACGGCAAATTCGAAGGCACGGAAAACGGAACGATATTGCACTTCGTTCTCGAAAGGTTTTTCAAAGACGTGCGAGACGGCAATATAAGCGACGACACGGACCTTGACGAAAAAGCGGACGCATATTTCTTCGAAGCGGTGAAAGAAAACGATTTCGGCGTGTTGCTCGAAAAAGCGGATACGGGAAGATTGTTGTACCGCGTAAAAGCGGAAGGCGCGCATCTTATCAAAGATTTGTATAGGGTGCAGAAACGTTCGAAGTTCCGTCCTTGTTTCCTTGAAGCGAAAATCGGAGAAGGCGAGATTTTGCCCGTATCTCTCGATATAGGGGACAGAAAAATCGGACTTAAAGGCACGATTGACAGAGTCGACGTGCTTGACGACAAATTTATCGTCATAGACTACAAGACGTACAAGAGTGCGGATTTGCCGCTGAAAGAATTGTACGCCGGACAAAAAATTCAGTTGTACGTATATATGCGCGCGGTGGAAAAGAGTCTCGGCGCAAATCCTTGCGGAGTGTTCTATTTTCCGATTTTCTCAAGTTTCACGGACGATGCGGAAGACAGATATAAGTATAAAGGACAGGCGTGCGACAGTTACGAAACGCTCTGTCAGATTGACGATATGGTGAAAACCGCACCCGAAAAATCCGTCGTTCCGTTCAAGCGAGACAAGAAGACAGACAAATTCAACGAAGGCGTTCATTTGTCTAAGTCCGATTTTGACGTGCTTGGAGACTACGCTATGGCTATTGCGACGAAAGGCGCAAAAGAGATTGCGGACGGTTTCATTCGTCCCACGCCGCTATACGGCAAGTGCGACAAGTGCGATTTCGCAAGCATCTGCGCATACAAGGGTATGAACGAAAGAAAGTTGCCCAAAGTGAGCGGAACGAGCGCGTTTTCGCTCGATGACGAAACGAAAAAAGACGATGCGGAAAACGGCAAGAGTGCGGAAGGAGCGAGAGTATGAACGAGACCAACAAAGCGTTTAGCGCCCAAAACGAAAAGAGACTTGAAATTCTCAAGGACGAAAAAGGCAGACTTCTTCTCACCGACGACCAAAAGAAAGCGGTGCTCGAAAAAGGACGTATTCTCGTGTCGGCTTCGGCAGGTTCGGGCAAGACTTCCACGATGGTGAAGCGCATAATTCTTATGGTTGCAGAAGGTGCGTCTTTAAAAAATCTTCTCATACTCGTCTACAACAACGCGGCGGCGGACGAACTGAAAGAAAGACTGCATCAGGAACTTTTCCGGGCGGCGTGCGCGTCAAGCGGAGAAGTGCGAGACAGATTCAGAAAAGAACTCGACGAAATGCCGTTTTGCCATATATGTACGATACACGCATTTTGCCAGTCGCTTATAAGGGAAAATTTTGACAAACTCGGATTGTCTCCTACGTTTGAAGTGCTTGACGAGACCGCACACGAGACTTACGTCAACAAAGCGCTTGACGAGACCATTGCGCAGTACGCGGCGGCGGGAGACGAAACGTTTTGCGACCTTGCCGAGATATTCTCGCAATCTAGAAAAGACGACAATCTCAAAAATGCGATAAAGAAGATATACAGCCTTATCGAAATTCAACCCGACGAAAAAGAATTTGAAAAATGCGTTGCCGATTGCTACGACTCGTACGAGAACAGCAGATTTTTCGATATTCTCGGCGAGTATTATTCCAAATTTTTTACGAAAGCGCAAAGTGTGATAAATCCGCTTTTCAACGTGCTTTCGGCAATGCAGAACAACGGAAAATACGGAGATTCCGTCGCAAATCTTATAAGCGTTTGCGACAGAATAGTCTCTGCGGACAGCCTTAAAAAAGCGTGTTCGATCGCAAGAGCGTACGAAAAAGTTGCGGCGAGAATTCCTGCCAAAGCAAGCGACGAAGACAAGGCAACCGTCACGTACGCAAAGGGCGTGATAAAACAAATCGAAGAAGTGCTTGACGAGATGGCGAATATCTTCGACAATCTCGATTCGTTTGCCGTATATCACGAGCAAAACGGCGTATACGTGAGAAAACTCACGGAAATCGCAGGCACGTTTGCAAAGAAACTTCAATCGCTCAAACAAGAAGACGACGTGTTGTCGTTTGAAGATTTGCAACACAAGGCGATGGAACTTTTGTCGCACGACGAGTACGGACTTGCCGACGCTTTCGATGCGGTGTTCGTTGACGAGTATCAGGACGTCAATCCCACGCAGGAAGCAATCATAGAGAAACTCGTTAAAGGGGAGTGCTTTATGGTTGGGGACGTAAAACAAAGCATATACGGTTTTCGCCTTGCAGACCCTGCGATATTCATATCTCGTCAACAGAAGTATTCTGCTTTCGGCAACAAAGACGGGTTGAACGTCTATTTCAATCACAATTTCAGAAGCGCGTACAGAATTCTCAAATTCGTCAACGACGTTTTCGACGTGGTGATGACAAAAAAGAGCGCGGACATAAACTACAAATCGGACGCGCGTTTCGAACTTGCATCCATACCGCCCGTAACGCTAGACGGCGTGTCTCCCGAAGGATACGTGCAAGTGCATTTGTTTACTAAATCGAAATCCGAAAGCGAGAGCGCAAACGGTCTTTACGACGTGACGAAAGAGAGATTCGACGACGATGACGAAGACGGCGGAAGCGCGGCGTTCAGAGAAGGGAAATTTATCGCAATCGAGATAAAAACGCTTGTCGGCAGAGCGAAAGGCGTTGACGAAAACGGCAACGGAAAATATATCGGATACGGAGATATTGCGGTGTTGTTCCGCAATCGATCGAACTCCGCAATAGAAATCGTAAAAGTGCTGAAAGACGAAGGTATACCGGTGTCGGAAGGCTCGTTCGTGCGTTCGGCGTCGTTGCCCGAAAGAGAAATTATGTGCTTTATGCGTACTCTCGACAATCCCAGACAAGACGTGCCGTTTGCGGGTTTTTTGTTGTCGTTTTTCGGCGGATACGACGAGAGCGAACTTGCAAAAATAGCGTCGGAAAGCGGAGAATGTTTTTACGATAAATTTGTGGCGTGCGCACTCGGAAACGACGATTTGGCGACAAAGGCAAAGTCAACGCTTGCTTTGCTTGAAAAATACAGACTCAAAGCGTCGTTTGAGAGCGTGAGCGAACTAATGAACGACGCGGTTGCCGAGTTTTGCTACGACGCGTATTTGATGCGCACGGGCGAAGGCAACGTTACGGGACTTAAAGGCTTTATACGCAGTGCGGCGGAGAGCGAACAATCGCTTGGAAAATTCGTCGAAGACTACGTCGAAGGCGCAAACGAGACGAGAGACGGCGGCGGCGAAGACAGAGTTGCAATCAGCACGTTCCACGGATACAAAGGACTTGAAAGCCCGATAGTTTTCGTTGCCGATTGCGCGGTACAATTCAAGCGCGATTCCGCCACGGGAGACCTTATCGCGACGGGCAAAGGTTTCGGAGACAGCGACCTTGAAAACAAGAAAAACAACAAGGGACTTGTCGGAATGAATTATTTCGACGTCGACAACAAAACCAAAACGAAACTTACGCTTTCGAAACTTGCCGTAGAGAAGAGCATAAAAGACAATCAACTGAAAGAAGAGATCCGCTTGTTTTACGTTGCGCTAACGAGAGCGAAACAACTTATGTATATCACTGCAACCGTGTCGGACGCAAAAGCGAAAGAGTTCGGACAAAGCGCGAAACTTACGGGCGCCGGTTGCGCACTCGATTTCATATCTCAGGCAGTTGCAGATGGCGCACAAGTGCCCGTGTTTAGACATAGTGCTCAAGACGTCGAGATTGACGGAGCGGCGCAAAACGTCGTTGCGGGCAAATGTAACGAAGAAGTGAAAGAGAAAATCGCCGCGGCACAGGCGTTCAAGTATCCGCACGAAGAAGCGACGACTCTTGCGATGAAATACAGCGTATCGGCTCTTGACAGCATAGACGAAGAGACGGTGAGAATTTACGAAGAAGCGGCAAAAATCGGCACGGCGTATCACAAGGTTATGCAGTATATCGATTATTTCGTAAACACCGAAAGTCAGGTGCAAGCCGCAATAGACGATATGGTGGCAAGAAACGTTCTCACCGAAGAAGAAAGAACCGTCGTAAACCCGAAAGACATATTGCGTTGCCTTGAAAGCGACGTTATGGCAATCGCACGCGAAGCTGAAAAGAAAGGCAGATGTCACAGGGAACAATCCTTTATGATGTATAAGCCGGCGTGCGAAGTGTCGGACGGATTTACGTCGCAGGACAGAGTTCTCGTTCAGGGCGTCATAGACCTTTTCATCAACGACGACGTGAAGATAATAGTCGATTTCAAGAACTCGCTTTTAAGAGACGAAGAAACCGTGAAAAAGTATAAAAAGCAACTTTATCTATACAAATCGGCAGTTGAAAGTGTGATTTGTGCAAAAATCGATAGAGTTGTGCTTTATTCGTTCAAGAGCGGCAAAACGATGGATTTGTAAAAAGCGAAGACGGTATAAGCGCGTCATAACGCTGCAAAACGCAGGTTGTGGCGCGCTTTTGTGTATATTAAAGTGACGAAACATTAAAAAAATGCGACAAATGTTTTGTTATTATCTTGATTTTTTTGTGTATTGTATGTATAATCATAGAGATAATTTGTATTCGATATAGGAGGCGTGCTTGTGGAATTTTTTGAAAAAGCATTCAATTGGCTTGCGGAACTCTCTTCCAAAATGCCCGCTATCGATTTCAAAACGTATTTTATCGTCGTCGTTGCCGTGATTGTCGGCATCGGCGTTATAGTTGCGCTTACTTATTTCGGCTCTCGTGCTCGCAAGCTCATCGGCGCAAGCAAAAAAATCGAAAAATATCTTGCAAACGTTGACCAGGTTGACGACGACAACGTGAGCGATTTCACGGCACATTGCTTCTCGTCAAAAGCACCGCAACCTTTGCGCGACAGTTGGGTGCAATATCTCGGCGTGAGATTCGGCTATCCGAGCGACGTCGTCAGCGACGGAAACGTGTACGAAAAAGTCGTGAAGAAAAACAAGGACTATCGCTCGGGCATTTATCTTGCAATCGCGCTTCTCGTTCTCGGTTTTTTCGCATTTTGGGGATTCGGCACGCTTACGGCAAACGAAATGGGCGTGATTCATTTCGTCGGACTTGTCGCAATAGCAGTCGTTTTTCTCGTGCTTATCATAATCAACCGCAAACAATCGAAAAAATGTCTCGAAGTGTTTGAAGATATGCAGGAAGACCTTGACGCAAAAGTCAATCTTCAGGTTGAAAGCAATTATGCGACGGATTCGTCACCGCTTGCCGAACTTTCGGGTATGGTTGAAGAAATCATCGCTCGCAACACCGCAAAGGCGGTTGACGCAGAGCAGGAATACGCGCTCGAACAGACGCCTATCGAAGCACTTATAGAAGAGAAGACGGAAGAAGAAAAATCCGCTCAAATCGAAGAAGAAAGTGCGACTGAAACTCTTGACGAAGAAGACGGCACGGTTGAACAAACCATAGACGAACTTATAGCAAGCGAGCCGCAAGGCGCAGACGAAGAGCCTGTTCAAGTCGAAGAGCAAGCGGACGAACAAACGGACGAAGTTGCGGACGAAGAGCCTGTCGAAGACACGGACGAAACCGTTGAAGAAGAACCCGTTCAAGACGAAGAGACGGAAGAAACCGAAGAAGTTGAAGAACCTGTCATAGACGAGCAAGTCGAAGAAGAACCCGTTGCGGAAGAATCTGTCGAAGAACCTGCAGAAGAGTCTGAACCTGTCGAAGATACGGAAACGGAAGCGGTCGAAGAGACAGTCGAAGAGTCTGAAGAGCAAGAAAGCGAAGAGTCTCCTGTCGAAGAAAGCACGGAAGAAGTCAAAGAACAAGAAACAGAATCCGTGGACGAAGCAACTGACGATTCCGAAAGCGAACAAGAAGAAATTGCAGAAGACGAAGATGTGAAAACGGCAGAGACTGAAGACCCTGTCGATGACGTTGAAAACGAAGACGCGGAAGAAACCGACGAAAACGAAGACGGCGAAGAAACGCAAGCGGAAGACGAAGAACCCGAAGTGGTGTACGTCGTTGACGGAGACGAAGACGACGATGAACACGTTAAGCCCGCAAAACTCGTCAAATTGCCCAATCTCGTCGATTATATGCTCTCAAAGAACATGCCAAGAGCAATGAAGATTCAGATCGCAACAATGCTTATCGGCACGTACAAGAAGTTTGAAAACAGCAAGGAAGACCGCAAAATCGTCGTGGGTTGTCTCGCAAAGGTTATGCGCGACTTGCAAGAAAACAAGTGAACGTAAATATAATATCGTGACTAAAATTTTTGTATAAACAAAAACAAGTTCAGTCGGGGGACTTTATTTGCCGACGCTACAATAAAAACATATTGTGAGGATTGTAAGATGTTTGGAAAGAAGAAAAAAAACAAGCGCAACTTGAAGCAGAACGTGCAAAACAACTCGCTCTGGAACAAGAGCAGGCTGCAAAGCAGCATCCTGTAGAAGAGCCGAAGCCTGAAGAAGAGAAAATCTTCCTTGAAAGCGAAATCATCGAAGACGACGACACCGCACAAGAAGGCGAACTCGAAGCGGTTGCGTACGCTGAAAAACAAGATAAAGGCGAAGATCTCGTTGCCGTGCCCGTTGACGACGTAGTCGAAGAAAAGACTGAGCAACAGGCAGAGACCGTCGAAGATGTCAAGAGCGAAGAAACGCCCGTACAAGAAGAGATTGAACAATCCGAGCAAGTCGAAACGCCTGCTCCCGAAACCGTTGAAGACGAAAAAGTCGAAGAGACGGTGGACGAAGATGCGCAAGAAACCAAAGAAACGGAAGAAAATGAAGACGAGCATGTCGAAGAAGAATCCGCAGTCGAGCAAGGCGCAACCGACGAACAACAGGAAGAAATTGTTTACGTCGTGGACGGACCGGAAGAAGACGACGAAATCGTCAAACCCGCAAAACTCGTCAAGTTGCCCAATCTCGTCGATTATATGCTTTCGCTCAACATGTCCAAGCAGATGAAGATGAACGTCGCCATGCTTCTTCTTTCCGCATACAAGAAATATAAAGACATTCCCGAAGAGAGAAAGATTATCGTCAAGTGCATGGCAAAGATTATGCAAGCACTCGTTCAAGGCTGATATAAGCGCGGCTAAAAGTGATTTGAAAGACCCAAGCCGAGAAATCGGTTTGGGTCTTTTTGTCTGTTTATATGTTTATTATTGGAAATAATTATTCAAAATACACCGATAGATTATCGGTTGTACAAAGAATCGTGTAAAAATCGGAAGCGAAATCTTCAATTTTTTAATGACGTCCTTATCGTAACTTTTGTGTCGGAAAAGGTATTCTATTGACTTTTATTCTTGTTCTATAAAGAATGCAATACGGTCTTGCGAATTGACGAATATGCGGATAGAATGACGGTTTTTTATATGTGGATAAAAGGCGGATGCTTTTGTGCGACAATGAAAAAGTCGGCTGATATGCCGACTTTTTGAAGATATTATCAGACGATAAGTTTGCAATTCGATGACGGTTTTGCACTTCGTTATTTGAGCATCTTCTTTTTTATGAAGACGATGATGAGCGCAATGCAGATAAGCACGTTTATTCCGACAACAACCCAGAAGCCCCATTGCTGACCTTCAAACGGAACGCCCGTGTTCATGCCCCAAAGAGCCGCAATCATAGCAGGGGTGTCGACCAAAAGCGTGAGCACCGTGAGCGTCTTCATAACGACGTTAAGGTTGTTTGAAATGATGGAAGCGTAAGTGTCCATCGTGCCCGACAAAATGTCTCTGTATATGTTTGACATCTCGATTGCCTGACGGTTTTCGATGAGAACGTCGTCCCAAAGGTCTTCGTCTTCTTCAAAGAATTTCACAAGGCGCGGCACTTTGTCGAGAACGGCGGTGTTTGAACGAAGAGAAGTGGAAAAGTACACGAGTGATTTTTTCAAGAGAAAGCATCTCGATGAGACCTTCGTTTTTCATTGCCTTTTCAAGTTCCGCCTGAACGCGCTGACTTGCTCTGTCTATCTGTTTAAGGTATTGCAGATATTTCTTTGCTATGACGTATTGCAGTTGAAGAAGGAATCTCGTGCGTTTGTGAATGTTGAAATCTTTGACGTATCTGCCTGCCATAAGGTCGTAGATGATTGACGTTTCGTTAAGACAAACGGTGATTATCGTATTTTCGTTTGAGATAAAACCGAAAGGCAGGGTGGAATAGGTGTATTTGTCGTCGTCTTCTTCCGTTATCGGAATGTCGGTGACGGCCATAAGCATGTTGTCTTCTTTTTTCGATGTGAGCGCGCTCTTCGGAGTCCAACGCCGCTTTGACGTACTCTTCGGGAATTTGGGTAGCCTTGCACACCAACTCGATTTCTTTGTCGGTCGGGTTTGACATATGCACCCACTGGTCAGTGAAATCGTAGCCTTCGACGACAAGGTCGGGCTCAACTTCGACGAGTGATTTGTTGATTTTTTTGTAAACTTGGATCATAGTTGGTTTCCGTGGCAAAAATACGCCGCGCCAACCGATAAAAAATCAAAGCGCGAGCGCATTCGTGGATATGTGACTACTTCCGGGGTCAGAGTCCATAACGAGATTGCACTCCTTAAATTTATTTCGTTTTTAGTTTAACAAATATTTTCCGCTTGCGCAACATATTTTGAAAGACTTTGCACATTTCTTTGTCGCAAAACTTTTTTTGACGTTTTTCGTGTTTCGGTGACTTGGAACGGGTGGGTATTTCGGCCGTATACGGTGTAGACTATATAAAATATAAAAATACTTTTGTAAGATATATTTTTTTCTTGCAAAATGGCGCGCGTTTTGGTATGATAATTGAGTATAAAAGAAATCTTTAGGAGGACTTCTAAATGCAGAAGAAATATGTTTATCTGTTCACAGAGGGCAATGCGCAAATGCGTGAGCTTCTCGGTGGCAAAGGTGCAAACCTCGCAGAAATGACCAACATCGGTCTTCCCGTTCCGCAAGGATTCACCATCTCGACGGAAGCGTGCACTCAATACTATGAAGACGGCAGACACATCAACGATTCCATCAAAGCCGAAATCATGGATTATATTGAGAAACTCGAAGCAATCACCGGCAAGAAATTCGGCGATGCAGAAAATCCGCTTCTCGTATCCGTCCGCTCGGGCGCAAGAGCGTCTATGCCTGGCATGATGGACACCATTCTCAACCTCGGTCTCAACGAGCAAGTCGTGGACGTGCTCGCAAAGAAATCCGGCAATCCCAGATGGGCTTGGGACTGCTACAGACGTTTCATCCAAATGTTCTCCGACGTCGTTATGGAAGTCGGTAAGAAATACTTTGAAAAACTCATCGACAAGATGAAAGAAGATCGCGGCGTCACTCAAGACGTCGAGCTCAGCGCAGACGATCTCCACGAACTCGCAGAACAATTCAAAGCAGAGTACAAGGCTCAACTCGGTCAAGACTTCCCGTCCGATCCGAAGGAACAACTCTTCAAGGCAATCGAAGCAGTTTTCCGCAGCTGGGACAACCCGCGCGCAAACGTTTACCGTATGGACCACGATATCCCGTACAGCTGGGGTACCGCAGTCAACGTGCAAATGATGGCGTTCGGCAACATGGGCGACGATTGCGGCACAGGCGTTGCATTCACTCGTAACCCCGCAACCGGCGAAAAAGGTCTCATGGGCGAGTTCCTTATGAACGCACAAGGCGAAGACGTCGTCGCAGGCGTTCGCACCCCGATGCCTATCTCCAAGATGGCAGAAGTTCTCCCTGACGTTTATAAACAATTCCAAGACGTTTGCAAGACTTTGGAAAATCACTACAAAGACATGCAAGATATGGAATTCACAATTGAAAAGGGCAAACTCTTCATGCTTCAAACAAGAAACGGTAAGCGTACCGCAGCGGCTGCAATCCGCATCGCTTGCGACCTTATCGACGAAGGCATGATCAACGAGAAAGAAGCACTTCTTCAAATCGATGCAAAGACTCTCGATATGTTGCTCCACCCGCAATTCGACGCAAAGGCACTCAAAGTCGCCGATAAGCAAAACGTCGTCGGCAAGGGTATCGCGGCATCTCCGGGCGCAGCGGCAGGCACTATCGTTTTCACCGCAGAAGACGCAGTGAAAGAAGGCAAAGCAGGCAAGAAGGTCGTTCTCGTCAGACTCGAAACATCTCCTGAAGACATCGAAGGCATGAAGTATGCACAAGGCATTCTCACCGTTCGCGGCGGTCAAACTTCTCACGCGGCGGTCGTTGCTCGCGGTATGGGTACCTGCTGCGTATCCGGTTGCGGCGACATCAAGATGCACGAAGAAGAGAAGTTCTTCGAACTCGGCGGAAAGGTCTTCCACGAAGGAGACGGTCTCTCTCTCGACGGCACGACGGGCAACATCTACGACACCATTATCAAGACTGTTCCGGCAGACCCCAACAGCGGTTATTTCGGAAGAATCATGAAACTCGCAGACAAGTACAAAGCACTCGGTGTTCGCACCAATGCGGATACTCCTCAAGACGCACAACGCGCAGCGGAACTCGGCGCACAAGGTATCGGTCTTGTTCGTACCGAACACATGTTCTTCGGACCGGGCAGAATAGATAAATTCCGTGAGATGATTTGCTCCGAGACCGTTGAAGAACGCGTCAAAGCACTTGCGGCAATCGAGCCCATGCAACAAGCAGACTTCGAAGGCTTGATGGAAGCACTCAAAGGCATGCCTGTCACCATTCGTTTCCTGGATCCGCCGCTCCACGAATTCGTTCCGACCGAAGAAAAGGATATCGAATTGCTTGCAAAAGCACAAGGTAAGACCGTTTCCGAAATCAAACTCATTTGCGACAGTTTGCATGAATTCAACCCGATGATGGGACACAGAGGATGCCGTCTTGCGGTCACGTATCCCGAAATCGCGGTTATGCAAACCAAGGCTGTCATCAAGGCGGCTATCAACGTCCAAAAACGTCACCCCGACTGGAAGGTGGAACCCGAAATCATGATTCCGCTCGTCGGCGAAGTCAAAGAATTGAAGTTCTGCAAGAAGACGGTTGTCGACACTGCTGACGCAGTCATCAAAGAAGCAGGCGTCGATCTCAAATACGAAGTCGGCACCATGATCGAAATCCCCAGAGCAGCACTCACCGCTGACGAAATCGCAACGGAAGCAGACTTCTTCTGCTTCGGCACAAACGACCTTACTCAAATGACCTTCGGCTTCAGCCGTGACGATGCAAGCAAGTTCTTGCCCAGCTACTATCAAGCAAAGATCTATGAGTCCGATCCGTTTGCACGTCTCGACACTGTCGGCGTCGGCAAACTCATGAAGATGGCGGTCACGCTTGGCAAGGGCGCAAACAGCCATTTGCACTGCGGTATCTGCGGCGAACACGGCGGCGATCCTTCTTCCATCGAATTCTGCCATGCAATCGGTCTCGATTATGTTTCTTGCTCACCGTTCAGAGTGCCTATCGCACGTCTTGCGGCAGCACAGGCTAATATCCGTAATCCGAGGGCGACAAAATAAGTCCTTAAACGGCTAAAAACCACTTTTTAGGTTAAATTTCCATAAAAGCAGTCATTCTTGCAACAGAGTGACTGCTTTTTTTTGTTTTCAAAATGCCAGCGATAACTCAAAAATACACCTAAAATTATGTCGGATTCTAAAAAATGAACACACTGCCGTATGAAAAATATAGGTAATTAGGGGCAACGTTATGTAGTTTACAAATGGCTGTGGTGTGTCTTGAACGTAGTTGGCGAAAAGGCTTTTATAAAACTCTTTAATTAAGGTCGGGAAATACTTTAGGTTAAAAAACACTATTGCAAATATCCTTGAAATAAGTTATTATAAAAATATAACATCATGTTGACATATAGAGAACATTTGTTTCTTAATAATAATTATTAACCAAGGAAGAAAGAGATTAAAAATGAAATCAGGTAAAGCATTTGAAATTTTTGTTAAGAGATTGCTTATGTCCGTTGGTTTTTCAGAGGTTGTGTCCGATGGTTTATATATTTACGATGCAGCACCAGGGCAAATGATTCAAGGATTGGGAGAGGCTCATAATGCAGATGTCCTTTTGGAACCGCCAGTGCAAACACCATTTTGTTCATTATCAAGATTATTGATTGAATGTAAAGACTATAGCACGAAGATCGGTCTTAATATAATGAGAGGTGTTTTGGGACTAAAAGAAGATGTGAATCATTTTGACATCGTGGATTTAAATGAAATGATTCAACGTCGCAATACAAGAAGAACGGATATTGCATATAAATACAATCGATATTATTATCAGGTTGCAGTAGCCGCATTAAATGGTTTCACTGTTTCGGCTCAAAAATTTGCAGCGACATATAGAATACCGCTTATAGAATTTAATAAAATGCCATTTTGGAGCAGATTTATAGATTTGTTGGAAGAATGCGAAATGAATGTAGGAATCCATGGTGTTTATATGAAACGGAATTCCGATGTATGCGTAAGCGATGAGGTTATAGAGCACAGAATAAATAGTATAGCGGATGAAATTGGACGTTCGATGGCTATAGCAATAACCAATTCTGGGCAGTTGTTGTTTTTGTACAGAATTGAAGGCGGCAATGAGCGTTTTTCTGACAATTTTGAACTACATTGGAACACTTTTCAAAAAAATATTTGGTATTTAAGTTCTGGTAATAGCACATACATTTTTCAATTGCCAGAAGATATTATGAAGTTGTGGCTGAGCGAATCTAAAAACGAATTGGAAATGCGCAGAGAAGCTATAAACTGCAAAACGACTTATTTTTCAAACATGGTAGTTTACTATATTCAGAACGGAAGGCCAACTATAAAGATGATATCAATTGATAGAGAACAATTGGATAACGCAAAACAACAATTGGAAAAGTGAAATTATAGGCGAAAATATTCTTTATTTTCAATATTTGAATATCCGATATTATTCCTTTTTCGACAAAATTAACATCGTTTTTTATTCCTTTTGTTATTGACATTGGCATAAAAAAGAAAATATAATATCAGTAAGAAATATTTCTTCGAGGAACTTTATGTTAAAAAGAAAAGCATATCAAAAGTTGTTGGAATGGAAGGACACGCATAAGAACAATTGCTTGATGGTCAAAGGGGCAAGACAGGTTGGAAAAACTTATCTTATTAGAGAGTTTGGGAAAAAAGAATATAAGAGTTTCATTGAAATTAATTTTATTAAAAATCAAGAATTGAAACTCATTTTTGATGGCACATTGGATGCCGAATCCATTTATAAAAGAATGACTGCTATGATAAACGGCGTGCGCCTTACTAAAGGTAATACTTTAATATTTTTGGATGAGATTCAGGCATGCGGCAATGCGAGAACCGCATTAAAGTTTTTGGCAGAGGACGGACAATTTGATGTCATTACATCCGGCAGTCTACTTGGCTTAACTTATGGTGAAGATGCAGATGAAAACACTGAGGAGCCTGAATCTGTTCCTACCGGATACGAAACATTTTTGACAATGTATTCGCTTGATTTCGAAGAGTTCCTTTGGGCGGAAGGGTATGAAAATGGTGTTTCATATTTGAAAGAGCTTTTTGATAGGCGAGAAAAAGTGCCGCCAGTGCTTAATGGAAAATATGAAACACTATTCCGAGAATATATGGTAGTTGGCGGAATGCCCTGAGGTTGTGGCAGATTATGTTGATCATCATGATTTCACAAGGGTTACGGACATACAGAACAGGATACTTGAAAACTACCGTTTCGATATTTCAAAACACGCAAAGGGTGCAGAAAAAGTTAAGGTGCGCAAATGCTATGATGCAGTGCCAAAGCAGCTCGCAAAAGAGATAACAAAGTTCCAGTATTCAACCGTAGAAAAAGGACAAACGAGTAAAAAATATGGCGGAAGTGTACAGTGGTTGAAAGATTCAAACATTGTTAACCCGTGTTATAATATTCACGAGCCGTACTTGCCATTAATGGCAAATGCAGATGAAAATCAGTTTAAGCTGTATATAAATGATACGGGCTTACTGTGTGCAATGTATGGTTTTGAAACAAAAAGAGCAATTCTTGAAAATACAATAAAAGGGAATGCAAAAGGCGGTATTTATGAAAATATTATTGCTGAAACATTGGTTAAAAATGGATATGCCCTTTATTACTATAAGCCCGATGATGCAAATGAACTTGAGTTTTTGATGGAAAAAAGCGGTGAAGTGATACCGGTTGAAGTAAAAGCAGGAAATACCGCAACGAAGTCTCTTAACAGATTTATTGAGACGTATAAACCGTCTATCGCGTATAAAATCGTTGACGGAAACGTCGGTACGAGCGACGTAAAACTCACTATTCCGCATTACATGGCTATGTTTATTTGAGCATAAACGGAAAACGCAAGGTCAACAGAAGAAAATGACATTTCACAGGAGAGAAAAATGGCTGATATAAGAAAAGAACAGGAAAGAGCGGAATTGCACAAAATGATTTGGAATGCAGCAACGGATCTTGTACATGCAGGTGGTGTTGATGCATGGGATTTTAAGCAGTATGTTTTGGGAACAATGTTTTATCGTTATATTTCCGAAAACATTACTGAATACATAAACGAAGGCGAACATGAGACGGGCAACGAATCGTTTGATTATGCAAAGATGTCTGATGAAGAGGCAGAAACGGCAAGAAAAGGTCTTGTCCAGTCAAAAGGCTTTTTTATACTTCCGTCCGAACTCTTTTGCAATGTCCGAGAGCGAGCTGCGTTGGATGAAAACCTAAATGAAACTCTTGAGAGAGTATTTAAAAATATAGAAAGTTCTGCCCAAGGCAGTGAAAGCGAGCGTGATTTCAAAGGACTTTTTGCAGACTTTGATGTTAACTCAAATAAACTCGGTGCTACAGTTGCAAAGCGCAATGAAAAGTTAGTGAAACTGCTTAATACCGTTGCCGAAATGAAGCTTGGGAAGTATCAAGATAATACAATAGACGCTTTTGGCGACGCCTATGAGTATTTGATGAGTATGTATGCCAGCAATGCAGGCAAAAAAGGTGGTGAGTTTTTTACTCCGCAAGAAGTGTCGGAACTTTTAACCAAACTTGCAATTGTAGGCAAAACAGAAGTTAATAAGGTTTATGATCCGGCGTGCGGTTCGGGTTCGCTTCTTTTAAAAGCGGCAAAAATTCTTGGAAAAGATAATATTCGTCAAGGCTTTTTCGGACAAGAAATCAACATTACGACATACAACCTGTGCCGAATCAACATGTTTTTGCATGATATTGAACCGGACAAATTCGATATAGCACACGGTGACACTCTTATCGAGCCTGCGCATTGGGATGATGAGCCGTTTGAAGTGATTGTATCGAATCCGCCGTATTCTATTCCTTGGGCAGGGAGTGATAACCCGATTTTAATCAATGATGAGCGTTATAGCCCTGCGGGCATTTTAGCTCCGAAATCGAAAGCCGATTTTGCGTTTATAATGCATTCGCTTTCTTGGCTTGCAAGTAACGGAACTGCTGCGATTGTTTGCTTCCCCGGCATTATGTATCGCGGCGGCGCGGAACAAAAAATAAGAAAATATCTCGTTGACAACAATAAAATAGATTGTGTCATTCAGCTTCCGAGTAATCTATTTTTCGGCGCGTCAATAGCAACTTGCATTATGGTGCTAAAACACTCAAAAGCTACAAACGATGTGTTGTTTATCGATGCGTCAAATGAGTTTGTCAAAGTTACCAACAACAATAAACTTACTGACGAAAACATAGACAGAATTTTGCAGACATATATCAAACGCGAAAACGCAGAACATTTTGCTAAAATCGTTTCAAATGAGGTTATCGGAAACGAGGAACATAATTATAATCTGTCGGTTTCAACTTACGTTGAGCAAAAGGACACACGTGAAAAAATCGATATAGTAAAACTTAACGCCGAATTGAAAGAAATCGTTGCACGAGAGCAAGTTTTGCGCGACGAAATTGATAGAATCATAGCAGAGATAGAGGGAAAATAAAAACAAATTGTATGCAAAAATGGGAATGTGCACGATATTTTATCGATGCAAAAAAGAATATTGACAGTTTAATGTATATATCACTAAACTTATCGAAATTAAGCAATATAGGCGTGCAAGAAAAATGCGATGATCTTCGCCAAAAGTTCTATATCAACGTTTGTATTGTTTTGGATGAGGCATTCTCAAATAAGAAGAAAGAAATATGTCAGAATGACGATGTGATAAAAAGGATCTATTATGAACGCGATAAAAATGCTGCTCATAAAGATAAAGAGTACCAGTCTCGAAAATACAATTCATTAGGAGAAGAAATTGAAGATAAGAAGACAGAGCTGATACACGTGCTTCAAATCTGTAAAGATGTATTGCCAGAAAACATTACTCTTGACTTCGTTCCGCACGATAAAGAGTTGTTTCGTCTAGTGCATCGCCTAAATAGCGAAATTGAACGAGACGCTAATATGATAAAGTATCCTTTAAGTGTTTTTCATTCCTATCAACTGTCGAAAGAGGGGAGGCATGTATTTAAAGCTTTTGACACGGAAGAACAAGATAGAAGAATGGCTAAAACGTTTGGTTATGATTATGACGAAATCGTTGAAAAACGGCTTGTTTCTAGTGTTGATGACATAAAAGAAATGACAAGCGATGAGAAAAACAGAGCTGCTGTAAAAGTTGCCAATGGCATCAATGTTTATGAAGGAATTCAAAATCGTCAAGATTTTTGCATTAAAATCAATGTTTTGTACAATCAAAATGTATGGGTTTCTATCGGCAAAAAACATCTTGAGATGATAGAAAAACTAAAAGAGATAGGCTTCTATGACGAATTTGAATTGATTCACATGGAAATTTTTAGAGATGATGCAAAGCGTGAAAAAGTGATGGAGATATTGGAGAAATACAAATGAGTAAATTAGAAGAATTGATAAAAGAATTTTGCCCGAACGGAGTGGCGTATAGAAAAATTAACGAAGTAGCGGTTCAGTTAAATGGCATGAGCGGCGTTTCAGGTAAATGGGCTGATGATGGGAATTGTGAATTTATAGATTATATGAATGTCTATAAAAACGTAAAAATTGATACTGATTTGATAAAAAAAGCAACGGTTAAAAGTCAGAAACAAACAACATTAGAGCAAGGAGATATACTTTTTACAAGTGCATCAGAAGTTCCGGATGAATGTGCGATTTCATCTGTAATAGAGAAGCCTATAAAACGTGGAGTATTTTTAGATGATCACTTATTCGGAATAAGAATAAAACCAGATTTTAAGAGTGAAATCGATTCGGTATTTCTTAATTATTATTTTAGATCAGATAGTTTTAGATGTGAAATAAATAAAGTTGTTAGAGGTGTTACAAGGTTTTATATCTCGAAGACAGATTTTATGAGTTTGCAAATTCCGTTGCCGGCACTGCCGGTACAGCGTGAAATAGTCCGAATTTTGGACAGTTTCACGCTGTATCGTGCGGAGCTTACAGCGGAGCTTACAGCTCGCTGTAAGCAGTATGAGTATTATAGAGACAAACTTTTGACAATGTCATATCAATTGAATTGGAGAGAGTTAAAAGATGTTTGCAAACTAGTAACAGGCGCAACTCCGTCAACATCTAAAAAAGAATATTGGGAAAACGGAACAATCCCTTGGATGAGTTCCGGAGAGGTGAATAATAAGCGTATTTTTGATACAGAAGTAAAAATTACTGAGTTAGGATATCAATCAGCAAGCACAACTTTGGTTCCGGCACACTCGGTCGTTATTGCGCTTGCAGGACAAGGCAAAACAAGGGGGAAAGTTGCGATTACAGAAATAGAATTGTGTACAAACCAATCATTGTGTTCATTGATATGTGGAGACTCAATTAATTATAAGTTCCTTTACTATTATCTTGATGGGAAATACGAGGAATTGAGAGCGATATCAAATGGAGATGGAACAAGAGGAGGTTTGAGTTTAAGATTGCTTGCTCCGTATAAGATTCCAGTGCCGCCGATTGAAGTGCAGGAACGGATCGTGAAGGTGCTGGACAACTTCGACGCGATATGTTCTGATTTGGGGATAGGTTTGCCTGCAGAAATCGAAAAAAGGCAAAAACAATATGAGTATTATCGCGATAAACTGTTGACATTCGATACGAAGTCTGCGACAATTTTTGACAGACAGACAGACAGACAGACAGACAGGGCTGATTAGGCTTTTGCAGTACGTTTACGGGTTTGCATTTGTCCGTTTGGAAGATATTGCCGATATTCATACAGGAACAAAGCCCGAAAATATTCTTGAAAATGTTGCAAAGTGTGAATATATCAATGCCGGAACAACGAATTCAGGATATACGTCGATATCAAATTGTGAAGGAGATTGCATAACAACTCCGTCAAGAGGACAAGGTGGTATAGGTTTTGTTGGGTATCAAAGTAATTCTTTTTGGCTCGGTCCGTTATGTTATTGTATAAGAAGCAAAAACGACAGAGTGGTAAATAAGTATCTCTATTATTATCTATCGATGAATAAGAGTAAAATATTGGAATTAAAAAAGGAAGGCGGAGTTCCTGCTGTAAATCGTAGTGATTTACAGAATGTAATGGTAAAAATTCCAACGCTTGAAAAGCAAAAAGAAATTGTAGAAATTCTTGATAAATTCGATAGCCTCTGCAACGATTTAAGCGCGGGTTTGCCCGCCGAGATAGAACATCGCCAAAAGCAATACGAATATTACAGAGATAAATTATTGAGGTTTAAATGATAAAAGCAGTAGTGTGGCATCGAAACGAGGTGAAATTATGGAGACTTTTGACGAAGAAAAAGTAGTGTTTGAAAATTATAAAAATATACCATCAAGCAAAATAAAATATAATGGTAGATTTTTTCATTGCCTTCATATAGAAGAATTAACCCGAAGTTTTTTCTTCAAAAATTCTTGGATAAACTCATCCGGTAAAAATGATTTGCCTCCCGATTTTCATAATGACAAGCATCAAATTATGCTGGAAGTTATGAGAATTGATGATTGTGTTAATGAATTAAATGGTAAACATGTAAGCAACTCTTTTGAAAAAGCAAATGTTTTCATGAAAAATGTTGCAGGAAGGGATTATAAAAAAACGTTGAACGGAACCTTGGTTTTTATTACGGATACTCGTAATTCAAATGATTTTAATTTTAATGGATACCTTACTAATTTTGAAAGAGTGATACGCGGGCACTCTGAAAAAGTTGCAAAATATAGACTTAATTACCCGAAATGCAAAACGGTCGTTTTTCTTGTTTGCGACGAATCGAATAATTATATACAAGTGTTAGATAAAAACGATTTAGAAAGAGAAGATGAAAAAGATGTTTTTATAAATAGTTTTTATCCTCATTATCAATTTGACGATGCAAGGTTTATTGATATAATTAAAAAATGCTCGGCGGATTATTTGATATGGTTTGGGCGTTTTAAATCGCTTTATATTAACAATAAAGAGATTAACTATCCAAGAGTATGTATTTACGATATAAAACATATTAAAAGAAACGGATTAACTTATAATCATGATTTAATGTTTAAGGTTAAGGAGGAGCAAGTAAATGAGTTTTTATAACGTTGTTTCGGAAAGCGAAGAAAGTACGGTTGTTAGCGAATATAAGTCGGAAGAAAAACGTTCGGACGCTTATCAATCGGAGGAAGAACTCGAAAAAGAATTTATTCATCTTTTAACGGAGATGAGTTATGAATATTTGCCTATTCATAATAAAGACGAATTACTGCCGAATCTTCGCAAAAAGTTGGAGGAACTAAATAATTATTCTTTTACCGATACCGAATGGGAGCAGTTTTATAACAACTGTATTGCGGGCAAAAACGACGGTATCGTAGAGAAAACGCGGCGTATTCAGGAAGATAACGTGCAAATTTTACACCGCGACAACGGCGAAACGAAAAACATCACGTTATTCGATAAAAGGAATATTCACAACAACAAGTTGCAGGTAATTCATCAATACGAAGAAAACGGCGGAAATTATAAAAACCGCTACGACGTTACCGTTCTTGTAAACGGATTGCCGCTTGTACATATCGAATTGAAACGCCGCGGCGTGAATATAAGGGAAGCGTTTAATCAAATCGACCGCTATCAGCGCGATAGTTTTTGGGCGAACGGCGGGCTTTTCGAGTACGTTCAGATTTTCGTTATATCGAACGGAACGAACACGAAATATTATTCCAACACGACGAGATATAATCACATTAATGAAATGAATTCCGAAAGAAAGGGCAAAACGAGCAATTCTTTTGAATTTACTTCCTTTTGGGCGGACGAGAAAAATCGTATTATTCCCGACCTTATCGATTTTACCAAGACTTTTTTCGCAAAGCATACGATTTTGAATATTTTGGCGAAATATTGCGTGTTTACTTCCGAAAATATGCTTTTGGTTATGCGCCCGTATCAAATCGTTGCCACCGAAAAGATATTGAACAGAATACAAATTTCGTACAACTATAAAAAATACGGAAGCGTTGCGGGCGGCGGATATATCTGGCATACGACGGGTAGCGGAAAAACGCTTACTTCGTTTAAGACGGCGCAGCTTGCAAGCAAATTGCCGTATATAGAAAAAGTTTTGTTCGTCGTTGACAGAAAAGACCTTGACTATCAAACGATGAAGGAATACGATCGCTTTGAAAAGGGCGCGGCGAACAGCAACGTTTCCACGGCGGTGTTAAAACGGCAACTCGAAGACGATAAATCGAAGATTATCATCACAACGATACAAAAATTAAGCACGTTTGTGAAAAAAAATATCGGACATGCCGTATTCGATAAGCAAATCGTTATCATTTTCGACGAGTGCCATCGTTCGCAATTCGGCGACATGCACAAGGCGATTACGAAATATTTCAAGAAATATTATCTTTTCGGGTTTACGGGTACGCCGATTTTTGCCGTAAACGCAGGGGCTTCTAAAAATCCGAATCTGCGCACGACAGAGCAGGCGTTCGGCGATAAATTGCATACTTATACTATCGTTGACGCTATCAACGATAAAAACGTTTTGCCGTTCCGCGTGGATTATATTAAAACGATGGACAAAGAACCCGATATCGACGACAAAGACGTGTGGGATATCGACCGCGAAAAGGCATATCTTGCGCCCGAAAGAATATCGAAAGTCGTTGCATATATTCTGGAACATTTCGCGCAGAAAACGAAGCGCGATAAAGGGTACCAGTTCAGGCAGCTTGTGAACGTGGAAGAGGTTGCCAAGGCGAAAAACGGACTCGATACGCAAGAGATTAAAAATAAAACGTTTGTAAAAGGGTTTAATTCGATTTTAGCGGTTTCTTCTGTTGAAGCGGCAAGGCTTTATTATAAAGAATTCCAAAAACAGATGAAAGCGCGCCCCGAACAGGCGATAAAAATCGCTACGATTTATTCTTTTGCGCCGAACGAAGAGGAAGACAACGGTTTTTTAGGGGAAGAAAATTCGGATGATACGAGCGCGCTCGATTCGTCATCGCGCGACTTTTTAGATGGCGCGATTAAGGAGTATAACGCCTATTTCGGGACGAATTACGATACTTCGGCGGATAAATTTCCGAATTATTATAAAGACGTATCGTTGCGAATGAAAAACAAGGATATCGATTTGCTTATCGTCGTGAATATGTTTTTAACGGGCTTCGACGCGACGACTTTGAACACGCTTTGGGTGGATAAAAACTTGAAAATGCATGGGCTTATTCAGGCGTATTCGAGAACGAACAGAATTTTGAACTCGGTTAAAACTTTCGGCAACATCGTATGTTTCCGCAATCTGCAAAAGCGTACCGACGAGGCGATTTCGCTTTTCGGCGACAGAGAGGCGGGTGGTATCGTTTTAATGCGCGGTTTCAAAGATTATTACAACGGATACGTTGACGAGCGCGGGGATAAGCACGACGGGTTTGTGGATATGATTGCCGAACTTACCGCTAAATTTCCGCTTGAGGAAGAGCGTATAACGGGCGAAAAGGCTCAAAAAGAATTTATCGCGTTATTCGGCGCGGTGCTTAGAATGCGCAATCTTTTAACCGCATTTGATGATTTTGAAGGAAAAGAAATTCTTTCGGAAAGAGATTTGCAGGATTATTTAGGGCGGTATCAGGATCTTCGCGACGAGTGGAAGAAAAAGAGAGAGAACGAAGAGAAAGAAGATATTACCGACGACGTTGTATTCGAACTCGAACTCGTAAAGCAGATTGAAATAAATATCGATTATATTCTGATACTCGTTACGAAATATCACGATTCGCATTGCAATGACAAAGAAACGTTAATTACGATACAAAAATCTATCGACGCAAGCCCTGAACTGCGCAGTAAAAAGGCTTTGATTGAAAACTTTATCGACGGAATCAACGACGTTGACGACGTTATGGCGGAATGGCATTCCTACATAGCGGCGGAAAAAGAAAAGCAATTAAACGAAATTATTGCCGAAGAAAAACTGAAAGCGGACGAAACAAAGAAGTTTATCGATAATGCAATTGCCGATGGCGAAATGCGTACAACAGGTACGGATATAGATAAGCTTATGCCACCGATTTCAAGATTTGGCAATACAAATCGAGAAGAGAAAAAACGCATAATAATCGAAAAACTCAGAACATTTTTTGAGCGATTCTTTGGGGTCTAATTGTATAACACAAATATGCGAGATAAAGGAGTGCACCACTATGATTACAGAAGAAATGTATTGCAAATTTATAATTAAGCAACAGAAAGTGTTGACAGATGAAATCAAAGAAGCAATAAAAGAGCAGACAAGGTTGAGTGAGATTGCTCATGAAATGCAGGACATACGCGATGATTTGGAAGAAAAATCTAAAAATTTAATTGTTTCGGGTTTTGCGAAGCTAAAAGAAAAATATCCGGATATTGAAAGTAAACTAAGTCAAAAAGAAACCACAATAGAGGCTATGAGATGGTTACTTAATGAATTTATTAATAAATCAGAGAATTATTTATATGTTTCTGAACGGATGAAAGAAATACCGGAGTTTCAAGAAAATCTAAATTTGCAAGATGAGCTTGGTAGTGCAACCTATAATTATTTTAATGCTGTCTATGCTTTGAACAAAAAAATAGATTCGGATAGAAAGAAATTCTTTTCAAAGAAATACATAGAAAAAATGGATGAGTATGCAGATAAGGGATTGCTGCTTTATTTTTTTGAAACTCCGGATATTGATTTGCTCGATGAAGAATTGACGGATAATTTTTTAATTGACACTTATTTATATAATGATTGCTTTGACCTTAAAATAATGCTTGATAGATATGTAAGCATACCTATTCCAAGTCCAATTATGCGAAGGAAGAGCGAAGATATAATTGTAGCTATAAATCTTTTGATCGCAGGTTGCTACCGTTCCGCAGCCAGAAATATTTTTGCTTTATTAGAAAGTGAACATAAGCGTTGTGCCAATGCGTTTGAAGGATATTTTGCGAAAAAGAAGGAGTATAAAAAGGGACATGAGCGAGCAAATAAGATAAAAGATTTATTGGATAAAATCAGTATAGAATGGGAACAGCATAGTTGGGAAAAAATTAATAATTACTATAAAAAGATTTTCGCTAATGACAAGATGGAAGGGGTTTGTTTTAGGAATGGAATTGTTCATGGAGATTATACAGAAGATGCAATTGATACTAACGCCGAGGAAGTAGGAAAGTTAGTTTTTTGTGGCTAAATTTAAGATTGTTAGCAGACAACCTAAGTGTTCTTGAAGATGGCTACAAAAGTGTACTTTCCTATTTAACGGGATGGGCAATTGACCAAGAATCTTAATTTAAGGAAAGGAAAAGATGCAAATGCCCCCCTGTAAACGGTCAAGAAAAAATATGTATTAAAAAGTAGGTAATTTATGAATTCACACAGTAGTATAGGCTAATGCATAATATGGAAATCGAACAAAAATGCTTTGCAAGATTACATTCGTGATGTATGATGTGAATAAGTGCGAAAAATCTCTGCTATATAGCGGATAAAAATAAGTAAAATGGCTGTAATGGATAGTGCTGCGTATAGGTACGCAATAAACAACGGCAGCAAGACTAGCGATGTTTTGCTCTCTGTTTGTACTGTATTAACGCAAGCAAACATCAAGAACCCTAGAAACTAATTATAAGTTAGTTTTACGTAAACAAAACATCAATGCCACCGCAACAGCGGTGGCATTGTCGTATTATAAGTTTCTTTTGTATTTATATTATACTTTTTTCATCGTGAGAGAGCAATTAGGGCGGTGCGGGCGCATAAAACAGATAAATGCTCGATTTGTGGCGTATCGCGCGCATACGCGCACGTGCGCCTTCCATATATTTGACAAACGGCATCGGATGATGTATTTTTATTGGTGGAAGTGGAGATATGCTCGAAAATAAAAAGTTTCTCAATTCAAATGCCATAAAACTCATTGCGATTATCGCAATGACCATCGACCATATCGCATGGGCGGTGTATCCTGGCTATTCAACCGAGCCTGGTGCTATCGTCATGCATATCATCGGCAGAATCACTTGCCCCATCATGTGCTATTGCATCGCCGAAGGCTTCCATTACACCCACGATGTCAAAAAATATACACTTAGATTGCTGATTTTTGCACTTATCTCACATGTTCCTTATATGTTGCAATCATCGGCGTTTTTCGAGTTTGGCGCGCTTGCGCTCGTTCCGTTTGCCACGGGCGGCAGCGTTATGGGACATATTCTCAATCAAACAAGCGTCATGTGGTCGCTTGCAATTGGGCTTATTATGCTCCGTGTGAATTACAGCGAAAACATCAAACAAGCGGTCAAACCTTTTCTTATCTTTTTGTTGTGCATAGCCGCATTTCCTGCCGATTGGAGTTGCATCGCGTCTCTTTGCGTGTTTGCAATAGGCACAAATCGCGGCAAACCGCTCTCGCAAATCCTTTGGAGTATGTTTTTCGTGAGCCTTTACGTGCTTGTCTATTGCCTTTCCATGTCCGTGACCTACGGGCTTATACAATTTGCCGTCTTGCTCGCCATCCCCGTTCTCGCCTTCTACAACGGTCAGCGCGGCAAGAATCCGACTGTAAACAAAGTTATGAAATGGGTGTTTTACATATATTATCCGTTGCACCTTCTCGTGATTGCATTAATACGCATTTTTGCGTAATCTATCGGCTTTAATTGTATTTAACAGTTTTGAACGACGAGTGATTTGCTCCGTCGTTTCTTCGTTTTCGGACGTGTTTCTCGCTTAATAAACGGCGGAATCGGTATAATAAAAAGCGAAAATAAAAACTGCATTGTCACACAAGGATATATATGTTGTGATTAAAACTTAAATCTAACGCCGAAAAAGTCTCTTGAAAAGAAAAAGTGCAACAGTACAAGCCGTTTGCAAGGCAAACGACCGTCCTGTTTCTCCGAATGGATCTCGTACCACACGCAAATGCTACGCATTATTTTGTCTTTTGTTTCCCGCTACGCTTTGTGCAAGCACAATCGAGCGGAAAACAACAAACAACCTGAAAAGTCTTTCAGGTTGCGTGTGGTGGATGGGCAGGACTCGCTCATCAGCGGAGCGGAAATGCTGGCATTTGAGAGCGGAGCGTGCAGTGTGACCGAAGGGCACAGGGCACACAATGTGTGCGGTGCGGAACGCACCATCGAGCCTGTTGCAGACACCAACAGCAAAAGAAAAACCCTACTGTTTAGTAGGGTTTTGATGTTGGTGGAAAGAATTTGAACTAATCCGCACCGTGAGGAGTGGTGGGTGTTTTTTCAAGGTTGAAACGCAGTTTGTGTCGGCGGTTTATAACGTAAAGTATCTCAAAATGGATTGTTTGATCTATGGTTATATCCAACACTTGCATCGAGCGTTTTGCCTTGTTAATTTTGATTTTGCATCGAGATGAAAAATATCCCCGACGTTCATTGTCTGAATCATCGGGGATGGTGTTTGTGTATCTGTAGAAGATTTCTATTTTATCGTCATAGACGACAACTCTGTCGAGTATGTGTTGTAAATATAGTTGTGGATCGTCTTTGAATTCCGTGCGTAAGAATCGCTCTATTTCTTCCTTGTTGAACGTCTTTTGCCGACGTGTTTCTTCAACAGCTATTTTTGTTTCTATATCTTCCTTTTCGTTTTCGAGAGCGGCAAGCCGTTCCTTTGTGGTTTTTGCTATTATTCCTTGCTCTATTGCGCTCATGACGTTGGTCAATGCTTTATCCGTATCGTACAATCGTTTATGTAACATTTGCAATACGCTGTCGCTCTTGTTGCGCTGTGCTTGAACTTCGAGAACTTTGTCCGCAATAAGCGATATGTTTTCATCCGTACAAAACACTTCATACGTGACTTGCGCAACGAAATCGTCCAACTCTTGTTGGCGGATAACGCGCAAATTACAATCTTTATGCTTTTTACGCCCGGCGCACTTGTAATAAAAACGTAGTTTACCGTTTCTTGCCGTTGAACTGTCTCCTTGCAGTTTGCGCCCGCAATATCCACATACTACTTTATTGCGCAACAGGAACGTTGTGTTGACACTGCGTTTTCCTGTCTTATTTACTGCAAGTTTTTTCTGTATCGCATCGAACAACATTTTGTCTATAATGGGCGGATAGATGTTGTCAAATACCTCGCCGTTGTATTTGGTGATGCCTATATATTTTTCATTTACAAGCATTTTGTAGACGGTTTGCGGAACGAACGGTTTGTTTTTGTATAAAACGCCTCGCGCCGTAAGCTCTTCTATAATTTCGCGTACGATTTTTCCGCCGTAATAGCGTTCAAAGATATATTTTACGATTTTCGCTTGTTCTTCGTTTATTTCAAGTTTTTTGTTCACGACTTTATATCCGTATGCGACACCGCCACCGCCGAATTGTCCTTTGAGCCTGCTTTCTCTAAGTC
Source organism: Christensenella sp. (assembly GCA_022009775.1). Taxonomy (GTDB): domain Bacteria; phylum Bacillota; class Clostridia; order Christensenellales; family CAG-917; genus CAG-475. The sequence continues at coordinate 1,260,731 of CP091723.1, forward strand.
CGCGCTTTATCTTCTGAGATAACTCTGCCGAATAATATTCCGCAAGTCCGATATACATATTTTCGAGTAGTATTCCGTCCAAATTTCGCGAGCCGTCTATATTCGTGGATGTCCGTTGTGTTGCGGATATAAGCGTTTTTCCGCTTTTTATGAGTTTTTGCTTGTTCAATGCAATCTCGATTGAGTTTCTGCCAAACCTATCCAACGCATATACAAGCACTATGTCCCAAGCGGTTGTGCGTTCCGCGTCCGCAAGCATCTTTTGAAATGACGGACGATTGTCGTTTGTGCCTGTCATGGCGCGGTCTATATATTCGTGGATAATGGTTAAGCCGTTTTGTTCTGCGTATTTATAACACTCTCGCAACTGTCCTTCGATGGACTGTTCCGTTTGCCGTTCGCAAGAGTACCTCGCATAAATCACAGCACCTTTCATTGTCGTATTTCCTCCTAAGTTTTGGTTATCGTGTCTTTCGACAGGAAACGGACAGAACGAAAACGATATGGATTATTTCATATCCGAGTTTTTATGGGTATTGTCAAGGGTTGCCGTGGCAATGCATTTACCCTTGACAATGCCGAGTTTGCGTTCACGCTTCCTGTGAGAAAGACAATTTTGTTATATCAAATATTTTTTATGTGCGTAACATACTCACAGGGTACAAAACCAAGTATTTTTGGATATTTACCTAGACTCAGCCGTACTTTCCCGTTCTTTTTCCGTACATTGCACTATAAATAGCGTAAATGCAAGAGAGTGAGAAAGCAAGGACAGTGTCGTGCGCAGTATGGACATTTTTGAAACACCAATGGAACATAATTTGAACACAATTTTGATAATGAAAATATGATTGCGGAACAATGGCGCAACGCCTACGCGACACAAAATATCGAAACGGCAAACGAGATTTTGCAATACAAAAACGCCAAGTATTTCCGCAGAAAAAAGCGACGGCAACGGCATGGCGGATAAGCGAGGATTTCGCCAAGCGGGTTAGCGCGAAACCTCGCTCCGCTCCGTGCCGCCTTTTGCGGATTTTGGTTTGTTTTTATGCAAAGACGTGCCGTAGTCTTGCGCGCGCGTACGCGTGCGCACTTGTATCAAGACTACGGCACGTCTAACAGGCAAATTATGAAAGATAGCACTTAAAACGAAGAGTATTTACAAAAATTGGGTTATGCAAGGAATGCCGAATTAGCTATGCGTAATTATAGAATCATACATATGATTGACAAAATGTATAAAACTGTCGTATTATGAGATTGCGATAAACGCAATAATCTATTATAAAAGGCCTTTTACTTCGGTAATAGGAGCATTTTCGTAATAAAAGTAGTATGTGGGTTTATCGCAAAAATCAGCGGGGATGCACTTGTTATATTTTACTTCTATGTTGAGTGCCCCTGAGGGGCACTCTTTTGTTTTGGAGGAAAGTATTTGATGCAAAGCACTCTTAACTTTAAAGATACAGTTGAGCGTAATTTGTGTTTGGGTAAGTATTATAACGCATCATCTCCCTTTAATAGCAGATATCGTTCTTGGATTCAATGTAGAGATAAGTTTTTATCGGCATATAAAAATGACACAAGAGAAATAACTCAAACTGCTTTAGATGATTTATCTTTGCGATTGGCTTTTTATCTTGCGAGTTGGGGCATGTATCGCGGTAGCAGTGCGCTTCTATTTAACGACTATAAAGTTCACATTCCTGCCGTTAAAGAATTATTCGATTCGCAATATAACACTTTATGGAATTATGATCCTTTTAGACAAAGCATAAATACGCTGCCTAGATGGTTGTTCAATAATAATGGCGGATTGCGAGATATATACAATCAAATTCAGCAAGAAACAAATTATCCGAGGAAAACAACATCCTCCAATAACTGTGCATCGAATACATTAATAACTAAAGTGATGTTAGGCACTTGGGGATGTATACCTGCATACGACGAGTACTTTAGAGCCGGTTTACGTTATTTTGGATTGAGCGATAGTCTTTCGAGCAACGCAATACAAACAATGATAAAAAAATTACTTCCATTTAACGAAGTACACCAAACTATAGCCCTTTACTCATCGAATGGTTACACACCAATGAAAATAATAGATGCATATTTCTGGGAAATCGGCTATCTTTCTTCTTTTGCGAATGAACTGATTAGTTCTAAAAAAGCAGTATCGCAAGCTAGGAAAGATTATATAAATAATTATCTTGGTGGCATACTCAAAGACTGTCTTGATGATAATAAAAAAATGTGTAAAAAATTGCAGAATTTACTACCTGATAAAACATTACTTAAATAAGGGGGATGAACAAATGATATTTGGGAGTATAACAATAGAACATGAACAACTTGACATTATAAAACAAGCCATAGAACAAGCAAGCTTAGACACAACATTAGAGAATTTATTGCTTTGGAATGGGGCCATTAGGTTTATTTCACAAAAAATAACACTTTTATAAGCAACATACAAAAGCGGCTTCTTGATAAGCAGTGAAGAATTGTCACAAATATCAAAGCACGCATACTATTCTGCAAACGAGTATGTGTTTTCATCATCAAGTGAAACAATAACTTTTGTTAGCAGACAAGAGAATAAGAAAGAACTCGCGGTAAGATAAAAGAAACATTCTATGCTGATGATACAATAAAGAATGAATTAAATAAAATTCGCAAAAGAGTTGAAGAGTATAAGGCTTTTTTAAAAGAAGATATTTCTTTAAATGCAGAGGATTACGAAATGTATGGTTCAGCATATTTAGATAGCCCGAATACGAAATGGAGAGGACGTGAATTAATTGACAGAGTAGATTATTAAAACACAATAGTGTTCAACTGCGGTTGCTTTCTGCGCACCAAAGCTTAAAAAAACGAACCTTTTGGGGTTCGTTTTTTCTTTCATTGCCTTGACAACAGACTTGCGACAATGCTTTCCGCATTGTCGGCAAACTCCGTTTGTCATAGCACTTCCCGGTGGGTGTCTCATGTATGTTTGCCTATCTTTTTTTTGATGAATTTGAGTTCAAATGTATGGATCAAGAAGGGATCTTCTTGATTGTTTTCTTTGTTGAAGTAAATTATGTCGGGGACGGCCTCGGCGGAATGGTTGATGCGGTATTCAATGGGGGATATATCGTATTTGCGCTTGAAGGCCTTGTAAAAGGCGGTGTAGTCGGTGAAGCCGGAAGAGAAACATATCTCTCGTATGGGTGTGTCGGTGGCAAGAATCATTTCGCATGCTTTTTGCAATCTGAAGTCAAGAAGGAATTGATAGGGAGTGATCGAGTAGGTGTTCTTGAAAGTGTTGATGACTTGGTTTTTTGACAATGCGGATATTTTTGCAATCTTGTCAAGGTCAACAACGGATTTGTAGTTGTCAAGAAGGTACTTGCGAATAATCTCGGCATCTGTGACTTTTGCAGTGCCTGTTTTTAATGCAATAAGAAGCTTATAGAATATATTTTCATATTCTATCTTTTCTGCAGAGATGCCAAGCAGCTCAAGCTCTTCAACGATCGGTTGAATTTTGTTAATATCAATTTTGCCCTTTAGGGGAAGTGCTCCTGCTTTGCTGTAATAACCCCTAAAATGAACGAAGAAATAATTGGGTTCATCGCTTGGAATTATCCCTTGTTGGTAGAGATTCGGTTGCTGAATGTAGTATTCGCCCGCTTTAACTTCAACGGGTACGCCGTTCTCGCTGAAACGAAGGATGCCTTTTCTTACAAGCAAAAGGACGCTCAGGTCATAAGTGCGGTTTATGTGGCATTCTCCCGGCTCAAACTGCCTATTGGCAGAAAAGTGGTAATGCGGCAATTTGGAAAAGCTTAAAGATTTCATAAATACAATTTAGCACACAATTGTGATTTTTGCAATATCAAAAATGATTTTTTATATTGTGCAAGTTTTCAATGTGTTGTAAAATTTAGATGAGGATGGGGAAGAAAAGGTGATAAGGAGCGAAAGTTATGAAGAAGACTATTTCTATTGTACTGGTTGCGCTTTTTGTGCTTTGCACTTTTGTTGCGTGCTCTAATGGCGGAGCGAAAATCGCGCCCGTTTCAAATATTGTTTTTGAAAACGGTGTGGTTTCTTTTGACAAAGCGGAAGGTGCAACTTCTTATGATATTGTGATCAAGCATCGCGGAGAAACCGTATATGAAGATTCGGTGACAGATACGTCAATCGACATCGATAGTATCGGTGTTGCAGGCAATCTTACAATGAGCATTGTCGCCTGCAACGACAAGACAAAGAGCGATGCGGTCGAGTATCCTTTCACTGTTTTATCCACTTTTGGAAACGTCGAACTCGAAGCGGAAGATTATCTTGCCAATTACGGAACGGGCAAAGCCGGCTCAAATTTCAGGAACAATCCGCTTGCGCACAAGGGCGCATACGTCGGCGGTATCGACGATGCGGGACAAGGTGTATATATCAATTATCTTTGCCCCGTTGCCGGCACTTTTGATTTCACCGTTTATTATTGTCACGAAGGCACAGGCGCGCATCAAGATATGTGGGTCAACGGCGAGTATCAAACAAGAATCGATTATACCGAAAATACCGGTTGGGGCGGCTCGAAATTTGACGCGGCAAACACGACGGTCAAGATCACGCTTGTGAAGGGGTGGAACACTATTTCCATTATGAAGAACGGCGACGCATCCGACAACTGGGGCGATTATGCCGAGCTTGACTATTTTGTCATTCACGGTGACGGCAGCGAGTATAACGTTGACGATTTGGTGCAATACGGTGAAATGCCCGCATACTATCGTTTGGAAGCGGAAATGGGCTCTCCGAGATGCAAGAACAAAGTCAGCAACATGTATCAATGCAAGAATCCCCCGATTGTGCAATCTGACGGGCTTGTTTATTCAAACGGTTTTATAATGGGCAACATCGAAAGCAACTATGACGGTGTGGAGTGGCAGTTCAATTCTCCCGTCAAAGCAAAATATCAAGTGAAGATTGCCTATGCGTCCGGCTCATTTGACGGATCGCAACCCGCTCGTCCCTCCTTTATCGTGACGCAAAAGGAAGTCGGTTTGGCAAAAGGCGTTGATTTCAACGATATGACGAAGGTCACATTCGATGCTTTGCCGTACACAGGGTGGGGCAACGTTGCCATCGCCGAGCAAACGATAGAGATTGTTCTTGAAGCCGGCAAAAACTTCATATATTGCCTCAAACTCGATAGTGTCAACTGCGGTATGTTCCAACTTGACTATATCGATATCAGTTTTGTCGGTGAAGTCGCTTAATATTGTTTAACAACAAGACAGAATAATTGACTATATCATCATCCATATAAACACAAGAAAAACGGGAAACAACGGAGCAAATATATGCAACTGCAAGATTTAAGTTATACGCTTAATAATGAAAAAATTCGAGTGACCGACAAGGTGAACGGGATAGATTACTTCGTGTCTATGGAAGTGGTGAGTCTCGAAAACGTATACACCATTCCGAGCTTTGAGAAACGTGGTGACGGTTATGTTTCTCAAAGTGTGGTTTGGGGCAACAACGAACAAGCGGACGGAAAAGCACGATTGCAAATTAAAGAATTTGACAAGGGAGTGAGCTTTTGCTGCTCGGCAACGCTCGATAAGTCCGTGCGGTCGATAAAAGTGCGTTTTGACAACTTGCCGCTCGGCACTCTTGTGAGTTCTATAGACGAAGATAAAAAGTGACGGAATACGGCATTTGCATGCATTATCCCGAAGGATGGAGAACTCTCTGTTGGCCGTTTGTTGTTTTTCGTCTTGAAAACGGGAGCTATTTGTATGTATACTGTAAAGACAATACGGTGAATAAAAAGATATTCTATATCAAGAGAGTCGACGATAAGATGCGTGTTGACGTTGTGCAGGAGCAAGACGCGACTGTGCTCGACAAACACTTTGAGATTCCACCCGTATACGTCGGAGTGACAAACGATATAGATGCGTTCTACAAGCAAGTGTCCGACTATACAAAAAAAATATACGGATTGGAAGACTTTGAAAACAGCAAAATAACGCCGTCTTGGTTCAAGGATATATCGCTTGTTGTGACAATGCACATGCAAGCGTTTACCGGCAAGATTTTTCACACTTACGAAAGCGCGTTGGAAGATATTGCCAAAATCACGAAGCACATAGACGGAAAGCACGTTTTGGTGTATCTTGCAGGGTGGGAAGGCCGTTATTATTATAAATACGGCAACTATTGCTCGGACGAACGCTTGGGCGGAGATGCAGCTCTTGCAAAGTGCATAAAATGCATGCACGAGTTGGGGTGCAAAGTTATGTTGATGTATGGGATAAATATGGTCAACAGAAACATACCCGCGCTCAAAGACATAATCCCCAAAAGCGAGTTTGTCACGATAGGCGGCGGAAAATTCCACTGCGGATCGGTCGATTGGGAAGGAGCGCATCATTACGATTTTGACGATCTTGCGCAGCTTAATATCGGCAACAAAGAGTGGGCAGACAGTTTGTATGAACAGATAAAACGCAATAGCGAGCAATTTGATGCAGACGGCGCGTTTTTGGATATTGCAGCCTGCTATGTCAACGACAGAAGAGCAAGAATGTTTGACGGCGTGGTGGAATTTTGCGATAGATTGCGCACAATCAAGCCCGACTTCTTGGTTTCGGGTGAAGGCTATTATGACGGACTGTCAAAGGCAATGCCGCTTTTTCAATCGGGACATACCGACGGAAAGATGCATTATCACAATAGATTGAGCAAGGAGTTGTTTGAAAGATATTCGAGAGAGTTTGCGCATTTGTGTCTCGGCGATCCGTGGTACGGTTCAACCGGTGTGCACGAACAAGGCGTAAACACAGACAAAAAAACACCGCTTTGCAAGGCGATAATCCCAACGCTGTCCCTTGTTGACGGAAGTGTGGAGAACGCTTGGGACGGTGTGAAAGAAACAATAGAACAAGCAAAAGAGTATTGGAGGCTTTACTGTGAAAAGACGGCTGACTAAACTTGAAAAAAGAGAAATATCGCCGGATACCTGTTTATTGCGCCGCAATTGATAGGCTTTTTGGTGTTTGTCGTTTTCCCGTTGGTCTTTTCGTTGTACCTGTGTTTTTCGGAATGGAACATGATCGATCCGCCGACTTACGTTGGATTGAGAAACTTCGAGGCAGTGTTTAGGGATCGGATTTTCTGGAAGTCAATGGGCAATACGTTCATTTATATCGCGATAGTCGTTCCGCTTACGCTTATCACGTCTTTGACGCTTGCCTTGCTCACAAACAGAAAACTCAAACTTATGAAGTTTTATAGAGCGGCGTTCTTCTTGCCGATGGTTACGTCAACCGTTGCAATCGCTATGGTGTGGACGTTCATCTACCAGCCCGAAGGCGGAATTATCAACTCGTTGCTTGCGTCGATAGGCATACAGAATCTGCCCAATTGGCTCAACGATGAGAAATTTGCGAGAATAGCGGTTTCAATCGTAAGTATATGGCTAAAAGTGGGGTATTACTACATCATATTTGACGCCGGACTGAAAAATATCCCCAAAGAGATGTACGAGGCGGCGGACATTGACGGAGCGTCTCCGTTGCGCAAAATATGGAAGATCACGTTGCCGATGCTGTCTTCGGTTATGTTCTTCGTGACGGTGATGTTGTTTATCGACATATTCAACATGTTCAACGAAGTGTACATCATGACGGCAGGCGGTCCGGACTACTCAACGTATACAATGTCTATGTATATCTACTTCTATGCGTTCAAACAAGACGATATGGGACGCGCGGCAGTGGCAAGCTGGGTGTTGTTTGCACTTGTGGGCATTGTGACGGCAATCCAATTCAAAGTCAAAAAGAAGTTGGTGGTGGAATGAAAAAGCTCCATGTTAAAAACAAGAAAAAAACCATAATAACGTGGATTATAGGGATCATCGTATTTATTGCCGCGATTGTCTGCATTTTCCCGTTCTACTGGATGATACTCAACTCATTGAAAAATCCCGACTTAATCAACAGCGGTTCTGCAAGCATATTTACGTCGGATTTGACGTGGGATAGTTATAAAGCGGTTTTTGCGTACGGCGACGGGTTGCTGTGGCGTGCGTATTTCAACTCGTTCTTGATTGCCGCTCTTTCCACACTTGGCACACTTTTGACGTCGTCAATGGCGGCATTTGCCTTTGCAAAGATACGTTTTCGCGGATCTAAGCCTATATTCGGGCTGTTTATCGCAACGTTGATGATTCCGGGGCAGGTTACGATGCTGCCGCTGTTCATGATGTTTGCAAAGGTTGGTTGGACCAATTCGTTTATTCCGCTCATACTGCCCGGTGTGCTTATCAACACGTATGGCGTGTTTATGCTCCGCTCATTTATCGTATCCATCCCGGATGAATTGCTCGAAGCGGCGGATGTGGACGGGTGCAGCTGGTTTAGAAAGTATAGAAAAATTATCCTTCCGCTCATCAAACCTGCGCTTGTGACGCTTGGCTTGTTTACGTTCATAGGCAGTTGGAACAACTATATGGGACACTTGATCTATTTGAGCGATCCGTCGCTCACAACCATACCGCTGTTTATTGCGGGTCTAAAAGAGACGCACATGACGGGTGCGGTGTGGGGGCAGATTATGGCGGCGTCAACGCTGAGCGTCATACCGCTTGCGATAGTGTATTTGAGTTGTCAAAAATATTTCGTGCAAGGAATTGCGACGACTGGTATCAAATAAGCGGTCGTGAAACTATAAAAATTATCGGAGGTTGAATTATGAAAAAGAGAATGCTGACTTTTCTATTGGTTGCAATCATCTTGACGACGTTGTGTTTTTCTATGGTTGCTTGCGTAAAAAACAACGAGACGGACGAAGAAGGCAACGTGATTGTCAAAATGTCGCTGATGAACAGCACCAATGAAAATCCCGGCTGGCTTGCGATGATAGACGCGGCAAACGAAGTGCTTAAAGCGCAAGGTCAAAAAGTCAGGATACAGGCTGAAATCATTATGACTGACAGTTGGGACGAGTATTACACCAAGATCACGTCCAACATGATGGGCAAGATCGGCGGAACGATAGGTCGTATTGCCGAATCTCACGTTTCGCTTATGGTTGAGAAAAATCGTCTTGCGGATTTGACTTCCGTAAGAGACGAGCTTGTTGCAACGGGCGAATACGATGAAGACGCATTCAACGGCGTTGCAAAGAAAGACGGGAAGTATTACGGGCTGCCAAGCGGCACTCAACACATGGTTTTGTATTACAACAAGACTTTGATTGACAACTACAACGCTCAACATCCCGATGACAAGATTGCATATCCAAGCTCCGATTGGGACAACCCGTCCACTTTTGCGGAAATCAGAGAGACCGCAAAAAAACTGTCTGGCGGCACGGGTGTGAACAAATATTTCGGCTTGTCCGCAGGTCCGTTCCTTGCATATGCGGGTATGTATGCAAAAAACAGTGGCGGCGACAACATCTTCAATGCAAACGGAGATTGTATCATCAACACACAACCGTATTATGACGTGTATACGTGGTTTGAAAAGATGCTCATCGAAGACAAATCCATGCCTAGCACGACGGATACTGCGACTTCTGACGCAATGAACCGCTTTTTGTCGGGCAACGTTGCTATGATTGTTGACGGTGTGTGGCAGTTGCACGATATTTGCAAATACACCGGTGACTATGAGATCGGTGTGGCGGCAATTCCTGTTTCGCAAAAGGGATATAGTGCATACACAACGACGTTTGCGGATCGTTTTTGGGCGGCAAGAAATTCCACTCACCCCGAAGAAGACAAAATCGCACTCAAAGCGTTGATGTCAAAAGAAGCAATTCTTGCTTTGGGCAAGCAACATATCGGTGGATTCCCCATCAGAAGCGATTGTGTGGAAAACTATGTTTCATCAATCAGGACGACCAAACTCGGCAACTTTGTGGACACAATTGCGGAAGGACGAAACCGCAAGGTCAACGTGCCTTATTCAACGTACTACAACGTCGTTGACCAACAAGTCAATCAAAAGATGGCAACTTGGATAAACGGAGACCTTTCCACAAAAGATTACGTTGATTTTATCTATGCAACGATGATCAAAGGCATGAAAGGAGAACTGTAATGAAAGCAATCAAATGTATCGCATTGGTTTTGGTTGTAGTGTTGCTTTTGGGGACGACATGCTTGTTTTTTGCATGCGACAAAGGCGATAATCCGACCATCGTTGATCCGATTGACGAAGAGCCGCTTGAAGTGACGTATAGAGAAATCGACAAAAAGAATACGTCAACAAAACTCTCGGCGGACTTTTGGGACAATTTGCCGGATTTTTGAGCGGATACGAATTTGTTTTTCGCGGCGCGGATATATACGTCGGTATGCCCGAGAGTTGGTTTGACTTCTTGAACGGGCCGTATGCAGGCAACTTTTCGCACTACGAGCCGTGGGACGCCTATCGTTATGACAGATTGCGCGTCAATCCCGATACGGGGATGAACGAAGTCTTTTCCGACGACGATTTTCACGTTGACATATTCAACCAGCTTGTCATCGACGAATTCGGCACTTCGAGTTATGCGATAAAAGAAGCGTGGAAGAAATACAACGTCAGCGATTGGGGCGGCGGCGGAGATGCGATGCGTCTTGTCAACCAATACGAGATGCTCGCGCCGTATTCAGGTTCGATCGAGGGTGGCAACCAATACGGTTGGTGCACGGAAGCGTATATCGAGACGGAAACTCTCGGTATGAATGCACCCGGTATGCCTCAACTCGCACTTGAATTGACCGACACTTTTGCATCAAATCTCGGATATTACGATTCGGTTGTGTGGGGCAAGTTCTATGCAACGATGTACAGCCTTGCATACTTTGAAAACGATATCGTGAGCGTTATGCAAAAAGCGTCAGTTGTTTTGCCCGAAGGCTCGCACCCCAAGCAATTTTACGACCTTGCGGTGAAAACGTACGAAGAGAACAAATCCGACTACGTTGCCGCGGCGCAAATCATCAGCGACGCAAGAATCCCGCTTTTCAGAATAGACAATGCGCAAACAGATCCCAACGTCAACGGCGCGTATGCGGTGCTCAGCTGGCTTTATGGCAAAAACAGCTATCTCGACACTTGCAAGTATTCGTCGATCATGGGTTATGACGGCGATTGCACGGCTGCGATTTGCACGGGAGTGATGGGCATTCTCAAGGGGTTCAAAGAAGGCAACGAAGAGTACGAAAAACTCAACTCTACAATCTATTACGACGGTGAGGGTGTGTACTACAATGACGACGGCTCTCGCTACGAAGGCGCAATTTATCAGGCAAGAATAAACAGCAAAGAGTATCCTGCTCGTCAAAAAATTGACGATATCATCGATTTGTATCGCAAAAACTTTGAAAAACTGTTGGTTGCAAACGGCGGTAAAGTGAAAGAAAACACGTATCTCGTGCCCACCACTCAAGTGCCGTGTGACAAATCGTTGCTTTTTGACAACTACGATGCCGAAAAACGCACCAACGAAGGTTTTTCGACAAGCGGAGCAACGCTGTCCGTGTTTACTGAAAGCGAAAACGAAAATTCGCACAGCGGATATGCCGGATTCTTGTTGACCAATTCGTCAAAAGGTGAAGTGTATCACACCTTTGACAATCTTCAACCGGGTAGGGCATATCGCTTGACGGTTTACGTCAAATCGACGGACGGCAATGCACAAGCCTCGTTGTTTGCAAGAAACGCAAAGGGTGGCAACTATCAAGAGATAACATTCCAAACCAACAGCCTTATCGGCAAATCGTTTGTGTTCAGGGCGGACAATTCCACAATGCAAGTGGGAATTAAATTTGCGGATAATACGGCAAAAGGCGCGAAAATAGCGTTTGACGATTTTATGCTCGAAAGAGTATCGCACAAGATTCTTGTTGAGTCGAGCGGAGAATTGAAACTCGCCTCCGGCAGCTTGGCAAAAACCGTAAAACGTCCCGAAGGCGTTGCAATCGGGCAAGAAGTGATGCTCTATATCAAGTATAGAAACTATTCCGGCGTGCAAAACGTCTCGGTGCTGAGAAACGGAACAACGTTTGGCGGAGTGGTTGCATGCAATACTAGTGCGACTTCCACAAACGGATATGACTATATTGCAATTCCGTACGTCTTTGAAAAGGATTCCGACGTTGTGAAACTGACATTTGACGGAAAGATGTACCTTGCGGACTTTGCGGTCATTCAAAATACCACTTATATGTTTAGATAACGGAGTGAAAAATGCAACAAAAGGAAATCAAAAACGAACGCAAAAAACAAATGAAGTTGATAAAAGAGCAATACGATAAGATGATTGCCGACGAAGAAGAACGTCGCAAACTTCCCAAAGTTGCTCCGGAAGGTGTTTATGTCTCATTGCAAAACGTCAACAAGGTGTATGACAATTTCGTGCAGGCGGTTTACGACTTCAATCTTGATATCCAGAAACACGAACTTATCGTTTTTGTCGGCCCGTCAGGATGCGGAAAATCTACGACTCTGCGTATGATTGCGGGGCTTGAGAGCATAACCACGGGAGATCTTTACATTGACGGCGAGTGGTGCAACGAAAAGACTCCTCGTGAAAGAGACGTTGCGATGGTGTTTCAAAACTATGCGCTTTATCCGCACATGACCGTTTACGAAAATCTTGCGTTCGGACTTGAAACTCGCGGTTATAAGAAGGATGAAATCGACAAGCGCGTGCATAGGGCTGCGGATATTTTGCAAATCACGGAATATCTCAATCGCCGTCCTAAACAACTCTCGGGCGGGCAAATGCAACGTGTGGCGCTCGGAAGAGCAATCGTTAGAGAAGCAAAGGTATTCCTTATGGACGAGCCGCTTTCCAACCTTGACGCAAAACTCCGTGTGTCTATGAGAAGCGAGATTATCAAGTTGCACAAGAGTATCAATGCAACCACGATTTACGTCACGCACGATCAAACCGAGGCGATGACAATGGCAACGAGAATTGTCGTTATGGAAAAGGGTGTAGTCAAGCAAATCGGCACTCCCGAAGACGTATACAATCATCCTGCAGACACGTTTGTTGCCACTTTTATCGGCGCGCCTGCTATGAATCTCATTTCGGCAAGATACGAAGACGGAATGCTTGTATTTCCAAACGGTTTTTCAATCGCGCTTTCAGACGAGCAAAAAGTATTGCACGATGAGTTTTACAAAAAGCAAATTGAACTTGTGGATGAGCGTATCGAAAAGAGAGAGTACGAAAAACCCGACATTGGCATGCTGTTGAGCCTCAACGCCAAAAAAGAAAACGCTAAAAGACATAATAACCGACCTGTTTAAGAAGAAAAAGGACGAGCCTGCAATCAAGACCGCAGAAGATAAACTTGCAGAATTGCAACGCGAGCGAGAAGAGTATCAAGAGTGTCTCAAAGGCAATCACGATGTGATTTTCGGCATTCGTCCCGAAGATATTCACGAGTGCGAAGAAGTGCCCGCAACATGTTTGCAATCGGGCAGTATGTCGCTCCCCGTGTCTTTGGCAGAGCTGCTTGGCGGCGAATATCACGTGCATCTCGATATGGACGGAAAAGATTTGATTGCAAAATGCAGGGCAATCAAAAAAGTGCAAGAAGATGAGCAATTCAAGTTTGTTTTCGATCTCAACAAAATGCATGTTTTCGACTCCGCAAACAGAAAATCGATTTTGTAAAATATGCATACGTTTGGTTGATGTCATCCACTCTCGGCGAAACGGGTGACGGATACGATAATTCCGTTCAACAAAATCAGGACGGAAGACTTCTTTGGAAAGGCAATTGCGTTTCATTCCATTTTTCAAAAGATGGAATTGTCGAAGAAATGCAATATTAACAACAAAAAATAAAACAAACAAAGGAGAGCAAATTATGAGAAAAAAACTTTTGGTATTCTTGACGGTATTGTGCGTTATCATTTGCGCCGTTGCGGTTACGGCTTGCAACGAGCAAGGCAATACGCCCGACGATACGCCATCGACTCACACTCACGTTTTTGACCAAAAAGTCGCAACCGATGATTATCTTGCATGCGCGGCAACGTGCACAGAGCCTGCAAAATACTATTATTCTTGCACTTGCGGACAAAAGGGAAGCGAAACGTTTGAAGACGGTGCGGCTTTGGGACACACTTTTTCACAAAAGTGGTCTTGGAACGACAACAGTCACTGGCATGCTGCAACTTGCCAACACACCGAGTTGAAAGCAGACGAAGCGGCGCATGAATTTGTCGTTGCGCAAGACGGCTTGAGCAAGAGTTGTGAATGTGGTTATTCAGTGGAATGCATTGTTGACGTTGACGTTCTCATCGAGGCAGAAGACGCAGTGCTCAATCCCGATCATATTTCAATTGACGAATCCGCTCACGGTGGCAAATATGCTCTCGGATTCAACGATTGCGGACAAGGCATGTACTATCGTTATTATGCTTACGAAGCAGGTGAACGCACTGTCGAAGTCGCTTATGCAACGGGCGTTGACTATTCCTATATGACCATGTTCGTCAACGGACAGAACGGAGTCAAAGTTTCGTTTGACAAAGTGGAAGGCTGGTTCGGCGACGCAAAAATAATGTCTGTCGCAACTATAAAAATCAACGTCGAACAGGGTTGGAATGAGATTTATCTTGTCAAGAACGGAAACGCCGACGACAACTACGGCGGATATGCGCAAATTGACTATATCAACATCAAAGGCACAAACAAAGACTACACGGGACAATCTTTTGATCGCACGGTAAACAGCTATAAATTTGAATGCGAAATCGCGCAATGGCATTGGGCAAACGCATCGCAAAGGCCGTCAAACTTCGGAGATAAGTTCTCTCTCAACTATGCGCTTGGAGAAATCAATGCGGACGGCGACGGCGTCAAATTCACGTTCACGGCGCAAAGCACCGGCACGTACAAAGTTCGTCTTGCATACGGACAAACGGGAGACGTTCAGGTCAATGTCATTATCAACGACAAGCTTGTCAATGAAAATGCTCTGCTCACCAACGGCGCGACCGCATGGGACGATGTCAAACTTGACAATTCCGGCATAACAATCGATCTTGTCGAAGGTCAAACCTACACCATAGACATCCAAAGAGCCGGCGCGTGGTTCGTTCCCGATTATCTGCTTCTCGAACTCGTCAAATAAAAAACATATTGACAACAATCCACAAACAAGCGATAATTGCGATTATCATATCGGTCGTTCAATACCATATAACAGCCAAACTGTTTTTTTGTATATGATCATTCTCAATCGCTTGATTTCACAAGGCAGCCACCCAAATGGCTGCCTTTTCCATTTCACATAATTATAAAGGAACGAAACAAGAATTTAACGAAATTTCAATTGTTGAATTGGATCCGGCTTATCCTACATTGGGAACAATTGAAAAAGTCCAATGCAAAGATGGATATATACTTTTAAAATAAAAAATATAGACTTTATTGGAGGTAAAATGATATATGCAAATGTGTCCTTTTTGTGGAACGGTTTACGAGGAATCCGAGCATAGTCATTGTCCGTATTGTTCGGGGGAATCAGCTGTTAATACAAGTGAAAGACCTTTCAAGACCTGCCCCAACTGCGGTGGAGTTATGTATTGGAATGTTTGTTGGAAATGCTCAAACTGTGGAGAAGAAATTGACTCTGACGAAAACGATAATGATAGTATTATCGAAGGTAAATGGTAGAACTGCCGATATTGTTTCAAAACGAGTTTTTTATTGTTCGTTTTAATGTTATTTGGGTATGTGCTATAAATTCGATAAAATTAGATAAAGAGGTGTATTTATGAAAAAACAATATCACGTTATTTCGGCAAAGAATTTTGGCTATGAGTCTGCATTAGGCGACGGAACGTATGATTATTTTGTATTCCCCGCTGATGAAGTTAGTGAACATGATGCGATGAGTTTTTTTGTAGAAATTGTAAAAGAAACATTGAAATCAAATAATAGATGGTATCCATATACTGCTTATGAATACCAAGGATTGACATATTGCAGTGAACATTACGGAAAACAATATTATGAGGTTATTTATAACGGCTTATTTAATGAAGATAAATGCGCCTTTAATGCATAGCAGTTGTGTGTTGATTCGGTACAATTCATTTCAATTAATACGCAACAATGTCTTCCTTCTTATGTACTATCCATAAATTGCGGTATATCTTTGTCGCATTTTGATAAAGTATTCAAACACGGTAGATTGCGCTCGTTCAAGTATGGTGGCAATTTCGGGATAACTCAATCCGTTTTGTCTGCATTCGAGCGCAATTCGCATATTGTCGGTCAGATTGAGACTCTCAACGATTGAATCATAGACAGTATAGTCCTTGACAAAATCTTCTTCAATCTCACAAGACGGCTCGCTGACGGACGTTAAGGCATCAAGGCTCACGGAGCGGGAATAATCGCTTGTTCTTCGAGTTATAAGTTTTGACATCGTTCTAATGCACGCAATCTTGATTGTTATTGCTTTACCCTTTTTATTGTATGTCAAAACGTCGTTTAATCGCTTTCCGTAATGATTACAAAGGAATAGCGCACATTCTTGGACTAAATCATAACTGTCGCTGTAAGTGTGGTCAATATCGTTTTTACGCTTTATATCAACGCATAAGTCTGCATATATCTTTTGCATTCTGCTTCCCATATAACCAATAAGAAAGCGTGTTTCGTACATAGCCAGTTGTTCTGCCATTGCAAGAACGTTGTTTTGAGATATTGTTTCTTTGAAAACGTCATAATTTTCGATATGTTTTTTCATTTCCCATACGCTCCGAGTTTTATTTGCCTTTCGGCAACCAAACGGCGCAGCACCGAGAAAACTCAAAAACGTATCACTTCAAATCACAAGATGCCTATGTCAACGAATCGCATAAAAATGTTGTGTAAAAGTCCATATACTTGTATCAAGACTACGGCACGTCTAATCGTCACACTTGTATCAAGACTACGGCTCGTTTAACAGGCAAACGACTAAAAAGCATATAAAATGCGCATTAGAATTGAACCAATTTTTGAGAGCAAAAACAAGATTTTTATGCCGTTGACAAAGGCTTTTGTCGGTGCTAAAAAGCCGTGCCGAAAGGCAAATAAAACTCGGTGCGATTGAGATAGATGTAGAATTAATACTTTTCTGTGCGCTTAAATTGGATTGCACAATTTCAAAATATGAAAGATTGTGTTTTCACTTCAAAATAATAGCATTATTGATATTTTCACAAAAAAATACAAGAAAATAAAAAACCAATCCGCCAGTGGTGCGGATTGGTAAAAGTGTGGTGGAGGCAACAGGACTCGAACCTGTGACCTCACGGATGTGAACCGTGTGCTCTAACCAACTGAGCCATGCCTCCATACTTCGTGCGACAGAATCGCACGAATGTTTTTGATTACGCTTTGTACATTCTCTTGCGAGCTGCTTCTGCTTTTTTTTTGCGTTTTACGCTGGGTTTTTCATAAGCCTCTTTCTTGCGAAGGTCGCCGATGATGCCGTCACGTGCGCATTTTCTCTTGAAACGACGGATGGCGTTGTCCAAACTTTCGTTTTCGCCAACTCTTACTGTAGACATCTTTTTCACCTCCTTGGAATGAAACTTACCATACTATTATACACGAATTTTGCGTTATGTCAAACAAATTTTCGGAATGGATATTCAAAAATACGCCTATAATGAAAAACGCACGTTACAAGTTGTAATATATGCTCGTATAACTTGATTTTTGCGCGTTTGGCAAGTATAATTGCTCTTCGCTCGGCACGATTTGTATCGGGCGGGGCAAACAAGGCAATCATTTTACAGGAGACAAATTTATGGATTGGCAACAAACGTGGGAAACCGTACAAAACTGGCTCACAAACACCGGAATTAAGGTGCTTATTTCAATCGTGATTATGATAGTCACGTTCTCGTTCATCAACTTTTTGAGCAAGAAAATCGCAAAACGCGCCGATAAAAAGGTCGAGGAAAACAAAAAGATAGACAAGACGATTTACAAGACGTTGAGTTACGTGGTGAAAGTTGGGCTTAAAGTGCTTGTCGTTGTGTGTCTCATCGGCTATCTCGGCATCGATACGAGCGGTATCACGGCATTGCTCGCGTCTCTCGGCGTCGGCGTCGGACTTGCAATAAACGGCACGCTCTCAAACTTTGCAGGCGGCATTATGATTCTCATCACTCGTCCATTCAAAGACGACGATTATATCGAAGCGTGCGGCTACAGCGGAACGGTTGAAGACATTCGTATCTGCCACACGAGACTTCGCACCACGGACAACAAAGTCGTGTATTTGCCAAACGGAAAACTTTCGACTGCGGAAGTCGTCAACTATTCCGAAAAAGATTTGCGCAGGGTGGATCTGACCTTCTCGATATCTTATTCCGACGATTTTGAGAAGGCAAAAGGCATAATTAAGGACGTATGCGACGCACACGAACTCATTCTCAAAAGAACCTGCGGCGCAAATCAGAGTCGCGGCACAATCCGCAAGCAGCATAGATATCGTGACAAAAGTGTGGTGCAAGAACGGAGATTACTGGACGGTCGACTACGATTTGCTTGAAAGCGTGAAGATCGCGTTTGACACAAACGGCATATCTATCCCATTCAATCAACTCGACGTGCACGTCAAAAACGACGCACCCGAAAAAGAGATAAAACGCGAAACGGCGGTTCAAGAATAAAAAGAAAATACTGCATTTTTCATACAAACAGTATGATAATCGCTATTTGTCCACAAAATAAGAAAAAGGAAACAATTTTACAATTTAATGTATAACATTAAAGAATGGTAAGATTTTTCCTTGACAACTTGCGATTTCGGTCTATAATTTTCAACTGCAAACAAGGAGTAGTGAAAGTATGAAAAAATCAACGACAATTATGTGGTTTGTAGCAAGTATACTCATGATAGCGGCAGGCATCGTGTGTTTTGCGCTTCCCGTCGGCACGTCTATAAGAGTTTTCTCGTATATAGTCGGCGCGCTTGTGCTTTGCATGGGTATTGTCGAGCTTGTGATGTTTTTCACTTCGGTGGGAATCGTCGGGGGCGGAATGTTCCTTGCGGACGGCATCATAACAACTCTTCTCGGCATATTCTTCCTTGCAAACGTCAACGTGGTGGAGGCAATCCTTCCCATCGTGTTTGCGATGTGGTTTATCTATGAAGGCATAAGCGAACTTGTGCTTGCAATCCAAGCGGGCAAGTTCAATGTGTCCAATTGGTGGGTGCTTCTCATCTTTGCAATCATCGAAATCATCTTCGGTTTCGTGGCGTTGTTCGACCCGATCAGCAGTGCGATATCGCTTACGGTTCTTGTCGGTATATTCCTTTTCGTCCGCGGTCTTTCGATGCTCGGCGACTGGATAGTCGCTCTCCGCGTCAAGAATTTCGCAAAGAATTGGTTCGGCAAAGCGGCGTCAGCATTTAGAAACGACCTTGACGATCAAAGAGTGGACGACAACGTTGACAGACAATAAAGCCAATCTCCCTGCCCGAATTATCGGGCGTTAATCCCTATTTTTATGAAAGGAGCGAGACCGTTTGGGCTCGCTCCTTTCGTTATATTTGCAGTATTTTTTTGTTGCGTTGAATTGCGGATATTTGCGAAAACTCACAGCACTTGCATGACGAAAAATTTGAGATATTGGGTTTCTTCGGCGCAGAGCAGGGACGGGTGGTCGGGTGATTGAGATTTGACTTCCACGCATCTGACGATTCTGCCGCTTTCTTTTGCCGCTTCCACGAGCATTTTTTCAAACAGCGGAAAAGTCATGTAGTGAGAGCAAGACGACGAGATGAGATAGCCGCCGCTTTTTGTGAGTTTCATGCCCAGCACGTTGATGTCCTTGTACCCGCGGTATGCGTCCTTGACTTCGCTTGCGCTCTTGCAAAAGGCGGGCGGATCGAGAATGACAAGCCCGAATTTTTCTCCGTCCGCTTTGTAACGGCGCAGCTGATCGAACACGTCGGCGCACAGGGTGGTCACGTTGGTGTATCCGTTTAGAGCCACGTTTTCAAGCACGTTGTCGAGAGCGGTTTGAGAGATGTCAACGGCGGTCACGGACTTTGCAACGGGTGCGCAGTTCATGGAAAAACCGCCGCTGTTGCAAAAACAATCGAGCACGTCTTGGTCTTTTGCATATCGTCTTGCGGCAAGTCGGTTTTCCTTTTGGTCAAGGAAGTAGCCGGTCTTTTGTCCGCCACGCACGTCAACCGCCATTTTGACGCCGTTTTCGGTGATTACAATGCGCTCCGGCACTTCGCCGAACAAAGTGCCCGTGACTTCTTGCAAGCCTTCTTTTTTGGCGCACAGGAGAGTCGCTGCGCTCGTATATGCCTTTTGGGGAGAACAAATCGACAAGGCACTTGACGATGACGTCTTTTGTTTGTCTATGCCAAGGGAAAGGAATTGACACACGAGATAGTCTGCGTATTTGTCAACGATGAGAGCGGGCAAGCCGTCCGCCTCGGCAAAAACGGCGCGATAGGAGTTGTCAAAGCCGAGATTTTTGCGCATATCCACCGCTTGAGAGATGCGAGAAAGATAAAAATCGGCATCGTCTTGCGTCTGTTGATCGCGAATGAAAATGCGCACAAGAATTTTTGACAAATGGTTGATATACCCTTTGCCCACAAAACGACCGTCGTGAGTGAATACGCTTACAAGAGAGCCGTTTTTGTCCTTGCCTTCTATGCGCGCGACTTCGTTGGCATACACCCAACTGTGACCTTGCAAAATACGTTTTTCTTCGCCTTTTTTGAGATATACGGAGAATGGCATAAAGACCGCCTTACCGCGCGAGCGTGCGCGAATGTTATACGTGCATTATAAGTTTTCCGACGAGAAAAGTCAACGCGCGCGAAAAACTTGCGAAAACTTGCAATTTTTTGTGTCAAATCGCTTACGCGAAGCCAAGAATATGTGTTAGAATATGGCAAATAAAAAAATTGAACGAAAATCGTGTTGCATAGTTGCGTAAATCCGGATTGTAGTGGTTTGCCATGCGACGCGATTTTTTTGTGCCGCGGCAAGAAAAGGAGAGTATGGAAGAGAAAAATCAAAACAAAATGGCAACCAAGCCACTGAAAAAACTGTTTTGGGCTATGGGATTGCCCATGATCGTGTCAATGGTGCTTCAAGCGCTTTACAACGTTGTGGACAGCATATTCGTTGCCAATATGCAAGACAGCGGCGTTATTGCCAATCAAGCGTTGACGCTCGCATTTCCAGTGCAAATCATGATGATTGCAATCGGAGTCGGCACAGGCATAGGCATCAACGCTTGTTTGTCTAAAAGCCTAGGCGAAAAGGACAAAGAAAGGGCAAGCAAAGTCGCAGGCAACGGAATTTTCCTTGCACTTGTGATATACGCCGTGTTTTTGATCTTCGGCTTGTTTGCGACAAAGTGGTTTATATTCTTGTTCACAAAAGACGCGCAAGTCGTTGCCATGGGTGCAACGTATCTCAAAATCTGTTGCTGTCTTTCGCTTGGTTCAATCGGGTTCACCGTATACGAGCGATTTTTGCAGGCGACGGGCAAAACCATGTTTTCGACGATAGCGCAAGTGTCTGGTGCGGTTGTGAATATCGTGCTCGATTACGTGTTTATTTTCCCCTGTTCGATGGGCGTTGCAGGCGCGGCGTGGGCAACCATAATCGGACAATTCGTGTCGCTGTTTATCGCAATCGGATTCCATTATTTTGCCAACAAGGAAATCAGCGGCAATCCGAAATATATCAAGCCAAACGGAATCATCATCAAAAACATTTACGCAATCGGCGTGTCGGCGGCGATTATGCAGGCGTTATTGTCGGTTATGATGGCTGGCATGAACGCGATTCTCGGCATGGCAAAGGCAAACACAAGTATACTTGTCGGCTCGTTCGGCATATATTACAAAATCCAGCAGATAGCGTTGTTTTCGGCGTTTGGGCTGTCAAACACGATCATCACGATATTGTCCTTCAACTTCGGCATGCAGGACAAAAAACGCGCCAAAGAGTGCGTCAAGTACGGCATAACCGACACGTTGATAGTCACGCTGTTCATTGCGGTGCTTTTTGAGTGTATCGCAAATCCGCTTTCAAAACTTTTTGCGTTGTCGGGCGGCGCAAGCGAAGATCTCATTTCCGTTTGTGAAACGGCAACGAGAATCGGCGCGGCAAGTTTTGTGTTTATGGGATACGTCGTTGCGGTGCAGGGCGTGTTGCAAGCGCTCGGCTATGCGGCAAAACCGCTGATATTGTCCTTCCTTAGACTTGTTGTGTTTGTTTTTCCCACAGCGTATTTGTTTACGCTTTCGGATGACGTGATAGACATCGTGTGGTGGACGTTTTTCATTGCCGAAGCGTTGACTTGCATATTCGCCTTTGTGTTTTTGCAGCAGGCGGTGAAGAAGAAAATCAATGCGTTGCCCGACCAAAGCGGCGGCGAAATAATTGCCGATGAAGGGCGCGATATGCGATGACGAGAGCGGTTTTGGCGATGCGACATTGGATGACAGCGAGAGCAAAATCGGCTGAGAAAGCGGCGAGAATATGCGATTTTTCCAAATTGAGTATTGACGAATCGGCTTTTTCGGCGGATAATATAATATATAAAAAACACGGCTTTCAAGCGGGCTTTACGATCGCAAGAGAGCCGCAAGTGAAAAGGAGATAATTATGAACACGGTTATCACCATATCAAGACAATACGGAAGTGGCGGAAGATTTGTCGGCAGATTGCTTGCCGATTCGCTTGGTATTCCGTTTTACGACAAAGAAATCATCGCAATGGCAAGCGAAAACTCTGGCTTTGCGCAAGATTTCATCAAAGAAAACGAACAGAAAATGAAAGGACTCGCTTCCGTGTCGTTCACGCCGTCCGTGTGGGGCGGAAGCCTTATCAACAGTTTTGAAAACTTCGAGTCGCGTATATACGCAAGCGAAACCGAGGCGATTGAGGAGATCGCCAAAAAGGGCGCATGCGTAATTGTAGGTCGTTGCGCCGACTACGTGCTTAAAGACAAGGTCAGATGCATGAACGTCTTCATCTATGCCGATATGCCTTCAAGAGTGGACAGAGTCATCAACGTCTTCCGCCGCACCGACGATCAAAGGAAAGCCGAGCGGCTCATCAAGGAAAACGACCGTATGCGCGCAAGACACTATCGCTATTACACAGACTCGGAGTGGGGCGCAAGCGAAAACTATCATATCTCGCTCAACACGTCCGCTTTCGGAGTGGAGAAGTGTGCGGAAATTCTCAAAGAAGCGTATCTCAAATTCGATTCGCTTGATGAGAAAGAAGAGAAAAAAGATTAAAAACAGGCGTTTTTAAAACGCATTATCGAAAAAAGAGTATAAAAAAGGTCTTCCCGTCGGAAGACCTTTTTGTCTGTCAATTTTTAGATTTTCAATTCGCTTCTTATTATAAGCAACGAACCGCATGCGATTGCAAGCGCGCCGATTGTGATGAGAAGTTCGTCAAGGATTCCCCAGTAGCAAGCGATAAGCAATGCGCCGAACACAATGAAGAGAACGGGCACGAGAATGATTGCGATTTTGCCGAAAGTGCTTGCGCTCTTAAATTTCGACGCCGTGGTTGCAATGAGATAGATTGCGTACAAGATAAGCACGATGCCGATGATGAGAAGCGTGATTTCGAGAATAAGCCATGTGCATACGATGACCACTATGCCCACTGCAAGTTCTATTGCGCCGACAACCCAGTTTTTGTGCATAAGGTCGATTGCGCCCATGAGAATGAAAAGCACACCCAAAGTTGTGATGAGTGCCTGAACGGCTGCTCCTTGCAAAATGCAGAACAACACGCCGATAATCACGAGTGCAACGCCCGTCGTCACAGCATTGCCGCTGAATTTGATAGAAACGTTTGATTTGTTTGCCATGATTTGCTCCTTATATGAAACTTTTTATTTTCTAAATATAGTATAATTCAATAGGCGGCAATAATGCAACGTGTTGAAAATATTTTTATTAAAAATTAAAAATTTTTAATGCACGCAAGCAAACGTTGCGCGCATGCACGCAAGAGAATAAACAGCGATTTTTGCGGTTTTTTAGCAAAATTGTGCGCCGAATGTGCGCCAAAAGAGATTTGCCTTGAAAAATGCCCAAAAGGTTGTATAATGAAGTCACAAAGGAGTGTTTTTATGTCAAAAGTCGTGTGTATAGGAGAATGTCTTGTCGATATGATGCCGTCAAAAAACGGCGGATATATTCCAAATGCGGGCGGTGCGCCTTGCAACGTTTGCGCATGCGTGGCTCGTCTTGGCTCGGATGCGGCGTATCTTGGCAAACTCGGCGGTGACAGCTATGCCGATTTTTTGTATGACCAAATCAAATCCGCAGGGATAGATACTCGATATATCGTGTTTGACAAATCTCTTAAAACCGCATTGGCATTTGTCGATATAGATGAGAACGGCGATAGAAAATTTCGTTTTGAAAGAGAGAATACGGCGGATTTGAATTTGACCGCCGATGACGTGAAAGACGATTTCAAGGCAGGCGATATTTTGCATTTTTGCTCGCTCGGGCTTATTGGGCAATCGAAACTCGCGCACGAAAAAGCCATTGCGCTTGCACGGCAAAGCGGCGCGCTCGTTCGTTTTTTGACGTCAATGTCAGGGCAGACCTTTGGGACAGCGTTGACGATTGCGTCAATGCAATAAAAGAGTTTTTGCCGCGTGCCGATATCGTGAAGGTGTCAAGCGAAGAGCTTGACTTGTTGGCGCAAGGTGGCAGTGAAGACGAAAAAGCGAAAAACCTGATGTCTAATGCGCTCGATTGCAAAATCTTGATCGTCACCAAGGGCGCGGACGGCGCGGTGTGCTATGACAGAAGTCTTGCAAAAATCACGCAAAAAGCGTACAAAACACACGTTGTCAACACCACGGGCGCAGGGGATTGTTTTATCGGCTCGATACTCTATCTTTTGTTGCAAAAGACGGTGCGCCTTGACTTGACGGGGATGTCCTACGCTCTTGATTTTGCATCCCGCGCATGCGCCATCCAAATCTCCCGCAACGGCTCTATGACCGCCATGCCGTCCAAATCCGAGATCGCCGCTTTTAAGGAGTGAAATTGGGGGCAATATGAGCGTAGACAGAGTTTTGATATTGATTTTCGGAGTGCAAGCGGCGGTGATTATAATTGCCTATTTTATTGCGAAAAAGGTGCTTGCAAACAAAAAAGAGTGTGAGATAGCCATGCGTTTTGGATACAATCCGCATTGGCGTTGGGGATTTAGGGATTATGAAGACGTCGGAAAACGCGGAGAGTATCTTGTCAATAGAACAATAGGCGAGTCGCAATTAGGCTGTTATACGTTTTTCGATTTTATAATCGAAGAAGGCACTTCATCGCATCAAATAGACGAAATTGTCGTGAACAAACACGGTGTTTTTGTGATTGAAACAAAGTGTTTCACCGGCGCGATTTATGGTTTGCGCGATCAAAGAGAATGGAAACAGTACAAGCATAGTGAAATAAAAACTTTTTATAATCCGATTATGCAAAACAAAACCCACGTATGTGCGTTGAAGAAAGTTTTGCCGCCAAACACTCCGATAAAATCATTGGTCGTTTTTGTCAAGTCTGACATAAGAAAAGTGCGAGCGGATGACGTAATATCGCTTGAAGAGTTGACCGGAAAGCTCAATAGCGGTGAAGAAGTGTTTTCGGACAGTCAGGCATTGAATGTTGCGTATAATATTGAAAAGAGCAGAAGCAAAATGAGTGATGAACAACACGAGCAAAACGTAAAAATAAAGCATTGGATGCTTGAAAACGGCGTTTGTCCGAATTGTGGCGGAAAACTTGTTTTGAGAGAAGGGAAGTACGGACAGTTTTATGGTTGCACAAACTATCCGAAGTGCAAGTTTAGGAAAAATATTGATTTAGAATAGCGTTTTTGCAAAAGAAAAAGTCCGCAGATGCGGACTTTTTTGTGTGATTTGCGTTGTTGAGCGATACAAGATCAGATCGCCATGGCTTTGCGGTCTAGAAGGGGGCGGAGCGTTTTGCCGACTCTTGAAAGAGTGATTTCCTTGGTTGTGAGCTTGTAGATGAAAGCCACGGGGAGCGCGCATGCAAACGTTGCGAATGCGCCTGCGATTTCAAAGGGAATGTCGCTTGCAAAGTATGCGCCGAAGTTCCAACCCCAAATGAGCGCGGTTGCCACAACAGACACCCAGAAGTAGAGAATTTCGCCCATTGCGGCGAGTGCGGCGTAGGAGATGACGCTCATATCTTCGTGTTTTCTGTTGAATGCTTTGTAGCACGCAAGCGGCATGAAATAGCCGATTATCACTTCAAAAAGCCAAAGTTGAACGCGGGGAAGTTCGCTCGGAAACCAGCCGATGCAACTCATCTCGAAGATCACCGAATAGGTGATGACAAGCACGGCGTTTTTTGCCGGGCTCATACATGCGGCGCACACCACGAGAATGGGAAACACCACGTTTTCAAACGGTATCTCCAACACGAATTGGTCTAGGCACATAATTGCCAACAGCGCAAACATAGCCGTCCAGCCCTGTATGCCGCCTGTCTTTGCGAGCCTTTCGATTTTGGAAAACGAAATTTTTTTTTTCATACTATTTTCAACCTGCCTTAATACAGCCATCCTTTATATACTAACACCAAAACCTGCAAATCGTCAACCGTTCCCGCCGTGCCGTCTTCGCCGAAAAGCGTCTGAAAATTGGCGCACATGGCATATTTGCCGTCGGCGGCGACGTAGACGGTTTCGAGATTGTAGCTCGAGCCGTCCGAAAGCGTCAATTCGTGGAACATATAGAAGCGATGTTGCGAGAGCCTGAAAGTGATTTTTTTCGTCCTTATCTTCAAAGAATTTGACGATAGACTCATACACGGTGTTGCCGTAGCAATCGATTTGCCACGATTTTATCAGCTTGCCGTCAAGAGTGGAGTGGGCAAAATTGTCCCCCTCGCTCACCTCGGTATTCGAGCCCGTATCGCGGAATTCGAGCGTGAAAGAAAGCCGTTTTCCGTCAATGACGTGATAGCCGGGATCGTCCGTCGTTTTGTCGTTGCCCCACACCTTGTCGCAGGCGTACAACAGTCCCACGAGCGTGAAAAGCAGCACGAATACGGTGAAGATTTTCAGGATTTTCGAGTTCATATCACACCTTGCCGCCGATTGCCTAAATCGAAGTTTTCGGCAATCTAAGCGGCTATGTTTGTTATATTATTTTGTCGTTGTTCTGATTAAAGACCAAGGTCTATGCAGGCTTGCGCCGCAGTGTAAAGTCCGAGCGGAGTGGGGGCTTCGACTCCGTACACGTGTGCGATATACGCAATCGCGACTGCCATATCAACGTTGTTTGAGATGACGTATTTGCCGTTTTCGTCCTTTTTGAGAGTTTTTCTCCACATGGTGACTATATTGTAAACTTGTCCGTCTTGTTCGTCAATATGGTATTTGCAATCTTCGCCCGTGCAGACTTGAGAGTGATACACTTCTTTCACGTAGTGCTCCATATCGATTCCGTTCATAAATCCGTACAGAAGACCGTATCTCGGATCGACGTTTGCGTTTGTGGTGAGTGTGTGGTTGTAGTAGTTGCAAAGTCTGTCCATGTTTATCATTTCATCGAGCGGTTGATTCCAGCCGTCGGTGAAGGGGAAGTAGCCTTGCATGGTTTTTTCAAACTTCACATCGTATCTTGCGTTGCCGCGGAAGATAGAGCCTGCAAGCGGTCTGCCTGAAAAACCGACCCAGTTGGGAGTGCCGCCGTTCTTTTTGAAGTTGCCTTCGTCGTCCTTTTCATAGTAAGAAAGCATATAGTTAGAGCAGTACGGAACAGTGGTTTCAAGGTCGAAACCGAGATTGTATGCCGTGATAACGGACACGTTGATTGCAGAATATCCGAATGCAACCTGAGTTACGGGCAAGCAACTCTTCCAAAGAGCCATAATCGTAGGCTTGATTTTGCCGTATTGCGTATTTTTGTCTGACGCGGCGTCAATGGTCGTAAAATCGATTTTCTTGTATTCGGCAAGGAAAGTCGCATGTCCGTCGGTGTTGCCGGTTGCTTTTGCCACGAGTGCAAGAAGTTCCACAAAATCGTCATAGCTAAGGCGAGAGCTTGCGTTTGCGATGTTGTTGAGTGCGTTGTAACCCGTATAATACAAGTTGGCTTGCGTCACCGTTTTGCCCTTGAACGTATATTCCGTTTGGCTTGCGGCAAGATATGTGTCAAGTGTGTTCAAATATTCTTTCACCGCGACGAAATAGAGCCAATACGATGTGTCGGTGGTGCCCGTCTCTGTGCACCATTGTTGGTATTGGTTGGCTATCGCACTCCAGCTGTAAAGGAAGTCGAGCATGCCGTACCAGCCTTGCGTGCTTGCGCTCGAAGTGGCAAAAAGGCTGTCCTTGATCTTGCCGTCTTCGATGACGCCGTCAATCATGTTGAGATATTTTTTGAATTGCAACACCACTTCATTGGTGTAGAAATCGCCTTTGACGTAGCGAAGGTAGAGCAGGGGCACTCTTGCTTGCGTTGTTCTTGCGTCTTTCACAGACTTTGAGAAAGTGTCCGTTTGAAGATACGCTTTGAGCGATTCTTTCAGCTCGTTTGCAAGCGCGTCATGTCTTTCCCACTTGCCAACGATTGACATATCTTTTGTGGGGGTAAAAGTGTTATCGAGAAGTGTATCTCCGTCATACCAACCCACAAACACGTATCCATCGCGTTCTTTTGGGATGGGCAGTGTGCAGCTTTCGCCTTCGACAACTTGAATGGTGTTTGTTTCGCCGTTGTTGTCGAGCGTCAGAGTGTAAGTGGTTTTCGTCTTGTCCGTGCACGCTGCGAGCGTGAAAAGCATGACTGCGACCAAGAGTGTGCATACAATAGCTATAATGCGTTTTTTCATTGTTTTTCTCCTTGGCGGTATTTTTGCGGATAAAACCGCGGTTTTTCTCTCGTACCGCCCCAAAAGGTTATCTTTTGCAACAAAAAATGCGCTCATAGAGCGCACAACCGTCTTTTTTCGTATAGCACAAGCCAACGCCAAAACGGTTCGCTCCTGCCATAACGATAACCAAAAATACGGAAGACTTGCTGTTTGACGTATTGCAAAGAGATTAAACTATCGCCGTTGTTCCGTGGCATTTCTGCGACTAAACAAAACAGTTGAAGAGTTTAGAATACGACGATACTATTATCGTTTCGCAATAAGTCAAACACGGCAATGGCGGTTGCTCGGGAATAGAACCCGATGTCTAAATCTACTCAGTTTACAACTTTTCAAACCGTATTTTCATATTCATTTTTTATATACTACCACATTTTGACGTGTCTTTCAACGGTTTGCGCCAATTTGCTCTTGCAAATTGCCGTCTTGCCACAACAGCGTTTCGGGATGCGAAAACTCAAATGTTATGTTCTTTGCGCCGTTCACAAGCAGATTCAGCACGCCCGGCTCTTTTGTGCCCATTTTCGTGTCGAACACAAGCGAGCGATAGGGGCGAAAGCCGCACTTTTCTTGCACGCGCGCGGATTGACGATTGAACGCATAATATCCGCAAGTCAAAAAGTCAAGATCGCATTCGTCAAACAAATAGGCTATCACCGCTTGCACGGCTTCGGGCATCAATCCCATGCCCCAGTGCGACTTGCCAAGCACGTATCCAAGCTCTCTGCCGCGATAGCCGTCAAATTCGCTCAGCCGATCTTCAAGGTTGTATTTTTCAACGCCAAGCGAGCCGATCACCTTGCCGCTTTTCTTTTCAACCAAGGCAAAAGTCTTGTCGCCAAGGATGAAATCGTCAAGCACCTTTTGCGTCACCGCGCGATTTTCGTGATGTTGCCATCCCGCCATTTCGCCCACGCCGTCCACCGACGCGTATTCAAAAAAGTCCTCCAAATCCGACTGTCTGAACGCCCGCAACACCAAACGCTCGGTCTCAATTTCCTTTCCGTTTATCCGAAATTCCGCATTCATATTCTTATCCAATCATTTTTTTATAAATCATACCACAACATACGCATACATTCAACAACAATTTGCCACACGTTGCCGTTTGCATCGTATTCATACGCGGTGTTGCCGTCTTTGACGAAAGAATAAGAAAGTTAATATAAAATAACGGCGCAGGTCTTTTGATCTAAAGAAAAACGAACCTCAACGGTTCGTTTTATTCTTGTTTGGTGCGGATGACAGGACTTGAACCTGCACGCTCTCGCACAAGAACCTAAATCTTGCGTGTCTGCCAATTCCACCACATCCGCACAAATCTTCACTATTATAGCACAATTTGCCAATATGTAAAGCACAAATTTTTCACGAAGGCTCTCTAAACAGACGACTTTTTGAAAAAAGTCGATGATTTTTTGATTTTTATATCTAAAAATTGTTGCATTTTGACAATTTATTTGGTATAGTTATCGTTGCTTGCGGGAGTGACTCAGTGGTAGAGTGTCACCTTGCCAAGGTGAAAGTCGCGGGTCCGAATCCCGTCTCCCGCTCCACACATTAGCGCATAAATAGAAATCGAAGACGAAGACTTGAGAAATGATGAAAATCATATTGACGGGATTCGGCTTCACGGAGTGAAGAGCGCAGTATGCGCAGACCTGTGCGGGTTCGTTCCGCAAGGTCGCCATCAAAGATGGCTACACCGTCTCCCGCTCCACGCGCAAGCGAAAAGAGAACGAGCCGAAAGGTTCGTTCGACATATCTAAGGAGCGACGAAGACCGCAATAAGCGTAATTGTCGCCGAGATGTGCGTCCTTAGCTCAGTTGGTAGAGCAACTGACTCTTAATCAGTGGGTCCAGGGTTCGAGTCCCTGAGGACGCACCACAAAAAAGCCGCTAAACAGTAGAAGTTTAGCGGTTTTTTTATTTTTCGCTACTGCTCGAAAAATCCGCGTTTTGACATCAAAATAAGGAAATTTTGATGTCAAATTTGATGTCAAAAATTAAGGAAATTTTGATGTCAAAATTTGGGATACCAGTCGCCATAAATATCATTGACAAAGAATTTCTTTGTAAAAAATAATACGAACTCGTATTTTGAGTTCGTATTATTTGTTTTTGGCAAAGCATAAAGGGATTCGTCCATCAGCGATTGTTACCAAAGGTCAATCGCGTGCAGCCTGACCGCAGGGCAGGGCGCGTGATGTGCAGACACCAAAAACAAGGACGGGATTCGCTCCGCTTGACCTATGCGGTTTGCACGCACGTCATAAGCACGAACAAACCGACCTTGAACAGCTTTTTATTGGTCTGCGCTATCACGCCGGGGCGGGCAAACAATTCACAGGATTGTTTGCCATCCGCCCGTTCGAATCCCTAAAAAAGCAAAATAAAACGCAAGTCAAAAATTCAACTTGCGTTTTATTTGGCGTAGCATAAGGGATTCGAACCCCTGACCTTCTGGTCCGTAGCCAGACGCTCTATCCAGCTGGGCTAATGCTACATTTAGCCAAGACGACTTGCGTCATCTTTTAAGCATTGATATTATAGTGTTATTGCATGTTTTTGTCAACCGTTTGCACAAAAGTGTCGATTTGTTTTTTAGTGATGCGGTTTTGTGTGCTTTTGTTGAGCGGATTATTCCGCGCTTTTGGCGGTTTCGAGCAATCCGTTGATGCCACGGAAGGTGAGAGTGCTGACTGCATGCGAGATCGATTCCACAGGTTGTGAGCGGTCTGAATTGAACCAGTGTTGATATACGGTCATCATGCCCGAAGTGACATAGTCGAGAACGATGTCGAGAGTTTGTTCATCGAGCGCGGTTTTTGGCGTGATGATTTCTTTGAATTTGTTTTTCATGGACGTGACAAGTTTTACGACAAGGCTTGAATTGCTTTCTATGCGCATGAGATGTCCGTAAAAATCGATGTCCGAATTGATGATGTCGGTGAGTTTGTTGAAAAACTCGTTGGGGTCGTGCAGAAGTTCGTTAACGTCTAAGTCTTTTATTGCATTCTCGAATTTTTCAAGGATTTTGTTTTCAATTTCGCCTGTAAGGTCATAAATCCCGCCGTAGTAGTTGTAGAAAGTCTTTCTGTTGATGTCGGCGCGGTCTGCGACGTCTTTTATGGTGATGTCGTTGATGTCTTTTTCGAGCAAAAGTTGCGCAAATGCGCGATATATGGCTTTTTTCGTCTTGACGATGCGTCTGTCCTGTTTCTTTTCTTCTTGCATTGTTAACTCCTATGTAAGTCGATTCTGTGTTTAATAATGCAATACACAAAAACCGAAAAATAGTTTCATTATGCTGCAAAAAATCAATTTCAGATCTTTGCCTTTATAGGCAATCCGAACTTTATTCTTCAAATTTCTCCACTGAAATGCCTGCTTCGTTGAAAAGTTCCATAGAGAAATCGTCCGGATAAGGATGTTTATACACCACTCGCACGATGCCGCTGTTGATGATAAGGCGCGTGCAGATAGTGCAGGGTTGATGCGTGCAATAAAGCGTTGCTCCGTCAACCGAAATTCCGAGCTTTGCCGCTTGCACGATTGCGTTTTGCTCTGCATGTACGGCGTAGCATTTTTCGGCGCACGTGCCGCTCTTTATGCCAAGCTGATCGCGCATGCAATATCCTTTGTCGCGGCAATTGAGTATGCCTGCAGGCGCACCGTTGTATCCGGTGGTGAGAATTCGTTTGTCCTTGACGATAATCGCGCCGATTGCGCGTCCTTGTCTTGCGCAACTAGTCCACGTGGAAACGAGTTCCGCCATGTCCATAAATCTTTTGTCCCAGTTGTTCATACTCTCTCCTTGTGCGCGTATAAAATTTATATAAATGATATTAGCACAAAAATATACAATATTCAACGACAACTTTTGAAAATCGGCATAATTTTTTCAAAAAAAACTTGCATAATATATTGACAATTGGCAACCGTTGGTATAAACTGTTAGCAATCAAGCGCGAAGAGTGCTAAACGATAATAAGAAACACATATACGGAGGCGTTATATGGCAATAAAACCGTTGTTTGACAAAGTCGTCATCAAGGCGATCGAAACGAACGAAAAGACCGCGAGCGGAATCGTTCTTCCGGGCGCGGCAAAAGAAAAACCGCAACTTGCAAAAGTGCTTGCGGTGGGCCCCGGCGGAAACGTTGACGGCGTGGACGTAAAGATGCAAGTCACAGTCGGCGATACCGTGCTTTACAGCAAGTACGCAGGCAGTGAATTCAAAATTGACGGAGAAGAAGTCGTAATCGTCCGTCAGGCAGACATTCTCGCAATCGTAGAATAAGGAGATTTTGATTATGGCAAAGCAATTCAAATACGGCGACGACGCAAGAAAGGCTCTCGAAGCAGGCGTCGACGCATTGGCAAATACAGTTAAAATCACACTCGGCCCGAAGGGCAGAAACGTAGTGCTTGACCGTCCGTACGGTGCGCCGCTCATCACAAACGACGGTGTGACCATTGCAAAGGACGTCGTTCTTGCAGAACCGTTTGAAAATATGGGTGCGCAAATCATCAGAGAAGTCGCAACCAAGACCAACGACGTCGCAGGCGACGGCACGACAACAGCGTCCGTGCTTGCTCAGGCAATCGTCAAGGAAGGCTTGAAGAACGTTGCGGCAGGCGCAAACCCCATGGTGCTCAAACGCGGCATTATGTACGCAACAGAGCAAGCGGTCGAAGAGCTGAAAAAGATCAGCAAGGACGTTGAAGACAAGACCGCAATCGCGCAAGTCGCTTCGATTTCCGCAAGCGACGAAAAGATAGGTCAACTCATTTCCGACGCAATGGAAAAAGTCGGAAAAGACGGCGTCATCACTATCGAAGAAGGCAAGCAAATGACCACCGAACTCAACGTTGTGGAAGGCATGCAATTCGATCGCGGTTACGTTTCTCCGTATCTTGTCACCAACACCGACAAGATGAGTGCAGAACTCGACAATCCTGTCATTCTCATCACGGATAAGAAGATAAGCAATATTCAGGAAATTCTTCCGCTTCTCGAACAAGTGCTCAAGAACGGCTTGAAACTCCTTATCATTTCGGACGATATCGAAGGCGAAGCGCTCACGACAATCATCGTCAACAAGCTCAAAGGCGTGTTCAACGTCGTTGCGGTTAAAGCCCCCGGTTTTGGCGACAGAAGAAAAGCGTATCTTGAAGATATTGCAATTCTCACAGGTGGCACTTATATCTCGAGCGATCTCGGATACGAACTCAAAGACGTCACGCTCGATATGCTCGGCAGGGCAAAGTCAGTGCGCGTTGACAAGGATAACACCACAATCGTCGGCGGCTTCGGCAGACAAGAAGACATCGCGGCAAGAGTTGCGTCAATTCGTGCTCAGATTGCCGAATCCACGTCCGATTACGACAAAGAGAAACTTCAGGAACGCGTTGCGAAACTCGCAGGCGGCGTAGCAGTCATCGGCGTCGGCGCTGCAACCGAAGTCGAAATGAAAGAGAAGAAACTCCGCATCGAAGATGCTCTCAACGCAACTCGTGCGGCTGTTGAAGAAGGTATTGTCGCAGGCGGCGGAACGGCTCTTTTGTCCGTAATCCCCGCAGTGAAGAAGGCTTGTGCAAAACTCGAAGGCGACGAAGCAACCGGTGCTAAAATCGTCATTCGCGCGCTCGAAGCCCCCGTTCGTCAGATTGCGGCAAACGCAGGTATCGACGGCGGCATAGTTGCAAACACCATCATCTCTTCAAAGAAAGCAAACTACGGCTTCGACGCACAACGTGAAGTATATTGCGATATGGTCAAGGCAGGTATTCTCGATCCGACCAAAGTCACGCGTAGCGCACTCCAGAACGCCGCGTCCGTCGCGTCCACGTTGCTCACCACCGAAAGCCTTGTTACCGACATCAAGGAACCGGCAGCGGTAAATCCTGCGGGGGCAGGTATGGACTCCATGTACTAAAAAACGGCACTATTGAGCGCCTAACTTCGTCAGGCACGGCTTGCTCCAAAATCACGTACTACTTGTACGTTGGGTTTTGTTTCAAGTCGTGCCTTTCTTTGTTATGCATCTCAATATTGCCGTTTTTCAATCATGTTAAATAGCGAATTACTGCGGCAGAGCCACGCTCTCGACAACTCATGTACGACTTGTACATTAGGGTTGCCGTTAGTGTGGCTCTTTCTTGTTATGCATCTCAATATTGCCGTTTTTCAACCGCGCTAAATGGCTCCAAACTCAACAAAAATAAATCAGTAAGTGCCCAAATGACACTTTTAATATCAAATCCAAGTGCTATATTTTCACTACAATAGAAAAATCGAGAAAAGCTCCACATTAGAATTGGATGTGGAATGAAAAGTAATCCAAAACAACATAATAATTTGTCAGAACGCTTGCAAAATGCATTCAAACATCATATGATATGCTCATTAAAAGAATACTTGAATTCTAGGTGTTCTATGGTGGGCGAATTATAAACGAATTGCTCGATAAATAGTGATGGGCAAGAAGAATAATATTAAGATAACATTTTTGGAGGTTATAAATCCTATGTTTAAGAAGAGATTCTCAATGATTATTTGTGCGGTGCTTTTAGCGATAACCTGCCTCGGTTTGGTTGCGTGCGGAAATGGCGATGGCGGCGGAGAAACTCCAAAACCGCTCCACGACAACACGAAATGGTTTACCGAAGAAGAATTGTCGGCAAAAGGGCTTGCAGGATTGACGGCGCCGACAGGGCTGTCGGGGGAGATGAATACAAGCGATGCTTGGTATAACGACGGATATTCGTTTTCGCAAGGTTGTCCGGATGAAGAGACGTTCAATGCGAATGCAGAAACATATTTTTCGTATTTGAAAACGCATTATGACGGTGCGTTCGGAAAACCTAGAATCGAAAAATACAGCATGGATACAAACGAAAATTGGTATATCATTGAACAAAAGGTTGGTTTGTCCAACTATTTTGACGATAATCCGAGCAAATTGTATAAGTTCTATTACATCAGAAACAAAACTTTGGATAACGGCTATTTTGCGAGAGGGTCGGTTTGGATTTTTGAAATTCGCTATGAATTCGACGCCAATTCTAATGAATACAAATTCAAACTGTTTATTGAAAATGCAGACTCTTCGCATAACGGAATTTACACGAACTTTTACAAAATGCGTTGAAGCCAATATATAGTCGGTGGGACAATGAGCATCGGCAAAACAACAATCAGCCAATGCAGCACTTATGAAAACATCATTTTTTCTGGGTGATGTATGAACAATCTATCATCGATCATAAGAGAAATCTTATAAGTAAACGACCGATTGCGTTCGTAAGAAGCGTGCCTTGGACGCTTCTGTAATAGCGAAGAGAGTGAACTTGTTCACTTCTCGGAGCGTCTACGCTCAACAAATCGTGCGTTGCACTGCGCCTTTCGCGGACACTTCGTGTCTGATTTGTTGGCTATGAGACAGCACTCGATGTCCGCAAATGCTACGCGCTTGCGTCTCTCTTCGTTTGTTATCAGCCCGCAGGGGTTCTTGTTGCAAAGCAACACCACGATGAAATCATGGTAAGCCCCCTATCCCACATAAAAAATATCGTACAAATGTACGATATTTTTGTGGTGGAAAGAATTTGAACTAATCCGCACCGTGAGGAGTGGTGAGTGTTTTTTCAAGGTTGAAACGTAGTTTGTGTCGGCGGTTTATAACGTAAAGTATCTCAAAATGGATTGTTTGATCTATGGTTATATCCAACACTTGCATCGAGCGTTTTGCCTTGTTAATTTTGATTTTGCATCGAGATGAAAAATATCCCCGACGTTCATTGTCTGAATCATCGGGGATGGTGTTTGTGTATCTGTAGAAGATTTCTATTTTATCGTCATAGACGACAACTCTGTCGAGTATGTGTTGTAAATATAGTTGTGGATCGTCTTTGAATTCCGTGCGTAAGAATCGCTCTATTTCTTCCTTGTTGAACGTCTTTTGCCGACGTGTTTCTTCAACAGCTATTTTTGTTTCTATATCTTCCTTTTCGTTTTCGAGAGCGGCAAGCCGTTCCTTTGTGGTTTTTGCTATTATTCCTTGCTCTATTGCGCTCATGACGTTGGTCAATGCTTTATCCGTATCGTACAATCGTTTATGTAACATTTGCAATACGCTGTCGCTCTTGTTGCGCTGTGCTTGAACTTCGAGAACTTTGTCCGCAATAAGCGATATGTTTTCATCCGTACAAAACACTTCATACGTGACTTGCGCAACGAAATCGTCCAACTCTTGTTGGCGGATAACGCGCAAATTACAATCTTTATGCTTTTTACGCCCGGCGCACTTGTAATAAAAACGTAGTTTACCGTTTCTTGCCGTTGAACTGTCTCCTTGCAGTTTGCGCCCGCAATATCCACATACTACTTTATTGCGCAACAGGAACGTTGTGTTGACACTGCGTTTTCCTGTCTTATTTACTGCAAGTTTTTTCTGTATCGCATCGAACAACATTTTGTCTATAATGGGCGGATAGATGTTGTCAAATACCTCGCCGTTGTATTTGGTGATGCCTATATATTTTTCATTTACAAGCATTTTGTAGACGGTTTGCGGAACGAACGGTTTGTTTTTGTATAAAACGCCTCGCGCCGTAAGCTCTTCTATAATTTCGCGTACGATTTTTCCGCCGTAATAGCGTTCAAAGATATATTTTACGATTTTCGCTTGTTCTTCGTTTATTTCAAGTTTTTTGTTCACGACTTTATATCCGTATGCGACACCGCCACCGCCGAATTGTCCTTTGAGCCTGCTTTCTCTAAGTCCGCGCTTTATCTTCTGAGATAACTCTGCCGAATAATATTCCGCAAGTCCGATATACATATTTTCGAGTAGTATTCCGTCCAAATTTCGCGAGCCGTCTATATTCGTGGATGTCCGTTGTGTTGCGGATATAAGCGTTTTTCCGCTTTTTATGAGTTTTTGCTTGTTCAATGCAATCTCGATTGAGTTTCTGCCAAACCTATCCAACGCATATACAAGCACTATGTCCCAAGCGGTTGTGCGTTCCGCGTCCGCAAGCATCTTTTGAAATGACGGACGATTGTCGTTTGTGCCTGTCATGGCGCGGTCTATATATTCGTGGATAATGGTTAAGCCGTTTTGTTCTGCGTATTTATAACACTCTCGCAACTGTCCTTCGATGGACTGTTCCGTTTGCCGTTCGCAAGAGTACCTCGCATAAATCACAGCACCTTTCATTGTCGTATTTCCTCCTAAGTTTTGGTTATCGTGTCTTTCGACAGGAAACGAGATGAACGAAAACGATATGGATTATTTCATATCCGAGTTTTTGTGGGGATTGTCAAGGGTTGCCGGGGCAATGCATTTACCCTTGACAATGCCGAGTTTGCGTTCACGCTTCCTGTGAGAAAGACAATTTCGTTATATCAAATATTTTTTTATGTGCGTAACATACTCACAGGGTACAAAACCAAGTATTTTTGGATATTTACCTAGACTCAGCCGTACTTTTCCGCCCTTTTCCGTACATTGCACTATAAATAGCGTAAATGCAAGAGAGTGAGAAAGCAAGGACATCGATGTGCGCAGTATGGACATTTTTGAAACAATAACGGAACGAGATTTGAACACAATTTTGATAATGAAAATATGATTGCGGAACAATGGCGCAACGCCTACGCGACACAAAAGAACGAAACGGCAAACGGAATTTTGCAATATACAAAACGCCAATGATTTCCGCAAGAAAAAAGCGACGGCAACGGCATGGCGGATAAGCGAGGATTTCGCCAAGCGGGTTAGCGCGAAACCTCGCTCCGCTCCGTGCCGCCTTTTGCGGAATTGGGTTTGTTTTTATGCAAAGACGTGCCGTAGTCTTGCGCGCGCGTATGCGGGCGCACTTGTATCAAAGACTACGGCACGTCTAACAGGCAAACTCATTTGAGTATGTTTGGAAAACGCTGATTATTTGTTTGGTTAAACAACCACTTTTTTTGACATAATACCTTGATTTTTAGTTAGAAAAAGTGTATGCTATTTCTAACGAGGTAAGCAATGAACAGACCTAACTATCTTGGTGAAATAAAAAACAGAATATTGGCTGAAAAAATCGGTGCCGCTTTTGTTGCTGCAGACTTTGCCGATATAACGGATAAATCCATCACAAATGTTGTATTGGCTCGTCTTGAATCAGAAGGGATTATTAGAAGGGTTTTGCGCGGCGTTTACGATAAACCCGAATACAACGAATTCTTAAAAGAATATATTGCACCTATACCGGATAACGTAGCACATGCACTTGCTCGCAATTACGGGTGGACAATCGTTCCGTGCGGAGATACAGCATTGAATTTACTCGGATTGTCAACGCAAGTTCCGGCAACGTGGGTTTACGTCAGTGACGGCACATATAAAGAATACGCCTACGATAACACGACTATTCAATTCAAAAAACGACAAACAAAGAAGTATCTAAACTTTCATACAAAACAGCACTTACCATTCAGGCGTTGAAAGCACTTGGCAAAGAAAAGATAGACGATGCTGTACTTGATAGTTTGCACAAATTGCTTACAGCAAATGAAAAGCAAACAATGATGTCGGAAGCAAAAACGGCAACGTCTTGGATTTACGAATATATAAGACAAATTTGCAGAGGTTAAAATGCGCAATATTGCAACAATCAACGAAAACGACAGAAAAGCACTTTTTCATAATACCGCCGCCAAAATGGGTATGACTGATGCCATAGTAGAGAAAGATTTTTGGGTTTGCTATATGCTAGATTATCTTTTTCACCGTTCGGCTTGGAAAGACAATATTGCATTCAAAGGCGGCACAAGTTTGTCGAAAGCCTACGGACTAATAGAGAGATTTTCAGAAGACATTGATTTAATTCTCGATTGGCGTGTTCTTGGATACGGAATAGACGAGCCGTGGCAAGAAAGAAGCAACACAAAGCAAGATGCTTTTAACAAAGAAGCCAACACTCGTGCCGAAGTCTTTTTGAGAGATGCATTTTTGCCGGCAACGCTTGCTGATTTAACTGCCGAGCTTGGTCAAAATGTCCACTGTTTTATTGACGATAACGATCCGCAAACGGTGAAAATCGTCTATCCGAACAGTTTTGCCGATTCGTCGATTTTGCAAGAAATACGACTTGAAATCGGTGCGCTTGCCGCTTGGACTCCAGTAAAAGAAGCGACCGTTACCCCTTATTCGGCACAAATATATGCAAGATTGTTTACGCAACCGTCAACAGAAGTATTGACCGTCTTGCCCGAACGCACATTTTGGGAAAAGGTTACCATTTTGCACAGAGAAGCATTCCGCCCGGAAGATCGCCCGTTCCCTTCAAGGTATTCGCGCCACTACTACGACTTATACAAAATGATGAAGTCACCCGTCAAAGGCAATGCGCTTGCGGATAACGATTTGTTGGAACGTGTTGTGAAATTTAAGGATAAGTTTTATCGTTGTTCGTGGGCAAGATACGATCTCGCAAAACGTGGTACAATGAAATTGTTGCCACCCAATTATAATTTGGCAAAACTTCGCTCCGATTACGACCATATGCAAAATATGTTGTTTGGTGGAAAGCCGAGTTTTGATGAAATAATGCACGCAATGGCGCAACTTGAAGAAGAAATTAATGAGATGTGACGACTGCAGATACAAATAAAATGGCAAGCACAAACCGGATGACAATTTGCGTTTGTGATAACGTCGTTACACTTGCGAAAAATTAAGGAGATAAATAATGCCCACTTTAGAATGGATTGGAAAAGATAAAGTCATAAATCATCATCAGGAAGTGCCGTTCAGAATTCTTGATAAAAAATATTCATACAATGCGGAGTCGTCCGAGAACATGATCATTCACGGCGATAATCTTCTTGCGCTCAAATCGTTGTTGCCGCAATATGAAGGCAAAGTGGACTGCATCTATATTGATCCACCATATAACACGGCTCACAGCACGAACAATAATCAAAGATGGGTTTACAATGATAATGTGGATGATCCGCATATCAAAAATTGGCTAGGAGAAGTTGTTGGAGATGAAGGAGAAGACTTGTCTCGCCATGATAAATGGCTTTGTATGATGTATCCAAGGCTGAAACTTTTACAAAAGCTGTTATCCCCATACGGGCGTATTTTCATTTCAATAGATGAGAATGAATTATACAATCTAAAGAAAATATGTGATGAGATCTTCGGGCCAAATTGTTTCGTTGGTCAATATATGTGGTACAAATCTGCAACACCGCCAAATTTATCATATAAAATTAAAAGGAATTTAGAGTATGTGTTATGCTATGAAAAAGAAAAAAATTCGTTAAAGTTTTCTGGAGTTCAAAAAAATAGCTCAAGCGATGATCCTTTTACAAAACCGCAGAATTCATATAAAATTCTAACCTTTCCTGTTGGTTCAATTCATTATAAAGGCAACGATGGGACGATAAAAGCAGGAATATATGGGACGGCAAAATTTCCTAATAAGCTGTTGGATGATCTTGTAATTGAGAATGGCGTTAATACAAATGCAGTTCGGTTTGAAAACAGATTTATTTGGGTACAGGAAACATTGGAAGAAAACATCCGCAACAATACAAGAATAAACTTGTCGAAACAATTGGTTTTATCTTACAAAAGAGCAAATTATGATGCAGAAGTGCCACCTAACCTTATAGATGATACAGTTGGAGTATCCACAACTGAAGAAGCTGGAAAAGAACAAATAGCGATTTTCGGGAAGAAAGTCTTTGACTATCCTAAGGACAAATCTTTAATAGAGTATCTTATCCAGTTTGTAGATAAGAATGATGCTATTATCCTTGATTCGTTTGCCGGTTCCGGAACCACAGCACACGCTGTTTTGGATTTGAATAAGCAAGACGGTGGCAACAGGAAGTTCATCCTTGTGGAAATGATGGATTATGCCGATACTATCACCGCCGAGCGCGTCAAGCGTGTGATCGACGGCTATGGCGAGGGCAACAAGGCGGTTGCGGGGCTCGGCGGCAATTTCAGTTATTATGAACTCGGCGAACCACTTTTCAAAGAAGACAAAAACTTGAATGAAGAAGTGGGTGAAGACGCAATCCGCAAATACGTCTATTATATGGAAACAAAGCGGCCGCTCGAAGTAGGCGCGGACGATAATCGTTATTATATGGGTAAAGCCAACGATACGGCGTACTATTTCTACTATGAAAAGAACAAGCCCACAACGCTGAACAGAGAGTTTCTTTCAACGGTGAAAACAAAAGCAAGCGGATACCTTATTTATGCGGACGTTTGTGCTTTACCAAAAGAAACACTCGATAAAAACGGAATTGTGTTTAAGAAAATTCCACGCGACATTAAGAAACTGTAAGAGGTGCGTTTATGGAACTGAAAAGATTTCAAAGAGATGTGATTAACGATCTCAATCGCTATTGTGAACTGTTGAATACGACCAACAGCGTTTCGGGTGCCTATACAGAGTTTTGGGCGGAGAAAAACGTTCACGTCGGATTTGGTGCGATTCCGCCTTATAAGAACACGATAGAAAACACGCCGCACGTATGTTTCAAAGTGCCAACGGGCGGCGGCAAAACCTTTTGGCGTGCAATGCGCTGAAAACTATTTTTGACAACTTGCCGAGCAAGAAAGCAAAGTTGGTCGTTTGGCTTGTGCCGTCGGAAGCCATTTTAACGCAAACGCTAAAAAACCTTTCCGATCCGTCGCACCCATACCGCCAAAAAATAGAAGCACATTTTAACGGGCGCGTACAGGTATATAGCAAGCAACAAGTTTTGGACGGGCAACAGTTCAATCCTACGACTGTAAACGAGCAACTTTGCATCGTCGTGATGAGTTTTGATAGCTTCCGCATTCGCAATAAAGAAGGCAGAAAAGTATATCAAGAGAACGGCAACCTTCAATCGTTCGCAAAGTTTATCGAAACCCCCGACACTTTGATCGACAACGTGGACGAAACCGCACTTATTCAAGTG
The DNA here is from genome assembly GCA_022009775.1 of Christensenella sp. Taxonomy (GTDB): domain Bacteria; phylum Bacillota; class Clostridia; order Christensenellales; family CAG-917; genus CAG-475. The sequence goes on from CP091723.1 coordinate 1,303,700, forward strand.
TTCAACCAACTTTCTCCAGTCGTAATCGTGGACGAAAGCCATCACACGATGGGTGATCTCAGTATTGAGATGCTTAAAAATCTCAATCCGAGTTTCATCCTTGATTTGACGGCGACGCCGAGAGCGAACAGCAATATTATTTCATACGTCGATGCGGCGCAATTAAAAGCAGAAAATATGGTGAAATTGCCAGTAATCGTTTATAATCGTCCGTCGCAGGAAGAAGTGATAGCCGACGCTCTCGATTTACAAAACAAGTTGGAAGAATTGGCGAAGGCAGAAACCCACGGGAGATATATTCGTCCTATCGTTTTATTCCAAGCACAACCAAGGCAAGCGGAAAACAAGGAAACGTTTGAGAGACTTAAACAACGCCTTGTGGACAACGGCATACAGAAAGATGAAATCGCAATAAAAACGGCGGAAATAAACGAACTTAAAAATGTTGATTTGCAATCGCCCGATTGCAAAATAAAGTACATAATCACTGTCAATGCGCTTAAAGAAGGCTGGGATTGTCCGTTTGCGTATATTCTTGCAACGCTTGCAAATAAGACATCTACCGTTGACGTAGAACAGATTTTAGGGCGTGTACTGCGTTTGCCATATACACAACAAAATGAAAGTAAATTTTTGAACTTGTCTTATGTTCTGACTTGCTCTAACGATTTTCATACGACTATTACAAAAGTAATTAAGGGCTTGAACGACGCAGGATTCAGTGAAAAAGAATACAGAATTGCCGAAGAAAAACCGATAGGCGCTCCAACAGTTACGCCTGTTCAGCAAGGACTTACATATGATGAGGGGAAAGAAGAATTTTTACAGTTTGACGATACTGTTTTAAGGCGTACCATAGATGAACGAAAAAATGCGAGTGAAGCATCGGCGATAGATTCAATGTTATCAAGTGCAGAGGCAAACAGTAACGCTTATGACGATGCGATGAAACAAGCGGAGGCAGAACCCGCAGGAGATTTGCCATTGGAGGTAAGAAGCAAAGTGACTACATACCCGATGTACGAACAATTTAAGGAAGAAGCGTTGTCGCTTGAAATTCCGCAATTCTTTATCAAAGCAACGCCGAGTATTTTTACGTTACTTGATCCGAATCATAAAGACTTGCTTACGAAAGAAGACTTAACGGACGGATTTACGCTCAAAGACAAGGATGCTGGCATTGATTTCGGATCTGCGACGGAAGCAGTAGTCGAAGTTGACGTTCAAAAGAATGAACGTCCGAAGTATCGTCAAATGTCTGAAACTGAAAGCGAATACTTTAAAGGAATGATGCAAAACTTACCGCCCGAAAGCCGAGTAAAGCACTGTAAACTTGCCATAAAAGGCATTTTGGAAAAGATGGATAGTGTTTGCGGCGGGGATTTGACTGCTTACATCGACCGAATCGTCGAGAATATGAACGCTGATGAACTCGCTGCCATGGAGAAGAATATTTACGGATATGCGACAAAAATTAAAACAAAAATTGAGAGACTCCTTGACGAATATCGCAAAGATAAATTCAAAAACATGCTTGAAACAGGTAAAATAGAGTGCTTGCCATCATTCAGATTAAAAAGAGAAATAAACCCGGGAAATCCTTTCGGATTGCTTTCAAAATCGCTTTATAGATCTGAACAAGCGGTTAACGGATTTGAACTGAAAGTAATAGAAAAAGTATCTTCTCTCCCTAACATCAAGTGGTGGCACAGAAATATGGATAGGCTTGAGTTTTGTATAAACGGTTATTTGAATCATTATCCCGATTTTATCGTAATGACAAACAGCGGTAAAATCGTTATGGTCGAGACCAAAGGTGAACATTTGACTTCTAATGATGACAGTAGAGAAAAAGCCGAACTCGGTAAAATCTGGCAAGCTCAGTCAGGTAGTAAATTCCGATATTATATGGTTAGCGAAAACGATATTGCAAGCAATCCCGACGCTATATCTTTCGATAAGTTCTTGAATATTATTAAAGATTTATAAGGAGAAACATTGAAGAAAACACCAAAGAATGTTTTTAATATAATTTGGCACGTTTTAGTCGCAGTTGCTTTTTGCGGCTTTATCGTGTTACCATTTTTACATAACACTATTGACAAAACGCTTGGACAATGGTTATGGTATCCTTCCCTTGCAATTTTCTTAGTTTATTCCTTTATACCGAACAAGAAAATGAAAGAGCATTCTAAGTTTTTTCAAATTTCTTCTTTGGGTGGAATTTTTCAGTTATTGTTTATAATTAGCGGCATATTTGTAATCAACTATTATGATACAGGCTACAATTGGTATTGGTTCGCTTTTGCTCTGCTTGCAGTAAGTATCCCTATTGGATGCGTAATGGTTAAAGCGTGGTCAGAAAGCAAGAATACCTACTCTGCTGAACAAATTAAAGTCGCCAATGTTCTTTTGGGAAAGTATATAATATTTTATTGGTTGCTTGACTTGTTCTATATGGCGTGCTTCAATCAATGGCTTGTATTACAGTTTGTTTTCGGCGGAATAGCAATGTTGATTGTTTTCTATAATTTAACAGTTGCGTTTTTGTCCGAAAACAAAACGAACAAATGGCTGTTACTTACGGATTTTCTTTTAGGTATAGGCTTAACTGTATATTTAATTTATATTGTTCCAAATGGCAATTTGCAAGAAATTTTAATTCCTGTCATCTCAGCTGTCTATGGTGGCTTACTTACTCTTGTCGGTGTTGCATGGACTATTAAAAGCAATAATAAAGATAGAAAAACCGATTTAGAACGCATTGAAAATGAACGAAAGGAAGATGAACGTAAAAAGGCAAAACCATTGTTTACATTTAATATGTTTGATCATATTCCGAGCACAAAAGACGGAAGAAAAATTTGCGTTACAGTAGACGACCTAAATAAAGATTGTTCAGTACATGCAGAAATTGAAAATTCAGATAAATGCTCTTTTTCAATTAAGCGTTTATATCACGATAAAAAATGGCATGAACTAAATGGCAACACCGTTATTTTGCCCAACTCAAAAGTATTGTTTGCTTTTAACTTTAATGATGTGTTCGATATATATCTTGAAGTAGTTGATTCATTGGGCTACACTTATTATTATGAGCTTAAAGTTTTACACTTGGTAATAGGCAAAGGTGACGACAAACATTTCCATACTATAAGAGAAATTAATGAAATATCAACGAACATTCTAGAAAATAAAAAGAATTTTAGAGAAAACACAAGATTAAGCTATGGAGCAAAATATGAGCAACATTACAAATAAGAAAACACAAGCATTGGAGGCTTGTAACAAAGTAATAAATGGAATTGAAGACGGAGTGATTTCTGTTTCTTCTGCACTTTTGCTGTGTAAAAAGATTGCACGCCTTGTTAATGACGAAGAAGGGATAGAATGGTTAAGTTATGAGCATGGTGGCTATCCAAGAGATAAAAATGGGTTGATTAAGCACCAAGCATGGCAGATTGGTTCTAAACATGGTAGATATTATCAAGACAGTGCAAAGGATGGGACAAAGATGGATCTAATTTTTACTGAACTCTGTACCGAATTAGAAGCAAGCATCGACAGCGATAAAAGAGCAATTAATAATTACACCACACAGGGTTATTCTGCTTCTGGCAATTATGCTCCTTTGGCAACTAATAATATGGCAAATGCTGTTTATAATGGAACCAACAATTTGCGTAAAAGCATTAAAATATCAGAAAGACGTTTGTCAATCCTTAAATCTCAATATTACGATTATGCGGTTAGATGGCAAATTGAACTTCAATTTGGTAATACAGCTCTTACTGTATTTGCAGAATATCAATCAAAAGTTGATGGCTATTTCACTTCTATGCCAACATCAACGCTTCAAAAACTTAATGCGATTGAAGATTTGATGGAAGATGGAAATCCTGAACGGTATTCACAAGTTTTAACCTCATGTCGTAGACTTTGGTCGGAAACAGCCAAACAGCTTTTTGAAGAAGTTTTGCCACACTATACCGAAAAGACTTTTAAAACTAAATCAGGCAAAGACATTGATATTTCAGGAGACCACCACAACAACAAATTATCGGCAGTCATCGAAACACTCCAGTCAAAAACGGCTAAGAATACTCTTGTTGGTAGTGAAACAACATATTTAATTGATTGGATGGAGCAGATTAATAGTAGACAAAGCGCAGGAGTTCACTCGGAAGTTACAAGAGAAGAAGCGATGCAATGTATTATCCATACCTACATAACCTTAGGAGATATACTGTCTCTAAAAGCATCTGTTAAAATGGAAGAATCCGTAGAATAACAAAACGGAGAAGTCCTTTATTAAGTCAAAAATTAAACTTGTGGAGTAAAATATGCAAAATGTGTTTACATTGCTTCCAACGAAAATGATAAGCAAGACGAACATAAATGGCGTAAAAATAGACTATGAAGAGTATTTAACCGAATTAATCAATAACTCTCGCTATTTTATGTCATTAACAAATGAAACCCAATTCAAAAAAGTTTTGGTACAATCGCACGGAGAGCCAGATGCGGTCGCAAATAATTATGAGATAGATTTCAAGCTTCTTGTTAATCAAGAGTTTGTTAATGCTAAATTGAAATCTCTGCCGGATGTGGATTATTCTAACATTAAAAGCGGCTTTATTTGCATAAATGAAAATGACACCAGCGGACAAAATCTAACACAGTCAGAATCAAATCGCTTATTCAGCCAGTTTCTTTGTAGATTGTGGTGTTTGAAAGAGGACGAAATAAAAATAATTGAAAATAACGACAGTAACCCATTGTATAGTACAATTAAGATGCTAAAAAAGAAAAAAAATCTGTTGATATTCATCCCGTGCGTCATAAACGGGAAAGGCAGTTCCGTTCCTAAATTTTTAAAATGGTTTTTTTCAAGCATATTTACTTTGAGAGACAATGTAAATAAAGATACATTCGTTACCCTATTATGTGAAGATGATTTCTTTTATGTTTTTAAATATGAAAATCGAACATTTCAATATGTCGACAAGGTACATATGCTCTTTGTACCTTCATTTAGGGATGTCTATAGACTAACATACTTTCTAGAGAGCAACTGATACAAATCATCCAAAACATCAAAGGGAGGAATTCGCAGAATGAAGTTAATAAGCAGTGTCCAATTTCGCGATTTAATCAGATCAAACAAAAAGCAAGCGGAAGCTATTTTTCCTGAACTAATTCGTCGTTTAATTAGAAAAACTTGTAATATTGATTGTTATGCACTATTTCCTAATGGAGATGCTATTTATACTACAGGATTGGATGGTACAGTAAAAAACAATACCGTAAAAAGCCGTTTTGTCCCTCTTAACAATTCATTTTGGGAATTAGGAACAAATAAAGATGGCATTGCAAAAATAAAAAGTGATTACGAAAAACGGAAGACAAACATAACGGAGTTTGATAAATCCGCATTCACTTATGTTGCTGTGACTTCTAATATTCTTGATACCATAAGTAAAGAAGAGTTTTGCACAAAAATTAAAACTGACGCAATATTTAAAGATGGGATAATAATCGATGCCAATGATATTGAAGAATGGCTTGAAGAGAATATCGAAGAAGCCATTTGGTTGTTGAATGTTTTTGGCAAAGATATAGGAGCTTATGACATCGCATCTATCTTAGACGAATGGGAAGATGTTCGCGACGAGTGTAGTATTGAATTAAATCCGGACATATTTTTAGTTGGAAACGAAACAAACTCAAAAAAATTTATAAATGATATTTCAACTAAGCGCGATACATCCATATACAATATAGCATCACCATTTTTAGGCAACGAATATGCCTATTATTTTGCGCTTGCATCAATTAAACAATTAGCAAAAGAAAATTTACAAGATAAATTTATCGTCGTAAAAAGCAAACAGGCATTAGATATAGTAACCGCAAGCGTATCTAACAGAATAATTCTTGTTAATTTTAATTGTTATGATTATCGATTTGTCGGCAAAGGTCAAAATGACTATGTTTTTTTTGATAGCTCGGCTCCCGCTGATATAAGTCTAAGCTTGCCTTCTCGCGAGAATTTTATAAAACAATTGGAAACTTTAAATCTAGGCAAAATTAAGCCGATTGAGTTGGCTTTTATAGTTGACTATAATGTTGTTGTGCTGAAAAGACTTTTTTCTAAAATACCGCAAAAGAGGATTCCTTTTTGGGCTAAAGACAAAGAGAAAAGCGAGCTAATCCCTCTTATGCTAATGGGAGAAATAAATATTGAAGATTCAGGCGACACGGATATTTTGGATGAAATCATTACCGGCGATCGCGATACATATATCGATAAATTAAACTATTGGGCTGAAATTTCTGCGTCTCCTGTTATAAAAACGAAATCCACTTTTCGCATAAATGCAAGGAAAGAGTGCTTTGAATACATAAAAGTTGATGTTGCCTCTCGTCGTTTTAGTCTTTTACTCAAGAAGTTGGAAGAAATTTTGTTGTATTCTGTAGACAATGTGAAAGATTCAAGGGAGTTGGTCCAAAGGACGGTAAGAAAGTGGAATACTTATAGAATCGGAGATATAATAGATGGTTTGATAATTGTCTGCGATGCAAGTAAAAGCAATCAGAACAGTATTGACATTTTTATGCATGATTTATATGAAAAATTGGTTACAAATACTAACGCTTTGTTGGACAACTTTTCTTATTTTCCCAGGTTGGCCGAATTGTCTCCCATATCGTTCGTAAGGTTTATAGGTAAATTGGTTGATACATCAAATAGCCAATTGAATAACCTTATATGCAAAAAAGGAACAAACACAGTTTTTGATGGACTAATGTATATAATGACCGCTTTAGATGTTTGCACTGCAAATGATGAAATGGCAAATGAAGCATTTGATGTTTATGTTAGATTATTTTATAAAATCGACGATAATGAACAATTGAGAAAGAAAATTATTGAGATGCTTTCTCCAATATCAACAATGGCAAACGCCGTTCGTATTAAATTGTCGACAAAAACCGAGCGGTTTTTTGAAATTGCAGAAGGGCAAGATATAGAAAAAACGAAGTCTATCGTACAGCAATTATATGAAGGTGATAACACTTCAATTATGCTACCTCAAAGTTACTCTTATCGGTCGGATCATGAGAAGAAAGAAGTTCCTATTACATATGGGGAGATATTTGATGCAAGAAACAAAGTGTTTAATTGGTTGATTGAAAATACCGTGACGCAGGATACTAATTCTTTGCTACATATTGAGGAAGGCTGTTATAGAAATGCGTTTTCGCAGCCAACAAAAGACACCGAAAAATCCTTATCGCAATTATTATCCATCATTAATAAGGAAGCAAATGAAGAATTAAAAAGCCAACTATACGAAAAGACAAAAGAGCAAATTAATCGTCTAAAATGTCGATTTAACGGCGATTATAGCGATCTTGTCGTTGTTTTTGAAAAGTTTTCTAGTGGAATATCAATAAGTGACGAATATTTAAAGTGTAGATATTTTTTCACTAATGACAGATTTCCATTAGATGATTTTGACACGGATTCTTCAGTTTCTTCATTTGACAGCGAAATGAAAAGGAGAAAGGAAATACAAAAAGAAACATTGTCTACACTTATATCAATGTACGGAAATAGGATTATAGAGAGAACAATCCGTGATTGTAATAAAAAATCTATACTTGTATGGGATGCTGTTTATGAATTGTCGCCTGACCACGATCGCGACTTAAAGCTTTTTATTGAATTAGAAGAAAAAAACGGCTTATCCTTTTATTTAAGTAAGATGTCTTCAGTCGAACTGGCGGGTTTATTAAACAAGTATAGCTATGAGAAACTTCTTTTAGAGGTTTTACCTTACAATCAAAACACCATCGATCTTATTAACGGAAATGAGAATGAAATTATGTTTTGGCAGTCACATGCTGTTGAAATATTCGACGGGGTTGATTTCGAATATGTTTTTAATAAATATATAGAGTTTGCCCCTGAAAATCTATTACCGTTTTTTGCCTACAGATATGATTATGACTATACTCATGGGATAGCTGTATTGAATAAAATTGCCGAAAATGGATTAAAACAACAAACAAATACGTGGAGTGACAACCAATACTGCCTAATTAAAATAATAGATGATATGGATAAAAAGTATTATACAACCGAATTATCCTTTTGCGAATTTAAGCTTTTAGGTTATCTCATGGATAATCTACGAGATTACCCTATGGGGGTAAAAAGATATTTTTGGGATAATCCATCGGAATTAGGCAGTTTAATTATTGGGCTATGTAATACGCCCGATCTTAATCTAAAAACAGTTGGCGGTCAAATTTATTTTGATTCTATAATCTCCAGCGGCGGCAATTGTTTTATTCCTCAAGAGTATCTATGGCAAAAGAAAAGCGAACTTAAAAAATGGGTAGAGAACATATTAGAGACTTTAGAAGGACAAAATAAAAAAACCTGCAGGTTTGTAAAAAATGCTATTATAAACACTTTATCGTGCTACCCGCGAAATGAAAATGATGATATATGGCCCTGTGTAGAAATTGCCGATATAATTGAAAGTATATCAAAAAAAGATTATGATGACAGATTTGATGTTTCGTCAACTTTGTATTGTGCATATTCTAATAGGCGAGGTGTCCGTACAATAAATGACGGCTCGTCGGAACGGGCATTAGGTGAAATATTTAAAGTATTTAGTGATAACTACAGGTATTCACATCCAGTAGTAAGTGAGGCACTAAAATATATTTCCAATGAATATTTTAGAGAATATGAAAGCGACAAAGAATATTCTATAACAGGAAGAATTTAATTTTTAATGGTTAAAAGATATGATGTTTGATAAAAGCCGAGCGGTATACAGTATCTCTCGGCTTTTAATATAGTTCATAGTTGTCCGAATACAGATTCGTATACGGCTTATTGTGTTTATCGGCATAAAGCAAGGCGTTGTATGCGCCGCCGAAGTGTGTTCGCACATAAGCGATAAGATGGTCTGAGTGGTTTATCATCCACTCGTTACGTTTTGAGATGGCGTATCGCAAGGGGGTGTTTTCAAGTTCGGGATAAAGAATCTCGTCATATTCTTTTTCAAGATACTCTCTTCCAATTAGCCGCATTGGAGATCGTTTGAATTAGAGCAATTAAATGATTGCCATGTTAGCAGTATTACGTGTTGTATCTTTCAAACACACTGAGAATCACTCTTCAAAATAGGACTTAAGGGTATACCTTTTGTGTTGTTAATGGCGATTTGGTATTTGCAAATATTTCTTGCAAAAACTGTTTTTCCTTCTCCAAATTGTCGTACGATTTACGTTAAGCAATTTGGCTATTTCAATATTGGATAGACCGGACATATAGGCGCAAAGAACATCATATTCGCCTTGCGTTAAATGCATTCTTTCGATGAGCGCGCCAACGTCGATATAATCGTTGTTGGATTCATCGTCGATAAAAGTTATGGTAGACGCTGTTGCGGCTTCGTCTATGGCAGTTGTGTGCATTAAATGGCGGGTATATTGCTTATTCAAATATCTGTCTACAAATCTGAAGCACGCTTGCTTAATAGGTATAACGCTTCCTCGAGCGGTTGTATAATTGTCGCCAAGTTTTTTGCCAATGTGTTCGCAAAGAAAAAGCGTTGCGGTTTGCGCTATGTCATATCCGTCCGAGTATTCGTCAAGAGAATCATTCGATTTGTTGCAATCCTGGATAAGCCCGTCATAAAGACGATATAAGTCCTTGCCCGAACGACACATAACGGTTCTTATAGTAAGCAACGCTATCAATTCGCCGATTTTCTTGATGTTGTCGGCGGCTATAACAACGTCATCGTCTAATATATACTGTCTTTTCGCAACGATTTTGACTTGTGCTTGATTGTCATCATAAATACTATTTGCATTTTGATTTTGAAGATTGATTTGAGATTTCATATTGATATGCTCCGAGTTTTATTTGCCTTTTGGCAAACAAGACGGCGCAGCACCGAGAAAGCTCAAAAACATATCATTTCAAAGCACAATATGCCTATGTCAACGAATCGCATAAAAATGTTGTGTAAAAGCATATCAAAAATCCCTCGCGCACGCGCGTGAGCACTTGTATCAAAGACTACGGCACGTCTAATCGTCACACTTGTATCAAGACTACGGCTCGTCTAACAGGCAAACGACTAAAAAGCATATAAAATGCGCATTAGATTGAGATAAATTTTGAAGCAATATTACAAGATTTTTATGCCGTTGACAAAGGCTTTTCTCTGTGCTAAACCGCCACGCTGAAAGGCAATAAAACTCGGTGCGATTGAGATAAACATAGAAAACTTTTATGTGCGCTTAAATTTGGATTGCACAACTTCAAAATATGAAAGATTGTGTTTTTTCGCTGAAAACAATAAAATCATTGATATTTTGAGAAAAAAATTCCAAGAAAATAAAAAACCAATCCGCCAGTGGTGCGGATTGGTAAAGTGTGGTGGAGACAAGGGGATTCGAACCCCTGGCCTTTTGAATGCCATTCAAACGCGCTACCAACTGCGCCATGCCCCCGTTGTAGTATTTAGATCGATGTTTAGGTTGCGGCAGTGAAATGCAACAAACAATCTTGAAGACGAATGGATAAATCCGCTCGATTGCTTGAATATATTACATCATTTTTGAAAGATATACAAGCATTTTTCACGATTTTGCTTTGAGCGGTGAACATTTTTGACACAATTGTACATATTGTATGCTTAAAAAAGTTTTAAGAAATGGAATTTATGGTTGATTGTTGCGATAAAAGTTGATAGAATAAATACATAGTGTCGAAGTTTTGATGCTAAATAAAGGATATGTGGTGAAATTATGAGTGAAAATTCCGCACCCGCAAAGGTCGGAGCAAAGCAAAAGATCAACGGCTTTGTTCACAAATTGTTCGGCTCGACTCCCGGCGACGGCGAGATGCAACCCAAAGAAGGCATAAGTTATTCTCTTTGCGGTTTTGGTCAGAACCTTATTTGCACGATCATCGGATCGTATCTAACCGTATTTATGACGGACGCAATCGGCTTCAATGCGTTGGCGGTGGCAATCCTTATGTTAGCCGCGCGCGTATACGACGCACTCAACGACCCGATTATGGGGTCTATCGTTGACCGTACGCGTACGAAGTGGGGCAAATGCCGCCCGTACATGAAGTGGATGGCATTCCCAATTGCCGCAATGACGGCGATATGCTTCTTGCCGTGGTATCCAAACAACGACGGCGGTTTTGCGGCACTTTCCGTTATGTACATAATTTGGGGTATGGTATACACGGTTGCGGATGTTCCGTATTGGGGACTTTCAACCGCGATGAGCAACGATACGTATCGTCGCGGCAACTTGCTCACGATTGCTCGTTTGTTCTGCACGGCGGGCGCAGGTATCATCACCGTTTTCACCCCGATTATCACTCAGGCAATCACGGCAACCGACAATGCAACGGTCACCGCAATTCAAACCCTTATGAACACGATGAACGGCTCGGAAGTCGTTGCAGGCAACACTGCGTTCTTCGATATGTTCAGGGGCATTGAAAACGTCGGCGCGTTCATTCAGTCTCAAGCGGACAAGTATCAAGACGTACTTGCTCTCTTCCAAGGCGCAAACATCGACATCAATCAGAGCGGCGCGGCTCTTCTCGAATTGAAGGCAACGGCAAGCGCAAGCATGATGGGCGATTTGAGATGGACATACTTCATCATCGCAATCGTTTGTTGCGCTATCGCAATTCCGCTTTTCTTCCTTGGCTTCAAGAACACTAAAGAAAGAAATGTTACGACGGAAAATCCGCCTTCGCTTGCACACAACCTTAAATTGCTCTTCAAGAACAAACCGCTCATGCTCATCGTTTTGTCGGGTATCGGCGGTGCGGCAAGAATGTTGTTCACGTACACCGGCGGTCTCTACTTTGCAAAATACATAATGAACAGAGAGTCGATGTACGCTCTCTTCACGATGGCAATCGTGCCGGGCGGACTTATCGCGTCCTTGCTCGTGCCTTGGTGCACCAAGAAGTTCGGCAAAAAGAACACGTACATTTGGTCTCACATCATCGGCGGCGTGGCAATGCTCGTGGCGTTTATCGTTGGTATTGCGGCGGACCGCGGCAATTACACCAGCACCGCAACGACGGTTGTTCTTCTCATCGCACTCGTTATAGCGGGTATCCCGTCGGGCTTCGGCAACATCATCACTTATGCGATGATCGGAGACACTGTCGAATATCTCGAACTCAAGACCGGTGAAAGAGCCGAAGGTATTTGCTTTGCAATGCAAACGCTCATCAACAAAATCGGTATGGCAGTGGGCGCATTCGTGGGCGTTTTGGCATATTACATGGCCGGCGTCGAAGCAGGAAACGCAAGTGCGGTTACACCTGCCGGAAAAGACACGATGTGGTTCATGCTTGTCGGCATTGCGGCAATCAGTTTCTTCCTGACTGTCATCCCGCTCTTCTTCTATAAGTTCAACGAAAAGCAACAACAAGAAGCGGTTGCGGAAATCAAGAAGAGAAAGATTGCAAACGGCGAGCTCAGCCAAGACGAGATTGAGCTCGAAGCAGAAGACGGCGCACCGCAAATGCTCTTCCCGAACGAAGACAGTCAAGCGGTTGCAGTTGACAAGAAAGACTGCGGATGCTGCAAAGATTGCACGGAAGAGTGTGACACGAAATGCGACGAAAACTGCGACGAGTGCGCACAAAACGTCAATGAAAGCGGCGAAGCCGAAGACAAAAAAGACGAAGAATAAAATCGTTTAAACAAATATAAAAACGAGACGCAAACGCGTCTCGTTTTTATATTTCACGGCATTGCCAAACGTAAAAAAATAGTTTGTTTTTCAATTAATTTTATGTTTTTTGCGGAAAAAATATTGAGATTGAGAAATATCACGTATAAATTTTTTGTGCTAAATACAACGTATTCGTTGTTTTTTCTTGATTTTATGCAAAAAAATAAGTGCTATATGCATAAAATCGCGTGGTATATTGATACATTTGTACTAATATCGGTTAAATTTGTTAACTACTTATTGAAATCAAGCGTAATGTATGATAAAATAATTTTATGGATCTTAAAAATACAGCAAATTATTTTGTCGCATTTAGAAAACTTCTTCGCTCTTACACTGACTACCAAATGCGCGAATTGAAAGATTATGACTTGTCTCCGAACGAGATCGTCGTTCTTTCAAGCATAGGTTCGGTCGGGCTTGCAAGCGAGATAGCGGAGAATGCGTGCGTATCGAAGGCACTCGTTTCGCGAAGCGTAAAGCAACTTAAAGACAAGGGGCTTATCACTGCAACCATTTCAACGGTTGACAAGAGAGAACAGACGCTCAGGCTCACCGACGAAGGCGAAAAAGTGGCGGAACGTATCGCTGAAGCAAATCACAAATTTTATGTGGCGGCTTTCAAACGATTTGAAGACAACGAAAAACGCGTATTGCAAGCGTTGCTCGGTCTGATGCTTCAAAACCTTGAAAGCGAAGACGAATATGAAAATAGTCATTGATCAAAAACAGGAAGTTGCAAGACGTTCGGTTGAGAACATCAGAAACATCGCCGAGACTATGGGCGAGCGCAACACGGGGAGCGAAGGGGAAAAACGCACGGCTGACTTTTTATACATCGAGACTTGAAAATGCGTGCGATTTTGTAAAAACCGAAAGTTTCGACGTCTATCCCGACGCGTATACGGGTTGGACGTACATCGTGGGTACGCTTTCTATACTTGCTTTGGTTTCTTATTTCTTTTCCGCAATGGTGTCCGTATTGCTGGTTGCGATTGCACTCACGGTGTATATCGTGCAGTTTGTGTTGGGAAAAAGATTTCTTGATCCATTGTACAAAAAAGAAAAATCTCAGAACGTCACGGCAATCAAAAAAGTCTGAACGCTCCCAAATGCAGAGTGTTTTTCGTCTCGTCCGTGGACGCAACGAAAGAATGGACTCTCATAAGACGTTTGGGCGGAACTATGCTCACGGTCGTTTTGTGCGCTGTTTTCGTCGGTCTCGTATACCTGCTTGCAATTGACGTTGCACGCTGGATTATCGTGGGTGGTCTCGGTGCGAAAATCGCAAGCGGAGATATGCTCGTTGCCGGTTACGTTGCCATTGTGTTTGCTCCGTGTTGGCTTTCGTTGTTCTTTTTCGTGAATCATAGAAAGGTCATAGAAGGTGCAAACGAAAATTTGAGCGGTTGTGAAACCGCCGTTGCAATCGTCGAAGAGATGAGTGCTAAAAACGTGACCGCAAACGATGTCGAAGTCGGCGTAATTCTCACGGGTGGCGAGCAATCGGGGCTTCGCGGCGCAAAAAGTTGGTGCGATATTCACGCAAAAGACTTTGCCGACGTGCCGACGTATTTCGTGCATCTCGGAGTGCTTAAAGAGCCGAAATGCATTTGTATAAACGACAAGGAAAGATGCGGATTGATAAAAACGGACGAAAGTTTGGTCAATATGCTCGTCGATTGCACAAATTCCGCAAACGTTAAATGCAAGAAATCAACGCTCGGCTTATTCGGAACGACGGACGCTTCGGTGTTTTCCGAATACGGATTGAAGAGTGCGAGTGTGACGGGATTTGACGGACGGAAGTGCCCCGAATATCTGCATACGAGATATGACACTGCGGACAATACGAGCGAGTTTTGCATAGCAAACACATTTGAAATATGTTGCGCGCTTGTCGAAAAACTCGACGTGGAACAAAACTGAAACTAAAAACGACAAACAAATCGAAAAGCGGTGAAGCCGCTTTTCTTTTTGTAACATATAAGTGTTTTCGATTTTATTAGAAAAATATAAAGAAAATCGCAACGTAAATAATTCTTTCCAATCTCTTCGACGTATGATACAATAGATATCGAAAAGCGAAGTCGGACGATAGCGACGTTGCTTTGAAAAAAAGGAGATTTAGAAAATGAAAGTATTCAAAGGTATAATATTCTCGCTTATCGCGATAGTGCTCATACTTGTGATTGCGTTTGCGGTGATCATCAATCTCACGCCCAGACAACTTGGTGTCGCAGACCTTAAAATCGAAGGGAAAACCGTCGAAGAAATGGGCATTGCCGACATGAAAATCATCAATATCTACAAGAGCATAAAGTCGCTCTCCACGGCAAAGGAAGACAAGATTGTCACCAACAAGTTTGACGAAACCGCCGAAAAGGACAAGTCGCAAGACAATTTTTCGGGCAGTTCGCTTGAAAACAAGGACGATTATTCATCCATAATCGCCAATCCCGTGATTTATGACAAGAAAAAAATCGTGGAATACGACGACGTGACTCTTGCATATATTTTCAACAATGCGGTGCAAAACGGCGCGAATTCAAGTTCCGACGCGGTTAAAGTTCTTAAAGACGCAAACGTTGTTGTCAAAGAAATCACGATCGGGGTTTCGGACGGAAAAGGCACTATGCGCATCGTGTCTATGGTTGAACTCGGGCAATACAAGAGCGATATAGAAAACGCGCTCGGCGCGGCAAAAGCCCTTTTCAAAGTGCCCGAAAAAGTGTATATCGTCAGCGAAATTTCTTTCACGGTTGACGAAACGAACGGAAAAATGATTTCGAAAAGCGAAAGCGTATGCGTCAACGGCAACAACGACGACCCGGTCACGAAAGCGATTTTGAACGTCATTGTCGGCAAAATAGACGGAGTGGACAGCGTTGACGGTCTCAACGAAAAACTCGGCGAAGCGGTGAGCGCGGTGACATATAATCTCGGTGGTATCGGCGGCGTTGCGACGGACGAAGACAAATACGTTTACGGAATAAGCGGAGTGAAAGACCATAAACTCAGTCTCGTAACGCACGTAAAATGAGAAAAACAACAGGGATGTATCTCGCCCGGTGAGATATTTCAAAAAGGGATAATTATGAAAATAGTATTTATCGGCGCAGGGATGGCTTCGCTCGTTGCAAGCGAAAGACTTGCAAGAGCGGGTTTTGACGTATCGGTTTACGAAAAACAGACCTACGACACACTCTCGTACGACTGGCACGATGACGTAAATCGCGATGCTTTCGATATGTTCTCTCTTCCGCTTCCGAAAGAAGGAACGTATTTTACGAAACGCAACTGGACGTTCGTTCCGCCGGCCGAGCGTATAGAAGTCAATCTCAATTTGCCAAAAGAGCAACTTGACTGGTCAACGGAAAGAAGATTGCTTGCACAGCAATACGTTGACAGAGCAAAGGAAGTCGTCGATTTTCACTTCGATGCAAAGGTTGACGCGCTTATCGTCGAAAGCGGCAAGGTGAAAGGAATCGTCGTCGGCGGAGAAAAAATATACGCCGACTTGGTGGTTGACAATTCGGGGGCACTGTCTCCGTTCAGAGCAATGCTTCCCGACGCCGCACATATTACGAAAACGCCGAATGAGAACGAAATATTCGTTGCCTATCGCGCGTTCTACAAAAAAGCGGAAGGCGTTGAAGATCCCAAAAACACCAACAGGGCGTATCTCAAACATCTCGGAGAAGAAGGCATAAGTTGGAGCATAATCGACCCGGCAGGCACGGTCAACGTGCTTATAGGAAGAGCAGGCAAATTGCCAAAAGAGACGTTTAACAATGCATTATCCGCACTTAAACGCTCGAATCCGATAATCGGTGACGAAATCGTGCGTGGCGGAATCAACTGCGTTATCCCCATAAGATACCCGCTCACAAGAATGGTTGCCGAAGGATACGTCGCAATCGGTGACGCGGCGTTTATGACGATTCCGATGATTGGAAGCGGAATCGAAAACTCTATGAAAGCGGCGTGTATTCTTGCCGATACGATTATAAAAAGCGGCTCGGCGGACAAGAAAGATCTTTGGAAATATCAGGTGGAATACTATCGTTTGCGCGGTGCGGACCACGTGGGAGTGGACGTGCTCAAACGTTGGCTTCTCGGTGCAAAACCGTCGGACCTTGACTGGTTGTTTGAAAAGGGAGTCGTTGACGACGGCAATATGGCGGCAGGCGCAACGGGCAGACTTATCGTGCTTTCGCCCAAAGATTTGGTGCAGAAAGTCGTGCGCGGATATACGAGACTTCCGCTTCTTCTCAAAATGAACTCCATGCTGATGCGCTCTAAAAAAGCCGCAAAAATCGCAAAGCGTATTCCGGAAGAGTACGACGAGAACAAGATTGCGAAGTGGGAAACGAAAATCGAAAAACTCGTTTATCACAAATGAATTGACAAAGCGTATCCGCAATCGTCTCCTAATTGTAAGACGTTGACGGATTTGCGCATAATATTATCGGTAGACATTTCAAAAGTCCTTTGCTCGCAAAGGGCTTTTGCTTTTGAAAGAGTTATTGCAATATTAAGACTATGGTGCTATAATATTTGCGGAAACAATCGGCGGAAGCCGAACAACGAAATTATAAGGCACGGTCAGACCGTGCAAGTGGTGAGAAAATGAAAGAACACATCGAAAAATTGCAAAAATACGTTGAAGAGCAGGGCATAGACGCATACGTCGTGTTCACAAGCGACGACCACGGCAGCGAGTACGTTGTGGATCACTTCAAAGTTCGTGCGTTTTTGAGCGGATTTACGGGAAGCGCAGGCACGCTTGTCGTCACCAAAGACGGCGCATATTTGTGGACGGACGGAAGATATTTCATTCAGGCGGAAGCCCAACTCAAAGAAAGCGGAACGAAACTTATGAAAATGGGCGAGCCCGATTGCCCTGAGCTTACAAAATTCATTGCGGATTTGGCGGAGTCTCCCGTGGTTGCGTTCGATTTTAAGACGGCGACGGTCGATTTTGTGGAATATCTCAAAAACGTTTGCACCGGCGTGAAACTCGTTGACGACGGAAAAATCATTGACGAGATATGGACGGAAAGGCCCGAAGTTGCGTGCAGCAAAGCGTATTATCTTGACGACAGAGCGTCCGGCGAGAGCGTTGAAAGCAAACTTGCTCATCTTCGAGAAGACACGAAACGTCAGGGTTGCAACGTGGCACTCGTCTCGTCCCTTGACGATTTTGCGTGGCTTTTCAATCTTCGCGGCAGCGATATAGAATACAATCCCGTCAACTATGCGTACGCAATCGTATCCCAGACGGAAGCGGCGGTGTTTATCGACAAGAGAAAAATCGACGCTAAAATCGCAAAACTATTTGAGCAGAACGGAGTAAAAACGTTTGGATACGGCGAAGTGTACGAATATGCAAAGTCGATAAAAGAAGTCGTTCTCGTTGACAAGGACAAGACGAATTACGCATTGTTCTCGTGCATAGAGAGCGCAAAAGAAACCGCGCTTTTCCCCACGACTTCGCGCAAGGCTTGCAAAAATCCCGTCGAAATCCGCAATATCCGCAAAGCGCACGTCGAAGACGGCATAGCGGTTGTCAAATTTATGCGTTATCTCAAGGAGAACGTCGGAAAAGAAGAAATGAGCGAAATTTCGCTTGCCGACAAACTCGAAGCGTTCAGACGCGAAAGCAAGAATTTCCTTGACCTTAGTTTCGATACGATTTGCGGATACGCTTCAAACGGCGCAATCGTGCATTACTCCGCAACGCCCGAGACAAATAAGAAAGTGGAAAAGAAAGGACTTTTGCTTGTGGACAGCGGCGCGCAATACCGCTACGGCACGTCGGACATCACGAGAACTTTTGCACTCGGAAAACTCACGAAAGAAGAGAAGAGAGCGTTCACTCTCGTTTTGAAATCTCATATCGCGCTTGCAAGCACGGTGTTTCCGTCGGGAACTACGGGCGCAAGACTCGATGCAATCGCGCGCGAACCGCTTTATGAAAACGGCATGGATTTCAAACACGGCACGGGGCACGGAGTCGGTTATCTTCTCAACGTTCACGAAGGACCGCAAAACATTTCACCACGCGCAACCACATGGAAGTACGCACTCTATCCCGATATGGTCACGTCAAACGAACCGGGTTATTACAAAGAAGGTGCATTTGGCATAAGACACGAAAATCTCGTACTTTCCGTTGAAAAAGAAAAGACCGAATACGGCACTTTTTGCGCTTTCGAGACGCTCACGCTCGTGCCGTTCGACCTTGACGGCATTGACGCAAAACTTCTCACCGCCGACGAAAAGGCTTGGCTCAACGATTATCACAAGACGGTCTTTGAAAAACTTCACAAATCGTTGCATGGCAAAGATTTGCTCTTCCTTGCAAAAGCGACCAGAGCGATTTGACAAACGCAAGTTACGCAAAATCAAAGCATTGATTTTGCCGAATTTGTCGCAAAACGGTATTTAATCAAATGAAAAGCAGGGCATAAACCCTGCTTTTTTGTATATTAGCGTAAAATTCAAATTATATGATTTTTTTATTCTTTTCTACCATTCGAGTTGTTGCTTGTATCTGCTAAAAGATTTTTGGAATTTTCGGTTTCAGCGTTGCATGAAGATTGCGTTTCTTCATCGTTTTTCGCATTGTCGGCGGGAAGGTTTTTGTTGATTTCGTCGTTTATTGCCGACGGGGAATATTCCTTGCTTTTTGCCGTCGCCGAACGCATAGCGATAATCCATTTTAAGAATGTTTTTGACGTATGGGTATATTAGCATGGCGACTGCGAATATCCACGCTCCCGGATCCCCGAAACACAATGCGACGTACGCGCCGTTTGATGCGAGCGCGTTGGTCGGAGCACCGTTGACGAGTGCGGGAAGGAACGTGCAGATAAGCACTCTTGCGATAAGTTCTCCCGCACCTGCGGCAAGCGTCCACACCGATTTGCCGATGCCTTGAACGGAGTTTCTCAAAACGAACAGAGTCGCGAGAATGAAATACAGAGAGAAGTCGATATAAAGGAACGTGTTCCCGAAGTATATCGAACGCTCGGAGATTTTGTCTATGCTCAGGAATATATGCTGATATGCGCCGTTTATGGTGAGAAGAAGCCCGATGCCGGCGCAAATGAGAGTCAAAACAAGCCCCATAATAAGTGCCTGATTCGTGCCTTTTCTCACTCTGACGAGTTGTTTTGCGCCAAGATTTTGCGCATTGTATGACACCATTGCGGTGCCGAGCGCAGACAAGGGAGCCATTGCGAATTGAGACAGTTTGTTTGCCGCACCCACGCCGTTTTGCGCGGGATTGCCGCTGACCATAAGTCCGTTCGGGAGAATGTCGAATTTGACTGTTTCCGCAAGCATGACGATTATTCCGATTGAAAGCACGGAGAATTGAAGCCCGAGCGGTACGCCTTGTTTGACGTGCGCTAAGACGTCGCTCCACGCAATTTTGAAATCCTGTTTCTTCAGCCTCAAATTCTTGTATTTTACGAAAGTGTACGCAAAGCAAGCGATCGTGCAAAGTATTTGCGTGAGTATTGTTGCACCTGCAGCGCCTGCAACACCCCATTTGAACGTCTTGATGAAAAGTATGTCAAGCAAGATGTTCATAATCGTGGAGATGAAAAGAAAAACGAGCGGCGTGAACGAGTCGCCTATGCTTCTCAATATGCTGATTATGAAATTGTAGAACAGTTGCGCTACCATTCCGAGAAAAATCACGAAACAATATGTGTACGCGGCGTTGTAAACGACTTCGTTCTGCGGAGTGACGTTGACCCACGCAAGCATAGGCTTTATGCAGAAAATCGACGCAACCGTAAGCACAACCGTGATTATCGAGCAGAGAATGAGTTGCGTTGCGAAAGATTTGCGCATGCCGTCTTCGTCGTGAGAGCCGATTTTGTTTGACATAACCACGCAAAAACCTGCCGTGCAACCGAAAGCGAATTGCATGAAGATGAAAATCAGCGGAGAAGTGTCGTTTACGCCTGCAACTTCGTCGGCAGACAACGTCTGACCGCATATCGCGGCGTCGGACAGGATATAGAGTTGCTGCAAAAGATATGAAATGATAATCGGAAGCGTAAATTTGATTATCACTTTTGCAATCGAGCCTTGCGTCAGGTCTATCGGAGAGAAGAAACTCTTGATTTTGTCTTTGAGAGTGAGTTTTGCCTGTTCCATTATATTGATTATTTTTCTTTCTTTTATATTATATATATATTATACGGCAATCGCTTCGTCGCTTTTACAGGCAATGCCGTATTCGTTTGCGTTTTTTTGCAAACGGCGTTTTTTGCTTCTTTCAAAAACAAAAGGCAAGCCTGCGCTTACCCTTATTATCGAAGATAATAATATAAATAGCAAAAGAAAAGTTGTCAAGCGGTTTTTTTAAAAAAATTTTATAAAAAGCATAGTTTTTCGTGCTAACGGCGTAGCGGTTATGCTCATATTGGAAGATTGCGGAAAATAGTGCGGATACATGATTTATCAAGAAAAAACGCAAAGAGTATAAATATGCGAATCGATGTTTTGAACGTATAAAAATATCAAACAAAACGTATGAAAACATTGCCTTTCAAGCAAAGAATATACGGTGCGTGTTTTTGTGTAAAAATTTTTATGAAATTGTCAAATTGTGCCGATTTTCGTTTGACATTGACCTTCCGATTTGGCTATAATGCCCATATCATTCAGAAGCAACCAAAACAGCAAACGCACAACCGACGGGGGAAAAATACCGGAAACGCCACTAAATATTGTGGTAAAGGAGCGCGCTATGAAGATTTTGGAGGAGCGTATCTTGAGAGACGGAAAGGTAAGACCCGGAAACATTCTCAAGGTGGGCGGATTTCTTAATCATCTTATAGACCATCAATTGTTGGACGAGATCGGGAAGGAAATTTCTGCGCTCTTTTGCGGGGAAAATATCACTAAAATTCTAACTATAGAAGCATCGGGCATAGCCATAGCGTGTGCAGCAGCACACTATGTGAATGCGCCGGTGCTTTTTGCTAAGAAAAGTAAGACGATAAATATCTCAAACGATTGTTACCACGCAGAAGTTTATTCCTATACTCATCAGGTTTCAAAAACCATCATGGTTGAAAAGGACTTCATCTCAAAAGACGACAGAGTCCTTATCGTTGACGATTTTCTTGCCAACGGCGCGGCGATCGCCGGGCTTATGAGCATTGTCGAGCAAGCGGGCGCAACGCTCGTGGGATGCGCGGTGGCTATCGAAAAGGGATTCCAAGGCGGTGGAGACGAGCTTCGCCAAAAGGGAGTCAAGGTTGAAAGCCTTGCGATCATCGACTCTATGGAAGACGGCAAAATAGTGTTCAGACAACAATGACATTCCCGTCGCAAGACGTGAATATAAAACGACAACAATAATATGCCCAACGGCAAACAAAGGAGAAACGCATGAAAAAGAAAGTACTCGCAATCGTATTGTGCTTGGCAGTCGTGACCGCATTGGTCTTTGGTTTGGTTGCTTGCAACAATGATGAAGAGGCAAAAGAGCTCGAATTGCCCGCATTCGAAGGAATCGTCAATCCGGACTATTCAAAAGTCGAAATCAAAAATGATTTCAAGATCGGTATCATCTGCTTGCACGATGACTCTTCCACTTATGACAAGAACTTCATCGACGCTGCAAACAAAGCTATTGCGGAGCTTGGTCTCACAAAAGCAAACGTTATCTTCAAAACCAACATCCCCGAAGATTCAAAATGTAAAACCGCAGCAGAAGAACTCGTTGCAGCAGGTTGCGACGTTATCTTTGCAGACTCCTTTGGCCATGAAAAGTTTTTGTTGGAAGTAGCAAAAGCTAATCCGAATATCCAATTCTGCCATGCAACCGGCGTCAGTGCAGAAGCAAGCAAACTTGCAAACTTCCACAACGCATTTGCATCCATCTATGAAGGCAGATACCTTGCAGGCGTTGCAGCAGGTCTCAAACTCAACGAAATGATTGCAAACGGCACCATCACCGCAGAGCAAGCAAAAATGGGTTATGTCGGCGCATTCACCTATGCAGAAGTTATCTCCGGTTACACTTCATTCTATCTCGGTGCAAAATCCGTTTGCCCCAGCGTGACGATGGACGTCAAGTTCACGGGTTCTTGGTATGACCTTACTGCAGAAAAAGAAACCGCAGAAGCACTCATCGAAGGCGGCTGCAAGCTCATCAGCCAACACGCAGACTCCATGGGCGCACCGTCCGCATGCGAAAGAGCAGGCGTCCCCAACGTGTCCTACAACGGCAGTACCTTTGAGGCTTGCCCCGAAACCTTCATCGTTTCTTCCAGAATCGATTGGGCACCTTACTTCAAATACATCATCACTCAAACCGCACAAGGCAAAGCAATTGACACCAACTGGACCGGCACTTTGACAACCGGCAGCGTCGTGCTCACCAATGTCGGTAGCAAAGCGGCAGCTGAAGGCACCGTTGATAAAATCGTCGAAGTGAGAAAGAAACTTGCAAACGGCGAAATCAACGTTTTCGACACCAACAACTTCACGGTGAACGGTGCGAAAGTCACTTCCTTCAAGGCAGACCTTGACGGCGACTTCGTCGGCGAAACCGAAGTTTGCTATGACGGCATCATCAAGGAATCATTCCTTCGTTCTGCACCGTACTTCGATCTCAGAATTGACGGAATCAAACTTCTTAACGAAAAACTTGGCTAATTCTTAAAAAACAAAGCATAGCGGAGCGAAAACTCCGCTATGCCGATTTTTCGGCAAAAGCGCGCAAAGCGCATATTTTTATTTATGGAGATCGGCATGGAATATACTTGTGCTGTAGAAATGAAGGGGATTACAAAACGCTTCGGTGACGTTGTTGCAAACAGCAACGTCAATCTTGACTTGCGCAAGGGCGAAATCTTGTCTTTGCTCGGCGAGAACGGAAGCGGCAAAACAACCCTTATGAATATGCTTGCAGGCATATATTTCCCCGACGAAGGTCAGATTTTCGTGAACGGGGAAGAAGTCGTCATTCGCTCGCCGAAAGACGCTTTCGACAACCATATCGGAATGGTGCACCAGCATTTCAAGCTTGTGGACGTGTTTTCTGCTGCAGACAATATCATTCTCGGCGAAAAGGAAGAGAAGTTGCCTTTCAAGGAAGAAAAGCAACAAATCATCGAAGACGCGCTTGCAAACAACGCAGAGTGCGACGAGTATGACAAGCAAGAACATAACGGCGTTCTTTCCTATCTCACCGCACCCAAAAGAATTACGGATAAAGAACTCAAAAGACGAATCTCGCTCCTGCCTTGGACAAGATTTGCAAGAAGTGCGCAATTCAACTGGCTCAGAAAGGATCGCGCAAAAGAATTGCAAAAGATTGCCGACAAATACGGGTTCGATATCGACTTAAACAAGAAAATATACGACATGTCCGTCAGTGAAAAACAGACTGTCGAAATCATAAAAGTATTGTACAGAAAGGCGGATATTCTCATCCTTGACGAACCGACCGCCGTTCTCACTCCGCAAGAGATCACAAAACTGTTTTCCGTCATGCGCAAGATGAGAGAAGACGGCAAGTCAATCATCATCATCACGCACAAACTCAACGAAGTTATGGAAATCAGCGACAGAGTGGCGGTGCTCCGCAAAGGCGAGCATATCGCAACCGTCGACACCAACGATACCAACGAAAAACAACTCACCGAAATGATGGTGGGCAAGAAAGTGGATCTCAACATCGAAAGAGCAACTCCGCACGACGTGGAAGATAGATTGGTTGTCGAGCATCTCTCTGCTGTCAACCACGAAGGCGTCAAAGTGCTTGACGACGTTTCGTTCACGGCTCGCTCGGGCGAGATTCTCGGCATTGCGGGCATCGCGGGAAGCGGTCAAAAAGAATTGCTCGAAGCAATTGCCGGACTTCAAAAACTCAACAGCGGCGACATCATTTATTTCGATCCGTCAAAAAATGACGAAAAAAGTGGACTTGCGCTCCAAGACTCCCGTTCAAATCAGAGAACTTGGCGTGAGACTCTCGTTCGTCCCTGAAGACAGACTGGGCATGGGGCTTGTCGGCAACATGGATATCACCGACAACATGATGCTCCGCTCGTACAGAAAGGGCATCCCGTTCTTCCTTGACAGAAAGAACCCCAAAAAACTTGCAGAGCAAATCGTTGACGAGCTTCAAGTCGCAACGCCCAACACGCAAACTCCCGTCAGACGTTTGTCGGGTGGCAACGTGCAAAAGATCCTTGTCGGACGTGAAATCGCGGCAGCCCCCACGGTGTTTATGGCGGCATATCCCGTTCGCGGACTTGACATCAACTCGTCTTACACCATATATCATCTTCTCAACGAGCAAAAAGAGAAGGGTGTGGCGGTCATATTCGTCGGTGAAGACCTTGACGTGCTTATCGATCTTTGCGACAGAATCATGGTCATTTGCGGTGGCAAAATCACCGGCGTCATCGATGGCAGACGCGCAATAAAAGAGCAAATCGGCTCGCTTATGCTCGGCAGAGAAATCGCCGAAAACGATGAAAACAACAAGGAGACAGCGCAAAATGAAGCAGAATAGAGAGCCTTTGGTTCACCTTGTAAAAAGAGACAACATTGCGCCGTGGAAACCGTGGGTTATCAGAGCGGCAACCATTGTCGGCGGCTTGATTTTCATTTGCTTGCTTTGCTTTGCGGAGTTGAAAATATCTCCTTTCAAAGTTCTCAAGTATATGTTTGTCGGCTCGTTCGGTTCAGAGCATAACGTGCTCGTTTTGTTCAGACAAATGTCACTTTTGCTCATCATCGCGCTTGCGATAACACCTGCCTTTAAGATGCGATTTTGGAACATCGGCGCAGAAGGTCAAGTGCTTATCGGCGCGTTCGGCGCATGCGCATGTATGTTCTATTGCGGCGGCAAAATGTCGGATGCGGGACTTATCGTGCTTATGTTCTTCGTGTCCATTGCGGCAGGCATCGTTTGGGCGGTTATTCCTGCTCTGTTCAAAGCCAAATGGAATACAAACGAGACGCTTTTCACGCTTATGATGAACTATATCGCGCTGCAAATCGTGTTGTATTTCATCAAAGTTTGGGTGCCGGGGGGCACGGGTTCGCTCGATCCCATCAAATACGGCAACCTTCCGCCAATCGCAGGCGGCGACTATTATTTCACAATCATTTTCGCCGCAATCATAACCGTTGCAATGTTCTGCTATTTGCGTTTCAGCAAGCACGGATACGAGATCACGGTTGTGGGCGAGAGCGTGAACACCGCAAAATACATCGGCATCAACGTCAAAAAGGTCATCATCAGAACGCTCATTCTTTCGGGCGCGATTTGCGGCATTGCAGGATTCTTGATCGTTGCGGGCGTTGACCACATGGTCAGCAAAAGCACCGTCGGCGGACAAGGCTTCACGGCGGTTTTGGTCAGTTGGCTTGCGCAGTTCAACCCGATTGGTATGATTTTCACGTCTTTCCTTGTCGCATTTCTCACTCGCGGAACGCAGGAAGTCATGACAAGCGCGGGCATAACCAACAACTTCTTTGCGCAAGTGGTCACGGGCATCATGTTTATCATCATCTTGGCAAGCGAGTTTTTGATCAGATACAAAGTCGTGTTCAAGAAGAAAAACAAAGACGCAACTTCGTCGGCAGATGCTCCAAAAGATGAGAGCGCCGAGCAAATAGAGACCGAAATAGAGACGGAAACCGTCGATATCGAACAAGTCGCCGACCAAACGCAATTGGCGGACAACTCCGCAGAAAATCCCGAGACTGCATTAGACAAGGGGGTAAACTGATATGTTTGTAAAATTCTTGACAAGCGCAATCGCGTTGAGTTCTGTGTTTCTTTACGGCTCAACCGGTGAAATCATCGTCGAAAAAGGCGGACATCTTAATCTCGGTATCCCCGGCATCATGAGCGTCAGCGCGGCAGTCAGCGTGCTTGTCGAATACGCGCTCATAAAGGGCATGGGCACAAGCGCACCGGCTTTGCTTGTGATTATACCCATCATCGTAGCATTTATCGTGGGCGGTCTTATGGGGTTGCTATACAGCTTTCTCACCGTCACGCTCAGATGCAATCAAAACGTCGTCGGTCTTGCGATGACCACTCTCGGCGTCGGACTTGCGGGCTACTACATGACAGGCGCAGGCTCAAAGATCATGATCGTTGCAAGAGCAAGCAAATATTTCTCCACGCTCTTCGATGTGTCGGGTGGCGGCGCATTTGCCAAAATATTTTTCTCGCACGGTATTCTCGTGTATCTTGCAATCATCATCGCCGTCATCGCGCAAATCGTGCTCAGCAAGACCAGAACGGGACTCAATCTCCGTGCCGTCGGTGAAAATCCCGCAACTGCGGATGCTGCCGGCATCAACGTTTCAAAATATAAATATGTCTCAACCGTCATCGGTTGCGGTATATCCGGTTTGGGCGGTCTCACTTGCGTCATGGACTATATGGGCGGCAACTGGGAATACGTTCTCGAAGGCTTTGGCTGGCTCTCAATTGCTCTCGTTATCTTCACGCTTTGGAAACCTGCCTTGTCCATTCTCGGCTCAATCATCTTTGCAGGGTTGTACATCGCATCATTCTACGTTGAAGGGATCTCTTTTGCGCAAATCGAACTTATCAAACTCTTGCCTTACGTTGTCACCGTTCTTGTGCTTATCATCACCAGCATGATAAACAAGCGTGAAACACAAGCACCTGCGGCGCTTGGGCAGTCGTATTATCGCGAAGACAGATAAAAACGCGCTATTGAGCGAATAGCTTTGTCAAAGCCCCTTGCTCATCAACTCACGTACGCAATGTACGTTAGGGTTGCTGTTCAAGGGGCTTTTTCGTGCTCTTCATCTCAATATCGCGTTTTTATTTTTGTAGTGTTGTTTGCTAGATTTTTATCTCACTAACCGCGCCGAAAATCTTCGCTATCAGTCCAGTCACGGACAAAAACTCCTGCCGCAATTTCGCAAGATTGTCGGCTTGGTGATTGTAGGGTGGGACACCAACACCCGAACAAAAGCTAATTCGGAGCGTACTTATAAACGGACGGTTTTTATTCGAAGACGGAACACGAGCCGCAACGGCGGCGAGCAAATCGAACGCCGAGCTTGACGAAAAGTACGAGCGACTGCGCCATGTTGTTGCGTAGCCGGCGCACAAAGCTTGGTGGCATAAAAAGGGAACGGCACTTATCTATGCGAGTGCTGAGTGTTGTCCCCCGCTACGCGGTCACCGTGGGTTCCCTTGCAAGGGGGAACGGTGATAGGGAAAACACCTGAGGAAAGGGGAAGTTGCATTTAAGGTTTTACACACTCATCCTTTGTAAAGATGAGAAAAATAGAAACTTATCGAGCGAAAATAAATAAGAAAAATATGCGCCTTGTGGCTGGATGTTTCGGCAAGCTACTCGCAACAAAAAAAACGCACCGAAGTGCGTTTTGTCATCACCAGTCTTCTCGGTGATTGATTTTGACATCGTCATAATACTCAAAATACTTTTGCTTGTATCTTTGAGTTTCGTTGCGGTGGCGTTTCAGTTCTTCACGAGCGTGTTTTTGCGCTTCGGTGAGTTCCGCTTCGTCTTTTTCCGCTTTTTCGTTCAGTGGAGTGAGCCTTGCTTTTTCGTAGTCCATTATTATGCCGTTATATTCGTTTTTCGACTAATTTTTCTTGCAAAACGCCTTGTTGCTCGTTTGTTGTGAAAAAAATCAGTGTTGCGTTTATCAGAATACGATGTGTTCCACGTCGTCGCGCGACGAGCGTCTGTATATAACAACTTTGTTCCCGATTGCCGTGACAGGTTCTGCACCGGTGAGTGCGCAAATTGCGTTCAAAACGGTTTTTGCGTCCGTTTCTGCGTTGCGAAGCACGGATATTTTGATAAGTTCGTGCAAATCGAGAGCGGTGGAAATGTCGATAATCTGATTGTCACCGATGCCGTTTTTGCCGATTTGGAATATGGGGGTTATGTTTTGCGCCATACTGCGAAGATGCGCGCGTTGTGTTGATGTAAGCATATATTTCTCCTTGTGTGTATACGATGATAGCATTTTTGCGTGCGGAATGCAACCGCTATGCCATTTTTCTGTCCATATCTATGACGAAATAGTATTTCGTTTCGTCGTTTTCAAACTCTTTTTCGCAAGCGGAATGAACGTCGTTGAGCGTGATTTTGCTGTCGTAGGGCACGACGACGTCGAAGACGAGATTGACGTGCGTATCGCCGTTGACAATCCTGAAGTCGTGAATACTAAGTTCCGGGTCAAGAGCATAAACGGCCATACGTACGCGCTCTTTAAGGTGTGCGAGTTGCTTGTTTTTCGTGTCTATCGGGTCCATGTGAATGTTGAGTCTCACGTGCATATCGTTCCACATATCGTGTTCGATGTTGTCTATGATGTCGTGGCTTTTTACGATATCGACGTCGGCAGGCACTTCGACGTGCGCAACGACGAAGCAGTGATTTGCGCCGTAACTGTGCACGACAAGGTCGTGAACGCCGATTACGCCGTCGTATGACAGGATTTTCGCAGTGATTTTGTCAACGAGTTCCTTGGGCGGTTTTTCGCCTAGAAGGGGGGATATTGCGTCTTTAAGAAGAAGCACGCTCGACACGATGATGAATAGCGACACCGCGATACCCATTATGCCGTCCACGCTGACCTTCGGATTGATTCTGTCGCCGCATACGTCGATGATGATTGTGGATATAAGCACGGCGAGCGTCGTGAGAGAGTCGTTTCTGCTGTCTTGTGCACTCGCTTTGAGCGCATTGGACGAGATAGCCTTTGAAAAGTCCTTGTACACAAGCATTTGCACGAGTTTCATCACAATGCTGATTGAAAGCACGACGTAGGTGAAAACGCTCACTTCGACGGGCGTCGGACTGATGACTTTTTCGATGGAAGATTTCAAAAGCGCTATGCCGAGAAATAGCACCATCATAGACACGAGAAGCCCGGTTACGTATTCGTATCTAGCGTGTCCGAACGGGTGGTCTTTGTCGGGCGGCGTGCTTGAAAGTTTGAATCCGACGAGCGTAACCACGCTACTACCGGCGTCCGACAGGTTGTTGATTGCGTCCGCGATTATGGTTATGCTTCCGCCTATGATACCGGCAACGATTTTTATCACGAACAAAATCGCGTTGCTGACTATGCCGATAATGCCTGCGCATACACCATAGCGATTGCGCACTTTCGGGTCGGTTACGTTTTCGTAATTTTTTATAAACGCTTTGCGGAACAGTTTCATAGTTTTCTCTCTCAAAACTTATTATAAATAAGATACTCTTATATATGATTTTAGTCAAACGAAATTTGAGAAACGTAAAATTAAAAAGGACGGCAAGCCGTCCTTTTTATCAAGGAATACTCTGTTATTTTATTTTTCTCGGTCTCGTTTTGAGAGCCTGAACGGTGAAGTAGAGCGCAACGCACAGTCCCACTGCGCCGACGATTGCAACTATGACGTACCAAAGGTTTGCGTCAACGTGTGCGCCCGATTTTGCTCTTTGCCACATATTCACAACGACGTCGTTGCGGTCTCCGAAGTCGCGCATGACGCCGAGAGTGTCGTCGATGACGGGGTAGCGACCTTCGTTGCCGAAGTATTCGTCCACGTCATACTCGTTGTCTATGATGTAGTCCACAACGTCGGCATCCGCTTTGAGCACATCCTTTGCGGCGGCAGACGTATAACCGATCGCCATGGAGTTGCGTATCGAGCTCAGGGGATTTGCCATATAGTCGATAAACATCATTGCGGCGAGTTTGTTGTTGACGCTTGTGGGGATGCACCAGCCGTCATACCAGATATTGCTTGCCTTTTTGGGCACGTAATAGCCGAGTTGATAGGTGTCGGTCTGCTCGTCATAGTCGCCTTCTTCGATCGCCCAAAGCGCGTCGCCGCTCCAAGCAAAGTCGGCATACACGATCTCGTTGATCATATCGTCCTTGCCGAAGTCCACTTCATAGCCCGAGATATGTTCGCGCTGATCGGTGAGCACTTTTTCTGCGGCGTTGACCATTTCGTCATCGGTGCAGTTGATGAGTTGTTGCACGGTGTAGTCTTTGTATTTTTCGGGCAACTTGCCGTACTCGTACATATAGAAGATAGCCGCCGCATAGGTGTCGCGCACGCTGTCTTTCATGAGAATTTTGTTTTCGAGACGTTCGTTTTTCTGCTCGTTCCAAAGCACGCCCCAGCCGTATTGTTCGAGTTCTTCAAGGCTGACGACTTCCGTGTTGTAGAGAATACCGAGAGTCCCGTACATATACGGCACCATATATTCGGTCATGTCGTGTACCTTGCCGTCTTTGGCCTTGATTGCGCCGAACATAGACTTAATCGTGTCCATAACGCTTGGTTCGATGTTGCCCCAATTGGTGTTCGTAATCGCATTATACGGGGTTAAACTGCTCATATTGTCGAGTGAAATGCCGTATTTGTCAAGTTGGGGTTGCAATTCTTCCTTCAAAGTCTTGTGGTTGAGAAGACATCCTGCGGTGAGCAATTTTTCGATTGCGTATTCGCTGGGACAAATCAAATCGACGTTGGCGTCTCCTTTAAGCACCTTGGTCATCATCGTTTCGTTGGTGTCGAAAGTGGTGTAGGTGATAGACAGCGCGCGCCCCGTCATCGCCTTGTAGTAGTCGGCAAATTCGTCAAGAAGGCGTTTGCCCGTCTCTTCGTCTTTTTCGGTGTCGATATAGTCTTCCCAGTTGTAGATGACAAGTCTGTCTCCGCCCGATTGCGTCGTTCCGCTCGTGGTGTTGCAAGCGGACAGAACGGGAAGCAAAACGCAGATTGCAACCAAAGACAAAACTATAAGATATGCAAATCTTTTCATGCGTTTTTCTCCTTGTCCTTTTTCTTCTCGCGGGATATTTTGACGAGATTGATTGAAAGCACGGCGGCAAGCACTACGACAAAGATTATAGAGAAGATCGCGTACCAGAACGGTTCGAGACCTTGCACTCTCGCGTCGGAGTAAATGAACGTGGACAGAGTGTTGATGCCCGTTGCCGCGCCTTTGTTGATTTGGGTGATGATGAAGTCGTCCATAGACATAATGAACGCCATTACGAATCCGCTCACGATGCCCGGCGTGATGATGGGAATCATGACTTTGGTCAACGCCTTGAACGGATTTGCGCCAAGGTCGAGAGCCGCTTCGTAGATGTTGGGGTCCATTGATTCGAGTTTCGGCAAAACGCTGAGCACGACGTATGGTGTGCAGAAAGCGATGTGCGCGATGATGAGACGAAGGTATCCTTCGGGGAAGGAGAACGTCACGAAGAATATCATCATTGAAACCGCCATAACGATTTCGCTGTTGATAATCGGAAACTGATTGACGTTTTCGACTATGCGTCTTGCACGCTTTCCGAGATTGAATATGCCTATCGAAGCAAACGTTCCCATAACGGTTGCGATGACGCTGGATACGCTTGCGATGATGAGCGTGTTTGCAATCGCGCTCCAAAGTTCGGGTGATTTGTCCGATTTGAAAATGGACACGTACGCGTCGAAACTGAATCCGTTGTCGAAGTTGAAGTTGGAACTGTTTGAGAACGAATAGATTATGAGCAAAATTATCGGCGCGTACAGAATGGCAAGGACGACGAGCAGATAAAACTTTTCGAAAAAGCCTTTGATTTTTTCTTTTACCATAACGATCTCCTTACCGCATTGCTGTTGCGATTGAATTTGTTCATAATGAAGTTGGACAAAAGCACGAACACGAGCATAACCAAACTCATGATAGAGCCGACGCCGTACATGCCTTGCTCGAAACTCAACTGAATCGAATCACCGAAAAGGAATATCTTTCCGTTGGAGAGAAGTTGAGATATCGCGTAGGTTGATATGGTGGGGATAAACACCATCGTTATGCCGCTCAGTATGCCGCTCACAGACAAGGGAAGCGTCGTTTTCAAAAACACCGTCGCTTTGTCTGCGCCAAGGTCTTGCGCCGCTTCGATATAACTCTTGTCTATTCCCGAAAGAGTGGTGTGCAAGGGAAGTATCATAAACGGCAGGTAGTTGTACACCATGCCGAAAAGCACCGTTCCCATTCCGAGTTCCACACCCAGAGCAATGAATATCGCTTTTGTCGCGAGCGTGCGGATAAGGAAGTTTACGCCCATCGGAATGATGTAGAGAAGAACGAGTATTCTTCCGCTCGACATCTTTGACAAAAAGTATGCCACGGGGTATCCGATGATAAGGCAAAGCGCGGTGGTGATTATGCCCACAAGCAACGAGTTGCCCAAAACCACGAGACTTGACTTTGACGTGAAGAACGTCTTGAAGTTGTCAAGCGTCAGATTGTTTCCGTTGTCGAGAAACGCGTTCACGAGAATGAGAACGAGCGGTATCACGACGAAAAGCAGAAGAAAAAGGATATACGGAATGGAAAACACCTTTTTCGTCAGCTTCAATTTTTTGACAGCAACTTTTTTCATTCCGCTTTATTCTCCTTGTCGGCGTCAACGTCTTCTAGCACAAATTCGTCTTGATCGTGGGATTCGATGATTTCTTCCACGGCGTCGAATTTTTCGGGTTCTTCAAGGCGTGCTCTTTCGATTGCTTCCTGTTCTTCCTTGGTGAGAGTCTCGTCTTTTACAACCTTTTCTTCTTGCTCTTCTTCGACGTCGCGTTTTTCGATGATAATCTTTTCGGGCGCAATCTTTATGCCGACGCGGTCGCCTTTGAGCCAGTCGTCATCGGTGTCCGCAAAGAAGTTGTAGTGATCGTCGGTGGAAAGGATGGCTTGATAGTAGCTGCCTTTGTAGATGGACGAAAGCACGTTTGCGCCGATGACGCCGTCTTCTTCGTCGTCGGTGATTTCAACGTCGTCAAAGTCGACAAACACTTTGACGGGCGTGCCGACGGGAAGGTCGGTTTTGCACTCGAAGTCCGCACCGCAGATTTCAACGAGATTTTCGCCCGTGATGACGGTGTCGATTTCGTTGATGATACGAGTCTTGTGCATGATATGAAGATCAAACGGCTTGATGTAGATTCCGACCGTTTCGCCCACGTCGTAGGTGTCGGTGTCGTGCGCAACGATTTCGTTGCCGTTTGCCATAAGCGTGATTTGATAGTGGTCGCCCTTGAATACGGACGAGAGCACTTCTGCGGTGAGAATGGTGCGCTTGTCATCCACTTTTTTGATTTTTACGTCTTCGGGACGGATGATGACGTCGATAGGTTCGTTGTGCTTGAAGCCCTTGTCAACGCACTCGAAAACGGTGTCGCAGAATTCGACTTTGTAGTCTTCGATCATAGTTCCCGAAAGGATGGTGCTTTCTCCGATGAAGTCCGCAACAAAAGCGTTTGCAGGTTCGTCGTACACTTTTTCCGGGGATGCGATTTGTTGGATTTCGCCCATACGCATAACCACGATTTTATTGGACATAGTGAGTGCTTCTTCCTGGTCGTGTGTGACGTAGATGAAGGTTATGCCGAGACGTTTGTGCATATCCATGAGTTCGAGTTGCATGTCTTTTCGCATTTTAAGGTCGAGTGCGCCGAGCGGCTCGTCGAGGAGCAACACTTCGGGTTCGTTTACGAGCGCGCGAGCGATTGCAACTCTTTGTTGTTGACCGCCGCTAAGTGAAGATACGTTTCTGTGTCCGTAGTCTTCAAGGTCAACCATTTTGAGCGCGTTGTTGACTTTCTCTTTTATTTCCGCTTTCGTGTACTTTCTGAAAAGTTGCACGGTTTCGCCTTTTTGTTCACCTTCGTGCCGTTGGGAATAACTTTGAGTTTCAAACCGAAAGCGATGTTGTTGAACACGTTGAGATGCGGGAAGAGAGCGTACTTTTGGAACACGGTGTTCACGGGGCGCAAGTGGGGCGGAGTGTCCGTGATGTCTTTGCCGTTGAAGATGATTTTTCCGCTCGTGGGCATTTCAAAGCCTGCAATCATACGCAAAGTCGTGGTTTTTCCGCAACCGCTAGGACCTAGCAAAGTGACGAATTCTCCGCGCTTTATCGTGAGACTTGCGTTTTTGACGACTTGCTTTCCGTCATACTCTTTGTAGACGTTGCGAAGTTCGATGATGTTGTCAACCTGTGTTTTGTTTGTCATTGTCGTATTCCTTTCAGAGTCGTTCTCCGATATTGATTTTTATATAGATAAACAAAAGTTATTATATTTCTATATTGATTGTTTTTCGCTTTCCGAATTTTGCGATTATCGCGCAATCGGCAGTTTATGTTGAAGATTAAAAGCGATAAACCGTTTGTTATGATTGTTTGCAGAGATTAGAACGTCGGCGGAGAAGCAATCCACAGCACCACTGCTTTTTCGCCCGTGCGATTTTCAAGATGGTGCACCTTTGAAGACGAGAAATAAAACACTTCGCCTTTTTTCACGCAATACGCCGCTTGTCCTATGTGTAGCCACACTCTTCCCGCAAGCACGTATCCGAACTCTTCTCCTTCGTGCGGAACGTCTTCTTCGAGCGTCGTGTGCGGATCGAGCGTCACGCGGATAGGCTCCATTTCGTTCTTTTGCGCGTTGGGCACAAGCCATTCGATCTTGTGCGTTGCGTCGATTTTCTCGATAAACTCTGCGTCGGTGAACACCACTTTTTTCTTCTTTTTCGTCTTTGAAGAAGTCCGCAAAAGTCGTGCCGAGCGCATTGAGTATGTCTTCGAGCGTCGTGATTGACGGAGAAGTCAACTCGTTTTCAAGTTGCGAGATATAACCTTTTGTAAGTTCGCAACGGTCGGCGAGTTCTTCTTGAGTGAGATTTTTTTGCAATCTCAATCTTTTGATTTTGGTGCCAAGTTCCATACAAACTCCTTAAATGCAAAAATGCACGAATCGTGCGTTCCGTTTAGGCTGGCTAAACTTTCGGTACAGTTTAGGCAAAATCGACCGCAAGTTTAACAAGTTTTGCATTTTCTAACAAAAAGTTTAGCAAAACTAAACGCAATTGTCAAAAACGATTATATATATTTGCATGCGCCGTGTCAATTAAAATGCAAAAGTTTTTCGACAAAATTTTACGTTTTGTAAGAAAAAATAAAAATGAAAGAAGCCCTGCTTTTTTGCAAGACTTCCGATGGGTGACGACGAGATGTTCGTTGAAGATTTCCGAAAAATTTAGTCGGATTTTCGATGTGATTCTCTTTTTGCACGCTTTGCGTGGCGCAAACGTGAGTGACGATAACTTTTTGCAAGACCGCCGCCCGACGTCTCGCGATAGCGTACGTTGATGTCTTTGCCCGTTTGATACATAGTCTCGACAACGGCATCGAAAGATATTTGACGAGAAGTGGTAAGGAAGTTTGCAAGAGACACCGCGTTTATCGCGCGCATTGCCGCAACTGCGTTTCTTTCTATGCAGGGTATCTGCACCAGTCCGTCAACGGGGTCGCAGGTGAGTCCGAGATGGTGTTCCATTGCAACTTCGGCAGAGTATTCGATTTGGTCAAAGTCCATTCCGAAAAGTTCCGCAAGAGCCGCCGCAGCCATAGAGCAAGCAGTTCCGCATTCTGCCTGACAACCGCACTCCGCGCCGCTTATGGAAGCGTTGGTTTTCACGATGTTGCCGATTATGCCTGCAGTGCAAAGCGCGTTTATTATATCGTCGTTTGAAAAGCCGTGCAATTCCTGTTCGTAGCGAAGAACGGCAGGAAGAATTCCGCAAGAGCCGCAAGTGGGGGGCCGTGACGATGATTTCGCCGGCGGCGTTTTGCTCGCTTACTGCAAAAGCGTATGCGCATACGAGTCTGTTTTCTTTCGTTTGCGGCGTTTCGTCTATATGGCGTTGCTGATAAAGAATTTTCGCGCGTCTTTCGGTGTTGAGACCGCCGGGTAGCACACCGCTTGCTTTCAAGCCCTGTTTTATCGCGTTTTTCATTGCGTCCCAGATGTTTGAAAGATACTCACGGATTTCGCTGCCTTCGAAACGCTCGACGTATTGCGGAACGGAGATTTCTTCTTTGTCGCAATATTCGCGTATCTGCTCGAAAGTGTGGTGCGGATACACGTCCTTAGGCTCGAAAGATTTTTCTCCTTCCACTTCGATTGCTCCGCCGCCCACGCTGTACACGCGCCAGGAGTCTATGATTCTGCCGTTTATGTCAATTGCGAACAAATCCATAGTGTTGGGGTGCGGAAGATGCGTCGTTTCATAGTCGAAAACAACGTCCACGGGTTTGGTGAACGTTTTTTGAAGCACGACGTCCGTGCCGTGCCCTTTTCCTGTCTTTGCAAGCGAGCCGTATAATA
Organism: Christensenella sp.; assembly: GCA_022009775.1. Lineage (GTDB taxonomy): Bacteria > Bacillota > Clostridia > Christensenellales > CAG-917 > CAG-475. The sequence goes on from CP091723.1 coordinate 1,340,766, forward strand.
CGGCTTTGAAAGACGTTGCGGTTTTGTTGCGCTCGGAGAAGAGTTTTGCGGCTTTTTCGGGTCCCATAGTGTGAGACGAAGACGGTCCGCGTCCGATTTTGTACAGTTCGGTCAGGCTTTTCATAAAAACTCCTTATTGACGGTATTATACCACAACCGCGATTTTAATCAAACGTTTCCACGCCTTATTGTGACAAAAAAATACATATTTTTTGCGATATAATCGTCAACGATTTGCCAAGCATATAAAAAGTGTGCTAATATATCAAAGTTTTATAAGAACAAAAAGAAGACGAATATATCACCGCGGGAGCGCACGTCCCGCCGAAAAACGAAAAGAAGGCTCAATTATGGTTAGAAACGATTTGAGAAATATTGCTATCATCGCACACGTCGACCACGGCAAAACCACGTTGGTTGACGGTATGCTCAAACAATCGGGTACGTTCAGAGAAAATCAACAGGTGGCAACCTGCGTTATGGACTCGGGCGACCTTGAAAGAGAAAGGGGTATCACCATTCTTGCAAAGAACACGTCCATACACTACAACGGCACGAAGATAAACATCATCGACACACCGGGACACGCCGATTTCTCCGGCGAAGTGGAGCGCGTTCTCAAAATGGTCAACGGCGTCGTGCTTTTGGTCGATGCACAGGAAGGCCCTATGCCGCAAACTCGTTTCGTCGTTGAAAAAGCACTTGCTTTGGGACTTAAAATCATCATCGTCATCAACAAAATCGACAAGCCCGATGCTCGTCTCGACGAAGTGGGAGACGAAGTGCTCGAACTGCTTCTCGACCTTGATGCAAGCGACGAACAACTTCAAAGCCCGATTTTGTATTGCAGCGGCAAGCAAGCGACGGCAACCCGTGATTATCACGTGCCCGGCACTGATCTCAAACCGCTTTTCGACACCATAATCGACTATATCCCCGCTCCCGAAGGAGACGAAAACGGTGAACTTCAACTGCTTGTCAGCGCAATCGACTACAACGATTACGTCGGACGTATCGGCATCGGCCGTATCGAACGCGGCGAAGTCGATATGGCAAAAGAAGTTGTCGTGTGCGATTATCACAGCGGCATTTCTCCGTACAAGAGCAAAATCGTCAATCTTTTCCAAATCGAAGGATTGAAGCGCGTCCCCGTCGAAAACGCAATGGTCGGCGACATCGTTTGTTTCAGCGGCATAGAAAACATCACGATAGGCAACACCATTTGCTCTCCGCAAAAAATAGAACCCGTTCCGTTCGTGAAAATCGGCGAACCTACGATTGAAATGAACTTCTCCGTCAACGACAGTCCGTTTGCGGGCAAAGAAGGCAAATACGTCACGTCCCGTCATCTTCGTGAAAGACTGTTCAAAGAACTTCTCAAAGACGTGTCGCTCAGAGTGTATCAAACCGAGAGCGCGGATACGTTCAAAGTGTGCGGCAGGGGCGAAATGCACCTTTCCATACTCATCGAGACAATGCGCAGAGAAGGTTATGAATTCGGCGTAAGCACACCGAAAGTCATCTTCAAAGAAATCGACGGCGTGAAGTGCGAGCCTATGGAAAGACTCTTCATCGACGTTCCGAGCGAATGCGTCGGCTCGGTAATGGAGCGTATGGGCACGAGAAAAGGCGAACTCGTCACGATGAACCCGGCAGGTAGCCGTATCCGTATGGAATTTACCATTCCCGCACGCGGACTTTTCGGCTTCAAGAACGAATTTTTGACAGACACCAAGGGCGAAGGCGTCATGAACCAACTCTTTGACGGTTATGCGCCCTATAAAGGACCGATCCCGCGCAGATTCACCGGCTCTCTCGTCGCATACGAGACGGGTGAAGCCGCAACGTACGGACTTTTCAACGCACAAGAACGCGGTCAACTTTTCATCGAACCGCAAACTATGGTTTACGAAGGTATGGTCGTCGGTATGTCTCCCAAGAACGAAGACATCCGCGTCAACGTCTGCAAGCGTAAACACGTCACCAATATGCGTGCCGCAGGCTCGGACGAAGCACTTCGTCTCAACACTCCGCGCAAATTCTCTCTTGAAGAAGCAATCGAGTTTCTCAACGACGACGAAATGCTCGAAGTCACGCCCAAGAATATCCGTATCAGAAAGAATATTCTCTCCGGCGCAGAACGTTTGAAACTTGCATTCGGCTCAAAATCCAACAACTAACCGCAGTTTTTATAGGCGTTGCACTTGAAAGTATAATTCACCCAAATATACAAAAAAAACGCACGATATTTCGTGCGTTTTCCTTTTGTATCGAGAAGTGTTTTAGTTTTTTAGATGCGATTTACAAATATTATTTGTTGTCCTTATTGTTGTCAACCGTGATTATGCGGCCGCAGAATTCGCATTTGACTTCATTTGGATTGTCCGATTCCGTCACGCCGCCGCAAAACGGGCATTGTATGGAAAATTTTTGGTCTGCTTTGGGCGCATAAAATTGCTTGATTTGCGTGCCGTCCACCGTAAAGCCTTTCAGATAGCGTTTGTTTATGCAGAAGTTGACCGCCTCGAGTGCTTCTTCGGGCTTGATTGCAAGGTGGCGAGCAACGTCGTTTATATCTCTAAATCCTTCTTCGGTCACGGCAAGGATGATGCGTTGATATTTCTTTTGTTGCCCGTATTGAATCCACGAAATGGGTGCGCCGTAAAAGCCGAGCACCACGCCTACGATGCCGATTCCGAGCAACGCTTTGAAAAGTGCGCCTTCTTCCATTCTCGTGCCGCCCACAACCGCAAGCGCAATGCCCACGGGGAAGCCGATTGTGAGAATTATGCTGACGATCAATTTTGCAGTCAATGTTTTTTTGAGTGTATCCTGTTTCATATCTCATATATTATGACAAAACCGCCGTATAGTCAATGATTGAATGCAATTTGACTTTTGCTATTTCCGTTATTGACAGTCATTTGACCGTATTGTAAGATATAAATATTAAATCGAAGGAAGAAAATCAATGCGTCATGATGCCGAATTCGGAGAAAAATATATATCTGCTTTCCCATATTTAAGGAAATGGATAAACGAGTGTAATTGTTGTCATGAGAAAGGATACGATCCCGATATGCCGGAACATGTTGGCGGAAAGTATTCTTTGGCGGCAGACTATATACGTAAGAATTTTAAACCGTTGCAACTCAATTCTGACGGTTTGTGTCCGCATTGCGAATCAATTCTAAAAGGGGAAAAGCCACAAATAATAAACGACGAACCCAAAATTCAAAAACGTATGAGACATAAAACGAAATCGATTATTGTGAGCGATGAACAAATCATCTCTTTTAAAACAATTATGAATGTAATTTCGTACGAGAGTTTTATTGAAGGAATAAACAACGGTAAAATACAAAAAATCGAGTTTGAAATAAAAGATTATGCCCATTACAAAAAATGCGTTATAAGAAGAAGAGACGATTTTATTGATATATTATTGACAAAAGACGGCTCTGAAAATGTCGGGTTTTTCAGAACATTTGAAGAAAACTATAAGTTATTTAAAATAAAAGGTGCAACTTATACGTTGAAACAAGTTTGGAACAAAGTTGTTATATCGCAAGTCATAATAAAAGAATAGGCATATTCGTTAAAGTAATTACCGAGCAATTCAGACTTAGAGTATTTTCTTATTTTTCATATTAAATATTTTACAAAACGTACGACTTCTGACGATTTTGATACAAATGTCAATTTCGGTATTGAAAAGCATACGATTTTAATGTAGTATATTATTATATTTTATTGCGCAAAAGCGCGAAAGGGAAAATTATGGCAGACTTAACCAAGCAGAAAAAGAAAGGCGCACTCACCGCAAATATGTGGATTTATGCGCTCGGTCTTATGGGCATCAATCTCGGCATCGGGCTCATAAACAGTTATCAGGCGGAGTTTTTCAACAAAATTCTTCAAGCCGATTTGATGGCGGTTGCGGGCATCATTCTCGCGGCAAAATTTATTTCCATCATTGCGGACTTCATCATCGGCAATCTCATAGACAGAGCCAACTTCAAGGCGGGCAAAATGCGTCCGTGGATACTCTTCTCGGCGTTTCCGCTTGCGATTCTGACGATGATTTCTTTCGTGTTTATTCCCTTCACGAGCACGGCGGGCAAGTATGTGTACATAATCTTCGTCGTTGTGCTTTGGAACATAAGCATGACAATGGCGGACATTCCGTCGCAGGGCATGCTTTCGCTCATTTCAAAGAGCAGTGAAGAAGTCAACAATGCGGCAGGGCTTGGCAATACGCTCAAATCCATTGCGCTTGCAGCCCCCGGCGTGTTCGTAAGTTTCGTTTGTATACTCACGGGAAGCGGCGGCGCGGTCGGCAAAACCGAATATCTCATCACCGCAGGCATAATGGCGGGACTCGGACTTATCTTCCAACTTTTGATGTATTTCAAGTGCAAGGAAGTGGTCAAGTCCAACTCGTCGGCAGGTATGAGTTTCAAGGAGATGTTCCGCGAACTCAAAAACAACAAGATGCTTCTCATAGTGTTCGGCACTTACATTCTCGGCTTCGGCAGAAATATAGGTCTCGGTATTGCGGTGCAGGCAACCTGTATTCTTATCCGTGACGGCATCGACCTTTCATTTATCGGAATGGGTACGCTGTATGGCGACGCGTGCAGTTGGGCAATCGGCATAACTTCGGCAATTTCCAGCATGGTTACGATTGTTCTCAATCCCGTCATCAACAAGAAAATCGGCGAGAAAAAATATTTCATCCTTGCAGGTTTCTATGGCTTTGCGGTTACGCTCATATCCACGCTTGCGTACGTGTTTACGCCGGACGGCGGCTTCGGCAGAAGCATTTGGGCAATTTGGATTTATCAATTCTTCCTTGGCTTCGCATACGGCCCGAACGGATATTTGCCTATGGTTATGACCGCCGACATCGTGGACTATCAGGAATGGAAGACGGGCAAACGCACCGAAGGCACGCAATTTGCAATCCTTTCTATGTCAAACAAACTTTCCAACGCTCTCTCTGTTTCGCTTGGTATTCTGTTTATCGGCGTCATCGGTTACAACGCCGCAACTTACGCGCAAGTGTCGTCCGTCGGCGCACAAGGCAGTGCGGAAAACCTCGCTTCCATTGCAGGTTATATCACACGCGGTATGCAAAACAAAGCGTGGATTATCTATTTCTTGCTTCCGGGACTTTGCATGCTTGCAAGTTCGCTCCTTATGTTCTTCTACAAGATAGACGGCAAGACCAAAGCGCAGATGAGAGAAGAACTCGCCGCACGCAGAGCGGCGGAATATGCCGAAATTTCGTCTGAAAACGAAACGACGGAAAGCACGGAATGTACCGATTGCTGCAAGACTTGCGAGAACGTTTGCGATAATAAGTGCGACGAAAGTTGCGACGAGTGCGGCAAAACGCTCGACGAAATCACCGCCGAAAACCTTGAAAGAGAACTCGAAGAAGTGTCGGACGACGGCAAAGGCGAAAAAGAATAATCACAAAATAAAACGTAATCGAAAAGACGCTCGATCGAGCGTCTTTTTCGTTGTAAAAATATAAGGTTAAATCCGTTTGAACGGCGTATCTCTTGCGAGTTTTTCGTTTGCAAACGCACGTGACAAAGTATTATCGGTTTATGCGCAGGTCTTTTCCGTTCATCTCGATGATTTTCGAGTGCTGTTTGTGGCTTAGACGAGAGTATATGCGCTCGCCGTAGCGGAAGAGTATGCCGTCGGTGTCGAGATTTGTCGTAATCACCGTTGCGCGACCTTTCGTTTGTCTCTCTTCTATGACGAGAAGAAGATATTCTACGGTCACGTTTTTGAGCATAGGCTCCGTGCCCAAATCGTCGATAAGAAGCAAGTCGGCGGTGATGACGTCGTGAATGAGAGCGTTGCGCTCGGCAATTGGCGAAGTGTGGATTTTGAGCATAAGCGAATTGAACTCGTATGCGCTCATGATTTTTGCGGCGTATCCTTTTTCCACGACCGCTCTTGCGATTGCGCTTGCAAGGCAGGTTTTGCCCGTTCCAACGCCGCCCGAAAAGACAATCGTCGAACACTCCGATTTCGGAAATTTCTCAACGTATTTTTTGCATTGCGGAATACAAAGTCGCAAGACTCTTTCTTTGCGTTTCGTCCTTTACTTTTTCAAGGTCGCAATCGGCAAAAGAAAACTTCGCGCGAGCGTCGATATCGCATGCTTTTTTAAGATTTGCGATGTATTCGTCGAAGATACATTTGCAAGGCTTTCCGTTGACGCTTCCGGTGTCGCCGCATATAGGGCATATCGGACGATATTCAAACTCTTTTTCGTCAAATCCGTATTTTTTCAATGCGTTTTGATACGTTAAACGTGCGCTTTCGACAATTTTATCATGATTTGTGTCGTCCGTGTTTGAAAACGCGGCGTTTGCGTACGCGCTCTGTGCGCGCGAAATTTCGTCAATTGAAAGAGCCGCTTCGGCACGTCTTTGAGCCGCCGCTTTTGCCCTTTCGATTTTTAGCGCGTGTTCTTTTTGCGTTTTTTGAAAAACTCTTTTTCTCATATCACCACTCGATGTCTTTTAGACTGTCGATGCTCGTTATCACCGACTGCAATTCTTCGTGAGAATATTCTCTTTCTTCAAATGTCTTTTCGTGCGTTTTGTTGTCTGTCTTCGGCGCAAATTTCTTTGCCTGCTCAACGCTCGTCACGCCGTTCGATTTATATTGCGACAACAGTTGATTGATGTAGGGTGTGGGGTAGGTTTTTCCGATCGCTTGCTCTGCCGCGTACAAAATCACGTCGTCGTCAAAGCCCCAGGTTACGCTCCAGGTGTGGTAGTACTCTCTGTCCGTTCCCGTCACCGAGCGTGAGCGTCCCGTCTTTTCGATTATCTTCTTTATCTTGCCGTCAAGTGCGATTTGAGACGAGATATATTCGTCTATGCTATCCGCCGTCAGCAAGCCTTGTTTGTAGAATTTTTCAACGACGTTGTTCATACCGTCGAGCGTGCGTACGTTGCCCACGAAACAGTTGTGCGCGATTTTTTTGAGTGCTTCGTCTTCAAAGCCTTTTGCCGTCCAGGGGACGATATACACTTCGATTTCGTGCTCGAAAGATTCGTAGTATACGCCGAGATTCTTGTTGATTACGATTGCAAGGTCTTTAAGGCGTTCGCGATGCGCCTGATAGTCGAGCATCTCTTCCGCCGTGAATATCGAAAGGCGATAGAATTCGTCGAGTTTCTGGTCGAGTTTTTTGAAAGTCTTCGTGCCTTTGAGCGTTTTTGCGGCGGTGAGCACGGCGTCGAGCTCGTATCCCCACGATCTCGTCCATTTGAGAAGCATTTGCTTTTCTTCGAGTTCCGCACCGCCTTTTCTTTGAAGCGCGGCAAGCACTTTCTGCATCTCGCCCGATTGTTTGTCGTATTCGTTGAGTTTGTCTTCGACGTCGCTTGCGGTGCGCACTCCGTCGGCAACCCAGTTGCGTGCGACGGTGAGTATGTATGGGTATCTCACGCTCATGCCTTTGAGATTTATGCAGTATTGCACGATCATAAGCATTGCGTCCTGCTCGATTTTGCTCTCGTCGATGAACATGTAGTATTCGTTGTATTCGTTGGGGGTGAGCATGCGTTCGGGAAAGAGTTGTTGAAGGTGTACGTTGAAATCGTTCCACTTCTCGCTCTTGTATTTTTTCGGAGTTTGCATGGAGCGTTTAAGGCTGAGATATTTCACTTCCAGCGGCTGTTTGGATACGATTTGCACGAGTCCCATATCTTCAAAATAGCCGTAAGCGGACAATATTTCGCTCTCGGTCATGTCAAGCCTTGCGCACAATTCGGCAACTGAATTGTCTTTTGCGGGATTGGAGCAAAGATACAGACCGTAAAGATAGACCTTGATTTGCTTTTCGTCGCAATAAGGCAAATGCTCGTTGATGAACAGGTTGTCCACGAGCGTAAACGTTTCCATCAGAAAGTCGCTTGAAAATCTTGCAAAACTCACGATATAATCACTCCTTTTAATACGGAGTTTAATGATAACACACAATCGAAAAAAACATAACCGAAAAATAAAACAAATTTGCGAAAGGCAATATATAGTGGCTTATAAAAAACGAAAAACTAATTTATAAAAACATTCGCGCGTGTCGACAAAGCAAAAATCGCATATTTGCCGTTGACTTAAAGGACGGAAAACGCATATAATATAAGCGTAAAAAATCGAAATGCAGGAGTGATTATGAATAGATTTGAAGATTTATCGTGCCTTGACACTGCACTCAACACCGGGGCGTTTCTCTGCTCGGGCGAGAACGTTATGGTGGCAAGTTGGGGTATGATAGGCGTCATGTGGGGCAAGCGTGTGTTCGTAGTGCCCGTGAGAGAGTCGAGATACACGAAAGAGTTTATTGACGAAACGGGCGTGTTTACCGTGAGTATACCTTATCCGCACGATATGACGCAGGCAATCAAGTTTTGCGGCACGAAAAGCGGTCGCGAATACGACAAGTGGGCGGAATGCTCGCTCGACAAGGTCAAAGCAAAGTACGTTGATTCCGTCGTGGTGGGCGGGTGCCAAAAATATTTTGAATGCAAGGTCATAGGCGTCGTGCCTATGGGCGAAGATATGGATATATCCAAAGTGGAAAAATGGTATCCGACGGACGACAGACACACTTTTTATTTCGGAGAAATCGTGGGAGAATACTGATGAAAATTTGGGCAAAAGTCATGGTGGGCGACAAAATTAAAAAGGACGTTATTTACGAAAGCGAACTTTCGCTCACACCGAGCAATTTTCAAAAAATGCTGCAAGAGATAGCGTATCTCGTGGACGTTGCCACGCCCATATCGTTGCCGTCTCATTTCAAACATTTCGAGAAATTCAACAGAGTGAAATACATACCGCGCGACTTCATCGAAGAGTGCGATTTCACGTCTTTCGTGCTTGAAAGAGTGATCGAAAACAAGAAACCAAAGCAATATTATATCTGAAAAAGCGATGAAACGTCGCAAAAGAAAAATATTTAATTTTACTCAATCAAGGCTTTATACGATATGAAAACGCACATTAAGTGCGTTTTCTGTTTTTAAGTGTACAAAAGTGTCTAATTTTTTTTATTTGCGCATACAAGCAAGTTTTTGAAAAATACTATCACTATGCAGGCAGGAATTGTAAGAAGAATCGACGAATTAGGTCGTATCGTTATCCCCAAAGAAATGCGCCGCACCATGAGACTTCAGGTTGGTGACGAAATGGAAATTTGTTCGGACGGCGAAAACATAACGCTAAAAAGATACAGCGGCTTTCAAAGCGTATTGTCCGAAGTCAAAGGCATTGCCAAGTCGCTTTGCGAATACACCGAAGCGGACGTTTTGTTCGTTTCGTGCGGGCGAGTGATAGTTTCAGAAGGCGCAAACAAAAAACACTACCAAGGTGCGATCGTCAGCGAAAAATTCGGCAAAATCGCGGCGGAGCGAAACGTCGTGATTTTGCACGGAGACGATTTGAAAGATTTGTTTGACGACAGATCCGCTCTTTGCTGTTATTGCGTTGTTGAGCCGATCGTCGCGCACGGAGACGTAATAGGAGCGGCGGTGCTTATGCTTGACGGGCTTCCGAGCGACGTTGCAAGAGCGTATTTGCATTTTTGTGCGGAACTCGTGGCGAGAAGTCTTGAGTGATATGCCGAAAATAAGGAAAAACTGCAATGCGGTTTATGCTGCGGATGCCACGCAAAAGGGCGATAGAAAAAGAAAAATTGCGTCGGGCGCAGGAGTGCTTGCAATAGGAAGCGTGATTGCCAAAATGCTCGGCGCGCTTTACCGTATTCCGCTTACGAATATTCTCGGAGCGCAAGGTATGGGAATGTATCAACTCGTCTTTCCCGTATACGCTCTTTTCATGGTGTTGTCAACGGCGGGAATTCCGACCGCACTCAGTCGAATAGTCGCCGAAAAGAGAGCAATCGGGCAGTCGAGCAAAAAATATTTTGTCGCAGCTATGCTCGCTCTTGCCGTGCTTGGCGGAATTTCTTCCGTTCTTACTTTTGCTCTTGCAAAGGTTTTTGCCGTATGGCAGGGCAATCCCGATACGTATTACGGTTTTCTCGTGATATCGCCGGCAATATTTTTGGTGGGAATTATATCGGGATTTCGCGGTTTTTTTCAAGGCGAAATGTATATGCTTCCTACTGCGCTTTCAAACGTTATCGAGCAAGTCGTAAAACTTGCGCTCGGAATAACGCTTTCATATCTTTTGATAGGCAAAGGTCTGATTTGGGCGGTGTGCGGCGCGTTGCTCGGTGTTGTATGTTCCGAACTCGTCACACTTGTTTATATGGCCACAACCTATTTTGTCCGAGCGACAAAAGCGAGAAAAAACGGCGTGCACGAGATAAAGGAGAGCATGACGAAGCAAGAGAGAAAAAGCATGGCGGCTATGGCGTTTCCCATTGCAATTGTCGCTATCTTGATGCCGCTTTCAAACTTTTTCGACAGCATGATAATCGTCAATATGTTAAGATTGCACGGCGAAATCGGGGGAATTGCGACGGCATGGTACGGCTTGCTTTCGGGGCCGGTGCAGTCTCTTGTCAACATGCCTATCGTTGCGATAATTTCACTCGGCGTAGCAATCGTGCCGTCGGTGTCCGCATCGAGAGCAACGCGCGACGTGGACTCTATTATGCTAAAAAGCAGGCTTTGCGTCAAACTTTGCTATCTTCTCGGTATACCGTTTGCGTTTTTCTTTGCGGTTTTTGCGGATAATGTTTTGTCGATAGTCTATCCTTCGCTAAGTCAATATAGTCTGGACATAGCGGCAAATCTTCTCAGAATATCTGCTTTCAACGTGGTCACGTTTTCCGCAATGCAAATATACGTTTCGCTCTTACAGGCACTTGACAAAACAAAATGGGCAGTTTTAAGTCTCGTTTGTGCGATTATAGTCAAAACGGTTTTGTCTCTCGTGCTTGTCAGATATATAGGAATTTGCGGCGGCGCGATAGCGTCGGTAGGTATGGGAGCAGTGGCGTTGTTCGTCTCGAATGTTGCGTATTTCAAAATATGCGGTCTGCATCTTGAAAAAAACGTTGGCACAAATCTCGTTATAGGTGTTATAATGGCTCTGTCAGGCGTTGGCGTGAAAGCACTTTTGCAAAATCCCGTTGCGGCTTTTTGCGTCGGCAGCGTGATTTGCGTTGTCGTGTACGTGTGGCTCGTCTTTCTTTTCGGACTTGTTTCAAGAGAAGAAATTCCGCACTTGCCGATGAAAAGGCTTATGTGGGGACTTCACAGGCTCATACGATTCTGGGACTACGGCTGACAATATCCGCCTTATCGGCGTAAATCGGAGACACGAATGAAACTTGACGAAATTCTCAAAGGTTCGTATCAGCGTTATTCTGCCGAAGACTTTTTGTCAACGGCTTTTTTCAACAAGCGTATTGCGCTCGTCGTTGACGACGTGAAAGAAATCGACGTGCAGAAGATAAAAGACAAACTTCTCGACGTATACGGCGACGTTGCCGTGACGATTGAAAAAGACGGCGAAGACGTGCAAACTTGCGTTAGCCGACTTGACGGAGATTTTGACGCGCTAACGATAGATCCGATTGCGCTTGTCGATTGCAAGCGTTTCGATTTTTCCGACCTTGAACAAATCATGCACAGACTTCGCGCCGACGACGGTTGCGAATGGGATAGAGCGCAAACGCACGAGAGCATTCGTATAAATCTCATCGAAGAAGCATACGAACTCGTTGAAGCGATAGATATGAAAAACGTCGAGATGATTAAAGAAGAAACGGGCGATATTCTCATGCAAGCCGTTTTCCACGCCGAAATTGCAAAAAAGAACGGAGAATTCAATTATACGGATATGATAAGCGGTCTTTGCAGAAAACTTATTGACCGCCACACGCATATTTTCGGAACGAACCATGCAAATAATGCAGACGAAGCACTCGTGTTTTGGGAAGAAGCGAAGAAAAAAGAAAAGAAATATACTTCCGCTTCGGACGAAATGAATCGTATTCCGAAGAATTTGCCGAGTTTGCTTTATGCCGAGAAACTTCAAAAGAAAGCGAAGAAAGTCGGCTTTGATTGGGACACGGTTGATTGCGCGTACGATAAGATTGCAGAAGAAACGGAAGAACTTAAATCGGCAGACGCGGAGCATAGAGCAGAAGAAGCGGGCGATTTGCTCTTTGCGGTGGTCAACGTTTTACGCTTTTACAAAATCGATCCCGAAATGGCACTCCATGAAGCGAATCTCAAATTTTTCCGCCGTTTTTGCGCGGTTGAAGCCGCGGTGAAAGAAAGCGGTCGTGAAATGAAAGATTGCACGCTCGAACAACTCGACGAAATCTGGAATCAGGTCAAACTCAAAGAAAAATCTTCAAATCTGGATAAATAGTTTAATACATAGCACATGCTCACCGTAGGTAACGTACAACTGAAAAACAATCTGGTGTTTGCACCGATTGCCGGCTTCTCCGAAGTCGGTTTTCGACATTTATGCGCAAAATACGGCGCAGGACTCACGTATACCGAACTCGTCAGCGCAAAAGGTCTTGTGTACGGCAACAAAGGCACTGAAGAATTGCTTGCGACCACGGATATAGAAACCCCGTGTGCCGTGCAGATTTTCGGGAGTGATCCCGAGTTTATGTACAAGGCGGCAAAAGACGAGAGACTTGTGAAATTCGATATAATCGATATAAATATGGGCTGTCCCGTCAAGAAGGTGTTCGGCAACGGAGACGGAAGCGCATTGATGAAAAATCCCGCACTCATAACCGAAGTCGTGCAGGCGGTCAAGGAAGGCGGCAGCCGTCCCGTAACCGTGAAAATGCGCGCAGGCATCGAAATCGGAAAACCGCTCGCAGTCGAATGTGCGCTTGCCGCACAAAAAGGCGGCGCGAGTGCCGTAACCGTTCATGCGAGATATCGCGAGCAATATTACAGCGGCGAATGTGACCATACGATAACGAAAGCAGTCAAAGACGCTCTAGATATACCCGTCATAGCAAACGGAGATATAGTTGACAAACAAAGTCTCGATAAGGTTGCCCAAATCACGAAGGCGGACGGATTTATGATAGGCCGTGGCGCACTCGGCAAGCCTTGGATTTTTGCCGAACTACAAGGCAAAGACGATTCGCATGATATAAAGTCTCTCATCTTGGAACATATCGACGTGTTGCGCAAGTTTATGCCCGACTTCACGGTGGCAAACGTCATGAAATTGCAGCTTTGCTATTACGCTCGCGGCGGAAGAAACGCAAAAGCAGTGCGAGTCGAGATAGGCAAAGCAAAATCACTTGGAGACACTTTCAAAATAATCGATGAATTTTTCTAATTGCGTGGAAATGTTTGCAATTAAGGCAATTTATAAGTCGATCGAAGTCAAGTGAGTTTCGATTGAAAAATCGATTGAGTATAAAAGTATAAAGGTACAATATGGCATTCAATATAGTTTTGGCCGAGCCGGAAATCCCGCAAAATACGGGCAATATCGTAAGAACGGCGGCGGCAACGGGATGTAAGGTTCATATAATTAAGCCTATCGGCTTCGACATAAGCGACAAAGCGTTGAAACGAGCAGGGCTCGATTATTGGCATCTGACCGATTTTATAGTTTACGAAAATCTCGAAGAGTTCTTTGAAAAGAACGCGCAAGGCAGAGTGCACAAGGACGAAAATGGAAACTGGCACATAGACGGCAACGCAATGGACGGAGAAACTCCGCATTTTTATTTTTGTTCGACCAAAGCAAGCGTGAGATACGATCAGGCGCATTTTTCGCCAAACGACTTCTTGTTTTTCGGCAGAGAGTCCAAGGGGCTTAGAGAAGATCTTCTTCACGACAACTACGACATGACAATCCGTATCCCCATGGTCAAAGAGGCAAGATCGCTCAATTTGTCCAATTCGGTTGCAATCGTCGTGTACGAAGGTATGCGCCAGTTGGGTTTTAACAACTTGCTTGAACAAGGTCACTTGACTCAATTTTGAATATACCGCAAAATTTGAATAAAACACGATAGGTGTTGTATAATATAGTATTTTGACGGAAAACGGCGAGAAATCGCCGTTTTTCATATGTTTTTAGTATTTCAAAAACACGATACATATTCTGTATTCCGCAATAACAACACATATCGTGTTCTATCTTTACGTTCTTTTGCCGATTTTGAAAATCCGTTCAAAAATCCGCCTTGCAAAAATTGCAACATTGCAACGGAGAAATGTGGCAGTTTGACAAATTCTATTGTAATTTTTGCGCGCGTGTGATATACTACTATCGCTAAAAATGTATTGATATAATACCTTTTGGCTTAAAAATCGTAATTTTATTTTCTTAAAGGAGAATATCTATGGCAAAAATGACAATCCGCGACGTAGACGTCAAAGGCAAAAAGTGTTTGGTTCGTTGTGACTTCAACGTGCCGATGGTTGACGGAATTATCACCGACGAGAACCGTATCAACGGCGCTCTTCCCACCATTCAATATCTTGTCGATCACGGCGCAAAAGTGATACTTTGCTCTCACATGGGCAAGCCCCACAACATTTTCACGGAAGGTTTCGGTCTCAACAAGAAAGAAAAGAAAGCGGTTGAAGCGCTTCCCGCAGAAGAACAAGCGGCTGCAAAAGCGGAATATATCGCAAAAGCTCTTAAAAACGACCAAAAGAAATTCACGCTCAGACCTGTTGCGGAAAAACTTGCAGAGCATTTCCCCGGCAAAGTGACGTTTGCAACCGATTTGGTAGGGGACGACGCACACGCAAAAGTCGCGGCACTCAAAGACGGCGAAATCGTTTTGCTTGAAAACACTCGTTTCGAAGCGGGCGAAGAAAAGAACAGCGAAGACCTTTGCAGAAAACTCGCAGACTTCTGCGACGTATACGTCAACGACGCATTCGGTACTGCACACCGTGCACACGCAACAACCGCAGGTATTGTTCAATACGGTTTTGCACCCGTTGCAGTCAGCGGTTTCCTTATCGAAAAAGAACTCAAATTCCTTGGCAACGCAATCGAGAACCCCGTTCGTCCGTTCGTTGCTATTCTCGGCGGTGCGAAAGTTGCCGACAAACTTAACGTCATCGACAATCTTCTCAACAAGTGCGACACGCTCATCATCGGCGGCGGTATGGCTTACACCTTCATCAAAGCACAAGGCGGCAGCGTCGGTCTCTCTCTCGTAGACGACGAAAAGATCGATTACTGCAACAAGATGCTTGAAAAGGCAAAATCTCTCGGCAAGACCATTTATCTTCCCGTCGACACCGCAACTTGCGCAGGATTCCCCGATCCTATCGACGCACACGTTGACATCGAATATTGCGACAGTACCGCAATTCCTGCAGACCGTGAAGGTCTCGACATCGGTCCGAAGACTCAAGAACTCTTCGCATCCGCAGTGAAGTCCGCAAAGACGGTCGTTTGGAACGGACCTATGGGCGTTTTTGAAAATCCGCAACTCGCGGCAGGTACGAACGCAGTCGCAAAAGCAATGGCAGAAACCGATGCAACCACGATCATCGGTGGCGGCGATTCCGCAGCGGCAGTCGCGCAACTCGGCTATGCAGACAAGATGACACACATCTCAACCGGCGGCGGCGCATCTTTGGAATTCCTTGAAGGTAAGGTTCTTCCCGGCATCGCCTGCCTCAACGATCGCGCAAATTGACGAATAACTGCGTCTAACTCCAATTTTGACAAGTCACGTACGCAAAGTACGTTGGGCTTGCCAAAATAGGAGGTTATCCTTGTTCTTCATTCAATTTGCGCAATCGTGCGACAAGCACTAATCGGCGAACAACTGCGTCAAATCAGTTTTTTCACTCGTCACGTACGGTAAGTACGTTGGGCGAGTGAAAAAGCGGCTTTTCCTTGTTCTTCATCCGATTATCGCTGTCGTTGAGACGTGTAATATGACGTGACGGAACATTCAATTTTCGCAATCGTTTGACAACCATGTCGGGCGAGCGGAAAAAGCAACTTTTCATTGTTCTTCATTCGATTAGCGCATGCGTTTTATACCTAGCGGAATCGGACGGAACAAAGGAAAAAACATATCGAAAATAAATTTTTGGAGTATATTATGAGAAAACCCATTATTGCAGGCAACTGGAAAATGAACAACACCATCGCTGACACCAAAGCGCTCATCACGGATCTCGCTCCGCTCGTCAAAGACGCGGCTTGCGACGTCGTTATCTGCACTCCGTACACCGATTTGGCAACCGCAGTCGAAATGACAAAAGGCACCAACATTCACGTCGGCGCAGAAAACGTACACTGGGCAGAAAAAGGTGCTTTCACCGGTGAAATTTCCGCAAAAATGCTTGTTGAACTCGGCGTAGAATACGTCATCATCGGTCACTCCGAACGTCGTCAATACTTCGGTGAAACCGACCAAACCGTCAACGCTCGTGCAAAAGCGGCACTCGCGGCAGGTCTTAAACCCATCATTTGCGTGGGCGAAACTCTCGAAGAAAGAGAAAGCGGCAAGGTTGAAGAAGTTCTCGTTCGTCAAACCAAAGGCGCATTCGAAGGCATCGACAAAGAAGAACTCGACAATATCGTCATCGCATACGAACCCGTATGGGCAATCGGCACCGGCAAGACCGCAACCGCAGAAGTCGCAAACGAAACGATTGCAATCATCCGCAACACCATGGCGGAACTTTATTGCCCCAAGTGCGCAGAAAACCGCGTTCGTATTCAATACGGCGGCAGCATGAACCCCAAGAACGTCAAAGAACTCATGGCTATGCCTGAAATCGACGGCGGTCTCATCGGCGGCGCATCATTGAAAGCGGTTGACTTCTCACAAGTCGTAAACTACTAAAAATCTATCATCTAACCGCTCGAAAATCTCGGACGGTTAGATTTTTTCAAAAGGTAAAATGATATGAAAAAACTTGTTTTGGTCGTTATGGACGGCGTAGGAAAGTCCAAGACGGGACTCGGCGACGCAGTCACTTTGGCAAACACTCCGACGCTTGACGCACTTCTCAAAGAATGCCCCAACACCTATATCAAGGCGCACGGCACGGCGGTCGGTCTTCCCAGCGACGACGATATGGGCAACAGCGAAGTGGGACACAACGCACTCGGTTGCGGACAGGTCTATTCGCAAGGTGCAAAACTCGTTGAAGAAGCAATCGAAAGCGGAGATATTTTCAATTCTTCCGCATGGAAGGAACTCAAGGACAATTGCGTAAATCACGGCTCGACGATGCATTTCATCGGATTGCTCTCGGACGGCAACGTGCACAGCAACATCGGTCACCTTATCGCTCTTGTCAAGGGCGCAAAGGAAAGCGGCATAAAGCACGTTCGCATCCACGTTTTGCTTGACGGCAGAGATGTTCCCGCAACAAGCGCGCTCGTTTACGTTGATATGCTCGAATCTGCTCTCAAACAGCTCAACGATGACAACTTTGACGCATGCATCGCAAGCGGCGGCGGTAGAATGGTCATCACCATGGACAGATATTTCGCAAACTGGGATATGGTCAAACAAGGCTTCTACACCCACGTTTACGGACAAGGCAGGGGATTTGCATCCGCAACGGACGCAATCGAGACTTACCGTGCGGAAAACCCCGGCGTTATCGACCAGGATTTGCCTGCATTCGTTATTGTCAAAGACGGCGAACCCGTCGGCGCAATGCACGACAACGACAGCGTGATACTCTTCAACTTCCGCGGCGACCGCGCAATCGAAATCTCTATGGCGTTTGACAATGCAGACTTCAACGGTTTCGATCGCGGCAATATGCCCAAGGTTCTTTACGCAGGCATGCTTCAATATGACGGAGACTTACATTTGCCAACTAGATTCCTTGTCGAACCGCCGCAAATCAAATATACGCTCAGCGAATTTCTTGTCAATCACGGCGTGAAGTCTTACGCTGTTTCCGAAACGCAAAAGTACGGTCACGTGACGTATTTCTGGAACGGTAACCGCTCCGAAAAATTTAGCGACGCACTCGAAGTTTGGGAAGAAGTCCCCTCCGACAAAGTGTCTTTCGATCAACGTCCGTGGATGAAATCGGCAGAAGTCACCGACAAGGTCATCGACGCAATCGAAAGCGGTGAATACGGCTTCATCCGTTGCAACTATCCCAACGGAGATATGGTTGGACACACCGGCAATCTCGATGCAACGAGAATCGGTGTCGAAGCAGTTGACCTTGCACTTGCAAGACTTCTCCCGATAGTCAAGAAACACGATTACGCACTCATCGTCACCGCCGACCACGGCAACGCCGACGAGATGCTCGAAAAGAACAAAAAGGGTCAAATCACCGTGCGTACCGCGCACTCTCTCAACCCCGTTCCTTTCATCGTCTATAACTATGATTGCACCATCGCCGACGGCTCTTTCGGACTTTCCGACGTGGCTGCAACGGCAGTGAAGATTATGGGGTTTGAGCCGGATGCTCACTGGGACCCCGCAATCATAAAATAACGCGCTATTCAGCGAACAACTTCGGCAGAACCGCCCACGCAAACAATCACGTACGACAAGTACGCTCATGTCTGTGTGAGCGGTTCTTTCTTGTTCTTCATCTGAATAGCGTGTTATTTTTCTGATTGCGTAATATAACCCGCTAAATCGCACCTAACTTTGGACGCGATTGATGCAAAAGCGTAACAATCGCTATTCCGTCACTTCGTTCCTTACAGCACCCCAAGCCTGCCAACTCATGTACGCATAGTACATTAGGGTTGTCATTCTTGGGGCGCTTTCGCGTTATGCATCGATTTATCGGATTATGGCGTATAAAAGTTTTTCGTTTAAGACCCTAAATAGAAATGCCCCATCTTTCCGGACCGCGCCGGTATTTCTTCCACCACTCGTATAGAGTACTTTCTCTACAATGTTATCCGTCGCTCGCGGGGAAAGACAGTCGGCACTCGCATAGACAAGTATCGTACACTCATTATGCCACTCGTTCGCAAGCGCAAAGAACAACACGCACTTGCTCACTTGTACAACCGTCTTGCTCGGCGCTTATTTCTCACCGCCATTGCGGCTCGTGTTCCGTCTTCGAAGTCGCACAGTCCGTTTATAAGTACGCTCCGAATAGACTTTCGGATAAGGCTTCGCCTTCCACAATTATTAATTAATAATTATTCATTATTAATTTGATTGAAAAAAGCACACTCGTTGAGTGTGCTTTTGTGCGGTTAGATTGCTAAAAACGATTAGTTTTGAGATGTTGAATCGTCTTGCGATTGATTAGATAAATCGGAAGGGGTTGCCGTGGTGTTTTCGGCGGGAGCTCCGTTTGTGCCGTCAGAAATAGCGGGGGCTTGCGAGCCGTTCGAGCCGTCCGCAAGTGCGGGCGTGAGCGGTTGATTGAGCACGCTGTCGGGAAGTTCTTTGCGGTATGATATTTTCAAAAACAGCGGTGTGAGCAGTGAAGACACGATGATGAGAATAAGCACGAACGGCATTATCGATTGGTCCACGATGCCGCTGTCCACGCCTTTTTGAGTGCATACGAGCACGACTTCCGCTCTTGCCATCATACCGATGCCGACGCGCAAACTGTCTTTGAGCGAGTATTTGCAGATAAGCGAACCGAGACCGCAACCGAGCACTTTGCCGACGAGACCTGCCGCTATAAACGCAAAGCCGAAACCTACGATGTGGGGGCTGATTGCTCCGAAGTTGGCATTTATGCCGATGTTGGCAAAGAAGACCGGCGCAAAAATCATATAGTTGCTCACTTCGACTTTTCTGTCGATATAGCCCGATTCGGTGAGAGTGGAAAGCATAATGCCTGCCACGTACGCGCCTGTGATGTCCGCAACGCCGAACCATTCTTCTGCCGCATAAGCGAACAGGAAGCACATTGCAAATCCGATGATGGGGATACGTCTGTGGTGTTCGGGGTGGCGTTTGAGATAGTGTTTCAAGCAAAAGTGCGCCACGACGCCCACAGCGATAGCCGCCGCAAAGAAACCGATCATTTTGCCGATTGCGATGCCCACGCCGCTCAAATCTTCGCCTTTGTCAAGACTTATGAAAAGGGAGAGAAGAATGACGCCGATGATGTCGTCAAGGATAGCAGCGGCGATGATTGACGTGCCGACTTTGGAGTTGATTTTTCCGAGTTCTTTGAGCACCGCGACGGTTATGCTGACGCTGGTTGCCGCGAGAATCGCGCCGTAAAACAGGTTTGTAATGAGTTGGTGTTGGCTCATATTCGCAAAGCCGCCGTTGAAAGCCGCCGAAACGATAAAGCCGAGACCTACGGGGAAGATTACGCCGAGCGACGTTATAATAACAGACGGAACGCCGCATGTTTTGAATTGTTTAAGGTCGGTTTCCAGTCCTGCCGAGAACATAATCAGGATAACGCCGATTTTTGCAAGGAAAGAAAGACCTTCGAGCGTTGCGTCCGTGAAAATGGTCTGATTCGGAATATATTTGATAAAGCCGAGCAAAATGCCGGCAATGAGCATTCCGACTACTTGCGGAAGACCTATCTTTTTTCCAATCAAAGCGAAAAACTTCGTGGAAAGCAGAATAAGAGCGAGCGGAAGCAGGATCTCAAAATAATTTATAGCGGATATCGATTGAGTAATCATATTTCATCTCTCTCGCGTTTTTTTACGACGCGTTGGTTTTTCATATTTTTTTAACTACAATGTTATACGCTTTTTGTGTCGATTCCGTCAAGCGGTTGATTGAATTTGGAGTGCGAAACTACACGCGACGGCGGTCGTATATGCCGATAACGGACGTTTGTAGTGTATTTTTGACATTGTAAAGTGCGCAGACGGGGCAAAATAAGGAAACTATTTGACAAGTATATATATAGTTGGTAAAATAAAAAAATAAATGCGCAAAGCGACAACAAAACGACATTTGTTTTGCGCAAGGAGAAGATTTGGATTTTCTATCGTTCCTGACACAAGTGACCGTCTATCTCGTCGATTTTGCAAAGACGATTGCGGGGCTTGCGGCAATAGCGTTGATATTTATGCTTATAAGGTGTTTGCCAAAGCGTATACGCGGGTTCGTATCTGCGTTTGCGACTACGGTGATCGCTTTTGCGTTGTTCAAAATTTCTCTTCAAAACTTCGGATTGTTCGTCGCAAAGACGACCATCATACATTTTGCGATAGTCGGCATCGTGTCCGTCACGGTGACGCTTTGCGTTATTATGGCAACGGCGGCGGTTTTGCCGCACAAATTTATGCAAGAACGAGTGAAGGTCGTTCCGATTCATATACGGACGCATCGCCTCGTTTCGTCGCGAAGAAGCATAATCGCGTCGAACGCTTTTTTGCAGACTTCACCAATCATTATTCAATGATTTTGCGACACCCGCTTTTTTCGGGTGATTTCAGTATGTGTGCGCGCGTGTGCGCACGCGTATAAGCATGCTTCGCCATGCGAAAATACAACAGGAGATAATTTGATTATGTTAAAAGTTGAAAACCTTGTAAAAAAATATCCAAAGAGCGACAGACTCGCAGTTGACAATATTTCATTTGAATTGAGACCGGGCGAAATCTTCGGATTTCTCGGACAAAACGGTGCGGGCAAATCCACAACCATAAAGTGCCTTACGGGCATTTTGCCTTTTGACAGCGGCACGATAACCATTTGCGGCCACGACATCGTCAAAGAACCTATCAAGGCGAAAATGGAAATGGGTTACGTCCCCGACAACCACTCCGTCTACGAAAGATTGACGGGAAGAGAATACGTCAACTACGTCGCAGACCTTTACAAAGTGCCTGCTCTCGTGAGAACGGAGCGTATCGACCGTTATGCAAAACTCTTCAAACTGGAAAATGCGATAGACAGACAAATCAAGTCCTACTCGCACGGTATGAAACAAAAAATCTGCATTATCGCGGCACTCATTCACGACCCGAAACTTTGGGTTCTTGACGAACCTATGATGGGACTCGACCCGCAATCCACTGCTGAAATCATTTCGTACATGAGAGAGCATTGCGCAAAGGGTAATACCGTTTTCTTCTCGAGTCACAACCTTGACCTCGTCAAGAAACTCTGCCACAGAGTCGCAATCGTCAACGACGGTCATCTCATCGATGTCATCGACCTTGCAGGCAACGAAGCGAACAAGGCAAACCTTGAAGAGACGTTCTTCAAAGTCACCGGCACTTACGAGCAAAGATTGTTCGAAGACTACATTGCACAAGAGAGCGCGGATATGCGTCCAGATATGCCTATAGAACGTCAAGAAGCGCAAAGCGACGAAGAACTTGTCGTTGAAGAGACCGAAAACAAGGGGGACGAGCAATAATGAAAGGCGAATTCTCCATGCAGAGTGTGAGAACGCTCTTCCGTCTTGACCTTAAATCAAGATACGGCGTCACGAACACCGACAAGACGGCTTGGAAGCAAAAAACTCGGGCACGTTGCCAACGCGATTTTCTTCTTTCTCGTTTATGCGGTGCTTATCGTCGGCATTTATTATCTTACGAACGTATTCGTGACTCGTTCGGGTCTCAGAATAGAATTCCTCGTTATCGTGGCGACGTTCACGATTTGCCTTGCGACGATAGTCGCAACGGGCAGCGTAATAAAGAACCTATATCAGAACGGCGACAACGAAATGTTGCTCCGTTTTCCCGTCAGCGGCAAAGAAATTCTCGTTGCGAAGTCTATTTATTGCTATCTGCACAATTTTGTCGTGTGCTTGCTTTTGATGTTGCCGTTCTATATTTCGTTCGGCATCATCACCGACGCGGCTGTGGGCGACTATTTCGCATATATCGGCATAGTGTTGTTTTCAACGCTCATTCCGTTCTTTATCGCAAACATACTCGCAGTGCCCGTCATGAAAGTCATGAACGCAGTGAAGAATCAGTTCTTGCTCATTCTCATCATCACGATTATCGTCGTGTGTCTCGTGTTCATTTTTTATCTTGTGTCGCTCTCTAACGTGCTGACGTATCTTAAAGACTCGAAGCAGAGCATTTTCTCTACGGATATGATTGCAAGATACCGCAATTTTGCAAAGTACGCATATCCGTTCAACTGGTATGCCGAAATCGTCAACGGCATGAAGTACGGCGGACTTTCGGCAGGCAAGTACGCGCTTCGCTTCCTGTATCTTATTCTCATCAATGCGGCATTCGGCGTTGCGGCGTATTTCGTAGCTACGAAAGAGTATTATAAGACGATTCTTTACGGCATCGAAACTCAGAAAGCGTCTTTCAAGAAGAAAATCAAAGACGTGCGTCGTCCCGTAGCATACGCGCTTTTCAGACGCGAGTTCTATCTCATTTTGAGAAGTTTCAACTATTCGTTCCAGTATTTCGCAATGGCTTGCGCCGCGCCCGTCATGGTGTTCTTCTGCAATCGTCTTGCGGCAAGTATGGGAACGGAAAGCATCGGCGCAGGCATTATGCCGGGACTTACGCTTATGGTCATCGTCATATTCATCACCATAATCGTGTCCTTTGCTTCAACCTGTATATCCAGAGAAGGTTCGAGTTTCTATCACACGAAGGTCATTCCCGTAAGTTACACGAATCAGATTCTCGTCAAATTTATTTTGTATTCTCTCACGGGTACGATTTCAGTCGCTCTTTGCTGTGCACTTTCGGGTGGCTATTACACGAGCGACGCAGGCAAACATTTGCTCACTCCGCTTGACAGCGGCGCGATTTTCGGAATAGCCGAAATGCTCGTCATAAGCCTTACATGCCTTAGTATGATTGCGGACATCAAATCACCGACGTTCAACGTGTCGGGCGACGGCGAACTCGTGTCGGCAAACAAAAACGTCGCGCTTGCGATGATAGTCGGTATCGTCGTTGCGATTGCGTACGGTTTGTTTGCGATGTTATTCAGTTTCCTTCCGCTTACGATAGGCAACGTCACGATTATACAACGCGGAGATATGAGCAGAATTTATCTCATATTGAGCATCGTGTCCATAGTTTTGCTTGCAGGCTCGCTTGCGGGACTGTTTGTCAATCTCAACAAGCGTTATCAGAAGATAATTCCGTAAGGAGAGAATGCGATGAAAAAAGTTATGGTCGGTATTCTCATCCTTATTCCGATTCTGATTTTGTTTATCGTCGCAATGGTGTCAAACATCATATCCATGCAAGCGTGGATAAGCGTTGAAGATATACAACTTACGGAGAAGTGGTCGGAACGTACCGCCGAAAACATCTCTTTGTCACTTGACGGCATTCAGGGGAAAACCATAAGCATTTACGATTACGTAAACGTCAAGGTGCTTCCCGAAAAGGCGAACAAGTACACGATAGAGTGGAAAATCGACGGCAACGTCACCTATACGGACGAAGAATATCAGGAAAAATACGAAGCCTACGTGCGCGAAATCTCGGCTCTGAAATCCGAACTCGCGGCGGAGTATCCCGTGTTTTCGACAAACGAGAGACGCACGGCGTACAATCAGGCAAAAATCAAATATCCCGACGATTCTGCGAAAATCATCGACGAGATGGCAAAATCGCTCGTGGGAATAATGTCACCCGCGGTCTCTTTCGTGAGCGAAGACGAATTTGACGTCGATTCCAACTCGACGGGCAAATTTATCGTTTCGTCATACTGCAATTTCACTGTTAAAGTGGTTGCGGAAAACGTTTCGAAAACGTTGTCCGTGTCGGTTGTGGGCGACAACGTCGAAAGAGTGACAATCGGCAACATAAACGGCGAAGACAACAATATCTCCGTCGGCGAGTCTAAACGTCTCGTGCCGAATTACACTCCGATTGACAGCATCGTCAACTACACGATATGGCACAGCGACAACGAAGACGTCGCAACCGTTGACCAAAACGGCGTCGTCAGGGCGTTGAAAGCAGGCAGTGCAAACATCACGATGCAGGCAAGCGTTCATTCAAGCGAACGCGGAGAAATCAGATATATCACGAGCGGCGCATACGTCGTAAACGTGACTGCAAAGGGCGCAAGCACGAAATACGGCAAAACGCTGTACACCGCAAAGAAATCGTTCACTCTCGAAGAACTCGGATTGTCTTTGGGCGCAGTGGCGGCGGAAGGTTGTACGATTGAAGAAAATACGGTGACGATGACCGCCGATAAAGCGGTGATTAGCACCGAAAACGGAAACTTCGAGATTTTCTCTGTCGAAGAAAACTCAATCGCCATCGCAAACGCAAGTTTCTTTGAGAACAAAGAAAACGGTTACGTTCTCGCAGTGGGTGAGCATACTCTCAAACTCGGCGCGGTATTTTCCGACGAGCTTGCACTCGGAAAACCGTCAGACGTCGAATGGGCTTCGTCGGATACCGACGTTGCGACGGTGAACGAAAACGGCGAAGTCAAAGGTTTGTCAAACGGAGTCGTGGTGATAACGGCGACGGACGGCAACGGAATGAGTGCTTCCCTAACTCTCAAAGTGCGCAAAAAACTTGCGTCGATTCAACTTCGTATGTCCGACTCGTCTTTGGCGGTGGGCGTTGCAAAAGAGACGGTGTTTGCAAGCGAAAGATACGTTGACGTCTCCACAGGCGGCAGTAAAGTCGCAAACAGCACGAATATCGTCGTTCAGGGCGAACCGAGAGACGCAACCGAAAGCGAACTTGCCGAGTTTTACGATTCATACGTGTTTGAAATCGTTTCGGGCGGAGAATACGCACACTTCGACGAGAACGTCGCAAACAAACTCGTGTTCGATTCCGCACTCGAAGGCAAAGGAAAACAGAATATCGTCGTGCGTGTGAGCGCGCGCTATCCAAAACACGAAGGCGTGAGCAAATTCACCACCGAAGAAGTGACGATAAAGGCGATATACGGCGTGAGCGTCTCAAACATCGACGAATTGCTCAAAGCGGTGAAGGATCAGAAAGAATACGCCTACAAAGAAGGCAACTTTATCCCTGCAAAGACCACATTCGAGCACGTCAACGGCGAAGATAACTATATAGTGCAAGAGAACGAAAGTTCGAAATATAACTATGCTATTTGTCTCACCGACAACTGCGCATACAAAGTCGAATACGACGAAAACGGAAACGTCAAAACCATAGGGGACGGAGACGGTCGCGCGCAATTCTACGGAGACCTTTACGGCAACAACAAGATGATTTCCGCAATCACGGGACAGGTGAGTCACCAACTCGTGCGTATTTCGTGGAGCAACGTGACTTTCTCAAACGTCATTCTTCGCGCAAATTCGCATCCCGAAGATAAGGAAATCAGCAGTGCGCAGGACACGAAATCGTTCAAGGGCGATTTGGTCATCATCGGCAGCGACGTGCACTGGGATTATTATAGAGTGGTGAACGTCAAGTTCGAGTATTGCATTATGGAAAACGCGGTGAGCGCGATCTCATTCCGCAACAACAATCTGGAACTTACGGGTTGCATAATCCGCAACTTGCTTTCGGCAGGTATGGTCGTGCCGCAACGCATATTCTACAGAGACTCGGACAACACGTATCATCCGTACTATTCGCACATCAAAATCCACAATCTCGTGTTTTCCAACACGCTCGGCTCGCTTATGGCGGCAACTTACGAGAAGTTTGCGGTGAAACCGACTTCGGACGGCAAAGGAGAGTATCGTTTCGTTCCGGGCGACGAAGAAGCAAACTACGCGTACGTCATGGAAAATTTCTACGAAAAGGGCATAAACACCGAGATTGAACAAACGGGCTTTATGGAAGCGTACAATTGGCAGGACGTCGGCAACGCGGCTTTGTTCAGCACGGGCGATGCAAGTTACGACGAGATTATCAAGCAAGCAAGCGGAAACGTTTTGCGAAACAACAGTGCTTTTGCAGACTATCGCTACGTTGACAAAGACAACACCTGTTGGTTGCACGTCGCGTTCGTGGTGGCAGGCTTGTCGTTTGAAGGTTCGAGTATGTACACCGAAGTGCCGAGCATGAAAGTCACGCTTTCGGATAAAGACTCTTACTATACGCTCGACACACGCACGATAAAGAAAGAAAGCAAAGACTTCTTCGGACTCGCAGGCGAAACGATACTCGGAAGCGTTCCGATTTTCGTCTACGGGTATCCGAACACTGCAAAGATAACGCCGTATTCGACCTATCAGATAAACTCCGCGTTTATCGACAGGATGCACGGCTAAGGAGCGACTTATGAAGAAAGTAATGATAGGAATTCTTATACTTATCCCGATTCTCATTCTGGTGATAGTCGCGCTCGTTTCAAGCATAGTATCCATTCAGGCATGGATCAGTGTAGAAGACATTCAGTTGAGATATAAAGGCACCGAAAACGTTGCCGAAAACATATCTTTCAACTTTGAAAACGTCGCGAACAAGACGATAAATCTTTACGATTACATAGATGTCAAGGTTTTGCCCGAAAAAAGCAAACAACTACACTGTTGAGTGGCGCATCACGGGGGACGTCGTTTACACAGACGACGAGTATCAGACAAAATACGAGAAGTACAAGCAAGATTTGTCCGCATTGAAAGCGGAACTCGAAGCGGAGTATCCCAACTTCTCCGACGCCGAACGCAAGAGCGCGTACAACACGGCAAAATCGAGATACGGAGAAGACTCCGTTAAGATTATCTCGGCAATGGCGGACGCACTTTTGACGAGAGTTTATCCCGCCGCGTGCATGGTTGACGACTCGGACAACGAAACTGCGTCAAACTCAACCGCAAAGATGGTAATCGGCTCGTATTGCAACTTCACGATAAACGTAGTTGCCGAAAACGTGTCAAAGACGCTCAACTTTTCCGTCGTCGGTGACAATGTGGAAAGAGTCACGATAGGAAACCTTAGCGGCGAAGACAACAATATCGCAGTTGGCGATTCAAAACGTCTCGTGCCAAACTACACGCCTATTGACAGTATAGTCAATCACACGATATGGCACAGCGACAACGAAGAAGTGGCAACCGTTGACCAAAACGGCGTCGTCAGTGCAAAAAGCGCAGGCACGGCAAACATCACCGTGCAGGCAAGCGTGCACTCGAGCCGAGCAAGGCGCAATCCAATATATTACTAGCGGCGCGTATACCGTCAACGTCACGGCAAACGGCGCAAGCCGCAAATACGGACAAACGCTTTATACGGCAAGAACGTCGCTCACCATCGAAGAACTCGGCATAGATTCCGACGCAACCGCGGTTGAAGGTTGCACGATTATTGACGGCATAGTCACCGTCACGAGCGACAAAGCGGTGATTGCCACCGCAAACGGAAACTTCGAGATTTACTCGGTAGCACCAGATGCAATCGTCATCGAAAACGCAGACTTTTTTCGCGAACAAGACCGACGGATACGTTCTTGCGGTCGGAGAGCACACGCTCAAACTCAGAGCGATACACGCCGACGAACTTTCAAACGGCAATCTCGGCGTTGTGGAATGGTCTTCGTCGGACACGGACGTTGCAACCGTAAACGAAAGCGGTGAAGTCAAAGGCGTTGCAAACGGCAGAGTCGTGATAACCGCAAAATACGGCTCGGAGCAAACCAGCATAGAACTCAACGTCCAAAGCAAACTTGCGTCAATTCAACTGCGCACGTCAAACGGTGCGCTTGCGGTGGGACTTGCAAGAGAGACTGTTTTTGCAAGCGAGAGATACTCAAACGACGCTTTTGAAAAGGAAGCGAATTCTGTGAGAATCGTCGTTCAGGGCGAGCCGAAAGGCGCAACCGAAAGCGAACTTGCGGCGTTCTACGCATCGTACAAGTTTGAAATCGTTTCGGGAGGAGAGTACGCACACTTCGACGAGACCGTCGCAAACAAACTCGTGTTCGATTCCGCGCTCGAAGGAAAAGGCAAACAGAGTATCGTCGTACGCGTGAGCGCGCGCTATCCTAAATACGAAGGCATCAGCAAATTCACGACGGAAGAAGTGACGATAAAGGCAATCTACGGCGTTGCCGTCACGAATATTGCACAACTTCGCAATGCGGCAAATTTCCAGAACGAATACGCAAAAACCGAAGGCAACTACATCGGTCACGAAATGACATACGATATCAACCCCGAAGGCGGAAGATACTTTGTCTATACTCAACACGGATCGCACAAAACTTATGCGATTTGCTTTGAAAGCAACATTGCATTCGAGAAAAACGAAGACGGCACGGGCAAATATATAAATTATGCAGATTCGATAGGTTTTTACGGCGACCTTTACGGAAACAACCACATGCTTTCCGCACTCAAAGGGCAGGTCGGGGAAAAAGTGTATGCAACGCGTATCGCTTGGAGCAACGTCACGGTGAGCAACATTATATTGAGAATGAACGACCTTGGCGACGACACCGAGATAAACAATGCGGACGACACGCAAGGTTTTAAGGGCGAAGCGATGTTTGCCGGTGACGACGACCATTCTAGAATTCACCTTACGGGATTGCGTTTCGAGTACATCATTTTCGAAAACGGCGAAAAGGCACTCAACTCGTACAATTGCGATATGACGATTGACGGTTGCATAATGCGCAACTTCACGTCTTGCGGAATGTATGTCCCGCAACGTATGTACTGGAAGAACGAAGAGCAAGGCTTTGCGATATTCTATTCCAATATCACGTTCAACAACTTCACGGCTTCCAATATGCTGTGTTCGGTTATGTCTTCGTGCTATGAGAGATATACGATAACCGAATTGCAGGAATACGTCGATGAAAACGGCAAAACCGCAAAGAAGAGTTTCGGCAGATTTATCCGCGACGACCTTGACGCCAACGAGCAGTATTTTATGGAAAATCTGTATTCTAAAGGCATCAATCTTGTCATCAGACAAACGGGATTCTTCAATATTTACAACTGGCAGAACGTTGACAACACAAAACTTATCGATGTCGGCGACGCTACACTCAACCAGACTATAGGTACGATGTGCGGTGATCTCATAAGACAAAACTCGTTGTTCAAAACCTATCGTTACGAAGGCAAAGGGGACGACGCAGGCAAATGCTGGTTCCATATGGCGTTCGTATGCACGGGCATATCGGCAGGAGAAGGCATTTTCACGGAAAAGACTTATCTTGACCTTGCGACAGAAACAGACGATATTCATTCGTTGAAGACGCGCGACATCAAACCCGAAGGCAGCGGCGTTCCGCTTCTTGCGGCAAACCTCGTTAAGAATCTCTCCGTTGAGCTTTTCGGATACGCCAACACAAATCCGATCACGCCGTATTCGACGTATCAGATAAATGCGGCGTTTATCGACAAACTGCACTAAGCAGTGAAGAATTGTGAAAGAGCCACGCTTACATCGACTAAGCGTGGCTCTTTTTGAATGACAGTGCAAATACAACTTGTTTACAAAAGGCGTATTTGATGATATAATTTTTAAAAGAAATATATTCGTAGACGGAAATATTCACGAAGGATAAATAATATGAACGACAAAGGTCAAAAATTGGGACTGGTGCTCGAAGGCGGCGGAGTCAAGGGAGCGTATCAGGTGGGCGCACTTCTTGCCATACGCGAACTCGGCGTCGAATTTGACGGTGTCACGGGGACGTCAATAGGCGCAATCAACGGCGCGTTGTATCTCGAAGGCGGATACGACAAGTTGCTCGACGTGTGGAAACAAATCAAAACCAACACGGTTTTTGCGCTCACCGACGAAGAAATCGAATCCATACATAATCTTGACATGACGCCCGCAATTATAAAAGTCCTCAAAGAAAAGAGATTGAAAACGATAAAAATGCTCGAAGCGTCTTACAAACAATCGCAGGAGTTTTTTGAAAATCTCGTCAACGAAGACGACATAAGGGCAAGCCAAAAAGACTTCGGTATCGTGACTTTCGACATATCCGAATTCAAACCGTTTGAACAGATGATGAGCGGCATAGAACAAGGAAAACTCGTCGATTACATAATAGCGTCGGCAACGTTTCCGATTTTTCCGCCGAAAGAAATCGGCAATAGCAAGTATATAGACGGCGGCGTGTACGACAATATGCCCATTAATTTGCTTGCAAGAAACGGATACGACAAGATGCTCGTCATCCGCACAAACGTCATGGACAAAGCCCCAAAACGCAAAATCGAGCGCGGAGACATCGACCTGTTCTTCATTGCTCCTAGCGTGGACTTGGGACCTGCAATGGCGTTTTCGGCGCGCAGAGTGCACGATTTTATGCAAAGCGGATACGACGACGCAAAAAGGCTTATGGACGAAGGTTTGAAAGAGTTTTTGCTCGGTTAAACTGACAAATATGCGATAACTCGCAAAACGGTGAATATATGGCACAAAACAAAATTTTATTGCTTGACTCGAACTCGCTTATGCACAGAGCCTATCACGCGCTTCCCAATCTCAAATCGAGCAAGGGGCTTTATACGGGTGCGATTTACGGCTTTTTGGGCATACTTCTGAGACTTATAAAAGAGCAGAAGCCGACACATATCGCTGCGGCGTTTGACTTGCACGGTCCGACGTTCCGTCACGAAATGTTCAAGGACTATAAGGCGACGAGAAAGCCTATGGACGAAGAACTTCGTCAGCAGGTCGAACCGCTCAAAGAACTCATAACCGCTATGGGTATCAAAATCGTGAGTCTGCAAGGCTATGAAGGCGACGACATTCTCGGCACGCTTTCAAAGCGTTTTGACGACGAGTGCATAATCGTGACGGGAGACAGAGACTCTTTTCAACTCGTCAGCCCCACGACGAAAGTGTTCTGGACGAAGAAGGGCGTGAGCGACATAGAAGTGTACGACGAAGAACGCCTTTTGCAAGACGGATTCACCGTGTCGCAATTTATCGATTACAAGGCACTTCGCGGCGATACGTCCGACAATGTGCCGGGCATATCGGGAGTCGGAGAAAAGACGGCAAAGCAACTGCTTGAAAAATACGGTTCGCTTGACGAAATTCTTGCGCATGCAGACGAGATCCCGGGCAAGCTCCGGGCAAAACGTGCAAAACGGCAAAGATATTGCGATTTTGAGCAAGGAACTCGTCACTATAAACTGCGACGTTCCCGTTGAATGCACGCTTGACGACATAAAGTTTACGCCCGTGTATTCGCAGGCGGTGCGCACGCTTCTCGGACAGCTTGAAATCACGTCGCTCGCTGCAAGAATGACGTTTGAAAACGGTGAAGACGAGTCGGTCGTCGAATTGCCGAAAATAGAGAAAAAAGTTGTCGTTTTGACAACGGGGCAAGACATAAAAGCCGCAATAAAGGGTGATAAAATCGCTGTCATTATCGGTGAAAACGTCACGTTTGCGGTTGACGATAAGACGGAATACAAGATAGATTGCGTGCAGGATTTGTTCAGCGAAGGCGTTGATTTTGACGAAGCGGTGAACGTCGTGAAAGAGTGTGCCAAGGATATGGAACTCGTATGTTATGACTTCAAGGCACTCTCGAAAGCATACGGTTTTAACAACGCAAAATTCTTCGATACGATGATTGCCTCTCACCTTGTTCGCGGCAGTGCGCCGATAAAGAGCGTCGAGCAGGTTCTCGGTGCGGACGGTCTCGAAGTCGGCGCGGTGGAGTTGCTTGTCGAAAGCGACAAACTTAAAGAGCAACTCGCAAAAAACGAACTTAATCATTTGTTTTTTGACGTTGAACAGCCGCTTTGCGTAGTTTTGCGCAATATGGAGCAACGCGGAATGTGCGTATCGGTTGCGACTTTGAAATCACTCGAAGAAAAATATGCAGAGCGTATAGCGACGCTCACGGGCGAGATATACGACATTGCAGGCGAGCATTTCAACATAGCGTCAACGAAGCAACTCGGAGAAATATTGTTTGAAAAACTTATGCTTCCGCACGGCAAAAAGACAAAGACGGGATATTCCGTCAGCGAAGACGTGCTCGGCAATCTTTCGGGCGCGCATCCGATAATCGCAAAAATTCTGGAATACCGTCATTATGCAAAACTGCAATCGACTTACGTCACGGGGCTTCAACCGCTCGTGAAAGCAGGGCGTATACACACCGAATTCAATCAATGCATAACGACGACGGGAAGATTGTCGTCAACAAATCCGAATTTGCAAAATATCCCAACAAGAAGCGAAGAAGCAAAGGATATTAAGAGTGCGTTTATACCGAGCGAAGGCAACGTTCTCGTCAGCGCGGACTATTCGCAAATCGAACTCAGACTGCTTGCGCACATGAGCGGTGACGAGCAACTCATAAAAGCGTTCAACGAAGGCGACGATATTCACGCAATCACCGCCGCACAGATTCTCGGCAAGAGCGTGTCGGAAGTTACGCCGGCAGAAAGAAGAGACGCAAAAGCGGTCAATTTCGGCATCATATACGGCATAAGCGGCTACGGACTTGCAGAAAACCTGTCCATTCCGCAATACAAGGCAAAAGAGTTTATTGCAAACTATTTCACAATGCACCCGAAAGTGCGCGAATTTATGGACGGTTGCGTGAAATCGGCACGCGAGCGCGGATATTCGCTCACGATGCTTGGCAGACGTCGCAATCTCAGCGATCTTAACGCGTCGAATTATATGGTGCGTTCGTCGGCGGAGCGTATGGCGATGAACACGCCGCTTCAAGGCTCTGCGGCAGACATAATAAAACTTGCTATGCTTGGTGTGGAAAAGCGTCTTGCAAGCATGAAATCGAAGATGATTTTGCAAATTCACGACGAACTTATAATCGACGCGGCGGCGGACGAAGCGGAAGAAGTGAAGAAGATTCTATCCTACGAGATGGAACACGCCGTCAAACTGTCCGTTCCGCTCATTGCGGAAGCGACGAGCGCGAAAAAACTGGGGTGAACTCAAATGAGAGTCGCAATAATAGGCGGAATAGGCTCTGGTAAAAGCGAAGTGTTGAAAATCGCAAAAGAGAAAGGCTTTTTCTGTCTCAGTGCCGACGAAATCAACGCAAATCTGCTTGTGTCACCGTCGTATATCGCAAAAATCGCGGCGGCGTTTCCAACCGTCGTAAAAGACGGAGCGGTGGATAAAAAGGCACTTGCAAGCATAGTGTTTTCCGACGATGAACGACTTGAAACGCTCAACGCAATTGCTCATCCCGAAATCGCAAAAGTCATAAATGAATGTGCCGAGCCGCTCGTTGCGGCGGAACTTCCGATTGTGCTTGAAAGCGTGATAGGCGGATTTGACGAAATATTGTTTGTGTCGACGCCATATCAAACTCGCTTGAAACGGCTAAAAGGCAGGGGACTTGACACCGAGCAGGCGAAGGCTCGTATGCGCGTGCAAGTCAAACCGGCCGCGCTCAAAAAAATCGCCACGTATACCGTGGACAACTCAGGCTCGCTCGACGATTTGAGAGTGAACGCAGGCAAAATATTTGACGAAATACTCGCAAAATGCAAATAGCGCGAGTTGCATATTGCGTGCATAAAACCGTAAAAATCGCTCAAAACCGCAAAAATCAGCTTGAATATCGAGTTTTTACGTGGTATATTGAAATAAATATGCAAGGTTTTATCCAATAGGGATATGAAGGAGAAAATTATGATAAAAGGAAAAACCATCGTCATCACCGGCGCAAACAGCGGCATCGGTCTAGAAACGCTCAAACTGCTCGCACAAGGCGACAACAAGATTCTTGCTGTTGACCTTTGCATAGACAGAATAGAAGCACTCGCACTCAAAAACGTTTTCCCGATGATTTGCGACGTGTCTACAAAAGAAAACGTCGATTCCATCTTTGCGGCGGCAACCGAAAAACTCGGTTCTATCGACATCTTTTTCGCGAACGCAGGATTTCCGTATTACGAGACGATGGACTACGTCAACTGGAATCGCGTGGAAGACATCTTCAAAGTCAATGTCTTTTCCCCCATTTACACCTATCAAAAATACGTCGAATATCTCGGCGGTAAGCAAGGTCAGATGGCAATCACGGTCTCGGCAATCGGCAAGCTCGCAATGCCCGGCTACACGCTGTACAGCGCAAGCAAATTCGCAATGCAAGGCTTCCAACAAGGTCTCCGCTACGAGATGCCCAAAAACGTTTCTCTCACTTGCCTTTATCCGATAGCTACCGACACGGGCTTCTTCAAAAAAGCAGTGGAAGGGCAGGAAGGCAAAGTCATCCGCGAGCGTCCGTTCCCCGTGCAAAAGCCGCAACACGTTGCAAAATGTATGGTCAGGGGCTTGGAGCATAAGCGCAAGTTTGTCAATCCGTCCAAACTCTTCACGTTTGCACAATTCTTGTTTGCAATCTGCCCGCCGATCAAGTGGGTGTATCTGAAACTCGAAAAGAACAAACTCGACCGTTTCGAAGCGCAAAAAGCCGCAAAATAACGACATACAATCGTAAAACGGTGAAATCGCTTGCAAAACACCAAAATACTCAAAAAACAACATCAAAACAGGTGTAATATCTGCATAGCCGTTGCCTAATCGGCACTTGGAAGCAAAAGCATATGCACCTTGCGTTGATTTTTCCACTCAAAACTCACCGAAACAAAAAGCCCCGATTCCACTAAAATCGGAGCTTTTCTTTTGAGAAATACTATTCTTTCATTTCTTTTTCTTCTCGACGGGTATTTGAATAATGCTATTTATTTTTAAGGAAATTCTATTGAAGGCATTAATATCCGCTTCTACCAAACTCCCGTCTTTCAAATTGCAAATGAGTTTTTCGGAGTTGGAAGGCAAACCGCTTGAAATGTCGACTTTTTTGCCGTTTATCGCCATGTATGCATATACCCAACCTGCATAGACAAGTATAGTATCCCCGTTGCACTCATAAGTCTTGCAACATAAGATTAGTGTTAGGAAGAAAAAACATAGAAATATCAAACCTAATACCAATGCTACATAGAAAGCTATTGAGATTGCCATCGATTTTGTAGTGTCGCAGTCATAGGATTGAATTTTGTAGTTAGAAAAAGTACCGTTTATTGACAAGGTTGCAGACCAAAAATTGTCATCTAATGATTTCAAATATACTGTTTTTGTGTCGATTACTTCGTTGGTTTCATTGTAAAAATCAACTGTAATGTTTGCCGATGTAACTTCTTCATTAAACTCTATAACGAATTCACATGCGGTTCTGTTAAGACTATTGTTGTAAGCGTAGACATAACAATGTTCATATTCAATGCTCGTTGTATTTTTGTTAATGCTAAAGGCGACAACCATGATTAAAATGCAAATAAGAACGAGTATAAGCGCAATTATTCTTTGAATGAAGATTTTGTTCTTAATGTCCAATGTTTTTCTCCCACTATGAATAGTTGACGTGATGTCATAGATAATATATCATAACACTACAATAAAAACAAGTTAGTATTTGAAAGATAGCGAAATTTGTGATTTGTCAAATGACGGGGAGTATTCTATCACTATCGATCGAAAAATAATCCGCATTTGAGAGATTAAGATACAAAAGAAGACAACCGCGCAAACGGTTGTTTTCTTTTTGTGGTATTTTATGTAATAAAATAAATTTCGGCGGCGGGGCTGTTTTCGTTTGACTTTATTCGGGTAAGTGCTAAAATATAGTTTCGATTCGCTTTTGCGTGGGGAAACGCATTCGTATGCAAAGGCGACGGAATAACTTTTAGACAAATCCGAAAGGCAGGAAATGAAAGCAACACGAACGATGACCAAAGATATGGATATGACAAGCGGACCGCTTCTCAAAAAGTTGATTGCGGTTTCGCTGCCGCTTGCGTTGTCGGGCATTTTGCAACTTTTGTTCAATGCGGCGGATTTGATTGTCATAGGTCAGTTTTCCGAGACGAGCACGCAGTCGCTTGCGGCGGTTTCGTCAAACGTTGCGCTCATCAATCTCATCATCAACGTGGTGATAGGTCTGTCGATAGGCACAAACGTGGTTATGAGTCAGGCGATAGGCAGCAAAGACGAAGAGCGCGCGCAAAAAACCGTGCATACGTCCGTGCTTCTTGCGCTCATAAGCGGTGTGGTCGTGGGGCTTATCGGCGTGTTCTGCGCAAGATATTTTCTCGTGTGGATGAAGACCGATCCCGAAATTCTCGACAAAGCCACCGATTATTTGTTCATATATTTCATAGGCACGCCTGCAAACGTGCTGTACAATTTCGGTGCGTCGATACTGCGTGCAAAAGGCGATACGAAACGTCCGCTCATATATCTGACAATCGCAGGCGTCGTGAACGTTGCGCTCAACCTTATTTTCGTCATCGTCGCAAAACTCGACGTCCAGGGCGTTGCGATTGCAACAATCGTGAGCCAGTATATTTCGTGTATACTGCTCGTTATCACGCTTTTGAAGGAAAACGGGGCGTGCAAACTCATTCTCAAAAAACTCCGCTTCCATAAACGCGAGTTTTTGCAGATACTCAAAGTGGGGCTTCCAAGCGGAATACTCAACTCGTTTTTCTCCGTCGCAAACGTGCTTATTCAGACAAATCTCAACGTGTTCGGCTATGCGCTCGTGGCAGGCAGTTCTACGGGAAGCAATCTGGAAGGCTTCGTTTACACGTCTATGAACGCCGTTTCAAATGCAACCGTTACGTTCGCGGGGCAGAATTACGGCGCGAAAAAGCCCGAACGTATCAAGAAAACCGCTCTCGAAGCGTCGGCAATGATCATCGTCATCAGCCTTGTGTGGACGCTCATTTTGCTCACCGCAGGGCAGTATATCGCAAAATTGTACACGCAAGACCCCGTCGTCATTCAGTACGCTTGCGACAGAATGAAAATCATTCTTCCGATATATTTTGTGTGCGGTATTGTCGAAGTGCTTGTCGGTTGTATGCGCGGTATGGGCTATTCACTCACTCCGATGCTGGCAAACTTTTTCTGCATATGCGTGTTCCGTATCGTGTGGATTTACACCGCTTGCAAAGCCTATCCGTCGCCGCAAATGCTGTATTACAGTTGGCCGATAAGTTGGATCCTGAATATTATAGTGGACGGCGTGATTATGCTTATTATATACAGGCGCGAAAAACGCAAAATGCTCGCCGATGCCGAACATTCGGGCGATGCCGAAAACAAAAGGGACGGATTTGAAAACGTTCAATCTGCGGACGATAATATAGAATATATTCCTGCCGACGTGTTTGACGACGCTTTTGTTGCGAAATCGACGAAAACGGACGAATCGTTGCTCGCTCAATCTGTCGATGAGAACGCTCAAAATGAGATCAAATCCGCCGACAACGCAAAAATCGAAACCGACGAAATCGACAATGCGAACACTGAAAACGCACAAGACGGTCACGACGAATACGTCTCGTCTCTTGCCGAATCTTCCGCCGACGACGTTCCCGAACCCGTTTCTAATCTCGTTTCCGACGTCGAACAATCCGACGGGGATACAAATCAATAAATAGCAAGATATTAACTCAATTTTTACGGCACGGCTTTTCAAGTCGTGTTTTTCTATTTTTCAGATACGTTTGCAGAATAATAACCGCACAATATCGCGTTTTTGTCGGATTTTGCGGAACGGTTGCATATTGAAATGTCGTACTTCCGTATTGTATAATTGAATTATCTTATGGAAGGGGAAAAAATTATGGGCAAATTGCAAAGTCTTATTGACAACAAGGCTCAGAGTGCACAATTTATGTGCGACGAAATTGCGCATATCTGCAACGACATGCCAAAACGCGATCCCGGCAGCGTCGGAGAGAAAATGGCTTGCGAGTATATGGCGGACTATCTCAAAAACGACTGCGGTTGCGAAAGAGCGGACGTGGAATCGTTCAAGGAAAACCCGAATGCGTTTTTCGGCTGGATTTATTTCACGATAACGTTCGTGCTTGCAGGCATGGTGCTGTTTTTCTTTATGCCTATCGTCGGCGCAGTGATAACGGCTCTCGGTTTCGTGATATTGTTCGTTCAATTCGGACTGTACAAAAAGTTGGTTGACAAGTTCTTTCCCGAAAAAACGGGACATAGCGTCACCGCAATCAAAAAATGTACGGGTGAAGTGAAGGGCAGAGTGTTTTTCAACGGACATCCCGATGCGGTGTGGAATTGGCCCGTCAATAACAAATTCGGCGGAACGGCACACGTTGCACACCTTGTCACAAGCGTGGTTTCGGGGCTTATCGTTCTCGGTCTCAACATTGCGGCGGCAGTCAAAACGGGTTGCCGTCCCGTAACCGATTATACGATAGCGGGTTACACTTCATTGTACACGCCCGTGCTGTTCTGGATGGGTATTGCCATTCTCGTTATGGTTCCGTGCCTTGTCGGTATGTACTTCATGTGGGACGAAAACACCATCACCGACGGCGCAAACGACAATCTTACCGGTTGTTACATGGGCATCGCCATTCTCAAAGCCATGAAAGAGCAGGGCATCGAACTCGAACACACCGAAGTTGGCGTCATCATTTCGGGCAGTGAAGAAGCGGGACTTCGCGGCGCAATGGCGTGGTGCGAAGCACACAAAGGCGAATTCGACGACGTTCCGACCTGGATATATTCTTACGACACCATACACGAAAGTCGTTTTCTCGGCGTAAACTACCGCGATTTGAACGGAACCGTTAAATCTGACAAAGAAGTTAGCGATTCATTCATAACAGCCGCAAACGAACTCGGCATCAAGTGCACCAAGACGTGGGTTCCGCCCTTTGGCGGAGCAACCGACAACGCCGCTTTCAACAAAGCAGGATTCCGTTCCACCGGTATCACCGCACTCGACCACAATCTTCAGGATTATTATCACACCATGCGTGACACGGCGGATAATCTCAATCCCGAGTGCTTGGCGGATTGTTATGCTATATCCGTTCGTTGCCTCGAAAACTTCGATCGTGAGATTGCTAAATAACGCCTAATTTTGTCAGCACCCCAAATCGCCAACTCATGTACTGTTTGTACATTAGGGTTGACGATTTGGGGTGCTTTCTCATTGCGTTTATTTATCAATATCGCGATGTTGGTTGCTATGTGAAAAAATCGCAAAAAAATCTCTTTATCAATATTCGCGTTTATGGTATAATTCATATATCAAAATTCAAGGTGAAGATATGCAGGAAAAATGCAGTTGTGTCAAAGAGCCGACCGGGACGATACCTATCGTGCGAATTATCGATAAAATCGATGCGATGTTTGAAAAAGACGATACGCAAGGCGTGAAGCGCGTGCTGGAATACTGGGAAAAAGAAGCGAAAGCGTTGAACGATACGCGCGGATTGCTTGAAATACTCAGTGAAGAGATAGGGCTTTATCGCAAAATCGGCGAGAAAGAAAACGGGCTTAGGGCGGTTGATGAAGCACTAGCGATATTGACTTGTCAAGGCTCGTGTTCTTCGGTTGCCGACGCTACGATTTATCTCAACTGCGCAACGACTATGAAAGCGTTCGGCAAAGCGGAAGAAGCGTTGCCATATTACGAAAAAAGCAAGGGAGACTTACGAGCGAGTTTTGCAGAAAGACGATTATCGACTTGCAGGGCTTTACAACAACTATGCGACCGCGCTTTGCGATCTCAAACGTTTT
This sequence comes from Christensenella sp., assembly GCA_022009775.1. Classification (GTDB taxonomy): domain Bacteria; phylum Bacillota; class Clostridia; order Christensenellales; family CAG-917; genus CAG-475. The sequence continues at coordinate 1,381,134 of CP091723.1, forward strand.
GACGAAAGCGAAAAGTGCTATGAAAAGGCAATAGAAATTTTGCGCGAAAAGGGCGGGTACGGAGAACTTGCCGTGTCATATGTCAACCTTGCGCATCTCACTTACGACAGAGCGATGTCACAATCTAAAGAGTGCGACGACAAAGTTGACGAATTGCTCGACAAGGCAATGGAATGTCTTGACGACGGTGCTTTGACAAGAGACGGCAACTATGCGTTTATATGCTCGAAGTGTGCTTCGGCATACGAGTTTTTCGGAAGATTTCTTGACAAAGAAGAACTTGTGCGCCGTGCCGAAGAAATTTACAAAAACAACGGAAAACAAGTTTAATATACACATATAGCGTTGATAAACGTTGTGTTTTGACGATATGAAAGGAATTGAATTGTCTGAAAAGTTTTATAACGAAGTGGTAAAACCTTATATTGCGCGAGAGTTCTCGGACTATGAAAACCGCATTGCGGCGGGGCTTGCGGGGCACGGCTCGGAGTGTTTCGGTTTTGACGACGAGACGTCCAAAGATCACGACGGCGGCACCGGACTTTGTCTTTGGATTTGTAGAGAAGACGACGAAAAAATCGGTTTTCGCCTTATGCGAGCATACGATAAACTCGCAAAAGAATACGGTGTGAAAGGCGTTGAGCGAACTTGCGAAAACGGCTTTCGCGGAGTGTTTGTCATTGACGATTTTTATAGGCGATACACCGGTTGCGACGGCGCGCCGAAAACGTGGCAGGACTGGCTGTATACGGACGGAGCGTATTTTGCGGAAGCGACGAACGGCGTCGTTTTTAAAGACGACCTTGGCGAATTTAGCAAAATAAGAAACGAAATTCTTCACGGAATGCCCGAAGACGTGCGCATAAAAAAGATAGGATCGTGTGCGTTCAAGGCTGCGCAATCGGGACAGTATAATTATGCAAGATGTCTTGCGCACGGTGAAGAAGGCGCTGCCATGCTTGCCCTTTGCGAATTTGTCAGAAACGCCGTCGAACTTGCGTTTTTGCTTGAAAAGAAGCATTGCCCGTATTATAAATGGCAGTTCAGAACGATGAACGGACTTAAAAAGTTCTCCGAGTTGCGCGCACCGCTCGAATACTTATTGACAGCCGAAAACGACGAGACGGGGCGCGGCGTGAAAAAGGCTATCGTCGAAGATATAAGCCTTGCGCTTGCAAAGGAGTTAAACGAGCAATTTGCGCTCGGTATAAACGACGGCTATCTCGAGCCGTTTGCGTTTGCGCTTCAAAAGAAAATCAAAAATTCCGATATACGCAATCTGCACGTAGTAATATAATAAAGTTGCCGAATAGATTGAAGGCATTTAACAACAAGTATATATACAAAAATCGGCAATACAAAAGAGAATAAAAGGAGACGCAAAAATGATATTGTATTTTTCGGGGACGGGAAACAGCAAGTATATCGCAAAGAAAATCGCTGCTGCTTTGGGAGATGAAATCGTTGATTTGAACGACAGAATTAAAAGAGCGGATTTTTCTAGAATAACCGCAAAAGACAGGCTCGTTTTCGTGACGCCTACTTATGCGTGGAGAGTTCCGACCGTTGTCAGCGATTATCTCGAAAAGGTGAAATTCGACGGCGAAAAGAAAGCGTGGTTCGTTATGAACTGCGGCGGTGAAATCGGCAACGCAAGCAAATACATCGAGAAGTTGTGCGACAAACTCGCTCTCGAATATATGGGCGTTGTCGGCATAGTTATGCCCGAAAACTATATCGCGTTGTTCAACGCGCCCGATACGAACAAGGCGCAGGAAATAATCGCAAAAGCAGAGCCGAATATTCAGGCGGCGATTGACGACATAAGAAAAGGCATTAAATTCGCAAAGCCGAGAAACAATCTCTACGATCGTTTTATGTCGGCGTGCGTCAATCCTATATTCTTCAAGTTTATCGTCAAAGCGGACGATTTTTATGCCACGGATAAATGCGTCGGATGCGGTCTTTGTGCAAAACTTTGTCCGCTCAACAATATCGAAATCGTGGACGGAAAACCCGAATGGGGAAAGAATTGCACGCATTGCATGGCTTGTATAAATCATTGCCCGGCGCAAGCGATCGAGTACGGCGAAAAGAGCAAAGGAAAGCCGAGATATCATCTCGACTGACAGCCAAATCGGGTTTCGATTGGTTGCAAAATCGCAATCGCAACTTAAAGCAAAATATCGCAAAAATAGCAAAACGCACGGTTTATCGTGCGTTTTTCAATATTTTAAGTCGTGTATTTGTCAAAACCATATTTATGCAATATGGCTGTTATTAAAAACAATTTCGTCAAATCGCATTTTTCTATGCGAGCGGTTATATGCGGTTTATCTTTCGGTCATTGATTCTGCCGTTAACATCAAATCGTAAAGCAGTTTTATAGACTTGAATTGTTCGGCGAGATAATCTGCAAGATTTTCGGAGAAGAGCAATGTTGAGTCGAAAGACGTTGCGGTGAAGCACATATCTTTCTTTTCAAGCCAAATCGACAAATCTTGCGGTGCGTCGGGATATTTCGGCTTTTTGTAGTTTTCACCGACGAGTTTGAACGTGGTCTGACTCTCAAGACACTTTTTTGCTTTTTGAAACGTTTTTGAATCGGTCTCTATGAGTTTGCGAAGGTTTGCCATGGTTTTTGCGTCGGCCATGTAGAAGCCGCACCCGAATTGAAAATTGTACGGCGATATTTCAAAGAAAAACGCAGGCGCATTGTATGCATCCTTGCCGCGCATATACGAGAGCCACATGTGGTCGCGATAAAGGCTGGTTTTGTCCTTTGCGAAACGCAGATCCTTGTAAAGACGAGAAACTATGCTTTTGGGCTCGGTGATAAACGACGGGTCGATTTTAAGCATAGCGGGGGCGAGAGCAACCGCAAGGTCGTTAAAAGGCACCGCAAGATATTGTCTGAAATCATCGCGGTGCTCCTGATACCAGGCCTTTGAATTGTATTTGTGGTTGAAATACAAAAAGTCAAGCGACCTTTGACAAAACGGGGTCATGGTTATTCTTCAAAAAGAGATACAATCGTGTCTTCGACGATTTTGCGCATTGCGGCGTAGTCGATATAGGTGTGGTGGTCGTACACGAACTCGTGAGAGAAGGATTGCACGATGTCCATTGCAAAGTGAATACGCTCCGTGAGATTGCTTTTGGCGACGCCGAGAGATTTGAATTTGTCTGAAATTGCGAGAGTTATTTCGTCTTCGAGCGCAATAAACTTGTTGCTCACCGCTTCGTCGCTGTGAGACATAGAATGCAACGCTTCGTGAATGTTGGCGTTGGATTTGTGAATCTCGATTGCGCCGTCGAGAACGTGAGCCGCTATCGAACGGAAATCGACGGGGGCAGAGAGTGAGTCTATATAATCTAGAACGGGAGCAAACGCAGTGTTGACGTATATTTCCAGAACATCGAGAAGAATGTCGCGCTTGTCCTTAAAGTACCCGTAAACGATACCCGTTGACACGCCGGCCTTTTTTGCGATTTGCGCGGTGTTGGTGTTGTAATACCCGACTTGAGAAAACAATTCGTAGCCTGCTTGCACGATTTTGTTTTTCTTTTCGATTGAACGCTCTTGTTTTGGCTCTCTGACTTCTTGCGCCATAATTTTCCTTGTGCGCGTGCGCGTCTGTATTTGTTGTAATGCGTGCGCGATTTAACGATGAATATTATACAATAAAGTCCGAAATAAATCAACTTAAACCGACCTTTTTTGAAATGTGAAAATTTTTTCATATTATTTTTTCAAAACGATTGACATCTATTTTCGATAGTTGTAATATCTTAATGTGAATATGAAGTATGTTTCATATTCGCAATGAGAGAATGCATAAGATGCAAGGAGAGAGAAGAATATGCCGCTTGTAATGGCTCCCACAGGGAAAGATTTGAGAATCGTCAGAATTTTGACGGACGACAAGACCAAGAAACATTTGGAAAGTTTGGGTATTACGATTGATTCTACAATCAGTCTTATATCAGTCAGCGGCGGAAGCGTTATCTGTCTTATAAAAGACGGTAGACTTGCGCTTGACAAAGAAATGGCAACAAAAATATTGGTAGCATAAATACAAAAAGGAGAAAACAATGGAAAAACTTTTAAGTGATTTCATTATCGGAGAGCAAGGCGTCATCAAATCCGTCGCAGGCGACGGACGCATCAGACGTCGTTTGTTCGATATGGGCGTAACCCCCGGTGCAGAAGTCTATCTCAGAAAAAAAGCACCGCTCGGTGACCCGATTGAAGTGACCATTCGCGGATACGAATTGTCATTGCGTAAGACCGAAGCGGCAGCCGTAACTATGGAGGTCGAAGACAAATGAAAAGATTTGCATTAGCCGGTAACCCGAACTGCGGTAAAACGACGTTGTTCAACTCGTTGACGGGTTCAACCGCACACGTCGGCAACTGGCCGGGCGTCACGGTGGATAAGAAAGAAGGCACGTACAAGAAATGTGCAGAACCTATCTCGATCGTCGACCTTCCCGGTATCTACTCACTCTCCCCGTACACTCCGGAAGAAGTGATTTCGAGAAACTACATTCTCGATGAAAAACCCGATTGCGTCATCAACATCGTTGACGCGACCAACCTTGAGCGTAACCTTTATCTCACCACTCAAATCATGGAAATCGACGTGCCGATGATCATCGCACTCAACATGATGGACACGGTTGAGAAGAACGGCGACAAAATCGACGCAAAGAGCCTTGAAGAAAAAATCGGTCTCCCCGTCGTTGAAATCTCCGCACTTCGCGAAAAAGGTCTTGACGAACTCATGCAAAGAGCGTACGAAGTTTGCCAACAGGGCAGAAAGGGTACGACCGTTCTTGAAGGCACGGCACTTACGCACCTTATCAACGATTGCAGAATCGCACTCGAAGGCAGCGGCGTAGAAAACTCTCTCTTCCATGCAGTGAAACTCGTCGAACTCGACGAAATCGAAGTCGGTCAACATCCGCAAGCGGCTCAAATGGTCGAAGAATTCAAGAAGACGTTCAAAGACGACGTTTTCGGAACGGACTTCGAAGCAATCGTTGCGGACTCTCGTTACAAATACATCTCCAAGAACTATTCTTCCGTCGTTACGAAGAAAGAAAAGAACGAAAAAGAGAAACTCAGCACTTCCGACAAGGTCGATAAGGTGTTGACGCACAAGGTTTGGGGTATTCCTATCTTCCTTGTCATCTTGTTCTTGGTGTTCCACCTTACGTTTGCAGAAGACTTCTTGTTCCTTGGCGCAGGCGGCGTGTTCGACAAAGAGGCGGCGGCGTACATCCAAAACACGCAAGGCGCGTTTGAGCAAGTTGACGTAACCAAGTCCACTTTTGACGAAACTTTGACCTATTACACAGAAGACGGCATCCGCGCCGATCTTACGTTTGCAGAAGACGGCTCTTTGGAAGCAGTCGAAGAAAAAGGTTACGTTTACACCGCAACTCATGAACTCGTTTATCTCGAAGACATGACCGAAGAAAAAGCGGGAGACACCTACTATGCAGACGAAAAAGGCAAATGGGAAGTCACAGTCGAGAAAAACGACGACGGTGAATATGAATCCGCATTCGTAAGCCTTATCGACGAATACTGCTCCGGCGTTACGGCGGCGACCTTCTTCGGATATGAAGAAAGCGTTTACGGCCCGGGCGTCATCCTTGCAAACTTGCTCAACACGTTCACCGAACTTCTCAGCACATGTGTCAACGAAGGTCTCGTGCTTGCAGGCGCACCCGAATGGTGCATCGGTCTCATCGTAGACGGCGTGCTCGGCGGTTTGTTCGCAGTGCTCGGATTCTTGCCGCAAATCCTTTTGCTCTTCCTGTTCTTCTCGATTTTGGAAGACAGCGGTTACATGGCTCGTGTAGCGTTCATTCTCGACAGAATCTTCAGAAGATTCGGTTTGTCGGGCAGAGCGTTCATGCCGATGATCATGGGCTTCGGTTGCTCCGTTCCTGCGTTCATCAACACTCGTACTCTTGCGGATGAGAACGAAAGAATCGCAACGATCAGAGTCATTCCGTTCTTCAGTTGCGGCGCAAAATTGCCTATCCTTACTGCAATCGCAGGCGGTATCGCAACCATGACAGGCATGCCCAACCCGGACGTCATCACTTACTGCATGTACATTCTCGGCGTGCTCGTCGCAATCGCGGCAGTCATCTTGATGCGTGCAACGACGATGAAGGGCGAAGTTCCGCCGTTCATTATGGAATTGCCTGCATATCACGTACCGCAACCAAAGAACCTTGCGGCTCACCTTTGGGACAAGACCAAACACTTCGTCAAGAAAGCGTTCACAATCATCCTTGCTTCCACAATCTTGATTTGGTTCATCAGCCACTTCAGTTGGAACTGGCAATATCTTGAAGATGCGCAAATGGACAAGAGTATTCTTGCCGGTATCGGCGGACTCATTCAGCCCTTGTTCACTCCGCTCGGATTCGGTTCTCAACTTAGGAACTTCGGTTGGGTGTTCGCAGTCGCGGCAATCACCGGTCTTATCGCAAAAGAAAACGTTATCGCAACGTTCGGCACTCTTGCGGCGTGCATCGTCGGCGGCATGATTGACGTTGAAGTCGATGGTGGTATCGGAGCGGTCAACACAATGATCGCGGCAACCGGAATCGACGTCCCTGGTTTGATTGCATTCATCGCATTCAACATGCTCACCATTCCGTGCTTCGCAGCAGTTGCAACCGCAAAGGCAGAACTCCCGAGCAAGAAGTCTTATCGCATGACGTTGCTCTTCTGGGTCGGCACAAGTTACATCGTGTCAATGATGATTTATCTCATCGGTGCATGGTGGTGGACGGTGTTCATCTTCGCAGCAATCTGGGCAGCAGTCATCACGCTCATCGTGCTCGACAACAAAGGCAAGATCAACGTGAAGAAATTCTTCCAGGATCTCGGAAGCAAACTCAAAATCAAAAAGAACGCGTAAGAGTCGAAAGACAATATAATCTTGCGCAGATTTATAGACTATGAAACCGATTGAAATAATTGTAATCCTAGCGGCAGTTGCCATCGTGGCGGGCGTCATCATAGCGTCAATTGTAAGAAAACTGAAGGGTAAACCTTCTCTCGGAAGCGATTGCGCAGGATGCTCGCACGCAGGACAGTGCAACGGTAAATGTTGTTCAAATCAAGGCAACGTCGACTGGACGGAACTTGTCAAGCAACGCAAAGCGGAACTCGAAGCGCAAAAAGCGCAAGACGGTGTTATGCCCGAAACAAATGCCAACGAGAAAAAGGAAAACCTTGACGGCGACAACAAGAACTGATCCCCCTTTTGTACGAAATGAATAATGATAACCCCTTTTCATTCGTACGATAAATCGAGATACGTTGTAGCGATACGACGATCTATATTCTCTCTCAAAAGTAAAGGAAGCGCGTTTGTGCTTCCTTTACTTTATCAAAAAGTGCAGACGATATAAAATCGTTTTTCAAACGTTGATTTATGGTTTTGATTATGTTAAAAATGCAATATCGCATTATTACAATCAAGGTTTATTTTTTTGACTCGATAGACCTCACGAAGGACGATACTTTTGAAAATCGACAACATTTTGACCGAATTGACCGAATGAATTGACAATGAGACTTGGATACGCTAAAATGGCAAAGGAATGCGGACATGGCGGAATTGGCAGACGCGCAAGATTCAGGTTCTTGTGAGCATTTGGTTCATGCAGGTTCAAGTCCTGTTGTCCGCACCACAGCCTATAAAAACGAACCGATTTTTTTTCGGTTCGTTTTTATATTCATTGTTTTGACAAACGGACTTGCGACAATGTTACACATTGTCGGCAAACTCTGTTTGCAGCCTGCATTATGCAGATGACGCGATTGTCGCTTTGCGAAGCAATCGCTATTACGCTCGTTTCACTCGCTACAAGTCCTGTTGTCCGCACCAAACGAGACCCGGTTGAACCCCAAGTGGTTTGACTGGGACTTTTTATTTGTATGTTTTTCCGTAAAAGGTTACTTTCTTTTGAAAAAGGTGTATGAAAGCATAAAAGCCGTTGATTTTTGCGGAAAATTGATATAATATAGATATGCTCAAAAGGAGAAATAATCATGCATTACGTATATAAAACGCAAGGCACTTGCGCAAGACAGATAGAATTCGACATTGACGGCAACGTCATCACGAACGTGAAATTTTTCGGCGGATGCCCTGGGCAATCTCACGGCGATACCCATTTTGGTGGACGGCATGACGGTTGACGAGATCGAGAGCAAGCTCAAAGACGTGAAGTGCGGATTGAAGAACACGTCCTGCACCGGACAGCTTGCAATCGCAGTGCGCAAAGCGTACGAAGAAGAAAATCGTTAAATTTTAATATCGAAAGAAATGTAAAACAAAAGCGAACCGTTATGGTTCGCTTTTTGCTTTGCATGTTTTAGATTAAGCATGCGCCATGATTTCTGCTTTGCTTTTGTCGTATTCTTCTTGAGTTATTGCGCCTGCATCAAGCAAGTTTTTGATTTTTATCAGTTTGTCGCACATCACGTCAAACGCTTCGTTTTTTCTCTTTTTCCAAGGCAATACGTTGCTCTTGCTCGGATTTTTGTTCTACTGTTTTGATCGATGAGAATATAAGTTTTGCCGTTTGTCCGACGTCGCTTGTTTTCTCCGACTTATTTTTGCTTTTGTCGTTTGACTTTTTTCCGAGTTTTCCAAAGATGTTGATTTTGCTGCCAATTCCATTTGTGATGATTTCTTTCATCGATTCAACGGTGTTGATTCCTAATGTTTTGTCAATAACGCCGATTGCTTTTCCGACTTTTTCGGTGTTTCTTTCATAAGCGGACTTTCCGGTGATTTGTTTGTTGATTGTGGAAACAAACTCTTTTGCTTGCTTTTTGTCTTGGATAATTATGGCAAAAACTTCATTCAGCAAGTATAACTCGATTGTTTCGTTGTAGAATTTAACTTGCGGCTGTCCTTCAAAAACCTTTATTTCCGAAAGAGGGATTCTGCGGCCTTGGTAGTCTGTTTCGCCGTCGTATGTTGAATTGTACGGCATTAAAACGACGTATTTGTTTGTGACAAGCAGTCTGTACAAACATTTGCTGTTGTCCGCTATGTATGCTTCGCATCTGAAAAGCAGGACTTCATCTTGATCAAAAGTGTAATTGTTCATATCGGTGTACCTCCGTAAAACCCCTTGTAAATTTCGCGAACATTAAAAAGTGCGTCTCATCGAGACGCACGAAAAACGTTGTTCTCGATGTTGCTACACATTTTTCCCGAAATCAAGGAAAGAACATACGTTTTTGCCAATTATGTCCTTAATTTCGAGTATTCAAATGTGTAGCAAATTTAGTGTATCACATTTATATCGATTCTTCAATATTAAAAAACAAATTCTTTGAAAATGCGCCTTGCAATCTCACTATTGAAATTGAAAGTTGTGTATGATATAATTTAGGGGAATGTAAAAGGCGGTTTGAGCGGATTGTTGCGGATATGCGCTTTGATAGCGCGAGATTTTGCCACTTGGCAGCCGCAAGATATGCCGCAACACAATCGATTGCATTCAAAGGAGTTGATTGTTATGATGGACGTCGTCGGTGCGCTCATCTTCAAAGACGGAAAGTTGCTCGTATGTCAAAGGCCGAAGAACAAGGCTCGCGCGCTTTTGTGGGAGTTTGTGGGCGGAAAGGTCGAAAACGGAGAGACTAGAGAACAGGCTCTAAAAAAGAGAGTGCAAGGAAGAGTTGGACGCTGACGTCGAAGTGGGCGAGTTGTTCACGCAAGTGACGCACAAATACGCGGACGTTGAAATTTCGCTTTGGATATACCGCTCGACGCTGAAAGCGGGCTCGGCGGTGAAGAGGCTCGAACACAACGATTTGAGATGGATTGACGTTGATGATATAGACGGTTACGAGTTTTGTCCTGCAGACGTTGAAATCGTCGAGAAAATCAAACGTCACAAAGACGAATTGACAAATGAAAGTTGAAATACACTAAAAGAAGAATACAATAAAGTAAAAATCAAAATCTTATCGGCAACGCAGGTTGCATAAGGGGGTAACATGTTACAGTTGAAAATAAACGGCGAACTCGTCGAAGTGAAGGAAGGAACGCGAGTTATAGATTTGCTCGCAGATGACGAAAAATGCAATTATATGGTGTGCAAGCTCGGCACGCAGGTGAAGGAGCTCAATCGCAAGCTGTCCGAGAAGGACAACGGCAAGACAATAGAGTTTCTCGGACTTGAAAATATCGAAGCAGGCAAGGCGTACGAAGCGAGTCTTCGCTACGTTTTTGCGATGGCTTTCCACAATCTCTATCCCGATGTAAAAATACGCTTTTCATACAACGCGTCGCGATCGGTGTTTTGTCAAGTGCTTACGCCCGGGTTCAATATGTCGCGCGAGACGGACGCAATCAAGGACGAAGTGGACAGAATCATCAAGCAAAATCTTTCAATCGAGCGTATCACCGTCACAACGGACGAAGCACGAGAGATCTATGCGGATATGGGCTTTGACGACAAGCTGGCGATGCTCAAATATCGTCCCGAAAGCCTTGTGCATATATACAAATGCGGCGACTATTACGACTATTTGCACTCGTATATGGTGCCGTCCACGGGCTGCATTTTCAGTTATTGCATCCGCCCGTACAGTCCGGGCATCATCATTCAGTACCCGAGATACGAACTTGGCGCGCAAATTCCCGAATTCGTGGAAGAAAGCATGTATGGCAGGACTTTGCAACGTGCGTATCTTTGGGCTAAAAAGACCAAGACGCAGACGGTTGCCGAAATCAACAAGAGAGTGGAAGACGGCAAAGAACTCGATTTCGTGCAGATGTGCGAAGCAAAAACACAATCGTATGCTTGCAGAACTCGGAGAAGAGATTGCGCGCGATATAGAGAATATCAGACTTATCTGCATTGCAGGTCCGTCTTCTAGCGGAAAGACTACGTTCTGCAATCGCGTGCGCATAGAACTGTTGTCACGCGGCATAAATCCCGTGATGATTTCTATGGACGACTATTATCTCGAACGCGCCAAAATTTGCGAAATTCAGGGCAAATCGGCGGACGAAGTCGACCTTGAACATATAAATTGCCTTGATATAGAGCAGTTCAACAAAGACCTTTTCGACCTTATCAACGGCGAAGAAGTCACTTTGCCGAAATTCAACTTCATGATAGGCAAAAGAGAAGTGGGCAGAACGATAAAAGTGGACGAGAACAGTCCCATCATCATAGAAGGAATACACGCTCTCAACGAAAAACTCACGGCGTCCATTCCGAAGCACCAAAAATACAAAATCTACATCGCGCCGCAGTTGCCCGTCAACATCGACGACCACTCTCCGCTCAACACGACGGATTTGAGACTTATCCGCCGTATCGTGCGTGATATGAAATTCCGCAACTATCCTGCGGCAAACACGATTGATATGTGGCAATCCGTGCGTAGCGGTGAATTCAAGTGGATATATCCAAACCAAGAAGGCGCAAACTTCGTGTTCAACTCCGCGCTCCCGTATGAGTTGTGCGTGTTGAGAAATCAGGCGTTGCCTGCGCTTATGGAAATCAAATACACCGATCCGCAATTCCTTGTGGCAAACAGACTTATCAAGTATCTGAAATACTTCAAGCCGATCGAAGACGAGAGCATAATACCTTGCAACTCGCTCATTCACGAGTTTATCGGCGGAAGTTGTTTCGACGTTTGATAGGAGTTTTGTAAGATAGTGGGGCAAGCAAATCCGCATGCAGCGGCTAGTTTGTGCGAGCGTTCGATTTGCGGATAAATTGAAATAATGCGGGTTTTATCCGTGCGTTTAGCATTGATAAAACCCGTGTAATGTAAATTATATGAAAAATTTTGTTTTGAAAGGCAACGTCCTGTATTCAAAATCCAAGGACGAAATAGCGTCCTTTGAAAACGCTTACGTCGTGTGTAGCGGCGGCGTTTGCAAGGGCGTTTTCGACGTTGTGCCGAGCGAGTTTGAACACTTTGAAATCGTTGATTTAGGGGACAAACTCATAATCCCCGGACTTTGCGATTTGCACATTCATGCGTCGCAATATGCTTTCCGCGGACTTGGCATGGACCTTGAACTTATGGACTGGCTCGCCGTCAACGCGTTCCCCGAAGAAAGCAAATTTTCGGATGCGGAATACGCAAACAAGGCATACGCAATCTTTGCCAATGCGCTTAAAAAGAGTGCCACGACGAGAGCGTGCGTGTTTGCGACAAAGCACGAAGACGCAACGTTTTCGCTTATGTCCGCACTCGAAGATACGGGGCTCGTAACAAAAGTCGGCAAGGTCAATATGGATGAAGGCGCACCCGAAAATCTCGTTGACGAAAGTGCAGAGCAGTCTGTAACCGAAACGAGAAATCTCATCGAGAAATCAAAGACTTTCAAGCGCACGGGGTATATTCTTACGCCGAGATTTATCCCTTGCTGTTCGGACGAAACGTTGAAAGGACTTGAAAAATTGCAAGAAGAGTTCGACTTGCCCGTTCAGTCGCACCTTTCGGAAAACTACGGAGAAATCGAGTGGGTGCTTGAAAACAGAGACGTCGATTTTTACGGACAGGGCTATGACAAATTCGGTCTTTTCGGAAAGTCGAAAGTCGGAAAGAGAGTGCCGACGATTATGGCGCATTGTGTCCATTCCGGTGAAAAAGAAATTGCGCTTATGAAAGAAAACGGCGTGTTCGTTGCGCATTGCCCTGCGTCCAACGACAATCTTTGCTCGGGAGTTGCACCGATAAGCGAATATCTCGAAAAAGGTTTGAAAGTCGGGTTGGGAAGCGACGTTGCGGGCGGGCAAACTGAGTCGATATTCAGAGCAATGGTGGATGCCATTCAGGCGTCAAAACTCAGATGGAGACTGTACGACAAAAACGTGAAACCGCTCACTTTTGCAAACGCGTTTTATCTTGCCACTAAAGGCGGCGGTGAATTTTTCGGAAAGGTCGGAAGTTTTGAAAACGGATACGAGTTCGATGCGGTAGTGCTTGACGATTCTGCGCTTTTGCATCCGCAACCGCTCGATTTGCTTCAAAGGCTTGAGAGATTTGCCTATCTTTCGGGCGATGTTTGCGGCGGCGTTGCGGCAAAATTTGTGCAAGGCGAATGCATATCGCTGTAAATGCAAACAAAATCTTCCAATCAAAGCGTAGTAGAGTTTGCATAAGGCATGCAAACGTGATAGAATGATTGACGCTCGGCAAGACGAGATTTTGCCGAGTTTCATATTGAAAACTGCAAGGTGAAACGATGTACAAGATAGCGAGAGTGGGATTGCATCATTTTGAAGAACCGTGTTTGTCGGGTGAAAGGGGTAGCGGAACTATCTTCTTTTCGGGGTGCAATTTGCGGTGCTTGTTTTGCCAAAACTATGAGATTTCGCACGGCGGAAAGGGACTTGAAGTGAGCGAGAGCGAGCTTGTTGATTGCATGCTCTATCTTCAAGATATAGGCGCGCACAACATCAATCTCGTCACGCCGTCAAATTATACGAATTTGCTCCAATCGACGCTTGAAAAGGCAAAACCGATAGTTAAACTGCCGATCGTGTGGAATAGCAGCGGATACGAAACGGTTGCTAATCTAAAAAAAATGGATGGACTCGTTGACGTGTATTTGCCCGATTTTAAGTATAGCGACGACGATTTGGCGTGGGAGTATTCGCATGCGAAAGGATATAGGGAAGTGGCTCTCGCCGCGCTTGAAGAGATGCGCCGCCAACAGCCAAATGACGTGTTTGACAATGACGGAATGATGCAAAAAGGCGTCATCGTCAGACATCTCGTGTTGCCCGGGCAAATCGAAAACACCGTGTATGCGTTACGCGACATCGCAAGCGTGGACAAGAGCCTTTACGTCAGCCTTATGGGACAGTATTTCCCGACCGACAACGTAAAAAATCATCCGACGCTTTCAAGAAGACTTACGACAAGAGAATACGACGAAGCGATAGACTCGTTTTTTTCGGCGGGGTTGCACAACGGTTTTTCGCAAGACCTTGACAGTGCGACGGAAGAATACGTCCCCGATTTCGACTTGCAGGAAGTAAGGAATATTATAAATAAATATAAACTAAATTAAACAATATATAGTGGTTTTTGCGTGAAACATACACAAATGCAACACGCATCGTGTGATAAAAAAAACTTTGAAAAAGTTGTCGAAAATCGGTTGCGCAAATCGGTCCTTTGTGCTAACATACTGTCAAATGTAAATCTTGGAGCAAACGATATGACTCAAAGCATTGTCAAACTCAAGAAAACCATTTTTGCAGCGCAAGGCGTTGCGGGGGTTGCGTTTTCTTTTGATGAGTGCCGTATCAGCCCCATTGATACAATAATTGCCTAATGAAGAAGTCCCGACGGACTTCTTTTTTTTGTGCCAAACGGCACGGGGCAGAGCAAAGACAAAACAAAATTTATATACAGGAGAACGACAATGTCAAAAAATCAACTCGTTTATGACGTCAACGACAGACCGCCTTTCGGCAAATTGATTGTGTTTGCTTTCCAACAAGTGCTCGCAATCATGGCAGCGACAATCGCTGTGCCGACAATCATCGGTCTTCCCACGCAGATTCCCGCAGCAATCTTGGGCGCAGGTATCGGCACGATTGTATACCTTCTTTTCACAAAATTCAAAAGCCCGGTCATCATATCGAGTTCGTTTGCGTTTTTGAGTTCGCTCTCAACGGCGTTGGCATTCGGATATTGCGGAATCATTCTCGGCGGTATCCTTGCAGGTCTCGTTTACGTGATTTTGGCAATAATCATCAAGTTCGCAGGCAGCAAATGGGTGTCTAAACTCATGCCCCCGGTCATCATCGGCCCGACCGTCGCAATCATCGGACTTTCGCTTGCAGGCAACGCAATGGGTGACATCGTCACGGCAAGCGGCGCAACCGTCAACAGAGGCTACAACCTTGTCGCGCTCTTCTGCGGTCTTGTGACGCTCATCACCATCTGCATTTGCTCCACTCAAAAGAAATTCAAGATGGGACGCCTTATCCCGTTCATCATCGGCATCGGCGCAGGCTACATCGTGGCATCATTCTTCTCCATCTTCGGATACTGCTTCAACGTCGAATATCTCAAGATAGTCAACTGGCAACCCCTTGTCAACAACTTTGCACCGCTCGGTGACGCAGCAGCAAGCGCAGGCGACAAAGTTCAGGCATTCCTTACGTATCCCGACTTTGCTCTCATCGAGGCAATCAAAGAGCTTGTCACCGGCAACGTCAGCCAGGCTGTTCAGACCGCAACGGGCGGCATCTCCACAACGCTCACTTGGGCGGGCGTCGGCGAAGTTGTGCTTGCATTCGTGCCTGTCGCACTCGTCGTCTTTGCAGAACACATCGCAGACCACAAGAACCTCAGCTCCATCATCGGCAAAGACCTTGTCGAAGGCGAGCCCGGACTTTCCCGCACCCTTCTCGGTGACGGCGTCGGTTCAATCGCCGGTACTGTGTTCGGTATCTGCCCCAACACCACTTACGGTGAATCGGTCGGTTGCGTGGCAATCACCAAAAACGCTTCCGTATCCACAATCTTCACGGCGGCAATCATGTGCATCGTCTTGTCCTTTATCAGCCCTGTCATGGCACTTTTGCAAACCATTCCCGCTTGCGTAATGGGCGGCGTGTGCCTTACGCTCTACGGCTTCATCGCAGTCAGCGGTCTCAAAATGTTCAAGGACATCGACCTTGGCGACAACAAGAATCTCTTCACGGTCTCCACGATACTCATCGCAGGTATCGGCGGCCTTGCAATCAAGATCCCGTATCACGTTCTTGACAGTGATTTGATCGGACAGGTTGTCAAAGACGGCGCAATCGTCGATAAAGTGCTTTCACCTGCCGGTACTGTTGACAAGACCATCACCATCACTTCCATTGCAACCGCACTCATCCTTGGCATAGTCGTTCACGCAATCATCAGCGCAATCGAGAAAAAGCAGGGCGGCGACGGCAACGAAGAAGAAGTGAAAGAAGAGCCGCAAAGCCTTATCGCAGGCGCGGTCGCTCCCAAAGCGAAATTCGACGTCGGCGTTGACGAAGTCAAAGAAGTCGAACAAGAAGAAAAAGAAGAAGCAGTGCTCGAACAATTCCGCAAGGAAGAAAACGAAGCACAAAGCGATATAAACGAATAAGTAAAAAGGAGTCAATCATGACGCAATACGAAAACGTACACATTCTCGATCATCCGCTCATCCGTCACAAAGTGGCAATCATCAGAGATAAAAACACTTCCACCAAGCAATTTAGAGAAGTCATCAGCGAGATCGCAACGCTCATGGCGTACGAAGCGTTCAAGGAAGTTCCCACTCAACAAATCACTGTGGAAACTCCGCTAGAAACAGTCGAACAAACCGTCGTCAAAGAAAACTCGATTGCAATCGTTCCCATTCTCCGTGCAGGACTTGGCATGGTGGACGGTATACTCACGCTTTTCCCCGCTGCAAAAGTCGGACATATCGGCATGTACCGCAACGAAGAAACCCTTGAACCGCAAGAGTACTATTGCAAACTCCCGCAAGGCATCGAAGACAAAGTCGTTATGCTCGTCGATCCGATGCTTGCAACCGGCGGTAGCGCAATCGACGCAATCACGCTTCTCAAAAAACGCGGATGCAAACACATCAAATTCCTTGCCATAATCGGCGCACCCGAAGGAGTCGAAAAAGTTCACGCCGCTCATCCCGACGTTGAAGTTTACGTCTCCACGCTTGATCGCCAACTCAACGAGAACGGCTACATTTTGCCGGGGTTGGGGGATGCGGGTGATCGTATCTTCGGCACAAAATAATGCGCTAAATAGCGATTGACTTTGTCAAAGCCCCTTGCCCAACAACTCACGTACGCATAGTACGTTAGGGTTGCTGTTCAAGGGGCTTTTTCGCGTCACTCATCTATTTAGCGCATTATTTTATAATTAATAATTAATAATTTTGGGTGGGACACCCACACCCGAAACAAAAACTTATTCGGAGCGTACTTATAAACGGACTGTGCAACTTCGAAGACGGAAGACGAGCCGCAACGGCGGCGAGCAAATAAGCGCCGAGCTTACGTCACACACAAGCCCGTTTTGCAACGATTACAACCCGTTGCAATCGTTTGCTTTTTGGTCTTTGTGTTCCTTTTCCCACACGCCAAAAACTGCGCTTTCATCTTTCTTACTCACACTCAAGTTCGCTTGTTTTTGACGTGCGGGAGCCCTTGTGTGTGCAGTACGAGAATGCGTGGCACTGTGTTGCGCAAGCCGCCACGCAGGCGAAGTGGCATAATAAGGGGACGATACTTATCTATGCGAGTGCCGCATGTCTTCCCCGTTGGAGCCGCAAGGCGGCGACCGCATCGAGCGTCGGACTTGATGGTTGTACGAGAATGCGTGGCGTTTTGTTGCGTAGCTGCCGCGCAGGCGAAGTGGCATAACAAGAGAAATGGCGTTAGTTATGTCTCGACCGAGTGTTGTCCCCCGCTACGCGGTCACCGTGGGTTCCCTGAAAGGGGGAACGGTGATAGGGAAAACACCTGAGGAAAGGGGAAAGTTGCATTTAGGGTTTCAAACGCTCACCCCTTTGTAGAGCCGTGAACTTATTAAAACTTATATGCGCACTCTGCACATTCAAAGCGCACTTATACACGCACTCTACATTTGGCGAAAATATGCGCCGTACGGCTAAATGTTAGGGGTGGGACACCCACACCCGAAATCGAAAACTTAAAATATTCGAGAGTGTTTATAAATTTTTGTGACAATTGCGTTTTGCTGTGATACAATTTTTATAAATAAACATCGGGTGGGCTATGAAAAAAAATTTGCTCAAAATTTTATGCGTGGTATTTTTGTCGGTGGCAATAGCCGTGTTTTTTGCGTGCAACGACGATGCGGAAAACACTCCCGATTCGCAACCTAAACCGCCAACGGAAGAAGAAATTCGCACTGCGAATATGTCGGCAAAAGACGGTGTTGAGTACGGTGAAGACGTCGAGATAGAATACGATTCGCAAATAACGGGTGCAAAAAAGCACGCAATGGTGACTCTTCCCGTCGGATATACCGAAGAAAAGTCCTATCCAGTGCTATATTTGCTTCACGGAATGGCATGCGACCATCACGCTTGGCTTGACGATTGCAATGCAAAATACATCGTTCAAAATCTTGCTCTCGAAGGTAAAGCGGAAGAAATGATTCTCGTGTCAGTGAACTCCATTGTGAACGATACGGAGATAGCACCGTCGTTTACCGACGACTCGTACGCTCCCATGTTCGACAAAACGGCGGACGAAATCTTCACGTCTCTTATGCCTTATATCAACGAGCATTATTCAACGCTCACGGGCAAGCAGAACACCGCAATCGCAGGATTTTCCATGGGCGGAAGAGAAACTCTTCTCACGGCGTTTGCGCATCAGGATGCATTCGATTACGTAGGAGCGTTTTCGTCGGCGGGTTTCGATAAAAAAGTCATATCGTTCAACAATGCCATTCCCGATTTCAAATACGACGAAGGGCAATCTTTCAAGGTGCTTATGCTTGCAATAGGCAATATGGACACGATGACGGGCGGCGTCACTCCCGGCATCAAAATCAAATTTGACGACAACGGCATAGAATATCAGTCAAAAACGTACACCGGCGGACACACATACGGTGTGTGGAAAAATGCGCTTTACGACTTTGCCGTGCAACTGTTCAAATAAACGCAGGGCTTGAAACGGCAACAAAATTTTACGTCTAAAATATGAAAACTTAATATGAAAGAAAAAAGATTTGGCAATCGCCAAATCTTTTTTCTTGCAGATGAGAAATTTGTTTATGCGCCGCAACGTGCTCTTTGCAGTGTATAGGCACGGAAGTTTGTCCGATTGAAACTATTTTCGCAGTGACGAATATCTTTGTTTCCGTCGTGTTTCAAAATCCATTTCGTCAATGGTTTTCTTTTGACCGTCAGGCGTTTTGAGAATTTCTCGATTGCTCTTGCAACATACGTGACAGGAACGCTTTCGTGCGGTCTTCTTTCGGAGAAGTGAAGATTTCGTCGGGAGAGCCTTGCTCGACGATTACGCCGCCGTCCATAAACACTACCTTGTTTGCAACGTCTCTTGCAAAAGCCATTTCGTGCGTGACGACTAGCATTGTGAGACCGCTTTCGGCAAGGTCTTTCATGACTTCCAGCACTTCGCCCACCATTTCGGGGTCGAGAGCGGAAGTGGGTTCGTCAAACAGAATGACTTCGGGGGACATAGCAAGGGCGCGAGCGATTGCCACGCGTTGTTTCTGACCGCCCGAGAGTTGTTTCGGCTTTGCGTTGACGTATGCGCTCATGCCGACGAGTTCGAGATATTTGAGCGCAATTTCATTGGCTTCGCTTTTCTTCATCTTCAGCACTTTTCTAGGGCCGATAGTGCAGTTTGAAAGCACGCTCATATTGTTGAACAGATTGAATGATTGAAACACCATAGTGACTTTTTCGCGGTATTTGGGTGCGGATTTAGTCTTGGTGATGTCTTCGCCGTGATAGTAAATTTCGCCCGCAGTCGGCGTTTCAAACAGGTTTATGCAGCGCAAAAGGGTGGATTTGCCGCTTCCCGACGATCCGATTATGCAAGTCACGTCGCCTTTGTACACGTCGAAATCGATGTCTTTGAGCACTTCGTGATCACCGAAATTTTTGCCGAGATGTCGTATCTCGATTATCGGTTCTTCGACGTGATTTTCATCGAAAAGAGAAGTTGAAGCGTCGTTTTCTGTGCTTTCAACCGCCGTTTCCGCATTTTGCGCCGTATTTTCGATGTCATTTATAGTTTCGATATTTTCAATTCTTTCGTCGTTTTTCATTGTTGATTTTCTCCCGTCGCTTTGTTTTCTCTCACGATAGATTCGGCGTCCATATTTTGAGAGCCCATAATCTGATAGTCTTTCTTGCCATCCATTTTCTTTTCGACAAGACGCAGGATTCTTGTGATCGTGAAGGTCAATACAAAGTAGATTGCCGCAATCACGAGATAGGTTTCAAACGTTGCGTAGGTGTTGAGAGCAATGGATTTGCCATAGAAGAACAGTTCGGTGAAGCCGATGACGTTCAAAACGGAAGTATCCTTTATGTTGATGACAAATTCGTTGGCAACGCTTGGCATAATGTTGCGCAGTGCCTGGGGAATAATGACGTTCCACATAGTCTGCGAGTGCGTCATGCCGATTGCTTGCGCGCCTTCAAACTGTCCTTTGTCAACGGAGATTATGCCGCCGCGCACGATCTCTGCCATATACGCGCCGGTGTTGATTGACACGATGATGAGACCTGCAAGCGTGACGTTCATCGTGTTGCCGTCGTTGAGAAGCGCGAAGCCCCAGAATATGACCATTGCCTGCACCATCATAGGCGTACCGCGGAACACTTCGATGTATATCGACAAAATCACGTCGCCGATCTTTTTGAGCACTGCAAGGAATTTGTTTTTCGGTTTGTCGAGCGTGCGATACATGCCGATAAGTAGACCGATAAACAAGCCCACGACCGTGCCGACGATTGCAACGAGAATGGTGTATCCGACGCCTTTGAGAATCCAAGAACCGTACTTTTTGAAGATGTTGCCCACTCTTGTGAAGAAGGTGGATTGAGCGTCCGTGTTTGCGTTGTCTGTGGAGTATTGCACGGCGGTTTGCATGAGTTCAAGACGCTCTTCAAGGCTGATGGAAGAGATGACGTTGTTGATGGCGTCCTTGTTTTCGTAGCCGTATCTCATGCCGATTGCAAGGGACGTATCGTCCGCGCTTGCCTCAAAGCCGTTCTCGTTGTTTTTGAGATGGATGTAGGTAAGTTGCGGATTTGCGGCGCAGTCCGCAATCGCGCCCGGCTCTTCTGCGACGTATCCGTCCACCGTCTTTGCGTTGAGCGCAACGGTCATTGCAGGAAAGGATTCCATTGGTGTAAGGCGGGTGATGCCGTAGCTTGCCGGCAGATTTGCGAGCGCGGAGTCGTGGAAAGTGCCGTTTTGCGCCACGAGTTTTGCGCCGGCAAAGTCCGAAAGGGAAGTCGCGTTGGCGTATTGACCGTCCTTTCTCACCACGACGACGAGATTGCTCTCATAATAGGTGGCGGAAAAGTCGATTGACGCGCGGCGTTCGGCGGTGGGGCTCATGCCTGCGATGACAAGGTCGAGAGTGCCTGCTTTGACGCCGGGCACGAGAGAGTCCCATTCGAGTTTTGTGATGACAAGTTCTTTACCGAGAGCGTCCGCTATGCGCTTTGCGATTAGTATGTCGTAGCCGTTGGCGTAACCTTCGGCGTTTGAGATCTTAACGGCGCCGTTTGCGTCCGTCATTTGCGTGAAGTTGAAGGGGATGTATGCACATTCAAGCCCGACAACAAGTTTTTTCCTTGTGCTCGTCATCGTTTTTGTTGCAGGCAGAAAGTGCAAACACGCAACCGATGACGACGGTCAAGACCAAAATCAAAGATATGATTTTGACGGTTCTTTTCATTTTTTTTACTCCTGAAAGTTGTTTTTCATCTTGCTTTGCGGATAAAAAAAACCGCAATGCTAACAACATTGCGGCAAAAAACCGACTCAATGCTGATAGCGCTCCACTTTGCAGTGACAGTACAACGCATATTTTGCGTTGTCCCAAGAGTGACCGTTCCAGACCAAACGAAACATTCTTTCGGCGAGTTTTCCTTTGCCACCGCAACGAAGTCTGCGTTGTCGGCTTGTCATAAAACTCGCGCCTCTATCAAGTTGATGAACAGAGTGTAGCACAACGCTTTCGCATTGTCCAGCAAATCAATGTAAGTTATGAAAAAAATCGGTTTTCGTCGAATATCGGCGTTGACACATTATTCAAAACTTGATAATATATTTGTCGGGGGCGCGCACCTTAAGTCGCGAAAGGAAGGATATATGAGAGAAGTCATTGCGTTCAGAAGAGAACCGTACGGGGTTTTGATAGGCATTTTCGGACCTGTTTGTTGCGGTTTTATAGCCGCGTTTATATACGGACTTATCGTTGATTTCAGCATAGGACTCGTGATTGCGTTCGTTTTTTGCTCACTGTTGTTTATAATCGGTTTTGTCGTTCTCGTGATAATGTCAAAGTTTGTGCCCAAAGTCATTCTCGAATACGATAGAGAAACCAACGAAATAATTTACAACGAGTATAACTCTGTAGCACACCGAATATCTCCCGATAAAATCGTGGACATCGTGGGTGGAATAAGTCCGTATCAAGTGAGAGATTTTGGGCGTTGGCTCGATATAATCGTCAAAGAAGGCGAAATCGAAGGCGACGAGTTGAATGACAAAAGGGAATACTACAAGACGTATCACGTGCCGCATATCGACCACCCCAAAGCAATCAAACGCAAAATCGACAAAATAAAGAAATACGGCAAGGACGCAGTTCTCAACGACGGAGAAACCGCAGAATACGAAAGTGAAGACTAATCAATATGAAAAATGTTTCATATTTATTGACTTAACGGAATGGTGGTGGTATATTGTAGGCGAAAACAAATAAGGAGCGTGCAATATATATGATTGAAATAACTTTGCAAGTTGAAGGAATGCAATGCGGTATGTGCGAGTCGCACGTCAACGACGCAGTGCGCAAAGCGGCAAACGTTAAGAAAGTCACGTCTTCACATACGGCAGGCAAGACAGTCGTCATCGCAAACGACGACACCGACGTCGAAGCAATAAAGCAAGCGATTTCAAAAGACGGATACGGGGTGGGAGAAGTCACCGTAAAACCGTACGAAAAGAAAGGCCTTTTCTCTTTTTTGAAGAAATAAGATTTTTGGCGGATAAAAGTTTATAGCATTATGAAGAACGGTCTGTATTTGACGGACTGTTTTTTCATAGTTTCCGTTTTATATATTACGTTTTTGCGACAAATCCGTGTTTTCATAAAACCGCTTTATTTTCAGTCTGTTTAGCGGAATATATTTATCGGATTATTATGTCTATATTAGCAATTGACCGTTCAATTTTGCAGGTGTTTTGCGTATCGTTTTTTGCGAATAAAATACCGACGCCACCCAAGCGGGTGGCGTCGGTATAAGTTAAAATAGGGGGGAGATAATTAGCCAAGTACGTACGCAAAGGATGCTGCGGTGTTTGCGCAAGTCATCATGGTGAAGAGCAGAGTGTTTATCACTGCGCCGAGCCATACGTTGCCGGTCTTTGCGGTCATTCTTCTCGAAATGACGGTGGAGATTGCAAGGATGGGAACCATCGGGATAAGCACGATGTATCCGAGTGCCATATCCTTTTGCCACAACACGCCTGTCGTTGTAAACGTGCCGTATTGAATTGCAATCATCAAGAGCACGCCGATTATGTTGAAGAACACATTGATGAGAATCGTTGCCCATTCGGGAAGGTTCTTTGCGCGGAATCCTTCGTTGAAGATTGCGCTGACGCTGAAGAAGATTCCGAAGAAGAGTGCATATCTCATCATTGTGGGAAGCATTTCGACGTTGAACACCTTGATTGCGAGCGTCCAGATTCTGAAGTCAACGGTCCATGCTTGCCAGTTGATATAGGTGACGATATACACGCTTGCGACTGCGATTATGCCAAGCAGCAACGTCTTTGCAAGACCTTTTATGCCTGTTTGCACTCTTGCGGGAGCAAACGGATTTTCGGTGTGCGCGGACGCTTCTTCTTTGTATCTGAAGCGATTGACCGTGCCGTTGATTGCCCACAGGAAGAGCACGACTGCAAGTGCGAAGAGTGCGGTGCAGACTGCCCATACGCACACCCAGTTGGTCGTATCTTGCGGATAGAGTTGGGTGTTGGGGAAGAATTTGCCGCCAAATTCGGTGCATATCGGTTGAATGGTGAGTCCCGGAGAAGATTGCCACTGCGATTGCGCCTATCCAGTAGGTCAGATGCTTTTGCACGCCGTGAAGCGGAGCGGGTTCGAGCGGCTTGTTTCCAACCCAGACCATTTCGCCGTTCTCGTTTGCCACTTGCTCGCCAACAGAGATGCTCTTGAAGAATCTCGTTTTGAGAAGGAGTCCGACGAGCGGGAAGAGCATTGCGATGACTGCGATGAGACCGAGAAGCGAGAATGCTTCTTTAAGCCACCAGGTTTGTTTGCCTTCTGCAATGTATTTGTGTCCGTTGGGAGTGCCGAATGCGTTGTAGAAGAAGTTTACGACAGCGTTTGCGCCTTCCACGGATTCGTGGTTTTGCGGGTGAACGCCTGCGATTTCGTATATAGCGCGGAAAGTTCCGTCAACTGCTTGTCCGCCTTCGGGAGTGACAAGTTCTGCGCCCGTTGCGGTTTGTTTGTAGATACCTTTGTTTACGATTGTGTCTTCAGCGGTGAGACCGAGGAATTTCTTTGCGGTTGTGGTGGAGAGAAAATCTCTTGAAATCGTGCCGCCGTTTTCTCTGGTCGTGAAGAAGAATTCATCGTCTTTTGCTTTAAGGAAGCCGACGGAAACGTCTGCACCTGCGCCCATAAACGAGCTCCAAGCCTGCATCAAACCTGCAGAAACGATGCCAACGTTCTTGTCTGCCATAAGCGTTGCCGCCGTGGTGTAGCCGCCCATCGAGTGTCCGGAAATACCGATTTTGGATTTGTCAACGATGTCGAGGTTGTACAGATACTTTGCAGAGTCGTACAAGCCGTTGGTTGCCATCATTGCGTTTTGTTTGCCGCTGTTGTCGTAGTTGCCGTGTCCTTCGCGGTCAACGGTGAGCACGATAAAGCCGCGGCGCGCAAGCTCGATTGCGTTTTGAAGTTGCATTTCACGGTTGTTGAGATAGCCGTGAGTGAGCACAACTGCCGGGAGCGGATGCTCGGGGCTTGCGTCCTTTGGAACAAACAATATGCCCGACACCACTTTGCCTTTGACGGCAGTTTGAGTTTCAACGGGCGTTCCGTCTTCTCCAACCGTCGTTGTTGTGATAGTCCCCGTGTTCGTTTCGTCTCTAAGGTCGGTTACGGTCACTTTGAAACCGTCCGATTGAATGCACGAAGCACAGAAACTGCTTACGAAAATAACGAGCAGGCAAACGACAAGGAAAATAAGGTTGACTTTGTTTTTCTTGCAGAAATTTGCAACGTTGTTTTTTACGTAATCCATAATTTTCTCCTTATTATATATTTTTTTGTTAACATTTCTCACGGGCGTAGCGCCCAAGACCTATCGGTCTGACGGTTCGGATTTTTAGCACACTTTTAATATACATTTTGTCAAATAAGATTTCAATTGACAATTCTGCACTCTTGGTGTAAAATTTTATTGTAGAAATTAGACTACAAATTGTATTGTAATGACACAAGGACGAAAAATATGAAGAGTAGATTTGAAGAATTCATAGAAATCGACAAGTTCCGCAAGGCTCTGGGCTACGTCTCAAGAGCCACAGGAATGGCGTTTTCGGTGCTCGATCCGCTTGGAAACGTCATAATCTACCCGATGAACGAGTCGGATTTCTGCAAAGAAGTTCGCAAAGACCCAAAAGTGGCCGCTAAGTGTGTGGACTGTATAGTCCACTCCGCAATCAATGCGGCAAAAAGCAAGCGCACGAACTTTTTCAAATGTCAATACGGACTTTTGGAATTTGTCGTGCCAATTTTCATCAACGGAGAATACGTTTCGGCAGTGTGCGGCGGTGAAGTGCGCACGGACATCGACGAGGCGGTGGATTACGTCTATCCGCAAGAAGAATTCGACCCGAAACTGCAAGAGTTGTTCGACAATTTCACAGTGTTGGAGAAAGACCGCTATTATGCCACTACAAAACTCATTGAAATAATGGTCAACAATCTGTCGAGTCTCGATATGATGATGAAAATCACAAAAGGGAACGTAAACACGGAAAAAGTCGATTCTCGCGTCAAAACCGCCGTCGATTATATTCACGAGAACTATGTGTCCAAAATCACGCTTGCGCAACTTGCCGAAATGTCCTACGTCAGCGAAAACTATTTTTCAAAACTCTTCATGCGCGTGATGAAACAAAACGTGACGGACTATATTGCGAATTACCGCATAGAAAAAGCAAAGGAGTATCTTCTTCAGACGGACCTGAAAGTCGGCAAAATCGCGGAAATGGTCGGATTTGAAGACCCTGCGTATTTCCACCGTATGTTCAAGAAGTTCACGGGCACGACTCCGCATCAATTCCGCACCGTGATTGGCATCTAACGCACGCGCATACGCGTACAATAAATATCTGGCAAAGAAAGGTGTTTCCTTATTTTTGCAAAGATAAATGCAAAATAACTTGCCATTTGGATAGAATATGGTATAATCATTTCACCAAAAGCGTTTGATTGTTACGCGATTTGGGGGTGTTTTTGGATTCGACACTCAGTTTTAGGCGGTATAAGCACGTCGTAGGCTCGGCTACGTTATCAACGGAAACTTAAAATTAAATGCAAAAAACAATCAAAAGAGCTCCAACATGGAGTTCGCTCTTGCTGCGTAACTAACTAGTCAGCACGTCGCCCCAAGGTTTTCTGTTCCCTTGGCAAGCGGCGTCAGAAAAACAGACAACGCGACTTGATTGCTCGGTAGAGTCGTTGTCATCACGAGCTTATCAAACGGCGGTTTGCAAATGAACCAAAGGGCGAAACATTCAATCATTTGCTAAACGTGTAGAAAGTGCCGAAGACGGCTGTTTGGACCGGGGTTCAAATCCCCGCACTTCCACCAAAAACGTAAAACCGTGTATCTAACACGGTTTTTCTTTTGTCTTCAGTGCGGTGATTATGCGATTTTTACAAAATCGCATCACGGCAATGCCGTGTGAACCCCTTTCGGCTGCACGCGATTGACCTTCGGTAGCAATCGCTGATGGGCAAATCCCCGCACTTCCACCAAAAACTTGAAAACCGTGTATCTAACACGGTTTTTAAGTTATATTTCCGGCAAGTATATTGTAAAAAAATAACCCTTCAAGCATTTATTGTGGCTTTCGGGGCGCAGATTATTTGCATAACAATTCATCTGTTGAAATGTCAAAAACGGAGCACAATTCGACAATTTGAGCAATAGAAGGCTCGCTGTATCCCGTTTCCCAATGGGATATCGTTTTGACGGTCGTATCCAACTTGTTTGCCAACTCTTTTTGGCTTAACTTGTTTTCAACACGCAACTGTTTCAGGTTTTCCTTGAAATTTGCTTTCATATTTTTATTGTATCAATAATTGAGAAAAACATTTGACAATCTCAAATATTGAGAATATACTTTTTATACAGATGTTAAGCAGTGGGGCTTGATTATTTTTTGACTTGATATTGTTTGTTTGGCATTTAGTACTATTTTGGAGTAAAATTATGAACAAAAGATTGAAAATTTTTGTTGTATTTGCAATTTTGTCATGCTTTGCAATGTTTTCTTTAGTTGCATGTGATGAAAAGAAAGATAATGATTCAAAGCCAATTGTATGCGTGCATAATTTTGTTGAGCAAAAAAACACCGCAACTTGTGAGTCTAATGGAGTTGTGATCTATAAATGTACAAAATGCAATGAAACTAAGTCGGAAGCAACACGTGCATATGGTCATAAAGGCATGTTTATTTGTGATAATTGTAAACAAAAATTTACCGACTTAATATATCCTTTTTGAAATCCAATACTTCAGAAAGTGTTGAAAATGGAGAAAAAACCATAAGAGAGATTTTGTTTAAAAAATCAGATGATAATGAGTTGATGATGGTTTATAAACTTACATCGAAAATGATTGCTGATTACACCATCGTGACTGTTTTTCTTATTGAGGATAATGGATCATGGGATTACATTCATGGAGTTAAGTATTCTGGAGCAATCAATGATGAAGGGGAAATGCGTGGACGTTTGGATTATAGTAACTTATACCTTTATAGAGAGATTTCTCTCACAAATAATAATTTTGAAATGCCATATTTTTTCAGCAACAGGAAATAGCGATATGAAAGAACTTCTTTATGACACGTTAAAGACGACTTTTGCTTTGGCATTGAGATTGTTGCAATTAGGATGTATTGAGAAAGGTAATATAAGTATGGCAAATTTTGGATTTGTTAATTTTTAAGTAGTAGTAATAGATAGTTGCGTTATTAATTTGTCAGAAGAATTTTTGAATATTACTAATAATGATTGCAATATAAAAAGCACCGCGGTGGCGGTGCTTTTTTGTGGATGTTGTTGTGTCGGCATATTGTTATGCCGAGAGCGATTGCGAGATAAACGTGCAATCAATATTCAAATTGTTCGGTGAAGTAGCCGACGAGATTTTCAATCGGGATACGCACTTGAGCCATGGTGTCGCGCTCGCGGACGGTGACGCAGTTGTCTTCAAGCGTGTCGAAGTCCACGGTGACGCAATAGGGAGTGCCGATCTCGTCTTGACGGCGGTATCTCTTGCCGATGGATGCGGATGTGTCGAAGTCGCAAGCGAAGTGCTTGGAGAGTTGCGCATACAATTCTTCCGCTTTTTCGTTGAGTTGTTTTTGCAAGGGGAGCACTGCCACCTTGATCGGCGCGATTGCGTGGTGCAAGTGGAGCACGACACGGGTGTCGTTTTCGCCGACTTGTTCTTCTTCGTATGCGTCGCAAAGGAATGCAAGGAACACTCTGTCCGCACCGAGCGACGGCTCGACAACGTAGGGAACAAATTTCTCGTTGGTGACGGGATCGATATAGCTCAAATCCTTGCCGCTGGTCTTGATATGTTGGTTAAGGTCGTAGTCGGTGCGGTCTGCAACGCCCCAAAGTTCGCCCCAGCCGAACGGGAATTTATATTCAAAGTCCGTGGTGGCTTTTGAGTAGAAGCAAAGTTCTTCTTTGTCGTGATCGCGCAGTTTGAGTTTTTCGTCGTTCATGCCGAGATCGAGAAGCCATTGATGGCAGAAGTTCTTCCAATAGTTGAACCATTCAAGGTCTGTGCCGGGCTTGCAGAAAAATTCGAGCTCCATTTGTTCAAATTCACGGATACGGAAGATGAAGTTGCCGGGAGTGATCTCGTTGCGGAAGCTCTTGCCGATTTGACCGATGCCAAAGGGCAGTTTCTTTCTCGTTGTGCGTTGCACGTTCTTGAAGTTGACAAAGATTCCTTGTGCGGTTTCGGGGCGCAAATAGACTGTGGAAGTGGAGTCTTCCGTCACGCCGATGAACGTCTTGAACATAAGGTTGAATTTTCTCACGCCCGTGAAGTCGCTGTTGCCGCACACGGGGCAGGGGATCTTGTGCTCGTGCACGTATTGTTCCATCTGCTCGTTTGTCCAGCTTGCGATGTTCTCTTCGATGCCGTGCTTGTGCATATAGTCTTCGATAAGATCGTCTGCGCGGTGACGGGATTTGCAGCATTTGCAGTCCATAAGGGGATCGGAGAAACCGCCGATATGTCCGCTTGCCTGCCAAGTGGTCGGGTTCATAATGATTGCGCTGTCAAGTCCCACGTTGTAGGGATTTTCGACGACGAATTTCTTCCACCAGGCTTGTTTGATATTGTTTTTCATCTGCACGCCGAGCGGGCCGTAGTCCCACGAGTTCGAGAGACCGCCGTAGATTTCACTGCCGGGGTACACGAAACCGCGATTTTTTGCAAGGGCAACGATCTTGTCCATTGTAACGTCTGCCATAATAAAAACTCCTTTCGCACTCATCCGGATGATGAGCCGATAAATATTGTTTATAAGATAATAAAATAAAGATAATGAAAAGTCAAATTTTTTGACGATAATGCCGCGTCAAAGTCCAAAATTTCAGTTGTTCATAAAGATGTACAGCACGCATAAAAATGCGTATACGTCAAAAGCGAAGGTAGGCAAAAACTCCAACGCTATCTTCCAGTCTTTTATGAGAAAACGGATAAACAACACGTATGCCATTGCAAGAACCACTGCCATGCAACACACCGCAAAAACCAGATTTTTAAGCGTGAAAAAAGCAAAGACGAAAAGAATCGAAAAAATGCCGAGCAAAAGAAAAAAAATCATCGACGGAAACAAATGTTTGAATTCCACAAGCCTTGACACCGCCAACACACACGACAGATAACACGTTGCAACCATAAGTGTAAATCCGAGACCGCTTGCCACAAACGGCGGTTTATCAAGTGTAATCCACCATTTTAAGTCGAGATTGAAGCAAAGAGAACAAAGTCCCGACACGATGAGCGTGCAGAACAATGCCACTGTTATACCTATCATGCGCTTCAGATATCCCACGTCAAAGTATATTTTGAAAGATTGTTTTCAATGCGTTTGTAACACAATTTTTCAAGAAAGCGTAAGGTAATGTAGGAGCAATCCTAAAACGAAAAAAGGGGGTACATAGCATGAACGGATTCTTTACAAACGGTGCAAACGGATGCGGTTGCAACACTTGCGACATCGTGTTGCTTTTGATGTTGCTCAACTCTTGCGGTGGCTGCGGCATGAACACCTGCAACAGTTGTGACCTTGTGTGGCTCATTCTCATCCTTTCCTGCCTTTGCGGCGGTGGATGTAATTGTGGCTGCAAGTAAAAATCGTTGCTGTGGCAACGGCAACGCACGGTAAACGTGCATTGCCGAGAGCCACGCTAGATTTTTACTTTTCTATCGCGCGGAAAATCTTTGCTATCGGTTCATACACGGATAAAGACTCAATCCGCAATTTCGCAAGATTGTCCGCTTGATGCTCGCTTCGCTCGATTTTTTTGAGCGGAATAATCGTAACAAAAACGGCCGAAATCTCGGTCGTTTTTGATTTCGTGAAGAAACAAATTTTATGCTGTGAAACCAAAATATGCTATAAACGAGCTTTGACGAGATTTACGTTGGATTTTTACTTTTCTATCGCGCGCTTTGCTATCGGTTCATACACGGATAAAGACTCAATCCGCAATTTCGCAAGATTGTCCGCTTGATGCTCGCTCCGCTCGATTTTCAGGGCGGAATAACCCAAACAAAAACGGCCGAAATTTCGGTCGTTTTTGATTTCGTGAAGCAACAAATTTTATGCTATGCAAACAAGGAACGTGTCGCTAGGATTTTGAGTTTTACAAGTTTTTGTTGATAATATGCAAATAGTTTGGTATACTTATTGTCAACATACGTGTTATGCGCACGATTGCGCGTAAGGAGAAAATATGATTCTCACAATGGATATAGGCAACACCAACGTAAAGTACGGTGTTTTTGACGGCGACAAGATGATTGCCTCGTGGCGAGTTTCCACCAAGGCGTCTCGCACCGCGGACGAATACGGAATGGTGCTGTATGACCTGCTTCGCCAACGCGGAGTCAATTTTGAAGATATAGACGCATGCGTCATGTCTTCGGTTGCGCCCGCGCTCAACTACACGATAGAGCACATGTGCAACGATTATATCGGCAAATCTCCGCTTATCGTTTCAAGCGACACGGACACGGGCATTACGCTCGATTATGCCCAACCGACTCAACTCGGCACGGACAGAATCGTGGGCGCGGCGGCGGCATACGCCATATACGGCGGACCTGTGATCGTGGTGGATTTCGGCTCGGCAACGACGTTCAATCTCGTCACGAAAGACGGAAAGTTTTTGGGCGGAGCGATTGCTCCCGGCATTAAGACGGCAACGGAGTCTCTTGTTACGACGGCGGCGAAACTTCCGCGTATCGAGCTTGAAAAACCGCAAAACATCGTGGGCAGAGATACGAAGAGTTGTATGCAAAGCGGTATAGTATACGGCTATACGGGGCTTGTGAAATACATGGTTGAAAAGTATAAGCAACTTGACGAGATGAAAGGCGCAAAGGTCGTTGCCACCGGCGGACTTTCCGAACTCGTGCAACAGGTCGAACCCGACATCATCGACGAAAGCGACCGCGCACTTGCGCTGAAAGGCTTGAAGATGGTGTACGACAGAAATCGCAAGTGATTTGCAAATAGTTTTTTGTTTCGGTGGCGAAACGAACGAAATAGGTGAAATATGAAAAAAATCGGAGTTGCGCTTTTGGGGCTCGGCGTCGTCGGCGGCGGAGTGTGGGAGATTCTCACAACCAAGCGCGAAATGATAAAGAGAAACGAAGGTCTTGACATAGAAGTGGTGAGAGTGCTCGAACGCAATATCGAGCGCTGCAAGCAGCTTGGCGTTGACGCTAGCATCGTCACGCAGGATATGGACGAAATTGCGCGCGATGAAAACGTCGATATCGTTGCGGAGTTTTTCGGCGGAGTCGAACCGGCAAAGAGTTTTTCTCATAGAAGCACTCGAAAACGGAAAGAGCGTCATCACGGCAAACAAGGAGATGTTCTCGAAGAGTTGGCACGAACTCGAAGCCGCGGCAAAGAAGACGGGCGCAGGCATATATTTCGAAGCAAGTTGCGTTGGGGGCGTTCCCGTTATACGCACGCTTACGGACAGCATGCAGGCAAACGAGATCACGTCGCTCAAAGGCATCGTCAACGGCACGACCAACTACATTTTGACCAAAATGAGCGACGAAGGCGCGGACTACGAAACATGCCTAAAAGAAGCGCAAAGACTCGGCTATGCGGAAGCAAATCCGACGGCAGACGTGGAAGGCTTTGACGCGATGTACAAAAACAGCATTCTTTCGTCCCTTGCATATCGCAAGCGCGTGCCTATCGACAAAGTGTACAGAGAAGGCATATCGAGCGTGACGGTGAAGGACATCGCATTCGGAAAACAACTCGGTTATACGCTCAAATTACTTGCTATATCCAAACTTGTGAACGGCAAAATCGAAGCGCGCGTTCATCCGGCGTTTATCCTTGCCAATCATCCGCTCGCAAGCGTCAAAGGCTCGTTCAACGCGCTGTACATCCACGGAGACAACGTTGACGACGTTATGTTGTACGGCAGGGGCGCAGGCTCGTTGCCCACTGCAAGCGCAATCGTGAGCGATATTGTTTTCGCAGGCGGAAAAGACGTTCACAGACGCTATTTTTGGGAAGACGAAATCGAAGTGAACGATGACGATTTTGCAACCGACTTCACAACGGCGTATTACGTGCGTATCGCTGTCAACGGCGAAGACGGCTCGCTTGCAAAAGTGGCAAAAGCCTTTGAAAACGGCAAAATCGGCGTCAAAAACGTGTTGAAAAAGTCGGACGAGCAAGGAAATTATCTCGTGTTCGTCACCGAAGAAACAAAAGAAAGCAATATGAAATCGACGCTCGAAACCGTGAAAGAACTATCCTGCACGGACGATATTTGCGCCGTTTTGAGAGTGGAGAACTGATATGGTTTTGTTTTTCGCAAGGGGAGAAGCGGACAGCGATAAATTCGTGAAATATTGCTATTCGTATTATCGCGACATAATGGCAGGTTACGGAAACGAGTTGCCAAAGACTGTCGAGATAATAAGAGAAGAAGGCAAAAAACCGCGCTTTGACACAGAAGACGCACACTTCAATCTTTCTCATTCTCACGGCGTGATTATGCTGGGCATATCGCACACTCCCATAGGCGTGGATATAGAAAAAATTCGCGATATAGATTATTCCAAATTCACGTTTATGAATGCCGAAGACACGGAAGATTTCTTTGAAAAATGGACGGAAAGAGAGAGTTATCTCAAATGGACGGGAGAAGGTCTTTCAAACTTCAGATGCGAGATTCCAAAGGACGCGCATTTTGAACATTTTCCCGTTTACGACGGCTATCACGCATGCGTTTGCGCAGACGAGCAAAGCATTGTCGCATATGAGATGGACTTGAACCAAATGGACGAAGAATAGACGGTTAGATTGCAGAAAATCGCCGCAAAATACTTAACAAGTTTTGTCCGATCTCGCCTTTTTGTCAATGGCAAAAGAGTGGGATTCGCAATATAATTAAAACCGCCGCACATATTGTTTTTTGCCTTGAAAGCAAGGCGAATGTGTGGTATAATCGGTGCAAAGGAGCATACAATCATGATTTTTGAAACTGTAAGAGACATCATCGCCAACCAAATCGGACTTGACAAAAGCCGTATCACGCTTGAAAGCGACATTATAAAAGACCTGGGACTTGACAGTCTCGGCGTTGTGGAACTCGTTATGGAAATCGAAGATAAATACGGGCTCGTCGCGGACGACGATACGGTCGCCACGCTCAAAACGGTGGGCGACGTTGTGAAATACATAGAAGAAAACAAATAATCGCATTTCAACCGGCAATACCGCAATTCGTGCATAAAGTTTTTATGCTGTTTTTGTTTGTAAAATCGTATTGAAAACAATACGAATATGTTTTTCGCACGCACAAAGCGTGCGTTTTTATTTCATTTGCTTTTTTCACAAATCTGGTTGCAAAATTTTTTCAATCGTTGTAATATGAATATGGATCTAGCGGAGGATAATATGAAAGTGCTTTTTTCATTCAAAAAACATTATAGAACTATTCTGGTATTTTGCGCATTATCGATTACGATTGCAATATTGTTTTTTGCGTTGAGCGCATGTGATGACAACGGTGCAGATGAATCGCCGATTGAAGTCGTTTCGTCAAATTATGAGTTTTCTGTCGATTTGTCGCCCAAAGGTAAAACGGAGTTTTATTTTACTCCGAAATTCAGCGGAGATTATGTTGTCACTATAGATGATGAAAACGCTACTTTTTTGATTGACGGAGTTGAAATAAGCGAAAGAATCGTTTACTTTTCAAAAAAAGAAAAATACGATATAGTTTTTCTCAGCTCACAAAAGAGTATCAAGGGTTCGATTGCTCCGCAACAGGTTGTCGAAACAACTATGTATGTTCGTAGAGAAAACGATTTTGTCGTAAAATATGTTCCGAAAAAACCGGAACATATTTGATTGACCTTTTGACGAAGAGTATTATCTTGGCGGAAATAACAATAATACGACAGAAATAACTGTTTATGACCAGAATTTTGATAAATTTGCCGCATTGCAAAACAGAACGTACTTTTTCCAACAGGATGAAAAAGAGCGTTGCTATTATATTGTCGTAAACAATTTTAACAAATATTTGGACGTTTCGCTTGATTTAACAATCGGTAAAGTATATTCGCAGGTTTTTGTTTTTCAGGATAAATATATAGACTACAGCAATACACATTATTCAGTAAGCGGCAAGGCAGGCGATATAGTTTATGTTTACGTTAGATCTTTGCAAGCATATAACGTAAAAGATATTCTGTATATTGATCAACATGCAAAAATCGGCGAAAATATACAAATTGAAGTGTTGAAATGGAATAGAAAAAATAATTTACTAACCGATGTAGAAACAGATGGCGAATATCAGTTTTTTGAGCTTTACTGTAAAGGCAACCTTGACTTTTCATGTATGTATTGGGAGTTGGTTAGGTTGAAAATAGTATTTCTATCCGATACACGTTTTTCAATGTTTTATGTTTTATGAATAATTAAAATAAACAAAGGGGAGGATTCCTACAATGAACAAAAGATGTAGTTCGACAATAGTCGGACGAGTTTTAGCTTTCATTCTTTTTGGAATGATGGCTGTTTCTCTGATTGCGGTTTCAATGTTTTTTACAGATGATGTTGCACAAGCCGATTCAATTGAAACAGTTGACGTGAACGAATATGTTGACAGTGATTGTTTTATCGATGATCAATCGCAAACTATTCAAACATTTGCAAATGTCGTGAAGACAAGAAACAGCGGCGTAAACAACATTGAACTTGCGCAAATAATACCATTGGAATATCTGCAATTCAAAGAAGATAATTTTAGTTACGGCTACAATGGTAAAGAATACGGATTTTATGTTAAGCATAGAATTGTCGGAAATAATGCGCTTGGTCATGCAAAAATTATAGATGTCGTAATTATTGATTTTACCTATTCAGTTAACGATACTGTCATTTCGACAAAAGCAGAGATGATTGTATGTGAATCGTTTATATATACGGTCGAAAACGGAAACGATGTGTGGAACCGTATAGTCGGTGATCGTATTGCTACAGACAAAACCGATAATGCCAAAATAGAAGCTAGAAAAACTTATTATATAGCACAGCCTTCATATATAACATACATTCAAAATGAGAATGAAAGGAATGCTGACGACGCATATTATGACAAAAAAATGATAATGGCGCAATCATTTATCAATCCAGAATAAATTATCAAGGAATTAAAATTGTCGATGACGGTGTAACGTCAGATGAAATCGATATGATAATCAGTGGAGTTTTGTCAATAATAGACGGACGGTTGTTGGATTATATCGCAGGCAAAATCCCATTTGTTTCAGAAGCTGTATTTATAGGCAGTTTGGCATATGATATTGCAAATTACGCGGTGTCTATAAACGACGCTATATCGGCAAGAGAAGTTTCAATTCCCAGCAACCGAGAGAGTGATATTTTTCAAGAACAATCAAAAAACACACAACGTAATAATGATTCTTTAGCAAGTTATTCTAGATTATCGGTGATTAGACCTACAGACAACGTACTATTGTCGACAAACAATAACGGTTTTGTTTCTTGTGCCGTTTTGCTTAATGATTCCAACAGTTCAACACGAGTAAATCAATTGTTTGAATACGAACTCAAAAGTTCCGATTTTGGGGATGCAACGAGCAATCTGTTGTCAGAGCATATCGATGAACAAACGGGTGAAGTAATGCCCTATTTTTCAAGCATACAAAAAACTTTGTTTAAAGATGCGTCACAAAGTGCTGTGAAATCGGATGGCGGATTTAGCTATTATATGTTGAACGACGGAGAACAAAAAATCGTTTTTTCTCCTGAACATAGTGGAGAATATGATGTTATAATCGGAAATGATTCTGTAGAAGCATACATAAACGGACAACGAATTTTAAATGGAGAAAAAGTCTATATTGATAAAAAAAATAATAACATTGTTTTGAAATCAATGAAAAAAGTGTACGGCTCCGGTAAGTTTTCGATTTCGAATTTTGAAAATAAAACAATTGATATCGATTCAAACAACGATTATTACGCACGTTTTATACCGGGATTTTCAGGTGTATATCAAGTTGGCGGAAACGATTGCAAGGTCACCGTGTTCGATTCATACAAGCGTATTGTGGGAACGGCAAACAACACAATCGCACTGCCGTTTGCTAAGAACAAAGAGTATTATGTTTTGTTTCAAAACTTAACTACGAGAAAAGTGACATCGACAATGAGCATTGTCAACCAAAATGTTGAAGAATTGGAAGTCGATAACACATTGAGCATTAATTGTAGCACGGGCATAAATCAAATTGTAAAGATTAATATTTTGCAAGACGGTCAATACGATTTGAAAGTCGTCGGTGCTGATGGCGCCAACTTGTCTTCGTTTAATCTCTTTTCAACAGAATCGGGAGAAAACATTGTGTTTTCAAACATGATTATAGGTGAGAATACATCAGGAAAATATTGTGTTTACAGAACGGTAAATATGGAATCAGGTGAATACTATATTTGTTTAAACACTGCAAAAGCACTTAATTTGTCAATTGAATGTTATAAATACGTTACACAGTTTAAATGGTTTATAGACGGGAAAGAGTATAAGTCCGGAGACTGTATAACACGTGGAGTAAATCATTCATTAGAGTTGAAAGATTCAACTGGAAATACTATTACAAATAGAGAGCTTGGAATCGGAATAGATTATCAATCCGTGACTAGATTCGGAAAAGACGGGAACAAATATACTCTTTATATCGATAAAACGGCAGCATTGTTTAAAGATGAAGAAAGCGTGAGTGCACATTTAGAAATACAACTGTATGGCGGAAATGAACGTGGTATTTATTTGTGCGTTATATCAGATATTTCGCAAATTGATATTAAGAAAAGGTCTTACGATTTGGACGGCAATGTCGGATTCGATATATTAACCCCATTTATTGAAAGCGGACAAAGCGTTAAAATATATATAAATTATAGATTTGATTATGATGAAGACGATGATTCAGATGAAGACGGTGATTGGATAAGGACTTTAAATGCCGATGATGAAGACGTGTTAGATAAAACATTATATGTAGAAACCTATAATCGTTTTTCGATTTATGAAATCGCGGTTAATAATATAATCTCATCAAATGTAGCCAATATAGATATAGTAATTGATAGAATCGTAATGCCTATAGGAAGTGCGGAAGAAACAATTTTTAACGATTATTTTTATCCTGGGTATAAGAATGTGTTTTCAACAAATATAGTCACTTCAGGCGCACACTTTGAAAGTGGAAATGGCGTTGACGAACCGTTCGTTATTGCAAACGAAGCGCAATACAATCAGATTGAATGGACGATTCATGATGGTGAAATAACAAGTCACTTTATAATTGAATCAACAGTAAATTTCCATCGCAATATAAAAGCAAAATTGTTTGATTGCGTGTTCAACGGAACATTGGAAGGCCGCAGTGAAGATAATACTGTTGTCATAGAATCTAATACAACCTTGCCAAACGGAGATATCGCATTATTCAGAAGCAATAGTGGAATTATTAAGAACATAAAAATTGCGCACTTCAGTTCGGCATCTGTTGGCAACGCGGGAAACTCCTTTGGCGGTTTGGTGATTGAAAACAATGGTGTCATTATGAATTGCACTGTTTCTGGTGGATACAATCAAAGCAATAGTATTTACGGAACTCATGTAGGTGGTATTGCTGCAATCAACAACAGATTAATATTCGATTGTAAATATGCCGGTATTTTGGAAGGCGGAAAATATATTGGGGGAATTGCAGGATATTCAACAGGTTATATAACACGATGTGAAATGTCCGGTTATATTAACTATGCTCAAAGATTTACCGACACGGATTATATCGGTGGTATCGTCGGATACGGTACTAATGGACAGGTTATAGACAGCACATTCAATGGCAACATTTCAATAAATGTACGAGATTTTGAAAATAGAACGTATCAGCCTTATGTCGCGGGGATTGTAGGTCTTAGTAATAATGTAAAATTGTCAAATAATGTAAGTCAAGGAACATTCAATCTAAGTAATTTAAATACCGATGTATCATGGACAAAATGGTTCAAAAAATATCATCACAATCAAAAAGGACATTTTGACGAAATAGCCAATGTTGCATAAATATGCGCGAGACTTGCAAAAAAATGCAGGTCTCGTTTTCGTTTTTCGGGGATTTGTGAAAGATTTTTCGGATTGTTTTAGGAATTTTGTATTTATTTCTCGTATATAATTATAGTTAAATACATAAAGGAAGGCTTTATGGCAGGCGGTTTCACTCCCGAGTTTATGGAAGAACTCAAATACAAATGCGACATCGTCGAGATTATCGCTCAATACGTCCCCTTGCAGAAAAAAGGCGGGCGTTATTTCGGTTGCTGTCCTTTCCACAACGAAAAAACGCCGTCTATGTGCGTCAACAACGGCTGGTATCATTGTTTCGGTTGCGGAGCGAGCGGCGACGTGGTGAAGTTTGTCATGGAGATGGAAAACGTCAGCTTTTACGATGCGGTCAAACTTCTTGCCGACAAGGTGGGCATGCAACTTCCCGAAGTCAAATTCGACCCAAAATATACCGAAAAGAAAGAGCACAGCGACGTTTTGAAACAACTTATGCGTGACGTTGCAAGGTATTATCGTAACAACCTTATTGACGAAGTCAAGGGCAAGCAGGCAAGAGAGTATTTGCTCGATCGCGGCATAGACGAAGACACGAGCAAACGCTACGGATTGGGGTTGTCGCTCGACTATGAGTCCATGGTGGGATATATGCGCAGAAAAGGCTATCATCTTGCCGATTTGCTCGAATGCGGGCTTATCTCCAACGTGGATCGTCCCTCCGACGCATTTGCAAACCGCATAATCGTGCCTATCATGGACGGCATGAGCAACGTCATCGCTTTCGGCGGGCGCATATATCACGGCGAAAAGGACGTTGCAAAATACAAAAACTCCACCAACACCACCTTGTTTGACAAGGGGCGCACGATATACGGCATCAACTTTGTCAAGCGTGACAAAAAGCTCAACGGCGCGGCGTACAAAAATCTCATTCTCGTTGAAGGATATATGGACGTCATATCGCTTGGCGCGGCGGGGATAAAGAACGCGATTGCAGGCATGGGCACGGCACTCACCGAAGGTCAGGCAAGAGAAATATCGAGAATGACGGACACGGTTTACGTTTGCTATGACGGTGACGGCGCAGGCAGAAAAGCGTCGGTTAAGAACACGGATATCCTTGCAAAATACGTGCAAAACGTGAGAGTTGTTTCGCTGCCGGACGGCAAAGACCCCGACGAAGTGGTGAGAAGCGAAGGGCAGGACGGATATATGAAATACGTCGGCGCGGCTCTTCCGCTAATGGAATATAAGCTGAAACTTTGCGCGGACGCAAACGATTTGGGCAGCGTAAACGGCAGAGCAAAATACGTGTCGCAGGCACTTAAAGTGTTAAAAGACGTCGAAAACGTCGCAGAACGTGAAGTTTATATGGGCGTCGTCGCAAAACTTTCGGGCGTGAGCGTCGAGACGCTATCGCAGGAAGTCGGCACTGTCGGCGTGAAAAAAGCGGAGATACCCAAAGAAAATCCCGAAGAGAAAGAAGCAAAGACCATGCGTGCGTCAAGATTTGTTGTCAACTGCGTGCTTACCGGTGCAGGCTGTGTGGATTTGAATAAAATCAAGACGGAATGGCTTGCGTGCGATACGCACAAAAAACTTCTCGACTGGGCGAAATCGCAACCTACGGGCAAGGCGGACGTGAGCAGAATGTACGACGCTATGGGCTATGAAGACAAGGAAATTCAGAACGTGCTCGGAATCAATATGAAGTTTTCCGACCACAACAGAGAAGCGGACTACTACAACGATTGCCTGGTTATGCTTGCAAACGAGAGCATATCTTCCCGTCTTGCCGAGTTGAAGGAAAAGTACAACGAACTTTCCGACCAGAATGAAAAACGAGCAACCGTGAGTGAAAT
This sequence comes from Christensenella sp., assembly GCA_022009775.1. Taxonomy (GTDB): domain Bacteria; phylum Bacillota; class Clostridia; order Christensenellales; family CAG-917; genus CAG-475. The sequence continues at coordinate 1,422,030 of CP091723.1, forward strand.
CACGAGATTGCAAAAAATATTGAAATCAAAAGAAATTGAAGATAAACTTTGATTCACTAAGGAGGACAGTGTGGACAGAGAACAACTTTTGAAACAAGAGATTGACAAAATCGTCGCTTTGGGAAAGAGCAAAGGCTCGGTCAGCGAAGACGACATAATGGCGAAACTGGAACATCTCAACGCGACTGCCGAAGACATGGAGTTGGTGTTCAACGCGTTGCAGGCAGAGAATATCAAGGTTGAAGACACCGCCGAAGAAGACGATATCTCAATCGACAATCTCATCGACAGCAGCGTCGACGACTCTGTGAAAATCTATCTCAAAGATATAGGAAAAGTGCCACTTTTGACGGCAGATCAGGAGATAGAACTCGCAAAGCGCATGGAAGAAGGCGACGAAGAAGCCAAGCATATTCTGAGTGAAGCAAACCTTAGACTCGTCGTTTCCATCGCAAAACGCTACGTCGGCAGGGGCATGCAATTTCTCGATCTTATTCAGGAAGGCAATCTCGGCTTGATGAAAGCGGTTGAAAAATTCGATTATACGAAAGGCTTCAAGTTTTCCACTTACGCAACGTGGTGGATAAGACAGGCAATCACCCGTGCAATCGCGGATCAGGCAAGAACCATTCGTATCCCCGTGCACATGGTGGAAACCATCAACAAGCAAGTGCGCGCAACGCGTCAACTTTTGCAGAAACTCGGCAGAGAACCGTCTGCGGAAGAGATTGCGGCGTATCTCGGTTGCTCGGTGGAAAGAGTACGCGAGATTCAGAAAATCGCACAAGACCCCGTGTCTTTGGAAACTCCTATCGGCGAAGAAGAAGACAGTCATCTCGGTGATTTCATCGAAGACAACACCGCGCTTTCTCCGAGTGACGTGGCTGAGAGCAATATGCTCAAAGAGCAACTCATTCAGGTGCTCAACACGCTCACTCCGCGTGAAGAAAAGGTGCTTCGCCTGAGATACGGCCTTGACGATTCTCACCCCAGAACGCTCGAAGAAGTCGGCAAAGAGTTCAACGTCACTCGTGAGCGTATCCGTCAAATCGAAGCAAAGGCATTGAGAAAACTCCGTCACCCCAACCGCCTTAAAAAACTCAAAGATTTCGACTGATGCCGATACGACTTGACCAAAGGCTCACCGCGATTGCAAATCTCGTCGATTACGGCAAGGTTGCGGACGTCGGATGTGACCACGGAAAACTCGGCTACTATCTCGTCAGCACCGACAGGGCAAGCGAAGTGATTGCCACCGACATAAGCAAACCGTCTCTCGACAAAGCGAAAGAACTCGCTTTTGAAAACGGAGTTGCCGACGTTATGCAGACGCGCCTTTGCGACGGACTCGGCGCGGTTGACGGCGAAGAAGTGGACACGGTGATAATCGCAGGCTTGGGCGGAGACGTGATAAGCGGCATAATGCAACGCGCAAGGGAAGACGGCAAAACGTTTTCGTCGTTTATCCTTTCGCCAAACACTCACCCCGGAGAAAGTGAGAAGAGAAATCGTCTTGTCGAAACACACGATAGTATTTGACGAGATGCTCGAATGTGCGGGGAAAACCTACACGATTATCAAGACGAAAAAAGGCGAAAGCACGCTTGACGATATGCAATTGACGTTCGGCGCATTTTATAAGACTAGTGACAATTTCGAGTATTTTGCGAAAAAGGAACTTCGCTCGCTCGAAAACATACTCGCAAAAAATCCCGAAGCGCAACTTCAAGGCAAAATAGACCTTATAAAGAGTGCGCTCGGAGACAGAATTTAGGAAAAATTATGAAAATCAAAAATATAACGGACGCAATCGAAGAGTTTGCGCCCAAAACGCTTGCAGAACCGTGGGATAATCCCGGGCTTATGATGGGAAGCCTTTTTGAAGAATGCACGGGCGTCGTAACGGCACTCGATTTGACTTTTGAAGTCGTTGACGAAGCGATTGAAAACGGTTGCAATCTCATAGTTACGCATCATCCGTTCTTTTTCGCGGCGATAAAGAGCATAAACACTGACGAAGCGAAAGGCGCGCTCATCAAAAAAGTGCTTGAAAACGGACTGACCGTGTACAGCGCACACACGAACGTCGACGAGTGCGACGGCGGGCTTTGCCAGACGGTTGCAAAGATGCTCGGCGGAGAAAATCTCAATCCGAACGGCGTGGGAGTCGTGTGTGACATAAAGCCTACCACGCTCGGAGAGTTTGCAAAACACGTCGCAAGCGTTCTTTCGGACGACACCGTAAAATTTACGGGAGACGCAAACAAAATAATTAAGAGCATGTTGTGCATTTGCGGCGGCGGAGCGGGAGACAGCGCATACGAGTGCGCAAAGCAAGTCGCGGACGTTTTCGTGACGGGTGATTTCAAGCATCATCTTTACGTCGCGGCGCAAAACGACGATTTCCCGATAGTTGAATTTTCGCACTATCATAGCGAAATCGCGGTTGAACAACTGTTTGAAAACATCATCGCTCCGCTTGGAGTGAAAATCATCAAAGCAAAACAAACCTGTCCTTTTACGGCAGTAGGAGAATATCATGAAATTTGACAAAATACTCGAATATCAGAAAGCAGATCTTGAACTTATGGCACTCGAAAGCGAAGTCGCAAAGAGTGAACAACGTCAGAAATTGGCAGGCGCAAAGGCAAAACTCGACGCCGCTACGGACACCGTGGGCAAACTCAAACAAGAAGCAAGCGAATTGCTTGCGAGCTTTGCGCAGATGAAAGACAAAATCGACGCACTCAAAGGAGAACTCGACGAATTCGACGGCATTCTCGATGACGTTCAGGACGAGACGGAAGCGGATTATTACATCAAAAACGTGTCTGCAATCGCAGACAAAATCGCCGCTCTCGAAAAGGAAGCGAACGGCGCTGCTTCGAAAATCGATCAGGTCAACGAAAACTACAAGAAGACGTGGGATCAGGGCGTGAAAGCAAACGAAGCGTACAAAGCGGCAAAGGCTGAATACGACGCACTCGTGAAGACGTTGCAACCCAAAGTCGTCGAAATTCAAAAACAGCTCGTCGCACTCAAAGGCGAAGTGCCGCCCAAGATGATGGAAGCATATATGGCTTTGCGCGGAGCAAAGAAAATGCCTGCCGTTGTTGAATACGACAAAGAAGCGGCAATTTGCGGCCGTTGCCGCATGGAAGTGCCAAACGACACGAAAGCGAAACTCCGCAATCCCGGTGACTTCGCAGAATGTCCCAACTGCCGCAGAATTCTTTACGTTCCCGATGCAGAATAACGCCACGAGCAGATACGCTTGACGACAGGAGAAAAAACATGAAAAACTTTTACAACGACCCCAAAGTATATTGCGTGAACGTTGCCAAAAAATACGGCGCAGGTTTCCCGCTCGACAAAGACGGCAATGCGAAAACCCGTCTTCTCAACGGAGAATGGGATTTCAAATATTTCGGCTCGGCGACAATGCTCGATTTGAATCCGAAAGATTGGGACAAAATCGAAGTGCCGTCCAACTGGCAACTCAAAGGCTACGGAAAGCCGATATATACAAACATACGCTATCCGCACCCGATTGCAACCACGGGCAAGCCGCACATCAACGAAAACGAAAACACTTGCGGACTCTATCGCACGACTTTCGTGCTTGACAAAATCGACGGAGAAATCCGCATAAATTTTGCGGCGAACAGCGGTGCGGAACTTTATATCAACGGCTCGTTTGCAGGATACAGCGAAGACACGTTCGACTATCAGGAATACGACATCACCCCGTTTGTCAAAGTCGGAGAAAACGAAGTGAAAATCGTCGTTTATCGCTATACGACGGGCAGTTATCTCGAAGATCAGGATATGTGGCGCATTTCGGGCTTGTTCCGTGACGTTACGCTCGTTTTCCTTCCGTCAGCGCGCATTGACGACGTTTTTGCGAGAGCGGAATTCAATGACGATTTCTCAAAAGCAAAACTTCTTATCGACGCAGACGTGTATTGCATGCAAGGTCTCGAATTGAACGACGCGGACCTGAAAGCCGAACTTATCGATGCAGACGGCAAAGTTGTGGCACAAGGCAATTTTGCCGTGCTCGGAATCGACGAAGGCGAGACGATCTCGGTCAAGATGACCGAAAATATCGATGCGCCGCATCTTTGGAACAGTGAAGATCCATATCTTTACAAATTGAGACTCACTTTCACGTCATCGGAAAAGGGTGTTGAAGTTTTCCGCGATATGCGACAAATCGACTTCGGTTTCCGCAAGGTTGAAATCGTTCCGTCAATCGACGGCAAGCAACCGTACATAAAACTCAACGGCAAAAAACTCAAAATACGCGGCGTAAACCGTCACGAATTCCATCCCGATTTCGGTCACGCCGTCCCGAGAGAGTATACCGAAAAAGACATTTTGCTTCTCAAAAAGCACAACGTCAACTCCATTCGTACGTCACACTATCCCAACAGCCGTGATTTCTACGAACTCTGCGACAAGTACGGCATCATGGTTATGTGCGAAAACAACCTTGAAACTCACGGACTTGCAACTCGCGTTCCGCGCTCGAACAAGACGTGGACGGAGCAGGTTTGCTGGCGTATGAGAAACATGGTGCGCACCTATCGCAATCACGCGTGCATATTGTTCTGGTCTCTCGGCAACGAAAGCGGCAACGGAAAGGCGTTCCCCGCTATGAAAAAGGCGGCTCTCGAACTCGATACGACTCGTCCCATCCACTACGAGCCGGACGCATACGTCAAGACGACGGACATAATGAGCGAGATGTACACCAAGGAAGAGCAGATGGAAGAGATTGCGAACAACAAATGCCACATTCACTCCATGGCGTTGTGGGCACCGTTCGGACATCTTCTCACTCCCAAGATGTACAAGGACAAGCCGTTCATTCAATGCGAATACGCGCACTGCATGGGCAACAGTCTCGGCAACTTCGAAGACTACTGGAAGCACTTTCGTGCCAACGACAGACTTTGCGGCGGATATATTTGGGACTTTGCCGATCAGGCAATCAAGAGAGTGGGGACAGACGGCACGATAGAATACACCTACGGCGGAGACTGGGGCGACAAACCCAACGACGGAACTTTCGCTTTCAACGGTATCGTGAGAGCGGACAGAAGCCCCAACCCCGCGTTCTACGAAGTGTGCAAAGTGTATCAAAGCGTTTGGTTTACGCTCAAAGGCGAAAATATCGAGATTGAAAACGAGTATATGTTCACGGCTCTCGACCGCTTCGAACTCAAACTCGATTTGCTTGAAAACGGCGTCGTGAAAGAGACGAAAGCTCTCGATATGCCTGCAGTCGCACCACAAAGCAAGGGTAGCGTGAAAATGCCGTTTGCTGTCGCAAAAGACGGCAACGAATACGCAGTCAACTGCTATGCGGTTGTCAAAGACTCTTTCGACGTGTTTGAAAAGGGCGACGTCGTCGCATACGAGCAACTTGACCTTACGGGCTTTATCGAAAAGAAACACGAAATCGCAAAAGGCAAAACCGTGTTCAACGAAGACGGCAAAATCATTCTCGAAAGCGGTGATTTGCGCGCGGTCGTGTCAAAAGACAGCGGTTGCATCACGTCTTTGACGATAAAAGGCGACGAAAAACTTGCAAATCCGATTATGACGAACTTCTGGAGAGCGTTGATAGACAACGATGCGTCACCGCAACTTCCGTCCTTTGTGCAAAGCATATTCGGGAAGAAATTCTTCAAGCGCGCAAGCGCAAACCTTGTCAAGTCCAACATGATTCTCACCGACAAATCGGTGACGATAGACTGGGCTTGCTCGCCGCAACTGTATGCGCTCAGGACAAAATACGAGATGTGCGAAGACGGCTTGAAAGTCAGCATGAAGGTCAAAAACGCGCTCTATTCTTTGCCGAGATACGGTTTCAGAATGCAACTTGCAACCAACGATGACGTGCAGTTCTATGCAAAAGGTCCGCACGAAAACTATTGCGACCGCAAGTCTTCTCAACTTCTCGGCGTATATAATGGCAACGTCAAGGACTTTGAACACGATTATCTCGTTCCGCAAGAAAACGGCAACCACTGCGAAGCAAGATGGCTCAAAGTGGGCGGTGAAGACGGAATTACGTTCATTGCCACAGACAAACCATTCGAGTTCAGCGTCCACGACTACACGCAGGAAGCACTCGACGACGCAAAGCATGCGCACGAACTCGCTCACGGCGGAGTGGTGGAAGTGTTCATCGACGGCATGCAACGCGGCGTGGGCGGCGACGTCCCGGCTCTTGCCTGCACCAAGAAACGCTACAAAATCTTGCCCAACCGTTTCCACGAGTTCTCGTTCATCATCAAAGCATAAGCAATATCGAAAAATCGATATTCTAACCAATCAAAATTCACATTTCAAAGGCGTTGCGACACTCTCGCAACGCCTTTTGCATCCTAAGCTCCGACAATAAATCTCGCTCTTGCATTTTGCGCTTTTTTCTCGTATACTATCTATAAGGGCATTTGCTCTTAATATTTGAAAGTTATAAGGGGGAGTGAACATGAAAAGAAATAGAACGATTTTGTGTATTGTGTTTTTGGTGTGTATATCTGTTTTGCTTGTTTCATGTGGCGATAATAGTACGATTGACATAGGAAACTTGGTTTGTTTCGGTTTTGACGCCGAAAAGACCGCTGTCGCTTTTCGATATGGTCCTGTCATCGATACTGAAGGCAACTATATGAAAATCAAAGAAGACTTGAAAATTGCCGATTTGTTTTTAGTTTTTGAAAAGATCCCCGGAGTGCATTATAGAAATATGAAAAATAATGTAATTGATTGCGGACTGTCAAAAAAGAAGTATTCTGTTGGCGTATTCTTTAGATTTGAAGGCGAAGAAAACGCGAGAATGTACGATTTTACTTTTATAGGACGAGTGAGATACAATTATACTTTGTTGATAAAACTGCGGAATGAAGATTTGTGCCTGGATACTGAATTGAAATTTACAATTCATTTTTATAAAGATAACAACGGCAATATTTATGGTCAAGTTAATTGGGATCCAATTGAAAATGATTATTGCGGCGGTCTTTATTTAATGAAAACAGATAATGATATTATATCTTGATTTTTCAATTGAATAAAATGACTATTAATAAAAAGTGGGGGGAGATGTATTATGAAATTGTATTGACGTGAATCCGCATATTTCAAGAATTAAATTAAATAGTAGGAGATTTATGAAAAAGAGATTTTTAATTGTTTCGGTTGTTGTGCTGCTTTTGATGTTGTCTTGCATGCTTTTTGCTTGCGACAATCAAAAAGATCCTATGGAATACAAAGAAGGCTTGCACGAATTTGTTGCCACCGGCGATGAAGATTTTGACTGGCTTGGATACAAAATCGAGCGTATTTCAATGGATTTTAAGATGATAAGCAACAAAGAGTATAGAGCGGCGAAAAACGTAAACGTTGTAAGGAACAGCAAAAACTGGAAAAAGTATAGTGTTAAATTGTTTATAAAACTTTTTGAAGAAGAACAAGGACATTATTATGATTTTATTTTTGACGGTTCTACTTTTTGTCAGCACACGATGACGGTTTTATTCAAAAACGAAGAACTTGGAATTGACAGTGAAGAATTGGTGGTATTTGGATTGTCATGGGATAATAGATCATGGAATTACAATTATTATGTGTTCATGGGATGGTCTTGTGGTCCGGCAAAGATAAATAGCGCACTAATTGAATTGCATCTTAACTAAGGGGAAAAATTTATGAAAAAGTATAGTTATAACAGCGTTTTTTTATTGATTGTAGCGTTTTGTTTTATCAGTTGTTTTTCGTTTATCGGATGCGATTTCGGAATCTTGAATAAACAGAATTATGAATCCGAGATTGATAGTTATCAGGATGCTATATCGACGTTGCAAGAAAAAGAGTTGGAAAGATACTATTCAAAGAATAATATCAGACCGATGAGCAAAGAAGATGAAATGTCGGAAGAAAGAATAGATGCAATAATAGGTATTAAACTTTATCTAAATAGATGGGATCCTTTATGTCAATGGGATGATAAGCCTATATTAAAAAAAGGATTGTCTGATAAATATGGTGTAAATCCAATAAATACTTATGAAAGTGAATCGTTTATTCAGGATGCAAAAAACGGCATAGAAGATTGGCCGAGTACGAAAGAGAGTGTCGGATGCGGGGCGATAGCAATGATAGAAAGCTTGAATTATTTGGCTGAAACATTGCATTATAATTCTTTGAACAAATTCACTTCAAATAGAGTTACAAATGTAAATGAGATATTGACGCTTAATAGGACAAATCGGGCATACAATGTGCTTACAGAGACAAAAAGCACCGGTTGGTGGGGAGCAGGTACATCGATTATGCCGTCCAGTTTTGTTTTGGGGGCAAATGCAGTGCTAAAAAAGTATAATCTTCATAGAGACTCGAACGACTATTTGATTAACGTTACGGGTGATCTCGTTTCAAATCCGAAGAATAAACAAGGACGTATAGACGAAATCAAACAATACATTGACAACGGCGTCGTGTTTGTCATGTGGACGGGTGCAGGATTCGGCGATTTTAGCAATCATTATGTTAATATTATCGGATATGAAGACTGGCAAGGCGTAGACACAAACGGAAACACCGTAACAAAAACATTTATTAAAGTTAATTTTAACTGGTCAGTTACGCAAACAGTTTTTATGGATAGTGAATTATTGAGCCGTCCAACTATGGGATTGATTAGATTTGAATTGAAACGAAGAAACATCAATGTTGACAACTCAACGCTTGGAATTGGCGATAGCTACAATTCAACCGAAATTTCTAAAATGACGCCAACATTATCGCGAGTGGATTATCTTAGAGCTGCGTACATAAATCATTATTCCGATGCGGCAGGTACGAATTTGGATGGGCAGTATGTGGCTCTTTCGCCAAAAAAAGAAAAATGAAGGGACGGCTTATTTGCAAATGTATTTTTCAACTTATGTCGTAGGAATGCATATAGATGTAAGTTGGTGGAGAGAAAAAGACAGGTATACTGATTCGCAAGGCGAATTGAAAATTCAATATAGAGATATGAATACAGAAGAATGGGTGACGATTTGCGATTTGCTTAATGATTTTTCATTATCAACGGATTTATCTAAGCCCACAAGATTATACGTTACAATGCCGTTTGTCTCTAATGTGATACGGTTTTATGCCAAGTATAATACACCAACAGGAAACAGTAATGGCGGACGTTTTATACTACATGGTTTAAATGTGTTTTTAGCATTTTAAAACTTTATTGAAGACATAATAAAAATAAATGCGGGAGACTTTCTCCTGCATTTTTTTATTGCCGATGTGCAATTTATATTATATAATATCTAAATAATTGACATTGGACTTTTGCGATACTATAATATCAATCACCACGAAAGTGGAAAAATAATATTGCGCGTACAACTTACGTAGGGTTGATTGCGCGGAGGTAATATGCAACTCACATTGAAAGACGGCAGCAAAATGTCATTCGACGGCGCGATGAGCGCGCTTGACGTGACAAAGCACATCAGCGAAGGACTTGCACGAGCGGCAATCGTATGTCGTATCGACGGAAAACTCGCTTCCATGGACACTATCATTGACAAGGACTGCAACTTTGAAGTGCTCACGTTCAACGACGAAGACGGCAAAAAGGTGTATCGTCACACTTGCGCCCATATTCTCGCTCAGGCAGTCAGAAACATCTATCCGACGGTGCAGTTGGCAATAGGCCCTGCAGTTGACAACGGATTCTATTACGATTTCGATTTCAAGACCCCAATCACTCAAGCGGACTTTGAGAAAATCGAAGCGGAGATGAAGAGCATAATCAAAGCAAATTTGCCCATCACCCGCATCGAGTGTTCAAGAGAAGAGGCAGGCGAGCGCATCGCAAAGATGAAGCAGATCTACAAGGCGGAATTGCTTGCGGATATCCCCGAAGGCGAGACGATTTCCTTCTATCAACAAGGTGACTTCATCGATCTTTGCAGCGGACCGCATCTCACGTCCACCGGCAAGATCAAGGCGTTCAAACTCACGTCGCTCACCGGTGCTTACTGGCGCGGCAACGAGAAGAACAAGATGCTCACCCGTATTTACGGCACTTGCTTTGAGAAGAAGGCGGATCTTGACGAATATATCCAAAAACTCGAAGAAGCAAAACTTCGCGACCACAACAAAGTGGGCAGAGAAATGGGCTTGTTTATGACCGATGAAAACATCGGACAAGGACTTCCGCTCATCATGCCCAAGGGCGCGCGTATCATCCAAATCATGCAGCGTTTCGTCGAAGACGAAGAGCAAAAAGCGTGGCTACTTGCTCACCAAGACGCCTATCATGACCAAGAACAACCTGTTCATAACTTCGGGACACTGGGATCACTACAAGGACAAGATGTTCTACATCGGCGACGAAGACGTGGACGACGAGATTTTGTGCTTGCGTCCTATGACTTGCCCCTTCCAATTCACAATCTACAAGAACGGCTTGAAGAGCTATCGTGACCTTCCCGTGAGATATGCCGAGACAGCAATAGAATTCAGAAAAGAAGCGAGCGGCGAGATGCACGGTTTGACAAGGATCCGTCAATTCACGCTCTCGGACGGACATATCGTCTGCACGCCCGACCAACTTGAAAGCGAATTCCAAGGCGCAGTTGACCTTATCAAATATCTCATCGGCATTCTCGGCTTGCAAGACGACGTGAGCTATCGTTTCTCTCGTTGGGACCCGAAAGACCCTGACAAGTACGTCGGCAATGCGGAAGACTGGGACAAGGTTGAAACCGCAATGCAAACCATTCTCAACGACTTGCATATCGACTACACGGAAGCGTGGGGCGAAGCGGCGTTCTACGGCCCGAAACTCGACGTACAAGGCAAGAACGTGCACGGCAAAGAAGACACTCTCTTCACGGTGCAAATCGATTTCTCGCTCGCAACTCGTTTTGACATGATCTACATTGACGAGAACGGCGAAAAGGCTCGCCCGCTCATCATTCACAGATCTTCCATCGGTTGCTACGAGCGTACTCTTGCAATGCTCATAGAAAAATACAACGGAGCGTTCCCGATGTGGCTCGCGCCCGAACAGGCAAGAGTGCTTTCTCTCACCGATCGCACCGCCGACAAGGCAAAAGAAGTGCGTGACAAACTCTTCGATCTCGGACTTCGTGCAGAAGCGGATGTGCGCAGTGAGAAACTCGGTAAGAAGATAAGAGAAGCGCAACTCGACAAAGTTCCTTACATCATCGTCATCGGCGACAAAGAAGCGGAACAGAACGTAATCTCCGTCCGCCATCGCAGTGAAGGGGATCTCGGCACTATGACTGTGGAAGAGTTTGTGGCGAAGGCTTTGCTTGAAGTCGCCACGAAGGAGATTAAATAATATCGCACCAAATAGCGAATAGCTGTGTCAACGCCCTGTGTTTGTCAACTCATGTACGCTTAGTACATTAGGGTTGCCACCCACAGGGCGTTTCCTTGCTCTTCATCTATTTGGCACGATATTATTAAAATCTCTTGGAATAATTTTTCTTTTAATTTCTTAACATTAGGGTTGCCACTTTATAAATATAACTTCCAATTAATCCGCATTTTTTCTATATACAAATAAAATAGTGCGAAAAAACCATACAAATTTTCAAAATCGTTTGACAATGTGCTTTGTATTTGTTAGTATAGTTAAGCAAGCAAAGGACAGCCTTTCACCATTAGCGAAAGCGATATGGTCACCACACACAAAGTGTACTTGTCTATGATAAGGTTAAGTGAGTGTTGAAGGCATCTTGGCTTCGACACTTATTTTTTGTGTAAAAACAAAAACCCTTACGGGAATACAGGAGTAAGCATTTGAAAGAACTGCAAATCAACGAACAAATCAGAGACAGAGAAGTTCGCCTGATAGGTGACGACGGTCAGCAATTCGGCGTTATCTCGATGAGAGAAGCGCGCCAGATCGCAGAAGAACGCGGTCTTGACATTTGCAAGGTTTCGCCGCCATCGGTTCAACCGCCCACGTGCAAGTTGATGGATTACGGCAAATACCGTTACGAACAACAGAAGCGCGAAAAGGAAGCGAAGAAGAATCAGAAAGTGATGGAAATCAAAGAGATTCGTCTTTCTGCGACTATCGATATCGGCGACACGACGAGACTTGCGCAACAAACCGCAAAATTCCTTGCGGAAGGCAACAAGGTCAAAGCGTCGATAAGACTCAAAGGTCGTCAACAGGCTCACCCCGAAATCGCGGTTAAAATCGTCGAAGACTATATCCAAATGGTCGGACAAGACGTCGTGGTCGAGAAAAAGCCCGTGCAGGAAGGTCGTATGATTTACACCATTCTCGCACCGTCACAAAAGAAATAAGACATTTATTGTGGCTTGCAGCAATGCAAGCAAAGCAAAAATATATTAGGAGGCAGACCTATGCCAAAACAAAAAACACATAGCGGAGCAAAGAAGCGTTTCCACGTTACAGCAAACGGTCTTTACAAGAGAGGCCATTCTGCACACAGCCACCTTCTTACCAAGAAGACAACCAAGAGAAAGAGAGATCTTCGTTCCATCGAATACGTAGACGAAACGAGATGCGGAGAACTCAAAAAGTTGTTGCCGTACAAATAAGGAGAATTGAACAATGAGAATTAAAAGAGCAGTCAACGCAGTCAAAAAGCGTAGAAAAATAATGAAACAAGCAAAGGGTTATTATGGCGGAAAGCACACCCTTTATCGTGTTGCAAAACAACAACTTCTCAAGAGCGGCGTTTATGCATACGTTGGCAGAAAGCAAAAGAAACGTGATTTCAGACAACTCTGGATTGCACGTATCAACGCTGCTGCACGTATCAACGGTATGAGTTATTCCACTCTTATGCACGGTCTCAAAGTCGCAGGCATCGATCTCAACAGAAAGGTGCTCAGCGAAATCGCAATCAGCGATCCTCAAGCATTCACGGCTCTCTGCGACCAAGCAAAGAAGGCTCTTGCATAATTAAACGAAGTATCCGTTGCGCATTGATTTGCGCAACGGATATTTTACGAGTATTTTTCTTATAGAGACGTATTCGATTTGACAACGTGATCAAGGCGGTAAAATGACGCAAATCATCACTTCCACCCAAAATCAATACGTGAAGCAGGCTCGCTCGCTTGCGCAAAAGAAGTTCCGTCAGCAAACGGGACTGTTTTTTGGTTGAAGGGGCAAATCTTTTGAAAGATATGCCGACGGGCGTGCAGGTAGAGTACGTTCTCGCAACTCAAAAAGGCTTGACGAAGCAGAGAAGTTTTTCTCGGCTTCAAGCGAAGATATGACGGAAAATGCCGTTTTTTCTACGCGCGCGCACGTATATGCGGTGAGCGACGACGTGATGGAATACGTGGCCGACACCGTTTCGCCGTACGGGATTTGTGCGGTTTGCAAAATGCCGAAGAACGACTTTGCTATGCCTTGCGGCAACGCGCTTTTGCTTGACGGCGTGAGCGATCCGGGCAATCTCGGAACGATTTTCAGAACGGCGGCAGCGTGCGGTTTTTGCGATATATATCTTCTCGACACGGCGGATATATATTCCCCAAAAGTCGTAAGAGCGACGCTCGGCACTCTTTTCAAGGTCAGAGCGTGTCAAATCGACGAAGAGCAGGCAATATCGCTTTGCAAATCTACGTCGAGTGCGGTTTTGGATATGGACGGCGAAAATATCCTTGAAAACAAGCCCAAAGCCCCGATTTTGTTTGTATCGGGCAACGAAGCGCACGGCGTGCGCGATACTCTCTTAAAAAATGCTAAAAAAATCTACTCGTTGCCGATGCAAAACGACGTAGAATCATTGAACGTGGCGGTCGCAACGGCCGTTGCAATGTATCAATCAATATAGGAGAAAACAAGTATGAGTGGACACAGCAAGTGGCATAATATTCAACAGAAGAAAGGCAAAACCGACGCAGCGCGTGCGAATATCTTCACGAAGATAGGTCGTGAAATCGCGGTTGCGGTCAAAGACGGCGGCGCAGATCCCAATAGCAACAGCAAACTCGCGCAAGTTATCGCAAAGGCAAAAGACAACAATATGCCCAATGACAACATCATGCGTTCCATAAAGAAAGCCAGTGGCGAACTCGGCTCTATCAACTACGAAGACATGACCTACGAAGGATACGGCGTAGGCGGTACGGCAATCATCGTCGAAGCACTCACCGACAACAAAAACCGTACGGCAGGCGACGTCAGACACCTTTTCGACAAATTCGGCGGCTCTATGGGTACGACGGGTTGCGTCTCGTTTATGTTCAAACGTCGCGGCGTTATTACCATCGCAAAAGCGGATATAGAAGAAGACGATCTTATGATGTACGCACTCGAACTCGAAGGTTTTGAAGACATCAACTCCGAAGACGACGAAGTGTTTGAAGTCTACACGGATTCCGCGTCTTTGCAATCCGTCCGCAAGAGTCTCGAAGACGACGGCGTGAAAGTCCTTTCGGCAGAAGTTTCCATGATTCCCGACAACTACGTAACGCCAACCGAAGAGCAACAAACAACTATCATCAAGATGATCGACAAACTCGAAGAACTCGACGACGTGCAAAACGTTTATCACAACGCAGAACTCGACGTAGAAGACGACGAAGACTGATTTGTCTTGCAAAACGTCTAAAAAATCTTGACATGTTTGCGAGTCGGTGCTATTATCTAATATCGGTAAATATGAAAAAAGTTTCATATTGAAAATATGAAAAGCCCGACTTGCATTTGTCTTACGGCAACTTGGCAGGTCACAAAAACCGAATAAACTTTTTACGCGCCAAGGCGCAAAGGCATATATATGGAAAAAATCTATCTTGATCATGCGGCAACGACGCCGCTGTCACACAAAGCGTTTGACGCAATGAAGCCGTATTTCAGTGACGTCTTCGGCAATGCCAACTCGCAACATGTTTACGGTCGCGAAGGCGCAAAAGCCGTCAACGACGCAAGGCAACTTCTTGCAAACTGCATCGGTGCAAAGCCGAGTGAGATTTATTTCACGTCCTGTGGCACTGAAGCGGACAACTGGGCTGTCAAAGGCATTGCGCTTCAGAATATAGAAAAGGGCAAACATATAATCACGACTCAAATCGAGCATCCTGCAATTTACACGACTTGCAAGCAACTTGAAAAATACGGTTGGGAAGTGACGTATCTCCCCGTTGACAGCGAAGGCTTTGTGTCCGTTGAAGACCTTGAAAAAGCAATCAGACCGGATACCGTTCTTGTCAGCGTGATGTTTGCAAACAACGAAATCGGCACAATCGAGCCTATCAAGGAACTCTGTGCAGTCGCTCACGCACACGGCGTTTTGTTCCATACGGACGCAGTTCAGGCAACGGGCGCAGTGAGATATGACGTCAAAGATTTGGGCGTTGACTTGCTTTCTATGTCCGCTCACAAATTCTACGGACCGAAAGGAATGGGCATGCTTTACGTGAGAAACGGTATTCGTATCGAGAAACTTCTCACTGGCGGCGAGCAGGAAAGAGCGCATCGCGGCGGCACGACCAACACTCCCGGTGTCGTCGGCATGGCAACCGCGCTTGACGATGCGCTTTCCACTCTTGAAGAAGACGACAAATACGTCGCGTCCTTGCGTGATCACTTTGTCGACAGAGTGTTGAACGAGATTGGCGACATCTATTACAACGGCGCAAAAGACACTTCAAAACGTCTTCCGAACAACGCGAATTTCAGTTTCAGATACATCGAAGGAGAATCTATCCTGTTCTCTCTCGACCTTGCGGGAATCAGCGCGTCTTCCGGCTCGGCATGTTCGTCGGGCTCTCTTGAACCGTCAAGAACGCTGCTTGCAATCGGCGTACCCGTCGGCACGGCGCACGGCTCGATAAGATTTACGTTCGGCAAACACAACACTATGGAAGAAGTCGATTACACTGTCGATGAACTCGTCAAAATCGTAAAGCGTCTCAGAGATATGTCTCCGCTTTACAAGAAATAATCGTTTATAGAAAAAAACAAGGGCATATACCCAAGGAGTATAGATATGTACAACGAAAAAGTTATGGAAGTCTTCAAAAATCCGCAACACATGGGCGAAGTCGAAAACTACAATGCAATCGGCACGGTTGGAAACGAAGTGTGCGGCGATATAATGCAAATCACGATGAGAATTGAAGACAACGTCATCAAGGATGCAAAATTCAAGACGTTTGGTTGTGCCGCTGCGGTTGCGTCAAGTTCAACGGCAACGGGCATGATAATCGGCAAGACCATCGAAGAAGCACTCAAACTCACCAACAAGCAAGTCATCGAAGAGCTTGAAGGTTTGCCGCCGCAAAAGATCCATTGCTCCGTCCTTGCAGAAGACGCAATCAGACTCGCAATCGATTCTTATCTCAAAGGTGAAGTTCAAAACAAAGAAGAGAAATAATATAAAATCTTTTCAAAACGGAGCGGTCTTTGACCGCTCTTTTTTACGTATTTTTTGAAATTTCCCGCATTTTGTGCATTTATCACAAGCATGAATTCTATGTTATATATGCACTTGCAGCTCAATATTTTGTACGGGGGTGGTTTCGTAAAGTTATACGTTTCATCAGTGATTTTCGTTTTCAATTACTTTTGCATTTAAAATGAGTTAAAAACGATTAATACACGAAAGGTGTTGTGAAATATCGAAATCAAGCAGAAATGACCGTTAAATAGGCATATAAAAACACGTACCGTATATTATCGAATTGATAAGATATACGATACGTGTTATAAAGAAGGACAAATGAATTTGAAGACCGATAATAAGTCTCTATGGTACTTGCGCAAATATCCTTTCGAGTATTGCTTTGACTTATATCGGTTGCGATTTCTATTTACCGTCTTTTTCAGTTTCGTCAGATTGTAAATTCGCTTTATATTTCGTCCTATTGCAATATCGGATAGCATTGCGCTTTCGCATATACGACTTTACGCCGTTTGATGCGTTACATTATGATGTCTTCGATTTTGTTTACGAAAGCACGTTTTGCTTTTTTGAGTGAATTGTTTGACATACCGCAATATAGTGCAGTGGCAGTGACTATTCCGAGCATTGTGCCTATAATCAAAGTGTTTTTCATTCTTGACCTCCTGTTTTTAGTGTTTGCACTATGCTCCCGTGTATGTATGGCAAATTTTGGATTGACAAAATCGATTGTAAAAACTAATATATAGTTATGAAAAAGAAGAGAATTGCATTGTCAATAATATGCGTTTTGATGATTTGCGTATTGCTTTCGTCACTGACTGCGTGTTTGAAAATCGGTATGCGTCAGGAGAACGTTGAGAAAAAACTCACCGAAAACGGCGCAACCATTCGCTACGAGCGCAATACGCCGATGACTAAAGACGGTCAATCCGACCATAAACTTCAAGACCTTATCTACTCGACGAAGACGTACACCGAGACCGTTGACGGCGTCGAAAAGGAAGTGGAAAAAGAGTTGTACGTGATTTTTGCAGGAGACGACGCTTCGGCGGCGTGGGCGGAAGAGCGTTGCAAATCATACGTTTCCGAAAACGCCGAAACGCTTGTCGGATGGGAAACGTATCGCTACGACAGAGTTGTGCTTTGCGGATATTACAAACTGCTTGCGGTCGCTAGGGGATACTGAGATACCGCTTTTTGTTAGATATGTAGAAAATATCGGTAAATGAACCGTAAACGAACTGTACGTCGAAACGAATAAACACATTAAAGCGCATGAATTTCATGCGCTTTTTTATTGCGTATTTGCAAATCGCAATATTAAGAAATAGTGTATAAGCAAGAATCGCACTATTTCAAATAATCTAAAACGAGAGATTGTCGGGATATTCCGCTAAACAGACAGATAATAGCGGATTTTTTTGTAACGAAAAAGCGCCCGGAAAACCCGGACGCCTTACGGTCGGCATAGGGAGGATAAATATAAGTGCCGACAAATTGGGGAGATCAGTTATTATTATACAACTTTGAAATCAATTGTCAAGGCTTTATTAAAAATATTATTTTCGGATTTTTCCGCCCATTCGATGAAGTCTATTACGGTTCCTGCAGAGAGTGCAAAGCCCATATTGTCGATGCTTTCGTCAACGAGTTTTGACTCCACGATGCCCACGACAGTGCCGAGAATATCGACCATCGGACCACCGCTGTTGCCGCCGTTGACAGCCGCGTCGGTCATAAGGAATGTGCCTGCGCCCCAACTTGCTATCGAGATGCCTGTTTGCGACACCGTGCCCGTAGTCACGCTGTTGGTTTCGCCCACTCCTTCGGGATTGCCGATGAGAGCCACTGCGTCACCGCGCTTCGTGTAGTCGCTCGATGCGATTTTCAAGGACGGATGTGCTTCGTTTGAAGGTTGCGTACCTTTGATGCGAAGAAGTGCAATGTCTGCCTGGTCGTTTTCTGCCGATTTGTTTTCATCGTTATATGCGCCGTACGCCACGATTTCGAGTTCGTAATAGGAAGTTTCGGAATCTTCAAACGTGCAAATGATTTTTCCGTATGAAGTCCAAACGTATTCGTAAGAACTGCCAAACGGAGAAAGCCCCGTTCTCGTCTTCTTGACGTATCTCACGCAGTGTGCGTTGGTGAGAAGATATCTTTGTGCCGTGCCGCTTTCGTCGGTGTCGGTGATAAGAAAACCGCTCGCAACGCCGCTTGCAGAAGTTGTGGACGGATTTGCGGTTGCCGATTCGTACATATAAAGTCTTGCGACGGAAACCGATTTTTTGTTTGCGACCTGTCCGACGGTTGACGTGAGTGCTTCCAGTGCTTTTTCCGTTGCGGAATTCGTCACGTCTTCAACGACGTCCGTGTTGTCGAGCGCGTCTTCGATTGCCTGTCTGTATTGCTCGCGCATATTTGCGGAGATTTGAGCCGCATATTCGTCTGCAATCGTTTGTTTAAGGCTTGCAAGCACGATGACGTTGACAAGCACGACTATACACATAACCGCCGCAATCACTATGCAGATAATGCTTGCGGTATTGAGTTTTCCGCCGTGATTTTTCGGGGTGGGAGTGTGGTATATCGGCGTGTTCGGTTCGGGGCGTTGTTCCCTTTGATCGTCAAAAAAGTTGTTGAAATCGTCCATATATTTACACCTTCGTGTTATTTTATATTCTTAACATATTACAATAAAATTAAATCAGCCTTAAATTTGAAAAATTTTGAAAATTTTCGACGCTAAACAAGCGATTTTTTCAACGAAAGCGTATGAGTTGACAAATTCAAATATATATAATAGAATAGGTATGCTTAATATTAAACAAAATGTAGTGCAAAATAATGCGCTTCACAAAGGAGAAGGTATGGCAACCATCTTTTGCGACACCGATTGCGAACTTTGGTATACTCACGCAAACGAACTCAATCTTCAGGTCATTCAGATGCCCTACGTCATCGACGGCGGAAGAAAAAATGTGCGACCTTGGAGAAAACACCGACATAAAAGGTTTCTACACCAAGATGAGAGAAGGCGCAAATGCGTCTACGGCGGGATTGAACCAACAAATATATTACGACATCTTCAAACCGTTCTTTGAAAAAGGCGACGATATTCTTTATATAGCGTTTTCGTCAAACCTTTCGGGCACTTTTGCTTATCACGATTTGGCAATAGCCGAACTCAAAGAAGAATATCCGAACGTCAAGTATCGCAAATTCGATACGCTCAACATTTGCATGGGCGCAGGGCTTTTGGTGTATATGGGCGCGAAGTATTGCAGAGAACACGGCGACGACATCGACGCAACATGCGATTATCTCGACTCGCTCGTAAACAAAGTCGGAGTTTATTTCGTCGTAGACGACATGAAATACCTTGCACGCGGCGGAAGAATTTCTCCCGCAAAAGCGAAAATCGGCAATCTTATGAACATAAAACCCGTGCTTACGGTCGTTGACGGAAAACTTGACGTATGCTCAAAGCAAAACGGCGTTAAAAAAGCGTACAAGTTTATGCTGGAAACGTTCAAAGAGACTTACGAAGACATCGACGGCGCACCCGTCACGATAGTTGACGCAGACAACGAAGAAGCGTCCAAGGAATTTGCAGAAAAAATCAAGGAAATCGCACCGAATGCAACCGTGTGGCAACAACCTGTCGGCCCCGTTATCGGAGCGCACGCAGGCCCCGGCACTATCGGCATCATGTTCACGAAAAAATAATCCGATTAAGGCGTATTTTGAAAAAGACGAAACTTGTTTTTCTAATTTTAATACTCGCAATTTGTATTGCTTCGCTCACGGCTTGCAGCAGAGCGGAGCAATATTTCGTATACGGCACGACGCTCACGATAAAGGCGGACGACTTGAAGTCGCAAAAAGATATGCAATCGGTTGCGGATTATATCGCGTCGCTCGAAAGCGTGCTTTCACCGACGATAGAAGGCAGCGACGTTGCGAAAATCAATGCGGCAAAAGCGGGAGAATCGGTGAAGTGCTCTGCCGTCACCATGCAGATTGCAAAAATCGCAAAGGCTGTGTATGACTTCTCAAACGGCGCATACGATCCGAGCGTATATCCGCTCGTCAGGCTTTGGAAGTTTTCGGGGGACACGTTTGGAAGAATAGGTCAAGAAATAACTCCGCCAACGGACGAAGAGATAAACGAAACGCTGAAACTCGTTGGTTTTGACAAATTCGTTCTCGACTTTGAAAACTCGACGGTAACGAAAACCGTTGACGGCGCAATGCTCGATTTCGGCGGTATTGCAAAGGGATATGCGGTCAACGAGAGTCTTCTCAAAACCGACGGCAAAATGCTTGTAAATCTCGGCGGAAACATCGGCGCGAGAAACAAGTCGTATAAAATCGGAATTGCAAATCCGACGAGAGTGGACAGAAATTTCACGACCGCATATTATGCAAAGTTCACGCTTGAAGACGGCGAGTGCGTGTCTACAAGCGGCGACTACGAAAGATATTACACCGCAATGAAAGACGGCAAAGCGGTTTATTATTCCCACATTATAGACCCAAAGACAGGTTATCCCGTAGCAACAGCGTCGGACGGTGCGGTTATATCCTGCACGGTGATAACGAAGAACGTATCCGTTGAAATCAACGTAGAAAACGCAAACGGAGAATGTAAAAAAATCACGTTGCAAATCGACGGTACAACGGGTGACGCTCTTGCAACCGCAGTCGTCGTTCTTGGAAAAGAAAAGGGTGTGCAACTGCTTGAAAGTCTCGGTGTTTGCGGATTGATTATAACGTCGGATTTGCAAAGCGTCAAAGTCGGAGATTTTGACGTCGAAATACAATAAAAAGACTTTATGCCACGCAAAAGCATATATAAAGTGCGTTTTTCACGATAAATGAGCAAAAAGAGAATTGAAAAAGACAAACCGAATTTCAAGGACGTTTTCAAAATCGGAGACGTCTTTGTCGTTGTTGTCATACTAATTCTTATTGCGCTCACGATTGCTTTTTCTTTGAGACAAGGCGCAGACACTGCCGAGATTTACGTTGACGGCAAACTTGCGTATACGGTTGATTTGACAAAAGACGACGTCTTCGATATTCTCGACGGCAGAATGACGATAAAGGTGGAAAACGGTTCTATTTCGGTTGAAAAAAGCGATTGCCGCGAGCAACTTTGCACACATGCGCAGGCAATCGGAAATCACGGCGGAACAATAGTATGTCTTCCGAACAAGGTTGTCGTTACGGTTTCTACAAAGGAGATTGACGCGATAACATGAGAAAGACTGATTTGAAATCTAACGCCAAATTTACGGCGAAAAGAGTCGCTGTTGACGCAACGTTTCTTGCGCTTGCGCTCATCGTGTCGCTGATTGAAAGCATGATTCCGCCCATCGTGCCTGCGCTTCCGTATGCAAAAAATAGGAATAGGCAACGTGGTGCTTCTTGCGTGTTTCTTGCTTGTCGGCACGCTTGACGGCTACGTCGTTCTCGTGCTTCGTTGCCTTTTGAACGCCGTGTTCTCGGCAAATATGGCGTCGCTTGCATGGTCTCTTCCGTCGGCACTTGCGGCGTATCTTGTCATGACGCTGCTGTACAAAACGAAATTGTTCAGCGTGTGCGGTGTGTCCGTCGTCGGCGGAATTGTGCACAATCTTATGCAAATTTGCGTTGCAAGCCTGATTGTCGGCAAAAGCGTTTTCGTTTATCTGCCGTATATGATGCTCGCAGGCGCAATCGCCGGTATCGTCACGGGACTCGTGTGCTATTTTATCGTCAAATCGCTTGGCGACAGGTTTTCTAGAAAATTCAAAACGCAACCGTACGTCAGACAATCGGGCGGTGAAGAAGACGAAGTCGCAACGGATATTGCAGCTCGAAACGAAATCGAGACGAATAACGAATTCGATAGGAGAAGCGAAACGGGCGATTCAAACGATACGAACGTCTAAGAATGATTGAAACGTTGTTTTCGATATAATGCCATAAAAATAAAGGCGTTGCGGTTTGCAACGCTTTTTTGCATATTTTACAATCGGGTTATTGTTTCGAATATCAAAACGCAAATCGAATGGCGTGTCTTAAATTCCGAGTTGTCCCATTGCGTCGAGCGGAACTAAAACGTGAAACAGCACCACGACCACGAGAAAAGCCGCCGACAGAATGAAAGTCATTGTCCCGAAAAAGAAAGACGCTTTCGCCATAGGAACGTTGCCGTTTGCGCCTATCACGGAAAGTATGACTCCGACAAAAGAAACCGCAAGACCGATGACGTAGCATACGCGAACGAAATCGTACACGCCGACGTTTGTGAGCATATCGAGTTTCGGAATGAAAAACGTTGCCGTGCCGTATGCGGTTATCACGAAAGCAAGCAACGACAACACAAGCCCGACCGTCAAAGTCGCGCGTTTACCTTTTGTATTCGTAACCGATTGAACTGCCGATTTGCTCATACTCAAAGTATAACTTATCCTTTATTGCTTGTCAATATACGCGCGACAAAAACGTCTTTTTTCCCGAAGCCCATATACGTTGTTTTTGAGTTTGAATCGCTCTCGAAGACGAGAGAAAGATATCCGTTTTCACCCGTTGTATACGACGAAAGGATTGTGTTTTCTATGTGCGGAAGCGTAGCGACCGTTTTGAACGAAGTGCCGTTGAATACCAGCAATTCTATGCCGCTTTCACTTGTTGCGAGAATCGTGTTTTCGTCGCCGTCAAAGGCTTTCAACTCGGTATATTTTTTTGAAATTCCGACGGAATCGAGAGAAGATTTTCCGCCGAAATCAAGGTGTGCGCAGAAGCGATAAAAAGCGTTTTCGGTGAGCACCGAAAGTGAATTTCCGTTTGAGAAAAGAGCGGCGTTCCGGGAGTTTTCGACGTATTCTTTTTGATGAGCGCAAGCGACGAGTCGAGCGACGCGACGTCGTAACCGTCTTGCTTTTTCAAGAGCAAAACAAAAGTCTGACGCTCACTTGCAACGACGGGCAATATTTGCACAATCTTGCTTTTATTCTGTGAAAACATATTGCTAAAACCCTTGTTTTGTTCATATATCAAACAATTTGCTCCGTTTGTCGAATTTGAAAATATCAAGACTTTTTCGCAAAATGCCGTGATTGAATAGTCTAAAACGTCATTTGCCGAACAAACGAAATTGTCGCCGGAAACAGTGAGATTTTCGCTTACGGATATTCTTGAAAACTCGATGCCGTCGTACGCTATGGCAAAGAGCGAATTGGCGTGAAGATACGTTTTAAGCAGAGAGTATTTTTTCGTTTGACATCTTGCGTTTACGTTTACGTTTTCGTCAAAAGACAAAACGCGCGTTCCGTTTTGTGACGATATGAAAACGACGAGTCCGTTTTTTGACAAAGAATAGTCAAGAAACGTTTCGCTTATCTCGCCGATTTTCACAGTTTTTTCGAGAGCAAAGTTTGAAAAGACCGCTATGTACAATCCCGATTCTTTGACGTCTCTGTCGTCCGATTCGCTTTTGAAAAACACGAGAGTTTTTCCACGGTAATAGACGGTTGATAGAAGCGTTTCGTCATCCGAGCCGCCGACGTGATTTATCGCGTTTTTGTCAACGTTTTCCGCTTTTCTAGGAAAAGTCGAATAAGTTTTTTTGACGGGAGTTTGCTGTTGCGGATTGGAGTCGTTTGCGCCTGCAACTTTCGTATCGTTGCTTTTTTGCAGTATTGCGGAAAGTGCTACGTAACAGGCAATCGCAACCGTGAGAAGAAGCACCACCGCAAGCCATTTGGCTATAGTTTTTTGTTTTTGCATGCCCCAACTATACCACGCACAACGTTCACAATTTTTCCGTTTGCGTCGACGGATATTTCTTTCATGGGCGGATTTTTTTCTGCGTTTTTCAGTGCCAAGCACAGCGAAGAAGAAAAGTTTTCGTCTTGTTCGAGTATGGTTGCGCCGTATTCTTTTTGCAAGACATGCGTTGTCAATTTGGTCTCCGCGGGAAACGACTTTGGGTAAGGGAACGAACAGTGCTCGTTTTTTGAGTGCGGATATTTCAAACACCGCCGTTGCGCCCGCTCTTGACAAAACCAAGTCGCTTGCCGCGTAAAAATTCTGAATTTTATCGGCGTATTCGAAAACGTAATAACCGCCTTCAATCGGACTTTGAAAAGTATTTTTGTAGTTTGCGGAGTTTTGATTTTTATCGTCGGATGTTTTCAAACCTCTTTCTGCCGCTTTGCCTTTGCCCGTGACGTGCAAAACGACGTATCTTTCAAGAAGCGCGGAAAGATTGTCCTTTATCGCGTCGTTTATCGCTTTTGCACCCGACGAGCCGCCGAGAACGAGCAAAATTTTCTTTCCGCTCGGATTTTTTATGCCAAGAGTTTTTATCGATTGTTCTTTGTTTGCGGCAAAAAGGTCTTTGCGCAAGGGAAGTCCCACGAGTATGCCGTCGAAAGTAGAATGTGGATTTGCTTTGAGAATGGTTGCGCTTTTCGATTTTGCGATTTTGTTTGCAAGCCCCATCGTCAAATCGCTCTCGTGAGCAACGACGGGTATATCGAGTTTGCGTGCGGCAAGAACGGTCGGCAAAGATACGAAACCGCCTTTTGAAAACACGACGTTAGGTTTTTCCTTTTTGAGAACGTTCACGCACTCTTTCACGGCTTTTGAAAGCGTAAACGGAATCGAAAGATTGTTTTTCATTGCCGACAGAGACATCGAGCGCACGAGTTTTATCGTTTGTACGCCGTAATATTTCACGCCGTTTTCATGCGCAAGTCGCTTCTCGACCGTGTTGCCCGTCCCGCCTATATACGCAACGTCGAAACCTGCTTTTTCAAAGTCGTCGAAGAGTGCGACGTTGGGGTATACGTGTCCGCCCGTTCCGCCGCCGGTGAAGACGATTTTGAGGTTTTTGCCGTTGTTATCGTTTTTAGAGTTTTCCGTCATACAGCCATATTATGTAACAAACGGAGCGAAAGTTGCGTATTTTTACGTCTTGAAATTTGCAAAAAACAGTGTTATAATATCGTTATTATGAAAAAAACGCTCGTTTCGGGCGATAATCGGGAGTTTTATATGAAGACTGAAAAGTTCAAAAGTTTTGACGGAACGATATTGCAGTGCTATCTTTGGGACAACGTGAGAAATCCCAAAGCCGTTGTGCAAATCTCGCACGGTATGGCGGAACACGCACGCAGATACGATGATTTTGCAAATTATCTCAACCAGAACGGTTTCATCGTTTTTGCGGACGACCATCGTGCGCACGGCATGACAAGCACCAAGCAATCTTCAAAAGGCGTCAAAGGTTATCACAAGGGCAATATTTATTTCGACACCGTGCAAGACGCATGTGCAATCACGTCTATGCTCAAAGAAAGATACAATCTTCCCGTGATTTATCTCGGACACAGCTATGGCTCTATGCTTGGACAACGCTACATCGAAGAGTGCAAGGATTACACCGGCGCAGTGCTTTGCGGCTCTGCAATGATGAAGGGCGCGATTCTCAACATGGGCGCGGCGATTTCCAATATGCAATACAAGACGCTCGGCGGTGAAAAGACGGGCAAACTTCTCGACAAACTTTCTTTCGGTTCGTACAACGCTCCGTTCAAGAAAGAGAAAATTCAATTTGCATGGCTTTCAAGAGACAAAGAGCAAGTCAAAAAATACATACTCGACGAACAATGCGGCGACGTAATGTCCATTGCGTTCTTCAAGTTCTTCCTTAACGGTCTCAAAGAGTCCTACAAGAAAGAAAACCTTGCCAAGATCGACACTGCAAAGCCGATTGCGATTTTCTCGGGCGCGCAAGACCCCGTGGGCGGCAAAGGCAAACTTGTCGAAAAACTCTATGACCAATACAAAACTCTCGGCGTAAAAGACCTTACCGTAAAACTTTACCCCGACGCTCGTCACGAGATCTTGAACGAGATCAACCGCGCCGAAGTGTACGCAGACTTCGTCGCTAGAATGAACGAAATGATCGGATAAGGCGTTATTCGGCGGATAACTTTGGCAGGCACTGCTCTAAAAGAATCATGTACTAATTGTACGTTTGGTTTTGTTTTGAGCAGTGCCTTTCTTGTTCTTGATTTGATTCGAGTCGCAAGGCGGCGAGCTTTTGAGCGCCGAACTTGACGGTAAGTACAAGCGACTGCGCCGTATTGTTGGCTACTGCCTGGCGCACAAAGCGCAGTGGCATAATGAGTGAACGATACCTATCTATGTGAGTGCCGAGTTCCCCTTCTGCGAGCGATGTTTTGTTGGGGATAGAAAGCAGTTATTTCGAGCAGTAGGGGAAAGCCCGAAGGGAAGGGGTAATGTTGCATTAAAGTACACGACGAAATCTTTTTATTTATTTGTGTTTTTTAATATTTCCATTTCCTTGAAAAAATCTATATATTGTGCTAAAATAAATATATTATTACTTTACGTAGGTATTTATGGCAAATCAAGACTACACGTACAAGGCGGGGGACATTCACATTCTCGAAGGTCTCGACGCCGTCAGAAAACGTCCCGGCATGTATATCGGCACGACCGGGAGCAAGGGTATGCATCATATCCTTTGGGAGATTATCGACAACTGTATCGACGAAGTGGCAAACGGCTTCGGCGACACCGTCCGCATAGAACTTTTGGACGACAACGTTGCAAGAGTCAGCGACAACGGACGCGGTATTCCCGTTGACAAACACCCCAAACTCAAAATCAGCGGTGTGGAAGTGGTTTTCACGCAGTTGCACGCAGGTGCGAAATTCGACAACGGACAGTACAACTATTCCGGCGGTCTGCACGGAGTCGGTGCGTCCGTCACGAACGCACTTTCCGAGTGGCTCACGGTTGACGTCAAGAGAGACGGCAATCTTTATCGTGCGGAATTTTGGTCTCCGCAAGTGGGCAACGGCAAAGTGAAAAGCGGCATAGTGAAAACTCCGCTCACCGTCATCGGCAAGGTGAAAGGCACCGGCACTTCCGTCAAGTTCAAACCCGACGAGAGAGTTTTCGGCAAAGAAAAATTTGATTATTCCGTGATACAAGAGCGTATGCGCGACGTTGCGTATCTCAACAAAGGCGTGACGATAATCATCGACGATTTGCGAGTGGCTCTCGACGGCGGCACGGGCAAACACGATACGTTCTGCTACAAGGGCGGCATTGCCGATTACGTGCAATATCTCAACGAAGGCAGAACCGTGCTTTACGACAAACCTCTTTACGTGGAAGCGAAAGAACCGCATTTCGAAGTGGCGGTTGCGATTCAACACACCGAAGGTTACACCGAAAACATTTATTCCTACGTAAACAACATTCCCACCGCGGACGGCGGTACGCACGAAGTCGGCTTTAAGAGCGCGATAACGAAAGTGTTCAACGACTATGCGCGCAAAAACAATATTCTTAAAGAAAAGCAATCCAACCTACTCGGCGAAGATTTCAGAGAAGGTATGGTGGCGGTCATAACCGTCAAGATGCAAAACGTGCAGTTCGAAGGGCAGACCAAAGGCAAACTCGGCAACCCCGAAGTGCGTCCCAAAGTTGAAAATATGGTCAGCGAAAAACTTGCGGAACTTCTTTTGCAACGCGGCAACAAGGCTATTGCCGAGAAGATCATCGCAAAAGCAATGGGCGCGGCAAAAACGAGAGAAGCGGCAAAACGCGCAAAAGACCTTTCACGTCAGCAAAACAAACTCAATGGGCTTAATCTCGTCGGCAAACTTGCAAGTTGTTCGGGCAAAAACGCAAGCATAAACGAATTGTTCATCGTTGAAGGCGACTCGGCAGGCGGCAGTGCAAAGCAAGCGAGAGACAGATTCTTCCAGGCGATACTTCCACTTCGCGGAAAGCCGCTCAACGTCGAAAAAAGCAAGCCTTGAAAAGATTCTTGCAAACGAAGAACTTGCAACGCTCATTTCCGCACTCGGCACGGGCATCGATCCCGAATTCGATCTTGAGAGTCTCAAATACGACAAAGTCATCATTCTGGCGGACGCGGACCAAGACGGCGCGCACATAAGAGCGTTGCTTTTGACTTTCTTCTTCCGCTATATGCGCCAACTCATCACCGAAGGCCACGTGTATATCGGTATGCCGCCGCTTTATCGTTTGCAAAAGAAAGACGAAATCCTTTATTGTTACGACGACGCGGCACTTGTGGAAGGTCAAAAGAAGATGGGCAAGAACGCGCTTCTTCAACGTTTCAAAGGACTTGGCGAAATGAACCCCGAACAACTTTGGGACACCACTATGGACCCTGCAAAGCGCACGCTCACTCGCGTTACGATAGACGACGCGGCAATGGCGGACAAGCGTATAACCATTCTTATGGGCGACGACAGCAACATCCGCAAGGACTATATCTATCAATATGCGGACTTCAACAAAGTGGACGACTTCAAAGTCAACAAAGAACAGGAAAATCAATAGTTCAAAGTCACGGCTTCGAGAGCCGAAAAGCATATAAACACGTTTACGAAAAACTATAAAAACAAATAGAAAAATGGCAAATAAACAACACAAAGAGATAGAATACAACTCAGTCGTGCTTGACTCCGTTTTTGAAGACGTCATGCACAATTCGATGATTCCGTATTCGGAAAACGTCATACTCGACCGTGCTCTTCCGAGAGTCGAAGACGGCTTGAAACCCGTGCAGAGAAGAGTGCTTTACTCGATGCACGAGATGGGACTCACCCCCGACAAACCGCACAAAAAGTGCGCGAGAATCGTCGGCGACTGCCTTGGCAAGTACCATCCGCACGGCGACAGTTCCGTTTACGGCGCAATGGTGCGTATGGCACAGCCCTTCTCTATGAGAATGAAACTCGTCGACGGTCACGGCAACTTCGGTTCGGTTGACGGAGACGGCGCGGCGGCAATGCGTTACACGGAAGCGAGAATGAGTCCGCTCGCGCTCGAACTGTTGAGAGATTTGGACAAAGAGACGGTGACGTGGTCTCCGAACTTTGACGACTCTCTCGAAGAGCCAAACACGCTTCCCGGAAGATTTCCGAATTTGCTCGTAAACGGTGCAAACGGTATAGCGGTCGGCCTTGCGACGAATATTCCCACTCACAATATGGGCGAGAGCATAGACGCGGTCATAATGAAGATAGACAACCCGAACGCCACCGTGCACGACCTTTTCAAAGTGTTCCACGGTCCCGATTTTCCGACGGGTGCGTTTATAATTCCCGTTGACAATCTCGAAGACATATATTCAACGGGCAAGGGCAGGATAAAAATCCGTTCTAGACTGCATATCGAAAATGACGACAACGGCAAGAAAAACATCGTCATCACGGAGATACCGTATCAGGTGTCCAAGGCGGAGTTGCTTTCAAGAATTGCCGATTTGAAGGAAGCGAACAAGGATACGCTCGCAGGTATATCCGAAATAGTGGACGAGTCGGACAAAACGGGTACGCGCGCCGTGATAAAATGCAAACGCGACGCAGACGTAAACAAAATCGTTGCGTTCCTTTTCAAGAAAACCAATCTCGAAATGGGCTATTCCATCAATATGGTTGCTATTGCAAACGGCAAGCCTGAGCAGTTGAGCCTTACGGCATATCTCGACTATTACATCGAATATCAACGCAAAATCATCGTCAATCGCACGACGTTTGACCTTAAAGCCGCAAAGGCAAGAGCGGAAATCGTGCGCGGACTTCTCGTTGCAATTCGTAATATCGACGAAGTGATAAAAATCATCAAAGAATCGGAGTCTACCGCAAAAGCAAAAGAGACTTTGCGTCAGAGATTCGATCTTAGCGACGCTCAGGCACAAGCGATTCTCGATATGAGACTCAAGAGCCTTGCAAAACTCGAAGTCGGAAAACTTGAAGAAGAATTGCGTTTCCTTGAAAAACAAATCGCACTTTTCGAGTCTATTCTCGCAAGCAAGCGTAAGCAACTTTCAATCGTCAAAGAAGAACTCACGGCAATCAAGAAATCGCTCAATTCCGAGCGTATGAGCGTGATCGTGGACAGCGACGAACAGGCTGAAAACTATCAGGCTCCAAGCGAAGCGGAAGCGGTTGCCTATCGCGACGGCGTGATTGCCTTGAATAAGGACGGACAGTTGCGCTTTATGTCGCCGAAAGCGTTTTCAACCGCAAAGAAAGATTTCGGCTCGCTCACCGAAGACGCGCTTCCCGTGCAGAAACTTTCCGTAAACAACAAAGGCACGCTGTTTGCGGTGACGAATTTCGGAAGCATAGTCAAGATCGACGTCACCACGCTCCCCGAAAAGAAATTCAAAGAAAAACCGTTCAAACTCGGCGCAATCAATCAGGACGTGCAGACGGGCGAAACCGTGGTCAAACTTATGTTCTTTGAAGGCGTGCCGGTCGGAGAACTCGTGTTATTCACAAAACAAGGCGGCGCAAAGAGAGTCGATTTGTCCGAATTTACCGAAGTTAGCAAGACGTATCTTAAAGCAATCAACCTTACGGAAAAAGATGTCGTAATCGGTGCGGAAGTCGTTGACGACGAGAAAAACGTCATAGAAGTCACCGAGCAAGGACAGGTGCTTGTCTACAAAGCCACCGAAATACCCATTCAGGGCAGAAACGCTGCCGGCGTCAAGGGCATAAAACTCTCTGACGGCGATTCGGTTGCGTTTGCGGGGCAAGTGGAAGATGAAGGCGAAATCATCGTTGTGTCCGACACCGGATATGCAAAGAGAGTTATCTCGTCGCTCATAGATCCGAGCTCGAGATATCTCAAAGGCATCAAGATCATAGAGCTTGACAAATCGAAGGTGAAATACGTCGGCACGGTGAAGATGCCTTACGATTTGGCATTCGTAAGCGGCGGAGCGGTGAGCGTCGTCAACACGGAAGATATCCGCATAGACACTCGCACGACAAAAGGCAAGCAGATGTTCAAACAAGGCGTCTCGCTCGTTTGCCCTATCAGCGATCCCGAAGAGTAATATACTATTTGCTCGGACGTAATCGGAGCCGCAACGGCGGCGACCGTATCGAACGCCGAGCTTGACGAAAAGTACAAGCGACTGTGCCGTGTTGTTGCGAAGCAGGCACACAAAGCGCAGTGACATAATGAGTGAACGATACTTATTATGCGAGTGCTGAGTGTTGCCCCCTGCTACGCAGTCGCCGTGGGTTCCCTTTCAAGGGGGAACGGCGATAGGGGAAACAGGTGACGAAGGGGGAAATTGCATTTTTGCGAAAAATAATTTCCCAACGAAAAACAAGAATACACAAGAATATACAAGAAAGGTATTTACAAAGATGAAAGTAGGTTTTGATAGCAAAATGTATATGCAAAAGCAGACGGAGCACATTCTCGAGCCGTATAAATCGCTTTGACAAACTCTATCTGGAATTCGGCGGAAAACTCTTTGACGACTTGCATGCCGCTCGCGTTTTGCCGGGCTTCGACAAGGCGGCGAAGATAAAACTTCTACAAAAACTTCGCGACAAGGCGGAACTTATCATTTGTATCAACACAAACGCAATCGAGCGCAACAAAATCCGCGCCGATTACGGTATCACCTACGGCAGCGAAGTGGAGAGAATGATTGACAATATCTCAGCAATGGGCATATACATCAACTGCGTTGTCATCACCATGTTCACCGACCAGCAAGGTGCGCTTGCATACAAGCAAAAACTTGAAAATCGCGGAATTAAAGTGTACATACACCGTCCGACAAAAGGCTATCCGCACGAAATCGACACAATAGTGTCCGACGAAGGTTACGGCGCAAATCCGTATATCGAGACGACTCGTCCGCTCGTCGTGTTGACGGCTCCAGGTCCTGGCAGCGGAAAACTTGCCACTTGCCTTAGCCAACTCTATCACGAAAACAAGCGCGGAGTGCAGGCAGGATATGCAAAATTCGAGACTTTCCCTATCTGGAATCTTCCGCTCAATCACCCCGTCAATGTTGCCTACGAAGCTGCAACCGCCGACCTTAAAGACGTCAACAAAGTGGACAATTTCCACCTTGACGCATACGGTGAAATCACCGTAAACTACAACCGCGATATCGAAGTTTTCCCTGTGGTGCGCAGTATTCTTGCAAAAATCACGGGCAAAGAGTGTATTTACAAATCGCCTACAGATATGGGCGTCAATATGGCGGGATATTGCATAATCGACGACGAAGCGTGCAGAGAAGCGTCCGAAAAGGAAATTATCCGTAGATACTTAAAGGCTCAATGCGACCTGAAAAGCGGCGTTTGCAAAAAAGACACCGTAGAACGTCTCGAATTTTTGATGTCGAGACTCAGCATAACCCAATCGGAGCGCAAAGTCATCGAGTGCGCAAGAGAAAAGAGCAGACAAAACGACGATTGCGGAGCGGTTGCTCTCGAACTTCAAGACGGCAGAATTGTCACGGGCAAAAATACTCAACGTATGAGTGCGTCTGCGGCGTGCGTGTTCAACGCCGTGAAGATGCTTGCAGGCATCAAAGACTCGCAAAAACTCATCTCGCCTTACGTCATCGGGCCGATTATCGATATGAAGACGAAGATACTCAAAGAGCACGACAAAACTCTCACACTCGAAGAAGCATTGCTTGCGCTTTCCATTTGTGCGGCTTCCGACGCTACGGCGGCAACCGCAATGGAGCAACTCACGCAACTTGACGGATGCGACGCACACTCCACGCACATGCTTTTCAAAGCGGATGAAAACCCGTTCAGAAAACTCGGCGTGAGATTGTCCAGCGACCCCGAATTTTTGGGCGACACCCTATTCAACGAGTGAAATTAATAATTAACAATTAATAATTAATAATTGTGGGTGGGACACCCACACCCGATTACAATAACAAACAACTATCACAAAAAAATCAATAAAGGAGCGAACTATGTTACTTTACGAAAATAGAGACCAGATTCCCGCAGAGTATAAGTGGAGACTTGAAGATATCGTCAAAGATAATCAGGCATGGGAAGAGTTGTTCTTCAAAGTGGACGAGAGAATAGGACATTTTTCAAAATATGCCGACAAACTTGCGGATGAAGACATGCTCTTTGACTGCCTCGAACTTGAAACGAGACTTACGCACGACATTACGTGCCTTTATCAATACGCAAAGATGCGTCTAGACCAGGACACACGCGACAATACGTATCAGGGAATGACAAACAGAGTGGAAATGCTCATCGTCAAATTCTCTTCCGCAACGAGTTTCATGACGCCCGAAATCAGTGAGTTTTCAAAAGCGAGACTCGAAGAATTGAAAGCGAGCAAACGTTTCAAGAACTACGACGTAATGTTTGGAGAAATCATTCGCAACAAGGACATTATTCTCAGCAAGAAAGAAGAGAAAATTCTCGGTGAAGTGGGCATTTTTGCGGACACAAACCACGAAGTTTTCAGCATGTTCGACAATGCGGACGTCAAGTTTAAGAAAGTTGACGACGGCAAAGGCAATCTCGTCGAGATGAGCCACGGCGTGTACGGACTTATGCTTCAAAATCCTGACCAGAACGTAAGAAAGGCTGCTTTTGAAAGCATGTTCAACGCATACAAAGACTATATCAACACCATTGCCGCAAACTATGCCGGCAACGTGAAAAAAGGACTGGTTCTTTGCAAAAGTGCGCGGATTCAAGAGTGCGCTCGACTATTCGATGTATTGCGAAAACGTGCCGCCGACCTGCTACAAAAAGTTGCTCGAAGCGGTGGGAGAAGGCACGCCAAATCTCCACAGATATATGGCTCTTCGCAAGCGCGTTCTCGGTCTTGACAAGCTCAATTCTTACGATATGCATATCTCGATCGTCAAGGATCAAGAGCTTGCGCTCGAATACGAACAGGCAGTTGATCTTGTCAAAGAAGCACTTAAAGTCATGGGTAAGGAATATAGCGACATTCTCGCCACGTCTTTCACGGACGGTTGGATCGACGCTTTTGAAAACAAAGGTAAGAGAAGCGGCGCGTATTCTTGGGGCGTATACGGAGTGCATCCGTTCGTGCTTTTGAACTATCAAAAGACCGTCCACGACGTGTTTACAATCGCCCACGAACTCGGACACGCGATGCATTCGTATTTCAGCAATTCGACGCAACCGCAACAGAAAGCGGGCTACGAGATTTTCGTTGCGGAAATCGCTTCCACGGTCAACGAAGTGCTTCTTCTCAAACACCTTCTCAAGACTGCCACGGGCGAGTTCAGAAAGTATCTGCTTTCTTATTATCTCGATATGTTCCGCACGACGCTGTTCAGACAAACGATGTTCAGTGAGTTCGAAGTCATCGCTCATACGATGGTCGAAAACGGCGAGCCGATAACCGCCGATTCGCTTTCAAACGCGTATTACGAACTCGACAAGAAATACTATGGAGATGCGGTGGAGCACAGCGACCTTATCCGCTACGAATGGGCTCGTATTCCGCATTTCTACACGAGTTATTACGTGTATAAATACGCAACGGGCATTACTACCGCAGTGTCGATTGCAAACAACATTTTGTCGCAAGGCGAGAAGTATTTTGAAAAATACAAGAAATTCCTTTCGGCAGGCGGAAGTTTGCCGCCGCTTGACATCATTCGTCTTGCGGACGTAGACCTTGAAACCGACGCACCGTACAAGACTGCAATGAAAGAATTTGCCGATACTCTTGACGAGCTTGAAAAATCGTTTGAGTGAGCATGCACGATAGGCCTTGAGCCAACGAACTTAACACATGAAACTTAATCGTCGAAATCATACAAAATTTGTGCTTGTCTCGCTGACGCTCATTGTCTTGTGCGTCATGCTTTG
Source organism: Christensenella sp. (assembly GCA_022009775.1). Lineage (GTDB taxonomy): Bacteria > Bacillota > Clostridia > Christensenellales > CAG-917 > CAG-475. Next base: position 1,457,224 of record CP091723.1, read on the forward strand.
CGCCTGTTCCCAAACGGAAGAAAGCGACGTCGTCGAGAGAAAAATTTATCTCACGGGCGGTATCGTTTTCACTTCCGTTGAAGACGACACGGCGTACGTTCACGTCTCTTTTTCGGGAGACGGCAAGTGCGTGGGCACGGCGACGTGGTCAAGCGAAATCCAAAACGTCGATTTGTGGTACAAGCAGTCAACGAGCACCGTGACTTTTGATCCGTCTCGGATATTTAGTGCGGTGAAAGAAGTCGTACCACAAGAAGACCTCAAAAACGAAGACCATATTTACAATCGCTTGAAAGTGGTCTTATTGTATGATACGATATATAAATCTATAAAAAGCGACGGACAAATCACCAAAAACGGCCGCACTTATACGCACGCTTTTGAACTTGACGAAACGCTAGACGAGCGGACTATAACGCTTACGATGCGTTCGGCAAGGTCTGAAAACTGGTATACTGCGTTGATTGCGGGCGGCATCGTGTTGTTTGTGATTGCGACGGGGATTTATCTCGCTTACAAGGGTAGATTATGCCAAAAGAAGAAACTAAAAGAGTGACAAGGGGTATGCCCAACAACGTTGACGCCGAAGCCAACGTGTTAGGCTCTATTCTCATCGACAGCAAGTCGGCGGATCTCATCGTTCCGCTTTTGAGTGCCGAAGACTTTTATCTTGCGCAAAATCGCATGATTTTTGCCGTGATGAAGCAACTTCAGACGGAAAGCAAGCCTATAGACGTGGTGTCCGTAAGCGACGCGTTGGAAGTCAAAGGACAACTTGACCAGGTAGGTTCCGTCGCGTATCTCAGCGACCTTGCAGAAGGAGTCGTGTCCGCGGCAAACGGCGAGTATTACGCACAAATCGTAAAGCGTGACGCTCTCACGAGAAAAGTCATATCCGCAGGCAACGAAATTGCGAAATTCGGCTATGAGTGCGAAGACGGCAAAGACGCTTTGGCAAACGCCGAAAAACTCGTGTATTCGATAACCGAGCAATCGAGCGAATCCGCTCTCAAAAAGGTTGACGACGCGGTTGCTGCCGCAATAAAAAACATACAAGACGTGCAATCGGGCAACGTGCCGAAAAATACGGTATATACCGATTTTCCGACTTTCGATGCGAAAACGCACGGCTTGAAGCCCGGTGAAATGGTGCTTATAGCCGCTCGTCCGTCCGTCGGTAAAACGGCGTTTGCGCTCAATATTGCGGCAAACGTTGCGCTCAACCACGGCAAAAAAGTCGCTATATTCTCGCTTGAAATGCCTTCGGCGTTGCTTGCAAAACGTATGCTTGGTTATATCTCAAAAGTTTCGTTTAACAAAATGGACACTCGAGGCGCATTGAGCGGTGAAGACTACAAGAAGATTATGAACGGCTACAAAGCGTTGCTCGCAAGCGGCATATACATCGACGATTATTCGATGAACGGCCCTGAGCGAAGTGCTGTCCAAATGCCGCAGATTAAAACGCGAGCAGGGACTCGATCTCGTCATAATCGACTACTTGCAACTTATGACTTCAAAAGTCAACGGAAAAGCGGCTGAAAGCAGACAAGTGGAAGTCAGCGATATGTCGAGAAAAATGAAGATTTATGCAAAGGAACTCGATTGTCCTATCATTCTTCTTTCGCAAATGTCGCGTGGCGTGGAACAGAGAAACGACCACACGCCCTTGCTTTCGGACTTGCGTGAATCGGGTTCTATCGAGCAAGACGCGGACGTCGTAGTGTTCCTTAACAATCCGCACAAGTACAATTCAGCACTTCCCGAAAACGAAGTTGTTCTCGACGTAAAGAAGAACAGAAACGGTCCTATCGGAGAAATCAAACTCGACTGGGACGGTTCCACGACGACGTTCAAAGAAATGGTGGATCAAAACGCAAACACCACCGAATACACCTATCAAGAGAACAAGGCGGACGACGAAGATAAGGTTGCGGACATCAAGTCGATATCCCAAGTGGCTGAAGAGCTGCACGAAGTTGCGGCAAGCAAGGAAGACATGCCTTTCGACACGCCGTCAAGCGACGAGCCAATGCCGTTTGACGACGCACCCGCACCGAGCGATGACGATATGCCTTTTGAAGACGACGAATATTCCGATGACAAATATATCGACGACGGAGACGAATACGTTGACGGCGAAGACGAAGATATGCCGTTCTGATAGAAAATAAAAATCGCAAACCCTATTGAAAAACAGCACCGAAAAATCGGTGCTGTTTTCACTTGTAAATTGTTGTTTTTCAGAGTGAAATCGTATTTTCGGCGAGACAAGGATTTAACTCGTTTATAGAATGCGTTTCAACGCGCGAAGATTTATATGAACGAAGATTTTGAACCGTTTGGCAAGTATCGTTAATGTTTACTCGGTTTTGCATAATAGCGATATTCATACAATAAAATTTTGTATGTTCAAAGACGAAATTAAGAATAAATTCGGTATTAAAAGCACGGTTTTTCCGTACGTTGTTACGGTGACGAGCGGAAAAACCGTGATAAGCGGAGTGAAAAAAGTCTTGTCGGCAAAAGAAGACGAGATTGCTATAAGCGTATCTTCGTGCGTTGTAAGAATGTCGGGGAAAGGCCTTGAAATTGTCGAAATCGGCGGTGGCGACGCATATGTCAAAGGCGAAATTTACGAGGTGAATTTTGAAAAATAGAATATCGAAAAAAATAAAAACAGAGAAGAAAATATGGCGGTAGATAATCGAAAAAAGAAGGAATCTCACAAAAAACGAGAGACGATTTCTTATTTCGGGGACGAAGAAACGACAAACGTAAAAATAAAAAAGAAATACACTTTGAAAAGTGCCGATATTGACGACGAAAAAACGGCAAAAAAAGTCGTTAGAAAACCTAAAAAGCCGAATAAACTCGTTGAATTACGCAGTAGGGTGGGAAGAACCGCTCTGAAAGTGTCGGGTGAGAATTGCGAAAGGGCTATCAGTGCGGTTATGAAAATATGCCGCGTCGAAGACGTGAAGAGAAGTGTAGACGGTTGCACGTTCCGTGTCAAATCAAAACATTTGGGCAAGATTATTGCATTATTAGATAACTTATGCTATGATTATAAAATAATTGATAATAGCGGTATTGCGCCCTATGCTTTGAGCGTGGTTATGCGCCCCGGATTGCTCGTGGGGATAATGGCGGCGATATGTGCGATTATCGTTTCGTCGCAGTTTGTCACGCGCGTGAGCGTAGTGAGCGCGGGCGCAGAGATTGACGCCGCACTAAAAAACGAGATTTGCGCCATACTAGACGAAAACGGAGTTAAGGTGGGCGCAAAGACTTCGGACGTGGACGAAGACGCGGTGCAGGAAAAACTGCTTGCGCTCGGCAAAGTTTCGTTTGTCAGCGTCACGAGAAAAGGCACGCGAGTGGACGTCGTCGTGAAACAGGCACTTCCGAGCGAGTACGTTTTTGAAAGAGACGGAACGCAGGTCAAAGCTCAAAAGCGCGCCGTCGTGACGAGAGTCGTGGTGACGGGCGGAACGGCGGTGAAAAAAATACGGAGACGTGGTTTCGCCGGGTGACGTGCTTATCGACGGATATATCGAGTACGGCGACGAAAAGATACCCGTCAAAGCAAGCGGATACGCATATGGCAAGGTGTATTACGAAAAAACGACGTTTTTCCCTAAAGAAAGCATCGTGACGGAATACGGAGAGTGCAAAACGATCGTGAGATTCGGTATGTTCGGAAAAGTTCCTAAAACGCCCGACGCACCTTTTGAGAAGTATGTGCTGAAAACCAGCGTCGAAAACTACGGTTTTCTTTTGCCCATACTCGTGTACAAATTCGAGTTTACGGCAATCGACGAGAAAAGAGTGCAAAACGCGAGAAGCACCGACGAGTTAAAAAGACTTGCTTTTTCGTCGCTTGCAAGCGAGTTTAAGGAAAGCGCAAAGGTGCTTAACGTCTATTACGACGTCAAGCAAAGCGACGGCGGCGTGACCGTGAAAGTGACCGCGGAAGCGGAAGAGTTGATATGAAATTGCAAAAAGAAAAGCATTTTGAAAAATACGATACCATGATGAGCGTGTTCGGAGAACTTGACGAGAACATCGAAAAGTTGACGGACGCTTTCGACGTGGACGTTTTCGCACTCGGCACGAGTGTGAAAGTCAGCGGTGAAGAAAAAGACGTTGACGGCGCGATGCGTGCAATCGACGCGCTTGAAAAACTCTGCCAAAAACAACCGCTCACTTCGCAAACGGTGAATATGGTGATCGGATACGCAAAGGCAGGGCGCGATTTTGACGTCAACGATCTTATGGGCACGGTGGCAATCACCGCAAGGGGAAAAATCATACGCCCCAAAACGCTCGGACAGAAAAAGTACGTTGACGCAATCAAGAAAAACAGCATAGTTTTCGGCGTAGGCCCTGCAGGTACCGGCAAGACGTATCTTGCGGTCGCACTTGCGGTGTACGCACTGAAAAATCACGAGATAGACAAAATCATTCTCACAAGACCTGCCGTCGAAGCCGGGGAAAAACTCGGCTTTTTGCCGGGTGATTTAAGCGAAAAGGTAGACCCGTATCTTCGCCCGTTGTTTGACGCTCTTCAAGAGATGATGGGACAGGACGCATACGCAAAGCATATCGAGCGCGGAAGCATAGAAATAGCACCGCTTGCGTATATGCGCGGCAGAACGTTGTCCAATAGTTTCATAATTCTCGACGAAGCGCAAAACACCACGCGCGAACAGATGAAGATGTTCCTTACGCGTATGGGCGAAAACTCGCGCATAGTGGTGACGGGAGACGTCACGCAAATCGACTTGCCGAAAAACGTGAAGAGCGGACTTATCGATGCACTCGACGTGCTAAAAGACGTCGAAGGCATTGAAATCGTGAGACTTTCGGCAAAAGACGTGGTGAGGCACGAACTTGTCACGAGAATAATTCAAGCATACGAAAAAGCGGAATCGCACTCTTATGCGGAAACGCAAGAGTGACGATTTTTGGAGATAACTTATGATAGACGATATTAAAGACGTATCGAGAGCGGAGAAAGAAAAAAGCCCTTGCGCGCCACAAAAGGTCGAGATATTTCTGGCAATGTATTTCGACGGCAGTCGTGTTTGCGGTGGGTATGACGTTGTTTTCGCTCTTTATGATCGGAGATTTTAAGGCGGGGTTTACCGCCGAAAACGCGCTTGCGACGATGGGAAGAATGATAATCGCTCTCGTTCTTATGATTTTCCTTATGGCAGGCACGTACAGATTTACGAGCGCGAAAGGCACTTCGACAAGAGATTTCCATCTCACTGCGATTATGGTGCTTATCACGTATATGATAACCATATCCGCAAGCGTCAAATTCAATCTTTACGCGATGCCGATTGCGCTTGCGACGCTCGTTCTTATCGAACTTATCGACAGAAGAACGTCAACTCTTGCGACGGCGGTCATAGCGATTATGCTTGCCATGTCGTACATGATAAACACCGTCGATTACGACTTGTCGATTGTCGTTGCGTCAATCGTTTGCAACAGCCTTTGCGCAGTGCTCGTCGATTTTTACGAGAAAAAGCATCTTACGAGACTTAAATTCTTGCTCGTGTCGATGGCAACTCCGCTTGTCATGCAACCGCTCGTCATAATGTTCACGCTTTTGTCGAAAGATTTCGGAATGAATCTTTTGTGGAACGTGCTTTGGTCGTACGGCGCAAACGTGGCGGCATCGCTCATTTTTATGCCGCTCGTTGCGATATTCGAAGGTATGTTCAACATTGCGGACGATTTCAGACTCAACGAACTTTGCAATCTCTCCAATCCGCTTCTCAAACGCCTTGCAAGCGAAGCGCCGGGTACGTTCAATCATTCGTTGGTCGTCGGCAATCTCGCAGAAGCGTGCGCGTCGGCAATCGGCGAAAATCCGAATATGGCAAGATGCGCGGCATATTATCACGATATAGGCAAACTCAAAGCGCCGATTTATTTCAGCGAAAATCAGTCTTCCTACAATCCGCACGACGAACTTATCCCCGAAGTGAGCGTCAGTATGATTACCTCACACACGCTCTTTGGTGAAATCCTTGCAAAACAGAACAGACTTCCCAAAGAAATCGTGGCAATTTGCAGAGAACACCACGGCACTTCGCCCGTCGGATATTTCTATCGCAAAGCACTCACTTTGAAAGAAGAAGGCGACCTTGCCGTTGACAAATACACGTACGCAGGTCCCAAACCGCAGACGAAAATCGCGGCAATCATAATGATTGCCGACACCATCGAAGCGGCAATGCGTGCGTATATGCCCGACACGAAAGAAGAGTTCGAAGCAAGAATCAACAAACTCGTGGACGAAAAAATCGAGCTTCGCCAGTTTGACGAATGTCCCATCACCATGGGCGATATCGCAACAATCAAGCGCACGATAATCGAAGTGCTTCCGTCCATTCATCACAGCCGTGTAAGTTACGACAAGAAGAAGAAAGAAAACACTTTCAACAAGAACTGATATGATACGAATTTCGGGTGCGAATCTAAAAGAAAGAGCGTTGGTGCGAAAAGTGGAAAAAGCCACTTTCAAGCATTTGGGGCAAAAAGATTTTTTTCTTACCGACATCACGGTCGTTGACGAAGACACGATAAAGAACCTGAACGCAAGCGCAAGGGGAGTTGACAAAGTGACGGACGTATTGAGTTTTCCGTGCTTTGAAAAACTCGATTTGCCCGTTGATAAAAGCGAGTTTTCGGAGTTCGACTACGACGGTTCGCACGTGCTTCTCGGCTCGATTATGATATGCAGAAAACGTGCGGAAGAGCAGGCAAAAGAATACGGACATTCTTATGCTCGCGAACTGGGCTTTCTTGCGTGTCACGGTTTTTTGCATATACTTGGATTTGACCATATCGACCCCGAAGACGAAAAAGTGATGATTGCTCATCAAAAAGCGATTATGAACGTCGTCGGTTTGAAAAGGGACTAATCGACACAAACGACGAACAGCAAAATAAATTATCTCAGCAAAGGACGAATATATGAATTTCAAAAGCGGTTTTATCTGCATAGCAGGTCTTGCAAACGCAGGCAAATCGACTCTCACCAACGCGCTCGTCGGTGAAAAGGTGTCGATTGTGTCTTGGCGTCCGCAAACCACAAGAAACAAACTTCTCGGCATCATCAACGGCGACGATTATCAGATGGTGCTAATCGACACGCCGGGTATCCACAAGGCGCGCAATCACCTTGGCGAATACATGATGCAAGCCGTTGAAAACTCACTCAAAGACGTTGACGGCGTCGTGTACGTCATAGACGCCGCAAAAGGCATGCAAAAGGAAGATTACGAATTTCTTGAAAAGAACGCAAAGAAAGCGCCTATCGTAGTCGCACTCAACAAAGAAGATTGCGTGACGAGAGAAACTATGCTTGCAAGTCTTCAAAAACTCAACGGCATCGAAGGCATCAAGGCAATCGTGCCTATCTCGGCAAAGAAAGGCGACAATCTCGAACCGCTCATGAAAGAGTTGGTCGCTCTTTTGCCCGAAGGTGTCAAGATGTATCCCGACGATATGTACACCGAGAGCAGCATGCGCTTTATGGCAACCGAGATTATCCGCGAAAAGGCGTTGTATCTTCTCGACAAAGAAGTGCCGTACGGCATAGGCGTGTATATCAACAAATTTCAGGAACGCGAAAATCAGCCTATCGTCGATATAGACGCCGACATCATTTGCGAGAAACAATCTCACAAAGCTATCGTCATCGGCAAGGGCGGAGAAATTCTCAAACAAATCGCGACGAAGGCAAGAAAAGACCTTGAACAAATGATTGGTGAACAAGTCTTTCTCACCCTGTATGTGAGAGTCAAAGACGAGTGGCGTGACGACGACCGCATCATGCGCGAGCTCGGATATGACCTAAAAGCCTTGAAAAAGGACTGACGGTATAATAGTAAAACGCAGAGATATGCAAACATTTGCCGCTTTTTGAGCAAACGCTCGGCGTGCGGCAAATTCGAGTAAACACAAGGCAAAAGAAAAACGGCGAATAGGCGAATAGAAAAGCCGATTTTGCGCAATCTACAATTGTGGACGGAAAAGAATTGTGGAAAATGTTTGCAAAAACCGGCGATATCGAGTGGTATAGTTTGTATCGCTCGATGATTGAAGACGAGCCTAAAAAAGCCGAAGAAAGGACAAATGCAAACAGCCGACCTGAAAGTTAAAGCTATCGTAACGAGAGCCGTACCTTACAACGAGAGTGACATGATCGTCACTCTTGTCGGCGTTGAAACGGGCAAAATCACCGCAACGGCAAAAGGATGTTTGAAACCGAAAGCCAAATTGCGCTATGCGGCAGAACCCATGAACTTCGGCGATTACGTGCTTACGGGTAGAAACGGAAGATACGTCATCACCGAGTGCTCGCAAATCGAGTCGTTTTCGGCTATCACAACGGATATAGACCGTTATTACGCCGCTTCGCTGACGCTCGAAGTGCTTCAAAAACTGTCCATAGACTCTCAGCCCGACTTGTTTATCCACGCGCTCGAAACGCTCAACAACCTTGCCTACACCGACAAAGAGCCGGACGTGATAGTCACGGATTTTTTGCTTTCCGCGCTCAAAGACAACGGCAACGAGCTTGACTTTGCGCATTGCAACGTGTGCAAGTGCGACATCGAAGGAGCGGCGTTTTTCAAAGACGCGGACGGCGTCGTCTGCGAACATTGCAAAGGATTTGACGGTATACCCATCGACGCAACCACGAGAAAGTATTTGAGCGGAGAAAACAGAGACATTCCGCATGCTTTGAGAGTGAAAGCCAATATTTTGCTCTCGGAGTTTGTATATATAATGCTGGGGGTGCGCATAGGCACTCACTACTTTACGGAGCAAATATGAACAAAAAGATTTTTGCAAGAATCATATCTTTTACGCTTGTCGTAAGCGTGCTTTTTGGCAAGTTGCCTTGCGCTTTTGCGTGCGACAAAAACAAGCCCAAGACGGTTGAAGACATCTTCAAGTCCACTAGCAGCAAGAGCGAGTTTTCCGGCTATAAACTCGAGATTTCCCTTCCTGCAGGCTGGAGTGTGTATACATCGAGCGGAAAACAGACCGCAAATAGCAGTGACGTCGGTTACATAGAGAGTATCAATGCTTTCGTCGTTGAAAAAGGCGGCGTATTGTCTCTCGTGAAAATGAACGACGAGAAAATCTATTTTGACGGCGGCATAAAGGGAATGATTATTCCCGATTGGATAGGTGTATCCGCACTCAGAGTCAAAGACGGACTTATCGTTTGCAAATTCGCAAGCGGAGAAGCGGGCGTTCTCAACCAAAACGGCGAAACAGTGTTATCGAGAACGAAAATCGGCGCAAATGACGATTCGTCAAGAAGCCTTGTAAACGTAAACATCGACAATGCGGTGAAAGTGCTTGACGGCGGACTTGTGGCTGTTGCTGCGCAATATGACACGCAAGGCAAGACGGGATATACGTCAATCTATCGCCCCACATCAAGCGGCGCGCTCGAAAGCCGCGGCGCACTCGTTTGTAGAGTGAAAAACACCGACAACAAACTCTCCTATGTCAAAGGATTCGATTCCAAATACGTGACGGTTGTCGGTAACAAGGCAGGCGATGAAATCTTTGCGATTCCGCAAACGGCAAACGCTGTCGTGCCCAATCTCGATTCCACGACCAACGGCACGGTGTCAACCAACAACAATAAGAACTATTCAAGCGAAATCACCTACATCGGCGGCGGCAGATTCTTCATCCACGAAGACTGGACGGTTGAAAACACCGAAGATTACACCTATTACGACGGATTCGATTATTACGTGTTCAAACGCCGCATTTATACGCCCGACAACGATGCAAGCAGCGAGTATACGGCAAATGCGGACAAAGTGTTCCTGTATCTCGAAAACAAATATTACGGCGGAGATAAGGGCGGCATTGACACGACGTCCTATCTCAAAGACGGTTTTATTTACGCAAGCTACGGCTTGACCATAATCGGCAAAGTTGGATTCTATGATCAATTTATTCTCGATGAAAATCTCAACGTCGTCATGTCGCTCACGGGCAACTACGGCGTCACGATCAAGGATCAAAAGAAGGAAAAAGTCGGCTATTTCGACCTTATCATGCAATGTGTTGACGGCTACTATTACGTGCCGCTCCACCCGAGCCGAAGTCAACGTCTACGACAAGGGCGGCAATCTCGTGGGACACAACGATCGCAGCGCAGTGTTGCAACAAGAGTTGTCAAACAATATGATCGTTGCCGCAATCACCGATCCGCAAGACTCCAAGCAAACGTTGTACGGCGCATTCAATCTTTACGGACAAGAAGTCGTGCCGTTTGAGTATCTCTCGCTTTCCGCATTCCGCGGCTCGTATACGATAGGACAAAAACTCGACGGCGAGAAAGTGAAGAAATACTACATCGTCGGAGCGGACGGCAAAACCGTTGACCGTATGAGCGACGGCTCCGAACCGCTCAAAGATATGGCGTACGTCAAGAGTAGCGACGAGGGTATCTACAAGATAGGTTGCTATATGTTTTTCGTCACGCAAAAGGGCGATGACGGCAAGGACGTGATAAGATACGGCATCAAGAATTTCAATCCCAACGTTCAGAAAAACGTCGTTATGCCTGCCACTATGACTAGTGGTTGCACGCTTTACGCTCCGAGTTCGTCTCCGAGCAACGTGTTTGTGTTTGACAAAATATCCGCCTCAAGCGGCGAAGTGTCTTACAACGTATACAGGCTCATCTAAAAAGCAACATAGCGGACTTTCCGCAAAAAATGAAAAACGGTTGACAATAGCAATCGAAAATACGAAGGCTTATATGACAAGAATCGTAAAAGCAAAAGACGGCGTTGACGAAGGCGCACGTATACTTAGAGACGGCGGTCTGGTGGTTTTTCCAACCGAGACGGTGTACGGACTCGGCGCGAACGCCTACGACGAAAATGCCGTTGCAAACATATTCAAAGCAAAAGGCAGACCACAGGACAATCCGCTTATAGTGCATATCTCGTCGCTTGAACAGGTCAAGGACATCGCCGTTGATATTCCCGACGAGCTTTACGCGCTTGCGGAGCGTTTTATGCCGGGGCCGCTCACGGTTATACTCAAAAAGAGCGACAAAATCCCCTACATCGTCACCGCAGGCGGCGAAACCGTCGGTGTGCGCATGCCCAAAAACGTATACACCAGAGAACTCATTTCAAAGAGTTTTCCGCTTGCGGCACCGTCTGCAAACCGTTCCAAGCATATTTCTCCCACAACCGCTCAACACGTTTACGAAGACCTAAACGGTGAAGTTGAACTCATTCTGGACGACGGTCCGTGTCAGGTGGGAATAGAGTCTACGGTGCTGGATTTGACCGTTGACGTGCCAACCATTTTGCGCCCGGGCGCGGTGACTGCCGAAATGCTTCTGGACATCGTTGGACAAGTCAGCCAAAACGGAAAAGTTATCAAAATAGCAAAAGCCCCGGGGATGAAATACACTCATTACGCTCCGAAAGTGGACACGGTGACTGCCGTCAATATCGAGCACGCGGCAAACGAATATGACAAACAAGTCTTGCTCGGCAAAAACCCCGTGATCGTTGCGCGCGATATATATCGCGACGTCGTGGGGGAGCGCAATCTTATCTCGCTCGGCGTAACCGTTGAAGATTACACACGCAACATTTATTCTGCGTTGCACACTGCAGAGAAAGAGTACGATTACATAATCGTCGAAGAACTTCACGGACAGGGACTCGAAGCGTCCGTGATGAACAGAGTCACAAAAGCCGCAGGCGGAAAAGAAGTATGAGGGTTTTGTTTGTTTGCATGGCGAATACGTGCAGGTCGCCTATGCTCGAATGTATGTTCAAGCAGTACGCGTACGCGCGCGACAAAAAAGATATACAGGTTGAAAGCGCAGGCATGGTGTTGCACGACGACACGCTCAATCCGCTATGTGCCAAGACGCTTGACAGACACGGCGTGCCGTACGACGCGGCAAGTGAAGCGAAGTTTTGCGACAAAAGACTTTCTCGTCCGCAAACGTCGTTTTTGCAATGACGGACGAAATAAAGAGAGTGCTTGCCAAATTTTACGGCGCGGAGAAAAAGATAATCTCAATGTCCCGACTTCTCGGCGAAGACGTTCCCGACCCGTACGGGCTCGGAGAGGAAGCGTATGAATACGTTTATCGCTCTTTCTATTCGGTTCTCGGAAAGATACTGGAAGAAGTTGAGAAAAGAGAAAAATAAATCGGCGCGAAGAACGAAAAACGACAAACAATCCGCAAAGAAAATCGCGGATTGTTTTTTGTTTGTGGATTAAAAGGCGGTTTTATATGCCAAAATGCGCCTTGTAAAGCGTTTGTTGCGGCGTTCAAACTTGTATATCGAAATAGTTCGACAGCAGTTCTTTGAACACTTGTACGTGCAATTCTTCGTCAAGTATTATGCGCTCCAAAAGCGTTTTTACACTCTCGTCTGTCAGGTTGAGAATCGTGCGCTCGTAGTTGACGATTGCGTTTTTTTCCGCCTTGATGTTTTCGATGAGATATTTTTTCGGGTCCAGCGTATAGTTTGCAAAATTGCCGTTCCACCAAGTGCGCGCCCCCATTACGGGATAACCGCCGAGCGCGTAAATGGTTTTTCCCAAAAGTTCGTGGTGGTGCATTTCAACCACTGCAACGCCTTCCATAGCCTTTGCGATTTCGGGATATCTCGGTGTTATGTACGACTGAAACGCATAGGTGAGTATTGCGGTGAGTTCGCCTGCAGAACCCGAGTATGACGGCATAAGCAACTTGCTTTCTGCAACGTTTTTTTCGACTTCTATCGTCGGATAGGGCAATTCGCTTGCATATTTTAAGTTTTCCATGCTCGCATTTTATTCTTTATGCGCCAAAAACGTTACATTTTACAATTATATTTGCAAAACCGCTTGCAAATTGTATTCTCTTATGCTAAAATCTCATAGTAACTTTTAGGAGGTAAAGTATGCTTGATTCATTGAATTCAATTCTTCTTGCCGCAGAACAAGGCATTAAGTATGAAACCGCAATGAATGTTTTAATGGCATTCGTTATATTGATGGTGATTGCGGCTATCGCAATTATCGTCGTCATCATGATGCAAAAGGGCACCAACGACAACGTGGGCGTCATCACAGGCGCAAGCGATACTTTCTACGGAAAGAACAAGGCAACCAACAGAGAAAGTATTCTCAAAAAAGTCACTTTCGGTTTGTTCGCATTTATCATGGTGTGTGCAATCATCTGCTTCGTAATGTGGAGATTTGTTGGCTAATCCGAGAAAAAAAGTATCTTAAGACCTGTGATTTCGTCACAGGTCTTTTTTTATCGACAAAACCCGAATAAATGACTCGCGCGCTTATCTCTTGAATATTTGCGCGCAATAATATATAATATCGTATATGGAAAAACTCATTGCTCAAAACAAAAAAGCCTTCCACGATTATTTTGTGGAAGACACCTATGAAGCGGGTATTGTGCTTGTCGGTTGTGAAGTGAAGTCGATACGTCTCGGCGCAATAAATCTTCGCGACAGTTTCGTCATAATAAAAAACGGCGAAGTTTTTATGATAGGCGCGCATATTTCGCCTTACAAAATGGGCAGTTACAACAACGTTGACCCGCGCAGAACTCGCAAACTTCTTCTCAACCGCAGCGAGATCAACAAGTTGCGCGGAAAGGTGGAACAGAAAGGTTACACTCTCGTTCCGCTCAAAGTCTATTTCAAAGACGCGCTCGTCAAAGTGCAAATCGGTCTTTGCAAAGGTAAAGAATTGCACGATAAGCGCCAAGCAATCAAAGAAAAGGAAAACGACCGCAATCTGCGTCGCGTGATGAAGGAATACAACACGAGATAATACTCATTGCCTTTTCAATTGCAAAAGCAATTGCTTTTGCAAATCATTTGAAAATAAATTTTTTATATACAGCGCAATGCGCACGGAGAAACTATGGACAAAAGAATAGAAACGATATGCGTTCAGGGAGGTTATACGCCCGGCAACGGCGAACCAAGACAAATCCCGATAATTCAAAGCACGACTTTCAAATACGATACGTCGGACGATATGGCGAAACTTTTCGACCTTGAAGCGAGCGGATATTTCTACACTCGTCTTCAAAATCCCACCAACGATTACGTCGCAAAGAAACTCGCCGAGCTTGAAGGCGGCACTGCCGGTATGCTTACGTCAAGCGGTCAGGCGGCAAACTTCTATGCCGTTTTCAACATCGCAAACGCAGGTGACCACGTTATTTCGACAAGCGCGATATACGGCGGAACGTACAATCTTTTCAACGTCACTATGAGAAAAATGGGCGTTGACTTCACGTTTATTTCGCCCGATAGCACCGAAGAAGAAATCGATGCGGCTTTCAAGCCGAACACCAAAGCAATTTTCGGCGAAACCATTGCAAATCCCGCGCTCAAAATGTTCGATATAGAGTTGTTCGCACGCGTTGCCCACAAGCACGGTGTGCCGCTTATTATCGACAATACGTTTGCAACTCCAATCAACTGCCGTCCCATCGAATGGGGCGCGGATATAGTTACGCACTCCACGACGAAATATCTCGACGGACACGGCGCGGCGGTCGGCGGAGCAATCGTTGACGGCGGAAAGTTCGACTGGATGGCGCACGCCGACAAATTCCCGGGACTTTGCACTCCCGACGACAGTTATCACGGCATTACTTACGCTACGAAGTTTGGCAAAGAAGGGGCGTTTATCACCAAGTGCACCGCACAACTTATGCGTGACTTCGGCTCTATCCAAAGCCCGCAAAACGCATTCATTCTCAATCTCGGTCTCGAAAGTCTGCACGTCAGAGTCGCTCGCCATTGCGAAAACGGACTTGCGGTTGCAAAATATTTACAATCCGATCCGCGTATCGCGTGGGTTAAATATCCCGGACTCGAAGGTGACGCGGACTATGCGCTTGCACAAAAATATTGCCCGAACGGCACTTGCGGCGTCGTGAGTTTCGGCGTTAAGGGCGGAAGAGCCAAAGCTGAAGAGTTTATGAAAGGGCTCAAAATCGTTGCAATCGAGACGCACGTTGCGGACGCTCGCAGCTGCTGTTTGCATCCTGCAAGTTCCACGCACCGTCAACTCACCGACGAAGAACTTTATGCCGCAGGCGTTTCGCCCGACCTTGTCAGACTCTCTTGCGGTCTTGAAAACGCCAACGACCTTATCGACGACATAAAGCAAGCCCTTGACGGCGCGCACATTCAGGCGTAAAAACAATCAAAAGATAATAGGAGCAAGTATATGCCTATAGTTATACCGCGCGGTTTACCGGCGTTTGAAAGCCTTCAAAGCGAAAAAATCTTCGTTATGGACAACAAACGCGCAGTGGGGCAGGATATTCGTCCCATTGAAATCGCCATACTCAATCTGATGCCGACCAAGGAGACGACCGAGACGCAACTTATGCGTCTGTTGTCAAATTCGCCGCTTCAAATCAACGTCACACTCATAAAGACGGACACGTATGCGCCCACACACGTTGCCGACGACCATATGACGAGATTTTACAAATCTCTCGACGAAATCAAAAAGATGAAATTCGACGGAATGATAGTCACGGGTGCGCCCGTCGAAACATTGCCGTTTGAAGAAGTGAAGTATTGGCACGAGCTTGAACAAATCATAGATTTTGCCGATAAAAACGTCACAAGCACCATTTATATCTGCTGGGGCGCGCAAGCGGCTTTATACCACAAGTTCGGCATAAACAAGCACATACTCGACAAAAAACTGTTCGGCATTTTCCCGACGCACGCAGTCGTGAAAAACGATATGCTCTTGAAAGGTATGGACGACACGTTCTATATTCCGAGTTCGCGTCACACCGCAATCGACGAAACCGCTCTACGCGAAAACCCAAACATAAAAATTCTTGCAGAAGGGGACGAAACGGGCGTTGCCATTGCAAAAACACTTGATAACAAGTCGTTTTTCTTCACCGGACACAGCGAATACGACCGCTATACTCTCCGCAACGAGTATCTCCGCGACCTTGAAAAAGGTCTCTCCATCGAGCGTCCCAAAAACTATTTCGCCAACGACGACGTCGACAAAGTGGATATGAAATGGCGTTCGACGGCGAATTTGCTGTTTTACAATTGGTTGAATTATTACGTATACCAAGTCACCCCCTACCACCTGTAAGTGCACTATTTGGCGAATAGCATCGTCAAAGCCCCTTGTCCAACAACTCACGTACGCACAGTACGTTAGGGTTGCTGTTCAAGGGGCTTTTCCTTGCTCTTCATCCAAATATTGCCCTTACAGGCTAGTTAGATAGTTCGCACTATGCGTACTTATATACGAAATGTGCAACTTCGAAGACGGAACACGAGCCGCAACGGCGGCGAGCAAATAAGCGCCGAGCAAGACGGGTTGTACAAGTGAGCAAGAGCGTGTTGTTCTTTGCACTTGCGAACGAGTGGCATAACAAGGGGATGATACCTATTTATGCGAGTGCCGCCTGTCTTCCCCGCGAGCGACGGATAGTTTTGTAGAGAAAGCACTCTATACGAGTGGTGGAAGAAATACCGGCGCGGTCCGGAAAGATGGGGCAATTCTATTTAGGGTTTTACACGCTCACCACTTGTAGAACCGTGCACTCATAAAAACTTATACACGCACTCTGCCGATTCGAGCACACTTATTAACCGACTGTGCAACTTCCTAGATATTTTACGGGATAGTAAAACACTTTTTCTATAATCAATCTCAAAGCAGTCGCATATAATCTAGCATGCGAAAAATGGCAAAGGAGAATATAATCGTCGTATGCACGATCGTGTTGTGTTTTATGCTTACTCTGGCGTTGTGCATGACGTTTTCGGGAGAAGGTTTTCTCGGTGTGTTTTATTCCAGCAAGCAGGAAGCGGAAACTATTTATGCCGTCACTTGCGGCGGATACGGTGACGTGACTTTGGCAAGGGCAAGCGCGGATATGATAAAGTCGAAAGGCGGTGCCGGCTACGTTCTTAAAGGCGACGACATAGAAATCATATATGCAGTTTACAGGTCGCAAGACGATGCGGAGAAGGTGGTTTCGTCTCTCGGAGAAGCAGGGCTTTACGTGAAGAAAATCGAAATAGGGAAGGGTTCGTTCAAGTGGTGTAAAAACGATATGAAAGAGAGTGTTTCGGATGCGCTTAAATACTTCGATATTGCGTTTGAGTCTTTGTATAAAACCGCAAACGATTTGAACGGGGAAAGCATAACCGTTGAAGACGCAAAAACACAAATCAAGGTTTTATACAGTCAAATCGACGATATAAAGTCACAATTCTATCAAGAGAGCGAGAGTTGTGATAAAGAACAAATCACCGAAATCAAACTTGCGCTCGTCACGACTTTGGCGCTTCTCGACAACGTTGATTTTTCAAAAAACAGGGCGTTTGTCACGTCGTCGTTGCGCTATCAACTCGTGCAGTTGACGTATTGCAGGAAGGCACTTATGAGCAATATATGACGCCGATTTTACGATAGATTTTCGTCGCTTCCGAACGTTTGAAATTCGCCGTTTCGGGAGTGATTTTGCATTTTTCAAAACCGAAAACAAATTTGTCATAGGTCTTGCCATATCGGCGTATTTAGTTTATAATACAAAATATGGCATATACTTCTTTATATCGCAAATATCGTCCCGACACCTTTGACAAAGTCATCGGACAGGACCATATCGTGCGCACTCTGAAAAATCAAATCGCAACCGACAGCGTCGGACATGCGTACATTTTCACGGGAACGCGCGGAACGGGCAAGACGTCCGTCGCAAAGATTTTTGCACGGGCGGTGAACTGTCTCACTCCGCTTCCGGACGGTTCGCCGTGCGGAAAATGCGCTCATTGTGTAGAACTTGCGTCTCCGTCAAACTTCGATATTCTTGAAATCGACGCGGCGTCCAACAACTCGGTTGACCAAATCAGAGAATTGACGGACAAAATCAATTTTCCGCCGACGATAGGCAGATACAAAGTCTACATCGTCGACGAAGTCCACATGCTCTCGAAGGCGGCGTTCAACGCTCTTCTCAAAACGCTTGAAGAGCCGCCGTCGCATGCGATTTTCATTCTCGCAACAACCGAAATTCATCAAATCCCCGCAACGATATTGTCTCGTTGTCTGCGTTTCGATTTCAGACTTGTGCCAAGTGCGGTCATCGCAAAACGCATACGCTTCATATTTGACGATATCGGCGTGAAGTACGAAAACGAAGCGGTTGATTTGATTGCGCAGGCAGGAGCAGGAAGCGTCAGAGACGCATTGTCGGTTGCCGATATGTGCGTGAGTTATTGCGCAGGCGACGTGACCTACGACGGCGTGCTTGAAGTTCTCGGCGCGGCAGACCCGAAGAAATTGCAAAAACTTGCCACTGCGATTGCGGACGGCAACGTAGACGAAGCACTTCGCGACGTTGCGGAATTTTGCGATTTGGGCAAGAGTGTTCCCATTCTTGCGCAAGACCTTGCAACGCTTTTCAGAAACGTGTTGTATATAAAGAATTGTTCGTCGGCAAAGACACTCCTTGCGCTTCCCGAAAGCATATACGTCGCACTCAAAGCAATGGCGGATAAATACACCACCGAAAAGTGCATGAGCATAATGAAGATTATGTCCAAACTCGAAGGTGAGTTCAGATACAGCGCACAGCATCGTATATTGTTTGAATCTGCGGTCGTGTTGGCGGCAAGCGGCGGAGACTCCGACGCTAAAGTGGAAGAGTTGCAACTTCGGGTTGCGAAACTCGAAAAGATAATAGCGGGGCTCAGAAAATCGGGTTTTGAGTCGGCACCTGTCAAAACGGATGCGAGACAGGTGTGGCTCAGGGTAGCATCCGAATTGAGACAAAGCGGCTTCCAACTCATTGCGTTATCCACGCAAGACGCCGAACTTGAAATGAACGACGATACGTTCTTCGTGAAAGTTGCAGATGCGGCCACGCTCGGCTTTTTGGAAGACAAAAACAACAGAGACGCAATCAACAGGGCGTTTCAGAGCGTCGATACGACGCACAAACTCGTTATCGAAGCGGTGCACCGTCTCGACGAAGACAAGGCTTTGCCTTACGTCAAAGAGATGTTCGGCGCAATGCTCGAAATAAAATAAAGCGAAAATTCACAATATAGGAGACAAAATTATGGCATACGGCGGTTTTGGCGGCGGAAATATGCAACAACTCATGAAACAAGCGCAAGCAATGCAACGCAAATTGCAAGAAGCGCAACAAGAACTCGCAGACAGCGAAGTCACCGGCAGTGCGGCAGGCGGAATGGTTGAAGTGACAATCACCGGAGACAAAACACCCGTTTCCGTTAGCATCAAACCCGAAGCGGTTGACCCCGACGACGTCGAAATGCTCGAAGATATGGTTCTTGCGGCTCTCAACGACGCGATGAAACAAGCCGACGATCTTTCCAAAGAACTTCTCGGCCCGATGGGCAACGCAGGCGGATTGTTTTAAGCCTTGCATCCGTACATAACGGCTCGAAATCACGAAACGACTCGGTGATGCTCACAACGAGTGCTTGGCGGGTTGCGTTTTAGGCTCCGTCCGTCTGTAAATGAGGTTTGAGCGGAGTTTTAATACCGATTTATGAAATATATAGAACCACTAGCAAAACTTATTGCGCAACTTTCAAAACTGCCGTCTGTCGGAGAGAAGACGGCGGCTCGTTATGCGTACGCTATTCTCAACTCTCCCGAAGAAGAAGTCAACGAACTTATAGACGCAATAAGAGAAGTCAAGCAAAACGTGCATTTTTGCAAAATTTGCGGCAACTACACCGAAAACGAAGTTTGCGACATTTGCGCAACGCGAAAACCAACCACGATTTGCGTTGTAAAAGAGCCAAAAGACATAATCGCTCTTGAAAAAGTCAAGGACTTCAAAGGCGTATATCACGTTCTCGGCGGAGTGATTTCTCCAATGGAACATATCGGACCGAACGATATTCGCATCAAAGAACTTCTTGCTCGTCTCGACGGCGTCGAAGAAGTGATTCTTGCCACCAACCCCGACGTTGAAGGCGAAGCCACCGCAATGTACATCGCGCGTCTCATCAAGCCCATGGGCATCAAAGTCACCCGCATTGCACGCGGACTTCCCGAAGGCAGTGTGATCGAGTATGCGGATGAGAGTACGTTGTCGCGCGCACTGTCTTCCCGCATCGAGTTATAAGCGCACTATTTAGCGAACAACTTCGTCAGAGCCACGCTCCCGTCAACTCATGTACTATGTGTACACTAGGGTTGCCGTTAGCGTGGCTCTTCTTTGTTCTTCATCTAAATATTGCGCTTATAATAGTTTGGAATGTCGGCAAATAACTGCGTCAGGCACGGCTTGCCTCAAAATCACGTACGCTTATGTACGTTTGGTTTTGTTTCAAGCCGTGCCTTTCTTTGTTCTTTATCCGAATACTGCCGTTTAAGAGATAAGTTTTGGTTTTTCAAATTTTTCCATATTGTCATGTTGTCAATGCAAAGCGGAGCAACTTGCTTGCAAGGGTTGCGTAGCGTATGTATTCACGTAGCAACGCCTTTGAAAAAGGCAAAACCGCAGGTTTCTATGCGCAAGCATAGCAGTTGCGAGTAGCCTGTCGAAACATCCAGCCGTAAGGCGCACATTTTGCGGTTAGCAGAACAAAAGCCTAATGCGGCTCTCGGCGTTGCTTGGTTTCAAGCGATGCCGTTGCCGCGATGACGGCATCTAAATCGGGTGTGGGTGTCCCACCTGATCTAAACACCAAGCCGACAATCTTGCGAAACTGTGGCAGGAGTTTTTGTTCGCGCGAGAACTGATAGCAAAGATTTTCGGCGCGGTTAGCAGAACAAAAGCCTAATGCGGCTCTCGGCGTTGCTTGGTTTCAAGCGATGCTGTTGTCGCGATGACGGCTTTTGTTCTATTGACAGTTGATAGAAAATTATCTATAATAAAAACATAAAGTGTCGGTATGACACGAAAATATCTCAAATGGAGAGAGTTTTATAATGAAAATCACGTGTAGTAAATGCGCGGCGGATTTCGAGACCGAGAAAACAAGCGGCACGATATATTGTCCTTATTGCGGCTCAGAGCAAACGATATCCGCGCCATCCGTTCAAAATGACGACGAGTTTTTCTCCGACGAGCATTTGAACGGAACTTATCAGCCTGTTCAACCTACGTACCAGCCTGTTCAACCGACCTATCATGCGTCATTTGAAAGCGATGCGAAAGCAAACAAGGCAGTGAAGAACGTTTTTGCGTTTGCGATTTTGCTGTTGGTCATCGGTTTGTTGAGATTTTTCACAGGTTTTTCTCAACATTGGCGAATTGGGAGAACTTAACGAAGGTTTAGGCAGTGTTGCAAATCAAGTCGCGTACAAGGCGTTGAAGGCGTATGTTTCGCTTTCTTATACGGAAATCGTTATGCACGTTGCGATAGTCGCCTGCGCTTCGGCAATCGTTGCGTTGACTGCGAAAGTCAGAAATGCTAAATTTCCTATTGCAGACGAAAGCATTTTTGAAAGTTACAAAAAAGCGTTCATTGCTTCTTGTGTGATGCTTGGCGTGCTCGTCGTTTATACGATAGTCGAAATTTGCGGCTTGTCGGTTTTGATTCAACTTCAAGGTTTGTACGGTGAAGACGTGTTTTCAGCAGCAACGTGGGCAGGAAGTTTCGTATGGACGTTGCTCCTTCTCGCAAGCGGAGTCGTGTGCTTGATAAGTTCGCTCAAATTGTCAAAAAAACAAAATTGACCTAAACAGATGTCGTAAAAATCATTGTTTAAGTTATTATAAGAATTGAAAAAACGCCGTTTGAAAACGGCGTTTTTTTGTTGTGATTTTCGTTGTTGATTGTGTTGTTGTTTTTCGTTTTTGTAAACGCACAGATTAGCCAAGCACGCTTGCGATGAATCTATCAAACGCTTCCTGACCTTTCTCGTCGTTCTTGAAGACTGCGGTCGTGTCGAGAATTTGTTCGCATGCGTTGTTGATATAATCGGTGATGACACCGGACGCTTTTCCTTCCGACATATTCGTGCCGTTGTCAACGACAAGTTGCGTTATCATGCCGAGATGCTTGTGAAGCGGATGATTTTCTTCGGCGATTGCTTTGAAGTCGAGTTCGCTTTTGCCCGTGAGCAAGTCGCGTATCATTTCACATTCTTTTGCGAGTCTGCCGGGGAGAATAAACAATCCCATAACTTCGATTATGCCGATAGATTCCTGCTTGATGTTGTGAAGTTCTTGTGCGGGGTGGAAGATGCCGAACGGGTGTTGTTCGTCCGTGCGATTGTTGCGCAGAATAAGATTGAATTGATATTCGCCGTCCGAGTTTATCGAAGCAATCGGCGTGATTGCGTTGTGCTGAACGATTTCGCCGTCTTTTTGCGTTGCGCAAAGAACGTTTACGCTCTCGTCCGAGTACGTATCCCATGCGCGACGGAATCTGTTTGCCACTTCGAGCGCGTGTTCGCGGTTTTTGCTTTCGATTCTCACGATTGAGTTGTACCAGTCAACGACGGATACGTTTACGTCGCAGAAATCGTCCACTCTGAAATATCTGCGAGCGGGGCGAGAGAACACGGGAAGCACTTTTTTGCCGCCTTGATAGTGATCGTGCGCAAGGATAGATCCACCCACGATAGGCAATGCCGCGTTTGAACCGATAAAATAGTGGGGGAACAAATCGACAAAGTCGAGCATGCGCTTAAGCGTCGCGTCGCTCACGCACATCGGGCGATGTTCTCTGCAAACAGCAATGATGTGCTGCTCGAAATAACTGTACGGAGAGAATTGCATAAACCAACTTTCGTTGTCAAGTTCAAAAGGTATCGTGCGAATGGTTTGTCTTGCCGCCATAGCCGCGTTGCCGGCAAAGCCGAGATTCTCGGCGCAGAGCGCGCATTTTGGATAGCCGGTTTTGGCTTCTTTTGCAAGGCGCACTTGTTCGGGCGTTTTTTCGGGCTTTGAAAGGTTGATTGTAACGATTATATCACCGCGCGGCGCGTCGTGTTTCCATATAATGTTTTTGTCAAAATCTTTTTGACGCAAATAAAGGCTGTCGATGCCGAGACGGTGCAGATAGTCGCACGCCTTGTCCACACCTTCGTAACTTGCGATGTCGTCAAACGTTTCGATGACTTTGCTCGGTGCCGGCATGCAGTATCCGATGAGTTTCGTCTCAAAAAGCAATCTTTCGTTTTCTTCGATGAGTTTTTTTCTCACTGCGTATGCGGAAAGCGATTCGACCACGTCGTAAATATCTCCGACAATTATATCCGGGTATTCGCCGGGTTGCTGAATTTTAAGAGCGTCGAGAAGTTGGTTCTGAGCGTAAAAATAATCCGCTTCGTCAAGGAATAAATGCTCGGTTGCGTATTTGAGCAGTTTTGCCACGTTTTGCTTTGCTAGTTCGTCATAAGAAATTCTCGGTGACATATAACATCTCCCAAATGGATAAAAATTTTTACTGAAAAATATTGTAACACGCTTCTTTTTGCAATGCAAGTTTTTAGTTTGCATTTACTTTGGGAACTTGCAAATGTCTTGCAAAAGTCGTATTGGTGTGATACAATATAGCATAATTATGCTATGTAGGAGCAGAAACTGATTATGGCAATCGATTTTTTGACCAGCGAAAAGTTTGAAAAAGCATGCAAAGACGTGTTTCACGCCTGCAAAAACGAAGAAATTTCTCGTTTTGAAGAACTTATCGGAATGCACAAATCCACGTTCAACACCGAAGACGTGGAGTTTTTCTCGTCTCCGGGACGTATAGAAATCGTTGGTAATCACACCGATCACAACGGCGGAAAAGTGCTTTGCGCCGCAATAAATTTCGACACTCTGGCAAGCGTATCCAAACGCTCTGACGGAATAATCGAAGTCAAATCGAAAGGTTATCCGATGTTGAGAGTCGACGTCGAGCATCCCGATTTTGCGGTGAGCGAAATAGGCACGTCGCTCGCGCTGATAAAAGGCGTCGTCGATTATTTCAAACGCTCGGGGAAGATAGTCGGCGGTTTTTCCGCTTGCATGACGTCAAACGTGCCGAAAGGTTCGGGCGTTTCGTCGTCCAGTTCTTTTGAACTTGCGATTGCCGAAATTCTCAACGTTTTATACAACGATTCTTCGCTCGCCCCAGTGTTTAAGGCAAAAGCGTCTCAATATGCCGAGAATACGTTTTTCGGAAAGCCGTGCGGACTTATGGACCAAAGCGCGATTGCGCTCGGCGGAGTCGACTTTATAGACTTTGCAAGTTTTGACGAACCAATAATCGAAAAAGCGCACTGGAACTTCGATGACCTTGACATATACGTCATCGCAACGGGCGGAGACCACAGCGACCTTACCGACGATTACGCGGCAATTCCGCAGGAAATGAAAGAAGTGGCAAGCCTGTTCGGCGCAAAGCTCCTTCACGAGATCCCGAGAGACAAGTGGGAGCGCGACAAGCACAATATCGTGGGAAAAGTCAGCGAAAGAGCCTATCTCCGTGCAGAACACTTCTTTGAAGAGAACGCGCGCGTAGAAAATGCGCTTAAAGCGGTTAAGAACGGAAACGAAGACGAATTTTTGAGCATCGTCAACGAGTCGGGACTCAGTTCGAGACGCAAACTGCAAAACACCTATTCTCCGGCAAGCAGAAATCACAATCTCGAAAACGCGCTCGACAGAGTGGTGAAGATAGAAGGCGTGGTTGCCTCAAGAGTGCACGGCGGCGGATTTGCAGGCACGATACTCGTATTTGCCAAGAAGAGCGAGACGGGCGTTGACAACGCGCTTGAAATTATGTTCGGCACGGAAAACGTGTTCAAACTCGCAATACGCGACAGCGGCGCGACAAAACTCGATTTATAAGGCGGAAACGTTATGTTTGATTTTATTCTCGCAACGGCTGAAAATCCAAGAGAAGCATTCCGCATCGGCAGTTTGAGTGTGGAATGGTACGGCTTGATCATTGTCATAGGCATGATAATCGGTCTTGCCTACGCGTGCTGGCAATCAAAGAAAATCGGTATAACCGCAGACGATACGGTGGAATTGTTCCTTTGGCTCATACCGCTTGCGATAGTGTTTGCGCGTCTTTTATACGTTCTTCCGAGATTCGACGAGTATTTCGGAGACAACGGACTGAAAGGTTGGGACAAATTCGTCAATATCATAGCGATATGGAAGGGCGGTATCACCATAATAGGCGGTCTCGTCGGTGGTCTTCTCGGAGCGGTGTTTTTCTCGCTCAGGCATAAAAAACAAACCAATTTTCTCAACGTCGTCGATTTGGTCGTAGTCCCCGTATTTCTCGGACAAATCATCGGAAGATGGGGCAACTTCGTCAATCAGGAAGCGTTCGGCTTGCCGATAACGAACAAGGCGTTGCAATTCTTCCCGTTCGGCGTATATATTACCGACCCTAGCGGCGTCAGCGGAAACTTCAAGTCAATCGTTGACAAACATATCGCGGCAGGCGGCGGCGGGAAACTGGTTCTGCGCAACGTTTTTCTACGAAGGCGTATGGAACGCAATAGGCGTTGCCATATCCGTTGCGCTTTGGAGAAAAGATTATCAAAAGAAGTATCCGGGCATTCTTATGATATTCTACCTTTTCTGGTATTGCCTCGGCAGATTTTGGCTTGAATTTTTGCGTATGGACGCAGTGCCTATCACGAAGACAGCGTGTCTTATCGTTGCGATTCTCGCGCTTGCCATCGGCATCGTGTACGTAATTGCCCGCAACAGCAAACTTGCCTATTCACGCTTGCGTGCGCTCGAAAAACGGTGGCAACGTCAACGGTGCGTACGTCACGGAATACGAAATCGCCAACTATAAACGTATAGGCAAGATTTTTGGAGCGGCAAACAAGCAATCGGACAAGGCAGGAGACAAAATTGCCGCGTTCTTTGCAACTCTTACGCTCAAAATATGCTACGTGAGAAAGAACGAAAAAGAGTATTTGCCCATTGACGAATCGCTCGTTAACGTCGTGACGAAAGGATACAAAAAGCGTCTGAAAAACATCGAAAAGACGGCAACTTATCAAATATAATGCAAAGGCGGTTTTTCCGCTAATATACAAAAACGATATGCGACTTGCTCGCAGGAGAAATCATGGAACAAAATTATGTTACCGAACGTGTAAAAACCAACAATCTCACGCTTTTGACCGACCTTTATCAGCTTACGATGATGAACGGTTATCACCTTTGCGGTCTTGACAAAACCAGAGCCGTGTTCGACGTGTTTTATCGCGGTGCGGGCGGTTATTCGTACGCTATTGCCGCAGGACTCGAACAAGCGATAGATTATATCCGCAATCTTCATTTCGACGATAGCGATATAGAATATCTCCGCTCTCTCGGAATATTCGGTGAAGAGTTTCTCTCGGCACTTAAAGATTTCAGTTTTTCGGGAGATATAAAGGCAGTTCCGGAAGGAACGATGGTGTTTCCTTACGAGCCGATACTCACCGTATCCGCTCCGCTTTGGGAAGCACAACTCGTCGAAACCGCGCTTCTTACGTTCATCAATCACCAGACGTTGATCGCAACGAAAGCGGCAAGACTTAAAGAATGTACCAAAAATAAAATCAGCGAATTCGGACTTCGCAGAGCGCAGGGTGCAGACGCAGGCATATACGGCGCAAGAGCCGCTTGCATAGGCGGTTGCCGCACCACGTCGAACGTCGTCGCAGGCAAACTGTTCGGAATTCCCGTGACGGGTACGCACTCGCACAGTTGGGTCATGTCGTTTGACAGCGAACTCGAAGCGTTTGAAAAATACGCAGAAATTTATCCCGACAATTGCTTACTTCTCGTTGACACTTACGACACGCTCAAGAGCGGTGTTCCGAACGCCATAAAAGTGTTCGACGAACTCAAAGCCAAAGGTCATAAGCCCGTCGGCATTCGTCTTGACAGCGGTGACCTTGCGTATCTCAGCCGCAAAGCGCGCGTTATGCTTGACGAAGCAGGGCACAAGGATTGCCTTATCTTTGCGACAAACGACCTTGACGAAGACATATTGCTCGCACTCAACACTCAGGATGCCAAAATCGACGTGTACGGCATAGGAACGAAACTTATCACGAGTTACAACAACGCGTCTTTAGGCGGCGTATATAAACTCTGTGCACTCGAAGAGAACGGAAAACTCGTGCCGAAAATCAAAGTGTCCAACAGCCACGAAAAGACCACGAATCCGGGAGTTAAAAAAATCGTTCGTATTTTCAAGGACGGCATGGCGCAGGCGGACCTTATTTGCCTTGAAGACGAGACTTTTGACACTTCGAAGCCGCTCACGATTTTCCACCCCGAACAAACGTGGAAGAAGACCACTTTTGTCGACTACGAAATCAAGGAACTCATGGTGCCCGTTTTCAAGGACGGAAAACTCGTTTACGACAAGCCTTCGCTCAAACAAATCTGCGACAACGAAGACGAAAACATAAAAGAGTTTTTCCCCGAATACCGCAGAGTCATCAATACGCAGGAATACAAGGTCGACTTGTCTCAAAACCTTTGGAATCTCAAGACCGAACTTCTCAACAAAGCGCACGGTCAGGATTGATTTTCGCCTAAAAACGATAGCGAATTTCACGTGATTTTTCGTTATTTTTACATTGAAAAATCACTGATTTTCACGGTATTTTTGTTGCGAATTTTATCTGAAAATCATAGTCGCATCCGCAAAAGTCGGGTGCGATTTTTATATGCGAATTTACTCATTTTTTTGTTGTATTTAGCATAGCTTCCGGATACTGAAACGGGGATTTACAGCGACATTTCGGTTGAAGTTTTTTGCGGTTTAGAAGCGTCGGTTTTTATGCGTTTAGAAGCGTGAAACGAGATTTGATATTTACAACGTAATTTGCAAAACGATAAGTTGAAGCGTCAAATCTATGACTTTAAGTTGCGTTTTTGCGCAAAATAAGACAAAATTCGACAAAGTATAGTCTTGTTTGTGCGCGACTTCCAAGTTATTATTTTTTTAGAAAAAACGGCATGGAGACAGGCTTATGAAAAAGAAAAAAATTACGAGATTTCCCGTTGGCAGAAAAGGCTACGACATCGACGCCGTCGAGAGTTATATCGCGCTTGAAGAAAGCAAGAACGAAGAGACCGAAATGGCGCTTCGCGACCGGATAAAACAACTCGGTGAAGAGTGTGAGTCGTTAAAGGCGCAAAACGAAGAATTGAAAGGCAGAGAAGAACAGATAAAACTGTGTCTTGTCACCGCCACCGAAAATGCAAACAAACTCACCGACGACGTGAAAGCGAGATACCGCGCCGAACTTGAAAGGTTGCGCTTATTCCGTGCAAAATGGACGGGAGCGTACGAGCAGATGAAAGATAGGTATCACTTCGACAAGGATGCGCTTAACGTCGAAAGCGTGGCAGTGTCCGTCGAAATCGAACTCAAAAAATTTCTTATGCAAGATTTTTCGCTCAATAAATGCGCAAGCGAAGACGAAATGGAAGCGCATTTCAGAAAGGAAGTCGAAAGACTCACCGCAAAACAAACCGCTATGCCGAAAGTCGAAAAAGACAATTTGTCGTCGGAAGATTCGGGACTTAAAGAACTTATGCAGAAGACGAGAGAGAAGAAAGGACGTGACGAGAAGAATTCCGCTGCGTTTTCTCTCGACGAAGCACTCAATCCCGAGTTATCTCTTGACGAAAACTATCGCGCGCTATGGGGCGA
Source organism: Christensenella sp. (assembly GCA_022009775.1). Taxonomy (GTDB): domain Bacteria; phylum Bacillota; class Clostridia; order Christensenellales; family CAG-917; genus CAG-475. Next base: position 1,485,960 of record CP091723.1, read on the forward strand.
AAAGTGAAAAAAATCGGCGTGAAACGGTCGGACGGTATACTTATCGTGTCGTTATATTAAAAAAAATCGAAAAAATATATGGCAAATTGTATGAAAACTTTTATCTCCGAAACGCCACTGTTTAGTGGCATTCGGGGATATTTTTTCAAATTTTGCGTCTCATAAAAAAGCGCGTTTTGTTAAGATCGGAAAAGAAAATTTGAGAATGGGCATTGTTTTTTTTGTCGAAATATGTTAGCATAATTTGAGAGTTAAGGCGCACGCTCGTGCATACACTATATTAGTTATAGTTGAAATGTAGCAAATGCGCCGCTCAGAGAGAAGACATTGTCGAAAAAAGGGGGTCGTAATGATCTACGACGTGCAAAAAGCCAGTGTTACGAAGAGATTCGCAGCGTTTCTTCTTGACATCATTCTCATTGCTTGTTTGGCAGTGGGATTTATGGCTCTTATTGCAGTTATTTGCAAATACGACACTCATTACAAAAATATGCAATCCATGGCGACTCAGGTTCAAAAAAGAAGTCGTCGAAACTTATAAGCAACAGACCGGTTTTGACTTGAATATGTCAAGCGAAGAATACGACGCTCTCACTGAAGAGCAAAAGACGCAAGTCAATGAGCTTCGCACAAAAGCCGGCAAAGAAATCACTGAAAAACTCAATGCTAACAGTGAATTTATGAAAGAGTATAAGTACATAAACGGCTTGACTCCGCTTATGGTTTCAATCGGTGTTTTCCTTTCCGTATTGATTTTTGAATTTATTATCCCCGTTGCCTTTAAAAACGGGCAAACTATCGGTAAAAAGGTCTTTGGGCTCGCCGTGATGCACACAAACGGCGTGCGTGTGAGACCTTTTTCTATGTTCGTTCGCTCCATACTCGGCATGTACGTTTTTGAAATGATGGTGCCGATCTACTTGATTTTGATGGCGTTTTTCTATCACGTTCTGAGCGGATATATCGCAATCGGCGTTATTGTCGCAATCGTGATTTTGCAAATCGCCGTTTTTGCGTATACGTTCAAAAGCACCGCGTCCGTTTTGCACGACTTGATTGCAAGGACGGTGTGCGTCGACTTCTCCAGCCAAATGATCTTCGACAGCGAAGAAGAACTTATGGAATTCAAAAAAGCGCAACAGAACGAACTTGCAGAAAGAGACGAATACAGAGAAGGAAAGAAATTTGACTTCTACAACAGCTCGCTCAATCGCAGAAACGGACGAAAAATCGTTGACGAAAACGGCAAAGAGATCGTCTATGACGATGAAAAGAAGGAAGAAAACGCACCTTCCGGCGATACGTCGCAAAGCGAGAGCATTTCCGTTGACGAAGAAAACGGCAAGACAAATGGGGATGCAAAAAAGCACACAAAGCGCAAGAAAACAAATGACAACAACGTAAATCTTTGAGCGCGCACGCAATAAGGGTTTATGTATTATAACAAAATATCATATAAAGGAAATATGGGATTATGAAAGTTGTATTAGAAAATTTGACGAAAATTTTCCAAAGTCGACACGAGAAAGGTAAAGAAGTCGTTGCTGTCAACAATTTCACCTTTACGATACCCGACGGAAAATTGGTCGGACTTCTCGGTCCGTCCGGTTGCGGCAAGAGCACCACGCTCTATATGATTTGCGGTTTGCAAAAGCCGACAAGCGGCAAGATTTATTTCGGTGACGACGACGTCACAACTCTTGCTCCGGAAAACCGCGGCGTCGGACTCGTATTCCAAAACTACGCGCTTTATCCGCATATGACGGTCAAGCAAAACATTTTGTTCCCCCTTCAAAACTTGAAAGGCGCAGACAAACTTACCAAAGAAGAAATGCTTGAAAGAGCCTACGATGCGGCAAAACTCGTGCAAATCGACGAGCTTATGGATCGCAAACCGAGCGAACTTTCGGGTGGTCAACAACAACGTGTCGCAATTGCGCGTGCGCTTGTCAAGATGCCCCGCGTTCTCCTTTTGGACGAGCCGCTTTCAAACCTTGACGCGCGTTTGAGACTTCAAACCCGTGAAGAAATCAGACGTATCCAAAGAGAGACCAACATTACAACGGTGTTTGTCACCCACGACCAAGAAGAAGCGATGAGTATCTCGGACATGATCGTGGTTATGAAACTCGGCGTCGTGCAACAAATCGGCAAGCCGCAAGACGTGTATGACAGCCCTGCAAACTTGTTTGTCGCAAAATTCCTCGGAACTCCGCCGATCAACGTGTTCAAGGGCGAAGTGAAGGGTGGCAAAGTTTATATCGGCAAAGACGCAGTGCTTGACGCTCCTACGGTTGAAGATCAGGACGTGTACGTCGGTATCCGTCCGGAAGGTTTCATTCTTAACGAAAAAGGCGTGCTTGGATGCAAGCTCAGAAGCGTTGAAGTTATGGGACGCGACGTGAGCATCGTCTCCGAAAACGAAAATGCGGTCAGCCCGATCATTCGTTCAATCATCGACGCTACAAGCGTTGTCGACACAAACAAGGACGAAGTGCGTTTCGACATCAAACCCAACAAGATTTTCATCTTCTCTCGCGGAAGAATCGATTGGGATGTTCAAGACACGGCAACGGTGAAGTATCAATGGAACAAGATTCGCCGCGCATTGTCCGTTGACGAAGACGGACACGACTTTGACTTTGGCGTGCTTTCCACAAGAGAAGAGGCAATCAAAGTTGCCACTGCTCAAGAAAGAAAGGAAAAACAACCCAAGTTTGTCAAGAATTTTGTCAAGAGCGCGCAAAAGAAATTTGAAAAACTTATCGATTTGTGCACACCCAAGGCAAAACCCGTCGAGCTCAATCTCGATACTCCCTACGTTTGCGTGGTGGATCATCAAGACGACGCACCCGTGTATTTTGCGGGCGTTGAAGGCGGCAAACTTGTCACCACGCTCGATATAGCAGAGGCATTGGACGTGTTTGCAGAGCAATTTGACGACGGATTCGGCGTCTACTATCTTGTCGGAGACGAAAAAGTCTATCCGTCTTTCGTTGTTCACAACTCCGAAAACGACGAGAAGAGAATTTTCCTTTGCCAAGAAGACGAAGAAAAGTGCTTTGCATATATGAATGAAGTCGTTGCGGATGCAAAAATTACCGCAGACGTAGCAGACGTTGAAGAAGTCGTCGAAGATGTTGTTGAAGACGTCGTCGAAAACGGCGGAGAAGTGATTGTCGAAGAAAAAGTCGAAGTCAAAAAAGACGAAAACACCGACAGCGAGGTAAAATAATATGGTAGACTCCAAACATCAATGGAAAGCGTGGCTTTATCTGTCGCCGGCGTTGATATTGCTTGCCGTATTTACGGTGTGGCCTATCATCAACACTTTGATTATGGCGTTTTCGGACGGCTACGGCATGTTGTCTGCTATTGCGGGCGTAAAATTTGAGTTCGGTGTTCAGAACTTCAAAGACGTCGTCGCATGGAACGGTTTCACAAGCGCACTTAAAAACACCATATTGCTTTGCGTGTTGACAGTGCCTATTTCCACGATACTTGCTCTTTTGATTGCGGTTACGCTCAACTCGATCAAACCGCTCAGAAGATTGCTCCAAACCATCTATTTCTTGCCGTACGTGACCAACTCGATTGCAATAGGCATGGTTTTTGCGGCAATGTTCAACATCACGGGCAGCTTTATCGGCACGGAAGGCGAAATCGTATACACCGCGGGCATCATGAACAACATTATAGAAGCATTTGGCGGCACTCGTATAAACTGGATCAACGCAGGTTCGTCTTATTGGGCGAACATGACAGTCATGGTTGTGTACATAGTGTGGAACGCGCTCCCGTTCAAGATACTTGTTTTGCTGGGCGGTTTGCAAAGCATAAACAATCAGTATTACGATGCGGCGAAGGTTGACGGCACGTCAAAGGGCAGGGTGTTGAGAAAAATCACCGTTCCGCTCCTTTCGCCGATGATCGCATACGTTGTCATCACGGGCTTTATCGGCGGATTTAAGGAATATTCCAGCGTCGTCGGTATTTTCGGCGAAAAAATGGGACCTGTCGGCGATGCGGGCAGATTGAACACCATGGTCGGTTATATCTACGACAACGTTGCGGGACAGATGCCTAACAACCAGGGCAAGGCGGCAGCCGCGGCTCTGATATTGTTTGCAATCATCCTTGCCGTTACACTTATCAACTTGCAAGTCAGCAAGAAGAAAGTGCACTATTGATGGAGGTGTATCATGGCTGAAAGAGTTATGCAAGAACAAAGCGTAAAAAACACCTACATTAGGCAAACGACATTCAAGGTGATCGGATACATCGTCAAGTATGCATTCCTTATTCTTGTGGCGGTGGCGGTGTTGTTCCCGTTCTACTGGATGATTATCTCCTCGCTCAAATCGCTTGAAGAATATCGTCAAAGTGTGCCGACGTTTTGGCCGCAACACGTGCTGTGGAGCAACTACGCAGAAGCGTTCACGCAAGCAAATTTGTGGAGATTGTTCGGAAACACAGTGTTTGTCGGCATCGTGTCCACGATACTGTCGCTTGTGATAACGATACTCGCGGCATTTGCGTTTGCAAGGCTTGAATTCAAGGGCAAAAACATTCTTTTTGCGGGCCTGCTCGCAACGATGATGATCCCGGGCGAGTTGTTTACAATCACCAACTATATCACTGTTTCAAAGATGGAATTGACCAACACCTACACGGTTTTGATCGTACCCTTCCTTGTGAGCGTGTTCTACATCTATCTGTTGAGACAATCGTTTATGCAGATACCCAACGAGTTGTACTATGCGGCGAAAGTGGACGGCACGAGCGACTTCAAATACTTGCTCAAAGTCATGATTCCGCTTGCGCTTCCCACAATCATCACGATCACGATTTTGAAGATGATGGGCGCATGGAACTCGTACATGTGGCCGCGCCTTGTTGCAAACGACGATGCGCACGCGCTTGTCACATACGGTTTGAGAAACGCATTCCAAGACGTGTCGGGCGATGTGAACTATCCCGTGCAGATGGCGGCTGTTGCCGTGGTCTCGCTGCCGTTGTTCCTGGTGTTTGTTTTCTTCAGAAAATACATCATGAAAGGCGTGTCGAGAAGCGGTATCAAGGGCTAATAACAATTGCGGAAGCGCGCAAAAACGCGCTTTCCGAAAGCAAGAAATCAAGCCGTATGGCACTGCCATACGTTGATTATAACTAGAATCTATTTATAAAGGAGAATCGTTATGAAGAAAAAAGGTATAGCCATTATACTTTTGGTCGTAATCGTGATTGCATCGCTCAGCGTGTTTGCTGCGTGTGATAAGAAAGACGACGGAAAACTTCACATCACTTTTTATCACACTATGGGATCAAACCTTTCGGACGTGCTCAACGAGTATATCGCAAAGTTTGAAACATTGTATCCCGAATACAAGATCGACGCAAAGCAAGTCGGATCTTATGATGACGTCAGAAACCAAGTTTCTTCCGAAATCATGACCGGAAAACAACCAAACCTTGCATATTGCTATCCCGACCACGTCGCGCTTTACAACATTGCAGGTGCAGTGCAAACTCTCGACGATTATATCAACAGCACCGAGACCGTGACAAGAGCTGACGGCACAACCGAAACGCTTGGATTGACGGCAGAACAAAAGGAAGACTTCATCGAAGGTTACTACAACGAAGGCAAGCAATTCGGCGACGGATTGATGTACTCCATGCCTTTCTCCAAATCCACCGAAGTGTTTTTACTACAACAAGACGTTCTTTGAGAAGAACAACTTGAAAGTGCCCACCACTTGGGACGAAATGGAAGCAGTTTGCGCGGCAGTGAAAAAAATCAACAGCAAGATCATTCCGCTTGGTTATGACTCCGAATCCAACTGGTTCATCACCATGTGCGAACAACTCGGCTCTCCGTACACTGCGGCAAATTCCGAAACGAAAGAAGGTCACTTCCTTTTCAACAACTCCACCAACCAAGATTTCATGCTCAGATTCGTGAAATGGTATAAAAACGGTTATGTGACCACTCAAGAACTCAACGGCGGTTACACCTCCGACTTGTTCAAGAAACAAGAAGCTGTGATGTGCATCGGTTCTTCCGCAGGCGCAAAGCACCAAATTCCTGAAAAAGTCAACGACGAATATCCGTTTGAAGCAGGCATCACCAGCATTCCGCAAATAAACCCGTCAAACCCGAAGGTTATCTCTCAAGGTCCGTCTGTGTGCATCTTCAGAAAGAAGAACACCGAAGAAGTGAAGGCATCCTGGCTCTTCCTCAAGTATTTGACCACCAACGCAAGCTTCCAAGCTGACTTCTCCATTGCATCGGGCTACGTTCCGGTCATCAAGTCCGCAGCAGAAGACGCAGTGTACCAAGAACAAATGGCAGCAGCCAACGGCCACGAAGGACTTCCGCAACTTTCCGCAAAAGTCTGCATCGAGCAAGAACACGCATACTATGCATCTCCTGCATTCTACGGTTCTTCCAAAGCTCGTGACGAAGTGGGCTCGCTCATTCAAAAGTGCTTCACCGACTGCTCAAAGCTCACCGACGAAGCTCAAATCAAAGCAGCTATCAACGCCGCATTCGGTCTTGCAATCTCCAACTGCGTACAAAGCCTGTAAACAAAACGCAAATAAGGCGTATGAATTGTCATGCGCCTTGCATGCGTTGCAGTGATTTTTAGACGCAAAAACGGCATCTAATGGATGTCGGATATTGTCGCAAGGCGTGCCTTGCGCGAGAATCTTATCGAAATGAAAAGAAACGTACTTATAGTCTCAATAGTGTTTGTGTTGTGCGTTTTGTTGACGTGTTTTGTTGCGTGTGGCGACAAAGACGGCGGCAAGATGGTGGACTATGTCTCTCAACTCAAACTGGACATGAACAGCACGTCGCTCAAGAAAGTCGTGACGATCAAAAACTATGTTGACGGCGACACGACTCACTTTTTGGGCGGACGTAGATTCCACCGGTGTCGTGAAGGCAAGATATCTTGCAATCAACACCCCCGAGTCGACGGGCAGAATCGAAGAATACGGCAAGCAAGCGTCCAAGTTCACGAAAGAGAAATTGAAAAACGCAACTTCCATACTCATCGAGTCTGACGACGACAAGTGGAACACCGACGCGAACGGCAGATATCTTGTTTGGGTGTGGTACAAGACGAGCGACGACGCAGAGTGGCGCAATCTCAACATCGAGATTTTGCAAAACGGTCTTGCGATTGCATCCAACACGGCAGAGAACAGATACGGCACAACCGCTATGGCTGCGCTCAATCAAGCTCAACAGTTCAAGTTGAAGGTTTTCTCCGGGGAGAAAGACCCCGAGATGTACTACGGCGAAGCACAAGAGCTCACTCTCAAAGAGTTGAGATGCAACATCGAGTCGTACAGCAACGTCAAAGTCGCCTTTGAAGGCAACATAGTGCTTGACAGCGGCGGCTCTGTGTACATTGAAGAATACGACGAAGAGACGGGCATCTACTTTGGCATCTCCGTATACTACGGCACGGCAAATCTCAGCGCAACGGGCATGAAGATACTCACCAAGGGCAATCGCGTGCGCATTGTCGGATCTGTGCAATACTATGAAACGGGTGATTTGTGGCAAATCTCCGGCTTGCAATACAAGCCCAGAGATCCCAAAAATCCCGACAACATCCAAAAGATCGAAGACGAGGGCGGACACGAGCCTGCATATCCGCTTGTGGATGCGGCAACCTTCCTTGGCAAGATCACCATTCAAGGCGACGATGAGGCTATCGAGATGGATTATGCCAACGCAACGCTCAACACGTCCATTGCGATGAACGAGTTGACGGTGAAGAGCATCTACACCACGACTGCCGAGAGCAGCTCGTCTGTGGGCGCAATGACCTTCACTTGTCAGACCAAAGACGGCAAGACCGTCTATGTGCGCACAACCGTTCTCAAGGACGAAGACGGCAACACGATCACCAAAGACGCATATCTTGGCAAAACCATCAACGTGAAGGGCTTTGTCGACAAGTTTGACGGTGATTATCAGATCAAGGTGTTCTCACCCCAAAACATTACCATCGTTGCATAACGATGTCGATGTATAAAAACAAAAATCTTTATTAAGGAGAATAGCAATGAAAAAACTATTAGCAGTTGCACTTGTATTGGTGCTGTGTTTATCAGTGGTTCTCGTAGCTTGCGACAAGAAGGGCGGCGGTGGAACGACAGATTCCAACAACCCTGTTGCAAAACTCGATGCAGCAGCTGACGCAGTCTACAAGTTTAACAAGGATAGTATCCCTGCAGAGACAACAGGCAGCTTTGATCTGTCAAAGTCTGTCCCGCTTGAAGGAATTTACTCTTTCCCGGTTGAATGGACTGTCAACACCGACAAGATCCAAATTGTCGACAAAGGAAACGGAACTCAAGTCACTGTCAAAATCCCTGAAAGATCACCTGAAGAGATTGTCTACACGTTGACTGCAACCGTCAAAGCGGACGATGGCTCTACAAAGTCTGTCACGTTTGAGCGCAAAGTCCCGAAATTTGTCGTAGCAACTTATGACGAATACATCGCGGCTTGCAAGGCAAACGACAAGAACAAAACTTACAATATTGTAGGTTATGTGGTTGCTGTCAATGCGGCTCCGCTTTCAAGCTCAAAGGGTAGCTTGTGGGTTATGGACAAAGACGGTCACGGCTATTATGCATACGCTCCGGCTCTTGACGCATCGATCACCGCAACAAGAGAAAGCATCAATGCAGAATTCCCGATCGGCACCGAAGTTGTCGTCACCGGCTCGCTCACTCTTTACAACGGCGCATACGAATTCAACAAAGGCTGCACCGTGACCAAGACCGGTCGCACCGCAGCACAAGACAACGTTACGCTTGATTACGTAGATCGCACCGAAGCATTTGCAGCGGCAAAGACAAGCAAAGACGAATCACTTGTTCCGTATCAAGCAACATTGATCGAGCTCAAGGGTGTCACGCTTGGCGCAAAGAGCGGCAAGAACTACTATTTCACTCTCGGTGATGTCACTGATTTTGTTTGCTACAACGACATCTATCTTATGGATGACGAGACATCTGCAGCATTTGCAGAGAAGTGGGTTGAAGGCGCAAAAGCCAACATCAAGGGTGTTGTTAACACATTCAGCGGTGTATATCAAGTGTATCCGCAAGGACTTGACGCTCTTGAAATTCTTCCCCAAACTGATGCAGAAAAAGTTGCAGGCGTGAAAGGCGCATTGAAACTTGAAGAATCTTACGAAGAAAACTTCACGCTTCCCACCAGCAAATTGGTTGATCTCACATGGGCAGTGTCTGGCACCGGCGCAGTCATCGGTGAAAACAACCTTGTCACTGTCACTCGTACAGATGCGGATCAAAAAGTTGTCTTCACGGCAACCATCAAATCCGGCGAAGTGACGGACACCGTGACTTTCAATGTTACAATCCCCGCAATCGTTGTTGAAGATCCCAACACGGTTGTTCTCACAACAAAATCTTTGAAATTGGAACAAAACAAGTTCCAAAACAGCCCGGCTGATGGTGTGACCGTTAACGGTGTCACTTTTGCCTTTAAAGAAATCGGTTATTATACTGATGGTATCCAAATGCGTCAAAAAGATGGTGTTTACTCATCTTTGTGGAACACCACAGCATTTGAAAGAGCTATTGCAAGCATAACTTTGAAACTCTCATCAACCAAGTCCGTATTTGACAATGCCAATGCTTTTGCAATCAAATTTGGCAATGCTGCAGACAATCTCACAGAGACCATCAGTTTCTCGACTGTGAAAGATCAATTGGAATACACAATCACTCCTGAAGGAAAAGATTGGACATTTATGTCTTTCACAAAAACAATCGAAAAGTACACTTTCTATTTTGAAAGTATCACAATCAATTATGCACTTTCTGATGCGGACGCAGTTGTCGCAGACAAAGATGCATTGAAACTTGAAGATAGTTATCATTCAGCCTTTGACCTTCCGCTCACGGGCGCAAACGGTACAACTATCGCATGGGCTACCAAAACCGAAACGACAGTTGTCGCAATCGATGCTGCAGGTCATGTGACCATCAACCCCGTTGATCCGTCAACTGCAATCACTCTTGTTGCAACCATCAGCAAGGGCGAAGCAAAAGCAACCAGAGAGTTCCCGATCACCATTTTGAAAGAAACTCCTAAATACGTGATCTCTTGGACGGCAGGCGAGCATGGCTCAATCACATCTGCAAAAGTCGGTGAAGCCGATGCAACTAGCGGTGCAGAATTTGAAGACGGCACTGTCATCACTTTCGTTCTTGCTCCCGAAGAAGGTTATATTGCAAAATATGCAATTGGCGAAGGCGCAGCTGTTGCAGTCAAAGACAACACCTTCACAGTCACCGCTGATGAAGCAAAACCATCGCTATCACTTTTGTTGAGCAATATGCAACAAAAACTATTGCTGAATACAAGGCACTCTCCAAAGAAACTGCAGGAACCGAAGGCTACAAACTGACCGGTGTTGTGACTTCCATCGATAAGAAAGCAGCTTACATCCAAGATGCAACCGGTGCAGCAGTGTATGTGTTCTTTGGCTATACTGCTCCCTACAGCAACACTCTCAAAACTTTGCAAATCGGAAAAGAATATACCATTTGCGGTTATTATGATAACTACAGTGGCTTTGTTCAACTCAAAACCCCCGTTTTGAGTGGCGAAGCAAAAGATCCGGAAACTGCAATCGTTGCAAAAGACCTTGATGAAGCTGCATACAAAGCTCTTACGATTAACAACAGTGCAGAGCTTGTCAATCTCAAAGGTCTTAAGGTCAACGGCGGTAAGTTCATGCTCGGTGAAACTGCAATTGCATATTACACCGGCAATGTGGCGGACGCAAATAAAGCCGATTTGGAGGCAATGGTCGCATTGCTCAAAGACGGCGTCAATTTTGACCTTGTCAATGTCAACGTTTGCGTGAATAAGAATGCAGTTCAAATTGAAATTGTCAGAGCGTCTTCCATCGTTATTGATTGGGAACCGGTCGCAACTATCGATATTGCTGAAATCGGTGTTGAAGTAACTGCACAAATCACCGTTACGGCAAAACCCGCTGTGACCACAGACATCAAGGCAACTTTTGTTTCTGATCATCCCGAAATCGCAAAAGTTGACGAAAACGGCAAAGTCACCGGTGTTGCGGCAGGCGATGCAATCATCACTGTCACCGCAAACGGCAAAACCACAACCGTTGCTGTGAAAGTTGTTGCGACTGTTGAGAAATTTGCAGTCAACTTCACAAAGACCGGCACAAATGGCAACATCACCACCGTCACTGTTGACGGCACAGAAATCAACCCCGGCGACGAAGTCGTAAAGGGCAAGACCATTGTTGTCACCGTTGCTCCGGCAGATGGATTCAGACTTGCATCCGTCACCATCGGTGAAGGCGCAGCAGACACTTCCGTTGCAGGCAAGACTTCCTTTGAACTCACCATCACGGCAAACACCACTTTCGCAGTTGCATTTGAAGAAAAACCTGCAACAAAAACCTTGCAAAAGGCAACTTCTATTGCGGTTGGAGATCAAATCGTTTTGGCATATGAGAGCGGTTCAAAAAAATATGAAATGGGCACATATGCAAAAGGTTTCTTCAATATTGCTGCGTATACAGATGTTCCTGCTCAAGCTCAGCTTTTGACTGTTGTCGCAGGTGCTGCAGAAGGACAGTTTGCATTTAAGACTGCAAGTGGTAAATACTTGACACTTACAACTGATGGCAATAAATTGTTTGAAAGTGAACTTAGCGCAGTTAACGAAGCGGCTTCTTGGACAGTGACTTTCGATGCAAACGGAAATATAGTTATCACTAGTGTAAAGTATACAAAAAGATTCATACAATTTAATGCGAACAGCGGTCAAGAAAGGTTCGCAACTTACACAGGATCACAAAAGAACATAATTGCATATAAGCTTGTTTAAAATTTGTGTATTTTAGTGTGTTTTGAAACAATAAAACCAAAGCCCCGTAGAAATGCGGGGCTTTGGTTTTGTATAAGTGTATTTGAATTTGCGGTTTTAGTTGTTGCTCACAGCCATTTCGTGTTGGTTGATTTGAAGTCGCGCACCATTTGGTCGGCGTCAAGAAGCATTTGTTTCATCTCTTTCTTGCTGTGGACGGTTGCGCCGCAAGCGCGGTCGTGTCCGCCACCGTTGTATTTTTTCGGCAAGGGTGTTGATGGTCATAAATCTCGAGCGCAGGCGCACGCGGATGCTGCCGTCCGTGTTCTCGATAAAGGCAAGCCAAGCTATGCTGCCTTTGATGCCGTCAAGATAGCTCACAACGTTGCTTGCTTGCTCGTTGGTGAGCGAAAACTTCTTTGCATCTTCTTGTCCACGTAGATATACGCAACTCCGTTTTGCGTGACGCGCATCTTTTTGTAGACATAGGATTCAAATTTGAGCACTTCAAACTCGTCGAGATTGAGATTTGCATACACCCATTCGGTGTCTATGCCTTGATCGAGCATAAGTCCCGCAAGGCGCATGGTTTCGCCGTTGACGCTGCTGTATTTGAATCTGCCCGTGTCCGTCACCATGCCTGTGAAGATGTAGGTTGCAGCAAGCGAGTCTATCACAAGCTCGCTCTTGAACGTGTTGTAGAAGTCGGCAATCATTTCGCAAAGGGACGAGCGTTCTTCTTCCACCCATTTGACGTCGCCGTACTCGGTGCGATCGCTCTCTATGTGGTGGTCGATCTTGACGATCTCTTTGCCGAGTGCGAATTTCTTGTTGGAGATACGGTCGGTGGTGGCGGTGTCGCACACGATGACGAGTGCGTCCTTGTATTCTTCGTCGCTTACGGGCTTGTCTTCGCCGCCCAAAAACGCGAGATAGTCCGAACTGTCTTCGTTGATGAGAAGCACTCTCTTTTGGGGGTAGGTGAGCGCAAGAATGCGTTGCAAGCCTTTCGTCGAGCCGATTGCGTCTCCGTCGGGGCGGAAGTGGCGCGTGATTATGATTGTGTCGTATGCCTTTATCTTGTCAAGGATTGCTTGTTTGGTTGCAAAATTGTCCGTCATATTGTTTCTCCTTCCTGGGTGAGCTTGTCAAGCTCGTCAAGCACGATTTGCGCTTCTTGTCTGTCTTTGAGCGTTGCGCCGCTGGCTTTGAGATGTCCGCCACCGCCGTGCGCCACTGCAATTTGGTTGATGTTGCGGTTTTTGGAGCGTATCTCGCACAGCACACCCTGTTCGCACTCGGTGAAGTTCACCCACGTGTTCACACCCTTGATCTCGCCCATGCAATTCACCATACCGCGCGACACCGCTTGCGCTTCCATGCCCGTTTGGGCTACGTGCGCAAGGTCGGAATAGATATACGCGACGTTGTGCTCGGTGAAGCGGATTGCGGTGACAAATTCCGCACGCAATTTCACGTTTTTGAATTCGTCTTGATACAACTCGTTGTATATGCTCGTTGCGCTGAACCCTTTCGACAACAGAAAGCTCGCCAAATCGAACGTGCGCGGCGTTGTGCTGTCATAGCGGAATCTTCCGCTGTCCGTCACAAGCCCCGTGAAAAGCGCTTTGGCGGCGTCAACGGGCACGTCAAGCCCCCATTCGCGCGCAAGATAGGTCACAAGACCGCAACAACTCTCAAAACTCGTGTCGTCAATGTCGATTTCGGCAATGTCTTCCACAAAAATGTGGTGGTCTATGCGGAGGCGAAGATCGGCAATGGTATAGCGGTCGTCACTGATCAGCGATTTTGCCGATGTGTCCAACACGATTGCAAGTGCGCCGTCGTATACGTCGTCGCTTATCTCGTCCATTTGGCTTCCGTCCATAAAGGAAAATCGCCTTGCGTCATCTCCCACGGCGTACACTTTCTTGTCGGGGAAGTTGTGCTCGATGATTCTCTTCAAGCCGATTTGACTGCCCATTGCGTCTCCGTCCGGGCCAGTGGCGGTGTATGACGATAACGTCGTATTGCTTGATTGCGTCAAGTGCCTTGCTTATCATGTTTCACCTATAAGTTTACTCAATTTATTTAGTAGTAAATGATACCACACAATGCGCTTTTAGTCAACAATGCGTTTTCGTGCGGCGAAAAGCCGTGATTTTGCCGATGATTTGCCAAGCCTTGTGCAACGTCCGCAAAATAAAAACGCGCCCGTATAGGACGCGTTTTGGGTGGGTTAGATCACTTGAAATCGCGGATAAACGTCTTGAAGAATCCGACGCATTCTTCCACCGATTTGATGTCCACGTTCTCGTTTGAAGCGTGCATACCGCCAAGTTGATCGAACGAGAGCGTGCAGGGCGTGCAACGTATTGCGTGCGTCGCGATTTGTTGCAAAACTCTGCAATCCGTGCCGCCGAACATAAGGTAGGGCACGACGGCAACGTCGGGATACACCTTGTTGAGTGCTTTTTTGAAAGACTGATAACCTTCGCCGTTCAAATCTATCATCGGAGAAGCGTTGCGTTGCAAGTCAACTTGCATTTCAAGGTCGAATTTCTTTGCGATTTTTTCAAGAATCTTGAAGCATTTTTCGCAAGTGTCCGTCGGGGAGATACGCAAGTTTGCGTTTACCCACGCTTCCTGCGGAATTACGTTTGGCGCGGCAGAGCCTTGCGACATCGTGAACACCATGCTTGTTGCAAACATGCTGTTGCCGTAGGACGCATTGATTTTCGGCGCAAGTTTCGATACCCACCAGCCGTTGAGACCGATAGTTTTGCAGAAGAGTTTGAGCGGCGGAGTGAGCGCGTCTCCCATGCCGTAGATCATCGCTTTTGCCGCTTTTGACATCTTCGGCTTGAAAATCGTGTGTTTTTCGCAATAATTCACAAACGCCGCAAGTCTCGCAATCGGCGTGTGCTTTGGCGGTTGAGAAGAGTGTCCGCCTTTGCCGCGCGCAATAAACTTGACGTCCGCATAGCCTTTTTCGAGTATGCCGACGGCGGCAACGTCTTTCGTCATGAATTTTGTCGTTTTTCTTATGATTGCGCCGCCTTCGTCAACGACGAGAAACGGAGTTATGCCGTGCGCTTTGAACCAGTCGCGCGCCATTTCCGCACCGGGACCGCCCGTCTCTTCGCAGTCGCTGTAACTGAGATATACGTCTTGCTCGGGCACGAAACCGTCCGCAATGAGTTCGTCAACCGCCTGTATGGTGGAAAACAGCGTGTTTTTGCAGTCCATTGCGCCGCGACCGTACACTTTGCCGTCTTCGATCGTCGCAGAGTAGGGCGGATATTTCCAATCGCCGCCAACTGCCGGCACAACGTCTTGGTGCGCCATAAGCACGAGCGGACGTTCTGCAGATTTGCCGCTCCATTTATAAAGCAATACGTCACCGCCTACGTCCATCTTTTCACAGACTCTCGTCACGTTGGGGAACTCGGCGTCGAGAACCTTGTGAAACGCGTCGAAATATTCGTGTCCGCTATTGGTGACGGTGGGGCATTGAATGAGTTTTACAAAACTGTCTACGTATCCGTTTTCGTTTTTCATGATAAACTCCTAAATCTTTAATAAAACAATTGTACAACGCAATCGTCGTTTATTCAAGCAAAATTTTCACGCGCCGAGTGGGATTTTTTCCGATTTGCCAACGAAATTTTGAAAATTTTAAAAATCAGTTGCAACAATCGATGATTTATGATATATTCATTCTTGCGCCGGCGTGGTGAAACTGGCAGACGCGCTGGACTCAAAATCCTGTGGACTAATCATCCGTGTCGGTTCGAGTCCGACCGCCGGCACCAAACGAAAATACAACCTTGCGAAAACCGTAAGGTTGTTTTTTTATATATGCCGCGCGACTGCTTGCAGTCAAGCGCGAGCATATAAAAAAAACAAAACGCGTAGCGTTGTCGCAAGGTTGCTTTTGAGTGCCGCAGGTGGCATGGAATACCGCCGAGCACCGATAGAGTGCCGCAGGTGGCATGAAATACCGCCGGCGGTCGTTCTCGGTGTGCTTTGCACATGCGCATAAAATATGCGCCCCGACACTGTGTCGCTGACGCTCCGCTTTTGTGAGTGAACTCACTCGCTTCGCTATTACGCACGCAAGCGTGCTACGAGTCCGACAAAATGTAATTCTGCTTGCAGTCAAGAGCGAGCATATATAAAAAAAACAAAACGCATAGCGTTGTCGCAAGGTTGTATTTGAGTGCCGCAGGTGGCATGAAATACCGTCGAGCAGAGATATTATATGCTTTCTACCTTTGGCAAAATTGTATATGCGATTGCTTGATTATAGTGTGAAATTACTCTGCTTTTATCATTCTATATCCAACGCCTACATGAGTTTGAATATATTGCGGTGAATCGGTGGTCGGTTCGATTTTTTTGCGTAAGGTAGCCATAAATACACGCAGAGATGCAATATTGCTTTCCCATGCCGCGCCCCATATTTTTTGAGTTATAAAAGTGTGAGTGAGCACTTTTCCCACATTTCTCGACAGCAAACATAGCAATTTGTATTCTATAGGTGTGAGATGAAGTTCCTCGTTGTTAAGGTATGCGCATCCCGCGGCATAATCTATCTTTAGATTTCCGTTTACAAAAATCGATTCGGACTTGTTCGCCGATTGCATTGTAGCCAATCTTCTTTCAGTAACTCTTATTCTTGCCAACAATTCTTCGACAGAAAACGGTTTTGTCAGATAATCGTCAGCGCCGGCGTCAAGTGCTTCGATTTTTTCTTTATCTTCGGTTCTTGCGCTTATTACGATGATCGGCAATTCCGACCATGTGCGAATTTTTTGATAACATCAACACCGTCGATATCAGGCAAGCCTAAATCGAGCAAAACGATGTTCGGATTGTTTGAAGACGCTTGCATAAGGGCACTTTCGCCTGTTGAAGCGGTCATATAGTTGTAACCGTGGGTTTTCAAGGTCGTTCCGATGAGGTTGCGAACCGGTGCATCGTCTTCCACAACTAAAATCAGCAAGTTATTCATGAATATCCACCTCTCCTACGGGTAGTGTAAACGTAAATATCGCACCGTGCGGAACATTGTCGGTTACGGTTATTTCTCCGCCGTGTGCGTTTATAATCGATTTGCATAATGACAGCCCTATTCCGATACTTCGACGACTATCGGCGATTTTGTTTGTGCCGGTGTAAAACATATCGAAAACACGCAGTTTTTGATCGTCTGCAATCCCGTTTCCGTTGTCCGCCACACTTAAACAAACCATATTGTCGGCCCTTTTTGATGTTATTGTGATTTGCGAATCGGAAGGGGTGTATTTGATTGCGTTGTCCAAAAGATTGATCAACACCTGCACAATAAGTCGAGCGTCCATTTGAGCAAGAAGCAAGTCGTCGGGCTGGATGACGGTGATAGTTTGTTTTTCGCTTTTTACATGAACATGTTTCAGTGCCTCATCGATTACATCACCGACAAGTTCGGTTGTTAAATTTATATTCATTCTGCCTTCTTCAAGGCGAGTTACGGAAAGCAAATTCTCAACCAGATTGATAAGCCAAAGAGAATCATCATAAATATCTTCGTAGATTTGCTTTTTCGTGATATCGTCAATTTCGTTGCCGTTTGAAATCAGATTGCTTGCATTTCCGGAAATGGAAGTAAGCGGAGTTCGCAAGTCGTGCGATATGGAACGTAGCAGGTTTGCGCGCAATTGTTCGTTTTTTGCCAAAACTGCGGCGCGTTCGCGTTCTTTTGCGTTTACAATTCCGTCAACAGCGAGCGCACATTCTCCTATAACGGAATTTACAATGCTTTCATCAAAGGCATCAATCGGATTGTTCCTGACAAAAACACCTATTGCCCCATAGTTTTTGCCGTTTTTACATATTGGGAAAAACGTATAGTCGTTTTCAGAGAAAATGCTTGTTCCTTTTCCTGCTTTTACGTTGTTTTTGGTGACTTGCAGAAGTATTTGTTCGCAGTCTTGCGGCACAATGACCGTATCATTTTCAGTTGGAAGCGAGCAACGACATTGAGATTTGTTATCGAAAACAATCACCGTTCGGTTTAACAGTTTTTTCAATTGATTTGCGGTAACACAAAATATTTCACTTTCGTCGGATGCTTGTTGAATCAACTGATTGGCATCAAACAAAATTTTTGTTCTGTATGCCGTTTGAGTTGCCTGACGTTCACGCGATTTAAGTTTTTCCGCCGTGCCGCCTATAACAAGAGATGCAACGAGCATAATCACAAAAGTCACGGGATATCCGTTGCCATACGCTAACAGCGAAAACCTTGGTTCTGTAAACAAAAATTAAAGAGCAATACACTCACGACAGAGGAGAGCACCCAACAAATCTTGCTTTCGGTCAATATGGCGGTGATGAGAATTCCGAGCATATAAACGGTTATAATGTTTGCATCGGTAAAGCCAAATTTTGAGAATATATAACCGAGAAGCGTTGCAATCGAAAGGACTATTGTCGAAACGATTACCCCCTTTAAAATTTTGAAAAATGCCGGCTTTTCAAAGACTTTTGCCTTTCCTTTGGGCAGAACGGCATCGCTGTCGGGTATAATATGTATATCGACATTTGGGGCGAGCGATATTAGTTTTTCCGTCAAAGTGGGCTGCAAAGCTAAACGTTTTTTGTTTACAACGCTTCTTCCGATCACTATTTTTGTAACGCCTGAAAGACGTGCATATTCCGCAATTTGAAAAGGAATATCGTCACCGCATACCGTAGTGACGGATGCTCCGCATTCTTCTGCAAAATGTATATTGGAAAGCAATCGCTCTTTGTCTTTTGACTCCAATGATGCAGCGGATGGTGTTTTTATGTACAATGCGGAAAACATTGCGCCGAACGCTTTTGCCATGGATGATGCCGTTTGTATTATTTTCGTATTCGAAGGCGATGATGATATGCAAACCAAAATATGTTCGGCATTTTTGTCTGTATTTTTATTGCGATTGTCTGACAAATTCTATCGACCTCCTTTTTTTATATAATAACATCGGTTGCTAAATCCTACAACTACATTCTTTTGAACCGACAATAAATCTTATAGTTTTTTCATTTTTTACATTTGGTTCTTATGCGAACAGTTAATTTAGCATTGTTTTTTCGGACACTGGTCCTATATAGGTACTTATCGAGTTGTACCATCACGACAAAACCGATAGCGATTGCAAGAAGTGCCAATAGCACAAACATAATATCCGACATCTTATATTTCAAAACACTTTTTGATAAATTTATACTCGCCAAGAACAAGCAAAGACATGTTTTGCGAAAGCATTGTTTCCGGCGTTATGACAGCGTTTATTTTTCCGTTTGTTTTTATTGCAATTATATTTATGTTGTATTTTTTTCTTATATCGATTTCACTTATAGTCTTGCCTATCCAATTTCGCGGCACGGAAACTTCAAAAATAGAACATGAGTCGGATAGCTCTATATAATCGAGAATGTGGTCTGAGCTATAACGTATCGCTGTCCAAATTGCAAGTTGTTTTTCGGGATAAACGATTTCGTCGGCGCCGTTTCGCAGAAGAAATTTTGCCTGAACGTCCTGTTCTGCACGCGACACAACCTTTTGTGCTCCCATTTCCTTTAATAAGCAGGTTGTTTCAAGAGAACTTTGAAAGTTGCTGCCGATAGTTACGATGCATACGTCATAGTTTTTTACGCCCAGCGATTTCAGCAACGATTCGTTTGTGCTATCGCCGATTAACCCGTTGGTTACATAGGGCATAGCATCGTTTATCCTTTCTTCGTTTTCGTCGATCGCCATGATTTCGTGCCCTAATTCGTGCAATTTCATTGCAATATATTTTCCGAACCGTCCGAGACCTATCAATAAAATGGATTTTGTTTTCATATAAAAACCTCCTTAACCGACTGCGATTGTATCCGTCGGCAATTTTGCCACTTGTTTTTTATTTGTGCCGAAAGCGGCATATATCAATGTCAATCCGCCTACGCGTCCGAAAAACATCAAGATGATCAAAATCAATTTGGATGCGATTCCGAGCGTCGGGGTAATTCCGAGCGTAAGTCCCACCGTACCGACGGCGGATGCGGTTTCGAAAAGGCAGTACGTAATAGGTAGATTTTCAATTGCGCTTATAGCCATTCCTCCAAATAAGAAGAGGACAGTATACATGAGAAATATTGCCGAAGCCGTCTTAACAGTTCCATCATCGACGCTTCGTTTCATAAGTTCCGCATTTTCTTTTTTTCTGAATACGGAAAAAGCGGAAGAAAATAAAACCGCTATCGTCGTCGTTTTCATGCCGCCTGCGGTAGAACCGGGAGAACCGCCTATCAACATAAGAATAATCATAAGGTATAGTCCCGTATCGCTGATTGCCGTAAGATCTACCGTATTAAACCCTGCCGTTCTCGGCGTCACCGATTGAAACAAAGACGCAAGTATTCGCTTACCGACAGGCATATCGCTGAATTCAAAAAAGAAGAAGTATATTGCGGGCAAAATAATAAGCACGGCGGTGACAATCAATACCACTTTGCTTTGCGTGCGATATTCTTTTTATTCGCCACTTGTGTTTGCAAACGTCTTCCCATACCAAAAAACCGATACCGCCGATAATAATCAGCAACATAATCGTAATATTGATGACGGGTTGTGCGGAATAGTGAGTGATAGACGTAAATTCTCCGCTTTTCGTCCCCATAATATCGAATCCTGCGTTGCAGAACGCCGACACGGAATGGAAAATCGACAGCCAAATACCTTCTGCGCCGTAATCTATACAAAATACAGGCATCATAATAAGAGCGCCGATAAGTTCAATCAAAAAAATTCCCTTTGATTATAAATCCGGTCAGGCGAACTATACCGCTCACATTTGGTGCGGAAATTGCGTTTTTCATCGTTTCGCGGCTGAATAAACCGATTTTTTTGCCCGAAATAACGGCGAGAGAGACTGCTATTGTAACAACGCCCATGCCGCCGATTTGAATAAGCAACAATATAACGACTTGTCCGAATATCGTCCAGTGCGTTGCCGTATCGAACACGATAAGTCCCGTTACGCATACGGCGGACGTTGATGTAAACAGGGCATCGATAAAAGATGTCCACTCATGATTTTTTGAAGAAATCGGCAAAGACAATAAAAATGCGCCAAGCAAAACAACGCCGGCAAATCCTAATAGTATTATTTGAAAAGACGATAGTTTCTTTTTTGGTATTTTCATGCAAAAACCTCGATCTGTTTTGTCGACGTTATGCTATCACGTTTGCTATAAAGATTGCGTTAGGTTCTTTCTTGATGTGTTAAAATTGTATAAAGATAAAGGTGTGTTTGAGTCTGAATTGCGGAATTTGAAAAACAGTACAATCGACTATAAAGCAATTGGCGAATACTTGGCGTGACGCTTTGTATTCGCCAATTTCATGTTAGTGTTCAAATTGGGAGTTGTATAGGTTGGCGTAGAAGCCGCCTTGGGAGAGTAGGGCATCGTGCGTGCCCTTTTCGATGACGTTGCCTTTGTTCATGACAAGTATCAGGTCGGCATTCTTGATTGTGGACAAGCGGTGAGCGACGATGAATGACGTTTTGTTTTTCATCAGCACTTCAAAGGCTTGTTGGATTTTCAGTTCCGTGCGAGTGTCGATTGAAGAAGTCGCTTCGTCGAGAATGAGCATCGGGGGATGAGTGAGCATAACGCGCGCGATACACAGAAGTTGTTTCTGTCCTTGCGAGATATTGCCGCCGTCATCGCCGAGCACGGTATCGTAGCCGTTTTCAAGACGCGTGATAAACGAGTGAATATGCGCCGCTTTTGCCGCCGCGATTATCTCTTCGTCGGTGGCGTCGGGCTTGCCGTAGGCTATGTTTTCACGCACAGTGCCTTTTTGAGCCAAGTGTCCTGAAGCACCATGCCGTAACTTGCTCGAAGCGATTTTCTCGTGACTTTGGTTATGTCCTTGCCTTCCACTTCAATCTTGCCGCTGTCGGGATCGTAGAAACGCATAAGCAGGTTTATGAGCGTTGTTTTGCCGCAACCTGTCGGGCCGACTATCGCGATGCGCTGACCGCTCTTGACTTTTAGCGAGAAACCTTGAATGAGCGGATTGGTCTTGACGTAGGAGAAATACACGTCGTCAATCGAGATGTTGCCGTCAACGTCCGTGAGATCTTCAAAGCCTTCGTCCGATGATTGATCGGGGGATTCGAGCAGGTCGAACACTCTTGTTGCGGCGGCAGTTGCCGTTTGCAGTTCGGTCACAACGCCGGTGATTTCGTTGAAAGGCTTGGTGTATTGCGTGGCGTATGAAAGCACGCACGAGAGCGCGCCGACGGTGAGAGTGTCCACACCTGCGACTGAGTTGCCTTTTATCACAAGGAATGCCCGAGAACGCACACCACGACGTACACCACGTTGTTGACAAATCGAGTGCAAGGGTTGGTCATGGCAGAGAAGAAAGCGGCGTTCTGTCCCCATTTTTTCAGGTCGGCGTTGATGATGGCAAAGCGGTCTTCTGCGCGTTTTTCGTAGCCGAAGAGTTTGACGACGCGTTGACTTGAAAGCATTTCGGTGACTAGTCCCGACAATTCGCCGCGCTTTTTTGCTTGCATGGCAAACATATTGTGACAACCTTTTGCGATGAAGTACGCAACGAAAAGCGAAAGGGGAGTGAGAAGCACGACGACGAGCGCGATAAGCCAGTTGTACCACACCATAAAAGCGAGCGTGCCGACTATCGTCACGATTCCGCTGAACAGTTGCGAAAAAACCTTGGATAAGCCCGTCCGAGATTTGGTCTATATCGTTGCCCACTCTCGACATAAGGTCGCCGTGAGAGTTGGAATCGATGTAAGAAAGGGGAACGGTGTTGAGTTTTGCATACGCGCTTCTGCGAAGGTCGCGAATGACTCTGAACGACGCAAAATTGATGCACAGCGAGCCGAGATATTGTGAGATAAACACGGCGGCGATAAGCCCTGCAAGTATGCCTGCATTCTTTGCGATGACTTCGAAGTTTACGTTGTTTTGACCAATAATGTAGTCCACCGTGTTGCCGATGACAACGGGAGCAAAGAGCGTGCATACGATTTGCACAACGGACAGCAACAGCGCAACGACAATGACGGGGACGTATGGCTTTGCATAGCGCAGAAGTTTCTTTATGGCGGCAAAATCCGTCTTTTTGTTCTTTCTTTGTTTCTTGTCGTTTACGGGTTTGGTTTGGGTGACTTTGCTCATTTTTCTTCGTCCCCTTTACTTGCGACAAGCATATTTCGCGGTATACGTCGCAAGATTTGATAAGTTCGTCGTGCGTGCCTTGTCCGACGATTTTGCCGTCATCGAGCACGATTATAAGGTCGCAATACTTGATGCTCGTCGCGCGTTGAGACACCGTGACCGTCGTAAGTCCGTCTTCAAGGCGCATACTGCCGAGTGCTTTTCTCAGTTTTGCGTCGGTGGCGAAGTCGAGTGCGCTCGAAGAGTCGTCAAGCACGAGAATATCGGGGCATGCGACAAGCGCGCGAGCTATGGTGAGCCTTTGACGTTGACCGCCCGAAAGGTTCTTTCCGCCTTGGCTTATCATCGTGTCAAGCCCGTCTTTCATAGAATATACGAATTCCGCCGATTGCGAAATTTTCAGCGCGCGGTTTATTTCTTCGTCGGTTGCGTTTTCTTTTCCCCATTTGAGATTTTCTCTCACCGTGCCTTCAAACAGAACGGCTTTTTGCGGTGCTACGCCGAAGAGAGAATAAAGTTGCGCGTTGGTGTAGTTTTTGACGTTTTCGCCGAAAACTTTCACTTCGCCTTCGCTTGCGTCGTAAAGTCTTGTCATAAGGCTCACGAGAGTGGTTTTGCCACTGCCCGTGCCGCCGAGTATGCCGACGCTTGCGCCCTTTTCGACGGTTACGTTCACGTTTGAAAGAGTAGGGGCGGGAGAGCCTTGATAAGTGAAAGTGACGTCTTTAAGTTCGATTGCGGGGGCTTGCGGGTCGGGTGTTGCGCCGCTTCCTTCCTGCATCGAAGCCGTGACATCGAACACTTCGTTTATGCGAGCCGCCGACGCCGACGCTTTTGTGAAAGTCACAAGAAGATTCGCAAACACGACGAGCGCGTTGAGAATCTGCGTCATATAGTTGACAAGCGCGATGATTTCGCCTTGCGTGAGATTGCCGTAATACACGGTTTTTCCGCCGAAATACAAAAGCACGATGATTGCGATGTTTAGCACCGAATACGTGAGTGGATTGAGAAGAGCGGACAAACGACTGACCTTTATGGACGAAGACGCAAGCGAGTCGCTAGCTTTGTCGAAGATTTCCTTGTCTCTGTCTTGTGCGTCGAAAGCGCGTATAACCCTTTGCGCCTGCGAGATTTTCTCTCGTGAGTCTCGTCACGTCGTCGAGTTTTGCCTGAACGCCTTTGTATTTCGGCATAGTCAGGAACATAATAAGCGCAAGCGCACCTGCGATAACGAGAGCCGCCGCAACGAAGATGAGAGAGAGTTTCAAGTCTATGATCATCGCCATGACGATTGCGCCCACGGCAATGAACGGAGCACGAAGAACGAGACGAATGAACATCGCCACGCCTTGTTGGCATTGATTTACGTCGGCTGTCAGTCTCGTGATGAGAGAAGTGGTGGAGAAGTTGTCGAGTTCGGAATAAGAGAACGTGTTGATGTGCGCATATAGACTCTTCTCAGATTCGTGCCGAAGCCGAGAGAAGCGCGTGACGCAAAGAATTGAGCGGTGAGTGAGAACGCAAGCCCGAACACGCCGAGCGCGAGAATAATCAGTCCGCCGTAAATAAGTCCTTTGAAATCGCCTGCCTGTCCCATGGGAATAGCGTTGTCGATTATCCAGGCAACCACGATAGGCGTAAACAATTCAAAGACCGCTTCAATGAGTTTGAAGAACGGTCCGCAAATCGTCTTGCCCCAGTAACCTTGAAGATATTTCAGAAGTTTCGTCATTTCGTTCCGTGTGTGCGCAATGCGCACAAGATTTTGTAGAGTAAAATGTAGTTTATCACAATTTATTTTGCAAGTAAACCGAAACGCTGCCCGTGAGCAAGTTTTATCTGCTTTTACGGCTGCAATCCGTCTAAAAAATCTAAAATCGCATTTTTTGGTGCTTTTATTTGCACATTCGTATAATTATTCGCAATCATTATTGACTTTTGCGCGTATAAATAATATAATTGCATCAAGTAAAAAATAAAAGTATATGGAGAAGCCACAAATGAGTATTTGGCACGACGTTGACCTGTCAAGAATCACGCCCACGGACTTTTTGGCGTGTATCGAAATTTCAAAAGGAAGCAAAAATAAGTACGAACTCGACAAAGCGACGGGTTCTTTGATATTGACAGAGTTTTGTATACGTCCACTCACTATCCGGCAAACTACGGTTTTATTCCGCGCACGTACAGCGAAGACAACGATCCGCTCGACGTTCTCGTTCTTTGCTCCGAACCTATCGTTCCGCTTGCGCTCGTAAGATGCTATCCCATAGGCGTCATGATGATGCAGGACAGCGGTGAAATGGACTACAAGATTATCGCAATTCCTTTCAAAGATCCGACATGGAACACGTATAAGGAAATCGAAGAACTCCTGTCTCACATTATGGAAGAGATGTCGCACTTCTTCAGAGTCTACAAACAACTCGAAGGCAAACAAACAACGGTCTTTCAGGTGAAGAACAGAGAGTTTGCCGAGCTCATCATCAAGGACAACCTTGAGTCTTATAAGAAAAAAATTCAATATCAAGTAAGACAATCAAAACTGAATAACAAATTTTTTTTCGGTTGACGTCGTTCAACCCGAACGACATTTTAGCGGATATTAAATACAGTCCGAAGAAAACGAAACAGGAGATAAAATGAAATACGATTGTATCGTCATCGGCGGCGGTATCGTGGGCACTGCGGTGCTTGACAGACTCGCAAGATACGACCTTGACCTTTGCTTCTAGAAAAGCAGGACGACGTTGCGTCTTTTTCAACGCGAGCAAACAGCGGTATCGTTCACGCAGGCTATGACTGCGACCCGAACACGCAAAAGGCGTTGTTCAACGTGCAAGGCAACAAATTGATGTGGCAGGACGTGAAAGAACTCGACGTGCCCCATCATCAATGCGGTTCTATCGTCGTTGCGACGAAAGAGCAGGTTGAGGGACTTGAAATTCTCAAAGAGAAAGCCATGGCAAACGGCGTTTACGTTGAGATTTGGGACAAAGAAAAAACTCGCGAACTCGAACCGAACGTTGCCGACGATATAGAATTCAGCCTTTATGCGCCGAGTGCGGGTATCGTGTCGCCTTATCAACTCTGCATTGCCTATGCCGACAGAGCGGTGAGAAACGGTGCGCAGGTTAAACTCGAAGCGGAAGTCGTTGGAATAGAAAGAAAGGACGGCGTATACACCGTTCATACGAGCGCAGGCGACTTCGAGTGCGACTATATCGTCAACTGTGCCGGAGCGTACGGTGCAAACGTGAACGATATGGTAGGTGCGGAGCATTACGAAACGACTTATCGTCGCGGAGATTACTTCGTTCTCGACAACACGGAAAGAAAGAACGTACACACGGTGATATTCCAACTTCCCACGGCGGCGGGCAAAGGCGTGCTTGTCGCACCGACAGCGGACGGAAACGTAATATACGGACCGACCGCGATCGATACCCTAGATCCCGACGATACGGCAAGTTCGCTCGACTCTCTCGATATTCTGAGAAAGAGCGTTATGCTTTCCTACAAAACGCCCGCGTACAATAAGTGCATAAGAGTGTATTCGGGACTTCGCACGATAATAGGACACGACTTCATAGTCGGCAAATCCGAAAAGGCGGAAAACTTCTATACGGCAATCGGCATTTGCTCTCCGGGACTTACTTCTGCTCCCGCAATAGCAGAATATCTCGTAAAAGCGATAACCGAAAAAATCGGCGCAAAGAAGAAAGCGGAATATATAACCGAAGTCGAAAAACTTCCCAGACTTACGGAGATAAGCGCAAACGAAATCAACGCGCTCGTAAAAAAAAGTCGAAGCGTGGGGAAGAATCGTATGCCGTTGCGAAAAGGTGACGGAAGCGGAAATCGTGCGTGCAATTCATTCTCCCGTTCCCGCAACTACGGTCGACGCGGTGAAACGCCGCACACGCGCAGGTATGGGAAGATGTCAGGGCGGCTTCTGCGGACCGAGAGTTATGGAGATTATTTCGCGCGAACTGAATATACCTCTTGACAAAGTCAGAAAGGGCGGCGGAGAAGACTCAAATATCGCTTGCTACAAGGTTAAGGGGGGTGCAAAGATGAATACTCTCAATTATGACGTTGTGATTATCGGCGGCGGCCCTGCAGGTATGGCGGCGGCTCTCTTCAAGAAAACAAGGCGCAAAAACGCTCATTCTCGAACGTGACGTACGTTTGGGCGGAATTCTCAATCAATGCATCCATCAGGGCTTCGGCTTGCACTATTTCGGCGAAGAGATGACCGGCCCCGAATACGCCGACCGTTTCAGAAAAATGGTGGAGAGCGAAGACATCGACGTTATGCTTGAAAGCATGGTTTTGTCGCTTTCCGAAGATAAGACCGTCAACGTGTTGTCGCCAAGCCACGGCTATTGTACGATAAAGGCAGGTGCAATTGTGCTTGCAATGGGGTGCAGAGAACGCACCGCAGGTGCAATCGCGCTTCCGGGCACTCGTCCTGCAGGCGTGTACACCGCAGGTATGGCGCAAAAGATTTGCAACCTTGACGGCTATCTCGTAGGCAAAGACGTGGTAATTCTCGGCAGCGGCGACATCGGTCTTATCATGGCTCGCCGCATGACCACCGAAGGCGCAAACGTGAAACTCGTTCTCGAACTTATGCCGTTTTCGAGCGGACTTAAACGAAATATCGTTCAATGCCTTGACGACTACAATATTCCGATTAAATACAGTCACACGATAACGAGAGTGGTGGGCAAACCGCGTATGACCGGGCTTTATTACGCTCCTGTCGGTCCCGATAGAAAGCCCTACTTGTCAAAGGAAGAATACGTCGCGTGCGACACGCTTTTGCTCTCCGTCGGTCTTATTCCCGAAAACGATTTGCTAAACGGCACGAGCGTGGAAATGAGCAGAATAACCAACGGTGCGATCGTCGACGAACATCGCATGACGAGCGTCGAAGGTATCTTCTCGTGCGGCAACGTGCTTCACGTTCACGATCTTGTGGACAACGTTTCTCACGAAGCGGAAATCGCAGGCGAAAATGCGGCAAAATACGCTCTCGGTCAATCTCAAAAGAGCGGTGAAATCGTCAATGTAATTGCAAAAGACGGTGTGAGATACGCACTTCCGCAACGCATAAGCAAAGGCGACGGAAAAGTGCAGATTTTCTTCCGTGTCGGCGACGTGTACAAGAATTGCAAACTCATCGTCGAGAGCGGGGAAAAACGTTCTCGTGTCAAAGAAATGTATGGTGCTTGCCCCAGGTGAAATGGGCAATGTCATTATTGACAAATCAGCCGTTTGCGGCGACGTTATAGTGAGACTTGAAAAATGAATACGATATGCATAATGTGCCCTATGGGGTTGTTCGTTGAACATAGAAAAAGTTGACGGCGAAGTGGTCGTCAAAGGCAACACTTGCAAGCGCGGCGAAATATACGGCAAGGAAGAGTTCACTCATCCCAAGCGCAGCGTCACCACGCTCGTAAATCTCGAAGGCGGTGGAGTGGCTTCCCGTAAAGACAACGACGACCGTTCCCAAAGAGAATATTTTCGACGTCGTGAATTTCATCGGAACGCTCGTTGCTCCGAAAGATTGCAAGATAGGCGACGTCATCGCAAAAGACGTTCTCGGTTTCGGCGCGGATATCGTAATCACCGGAAGAAGATAATTCAAGACGGGTTTTATCCTTGCGTATATTGCGGGATAAAACCCGTTTTTCACAATTTTACGCAAAATAAGGCGCGAATCACGCCAAATTATTTTTCGCAAAAACGAAGGACAATTCGCATATTGTTTTTCGCAAGTATGCTGATACGCGGGGAAATATGGAGATAAAGGGAGACGAATTTTCAATTGCAGGAATTCTCGTTGCCGAGAGTATGTATGGCGCGAGCGTATGGTTTTATCTCATTCCGCTTTTACTTTTCATTCTTTGTTTTTCACTTGTTTTCGCTTTCAAAAAAGTCAAGAAAATTTGCCTATATACCCATTGCGATATCGGTAGGTTTTTGGTTGCGATGACTTCCCCACAACGTCGCGTTCAACGCAAATACCGTTCAGTATTTCAAAGGAGATTTTACCTGCACCGTCGCAAGCGATATAGTCGTTGACGGAAGGTATTTAAATTTTACGTCAAGAATATTTCGATTGACGGCAAAACGTACAAATACGACGGTTACGTCACGGGTTACATTGACGAGATAGATTTCCAACGCAGGCGACACGGTGAAGATAAACGGCACGTTGAAGTCTGTAGGACACGAGCGTTTCGACACGTTTTTTGCAAGTAATCTTTCAAAGGGCGTCGGCTTCAAAATATACGCCGATTCGGTGACTTTCGTCGGCGACGGCAAACTCGGTTTTATTGACGGAATCCGCCACGAAATCAAGAAAATTCTATACGAGTATACTGACGACTATACGGCTTCGATTACGCAAGCACTCGTTCTCGGGGACAAATTCGGCATTGATTCCGATTTGTATTCCGACGTCAAGGCTTCGGGGCTTGCGCACGTCCTTGCGGTGAGCGGTCTGCACGTTTCGACGCTTGCGACTGCGCTGTATTTCGTGCTTAAAAAATTGAAAGTCAACCCCAAAGTTTGTTTTTGCGTGGTTGTCGTGCTCACGTTCTTTTATTCGATGCTTTGTTCGTTCACGGCGTCGTCATTGCGTGCGGTGGTTATGAGCGGTGTCTTCACGTTCGCGTCATCGTTCGGACAGAAGAAAGACGATTTGTCGTCAACTGCTTTTGCTGCAATACTCATCTTGCTTTTCCGCCCGTACGCAATCATGGACGTTGGATTTTTGCTTTCGTTCGGTGCGGTCATTGGTATTTTGCTTTTGCACGCCCCATTGAAAAGGTCGGAATGAAAATCGTTGACAAGGTTTCTCCAAAACGTCATATAGGCAAGCGTTTCGTGTCCGTATTTGCGGTTTCTACGTCGGCGAATATACTGACTTATCCGCTAGTTGCGTACTTCTTCGGTGAAGTGCCGACGCTGTTTTGCTGTCAAACTTTTTCGTTTTGCCTTACGTAATGGCAATCTACGTCGTTATGCTGGTGCTTTGTTTACTCTCGGTTATCACGACGTGGGGCGGTTTCGTTTGGATACTCAAATTTTTGCTCATTCCGTTCAGGCTATACGTGGGAGCGGTTGGCAGTCTCAATTTCTCGACAATTCCCGTTGCGATGGGAGTCGTCGGTATATTAACTTACACGGCGATAGCGGTCGTTTCATCGAGATACGTATTTCTCACGAGACTGCAGAAGTGCAGGTGTGCGTTGATTATTGCGTCTGCGGGACTGGTTATAGGTGCGGTTGCGCAACTTATCGTATATCTGACTTGCGACTTTGTGCCTGCCGAAAGTGCGATTTTCCTTATTCTGTCGTAAGGGCAAAATGTCGTTTTTCGATGATAAAACAGCGGATTTACTCATATTATATAATGCACGATATGGCGTTTTTGCGACGATTTTTCGACATTATACGCTACGTTTGTCGAAAAAACTTAAAAATGTATTGCAAGCACGCGCGTTGTGTGCTAATATATCTATGATTATGATACTCTTAAAAGGGGTTAAGAATTATGATTGAAAATCTCAAATTGGGTCCTTTTGACGGATATTCCGCACTCATCGTGATCATCGTGTTCGTGTTTGCGCTTGTTGCGCTCGTCGCGGTGCTTGTCGTGAGTATCATCAAAGCGATTAAAGAGCGTAAAGACGCAAAAGAAGATAAAGCGGAAAACGATTTTTTATTCCGAGTACGGAGTCAATGCCGAAGAAATGCGACTCAATCAGAAACTTGCTCGTTTGCGCGGTGAAGTTAAGAACGCTATGCGCGGCAAAAGCCTGCGAAGAACGCACCCGTAGACGATGCTCCCGTTGCGGAAAACGAAGCCGAAGAAACGCCCGTCGAAGAAGTGAAAGAAGAACCGACGCCGGAAGTTGCTCCCGTCATCGAACCCGTAGCGGAAGAGAAGGTGGAGCCTGCTATCGAAAAAGTCGAAGAGCCGGCACCCGTTGAAGAACCCGTGCAAGAGCCTGTCGCAGAAGAAATCAAGGAAGAGCCGAAGGAAGAAGTCAAGCCCGAACCCGTCGAAGCGGTGAATGAAGGCACGAAACCCGAAGCGGTTGAACCGGTCAAGGAAGAAGAACCCAAAAAGCAAGGCGTTGCTCAACCCGCCGCAAAGAAAGTCGTCAAAAAGAAACCTGACGACTGGTCTAAGTACGACGGAACTTACGAAGGATACTATTACGATCCCGAAGACGCTTGCTATTACGAAGGCACTCCGTCTCCCGCTCTTGCAAAGAAACTCGCCGCCAAAGAAGCCGAGCTTGAAGCTCTCAACGCAAACAAGGACAAGAAAGTCATCATCAAGAAAATTGCTCCGCCGTTTGCCGCTCTCAAAACTCCCAAGAACGCAAGAAAAGCACCGCAAAAAGTTGCAGGCTTTGACGAATCCGTCATTTACGGCAAATACATCATCGAGCACGTTGACAAAGAAGACGGCACGCAAGAGTATTTCTCCACACTCTACGATGCCAGCGGCAACGACATCTGAAAGCTCCAACTACACCACCAAGGAATACTGCGAGCGCGCAATCAATCGTTTCAAATCGCACGCCATCATCGGCACGTACACCATCGAAGCCGCCGACGGCAAATTTCTTCTTCGTTCTCAAACGCAAGACTTATGTCCACAAGGGTGCGCCGCAAAACACTTTTGAAGATGCCAATGCACGCATGAAAGAGATTAAGTCGTTTGCGCAGACTGATATTATCCGCGAACAGTAAAATAATGCGCTATTGAGCGCATAACTTCGTCAACACCCATCCGCTCCAAAATCACGTACTATCTGTACGTTGGGTTTTGTTTCGGATGGGTGTTTCTTTGTTCTGCATCTCAATATCACATTATTTGCAATCTAAATATTTGTGCATTATGATTGTCTTGCAAGTGGCTTTTTTCTTGCTATTTATCCGTTTACTGCCTTTGAAAATGCGCTATTGAGCGCATAACTTTGTAGAACAACTCGCACAAACAATCATTTACGTCAAGTACACTCTGAATAGATTTTCGTTTCGGGCGAATTAATACTAATTTTTCCTTGTCATCCTGAGCGAAGTCGAAGGATCTCAGCCGTCAGGCGCATATTTGTTTCGCCCGATAAGTTTTAATAAGTTCATGGCTCTACAAGGGGTGAGCGTGTAATACCCTAAATAGAATTGCCCCATCTTTCCGGTCCGCGCCGGTATTTCTTCCACCACTCGTATAGTGTGCTTTCTCTACAAAACCGTCCGTCGCTCGCGGGGAAGACAGGCGGCACTCGCATAGATAAGTATCGTCCCCTTGTTATGCCACTTCGCCTGCGTGGCAGCTGCGCAACAAAACGCCACGCATTCTCGTACAATCGTCTTGCTCGACGCTTATCTCGGCGTTCGCCTTGCGAACGCTCACTTCGAAGTTGCATATTCCGTGTATAAGTGCAACATTTATATTTACAAAATGCGGCGGACAATTTATAATATACAAAAAAACCGTGCAGGTGAATTATGGATTTTGCAAAGATTAAAAGCAATCTTGAAAATCGCGGTTTTATCGTTTCGTGCTTTGAGACCGCAAAGGCTGCAAGCGAGTATCTCGACAGCCAAATAGACGGCAAAAGCGTCGGTTTTGGCGGATCGGTCACACTCGATCAAATGGGCGTGCTCAAAATGCTTGAAAAGCACAACAAAGTGTTGTATCGCTTTGACGATCCCGACGGCAAGTCGCCTGTGGATATCATGAAAGAAGCTCTCACTGCCGATGTCTTTCTAACGTCAGCAAACGGCGTTGCCGAGACGGGCGAAATCATCAATATTGACGGCAACTGCAACAGAGTGGCAGGTGAGTTTTATGGGCACGAAAAGGTGTTTTTCGTTATCGGTAAAAATAAGATCGCGCCCGACTATGACAAGGCACTTTGGCGCGCTCGCAACATTGCCGCACCCAAGAATGCACAACGCCTAAACAAAAACACGCCGTGCGCCGTGAAAGGCGATAGATGCTACGATTGTTCAAGCCCGGAGCGCATTTGCAAAGGTCTTGCCGTGCTTTGGAAAAAACCCACCAATTGCCCCTATGAAATTGTTTTGATAAACGAAGATTTGGGATATTGAGCAATATTTGCTATACAAAGTAAAAGTCGGCAAATTCGTTTTCGGACGCTAAGTTGTGGCTTTTACACGATTTTGTCGGCAGAATTTATCAAATATCGGTTGACAACGTAGCGGTTGTAACAGAAAAAGGAGCGAAAATCGCTCCTTTTTAAGTTATTTTATGTTTTTTGATAAGTCAAAATCTCATTGCAAACTGTCGGCGTTTTCACTCTCGTCAGTATGTGATTGGGCGCAGTCTTTGGCTTGCTCCGTGTCGTTGTCGCTTGTTTTGCCGGTTGACGGATTGTCCGAGCGTTCGATTTGAACGCATGCTTGCGGTGTGGATTGTTCGTCCGTTATATCGTCTGTTTTTGCGTTTGCCGCTTTCTTTTCACGAGTTGTTTTTACAAGTTTTTCAAATGCCATAGTGATTGGTTTGTCGATGAGAAGGCGCAATTGTTCGATCGCCATACAAACAAAGAACGTTGCCGCAATAAAACCGAGCATAATCAAGAATGACACGTTAGAATCGTAAAATTTGCTTGCATGGAAGATGTTTTGATACATATATCCGCGCATTTCGTTGCTGTCGTGAATAAGATATATGCCAAACATCGTTGCGGATACGCACGTGACAAATTTCGACAAGCGCACGGAAGTGGTTTTCACGTCTTTAAGAGCGACAAGCAGAATGATTGCCGATGCCGAGCGCACGATAGAGCATTGCGCGGTGTTGCAAAAGTATCCTGCAACCAAAGTCGCACCGTATGCGATAATTGGCACAAATATCCACTTTTTCGGCACTTTCACGTCATATTTTCTCACGAACGCTGCAATAAAGTATAGCATAATAAACCAAATCACGTTGTATCCGTCACCCATGGCAAGTTGCGGAAGTACGTGAACGTCACCCGCGAGTATGCCGAGCACGATAAAGACGGCGCATGCCGCAAAGTGCGTCTTTTTGTCTATACGCGCGATAACGACGTTGAGAAGGGGAGATGCGAGCATCATAAAGATGTATGCCGAGAAAAACCAGTATTTGCCGCATATCACGGGAAAAAGCGAAGACAAAAGCCAGTTCCAAGAGAAACTCTCCTTGCCGTATATGCACAAAAAAACGACAAAAGCGTCATGCTATATATCCACACTTGAGCATAGAGTTTTGCAAGGCGTTGCCATTTGAGTTTTTTGACGTGCAAGTGAAGTACGCGCCTATAAGCACGAAAAGATTGACGGACGGATTGAACAAAGACGTCAATATTCTTCCGAAGACGAAATTTGCGCCCGTCATGTTGTTTGCAAAACCGCCGTGCCCCAAGAAGTGCGAGCTTACGATCAAAAACATCGCAACGATGCGCGCAATGTCAAAGGCGCAGTTGCGCGGTTGTTTCATGGTCGGCGCGGTTGCGGTTGAAAGTTGAATTGAGTTTTCTTTTTCCTGTTCCATAAAACGATTATACAACTTATCGATGTGGCAAGCAAGCAAAACGCAATGCCACGCAAAGTTTGCAAGCAACAATGCAAAGTTTGTGCTCAAAACAACAAGACAAGCGTCGCGGATTGCGACGCTTGTGCGGTTTTTTTGTGATTTTCACGCAAAACGAGCGGTTAGATGCGTGATTTTGATTGATAAAAGTCTTATTTCGCCAACGATTCGAGGATCTTCTCGCTCTTTTGTGCCACTTCTTTGAGTGCGCCGTCTTCAAAGGGGGGAGTTGATGCCTGCCTCTTTTAGCATGTCGGTGAACAGCTCCGTTCCGCCTTTTGACGTGAAGGTGAGATAGCGGTTGAATGCGTCTTGATAGTCGTCAAGCGATTTGAACAAGAATTGCAAAGCGTCCGATTGCGCAAGGCAGTAGTCGATGTAGTAGAAGGGCGATTCGTAGATGTGCATTTGATATTGCCATCTCGTGCCTTTGTCGAAATAGCGCATGCCCTTGGTGTTGAGATAGGGACGGAATTTTGCTTCGAGTTTGTTCCATTCTTCGTTGCGTTGCACGGGGGTAAGCTCAGGATGCTCGTATACGACGTGTTGGAAAGCGTCCACGATCGTGCCGTAGGTCAGGAAGGACAGATTGTCGAAAAGGTGCTTGAACTTGTAGTCGTTTGCACGATCTCCGAAGAATTTGTCCATAAACTTCCAGCAGAAACATTCCATGCTCATAGAGTGCGTTTCGGCGGTTTCCATTCCGAGTGCGGCTTCTGCGTCAAGGTTGTTTTTGAAGGAGAGATAACTTGCAAAAGCGTGACCTGCCTCGTGCGTCAACACGTCCACGTCGCCCGACGTGCCGTTGAAGTTGGCAAGGATGAAGGGTTGCTTGTATTTGGCAAATTCCGTGCAGTAGCCGCCACCCCATTTGCCTTCGCGCGACATAACGTCAAAAGCGTCGTTTTCTATCATCATATCGATGAAATCGCCCGGTTGCTTGCTCATCTCGTGGTACATTTCGCGATCTTTTTCAAACATTTGCTCGGCATTGAGAACGGGAGCGGGATCGCCCGATGCAAAGCACACGCCGTAGTCGTAGAGTTTCATATCGTCAATGCCCATGCTCTTTGCGCGAGCGGTGCGGATGCGGCTGACAACGGGCACGATGTCGTTGAGCACGTTTTGGCGGAATTTTTCCACTTTCTCGCGGTCATAGCAAATTCTGCCCATACGATAATAGCCAAGCTCCACAAAGTCTTTGTATCCCATCTTTTTCGCCATGCGGTCACGCACTTTGACAAGTCTGTCAAACGTGCCGTCGAGAATTTCGCTGTTTTCTTCAAACACTTTTCCGAGCGCGTCATAAGCCTCGTTTCTCGTCTCGCGGTCTGCGTCTTCCATATATCTACGAAGTATGGTCAGCGGCATTTTCTCTCCGCGGAAATCGACGGTGAATTCGCTCATAAACTGCGAATATTCGTTGACGATCGCGCTCTCTTCTTGCAGATCGGGCACAATGCTCTCGTCAAGTGCTTTGAGCGAAACTTCATAGTTTTTGTACACGGTGACGGGCAGTCTTTTTTCAACTTCCGCGCGGAAGGGCGTTGACATCATTGCTTGCATATACGCAATTTGCACACCCGACAGCAAGGGCGCGTTTTGCTCGTAGTATTCTTTCTCCGCCTTGTAGAATTCGTCTTTGGTGTTGCATGACCAACGCATATAGGACAATGCGCTTTCTGTGTTCAATTCTTCGGTGACGGAGAGCAGCTGTTTTCTTGCCGCAAGCACGTCATCGGCGGACTTTGCGTTGTTGATGCTATCGATGCAAAGCTCGTAGGCTTTTTTCACGTCTTGGATGTCGCATCTTTGATAGGGAATATCGCAAACTTTCATAAAAACTCCTTTTATATAGATATATATTTATAACTATAAAACATTGATGAAATCATTATTTGTCAACATTGCCGATTTGTCAAGAAAAAAGCGTTCTATTTCGTATAAAACAAGCACCCGACAAAAAATATGCCGAGTGCTTGTGATTTTTTGATAGTGAAATGCAAACTTATTTTGTCAAACCTTCCTGCACAGCAACTGCACAAGCGACCGATTGTTATGCACCAAAAAAGCACCTATGCAGGTGCTTTTGGGTTTTGGTGCTATTTGCTACGCAAACAATTTAGCGTTGCTATGCGCGCAAATTATTTTGTCAAGCCTTCTTGGACTGCGACTGCGCAAGCAACGCATTTTATAGAACCAAAAAAGCACCTTTGCAGGTGCTTTTGGGTTTTTGGTGCTATTTGCTACGCAAACAATTTAGCATTGCTATGCGCACAAATTATTTGGTAAGTCCTTCTTGCACAGCAACAGCGCAAGCAACGCTTGCACCAACCATGGGGTTATTACCCATGCCGATGAGGCCCATCATTTCGACGTGTGCGGGGACTGAAGAAGAACCTGCAAATTGTGCGTCGGAGTGCATTCTGCCCATCGTGTCGGTCATGCCGTAAGATGCGGGACCTGCCGCCATGTTGTCCGGGTGAAGAGTTCTGCCCGTGCCACCGCCGGATGCGACGGAGAAGTATTTCTTGCCGTGGTCGACGCACCATTTCTTGTAAGTGCCTGCAACGGGGTGTTGGAAACGAGTCGGGTTTGTGGAGTTGCCGGTGATGGAGACGTCAACGTCTTCAAGACGCATGATTGCAACGCCTTCGGTGACGTCGTCGCAGCCGTACACTTTGACAGCAGCTCTTTCGCCGTTGGAGTATGCGGTTTCTTTGACGACGGACACTTCGCCTTTGTAGTAGTCCATTTTGGTTTGGACATAAGTGAAGCCGTTGATACGGGAGATGATGAATGCGGCGTCTTTGCCGAGACCGTTGAGAATGACTTTAAGGGGAGTCTTTCTGACTTTATTTGCGGTTCTTGCGATACCGATTGCGCCTTCTGCCGCAGCAAAGGATTCGTGACCTGCAAGGAATGCGAAACACTTGGTGCTTTCTCTAAGGAGCATTGCTGCGAGATTGCCGTGTCCGAGACCGACTTGACGTTGTTCTGCAACAGAGCCGGGGATGCAGAAGGATTGAAGTCCTTCGCCGATTGCCTCTGCGGCGTCTGCAGCGTTCACGCAGTTTTTCTTGATTGCGATTGCGCAGCCGACGGTGTATGCCCAAACGGCGTTTTCAAAGCAGATGGGTTGCACGCCTTTGACAATTGCTTCGCAATCAACGCCTTTTTCAAGGCAAATCGCTCTTGCGTCTTCAAGGTCTTTGATGCCGTATTGAGCAAGAACTTTGTTGATTTTGTCTATTCTTCTTTCATAACCTTCAAATGTGACACTCATAGTTGAATCTCCTTATTCGTGGCGTGGATCGATCCACTTCACAGCGCCGTCTTCAGCTTTGTATCTGCCGTAGGTGCCGGTGCATTTTGCAAGTGCTTCGTTTGCGTCGACGCCTTTCTTGATCATTTCCATGAACACGCCGAGTTTGCAGAATTGATAGCCGATGATCTCGTCGTGTGCGTCGAGAGCGACTTTCGTGACGTAACCTTCAGCCATTTCGAGATAACGGGGTCCCTTTGCAACGGTGGAGTACATCGTGCCGACTTGGCTTCTCGTGCCTTTGCCGAGATCTTCGAGACCTGCGCCGATGACGAGACCGCCTTCGGAGAATGCGGATTGCGTTCTGCCGTAAACGATTTGCAAGAAGAGTTCACGCATTGCAGTGTTGATAGCGTCGCACACAAGGTCGGTGTTGAGCGCTTCGAGAATGGTCTTGCCGGTGAGAATTTCAGCCGCCATAGCCGCAGAGTGAGTCATACCGGAGCAACCGATGGTTTCAACGAGTGCTTCCTGAATGATACCGTCTTTGACGTTGAGCGTGAGTTTGCAAGCGCCTTGTTGCGGTGCGCACCAACCGATGCCGTGGGTGAGACCGCTGATGTCCTTAATCTCTTTCGCTTGAACCCATTTTCCTTCTTCGGGAATAGGAGCGGGACCGTGATTAGGGCCTTTTGCAACGCAACACATGTTTTCAACTTCACTTGAATATTGCATAGATAAATGTCTCCTTAAAGAGTTTATTTTATTTTTTGTCGATGACATTTTATCATATAGATAAAGTTTTATCAAGAAAATACGGAAAAATATCTTTGACGATTTCAAATATAAACGATTTTGATGCCGTAAAGGGCGATATAGTGGAAAAACAAGTTGCCAAATAGTGCCGATAGTGGTACACTTATCTATACAAATACTATTCCAAAAGGATATAAATATGGCACAAAACATTATCGACCAACTTCGCGAACGCGGTTTGGTCAAACAAGTGGTTTTTGAAGAAGACCTGAAAAAGTTGCTTGACGAAGGCTCTCAATCCTTCTACATCGGTTTCGATCCGACTGCAGACAGTCTCCACGTCGGTCACTTCATGCAAATGATAGTGGCAAAACGCTTGCAAGACGCAGGACATCGCCCCATCATTCTCATCGGTGGTGGCACGGCAATGGTCGGCGACCCGTCGGGACGTACGGATATGCGCTCTATGATGACGAAAGAGACAATCCAACACAACGTCGATTGTTTCAAAAAGCAAATGGCAAAATTCATCCGTTTTGACGGTGAAAACGCCGCGATTCTCGTCAACAACGCAGACTGGCTTCTTGATTTGAATTATATCGACTTCTTGCGTGAAGTGGGCGCAAACTTCTCGGTCAATCGTATGCTCACGGCGGAGTGCTACAAGCAACGTCTCGAAAAAGGTTTGACTTTCCTTGAATTCAACTACATGCTCATGCAGTCCTACGACTTTTTGGTGCTCAACAGAAAGTACGGTTGCGTGCTTCAATGCGGCGGCGACGATCAATGGTCAAATATGCTCTCGGGCGCGGACCTTATCCGCAGAAAAGAGCAAAAAGACGCTTTTGCAATCACTTTCGGCTTGCTCACGACCTCTGAAGGCATCAAGATGGGCAAAACCGCAAAAGGTGCGGTGTGGCTCGATCCCAACAAGACCGCTCCGTACGATTTCTTCCAGTATTGGAGAAACATTGCGGATGCGGACGTAGAAAAGGTGTTCAGATTCCTTACTTTCTTGCCGCTTGACGAGATAAGAGAACTCACTCGATACAACGACGAGCGTATGAACAAGGCAAAAGAACGCCTTGCGTACGAACTCACCAAAATGGTGCACGGCGAAAAGGAAGCGGACGACGCTCTCCAAAAAGGCTCGTGCGGCGTTCTCGGGCGATAGCGAAAATATGCCGAGCGCGGTTATTCCCAAGGGGATGATGAGCGTTGCGGATATTCTCGTTGCGGTTGCAAAAGTGCCGTCAAAGGGCGAAGCGAAACGTCTTATCCAAGGCGGTGGCATCTCTATCGACAACCAAAAAGTCGCGGATATTATGGCGCAAATCACCGACAGCCAAATTGCAAACGGTTTCGTGTTGCAAAAAGGCAAAAAGAATTTCTACAAGGTCAGCGTAGAGTGAAAACGTACAAATACGTCGATGGCGAATATGAGATAAAAACCGAGATTAAACGCTCGGTTTTTATCGCTAGCGTCAAGGGCGAAGTGGACGAAAAGCAAGCCGAAGAGTTTGTAAAATCAATCCGAAAAAAATACCCGGACGCAACGCACAACTGTTATGCGTACGTTGCGGACGAGCTTGGCAACGTCACTCGTTTCAGCGACGACGGCGAGCCGTCTGGCACGGCGGGGCAACCCATTCTCGACGTCATTCGCAAGCAAGGTCTCGTAAAAACGGCAATTGTCGTTACGAGATACTTCGGCGGAATAAAACTGGGCGCGGGCGGACTTGTCGGAGCGTATTCGCAGACGGCGGCAAGCGGTGTCGCTATGGGCAAAATATCCGTCAAAACCGAGTGTGTCGCGCTTGAAATATCTGCCGATTATCCGACTTTTGCCGTCGTTGAAAAACACATCCGAAAAGGAGATGCGATAATCGACGACATAAGCTAC
Source organism: Christensenella sp. (assembly GCA_022009775.1). GTDB lineage: Bacteria > Bacillota > Clostridia > Christensenellales > CAG-917 > CAG-475. The sequence goes on from CP091723.1 coordinate 1,526,650, forward strand.
GGCGACGGAGTGAAATGCAAGGTTTTCGTCAGTGAAGACGATGCAAAATCGTTTGCGGACAAAATATGCGAGATGTCGGCAGGAAGAGCGCACGTTGAGATTTTGAACGAAAAACGATTTGAAAAAATCGCGCAATAGTTTGAGTTTTACTCTTGTAAAATCTTTGAATCAGCAAAGCAAAAAAATACAAAACATTGCGTTAGATATACGAAAACATGTGTTTGTGGTGAAATATGTCCGAAGAAGTGAAAGAGTATCCGCTCGATGAAGAAAGAGCACAAAAAGCCTACGACGCGCTTGTGAAATATCTTGCGCTTTCCGCACGTTCTGAAAAAGAATGCAAGGAAAAACTATACGGCAAAGGATACCACAAAGACGAAGTGGAATTTGCAATAGGAAAAGCAAAAAAATACAATTACATCAACGACGAAGAATACGTGCGCACGTATCTTATGTTCAATTCAAACAGATACGGCGCAAAGAAAATCGCATACAAACTCGTCAACGAAAAAGGCGTTGACAAAAAACTCGTGGACAATATTTTGCTTGACGCAAAAGACGACGAAAAAAGAATACGACCTTGCGCTGAAAATGGCGCAAAAGTATGCCAAATCGCGCAAAATCGTCGATAAAACGGGCGCGCAGAAAATCAGTGCGCATCTATATTCAAAAGGATTCGATTTTGCAATAATCAATAAAGTTATCGCAAAACTGTTCGACGATATTTTTATCGAGTGATATATCGATAAGATAGCTTTTTATTTGAACAAAAAAGCCGATTACAATCGACTGAGAAAAATAATAAATCTCATGCTCTTTCAAGGCGGTTGAACCGGCAAAACAAACGTCAATACAAATCTTTCATGTTTCAAAAAATCCAAGTGATACGAGCAACGCTTCGTTGACTTTGGTCATCATATTGATCGGCAATTCGCCGATTTTTTCTTTTTAGGCGTTTTTTGTCAAGCGTTCGTATTTGTTCGAGCAAGACTACGCTGTCTTTCGGAAGTCCGAATTTGCCTGCAGGCAGTTCGATATGCGTCGGCAGTTTTGCTTTTCCGAGTTGCGACGTGACCGCAGCGGCGATAATGGTCGGACTATACTTGTTTCCCACGTTATTTTGAACTATTAGAACGGGGCGCACGCCCCCTTGTTCGCTGCCCACCACCGGTGATAAATCGGCATAATACAATTCGCCACGTTTGACCATATCCATACTCGCAAAAAATTATTGTCAACATTCGCTTTCTTTATGCATAAACTTTCAAAAAACGAACGTCTACCGTATTTTATGCCTGTCGCTTGCAAAACAGTGAGAGATTGTGTCACACTGCGCCGTATATTCGGAAAATCCGAAAGGAAAATTTTAGTTTTTACATAAAGAAACGGACGTCTTTCGATCAAAAATTGAAAACGAATTTTTCGCGACGATTGCGTGGATTTGACAAAATATACGGTTAGATAATCGAAAAGGTGGTTTTATGAAAGTCGGAATTGTTGGTTACGGAAATCTCGGCAAGGCATGCGAAAGAAGTGCGGTTGAACAGGGTGACGAAGTCGTCGGAATATTTACAAGAAGAAAACCGTGCGAAGTCGTTTCGCCTTACGGCACGAAAACGTACGCTCAGGAAGACGTTTTCGAGTTCAAAGACAAAATCGATGTGCTTGCGTTGTGCGTCGGCTCGAAAAACGACCTTATAGGAGTTGCAAAAAGCGTTGCAAACGAGTTTAATACGGTGGATTCTTTCGACACTCACGCAAAAATGACGGAATACGCCGAGTTTATGCGGAAAAAAGTCACTGATAAGTTGAGTTATATTGCAATAGGTTGGGATCCCGGTCTGTTTTCGCTTATGCGTGCGTTGATGTGTTCGGTGACGAAAAACGGAGATTTGCAAACGTTTTGGGGTAAAGGTGTGTCGCAGGGGCACGGAGAAGCGATACGCCGTATAAAAGGCGTTAAAAACGCCGTGCAATACACAATACCCAAGCAATCTGCGCTCGATGCAGCGCGGAACGGACAAGGCAAAACTTTATGCGAGCGAGATAAGCATCTAAGGGAATGTTTCGTTGTTCTCGACGACGGCGCAGACGGTGAATTTATCGAGAAAACGATAAAGAGTATGCCCGATTATTTTGTAAATTACGATACGATAGTGCATTTTATCGATGAAAAAGATTTCGAAAAGGAGCATACGGGCATGGCGCACGGCGGTTTTGTGCTTGAAAAAGGATTGTCGAACGGATATTCCAGCGATATGGAATTCAACCTTAAACTGCAATCGAATCCAGATTTCACCGCAGGAGTGCTTATGGCATATGCCAAATCTTGCGTAAAAGAGTATCAAAGCGGTGTAAAGGGAGTAAAAACCATTCTCGACGTGCCGATTGCAAGTCTTTTGAGCGGCAAATGGATTGACAATGTAAAGCGGTTTATCTAAAATATTATTTGCAAATTAACGCATTGTAGGATAGAACGGCGCAAACATGCCGAATCCATGCGTTGATTTGAAAACGATTTTTGGAGATACCGATGATAGACTACGAATATATATTGTTTGACCTTGACGGAACGCTGATTGACAGCAAGCCGGGCATTGTTGAATGTATCCGCTATGCGCTCGACCACGAGAGCGTGTTGTACACAAACGAGATCCTCGACAAGATGATAGGACCGCCTTTTAGGGTGAGCATGCACGATTTCTTGGGACAGGACGAGAAGAGCATCGAAAAACTTATAGGGTTGTATCGCGGAGAATACGAGAAATACGGCTGGAAACATTGTGAGGTTTTCTGTGGCGTAAAAGAAATGTTGCATGAACTCAAAGCCGCAGGAAAACGCCTTGCCGTTGCAACGAGCAAACCAATCAAATTTACAAACATGATTGTCAAAGGCTTTGATCTTGAAAAGTATTTTGATGTGGTGGGCGGCGCATCGAGCGACGCAAGCAAAGAAGCAAAGTGCGACGTGATAAACGACGTTCTCTCAAGGCTTTGCGTGACGGACAAATCAAAAGTGCTTATGGTGGGCGACCGTATGTACGACATAGACGGAGCCCATATTTGCGGCATTGACGTGTGTGCCGTCTTGTACGGATATGGTGACAGGGAAGAGTTTGAAAAGCACGATGCAGAGTATATCGTAAAAAATCCGAGCGACGTTGTAAGTCTTGTGCTGAAACGTTGAATACGATTGAATTTTGTATAATAAGAGACAAGGTTTTCGGCTGCAAACAAATGCCCGAAGACCTTGTTTTTTATATGTTTTTTTCATAATATAAGCAAATGTACATATGTGTGAGTGCAAAACAAATAAAACGAGAATGCATGGAAAAATACTCTAAACACTGCCTAATTATTCTAATTTTATTGAAAAATTGAAATGAATGTATTCTATAAATTGCCGTTTTTGAGAATTCTTTCTAAAAATCGACGTTTTTTAGAGTACTTCCGTTTTTGTTTTGTCTTATGTTCATCTTTGCAATAAGACAAGTGTCCATATTCGCACGAAAGCAAACGACGGTTTGCCGAGCTAAATCAAAATTGACTTTTGTTTACGGAAGAATTTAGCGTCTCGTTTTGCTTGCCTTGCAAAGTCAAACTTCCGTCTTCAGAATTTTTCTATTACGCAAAAATCGCAAAGCGAACGTCGGAATGAGATCTTGTACCGTCCTTTTTTCAGAACGTGTTTTTCTCCGTCTTTGCAAAAATCAATGTCTTCTGAAAGTGTGAGATTTGCCGAATATATCTTCTTGAAAATCAAAGAGCCTTTGTCTCTTTCTTTTTTTAGTCCCATGAAAAACGCACGGAAGAAAGGAAAAAACATCTCGATATATCCAAGTGCGCCTTTATGTTTGGGCGAGCGTATTGCAAGAACGTGTCCGCTCATGCTTTCGCCGTCGTACGCCTTGTTGAAGTGAAAGCCGAAACATCTAGGCGATTTGAGAAACATTATAAGCGAAAACTCACCGTCGTAAGTTTTCTTATCGGTGGCAATCGTTGCTTTTATTCTGTGCGGTTTGTATTCTTTAACGACTTTCGATACGTATGCCAACGCTCCGAATTTTTGTTTTTCTTTTACGTCGGACGTATAGCCTATCGGCGTAAACGAGCCTGCCGCAAAAACGTATGAGAAAAGACTCTTGTCGCACTCTTCCGTAATATATCCGTCTTCTTCGATAAGTCGGGCGCATTTTCCTACGACGATTGGCTTTGCCTTATCCTTTTCGTCGTCGCAAGACGGACATCTTGTTTTCAAATGAGAGTATCTTTCTGCCTTTGCTTTGTCGTTCAATGTGCCTACGGGGAAGTAAAACACTTTGAGCGGCATATCGCACGCTTTTTTCGAGAATGCTTGCAAGCGTGCCGTCGCCGCCGCAAACCGCAAGCGCGTCGTAAGCGGAAAAATTCTCGATTTCGTCATCGGGAATCGTGCAATGCTTGTAACTATAATCGTCTCCGAGACATTTTTCCACTTTTTCAAACGAGATTTTCTTGCTCGAACCGGCGTTTTTGTTGATGATGATAAGACAGTTTTGCATAGACTTTGTCCCTATTATACACATTTTTGAGTATTTTGTGCAATTCGGGCGGTTTTTATTGTTTACACGCGCGAAAATCTTTGTTATAATCAGTATATATTATGTTGCGCATGCGCATTATGCGTATACGCGCTACGGAGAAAAAATTTATGGCAAAGAAAATCGGTCAAGTGGACTTCAAAGAAGTCTGGACTATCCCCAACATCATCACGTATTTCCGCATCATTTGCGTGCCCGTTTTCGTGACGCTCATGGCACTCGGCGGCATCAGAGACGATTTCACGTTGTTTTATGCCGCACTCGGCGTGTTCTTTTTGCAAGCGCAAGCGATATGGTCGACGGTTGGATCGCAAGAAGATTCAATATGCAAAGCGGCATCGGCATGGTTCTCGATCCCATTGCGGACAAACTCATGCACGTATCCGTGCTTGCCTGCCTGTCTTTCTGCACGGGACTTACGGCACTCGGCAAAAATCTCGTTGCCGACGGAACGCTTTCAAATCCATGGTTCGTGCATTACGCATTCGTGATCTTGATTTTTGCAAAAGAGTTCATTCAAGCGATGATTGCGCTTTACGTTCTCAAAAAAGGCGCGACCGTCAAGGCGAATTGGCTTGGCAAAGTGTCGTCATTCACGATCTCGGTGGGCGTGATTCTCGCATTCTTCCACAACTTCGTGCAATATGCGGACTGGGGCATTCTCGCATGGGGTATCGCGCTCTCGTATGCGGCGGCATTCAGCTATCTTGTAGAGACCTCAAAGCAAGTGAGGCTCATCAAAGAAGGCAAGATGCAAGCGGCAACGGCGGATTCCGTCAAGGAAGAAGACCAAAAGATCGTTCAAGAAAAGAAAGACGGCACGTACGAAGGCTGATTGCGTAAAGGCGAGCATAATTCAGCTGCGATAGATTGGGATATGCCGTGCAAAACGTATGGATAAATAGTCTTAAAAACGCTCGTCGGTATAGCCCGAAAGCGTATATACGTGTTTGTTAAAAATATGTAATATCGGTCGCAAAGCGTAAATTTGTGCGCTTTGCGACTTTGCGATAAAGAAAAGACAAAGTGCGCCGTGACGGCGCAAGGAGAATTGACAATATGCAAGATATGGAAAAAACTTACAATCCCGAGTTTGAGAAGCGCATATACGATATGTGGATGAAAGGGAAGTTTTTCGAAGCGCATCCGAACGCGGAAAAAGAGCCGTTCACGGTGATGATGCCACCGCCAAACATCACGGGACAACTTCACATGGGACATGCTCTTGACGAAACCATTCAAGACGTCATCGTCCGCTTCAAACGTATGTGCGGTTACGAAACGCTCTGGATGCCGGGCACTGACCACGCGTCGATTGCAACCGAAGTCAAGGTTGTCGAAAAGATGCGCAAAGAAGAAGGACTTTCCAAAAACGACGTCGGCAGAGACGGATTTTTGGAGCGTGCGTGGGCGTGGAAAAACCAATACGGCGGAAGAATCGTCGAGCAACAAAAAGCACTCGGCATTTCATGCGACTGGTCCAAATCCGCTTTCACAATGGACGAAAATTGCTCCAACGCCGTGCTTGAAGCGTTTGTAAAATATTACAAAAAAGGTTTGATTTATCGCGGAGATCGTATCATCAACTGGTGTCCGCATTGCCACACGGCTCTGAGCGACGCGGAAGTGGAGTATGAAGAGCAACAATCGAATCTTTGGTATTATCGCTATCCCGTGGTGGGTGAAGACGACGCAATCGTCATTGCGACCACTCGTCCCCGAGACAATGCTCGGGGACACGGCGGTTGCAGTCAATCCCAAAGACGAAAAAATGGCAAAGTACGTCGGCAAAACCGTCAAACTTCCGCTCACGGACAGAGAAATCCCCGTCGTTGCGGATGATTATTGCGAAATCGGGTTCGGTACGGGCGCGGTGAAGATTACGCCTGCTCACGATCCCAACGACTTCGAGCTGGGCTTGCGTCACAACTTGCCCGTCATTCAGGTTATCGGCGAAGACGGTCTTATGAACGAAAATGCCGGCAAGTATCAAGGCATGGACAGACTTTCTACAAGAAAGGCTATCGTCGAAGATTTGACCGCGCTCGGACTTATGGTGAAAATCGAGCCGTATGCGCACAACGTCGGCACTTGTTATCGTTGCGGTGAAACGGTGGAATCGCTCGTGTCAAAGCAATGGTTCGTAAAAATGAAGCCGCTTGCAGAGCCTGCGATCAAGGCGGTGAAGGACAAGAAAACCGAGTTTATCCCCAAGAGATTTGAAAACACCTATTTCAACTGGATGGAGAACATTAGAGACTGGTGTATTTCCCGTCAACTTTGGTGGGGACACAGAATCCCCGCATACTATTGCGACGATTGCGGCGAGACGATCGTTTCAAAGACGAAAGTGGATGTTTGCCCCAAGTGCGGCGGCACGCATATCCGTCAAGACGAAGACGTTCTTGACACTTGGTTCAGCTCTGCGCTTTGGCCGTTCTCTACGCTCGGATTCCCCAAAAGACGAAGAATCTCGAATATTTCTATCCCACGAACGTGCTTGTAACGGGATACGACATAATATTCTTCTGGGTTGCGAGAATGATGTTCAGCGGACTCGAGTTTATGCACGAAGTCCCGTTCAGCGAAGTGCTTATTCACGGTCTCGTGCGCGACGCTCAGGGTAGAAAGATGTCAAAGAGTCTCGGCAACGGCATCGATCCGCTCGAAATCATCGACAAATACGGCGCGGACGCACTGCGTTTCTCGCTTGCAACGGGCATCGCTCCCGGCAGTGACACAAGATTTACGGACGGAAAAATCGAAAGTTGCAGAAACTTTGTGAATAAGCTTTGGAATGCATCCCGTTTTGTCATAATGAACATCAAAGACGGCGACGATTTGTCCATGCCCGCACGCTTCAACGGTGCGGACAAGTGGATTCTCACTCGTCTAAACGACGTCGTGAAAGAAGTCACGATAAATCTCAATAAGTACGAATTGGGACTTGCCGCCGCAAGACTTTACGATTTCGTATGGAGCGAGTTCTGCGACTGGTACATCGAGATGAGCAAGACGATGCTTTACAGCGACGACAAGAAGCAACACAATCATGCAATCGCGATGCTTTCCTACGTGTTGACCGAAATTCTCAAACTGTTGCATCCGTTCATGCCGTTCGTAACCGAAGAAATCTATTCCAAATACGCGCCGAAGGGCAGCGTGCTTATGATTCAGGCATGGCCGACCTACAACAAACACAGAGTGTTCCGCAAGGAAGAGGCGAGTTTTGAAGGTTTGCGCGAAATCATAGGTTCTATCCGCAATTTGCGCAACGAAATGAACGTCGTTCCGTCAAAGAAGATAAACGCTTATATCATTGCAAAAGACGAGAAATTCATAACGTCCGCAATCCCGTATCTCCAAAAACTTGCAAACGTCAACGAAGTCACGCTTGTGAAAGATAAGAGCGAGATAAGCGGAAAACTCAGCAGCATCGTCACACACGACGCAGAAATATTTATTCCGCTCGGGGACCTTATCGACGAAGACAAGGAAAAAGAACGTATCAACGCCGAAATCGCACAGACCGAAGCGGTGATAAACAAGACCAAAGGTTTGCTTTCAAACGCAGGTTTCACGGCAAAAGCGCCGCAAAAACTTATTGACAACGAGAAAGATAAACTTGAGAAGGCCATCGAAAAACTCGCAAAACTTCACGACAAACTTGCGATGTTCGACTGACAACGGCAAAACAACGAAAGGAAAGGACAGGGCAATGCCCGAGATGAAATAAGGCTAAGGAGAACGCTATGCGAATTAAAGACAGCACGAGAAATCCTGCGTGTTTCAAAGCGGCATGGAAATACTTTTTTGACAAAGGGGCATACCTTTTGCTCATAAACGTACTTCCGTCGCTCCTTATTCCGTTTGCATTGTCGCCGACCGGCGCGCTGAAGTATTTGTTTTCATACAAAACGATTGCGCCCGAAAACTTTTTCGATATGCTTGTCAAAGTCTACGAATTGCCGTTTGAATATTGGTATATAGGCATAATCGGGCTTGTCCTTTTCGTTTTCGACATTGCAATAATGTTGGGCGTCATCGACAGACATATGCGCATAGGCGAATTTACCGTTTCGCCGTCACGGGTGAAAGTCAGGCTCAATTTCAACGTTCTGACCGCATTGAGATTTATCGTGCTTGCGTTCGTGGCGTTTGAGATTCTCAATCTTTTGTCCGTTGCGTTCTACTATTTGTGGTGGGAATTGTGCAAAAATCGCGTGGGTTGGCTTGTTTTATCAAGCATAACGCATGTTGTGTTGCAGCTCGGCATGATCTCTATTATGGCGCGCGTGATATTGTGGCCGCCGTATTGTTTGCATACGGGTATGAAAGCAAAAGACGCATTCAAGCAGGCGACAAAGAGCATCTCGGGAAGAGTTATACCCACTATGCTTCATATCGTTCTTGCAATACTGCCTGTCGAAATCGCGATGATTATCACGGGCGCGCTCGGTGCAGGCGTAGTTGCTCAATTCATTCTCGACGTTATCGCATATCTGTACGTCGTGCCGTTCTATCTCGTGCTCATGTACACGCTATTTTATGACGTCACGGGCACGGAAAGAGTTGACCTTGAAAGAAAAGAACAATCTATTTGGTCAAAATCAAAAAAACGTAAAAAATAATTGTCGGTTTTGCGGCAGGATATGCCGTACAAATTGACTTAAAAACAAGGCGGCTTGACCGCTCGGAGAATAAAATGGAATTCAAATATTCGATTTCGATTCTTTTTTCAAATCTCGGATACGCGCTGAAAATACTGGCGTGGATTCTTATATCGTTGCTTCTTGCGTTTGCGCTCGGGGCGGCGATCATCTTGCCCATTTGGAAATCAATGAACATGGTGTCCATTGCCAATTTCCCCGGTCATATTGACAACATTATCGAGAGCGTCAAGACAGTGTGGACGGGATCGCAAACGATACGCGCCGCGCTTGCGGATGTGATCGCGGAAGGGAAATGTTTCCTTATAGACATCGTCCAATTTCCCACCTTTGCGGCTAGCCTTTCTTTTGCGCTTATATTCGTGTATGCGTTCTACTGTTTCGTGTTCGGTCTGTCATATTTCACGGTATCCGACATAGTGAACAAACTTATGGCGTCCAACTATCGCATAGGTTTTGCGAGCAATCTCGCGCTCAACTTCAAAAAAGCGTGCAAATATTCTGCGGCAAGGCTTACGATATCTCTTCCCATCGACGTCATTTTCTTCGCGATTATGGCAAGCATATTGTTCGGACTTTTCGAGCACGTTGGTTTCTTCGTGATACCCATTCTTCTTATCGTCGGAGTGCTGATTTGTTCGCTTAGATCACTGCTTTTTGCAGGATGGCTACCGAGAATGTTGTTTCACCCCGAAGAGAAAGTGTACACGAGTTTCACGCGCTCGCTCACTTACGTCAAGTCAAATATGAGCGGACTGTTCAAATCGTACGTCGTCACGTTCACGATCGTGTATTTGCTTGCAACCGCATTTGCAATACCCACGGGCGGACTTATGTCGTTGATTTTGCCGTCTCTTTATTACTTCATTCTTCGCGCAATAGAACTTATCGGATATTACAAGACTAAAGGACTGAGTTTCTACACCGACGCAACGACGGTCATCAATACGGTCGAATTCGGCTACAGAAGCGAGCAACAACTTCAAAGCGTCGAAGAGTACAATCAGGAAAGCGAAGAAAACGATTTGTGAGCGTCGGGCATATACTGCGACGAAAATGGCAATATATGCGTATAGAACGCCAAAATATAAGGTGAATTTATGAAAATCAGAATGAATTTCGGAGTTGTAAAAACGATTCTTCTCGCTTTTGTCGCGCTCGGTGCGTTGGCAATAATCGGGCTTGACATCGCGATGCTTGCGGGCGCAAACGGAGTGTATACCGATTCTCCCGCAATCGCAATCGTGTCGCTCGTTGCGGCAACGATTATCGCAGTTGCGGCGTTGCTTGTGATATTCAACAGCGTGTACCGCTTCAAAGACGACCATATCGTCGCAACACTCGGCTTTTTCGTCGACAAAATAAAGTACGACGACGTCGTTTGCATAAAGCAAAACTCCGAAACGAGAGAAATATATCTCATCTGCAAAGGTGTGAAAGAAAGCGACGGTGAAGTGAGTTTCAAAATCAACGTTTCGGTCAAAAACGTCGATGACTTCATCAAAGATATGCGCGACCATATCGGCGACGTTATCGTCGAAGTGTTCACACCCGAGAAAAAAGACAAAAAGAAAAAATAACGCACAACGTATCCGTCCTTTGCATATTTTGTAAGGCGCGCGCGGATAAACGATTTTGCAGCATAAATTGCATTATTGTCCGAAATATGCGCCACGGGGGCGGATTATAGAACTGAAAACAGTCGTCGATACCGACCGTATCGTACGAAATCTCGAAAATATAAAAAAAACCGTAAATCGCAAAGTTTTGTTTATGGTCAAGGCAAACGCCTACGGACACGGTATAGCCGACGTGGCAAAAGCGACGCAAAACGTTGTTGATGCTTTCGGCGTTGCAACCGTCGAAGAGGCAAAAAAGTTGCGAGACGTCGGGATTACGAGAGATATTCTCGTGCTGACCGTGTTGCCCGATGAAATAATCGAAACTTATGCGCTAGAAGCGATTTTGTCCCTTCATTGCGAGAGTCAACTCTCCGCGTTGCTTTATCTTGCGAGAATAGGATTTATCGAGCCTTGTCAAATGCGTTTGCATCTTAAAGTCGACAGCGGAATGCACCGTTTCGGTTTTGAAAAGGACAAACTGGGTGAAGTGTGTTTTCTTCTCAAAGATTACGGCTTTACCGTCGAAGGAGTTTTCTCTCATCTTCGGGACGGAACGTCGGCGCAAAAAGCGCTCTTTGACGAATGTGCGGATATTGTAAAAAAGTTTTATCCGCAAGTTATATCGCATCTTGCGTCAAGTCATTCCATGTACGACGAAGACTTGCGCTACGACATGGTGAGAGCTGGAATATGCGCTTATAGCGGTGCAATGAGCGTCTTTTCGCAAGTCGTCGAGACGAGACGGCTAAAAACTGGCGATATAGTCGGATACGGCGGAGAGCCGCTAAAAAAAGATACGAACGTCGCTTATATTTTCGGCGGTTACGCGGACGGAATATGCCGTGAAAATCCGTCGGGAGTGCGGATAAACGGAAGATATTGCAAAGCCGTCGGCATAGCGTGCATGGACGTGTTTGCGGTTGATACCGGAGAATACGAAGCGCAAATCGGCGAAGAAGCCGTGCTTTTAGACGGCGAAACCGTTTTGCAGGCGGCAAACGAAAGAAAAACGGTGGAATACTGCGTATATACGGCGTTTTCAAGGTCAAGGAGCGTATGCAAAAAGATATAGCGAGAAAAACCGCAAGAGCGAGAATAAAAGCAATGCCGCAAACTAAAAAAGAGTTTGCAAGCGGAGCAATCGCGGACGCACTCAGCGGCATTGACGAGTTCACTCGCGCGCACAAGGTTTTCGTATATCTAGGCACCGAAACCGAACCCGACACGCAGGAAATCGTGGGACTTGCGCTTATGCTCGAAAAAGTCGTATGCGTGCCGAGAGTGCACGGCGACGATATGAAAGCAATCGTTATATCCCCGTTTTCAAATTTCAGAACGAACAAATGGGGCATACTCGAACCCGTCGGCTCGCACGCAATTGACGATATCGACGTTGCAATCGTGCCTATGGTGGCGTTTGACGGTCTCAATCGTCTCGGACACGGAAAAGGCTATTACGACAAATATCTTTCAACGCATCCGTGTTACACGATAGGGCTTGCGTTCGATTGTCAGCATATCGACGGCTTGCAGACGAATGTGTGCGACGTTCCGCTCGATATGATAGTCACCGAAAAGAGAATAATCACGTGTGACGGAGAAAAAATCAATCCGTTCGGAGAAGAAATATGAGAGTTGTTGCGGGAAAATACCGCGGAAAGAATCTGGTATCGCCAAAGGACGACAGCGTTCGCCCGACGACCACGCGCATAAAAGAGACATTGTTCAACGTTTTGCAAGGTTGGGTTGACGGCGCAAGCGTGCTCGATTTGTTTGCAGGAAGCGGCTCGCTCGGCATCGAGTGCATATCGCGCGGCGCGAAAGACGTCACTTTCGTTGACAGAAGCAAAGATTCGATTGCGCTCGTGTATCAAAATCTCAAAGGCGTTGACGGAGATTACAGAGTGGTCAACGCAGACTTCGCTTCGGTGCTTCGCTCGAGTTACGTCAGCGGGAAAAAGTACGATTTGATATTTCTCGATCCGCCGTATGCAACCACGCTTGCAGAACTTGCAATCGACCTTATCGTAGAACTCGATTTGCTTACGGAAGACGGCGTGATAGTGTTTGAACACGGCTCGGAAAAGTCGTACGAAATTCCGCATGTCGGATTTAAGCAACGCACGAAGAAAATGGGCACTATAACCGCCGAGTTTATTACGAGAAAGAGTGTTGCGCTTATGGCAGGCAGTTTTGACCCGTTCACGAAAGGGCACGAAAGCGTGCTTGACGAAGCACTTGCAAAATACGACGAAGTGTGGGTTGCGTGTCTTGTAAATCCCGACAAAACGTATACGTTCTCTCCAAGACAACGCCTTGCAATCGTAAACGCCGTATGCGAATTCAAAAAAGGCGCGCACGCGCTTTATTCCGACAAATATGCCGTTGAAGTTGCAAAAGAAGTCGGCGCAACCGTTCTCGTGCGCGGAGTCAGAGACGCAAAAGACATTCCGTATGAAGAAGATATGGCAAAATACAACAAAGAACACGGCGGTTATGACACCGAATTTATCTCTCCGCAGGGATACGAAGACATAAGTTCTACACTCGTGAGAGAGCAGATTGCTCACGGCGATTATCGCAATATGCCGTCAAGCACCGTCGCACTTCTTCAATCCAAAGAGTTTGCGGATTTGAAATGACTGAAGCGACGACAATAAATAATAAGCAATAGAGAAAACGCATCGAAAGAAACTAAAAACGATAGGAAACGACAAAACACAAAGAACAATAAAACACAACGAACAATAAATAAACGCGCATACGTGCGCGCGAGATAAAGATAAACTCACAAAAGGGGACGCAAATATGGAAACAATCGATATGCTCATCAACGAAATCGAAAGCGAAGTGCTCAAAGCAAAAAAAGCGGCTTTCAGCAACACCGACATCGTCATCAACAAAGCGGTTATGCTTGACCTTATTTCGAGATTCAGAGCAAGTTATCCGCTCGTTTTGCGCGAAGCAACGCAAATCAAGAAGGATAGAGACGACATAATCCAAAAAGCCGAGAATTATGCAAACGAGACAATGGACAAGGCAGAAGAGCAGGCAAAACAACTCATGACCGAGACCGAAGTCTACAAACGCGCAAAAGCAGAAGCGGAAGCAATGCAGCACGAAGCGGAAGAAAACTATCGCAAAATGGACTACGATGCACGCTCGCTTGCGTTCAACATTCTCGACAGTGCGGAGAAGTCGCTCAAAGACAGTCTGAACGTTATCAACGGCAACAAACGCAAGTTGGTTGAATGAGTATGAAAATAGTTGTTCTTGACGGATACAACGCCAAAGGCGAAGAACTGAATTTCGATTTTCTCAATAAGTACGGTGAAGTTGCGTATTACGACCGCACCGCACCCGAAGACGTATTGAACAGAATCGTCGCCGCCGATATAGTGCTTCTCAACAAAGTCGTGCTCACGCGCGAAATCATGGCGCAATGCAAAAATTGAAATTCGTATCCATACTTGCGACGGGATACAACGTCGTTGACGTCAAAGCCGCAAGGGATTTGGGAATAACCGTGTCCAACGTTCCGTATTACAGCACGGCAAGCGTTGCACAGTTGACTTTTGCTTTCATTCTCGAATTTGCCTCGAGAGTTGCGGCTCACGATGAATCCGTTCATCGCGGAGTTTGGCAAAACTCGAAAGATTTTGCATACACCGTCGGCACTTTGCACGAGTTATACGGGAAAACGCTCGGTATCATCGGTTACGGAAGCATAGGTAAACGAGTTGCGCAAATCGGAAAAGCATTCGGAATGAATCTGCTCATTCACAATCGCACGCCGTTTGAAGGTAGCGTGTCAAGAGAAGAAGTGTTCAAAAACGCCGATTTTGTCACTTTGCATTGTCCGCTCAATGAGCAATCAAAACTTATGATAAACGAAAAGTCTATTGCGCTTTTCAAATCGACCGCATATCTGATAAACACGGCGCGTGGCGGACTTATCGATGAAAAAGCACTTGCAGACGCACTCAACGAAGGTCGAATTGCCGGGGCAGGTCTCGACGTGTTGTCGACAGAGCCGCCCAAAGCAAACAATCCGCTTCTTACGGCAAAGAATTGTCTTATCACGCCGCATGTTGCGTGGGCAAGTTACGAGTCGCGAGTGCGACTATTGAATGCCACCGATGACAATGTCAGGGCATTTTTGCAAAACAACCCCATAAACGTAGTGAATTGAAAAAAAGCACGCATAGCGTGCTTTTTGTAATATTAATAAAAAACACCGCGAGTTTTCGCGGTGTTTTGGTATAGCCATAAGATTTTTCAATCAGTCGTCCACACGCTCGATGCTCATCACGTGAGAAGGGAAGGAGCGTATCACGTCATTGAGTTTTGCCACTGAAAATTCGTCCGTGGTGGACACTTCGACGTTTGCAATCATCTTGCCGTCCGCTTGCTTGACTTTGTAGGACGAGATCTTCTTTGAGCCGAGTTTGTCGGTGATTTTGTCAAGAATATCGTCCGTTTCTAGCCAAATGAGCATCCTGATCACCGAGATATGACGGGTGGTGAATGCTTTGACGGGAAGGTGGAAGACAAGTTGCAAGACAACGATGATTGCCGTTGCGCACACGCCTGTGACCACAAATCCTGCGCCGAGAGCCATGCCGATTGCCGCCGTTGCCCACACACCTGCCGCGGTGGTGAGCCCGTGCATGACGTCACGTCTGTACATTATGATGCCTGCGCCCAAAAAGCCTATGCCGGTGACAACTTGCGATGCGATACGAGTTGCGTCTGCGGCAATGGAGCCTTCTTTCAAGTCGGAAAAGAGCGGTTGAGCGAGATATTTTGACAATATCATAAAAAGGCAAGCGGCAAGACACACAATGGCGTGCGTTCTGATACCTGCTTCTTTACTGCGTGATTTGCGTTCGAGACCGATGACGAATCCGCACACGACGGCAACGAGCATTCTGACTATAAAATGCCAAACGTCCGTGGTCCAGTCAACGACTGCCCAAGAGTTCATATTCTATCCTTCCGCAAACATAGTTTGCGCCCTAATTACTTTTTCAATTTATTATATTGTAAAATATTAAAAATGTCAATAGCAATATAAAAAACTTCTTTTAAGCGCATTAGAATGTCGAAAACCAAATAATTTCCGCTTGTTTTAACCGTAAAATCGACGCATGGCTTTCCTTTAATTGCTTGCAATAAGCGATTTGGGGCGGTATAATGGCAATATCAAAAAAAAGTTGGAGCGATATATGCAAATCATCGACGGTAAACTAGTTGCTCAAAAAACGCGCGAAAACATAAAGGCGGAAGTCGAGAAACTTCAAAGTCAGACGGGCAAGCAAATAGGACTTGCGGTTATTCTCGTGGGAGACGATCCTGCATCGCAAGTGTACGTTCGCAATAAAATCAAGGCGTGCGACGAAGTGGGCATCAAGTCGTTTTTGTGCAAACTGCCCGAAAACAGCACTTTCGACGAGGTGGCGGGCACGATAAGCTATCTCAACGAAAACATTGACGTAAACGGAATGATTTTGCAACTGCCGCTCCCCAAGCACCTTGACGAAATTGCTCTTATCGACCTTATTTGTCCCGAAAAAGACGTTGACGGATGCACTTTCACGCAAAAAGGCAAGTTGTGGACGGGCAGAGACAGCCTTGTGGCTTGCACTCCGCTCGGAGTTATAAGATTGCTCGAACATTACGATGTTGAGTTGCAAGGCAAAAACGCGGTTGTCATCGGAAGATCAAATCTTGTGGGCAAGCCGCTTGCGCAGCTGTTGCTTGACAAAAATTGCACGGTGACGGTGTGTCACTCTCGCACGCAAAACCTTGCCGAAATCACTAAAAAAGCGGATATTTTGTGCGTTGCCATAGGCAAAGCGAAGTTTTTGAAGGAAGATATGGTCAAAGACGGCGCAGTGGTGATTGACGTCGGTATGGACAGAGACGAGAACGGCAAACTTTGCGGAGACGTCGATTTTGTTGCGGTTTCGCCGAAATGCTCGTATATAACGCCTGTTCCGGGCGGCGTAGGACCTATGACGGTGACGATGTTGATTGAAAACACGCTCAAAGCGTTCAAGCAGCAAAACGATATTCTGTAAACGCCGTTTTTTGATAATAATATCTATTTTATAAGCAATAATCGGGAAACGAACCTATAATACGCTCCTTTCGGGGCGTTTTTCATTTGATTAATTTATTCGTCGAGCAATTTTGCGTATAACGACAACATTGATTAACTTGTAAATTTATCTCTTGCACAGTCGGTTATTGTATGTTACAATACTTTTATGTAAATAAATAGTGCGTTTTGCGCTCGCAACGGAGAATTATGGAATATAAAATGTTGTTTTCGCCTATGAAGATAGGCACGTGTGAAATCAAAAACCGCATAGTTATGTCCCCGATGCTAATGGGGTTCGGACAATTTGACGGCTGCGCAACCGAGCAGATGATGGATTATTATGAAGAACGCGCCAAAGGCGGCACGGGACTTATCATCACCGAGATTTGCCGTATCAACGACAAGCACGGAGCGGCGGCTTTTGCACAACTTGGCATAAGTCGTGACTATCAAATACCTTCTCTTCACGAGTTTTGCGAGCGTATACATCGCCACGGCGCAAAGTTGTTTGTGCAGTTGCATCACCCCGGCAGACAAAACGTGGGGCTTGCAATCGGCACTGTGCCCGTTTGCATTGCTCTGACAAGGACTTTTAAGTCGTTTCCGAAAACTCTATTCAAGATTGCGCCGAAAATCGCGCCGTTTATGTCAAAGCACAATATTGCGCTTTCATCGGTGTCGGCAAGCAAGTGCGAGCCGAGTTATTTTGCGGGCGGCAGAGTGCGCGCTTTGAGCAAAAGAGAAGTGAAACAAGTCATACGTCAATTTATCGACGGCGCGGTGCGTTGCAAAAAGGCAGGCGTTGACGGCGTAGAGCTTCACGGCACGCACGGATACCTTATTCAACAATTTCTTTCTCCAAACACAAATCATCGCACGGACGAATACGGTGGCAGTTTTGAAAATCGCTTGCGTTTTCTCCGCGAAATCGTGGAAGGCATACGCAAAGAATGTGGAGATTATCCCATCATCGTCAGGCTGACGGTTGACGAGTTCTATGACAAAATCGGCAAAAGCGGCAAAGGCTACGACATGGCAATGGGCGTAAAGTACGCAAAAGCGATCGAAGCTATGGGCGTTGACGCAATCGACGTTTCGAGCGCGGCATACGACACGTTCAACTATTGGCTCGAACCCACGAGTTTTGATCTCGGATGGAGAAAGTATCTTGCCGCGGCGGTGAAGAAAGAAGTCAAAATCCCTGTCATTGCGGCAAACCTTATCCGCACACCCGAGCAGGCAGAAATGCAACTCGAAGAAGGCACGCAGGACTTTGTGTCACTTGGAAGACCGCATATTGCAGATCCGCACTGGGCAGAAAAAGCGCAACAAGGCAGAGAAAAAGAAATCAAGCGTTGTATTTGCTGTCTGTATTGTATTCAAAGCATGCAAGACAACGCATATCACGGAGATCACGGCTATTGCTCTGTCAATCCCACGGTGGGAAGAGAAAAGGAATTCGACAATCTTCCAAAAGACGGCAACGGCAGAACGGTGGTTGTTGTCGGCGCGGGCGTTGCCGGGCTTACTTGTGCCGAAATGCTTGGTCGTCGCGGATTCAAGCCTATCGTGCTTGAAAAAACGGACAAAATCGGAGGTCAGATTCAACTTGCGGATAAACCGCCTAAAAAAGAAAAACTCGGCTGGTGCTTTGAAGATATGCGCGTAAATGCGGAAAAATTCGGCGCGGAAATTCACCTTAACACCGAAGCGAACGAAGAAGTCATCAAATCTTTCAATCCGTACGCAGTCGTAATCGCAACGGGTGCGCAAGCGGTGAGACCGCGTTCGATAAAAGGCTCCGACCTTGCAAACGTGTATACGACCACGCAGATTTTGAGCGGAGAAGTAGTGCTAAAAGGCAAGAAAGTCGCGCTTATAGGATCGGGAATGACGGGACTAGAAACCGCAGAAATGCTCGTTGATAAAGACAATAAAGTCACAATCGTGGAGATGGCGGACACGCTTGCTCCGGGAACGTGGTTTCAGCATCTGGATGACGTAGTGCCGAAACTCGACGCAAAGGATACGAATTACATTTTGTCACACAGGCTCGTCTCGATAGACGAAAAAGGCGTCACGCTCCAACCTGTCAAACTCGACAAAAACAAGAATGCGAAAGCAACGGACAAACCTGCGCATTTTGATTTTGATGCAGTCGTATTGTCGCTTGGAGCACGCCCCGTAAACGACCTTGCAAAAGCAATCGAAGGCAAGTTCGGAAATATCTTCGTCATCGGAGACGCAAAGAAAGTCGGCAGAATCGCAGACGCGACAAGTCAGGCATACGACGTTGCGATTCACAAAATCAAATAAAACGTAACCCATGCACAAATGCGCGATATGCGGCATCTAACCGCGTGTATCGCGCATTTAATATATCGAACGACAAAAAAGAAAAAAGCGCAAAATGGACAAAAGAATTAAAATCGATTACAACGATTCGCTCGTGTCGATTGCTTGCTCCGTCCTGAAACGTTTCGGCGCCGAATACGGACATCCGACGCTCGAAGATATGGACGAATTGCTCGCAAAAGGCTATAAAAACGTTGTGGTCATGCTGTTTGACGGAATGGGAACGGCTATCCTTGAAAAACATAAGGAAGTCGCTCCGTTTTTGCGTGCTCATTTTATACGCACGATTTGTTCGGTGTATCCGCCGACCACAACCGCTGCGACAACCGCGATTGAAACGGGGCTTACGCCTATGGAACACGGCTGGCTCGGCTGGGCGTTGTATTTCAAGGAAATTGACAAAAACGTTTGTCTTTTTACGAATACGATATTCGGCAAAGACGAAATCGCCGCCGATTATCCGGTCGCAAAAACCGCTATCCCTTTCGATACGCTGGAAGAGAAAATCAAAAGAGCGGGCAAACAGGCGTATTTTGTGTCAAAACACGGCACTATAAAGACGGAATCCGTGAAAAATATCTGCGATATCGTGCGCGAACTTTGTGAAAAAGACGGAGAAAAGTATATTTATACTTATTGGAATCAGCCGGACCACGATATTCACGACTACGGCACGACGGACGAAAGAGTCGGTGAACAAATACGCTTGATAAACGACGAAGTGGAAAAACTATGCGCCGATCTCAAAGATACGCTCGTGATAGTCACGGCGGATCACGGTCTCGTTGACGTTGAGTGGAAGTCTCTTTGCGATTATCCCGAAATTGCCGAGTGTTTGCTGCGCGTGCCGTCAATAGAATCGCGCGCTTTGTCGATCTTCGTCAAAAATGGAATGGAAGAAAGGTTTGAAAAAGCGTTTATGCAGGCGTTCGGAGACGATTATATTTTGTTCAGTCACGACGAAGTGATAAAAGACGGACTTTTCGGCGACGGGAAGGCAAATTCGAGATTTGAAGATTTCGTTGGAGATTACGTTGCGGTTGCGAAGGGCAAAACTTGCATAAATCCGTTTGAACCCGAAGAAGACGCTTTCATCGGAATGCATGCGGGCGCATGCGAAGACGAAATATTCGTTCCGTTCATAGCAATCGAAACCTAATGACTTAAAGAATAGGCGCATTGCAATATAGCGATAAATGCACAGAACTTTTATAAGAAAACGAGCAAAACACTCGTTTTCTTGCATTTTGCATGATTTTTATTGAATTTTTTTGAGTAAACAGTGAGAAAAATGCAAAAAAATTTTATACAAACGTAAAATTCGGTATTGATATTTATTTATCTATATAGTAAAATATAAGAGTGGATGCGCATACGGCGCGTTTTGAGAAGGATTATTTTTGACGCATTCATTTGCGTAAAGGGGTATTATGGATTACAAAATGCAACTCACGCCCGAGCAAGTTGACATTCTCAACGGCAAGCAGGGCAAAACGAAGGCAATGGTTATGGAAACCTTGGTCATGTTCGGAGACATTTTCGGAGCAAAACGCTTGGTTGAAGTGACTCACAAGGAAGGGCATCTCGTCACGAGTTTCGGCATCGGATTGCTCAAACCGCTCTACAAAACAATGGATAGACTTATTGCGGACGGCATCAAGACGCAAGGCACGTTCACGGTTGACCCGCGCCCGCTCGACAGAGCCAACGTCAAGTATTCTCTTCTTGACAGGCTCGTCAACGAAAAGGTTATGTATTCACAGCAAAAACGCTATGAAGAGCAGTTGAAAGCGGTGGGACTCAAAGACGCAAACGCATTCACTTGCGCGTGCTATCTCGACGAAGTCGGCAACGTTCCGAAGAAAGGCGACGTTCTTTCTTGGGCGGAATCCAGTGCAGTCGTTTATGCAAACTCCGTTCTCGGCGCACGTTGCAACCGCAACAGCGGTATGCTCGATCTTTTCGGTTCTATCATCGGTTACGTCCCCGAATTCGGCCTTCTCACCGACGAAGGCAGAAAAGCAACTTGGATTGTCAAGGTCGAAACGACAAAAATCCCCGAAGCGCAAATTCTCGGCAGCGCAATCGGCATGAAAGTCGTTGAAGACGTACCTTACGTTTACGGTCTTGATAAGTGGATCGGCAGTGAACTTAACGACGAAAATAAGGGATATCTCAAAGATTTCGGCGCGGCAACCGCATCAAACGGCGCAGTCGGTCTCTATCACATCGACAATCTCACGCCCGAAGCGAAAGAACTAGGCGAAAAACTCATCGTCGAAAACCCGAAAGTGTACGTCATCGACGACGCGGAACTCGAAAGAGTGTACAAGAGTTATCCGAATATGTGGAAAAAGCCCGATAGCAAGCCGACTATGGCATTTGTTGGCTGTCCGCACCTTACGTTCACCCAACTCAACGAATGGACGGATATGATTGAAAATGCACTCAAACAAAACGGCAAAAAGAAAGTCGCGCTCGAAACAATCGTTTGCTCCGCTCCCGACGTCGTTGAAAAATTCAAGAAAACTCCCGCATACGCCAGACTTATCGCAACGGGAGCGAAACTCACGAGCATTTGTCCGCTTATGTACACCAACAATCCGCTCACCAAGGGCAAATCCATTGCGACTTGCTCCAACAAACTCCGCACGTACAGCATCGCAAGATACTATAAGACGGCGGATCTCGTCAACATCATCGCAGGAAAGGAGTGAAGACTATGAAAACTTTTAAGGGTAGAGTTATTGCAGGCGGCGACTTCAAGGGCGAAGCCGTAGTTTCGAGACAAGGCGTCAACACTCTCGCAACGTTCCAGAAGAGTGCGCTCACCAACGCAAAACAAGTCATTGTCAGCGACCAGAACAACAAAGATATTTTCGGGCTCAACATCACGGGCAAAGTGCTTTGCCTGCCGCAAACCATAGGTTCGACAACGGGCGGTCTCGTCATTCAGACGGTATGCTCTATGGGTATCAATCCTGCGGCGTTCCTTTTTGCAGACCATATAGACTCGCTTGCCGCAAGCGGAATCGTTCTTGCAAAAATTTGGGAAGACAGCAACGTTATTGCAATCGACCAACTCGGCGACGAATTCCTTAAATCCGTCAACATCGGCGATGCCGTGACCATTTCAAAGGACGGCACTGTCACTATCGGCTGATTTAAGAGGCAAAACTATAAGCAAAAGCGCGATTTTTCGTTTGAAAAATCGCGCTTTTTTATCGTCGTATTTAACGTTTTAGGTGCAAAACATTGTGGTTATAGGTGTTGTTAGTTTGTAGTTATTGTTTTTCTTTTTTGTTTTCGTTTATGAACTCTTCGATAAGGTCGAGTGCCTTTTTAATCACGTCGAGAGAATAGGCATAACTTATGCGCACGAAGTCTTTTCCGCTTTTCCCGAATGCCCCGCCCGGGACGACTGCAACATTTTTTGCGTCGAGCAGCGCGTACGCGAATTCTTCGCCGTCCATACCCGTTGATTTGACGCAAGGGAAGACGTAGAACGCGCCGCGCGGAGTGAAGCAATCAAGCCCCATTTCGTTGAGCCGTCCGACGAGATATTTTCGTCTTTCGTCGTAGGTGTCTCGCATTGCGCCCACTTCCTTGAAATCGTCCTTAAACGACGCATTGAGTGCTTCGAGCGCAACGTACTGGGCGGAAGTCGACGCGCACATTATTGCGTATTGATGGATCTTGTATATCACGTCGATTATCTCTTTTGGCGCGCAAACGTATCCAAGTCTCCAACCCGTCATTGCAAAGTATTTTGAAAATCCGCTCACGACAATCGTGCGCTCTCTCATTCCGTCAAGAGACGCAATGGAAGTGAATTTTGCGCCGTCGTAAACAAGTTCGCCGTAAATCTCGTCGGAGAGCACCAAAAGGTCGTGTTTTTTGATGATGGGGACGAGTTTTTCAAGGTCGTCCTTTTCCATAATAGCACCGGTAGGGTTGTTCGGATAGGACAAAAGAAGGCATTTTGTTTTCGGAGTAATCGCGCTTTCGAGTTGCTTTGGCGTGAGTTTGAATTCGTTTTCGATTTTGCAATCTATCGGGACGGGAACGCCGCCGCATAGACTCACGAGCGGAGCATAGCAAACAAAGCACGGCTCGGGGATAAGCACTTCGTCACTGGGGGCAATGATTGCGCGGAAAGACGCGTCAACGCCTTCGCTTGCGCCGACGGTTATGATGATTTCGTCGCTTGGGTCGTATTCAACGCCGATGAAACTTTTCGTGTACTTTGCAATCGCTTCGCGCAGTTCAAAAAGTCCCGCGTTTGCGGTGTATTGCGTTTTGCCGGCGTTGATGCTGTTTATGCCTGCTTGCGAAAAGGCAGTCGGGGTGGAAAAGTCCGGCTCGCCAACGCCGAGAGACAAGCAATCTTTTCTCGTTGCGGCTATCCCGAAAAATTCGCGTATGCCCGACGGCTTTAGGTCTCTTGCAATCGGATTGAGTTTTTTTGAGTATTCCATATATACCTTAATATTGTAGTCGTTGCTAAATTTTATCACAGGATTTGAAAAAATACAACACAGAAAGTGAAAAAACGTCAGAATAGCAGTGAAATTTCAAGCCCTGCAATTGCGCATAGAATGGACGGAATGCCGACGAGAAAACCGCGCCATACGAAGTCCACAAATGTGAAACGAACGTTTTGTGTTTTCAAAATTGCGTTCCACATAATCGCGGCAAGCGCGCCTATGGGAGTCAAAAGCGCACCGAGATTCGAGCCGATGACGGACGCATACAAAGCGGCATGCAGGTTTTGAGCTGATACGCTTTCAAGCACTTTCGAGTAAAGAACGGACATCGGTATGTTATTTATAAGGTTTGCAAACAGTGCGCTCGTCGTGCCGAAAGAAAACGCGCAATCTATTTTTTGCAGAGACGCCGCAATCTTTTCGGTGATCCCGCATTCGCTGAGCGACAAAACGATTACGAACATCGAAAGAAGAAACGGCACGAGTTGCCAGGGGAGTCTCGCAATCGTTTTTCCTATCGGTTTAAGCGATTTTTTCTCGCATAAAGTGACTACGGAGCATATAAGGAGCACACCGGCGCACGCAACGAGACTTACCAGCCACATTTCAACGCCTATATACGAAGAGATTGCAAACATAACAGTGCAGACAAAAAGACCGACAAGTCCGATGATAAGGCAGGGTTTATCGTCGATTTTTTCGTCTTGTTCGTGCGGTTTAAGCGGCTCTTTGAGTTTCTTTGCAAAAAGTGCGTACAAAATTGCCAACGAGCAAAGTCCTGCAAAGACGGTGGGGATTGCCATCATTTTGAGATATTCCGCAAATCCTACGCCGTATGTTGTGGCAAGGTAAATATTAGTCGGATTGCCGATTATAAACAGCATACTCCAGGTGTTTGCCGCAACGAATTCCGTGACGATGTACGGCACGGGGTCTATCTCGCAATTTTTCGCAAAATAGCAGATAAATGGCGTGAACGTGAGTATGATAACGTCGTTTGACGTGAAAACGGTGAGAACGGAAGTGACGATGTAGAGCAGAAAAAACAATTTTTTCTGACTTGCGCCTGCTTTTTTGAGTGTTGCGTTTGCGAGCCATCTGAAAAATCCGATTTCGTCAAGATAGACGGAAAGCCCCGTCATTGAAAGGAAAAGAACGAGAATTTTGAGCGGATTCATGGCGTCTTTTGAAGTAAACTGCGCCCATACCGCGCTTGCGTCCACACCTTTTGCCAATAGCAAAATCACCGCTATGACAAGCGGTATGACCCAGTATAGTCCGATTTTGACTTTGCCGAGTTTTACGTTCAAATCGAACAGAGTGGAGACTAATATTCCTATGCTTGCAAGAACAAACATGGATATTGAAAGTGCCATAGAGTTTCCTTTTCCTATTGCGCATATTATGCTCTCAACGGAGCAAAAACGCAAGCGAATGACGGCTTTTGAAATCGACAAAAACGCAAAATCGCCGCATGGTGATTTTTATATTTACAAAAGCGCGCGTATATGATAAAATATCATGTATAGATTTTATCTATAAGATTAAAAAATCTTGAAACGGAGCATTTTATGTTTGAAATAGTTACGGACAACACTGCAGACCTTTACGAAGGATATTACGAGCAGAATCCTGCGCGCAGACTTCCGTTTTCTTTTACGCTTGAAGATAGATTTTATGAGCGCGACGACGAGTATCCCATCGAACTTTTTTATGAAAAACTCAAAGCGGGGAAACTTGTCAGAACTTCTCAAATCAATCCGCACGACGCAGAAGTCGTGTTCGAGCAAGTGCTCGAAGAAGGCAAAGATTTGTTGTATATCGGCTTTTCGTCGGGTATGTCGGGCAGTTTCGACAACATTTCCTATATCGCAAAAGGGCTGAGAATCAAATATCCCGAGCGCAAAATCATAGTGGTGGATACACTCTCGGGTGCAGGCGGTGAAGGGCTTTTGGTCTATTATGCAAGAAAGATGCAGGCGGAAGGCAAGAGTATTGAGGAGATTGCGGATTGAGCTCGAGCAAAACAAACTCAACGCTCACCATTGCTTCATCGTCAGCGACCTTATCAATCTTCGCAACAGCGGTCGTATCTCAACGCTCGCCGCGCTTTTTGGAATGATCGTGCATATAAACCCGGTGCTCGAACTCACAAGAGAAGGCAAAATCGGTATCGTCACGAAGTCTATCGGCAGAAAGAAATCCATTGCCGAAATGGTGAAGTTCTTCAAGCAGAATTATATCCCGAGCGACAACGATTTCATCCTTATCGGACACACCAATTGCCCCGAAGAAGCACACGCATTCGGTGCGCAGATAGAACAAATTTCGGGCGGCGTTCCCGTCAAATACGGATATATCAACCGTCTCGTTTCGGGCTGTGCAGGCTACAACGCGCTTTCCGTGTTCTTTATGGGACAACCGAGAAAAGACAGATAATCGGACAAAAACATTTTGCCGATTTTGTAAACACATTTGTAAAACGCTATCAAAAAAAACAAAACGACTCATAAAAAAGCACCGAATCATCGGTGCTTTTTTTTGCGTCCATTAGAAATTCAAAGTTGTTTTGTTTTGTTCTCAGAAACGTTTTTGTTCTTGCTCTTTTTTCTTTGCGTCGGCGTTCTTTCTTGTCATATACACGGATGCAAAGATTGCCGCGCCTGCAATTGCAACGATGATCGAAAGCACGATTGCCACGATTTGTACGGTGGTGAGAGTGCCGATTTTGAGTTGCGATTTTTGGATGTAGCCGAGTTTTCCGTCGTAGGAGACGAGATAGAAATCGTCGAGAGTTTCTAGCACTTCCACTTTGCTTCCGTCTACTATTTGCGCAATGACTTCGCTGTCGGTGGATTGATCGGCGTAAACGTTCACAAGACCGCCCACTCTGTCCGCATTGGCTCTGCCGAAAACTTTATCTTTTTCTTCGACGATTTCGACGTATTCGGCAATGTCCGAGCGTTTTATGAAATACTCTTGTCCCTGATAGGTAGCAATCACCCAAACGGACGAATCGTAGCCTGCAACGTCGCTTTTAAGCGTCATTCTCACACCCGATCCGAGTGTGATTTTTCCCTCTTCGACGTAGGGGAGTTTGAAGAGTGTCGTTTCGCCTTTCGTGACGTAATCGCCGCTTAATGCGCCGCATTCAACAGTGTCAAACTGCGATTTGTCGATTGAGATGAGCCTTTCGCCAATTCTCGCAAACGTTTTTCCGTCCTTGGTGGTGTCATCGTACACGATAATCGTATCGTTGCTTGCAAGCGACACGTTTTCTATGCGCCCGTCAATCGAGAAGAACATTGCGCCGTCCTTTGCTTTTGCAAAAGAGTATACGCCGTCGGTTATCGTCGGAAGAGTGTATCGATATGTTTGTTTCGTTTTCGCTTGCACGTCCAGTGCGCCGATAAAACATTCGCTTGCGGTGAAGAAGACTGTCGTGCCGTCAAGGTGTGCGCTCGTCAAGGTCGCTTTGAGAGACGGATTTGAAAGCGTATGCGAGCCGCTCTCTTCGCCCAAAACGTAGTCGATGCGGTTTGCGTATGCAACGAACGCTTTGCCTTGATAATCCACTGCAAAATCAACGGCGTCGGTGAAATCGCCGTTTGCAAGGTCGGGAAGACGTTGTCCCGATCGATTTATAGAGAGAATTGCGTCGTTTGTGAGAATATGAACGTTCGTTCCGTCTTCTGCGGCGGCTATGCACTTTGCATTCCGCACGTCGAATATTTTCACGGCGTTGCCTGCAAGAAGCACGTATACGCCGTCTTGTCTGAGCATATAAAGACTGCCGAGATATGCAGTGTCAATAACTCCGTCAATCTCGATTTCGCCTGAAACTGTTTTGTCTTTTATCTGCAACACTTTCGTATCCGTGACGGCATAAAGGACGTCGCCCGCACACAAAGAAAGCGGAGATTCTTCAAGCGCGAGTGCAGTCATAACGCCCGCTTGCGAAAGGAATGCGATTCTGTCGTTTCCTTTATCCGCAACCACGGTTTCGTTTTGGAAACGAGTGACGTCAACTGGGTTGCTAAGGTGTCTCAAATCGCTGCCCGACATGGTTATCGTTTGCGTTTTTGTGAGCGCAGTGTGTTCGTCGTTGAGCGCGTACACGGTGACTCCGCCGTCTTGAATGGTGAAAAGTCTGTTGCCGAACGCAAAGAATTTGTCGGGATCGATGTCCGTTGCAAAGAGCAATTCGCCGCTCGTTTTGTCAATGCACACGATGCGTTTTTGTGCGTCGTTTGCGCTTGATTGCTGAATTATTTCAAGAGCGTACACAACGTCTCCGACGTACGCTTCGCCGATATGGTGCGTGATGCCTTTTATGGTTTTTGCTTTCGTCGTGGCGTCGTAGGTGATGAAGATTGGGGAAGCGTATTCCGTTGAGAACACGATGAGATTTGAGCCTTCGCCTGCTACGACGATTTTGCCTGCAAGCGTGTCGGGATCGTAGAGATTGTCAACGCCGAGTGCAACTTCGAGATTTTTGTCGTATATGGTGATTCTGCCTGCCGCGGAGTGCGCGTAGAGATAAGTGCCGTCGCTGTTGAAGAAAGTCACGTCCGCAGGGCTCGGAAGAGTGCGCTCTTGCACAGAAGAATTTTTATCGGAAAGGTCGAGAGTGTAATATTTTCCGTCCGCATGCATAAACACGACGTTTTCTATGACGAAAATGCCCTTGACATCTTCAAAATCGAGAGAATACGTCCATTC
Source organism: Christensenella sp. (assembly GCA_022009775.1). Lineage (GTDB taxonomy): Bacteria > Bacillota > Clostridia > Christensenellales > CAG-917 > CAG-475. The sequence continues at coordinate 1,555,192 of CP091723.1, forward strand.
TTCGTCTGCTCTGACGAAAAGGGTTTTGCTAGAATCGTCGTATATTACGAGATAGTCTCTGTTTGCGCCAACGAGAGCGGGTGACGAAGACTGAAAATAGTTGCCTGTCGGAAACAGCACGCGGTAGGATTGCTCGTCGGCATTTGCGACCGAAGTCGAATTTTGCGGGAGCAAAACCAAAAACGCCGTCAATATGAAAAGTGTGGCGGCAAGAAGGGCTTTTATGTCGAAAAATCTACGTTTTTTTGTATATGGTTTCATAAATATAAGTATAATCAAATTAAAACTTTAAGTCAAGATAAGATTATAATATCTTTAACACTTGAAATATTCGCGCGCGTGTGCTAATATCATAGAAAAGGTTTATATATGGCAAACAACAATAAAAAACATTATTACTATAAAAATCGTCCCCGCAAACAAAATCAGGACGGGGCGCAAGAGCAACAAATCGCACTTTTTTCTTCGGAGCAACTTGCAAAATCGATTGCCGAACTCGGAATAAGCGAAACCACCTGCGCTTTGCTTGAAAAAAATCGTATTCAGACAGCGGCAGACCTTGTCAAACGCACCGAAAAAGATATGTACAAGGTGCAAGGTCTCAACAAGAAAATACTTTTTTGAAGTTAAGGCCGCTCTCAAAGCGAACGGTATGTGTTTGAGAGCGGAGCAGGTCAATAAGCAAGACAAAACGCAAAAGCAAGACGGCGAAGCGCAAAAGAAAAAACGCAGAATGTCAAACCGCAAAACGTCGAAGACGGCGGCAAAGACAAACAAAATCCGCAGAAAGCGCAAAAGAGCGACAAGCAACAGCAAAAAAGCGAGAGCGGTCATTCCAAATTCGGTCTTGCAGACAGAGCGACTTCGGGCAGCAAACAACAAAAGCAAGCACCGCAAAAGGCACAACAAAACAAGCCGCAACGCCCTGAAAAACTGACCGAACCGCTTGCACTCGGAGAGTGGCGCAAAGTTCTCAAAGGCGGAAAGTGGGGATATTCAAACGGCTTCAAAATCGTCATTCCCACAATGTACGACGAAATATTCGCTTTCAAAGAAGGTCTCGCTTCCGTCGAAATCGACGAAAAATGCGGCTATATCGACGAAGAAAACAACGTCGTCATTCCGCTCGATTACGACACCGCGATGAGTTTTTCGGAAGGTTACGCAATGGTCGTAAAAGGCGAAAAATGCGGTTATATAAACAAGAATAACGAAGTCGTCATTCCGTTTGAATACGACGCGGGCACTCCGTTTGAAAACGGTGAAGCCAAGGTTAAAAAAGACGGCAAATGGGGGACGTTGACGCTCGACGGCAAGGTCGTTTGGATTTGATTCGTCGCGCGGCGCGCGTATGAGAAATTTCAAAGATTTTACAAAACACGATTCAAGGACGTATGCAATAGGTATTTTGACCGTTGCACTCGTCCTTGTTTGCGTTTTTGCCGGTTTTTCATACGATTTTGGCATTGCGTACGCCGTAAACCCTGACGGATACAACGATTTCGTCGTAAAAGAAGTCCACGATTGGTATATGGGTGAAAACTATCTCAATCTTGCAAAATTGAAAGAGAGTGTTTCGGGTTGGTTTTCATCATCGCAGTACGATTTTTCAAATGTTAAGCCCGTCGTGGTCGCCGTAGTGGATTCGGGAATAAACTACGGTCACGAGTTGTTCACGGGAAAGTATGACGAAAACGGATTTGCCGTCGATGTTAACGGTATCGGAGAGTATGACGTATTGTACAGGGACTCGGACGGCAATCTTATCGGGAAAAACACCGTTCTCGCGTCCGACAAAAATTACGCTTCGACAAATTTCAGCGTGGCGGACGACGCGCCCGATAAGCACGGCACGCATGTTGCAGGCATAATCGCGACTTTCATTCACGAATTGAATCTCGAAAAGTACGTCAAAATCATGCCCGTAAAATCCGCTTATCCTACGCCTACGAGTTCAACGTTTTCAAGCACGGCGTTCAAAGACGGAGTGCAGTTTGCGCTCGAAAACGGAGCGGACGTCGTGAATATGTCTCTTGCGGCAAAAAGCACGGATTTCAGAATTTCGGCGGCGCAAGCGTCAAGCGCTGTATTCGTTGCGGCGGCAGGCAACGGCGAAAAATCGTGGGGAATCACGAAAGGCGTATCGTCGGAAGTCACTCCGTATTATCCGGGTGCAAGCGACGGTGTGGTCGGCGTTATGAACTACACGAAAAACGCTTCGGGCGAAAAAGGTGATGTCTTCAACGTCGAATTACGGTTTGAAATACGACGTATGTGCGCCCGGTTCGGATTATTACAGCGCGGACGGCGCGACGAGCGAAGGATATAAGAAATTAAGCGGAACCAGCATGGCTTCTCCCGTGGTATCTTTCGGCGCGGCGCTTGCCATACTGCAAGACAGAGCGCGTTCGGCAGTCAGCGGTGAGAGCTTGCTCACGCCCGCTCAAATCGCAAAAAAGGTCAAGAATTCCATAGGGTCGGAAGTCAAAAAAGACAATGTGACCTACAGTGCTTTTGACCTTTGCACGCTTGTGAACGACGGCGTAAGCATCAAAATCAGGTGCGACGGAGACAATTTGTCGCAAAATTTGTCCGATTTGAACGACGTTACGCTCAGTTGCATTGTTTATCCGTTCAGGCTTAGCGAACTTGGAAAGGTGGAATGGTTCGAGATTGACGACGACGGCAACGAAACTCGTATTGCGACGGGATTTCAAATCGACTACACGCCGGACAGCAAAGTGTATACGACAAGGCTTTATGCAAAATGGACGTATGAGAGCGAGACGGAAGTTTATCGCGAGCAAAGCGAGCCTATCGCTATATCCGTGAATTATCTCGAATATGCGCCGGAACAGATTTCAAAACTTAAAATTTCCGCAGTTGACGACGAAGGCAGGGAAGTCTCTCGTATCGTTTGTCAGGTCGGTAAGACATACAGTTTTACAATCAATGATTTCAAAAGCGAATTCGTATCTCCAACCGCCGACGTTCAGTGGTACGTCAACGGCGTATTGCGTGGTTGCGGGTTCAACTTCGAGTTCAAGCCCGAAAGTATGGGGAATTATACCGTCATAGCAAAAATCAACGGTCACTATACGAGCGGAGTTCAACTCGACGTCGCACTCATCAGTGAAGAAACCGCGGACGTTCTCAAAATCTTCACGATAGTCGCGTCCGTTGCCATATTGGCGGCGTTTGCCGCAACTATGCTCGTCGTGGTTCATAGAAAACGCAAATCGTGATTTTACCGTTTTTCGGAAATTGTCAACTCGATCGTTTTCAATAGTGAATTTCAAATTTAAATACAACGAAAAAAAGACTGCCTTGAAGCAGTCTTTCAAAAGACAAGTTTTCTTGTTTGTTATACGTTATGCTTTGATAGCGTCAAGAGCGCGGCAGAGAGTTGATTTCTTTCTTGCAACCGTGTTTTTTTGTAGATGCCGTCTTTGAATGCGCAATCGATAACGGAAATTGTCTCGGGGAGAAGTTTCTCTGCAAGAGCAACGTCTTTTGCTTCGATAGCCGCATTGTATTTCTTGATAGCGGTTTTAACGCGCGCTTTTTTAGCGGTGTTGATTTCGTTTCTCTTTTCAGAAGTGATAACTCTCTTTTTTGCTGACTTAATATTTGGCATATTTTACTCCTTGTACTTTTGTACCGATAAATATCTTTGATATATTAGCATATACGCAAAAATCTTGCAACCGTTTTGCATTGATTTTTCATATAAACTCACAATAAAGTTATGATTTACGGATATATAGTCACCGATTTGGCGATAGAAAGCGCAAATGAAAAGGGATTCGGCTCGCTTGCCGACAAAAAGACGCTGGCGTATGGAGTCGAAAAACGTTCGATTTGGATAAAAAACGCGGAACAGGCAAAGAAAATCGGACGCGATATAGGGAAATATATCACGTTTGACGCTAGGGAAGACATATATGCGGACAAATATGCCGAAAACTATCTTGCAAAACAAATCTCAACAGCAATAAAAGACCTTGTCGGTATCACGAAACGGACTTCGCCCGTGCTTGTCTCAGGGCTCGGAAACAGGCTTATCGTTTCAGACTCTCTCGGCACGCGTTGCGTCGAAAAATTGCACGTAACAAGAGATCTTAATGCGTCTTCGTTGCAAAGCGTATGCGCGTTGTCAACAGGCGTTTCCGGGATGACGGGGATGCAGTCTGCGGAAATAATCGGCGGCGTCGTGAGCAAAATCAAGCCGTGCGCGGTTATACTCGTTGACAGCCTTGCAACTTCTATGGCAAAACGTCTCGGACGGTCATTTCAGATTTCGAGCGCGGGTATTGCACCGGGAAGCGGTGTGGGACTTGATAAGGAAAGAATCGATAAATCGACGCTCGGAGTTCCCGCAATTTCCATAGGCGTGCCGATGATGCTTACGCTTCGCACTGCGATATATTCGTTTATAAAAGATTATGCGAGCAAACAAGACGGCGCAATAGACGAGTTTTCGTTTCGAGAGAGGCTAAAAGAAGAGAGTTTGTCAAATCTCGTCGTTGCTCCCAAGGACGTAGATTTTCTCGTCGAAAAAGCGTCTACGGTCGTGGCGCACGCAATTGAACTTGCGTTTGGAATCGATGCGTAACGTCGATGCTGTTTATTTTTGTCGGTTATGACTGCAAAATTCAATATTTAAGCAATCTAACAGGATAAAACTCTGTTTTTTAAATAATGAAAAACCGTGTTTGTTAAGTTAAATTTCGCCCTGCATCAGTTCTTTGAGTATCCTTCCATACTTCTTTTCTTCGTTCAATCCGCTGAAAACGAAACGTACGTTTTCGAGTGTGAAATCGCTTGCTTTAATATTTGCGTTTTTCACGTATCCGTGGATTTTCATTTCCGATTTCAGATTGCATTGCACCAAATCGTTTCCGTCGAAAAACGTAACGTCTCCGAGAATTCTTTTTATCTCTTTTTTGCAATACGGATAATGTGAACAGCCAAGAATCACGTTGTTTACGCCGTAGAATTTTCCTATACGTTTTTTAAGATAGGGGACAAGTGCGCTCATATCGAGATTTCTGTTAAGTTCCGCCTGAATTTCAATCATTGTTGCTAGTTCGGGCGTATTTGCGATTTTTACGCAGTCGGAGTGAAGATTTGCAATCGTCCTGTCCGTTGCCATGAGAAGCGTTTTGTCGGGAATAGCGGTGCATAGGCAAGTTGGCGGCAAAAGTTTTATCACGTCGTCCCCTTTATATGTGCTCGATGCGGTATTACACGCAAGAATCTGAACGTCGCTGTTGTTTTTTAGTTTTGCAACGGCACCGTTAACTATTTTTTCAAGTTCTTTTTCGTCCTTGTTGCCGAAAGGATGATTTTTGTTGTCGGAGAAATAGAAAAACTCGCAATCGGGATAAATCCTTGCGATTTTCGATAGTGTTGTAAGTCCGCCGATGCCGCTGTCGTATACGCCGATAACCATATTATTTATATATGTTAAATGCACGTTTTTTGTCATAAACGCGATTTTTGTAGATTTTGAAATTTCCTTGCAAAAATGCCGATCGAACGTGATTTGTAAAAATCTCAGATAACAAAACCGATATTCTAACGGTATATTTTGCAAAACGGCGTAAAGGGGCCAAAAATATATGAAAAAATTTTTCCGTAATCTAATACACCGTATCGGCTTATATGCTTTCTAACGGCTTTTTGCGGCTAAAAATGTGCTTGAAAATATCGATATTTTATTATATAATTGTACTATCCACTTCAAAAGAGGTAAATTATGAAGATTTTTGATACAGACTCAATCCGCAACGTTGCGCTCATCGGCCACTCCGGCGAGGGCAAAACATCCCTCGCAGAAGCAATGATGTTTGAAGCGAAGACCATCGACCGTCTAGGCAAAGTCGACGACGGCACGTCTACGATGGACTACGATGACGAAGAAATCAAACGTAAGATTTCAATTTCTTTGTCTCTCGGTTATGCGATTTACCGCAACACCAAGATAAACATTCTCGACGCTCCCGGATTTTTCGATTTCGAAGGCGAAATGATTGCCGCTTTGCACGCAGCAGACAGCGCAGTCGTAGTCACCAGTGCAACCGGTTCTGTTACCGTCGGCACTGAAAAGGCTCTCGAACTTTGCCAAGAAAAGAGAGTGTCCGCACTCATTTTCGTCAATGCCGTCGACAAAGACAACAGTGACTTCATGGGCACGGCAAGAGCCATCATGGCAAAATATAAGAGTGTTGTTCCCATCGAACTTCCGATTATGGAAAGCGGCAAGATGGTCGGTACTGTGGACGTTCTCACAGGCAAGGCATTTGACCTTTCCGACAAAGAAATCTCCGCTCCCGCATCTATGAAAGCGGACATTGAAGAATTCAACGGCAAACTCATGGAAATGATTGCGGAAACCGACGAAGAACTCATGATGAAATTCTTTGACGGCGAAGCGTTCACCGACGAAGAGATTCAGAAAGGTTTGCACGTTGCAATCGCAGACGACATTTTTGTTCCGCTCGTTGCAGGCAATGCACAGACTTCAAAGGGCGTCAAACGTCTTATGGACAAACTTGTCGATCTTATGCCGCATCCGCAAAGAGCGCACAAGATCAAAGCAATCAAAGACGGCAAAGAAATCGAAGTCGGCGTTGATCCGTCCGCTCCGTTCTGCGCACAAGTCATCAAATCTGTCGTTGACCCGTACGTCGGAAAACTTCTTATCTTCAAAGTTCTCGGCGGCAAACTCTCAAGCGGCGACTCCGTGTATAACGTCAGCGTTGACAAAACCGAAAAAATCGGTACGCTTTACGTTCTCAAAGGCAAAAACAAGAACCCGTCGATTGCTTGAACGCAGGCGACATCGGCGCAGTTGCAAAACTCGTTTACACCAACACCAACGACACGCTCGCAACTCCCGACAATAAGATTCAATTTGAAAAAATCGAATTCCCGAATCCCGTCATCTCTTACGCAGTCAAGGCTCTCAAAGACGAAGAAAAAGCAATTCAAGGGCTCATCAAGATGCAAGAAGAAGACGCAACGTTCAAGGTCGAAAAGAACGTTGAAACCGGTGACGTGCTTATTAGCGGTCTCGGTGAAGCGCAACTCGACATTATGTGCAAACGCGTCAAAGGTAAACTCGGCATCGACATCACTTGGCAAGAGCCCAGAGTCGCATATCGCGAGACTATCCGCAAGACCGCTTCTGCAGAAGGTAAACACAAGAAACAATCTGGCGGCGCAGGTCAATACGGTGACGTCTTCATCAAGTTCGAGCCGGGTGCGGCGGACGGCGATTTCGAATTCGTAGACGCAGTCGTCGGCGGCGCAGTTCCGCGTCAATTCATTCCTGCAGTCGAAAAAGGCTTGCGCGAAGCAATCAAACACGGCGTTCTTGCAGGATACCCGATGGTCAATCTCAAAGCGACGCTTTACGACGGAAAATATCACCCGGTCGACTCCAAGGAAATCGCATTCGTCACCGCAGCGAAACTCTCTTATGCAGACGGTATCGCGGCGGCAGGTCCGTGCTTCCTTGAACCTATCGTTGAAGCGAAAGTCACCGTTCCCGATGAATATCTCGGCGACATTCTCGGTGATATGAACAAACGTCGCGGTCGTATTCTCGGCACCGATATGGCAAACGGCAAACAAATCATCACCGCAGAAGTTCCGCAAGCAGAAATGTTCCGCTATGCAACCGATCTCCGCTCCATGACGCAAGGTCGCGGTAAGTTTGAAATGCACGTCGTCCGCTACGAAGAAGTGCCCGCAATGAACAACGATAAGATTATTGCGGATGCTAAGAAACGTGAAGAAGAAGCCGCCAAAAAATAAGGCTGCTATTTAGCGTATAGCATCGTCAAAGCCCCTTGTTCAACAACTCATGTACCAAACGTACACTAGGGTTGTTGCCCAAGGGGTTTTTCCTTGCTCTACATCTAAATATCAGCCTTATTTACTTGATGTGTTTCTATTTGCGAATAACTTCGTCAGACACGACTTTCCCCAAAATCACGTACGCTTTGTACGTTGGGTTTTGGTTCAAGCCGTGCCTTTCTTGTTCTTCATCCGAACAAAAGCCGTCATTGCGGCAACGGCATCGCTTGAAAGCAAGCAATGCCGAGAGCCGCATTAGGCTTGTTGTTCTGCTAACCGCGCCGAAAATCTTTACTATCAGTTTAGTCACGGACAAAAACTCCTGCCACAGTTTCGCAAGATTGTCGGCTTGCTGTTTAGATTGGGTGGGACATCCACACCTGAATATAGCTCTAAAAATCACGCAAAATTGTTGTTGCAAAAATCGGTGGTTGATGATATAATCATACTGCTGTGCTAGACGGGGAGCTTGCGGTGCCCTGTAAACTGCAATCCGCAATAGCAGTGTCGAACACCATCCTAGGTCTTCATCATGGTTGGCTGCACGGCGCAAGGAGTGTCGATATCAAGGTCCTGTGCAATGTCATACTGTGAACCGTGTCAGAGCTTGACCGCAGCAGCACTAAGCAGGCGTTGGCGTGTGCCACACGGGAAACTTTGAAGGAGCCACCTACGTCGTTTCCGCTTCGGTGATGTTTATCGAAGATGGCGCACAGTTTTTTTGTACGAAGTTGCAAATTGGCGTTTGCATAAGAAAAAAGTCCGCATTTGCGGACTTTTTTGATGTTTTTTGAGTTGTACTATTGTTATTTTTTTTGTAAGTTCGTTTTTTAAATATTTGGTTTTATCAAGCTCGTTTTTGCCTTTTTATAAGCGGTTTTAGGCTCGTTTTTACGTTTTTGCAATCAAATCGGCTTAATATTTGTTCTTTCAGGTGGCAAATTGTCACTTGATGTCGCGTTTTGCAAAGGTGAAATAGCCTATAAGCGTTGAGATGACGGTGTAGACGATCGGCATAACCGTCACGGCAACTTTTTGCATTTTTGTGAGCTTGCCCACCGTGGATGCGATTGTCATTTGTTGCAAGGGCAGGAAGTATGCCCATGTTTCCGCGTTTTCGTTGCCGTTAATGCTTGTGATCATTGTGATCAGACTTATGATTATGCCCAGCACCACGTATATGCCGATGTTTGTGGCAAGAGCCGCGCCGCTACTCCTTGTCAAAAACGCTATCATTGTGAATATGGATATCGACGCTATGCCGCACAGCAGTTGTAGGAAGAAGTTGCGCATTAGCATGGCAAATTCCGCTTTGCCAAACGCACCGAGTCTGCCGTCGAACGAGCTGAATATGCCACTGAAAATGAGCATAATGCACGCATATGCGACAAAAAGCGTGATGAGCGAGAACAACTTCGAGAAGTAAGTTTGTACTCTCTTCGTTCCGCGAGCGGTGTAGATTGCGGTTGCGCCGCAAGAGAAGTCTTTGCCGATAAATATGCATGCGATGATTGCCACAAACAGTTCGACACGCACGGTTGAAGTCGAGCCGTAAAGCATCGTCTTGCGAATCATGTTGAGATATGCAAGCGTCTGATCCTTGATTATATCCGCTTCGGGATCGGCGGGGTTTATTGGGGGTGATTCGACAACTTTGATGCCCACCCAATAGGCGCAATATCCCAAAAGCAAGAGCAGGAACATCACGATAAGCCCGATCCACACGCTTTTGAGTTTTTTGAGCTTGTAGTAGTCGGCAAGCATTACGTTGGACATAGAATTATTTTTTCGTCATCGTGCAAACCTCCCATAAGAGCAATAAAAGTGGATTCCAAATCGCCTTGACACATCGTGACGTTCATGATAGGCACGTTTGCATCGGTGAAGAGTTTGACAACGTCGGGAATTTCCCTTGATAAGTCGTAAATGGCGAGCGTGTTGTAGGGAAGAATTTCAAAATCGTGCGCGTGGTAGTGCTCAACGATGACGTTGAGCGCGGTTTTCAGATCGCCGACAACCAACTTGATATACGGGCGACACATCTCTTCAAGGTCACTGTCACGCATTTCCTTGACGATTTTGCCGTCATCCATGATGCCGTAGGACGTCGCAAGTTTTGCAAGCTCACTCAAAATGTGCGATGAAATGATTATTGTGATCTTTTCTTCGCGGTTGAGATATTGAAGGATTTCTCTCACTTCAAAGATGCCTGCAGGATCGAGACCGTTGACAGGCTCGTCAAGCACGAGAATGCTTGGATTTGCGATGAGTGAAACGGCGATTGCGAGCCTTTGTTTCATTCCCAAAGAGTAATTTTTGACCTTTGTGGGATTTTTCCGGGTCAAGGCCGACTTTTCTCATAAGGTTTTTGAGCGTGTTTTGGTCTCTCTCGCCAAGTTCGTAGCCAAAAGTCTTCATGTTTTCCATTGCCGAAAGGTGAAGAAACAGGGAAGGGGAGTCCACGATAGCTCCGACTTTGCGCCTTTCATACGCCAAAGCGTCCTTTGAACTTGAACCGTTGATTTTGATTTCTCCGTCGGTTGGAGCGGTGAGTCCAAGCAAAATTCTCATAAGAGTTGTCTTGCCTGCGCCGTTTTTGCCTATGAGACCGTAGATTTCACCTTCTCTGACGGTGAGATTGACGTCTTTCAGCACAGCCTTCTTCCCGTAGGATTTTTTTTAGATGTGATGTTTCAAAAACGTTCATATATACTCCGTGCGCATATAGCGCGTTTCGTTTTCTTCATTATATCACTTTTTATACAAATGTCCATATATTTTGCTCTATGCGTCATTTGTGAAAGAGTTTTTAACAAACGTAAGATTTTTTGTGTTTTCTACACGATTCACACGATTTGTGTTTTGCGATTTTGTGATTTCTTACAACACATATCGTGTATTATCGTCAAATATAGATACACGATAGGTGTTGCAAAGCGGCGCATTTATGGATAATATTGCCCGAAAATTGTCTAAATCGCCGTATTTTGCTATAAATGCAACACGGTAAGTGTATTATATGTTTTAATCTCTGTGATAAAATTTTGATGTTATTTTGACAAGAATTGCCACGTTGAAGATGTCGGTTGACATAAAAAAATCCGCAAATTCGATTTGCGGATTTTCAATAAATGGAGCGGGCGATGAGAATCGAACTCACGACTAAAGCTTGGGAAGCTTTCGTTTTGCCATTAAACTACGCCCGCAAACCACTTTGCTATATGATTGTAGCACGACTTTTTGAAAAGTCAAGACAAAATCCTATTGAAAAACCTTGCAATCGCTATTTGATTATGAGAATCGGATTGTTTTTGAAGAATTAAAAGCGTTTGCATTTAGCAAATTCTTTACCTGTCGCGACGAATGATACCGCTATGGCGTTCTCTTTACCGAATTTGTTGTGCATTAAGGCTTGAAACGCTTGCGTTTTGGTTGACATTGATTTATAATTAACAAATCTTATATTTTGATTTTTAGGAGTCACGATGTATAAATCGGTTGAAACGAATCTCGATTTCGTAGGACGTGAAAAAGAAGTCCTTGAATTCTGGAAGCAAGAACACATCTTTGAAAAGAGCGTTGCCAAAAACGAAGGCAACCCCGAATTCAGTTTTTACGACGGCCCGCCGACTGCAAACGGCAAGCCGCATATAGGCCATATTCTCACCCGTGTCATGAAGGATATTATTCCGCGTTACAAGACGATGAAGGGATATCACGTTCTTCGCAAAGCGGGCTGGGACACTCACGGTCTTCCCGTCGAACTCGAAGTGGAAAAAATGCTCGGAATCGACGGAAAACAAGAGATTGAAAAATACGGTATCGAACCGTTTATAAAGAAGTGCAAAGAGTCCGTGTGGAAGTATACGGACGAGTGGCGCAAGATGTCAGACCGTATCGGTTATTGGGCGGATATGGACAACCCGTACATTACCTACGACAACAACTATATCGAGTCCGTTTGGTGGGCGCTCAAACAAATGGCGGACAAGGGACTTATCTACAAAGGCTACAAAATCGTGCCATATTGCCCGCGTTGCGGGACTGCGCTCTCATCGCACGAAGTGGCGCAGGGCTACAAGGACGTCGAAGAAACTTCTGTTTTCGTCAAATTCAAGGTCAAGAGCGAAGAAAACGTCTACTTCCTTGCTTGGACGACGACTCCTTGGACTCTTCCCAGCAACGTCGCGCTTTGCATGAACGGCAAAGAAGACTACACCAAAATCAAAGTGAACGACGAGTATTTCATTCTCGCCGACGCGCTTATTCCCACGCTTTTCAAGGATGTTGACTTTGTCAAAGTGGACACGAGAAAGGGCAGCGAGTATGAGTTTGTGGAGTATGAGCCGCTCTTTGACTACGACACCGGCGCAAAAGAAAAGGCATATTATATCACCAACGATTCCTACGTCACTCTCACCGACGGCACGGGCATCGTTCACATCGCGCCCGCATTCGGTGAAGACGACTCAAAGGTGGGCAAGAGATACAATCTCCCGTTTGTGCAAATGGTGGACGATCGCGGCAGATTCCGTGACGCCGTCTACGATTTCAAGGGCTTGTTCTGCAAAGACGCAGACAAATACATCATCGAAAAGCTCAAAAACGAAGGCAAGCTCTTCAAGACTTTGCGCTTTACGCACTCCTATCCGTTCTGCTGGCGTTGCGACACTCCGCTTCTTTACTACGCTCGTTCGAGTTGGTTTGTGAAGATGACTGATGTCAAAGAAAAATTGCTCGTTTCAAACGATTCTGTCAACTGGATGCCAGAGACCATCAAAAACGGTCGTATGGGCAACTTCCTTGAAAACGTCATAGATTGGGGCATTTCTCGTGAAAGATACTGGGGCACTCCGCTTCCTATCTGGGTGTGCAACAAGTGCGGCAAGATTCACGTCATCGGCTCCAAGGCGGAACTTCGCGAAAAGGCGCATCTCGATCACGACGTCGAGTTGCATCGTCCGTATATCGACGATGTGAAGTGGGAATGCGAATGCGGCGGAGAAATGATTCGTACGCCCGAAGTGCTCGATTGCTGGTTCGACTCGGGCTCTATGCCTTTTGCTCAGTGGCACTATCCGTTTGAAAACAAAGAAACTTTCGAGAAAGTTTTCCCGGCGGACTTCATCTCGGAGGCGGTGGATCAGACGAGAGGCTGGTTCTACACCTTGCTTGCGGTCAACACCGTGCTCTTCGACAAAGCGCCGTTCAAGAACTGTATCGTTCTCGGACACGTCAACGACAAGGACGGCATCAAGATGTCCAAGCACAAAGGCAACGTTGTCGATCCGTGGACCGTTCTCGACAAACAGGGCGCAGACGCTACGAGATGGTATTTCTATACGACGAGCGCGCCGTGGCTTCCGTCGAGATTCCACGCGGACGCTGTCAGCGAGAGCCAAAGAAAGTTTATGGGTACGCTTTGGAACACCTACGCTTTCTTCGTGCTTTACGCCGAGATTGACAAATTCAATCCGCTCGAACACAACTTGAAAGACCAAAAACTCACCATCATGGACAAATGGATTTTGTCGGGGCTCAACACTCTCATCAAGACGGTGGATGAAGGTCTTGCGGAATATAAAATCACCGACACCGCTCGCGCAATCGGCGACTTCGTGGACGTGCTTTCCAACTGGTACGTCAGACGTAGCAGAGAGCGTTTCTGGGGCAGCGATATGACCAAGAACAAAGAAGCGGCTTACACCACGCTTTATACCGTGCTTGCAACGCTTTCAAAGATTCTTGCTCCGTTTACACCTTTCCTTGCGGAAGAAATGTATCAGAATCTCGTCCGCAACTTCGACAAGAATGCGCCAGAAAGCGTGCATCTTTGCTCGTTCCCGATTGCAGACGAAAGCATGATCGATCCGCGCCTTGAAGAAGGCATGGACAACGTTCTGAAACTCGTCGTTCTCGGAAGAGCGGCAAGAAACGGCTCTAACCTTAAAAACAGACAACCGCTTTCAAAACTCTTCTACAACGGCAGATACGAACTTTCAAACGACCTTAAAGAACTCGTCGAAGACGAACTCAACGTCAAGAGCGTCGAACATTCGCAAGACAGCAACGTGTTCGTAAGTTACGATTTGAAACCTCAACTTCGTACGCTCGGGCCGAAATACGGAGCAATGCTGGGCAAGATAAGACAACTTTTGCAGGAAAGAGCGGAAGAAATCGTTGCGGCGGTTAGAAACGGCGATTTGTTCAAATATGACATCGACGGCAAACTCATCGAACTTGCAAAAGACGATCTTCTCATAAATATGAAAAACAAGGAAGGTTATTCGAGCGAAAGCGACGGCGAAACGACGGTCGTTTTGGACACCGAACTCACGCCCGAACTTATCGACGAAGGTATCGAAAGAGAAATTGTATCCAAGATACAAAATATGCGTAAGGAAGCAGGCTTCGAAGTGACCGATCATATCGTCATCGGATACAAGGCGGCGGGCGAAGCGAAGAGAATTTTCGAGCGCGCGGACTTCCTTAAAGACGTGCTTGCAGACAGCATCTCTACAACCATTGACGGATTTGCCAAAGATTGCGACATCAACGGCGAAACCGTGACCGTTTCTGTCAAGAGAGTATGAAAATCGCACCCGACTGGAAAGAATATTCCGTCATAGCGACGGGCGACGGCGAAAAGTTGGAGAAGTGGGGCAATCTCACTCTCCTTCGTCCCGATCCGCAAGTCATATGGCACGCAAAAAAACCGCTTCGCTCCTATGAAAACATCGATGCGGTTTACGAGCGTTCGCAAACGGGGGGGCGGTATGTGGAAATATCGCCGTCAGATTCCGAGCGAATTTACGATAGGTTGGCGCGATTTGAAGTTTTCGCTCAAACTTATGGGCTTTAAGCACACAGGGCTTTTTCCCGAACAAGCGGTGAACTGGGACAGAATGATGAAACTCATCGAAAGTGCCGGGCGAAAAATCAACGTACTCAATCTTTTCGGATACACGGGAGCGGCAAGCGTTGCTTGTCTCAAAGCAGGCGCAAACGTGTGCCACGTTGACAGCGCAAAGGCTATGGTGGAGCGTGCCGGTGAAAACGTAAAGTTGTCGGGGCTTGACAATAGCGGGATGAGATATATCATCGACGATTGCTTCAAATTCTGCCAAAGAGAAATTCGCAGGGGACACAAATACGACGCGATTATTCTCGACCCGCCGTCTTTCGGGCGCGGTCCGAACGGTGAAAAGTGGAAAATCGAAGAAGGCATATCAGAACTTGTCGAACTCGTGGCAAACCTTTTGAGCGACGAGCCGTTGTTTGTGTGTCTCAACAGTTACACGACGGGACTTCAACCGACGGTTATGGCAAACATACTCAAACTCGCACTTCCGAAAAACGCGGTTATCGATGCCGACGAAATAGGACTTGCGACAAAGGAAGGGCTTGTTCTTCCGCAAGGTTGCACGGCTTTTGCAACTTTCACAAAATAAGAAATATCGATATTCTATTCGACTGAAATCGGAATTTTCAAAATCATTCATTCGGTGGAATATCTCAAACGACACAAGAAATAATCGATAAACGGAAAAAGAAAAATGACTTACAAAGATTTGAAAATCGTATACGAAGACAATCACTTGCTCGTGGTCGTGAAGCCTTACGACGTTCCCGTGCAGGCGGACGAAAGCGGCGATGCGGATATGTTGACAATGCTCAAACAGTATCTTGTCGAAACGCACAACAAACCTGGTGACGCATATCTCGGTCTCGTGCATCGTCTTGATAGACCCACGGGCGGAGTTATGGTGTTTGCAAAGACGTCAAAAGCGGCGGCAAGACTTTGCCAACAAATTAGAGACGGAGAAGTGGAGAAGAGATATCTAGCAGTCGTAGAAGGTGCGCCGAGATACAAGGCGGACAAACTCACTTGCTATCTCAAAAAATTCCCGGATACCAACACGGTCAAGGTCGTTCCCGCGCTCAGTGAAGGCGCAAAATATGCCGAACTCGACTACAAAGTGCTTTGTCAGAAAGGCGATTATTCGCTTCTTATGGTCAATCTCGTGACGGGGCGCGGACATCAGATAAGAGTGCAACTCTCCAACATGGGCAATCCCATCGTCGGAGACAAGAAATACGGCAGCAAAACGAATTCGCACTTGTCTTTGTGGGCAACCGAACTTCGCTTTGCGCACCCGGTGAGCGGAAAAGAGATGACTTTCAGAGTTTATCCGCCGGAAGTTGCGCCCTGGACGTTGTTTGACCTTGACGCATATCTTTCGGTCACTATCAAAAACTGCTATTGATTGAAAAAGTATTTAGGAGTATGAAGTCAAATTTTCGTACGAGATTTGACGAAAGAAATATTGGTTTTGAATGCAAAAAAATCGGCTGAAATGCCGATTTTTTTATATGGTGAAAATTTGTGCAAATATTTTTGAAACGCGCAATTTGTCGAATATCGTCGCATTTTAGCGTCAGTTTTTTGAAAAAAGGCAATAGGAAAACAACCGCTGTCGCAGTTTCTTGCTTTTTTTCAATTTTTATCGTTGGGTTTTATAAATTCTTCGCTACGAAATATTTGTCCTGTTTTATTCTTTCGTGTATCGGAGCAATGTATTTGTCGTTGCCGTATTCTTTATCGAGCCAGTCTTCGGTGTATCCGCATCGTCGCAGATTGTTTGCAAAATCTTCTTCGGCGTTTGCTATTCGTCTGAAAGCGGTGCGGAGCGCGATTTTGTGGGAGTCGGCAATTTCCTGAAAGGTTTTCTTTTGCACTATTCGTTCGACGAGTATTTCTCTATCGGCGTCAACCATTTTGTCGAGAGCCTTTTTTACGATAAATCGCAGGTTGACGATTTTGCGTTTTTCTTCTGTCAGGTCAAGGATTTCACCTATTAATTGTTCGGTGCTTACGCCGATTTTCAGATGACGGCTTTGAAAACTCGATCTTACGCGACTTTCCACGCCCTGAGTTGAGTTCTTTTGCGATTTTTGGCAAAAGCGAATAAGCAACAAGTGCAGTGTTGCTCCAGTTTTTGTTCATAACTTTCTCCTTGTTTTTGTGAAATATAGTGAAATTTATCACTCCATGCCTACACAATAAAGGACAAACGAGCAAAAAGTCAATATTTTGTGTCACACTTTTTTCTCTTTTTTCCGTTTTACAGTGAAAAACCGATAAGATAAGCGCAAAGAGCGGATATAAGACATTGCGTGACTTTTCGAAGCGTCATCTCGAAAAAACCGACGCCTGCTTTTGACAGAAACGTATAGTTTTGAAGAGTTACCGAAAGTCCGCCGAGCGAAACTATGCCGCTTGCTATCGCGCAGGCAAGTTGAGTGTCGCCGACGTTTGCGCACGCAATGCCGCCGCGCGTCATTTCTATTAGCCCGTAAACGATTGCGTTCAGCGATTGACCTAGAAGAGACGGCAGCGAAAACGTTGCGTTTTCAAAACCGATAAGTGAGAGCGTGTCCACGAGCATGCCGCAAATCACGATATATCCGCCGACGTAAAGCATGTTGACGGTGGCTGTTGAAACGACTTTTGACATAACACCGTCAACGTCGTACGTACGCATCGCCGTGACGTTTTGCGTCTTATCCTTTTTTGCACGGTATATAAGCCCGTTGAGAATTGCGCCGATATAATGCGAACAAAGCACTATCCAACCTATGCGCTCGTCGTGGAATATTGCGCCGCCAATCGTGCCTATCATAAATATCGGTCCGGAAGTCGAACAAAACGCGCACGCCTTTTTTGCGTCGGACGTTGTGAGTATGCCCGATTCGTATAGTTCGCAAATCGTGCTTGCGCCGACAGGGTATCCGCAAAGCATACTCAAAAACAGTGCATATGCGCTTTCTTTGGGCGCATTGTACATAAGTTTTACGGGCTTTTCACCGAGTTTGGATATTGCGCCGACCGCTCCCGAATACGTCAAAAGCAACGAGCAGAAATAGAACGGGAAAAGGGACGGCAATACGCTCGTTGCAAACAATGCGAGTCCTTTTCTTGCCGAGTCAAGATAATATTCGGGTTTTGCAAGCATAAAAGCCATAAATGCCAGTATGCCTATGCAACCGAACGCTTTGGGGGCATACGCTTTGACGTTTATTTTCACGATTTAATATATACTTGCTTTGCAAAATAAATATGAGCGCGCAGTTTTTGCACGCTCACTTATTTTTATTGTCATATCGGAATTGAGTGCGACAATTATTAGATTTTATGATATTTGAAAACGAATTATCAGTTTTTCTGTTCGTTATATCCGCTTTGCAAATCCTTTATTTTCAATGAATTATCGGTCTCTTTCGCCAAAAGCGTTTCAATAGCAAAGTTTCAGTATCTTTGCCGCTTTCTCGTCAAGGTCTATAAGCGGTCTGACGGGGGACGACTTTTCGCAGTCGCTGGGTTTGAAGTAAAAATATCCGTCCGACGATGCAAGAAGCGCGAACAACGCTTTTTTCTTTGACGGTTTGCACGCAAGCACGGTGCAGTACGGTTTTTCGTCTTTTGCAAGAGCGATGAGTTCTTTTTGAGCCCTATCGTCGCACAAGCCGCAATGCGCTTTATCGTCGAACGGGTGTAGCGTTTGCTTGTGAGCGAAAGATATTCGTCCATATTTGTGAACGACGCCTGACTTATGCGGTTTTCCATGCCTTCGCTGATGTTGGCGATTTCTCTGAGTTCGTCGGCGGTCATTGCCTTCATGGCATAAGTGGATATTGTGTTGTATTTCTCAACGCTCGTAACGCTCGTCAAATCCACGAATGGCGGAACGAAAGCCGATACGTCGGCATTTTGACGCATCAAATCGCGTATTTTGGTTGAAGAAAGATATTTTTTGCCGTCGTCGGGTTTGCGCTCGACGGAATGATATTGCACTTTGCCACCATACGCCGCACCTGCTTTCATATATTCGACAGCCAAAATGTTGTTGGGGGATTGAAGCATATTCGAGATGTCGGGGCGGATTTTGTCAAGTGCGAGAGTGCGCGACTTTGCAACGGAATATCCTTCCGACAAATAGCCTTTGAGAAGATTGGATACGTCTTTTGACTCGCTTGCCATAAATTCTGCCGCCATATTCAAGTCTTCGAGCTCATCCGTTTCCGTGCCGAAAGAGAGCGTAAACTCACCGAGCATGGACAATGTTTTCAGTGCGCCCTCGGCAAAGCCTTTTGCGGCGGAGAGAGAGTAGACCGTGGGAAGTTCGAGCACCAAATCCGCACCTGCCTGCAAAGCCCAGTTTGCGCGCGTATATTTGTCCGAGACGCATAAATCTCCGTGTTGAGTGAAAGAACCGCTCATCACCACGACTAAAACGTCCGCGCCCGTTTCGCGCTTTGCTTTTTGAGTTGTTTGAGATGTCCGTTGTGAAACGGGTTATATTCTGCTATGACGGCGGTTATTTTCAAAATACTGCTCCATTTTGTTTGCTTTTTATTTTTTAAGTCCTTATAATTATAACTGAAAATAAAACAATTGCAATCAATTGCAACGTATTAGGAGTTTTATATGACGCAATTTGTCGAAAACCTGATGAACAGAGCAAGCAAACTCAACAAAACTATCGCTCTTGCCGAAGGCACTGACGTTCGTGCCGCAAAAGCGGCGGAAATTCTGACCAAGAAGGGCGTGTGCAAAGTCGTTCTTATCGGCAACGAAGACGAAATCAAGACGAAATTCCCCGAAATCGACTTCACGGGCGTGTCCTTTGACGATCCCAAGACAAGCGATCACAAAGCGGACTACGCAAACACTCTCTTTGAACTTCGCAAAGCAAAAGGCATGACCGAAGAACAAGCGCTCAATATCGTCACGACCAACAATATGTTCTATGCGTGCGTAGCGTTGAAGCGCGGCGACGTGGACGGCGTCGTGGGCGGTGCGGTGTTCAGCTCGGCAGATGTGTCTAGAGCGGCATTCCAGGTTATCAAAGCGGCACCCGGCATCAGTTCGGTGTCCAGTTGCTTCGTCATGGTTCCGCCCGAAGAATTCAAATATAAGAAATATCCCGCATACATATTCTCCGATTGCGCGGTTATTCCGTATCCCACGAGCGACCAACTCGCAGACATCGTGGTTGCGGCGGCAGACAGCGCAAAGAAGATTTGCGAAATGGAACCGAAAATCGCAATGCTTTCTTTCTCGACGAAAGGAAGTGCAAAACACGAATCTATCGACAAAGTGCGCACGGCATACGAAAAAGTCAAAGCAGAACATCCCGAAATCAAGGTTGACGGCGAACTTCAACTCGACGCGTCTTTGGTTGACAGCGTAGCGGCACAAAAAAGCACCGGGCAGTGAAGTTGCGGGACAAGCAAACGTTCTCATTTTCCCGAATCTCGACGCAGGCAACATCGGCTATAAACTTGCACAACGCTTCGGCAACTGCATGGCAATCGGACCGATCATGCAAGGTCTTGCACTCCCTGTCAACGATCTCAGCCGCGGTTGCGTGGCAGAAGACATTGCGGCAGTCGCGGCAATCACCGCTTTGCAATCAGTCAAAGACTAAGGAGTTTACAAATGAAAATTCTCGTTATCAATGCAGGCAGTTCGTCTCTTAAATACCAACTCATCGACATGCAGAACGAAGAAGTGCTTTGTAAAGGAATTTGCGAGCGTATCACGTTCACTGGCGGCGAGCTCACTCAAAAGACAGCAGACGGCAGAAAACTCAACATCAAGCAAGATATGAAGAATCACACCGAAGCAATCGAACTCGTTCTCAAAGCAATGGTGGACGAAAACTACGGTGCAATCAAATCCATATCCGAAATCGGCGCGGTCGGACACAGAGTGCTCCACAGCGGTGAAGATTTCAATTCTTCAGTGGTTATCGACGACGAAGTTATCCGCATCTGCGAAAAGAATGCGGAACTCGGTCCGCTCCATATGCCCGGCAACATCGCTTGCATAAAGAGTTGCAGAGAAGTTATGCCCGGTGTGCCTATGGTTGCGGTGTTCGACACCACTTTCCACAGCACGATGCCTGCAAAGGCGTATATGTACGGCATTCCGTATTCGGTATACGAACAATACAAGGTGAGAAAATACGGTTTCCACGGCACTTCTCACAAATTCGTCAGTGAAGAGACAATTAAACTTCTCGGCAAGAAAGAAAGCAAGATTATTGTTTGCCATCTCGGCAACGGCTCTTCCATTTCCGCCGTCAAAGACGGAAAATGCCTTGACACGTCAATGGGCTTCACACCGCTCGAAGGTCTCGTTATGGGCACTCGCTCGGGCGATATCGACCCTGCGGCAAGCGAATATATCCGTGCAAAACTCAATATGACGCCCGAAGATCTCGTGCAATATCTCAACAAAAAGTGCGGTATGCTCGGTGTGAGCGAATTGAGTTCGGATATGCGCGACCTTGAAAGTGCGATAAACGAAGGCAACGAAAAGGCAAAACTTGCGGTTGAAGTTGCGGCATATCGCATCAAGAAGTATATCGGCTCTTACGCTGCGGTGCTAAACGGCGTTGACGCAATCGTGTTTACCGGCGGCATCGGCGAGCATAGCGATCTTATGCGCGCGCTTGTGATGAGCGATATGGAATATCTCGGCGTTGACTTCGACTTCGAAGCAAACAAGGGACGCGGCGACGGCGTGAGAGAGATCTCCAAGCCCGACAGCAAGGTCAAAGTTATCATTCTTCCCACCAACGAAGAACTCTCAATCGCAAGAGAAACTTTGCATCTCACCGCAAAATAAGCAAAACGAAATATACGATACGACTAATTTTCGGACGATAAGACAAAAATAAAGGTCAAATCGTCCGAAAATGCAAAAAATATGTATATTTATTGTCAACTTTTCAAAAAGCGTTTGACATATTTATGTATATTTTATATAATCAAAACGCTGTGTAAAAGCAACAGTTGTACAAATTGGAGGTAAGAAGATGGCAGTACCTAAAAATAAAGTTTCGAAATCAAAAACGAATTCCCGTTTTGCAAACTGGAAACTCAAAACCCCGGGTCTCGTAGAATGCCCGCAATGCCACGAACTTAAAAAGAGCCACCAAGTATGCCCGAAGTGCGGATACTATGATGGTGAACAAGTCGTTCAAAAAAAGAGCGAGAAGTAATCGAGAATCGTTGCAAGTAATAGGCGATATGCAAACGCATATCGCCTTTTTTTCTTGATATATTGGTTATTGTTTGATATAATAACTAACGAAATATAAATAAACATCGCGCGCTCGTGCGCGCTTGGGTGGGCTATGAAAATTATCGTTGACGCAATGGGCGGTGACAACGCTCCCGAACAAATAGTCATTGGCGCAATCGAAGCCATCAAAGCAGATAAAGATTTGTCCGTCGTTCTCGTCGGCAAAAGAACGATATCGACGCCGTGCTTTCCGAAAGCGACGGCAAATACGATAAAGAAAGAATAGAAATCGTTGACGCAGGGGACGTGATAAGCAACGATGAATCTCCGACGATGGCTATAAAAACGAAGAAAGAAAGTTCGCTCGTGAAAGCGTTCGATTTGCTTATGAGCGATGAAAACGCAGACGGTTTCGTATCCGCCGGCTCAACGGGCGCTGTTCTCGTCGGTGCGTTTATGAAAGTGGGCAGAATAAAGGGCGTTTCTCGTCCTGCGCTCGCGCCCGTGCTTCCAACTCTCAAAGGGAACGGAGTCGTGCTTTGCGATTGCGGTGCAAACGTCGATTGCAAGCCGGTAAATCTGCAACACTTTGCGATTATGGCAAGCGCATACGCAGAAGCGATGCTCGGTGTGAAAAAGGCAAGGGTAGGGCTTCTCAACAACGGAGCGGAAGCGCACAAAGGCAATGAACTCACGCAAGAAACGTACAAATTGCTCTCCGAGACGAAAGGTATAAACTTTGTCGGAAATTGCGAAGCGCGCGACATTCTTTCGGGAGATTTCGACGTTGTCGTGTCCGACGGTTTCAACGGCAATATCGCGCTCAAATCGGCAGAAGGCACTGCAAAAACCATGCTTTCTCTCATAAAAGAAGGCGTGTATAGCGGTGGACTTCGCTCTAAAATCGGCGCACTGCTCTTAAAACCCGTCTTTAAGAAAGTCAAAAAGAAAATGGACTACAACGCGCACGGCGGCGCGTGCTTCCTTGGCGTGAACAAGGTAGTGGTGAAATCTCACGGCTCTTCGAAGGCGAAATCTATCACCGCAAGTATATTGCAAGCAAAATCTTTGGCGGAACGCAACGTGCCAAAAACCATAAAAGACGGCATAGACGCACTCAAAGACGAAGCCGAAGCGTAAAGTTATGAAAAACGATTTTGAAAGCAAAAACGACAATAGCACACGCAACTCTTCCGGTTCTAAAAGAAACGGCGACTTTTCGCAGGATAAAAACGCACGCCTAAAAAAGAATACGCAAAATTCAAACGGCAAAAAACGTTACGATTTTGCAAAAAAATCCGCTGAAAACGCAAAGAAGAAAGGCGTTGTAAGATATTCGGGTATTAGCGACTCGCAAAAAAGTTTTCAAGACAAAAAACAGCCTGAAAAGGAAACGTTTATCCCTTGCGAAACGATGAGCGACGGCACGGTCAGAGAGATAGAGAAGATCGTCGGATACACGTTTAAGGACAGAAGACTGCTTGAGCGCGCTTTCACGCACGGCTCTAAAGACCAAAGCGCGACGAAAAACTATCAGTCTCTCGAATTTCTCGGCGACAGTATTCTCGATTTTGTGATTGCAAAACGTCTTATGGAAATCAATCCCGACGCTCACGAAGGCGCACTCACACGCTTGCGTGCGCAAATCGTGTCAAAAGAGCCGCTCGCAGAAGAAGTGGCGAAGTTGGGGCTTGAAAACTATCTTATAGTCGGCAAAGGTGAAAACGCAAAGGCAATAAGCAACGGTCAAAAAACGATGTCGGACATATTCGAAGCGGTGATAGCGGCAATTTATCTTGACAGCGGAAGCATAGATAGCGCCGAAAAATTTATTTTGTCAAAACTTGCCGATTTGCTGAACGGAAAAGGCAAACACGTCGGAGTTGACGACTACAAGAGCAAACTCAACGAATTTGCTTCACGCAACGACGTTGCCGTATCGTACGAAGAGCTGAAACGAACCGGTCCCGCACACAATCCGACTTTCGTCGTGGAAGTGAAGGTCAACACCTTCGTTGCAGGCGTCGGAGAAGGAAAAACAAAACGAGAAGCGGAACAAATTGCCGCAAAACAAGCTCTTGAAAAAATCGAATGATGATTTTCTTGTCGGATTTGAAAGTCCTAATCGTTGCGTTATTTGATTAATTGTACTTGAAAAACAAAAATCGATTATAAATATCAAAATGTTTCACAAAACCGCGATTTTCTTATAAACGCGGTTTTTCTATATTCTAATCTGATTAAATTGTCAGTTTATCAAAATGATGTTTTAATGTTTCACGGATAGTGTGAAACAATTGTGAAACATCTTAAAAACCGCTTGAAAAATGCGTTTTTATATGCTAAAATTATTTAGATTATAATAAGGCGGTATAGTAACTTGTTAAATTTCGTCAAAATCGAAGCAAGGGGTTTCAAATCCTTTGCGGATAAAATCGAAATTCCGTTTCAGGAAGGCGTAACGGCGATTATCGGACCGAACGGGTGCGGTAAGTCAAACGTTGCCGACGCTATCCGTTGGACGCTCGGTGAACAGAGTGCGAAATCTTTGCGCGGCAAAAACATGCAGGACGTTATTTTCGCAGGTACGGAAAAGCGTAAGAGCATGTCCTATTGTGAAGTGTCGCTCACGTTCAACAACTCCGACCAACATATTTTCCCGACGATGCCTTTCGACGAAGTGGTTATCACGAGAAAACTCGACAGAAGCGGACTTTCGGAATATTACATAAACCACAATCGCGTTCGTATGCGCGACGTCATCTCCCTTTTCCACGACACCGGTATCGGCAAGGAAGGTTATTCCATCATAGGACAGGGTAGAGTTGCCGAAATCATGTCGGCAAAGCCGGGAGACCGTCGTCAGATTTTCGAAGAAGCGGCAGGTATTTCCAAATTCCGAGCGCAAAGAACTGAAGCGGAGCGCAAACTCGAAAAGACTGCGGTCAATCTCGACACGGCAAATCAACTAATCGACGAAATTCAAAAGCAAATCAATCCTTTGCGCCGCCAGGCCGAGACCGCTCAAAAGTATTTTGAACTTAAAAGCGAACTCAAAAAGAACGAAGTCAATCTCTACATTTACAACTACGAAAACAACCAAAGCATAAAAGAGAAAATAAACGCGAAGATTGACAAGGCTCAGACCGAATTGAAAATCCGCGAAATGCAACTTGCAGAATGCGTCAAAAAATACGACGATTGCATGCGCGAACTTGCGGGTATCGACAGAGTGTACGACGACGCAAACGGCGAATTGTTGTCTCTCAAAGTGGACGCGGCAAAAATCGAAGGTCAAGCGGGAATTCTCAAAGAGCGTATCAACCACATTCAAGGCGAAATCACCCGTCTTAACAGTGAACTTCAATCAATCGACAATCAACTTATCGTCAGCGGTCAACTCATTCAAAAGGCCGAAGAAAAAAGAAAGCGAATTTCAGGCGTTTTTGCTTGCAAAGCAGGAAGCGGACGCACTCGAAGCGAAGTATTCCACGCTCACGCGCACTCTTGCGGGATCGGAAACGGATCTTGAAGCGCGCAACAACGAATACGTTCGCGCAATTGAAGAACTCGGCGCATTGAAAACAAACCTTTCGAGCATAGTCGCAGAGAAGGGAATAAACGACGAGCGTGCCAAAAACTTGCTTGAACTCGTAAATCAACAAAAGGCTCGCCTTGACGAAGAACTCACAAACTTGTCCATTTACGACGGTAACGTCAAATCGACGAAAGAGCGCATGCGTCAGGTTATGAGCGAATACAACGAGACGCTTTCAAGCAAAATGGAGTGTCAGGAAGCGATAAAGAGTTATGGCGAAGACGTTCTTGCTCTCAACCAGAAACTTGCAATCGTACTCGGCAATCTCAATCTCGCAACGTCCATAAAGAACGATTATGCAGGTTATCAGGAAGCGGTTAAACGCCTTATGCAAGACTCCAAGCACGACCCCGTGCTCGAAAGCAAAATTATGGGGGTTATGGCGGAAGTTATCACCGTTCCGAGCGACTTCGAAGCGGCAATCGAATACGCGCTCGGCGGTGCAATGCAAAACGTGCTCGTAGAAAACGAAAACGACGCAAGAGACCTTATCAACTATTTGAAACAGAAAGGTTACGGGCGTATTACGTTCCGTCCGCTCACGTCGTGCAGACCGCGCCCGATTGCTCCCGAACATCGCGGAATTCTGACCGAACCCGGTTGCTACGGGCTTGCAAGCGACCTTATCAAATACGACAAGAAATTTGACGGTTTCGTGCAAACGTTGCTCGGCTCTACGGTTGTCGTCAACAACATCGACAACGCAATAAGAATTTTCAAGAAATACAATCAGGCGGTGAAGATTGTCACTCTCGACGGCGAAATTTTCTCGCGCGGCGGCGAAATCACCGGTGGTTCGAGAAGGTCTCAAACAAACGGTTTGCTTGCACAGGAAAAGAAAATCGAGCAGTATCAAGCCAGCCTTGAAAAAATCAAGAACAATATCGCGCTTTTGAACAAACAAAAAGAAGAGCGTGAGCAGGAACTCAAAGACTGCGAAGAGCGCATCGAAAGTCTCAACAAGGAAATCGGAGAACTCCGCATAGACAACGGACTCAACGAAGACAAGGCTAAACAGGCTTTTGAAGTGACCGAAGCGCTGAAAGCGGAAATCGCGGAAAAGGCGAAGGAATACGAAATCGTCAAGGCGCGTATAAAAGAACTGGACGAAAAAGTGAGTTCAATCGACGAGCTTGAAAAAATCGTCAATGAAAGGAAAGAAGAATATACTTCGCTTCTCGAAAGTTCGAAGAATACGAGTTCTGAACAGAAGAGCGAGCGCGAAACGATGATGACGCAAGTCACCGAAATGCGAGTGAAACTTGCAGGTTACAAGGCAAATCTCGACTCTATCGATCAAGAACTCAACCGCTATAACCGCGAAAAACAATCGCTCGAAGAAGATAAGATCGATTGCATCGCAGACCTTAAACGCGAAGAGCAAAACCTTGCCAACATCGAAAATGCACCGGAAAAGACGCAATTTTCAAAGGAAGACGAAGAACGTATCGCTATTCTCGAAAAGCAAATAACTGAGTTTTCCGAGCGCAAGCAGACGCTCACCGAAACCATCAAAAGTCTCGACGCAGAGAAGACTCGTCTCACGGAAGAGAAGAGCAAACTCGGTGAAGACAAGGTGCGTGCCGAAGGTATGCTCGAACAGGTTGACATCGAAATCCGCAACCAGCAACAGCATATTCTCGAAGAATATGATTTGACTTATTCGAGTTGCCTTGAATTCAAAGATCCCGAATTCAAATCATACGGCGCGCTCACTGTTATATCCGACCTTAAAAAGTCCATAAACAGACTCGGGGACGTCAACCCGCTTGCACTTCAAACGTTACAGGAGACGGAAGCGAGATTGCAAGAACAAGTTACGTATCGCGACGACATTCAAAAAGCGTATGACGATATCGTCACGATAATAAACGAACTCACGGGCGAGATGCAAACCAAATTCACCGACGCATTCTCGCAAATCAGCGAGAACTTCAAGGAAGTGTTCCAACAACTCTTCGGCGGTGGCAAGGGTGAGCTTCGTCTCAATATGCAAGACACCGACGATCCGCTCGAAGCAGGTATCGATATCTACGCTCAACCCCCGGGAAAGAAATTGCAAAACATTTCTCTTCTCAGCGGTGGAGAGCAGGCACTCACGGCAATCTCCATTTTGTTTGCAATTCTCAAACTCAAACCGATGCCGTTCTGTGTGCTTGACGAAATCGAAGCGGCTCTCGACGATGCAAACGTCAACTTGTTTGCGGAATTCCTGAAAAAATTCAGTGACTACACGCAATTCATCGTCATAACGCACAGAAAACCGACCATGCGCCACGCAGACACGATTTTCGGCGTTACGATGGAAGAAAAAGGCGTCACCAAGATCGTTTCAATCGAGTTTGAAGATGCGGTTAAACACGCAAAATAATCGTTGCAAAGGCAATGACAACGCGCAAGTATGCGTATTGCCAAGAGCCTAGCAAGATTATTTTGCCACTAACCGCGCAGAAAATTTGCGCTAGCAGTTCAGGCAAGGACAAAAACTCCTGTCGCAGTTTCGCCAAATTATCTGCTTGGTGTGCGAAAGGGCGGGACACCCGCACCCGAATGAAATTGCCGCAAAGGCAATGTCAACACGCAAATATGCGTATTGCCAAGTGCCTAGCAAGATTATTTTGCTACTAACCGCGCAGAGAATTTGCGCTATCGGTTAAAGCACGGACATAAAAGGGCATATATAACTTATTGCTCGTTGGAATATCGCCATTTCTATGGCAAGTACAATAAAATCTTATAAAGGATGACAATATGGGATTTTTTTCAAAAAATCAAAGAAGGTATAAAAAGACCAAAGACGCTTTCTCAAAAAAGCTGTTCTTTGCGTTTTCCGCTCGCGAACTCAACGACGAGTTTTATGAAAATCTCGAAGAAGCGTTGCTTACGGCTGACGTAGGCATAACTGCAACCGATAATCTCATCGAAGAACTCAAAGACGAGATTTTCAAGCGCAAAATCAAAAAGCCCGAAGACGCAAAGAGCGTTCTTGCCGAACTTATGGTCGAAGACATCGATTATGACGTGCCCGAATACGAATATCCGCTCGTGATTTTGCTTTCGGGAGTGAACGGCGTTGGAAAAACTACTGCAATCGGCAAACTTGCGCATAGATTCAAAGAAGAAGGCAAATCCGTCGTCGTTGCGGCGGCAGATACGTTCAGAGCGGCGGCAAGCGAGCAACTCGAAGTGTGGGGACAGCGTGCAGGCGTACGTGTGATTCGCCATAGCGAAGGCGCAGATCCGGCGGCAGTCGTGTTTGACGCGATTTCGTCCGCAAAGGCAAAAGGCAACGACGTGGTGCTTATCGACACGGCGGGCAGACTTCACAACAAAAAGAATCTTATGGCGGAACTTCAAAAGATTTGCAGAGTCGTTGACAGAGAACTTCCAAACGCCGATTTCCGCAAATATCTCGTGCTTGACGCAACGACTGGACAAAACGCGGTTTCGCAAGCGCAAATTTTCAGTGAAGACATCGACACGGACGGCATCATACTCACAAAACTTGACGGAACGGCAAAGGGCGGCGTTGTGCTTGCAATCAGTGAAGAGTTGGGACTTCCCGTCGTATACGTCGGCGTAGGCGAAAAAAATCGACGATCTGATCCCCTTCAACGCAAAGGAATTCATCGACGCATTGCTGTAAAATAGCCGTTTAGATATCCTAAAATATAAAAGCGAGACAATTTGTCTCGCTATTGAAATTTGTTGGGACATTGTTTTTTTACGCCATATTACATTGTTGTTTGATAACGTAGTATATTGGTTTCTTTGCAGTGTGTATCGTTCGTTAGTCGAGCTATTTTGCTGTTTGTTGAT
This sequence comes from Christensenella sp., assembly GCA_022009775.1. Taxonomy (GTDB): domain Bacteria; phylum Bacillota; class Clostridia; order Christensenellales; family CAG-917; genus CAG-475. Next base: position 1,584,570 of record CP091723.1, read on the forward strand.
TGAAATATATTTTTATTGTCAAAAAATATAAAATATATCCGTATGTAATGTAAATTTGCTTGACACCCTTTTAAATTCGGAGTATTATAGTGTCAAGCAATTGTGTTTGACAGGTGCAATATGGACAGATTTGAAATTTCATTGCTCAGGAACTACTACGGTGCGCTCCTGACTCAAAGACAAAACGAGATGCTTGTGATGCATTACGACGAAGATTTGTCTTTTGGTGAAATCGCGTCCATTTGCGGCGTATCACGTCAAGCCGTTCTCGACGGAATCAACAAGGGTGAAAAGCATCTTGTAGAATTTGAAGAGAAGTTGCATTGGGTTGAAAAAGACAAGCGTATCAATAGTCTACTTGACGATTTGACCCTTGCCATCGGCAAGGATGAGACCAAACAAGCGGCTTGCGTGGCCGAGATCAAGCGTATATTGGTGGAATAATGGCATTATTTGAAAGTCTTTCGGACAGAATGAATCACATCTTCTCGAAACTGCGCAACAAGGGCAGATTGACGGAACTTGAAATAAAGCAAGCGATGCGCGAGATTCGCGTTGCGCTTTTGGAAGCGGACGTAAACTACAACGTCGTGAAAGACTTCACGGCAAAAGTGAGCGAAAAGGCATTGGGAGAAGATATTCTCAAATCTCTCACGCCTGCGCAACAAATAGTTAAAATTGTCAACGAAGAACTTTGCGCCCTTATGGGTAGCACTCATCAAAAACTTGCCGTAAGCGACAAACAGCCCACGATATATATGATGTGCGGTTTGCAGGGCGCAGGTAAGACCACGATGTGCGGAAAACTTGCGACCTATCTCAAAAAGCAAAACAAAAGGTTTTGCTCGTTGCAGGGGATATATACAGACCTGCCGCAATACAACAACTCAAAGTCGTTGCGGGCAAAGCGGGCACAGAATGTTTCGAGATGGGGCAAATCGATCCCGTCAAGATTGCAAAGGCAGGCGTTGAGTATGCGCTCAAAAACGGTTATGACACGATGATAATCGACACGGCAGGCCGTTTGCATATCGACGAAACGCTTATGGACGAACTTGTCAACGTAAAGAAAGCGGTCAACCCCACCGAGATTTTGCTTGTGGTTGACAGCATGACGGGACAAGACGCAGTCACAGTCGCGGATACGTTCAACAAAAACTCGATATAACCGGCGTCATAATGACGAAACTTGACGGAGACACTCGCGGCGGAGCGGCGTTGTCCATCAAAGCGGTGACGGGCAAGCCGATTAAATTCAACGGCACAGGCGAGAAGATGGAAGATCTCGAACCGTTCCATCCCGAGCGCATGGCGTCTAGAATACTTGGCATGGGCGACGTGCTCACGCTCATTGAAAAGGCAGAGCAGGCCATATCGCAGGAAGACGCTCTCAATCTTCAAAAGAAGCTGAAAGAAAATTCCTTTGACCTTGAAGATTATCTAAGTCAACTTGAAAGCATGAAGAAGATGGGCAATCTATCCGATATGATGTCGATGATACCGGGCATGTCGGGCAAGTTGAAGCAGGGAGCTCAAATCGATGAAAAGCAGATTGCCAGAACCAAGGCTATCATTCAATCGATGACGCCCAAGGAAAGACACAATCCCGAACTTATCAAAGCGTCGCAGAAAAAGCGTATCTCAAAAGGTAGCGGCACGAGCATACAGGAAGTCAATCAACTGCTCAAACAGTTTGAAGCGGCAAAGGATTTGATGGCTCGCATGCAGAAGGGCGGACTTAAAGGGCTTCGCGGTCTGAAAGGACTTTTCTGACAAAACATCGAGTAAAACGGCGCAACTATTATAAAAAACGCCGAAAAATAGAAATATATAACAAAAATATATAACAAAAACAACTTTACACACAAGGAGAATTAACACTATGGTTAAACTTAGACTCACCAGAATGGGCGCAACCAAAGCACCTTTCTATCGCATCGTCGCAATGGACTCTCGCAAGGCAAGAGACGGCAAATATATTGACCAAATCGGTTTCTACAATCCCGTTTCCGAACCCAAGCAAATCGTTATCGACGCTGACAAAGCAAAAGAATGGCTCGCAAAAGGCGCACAACCCACCGACACCGTTATGGGGCTTCTCGTTTCTCAAGGTATCGTCGAGAAAAAGTAATTGGTGATTTCAAATGATTGAATTGGTCGAATATCTCGTCTCCTCGCTTGTTCCCGACGGAGATTATACCGTCGAGATGAGAGACGGCGTCAATGCAAACGACATCGTCGTCACGATTGCAAAAAAGGACATCGGCAAGGTTATCGGCAAGCAGGGCAGAATTGCAAAGGCAATCCGCACGCTCGTCAAATCCGCCAGTGCAAAAAGCAACGTGAAATACAACGTCGTCATTGAAGAGAAAAATGAAATCTGAGTTGACTATTGGAAAGGTTTTGAAACCGCGCGGACTCAAAGGAGAATTGAAGTTTGAGACTTATTCTTCCGATCCCGCACGATTTTCTTGCCTGAAAAAACTCGGTATCGACAATACGGAATACGCCGTTGAGCGTATCAGCGTGGAAGGCAACGTGGCTTATTGCGTGCTTTTGGGCGTTGATAGCGTGGAAAAGGCGGAAAGTCTGCGCGGAAAACTTGTCACTTGTGACAGGAACGATTTGCCCGCGCTTGAAGAAGGAGAGCATTATATCGTGGACATGATCGGTCTTGCCGTGGTCGTAAACGGCGAAACGAAAGGCAGAATCAGCGACATTTTGCAATATGGATCTGCCGACGTGTACGTTGTCAAAAACGGTGACGTCCAGTTCAGTTTCCCTGCGATAAAAGGCGTTGTCAAACAGGTTGACATTGACGGCGGCAAGATTGTCGTTGATGATTTTCTCTTTGACAGAGTGGTTGTCTACAACTGATGCTTTCAACAAATTCGGCGCATTAGATAGCCGAATTTTTGTTGTATAGAACGATATATCACTTCGTTTGTCAAATCGAGAAGATATATCGTTTTATATAAGGAATTTCAAATAAACCGTCGGTTTTGTCCGTGGTATGCAAGGTGAAAAATGAGATTTGACGTTCTTACGATATTTCCCGAATATTTTGACGTGCTGCGTCTGAGCCTTCTCGGAAAGGCGATAGACGGCGGCAAATTTGACGTGCAAGTCACAAATATCCGCGATTTTTCAAAGGACAAGCATCTCAAAACCGACGATACACCTTACGGTGGCGGCGCAGGCATGGTGATGACTCCCGATCCCATCGTGAGCGCAATCGAAACGCTCGATCCCAATCACGAGGCATGGAGAGTGTATATGTCTCCGCGCGGCAAGCGACTCGACCAAAAGAAAGTGGAAAGCCTTGCAAAAGAGAAGAGAATACTCATCCTTTGCGGCGACTACGAAGGCGTGGATCAAAGAGCCATCGACATTGCAATAGACGAAGAGTTGTCAATCGGCGATTATGTGCTTACGGGCGGCGAATTGCCTGCTCTCGTGACGATAAACGCCGTGGCAAGATACGTTGACGGAGTGCTTGGCAGTGACGAGTCCACCAAGGAAGAGAGCTTTTCCAACGGACTTTTGGAATATCCGCAATACACGCGCCCCGAAAACTATCGCGGCTACAAAGTGCCCGAAGTGCTGCAATGCGGCAATCACAAGGACATCGAGAAGTGGAGACTTGAAAAATCGCTTGAAATAACGATGAAAAATCGACCCGATTTGTTCGGAGAGTTGGATTTAAAAGAGTTTTTGCCGACTAAGAAGCCGAAACGTCGCAGATAACCGAAAAAATTGCTCGCATGCCGTACCGCCGTTTTTAATGCGATACGCGCATTTTCACATTTAATAAAAGAAAAAGGAGAATGACAGTGAATATACAATGGTTTCCGGGTCATATGACGAAAGCAATTCGCATGATGGAAGAAAATCTTCGTCTTGTCGACGCGCTCATTTACGTCATTGACGCAAGAGCAGTCTATTCTTGCGACAATCCCCTTTTCAACAAACTTTTGCAAGACAAAAAAGTTCTTTACGTCTTCAATAAATGCGATTTGGTTGACAAAGACGACCTTGCGCTTTGGTGTGAAGAATTCAAGCGACAGGGCAAACCTTTCGTTAAAGCGATAGGCACGTCGGGTGACTGCTCGCAAATCGTTGCGGGACTCAAACAAGTCGTATCCGACAAAATCGAAAAATACGCCGCAAAAGGCGCAAAAATATCCGTAAGAGCAATGGTTGTGGGGGTGCCAAACAGCGGAAAATCCACAATCATCAACGCTATGGTCAAAAAAGCGAAAGCGGTTACGGGGGACAGACCCGGCGTTACACGCGGGAAGCAGTGGCTTTCAATCGACAACGTTGACTTTTTGGACACTCCCGGCACGCTGTGGGGCAAGTTTGAAGACCAGAAAGTCGCACATCATCTTGCATATATCGGCTCGATAAGAGACGACATTCTCGACGAGAGCGAGCTTGCGTTCGATTTTCTTGACGAGATGAAAAAACTCTATCCGCAAAATCTCGGCGACCGTTATAATTTGAGCGGAGAGCGCGACGATACGCTTGCGCTTTTTGAAGAAATCGCAATGGCACGCGGATTCAAACTCAAAGGAAATCAACCCGATTACGACCGCACGGCAAAGATGATAATAGACGAGTTCAGAAAGGGGAAACTTGGCAAAATCATGCTTGAAAAACCCAAAGCGAAACTCGTTCTCAAAGAAAACTGGAAACAAGATATATCGAATAAATCGATATTCTAAACACATAAAATCGGTTTTTGACGATTTATTAAAAGAAAACCAAGGATAAAATTATGGTTAGTCCCGAAGAACTTATGACGTATGAAAATCAACTTCGCGAAAAAGGCTATCGTTATATTTGCGGAGTGGACGAAGTCGGGCGCGGTCCGCTTGCCGGACCTGTGACTTGCAGTGCGGTGATTATGGATCTTGACGATCTCATAGTCGGCGTAAACGACAGCAAAAAGGTGTCGAAAAACAAGCGTGAAAAACTTTTCGACGTCATTTTGTCAAAAGCCGTTGCAGTGTCAACCGTATCTTATCCGCCCGAAAAAATCGACGAAATGAACATTCTCAACGCAACCAAGGCTTGTATGAAAGACGCGATTATGTCTCTTGACGTCAAGCCCGACATCGTCATCGTCGACGCACTCGAACTCGATATTCCTTACAAGACTTTCGGCATAATACACGGAGATGCGCTCTCATATTCGATAGGTGCGGCGTCGATCGTCGCAAAGGTGACGAGAGACGGGTATATGGAAGAGATGGCGAAAGTGTATCCGCAATACGACTTCGAGCACAATATGGGATACGGCACGGCAAAGCACATCGCGGCACTCAAAGAATTCGGTCCGACTCCCATACACAGAAAATCGTTTATAGGACATTTCGTGAAATGAACACAAAGCAAATCGGCGATATAGGCGAGAGCGTTGCCCGTCGCGTTTATAGCGAACGGGGATATACCGTTCTCGAAACGAACGCAAAATACGCAGGTTGCGAAGTTGACTTGATTTGCGAGTGCTACGTTGACGAAAACGGAAAACTCGTAAAGCGCAAAAAGAATGGCTCTTTAGTGAAGTTTGCCCATAAACTGCTTGGAATTTCGCCACTTGAAAAGGGCGAACGAACGTTTGTTTTTGTCGAAGTAAAGACGAGATACGGTGAAGAGATGGGTGCGCCCGAAGAAGCGGTTACTCCCTACAAAGTCGGCAGGTACGTTACGGCGGCAAAAGCGTTTTTAAGTGAGCACAGACTTCAAAACGTCAATGTTCGTTTCGATATTTTCGCATTAGGCGAAGACGGCTACAACCTTATAGAAAACGCATTCTCGGAGAACGACGCAAAATATCCCAAGAACCGTGTGAGTTTCAGAAAATAGCGTTTATACGCTCGTTTTTAAGAAAAAAATGAAAAAAATCATTAAAAAGCCATAATTTATTGTTTATTCGCTTGTTAATAAACTTTATTTATGATAATATAACACGCGTGACTCGGATGTTCCGCTGGCAAGAGACACTTGTGAAAGAACATTTGGAAAATACAGGAGGTCCAATATGAACATTATCGACACTATCGAAAGAGAAGGCATGAAACAAGACTTGCCCCAAATCGCAATCGGTGACCAAGTTAAGGTCAACGTCAAGGTTGTTGAAGGTACGAGAGAACGTATCCAAACCTACGAAGGAACCGTCATCGCAAAAGAAAAACGGCGGTATCCGCGAAACGATCGTCGTTCGCCGCGTTACGTTCGGCGTCGGCGTTGAAAGAACGTTCCCGATTCATTCACCGAAGATTGACAGCATCCAAGTGGTGCGTCACGGCAAAGTCAGACGTGCAAAACTTTATTACTTGAAGAACAGAACCGGTAAGGCTGCAAAACTTAAAGAAGTCTAATTACCGTTTTCGGAGAGAAATTTATGAAAAAAAGAATTGTTTTCATAAGTGCAATTGTGCTAGTCTGTGTGCTAGCACTTTTCGCATTTACGGCTTGCAACACCGCAAGCAGCGAAGTCGGTGAAGAACTCGTCACAAACGGCGATTTTTCTTCATTCAACACCAACACGAAAAAATTTGACGGTTGGACGACATCTTCCTCAAGCGTGCTTTTCTATCGTTCGCTCGTGTCAGACGACGAGACCAACGACTACGCTTTGTCAATCGACAACACTTCTGCCGGTTACAACTATTTGCAACAAACCATCAAAGTCGACACCAACAAGATTTACAAAGTCAGCGTCGATTTCAAGATCGAAAGCGACCTTTCCAACAAGACCGGCGCATACGTGACGTTCCTTGAAAATGTGGACTACAAGTTCGTTTCTCACTCAACGAAAACCAACGGTTTCGTGACCAGCACGTTCTATGTTCGCCCGAAGAACACCGATTATCTCACGCTCGCGCTCTGCATCGGCTCTCAAGACAATGCTTGCAAGGGCAAAGTGTACTTTGACAACGTGTCCGTTCAACGCGTCGAAGAAGTTGCAGAAGGCTATGAAGTCGTCAACTTCAAGAAAGCTAAGACCGTCAGGACCAGTGTAGACGCAAACGGCATTTGCTTCATCGTTCTTATGACTTTGTTCGGTGCGGTTATGCTCGGCGGCGCATATATCCTTATCAAGCGCGTATATGCAAGAAAAGACGCATTCGTCGATTTCGGCGCAAGCGTTGCATACGAGAAGAAAGCTCCAAAAACAGCAAGCAAATGGTACAACAACAACTGGTTTATCACTTGCATGATTATGCTCGGCGCTGCGCTTTTGAGACTTATCTTCTTGCTTACGATGTACGGCATGGGCGGTGAAATGACCGCAACGATAAAAGTCGCAAAAGAATATCTCGGCGTAAACAACGGCGTGTTCAACTTCTTCGAGAAGATGTCCGCGCTCAACACGACCAGCACTTATTCGCCTGGCGCACTTTATATCCTTGCAATTCTCGGTTTCACCACGCAAGGTCTCGACACTATGGCAACGTCAATCGTATTCCGCCTTATCAACGTCATAGCAGACGTTGCGGTTGTCGGCATGATTTATTTCTATGGTCAAAAACGCGTCGGAAACAAGATTGCAACCGTTTACGCATCCTTGTATGCGCTTCTTCCGCTTGCACTTCTTATGAGTGGCATCAACGGCACGTTTGAGTGTTTGCTTATCGCGCTCGTCATTGCATCGATGATTCTCATGATAGAGAAGAAGTATCTTGCAACTTACTTCGTCATGACGCTTGCTGCAGTGCTCGATATTCGCGCTCTTGCAGTTGCGCCTATCATCGTCGCATACTTCGTGTATATGTACATCAAGGACAACGACAATATGAAGAAATTCACGGCAAACCGTGCGAAAATCGTTTTCGGTCTCGTCGGTACGGTCGTTCTTGCGTACTTGCTCACAATTCCTTGCGCAATCCATCAGATTCAAGCAGGTGACGCGTTCTTCGGATTCAAAGTGATGGTTCAGGAAATGACCAACACCACGTTCTTCGTCAAGGATGCGTTCAACCTTTACGGCATGGTCGCAATGAACGGCAAGACGTCGCAACAGAGCGTCAATATTCTCAACCTTATCTTCATTCTCGTGCTTGAAGCGTACGTCATCTCGCTCTACTTCAAGAACCGCAACAAACAAGAACTTATTCTTCTTGCGTCCTTCACGCTTGCAGTCATCGCAGTGTTCACAATCAAAGTGACCTACACGTATTTGTTCTTGTCCTTGGCTCTTGCGCTCATCTATACGATGATCAGCGGCGACAGAAGAATGTACTTTGTCACAAGCGGCATCGCAACGCTCGGATTTATCAACTTCGCTCAACTTATGAACCAAAGCGGTTTCGTAAAGAGCGGCGTTATCAACTCGGCGGTCACGAGTTTTGAAACGACAGGTCCGTTCTATATCGTGTTCAGCGTTCTTGCTGTGCTTCTCATCGGCTACTATGCATACGTGTCCTATTCAATCACAAACAACACCAAGATTGTGGACATCAAGGCAATGCCCGACACGCTTGCAAACACCATCAAATACGGCTTCAAGAATTTGAAAGCAAAGTTTGCAAAAAACGATGAAGAATAAGACTAAAAATCATCGCGTATTTACGAAATGCCCGCAATTTTGCGGGCATTTCTCTTGTTCGCTTGATTTTTAGTCTGCTAACCGCGCAGAAAATCTCTGTTATCAAATCAAACATGGATAAAAACTCCTGTCGCAATTTCACGAGATTGTCTGCTTGGTGGATGCGCCTTTGGCGCAAGCGGATATTTTTCATTTCGTTTGTAGCTTTTAGCGATAATAAAAAAGCACTCTTTCGAGTGCTTTTCAATCCAAATCTATATTGTTTGCGTCAAACGACGGGGAATTGAGAAACTCGCTCACCGATACTCCCAAACCGTTTGCAAGCATAATCACGGTTTTCAAAGTAATGTTTTTGGTGCGTCGTTGCATAATGCTTTTTATCGTCGCAAAAGGAATTCCGCTCAATATTGCAAGACGGTATTGAGTGATATTTTTCTCTTCAAGATATTGACATAGTCTGTCAACTACGACGTCGTTCAATGTTTTCATAACTCTATTTTATAGTACTTTGCAAAAAATATAGGATGATACGTCATTCTTTTGGTTGACACATCATCCCATAAATATTATAATTTTTTGTAAATTATGGTGCGACAAAGCACAAAATCGAAATATGTTCAGAGAATATTATGAAAAAAAATGAAAATCAAGATCAGAACTCGTTGGAAAACATACGAGAAGTATTATGTTATGCGGTGGTTATTATTTTAACAGCATCTCTGATTTTAATTGCTATAAGCTATACTACAAAAGTTAATATCAAAAACTATAATAAAATTGTGACTGGAATGAATGTTAGTGAAGTAATCGACATCCTGGGAAAGCATTATAAATATGCTGAATCCACTAATTTCGCAGGTTATAAATGTGATGTATATATATGGCAAGATCTAAGAGAAACGAAACATATAGCGGTAAGTTTTGTTAATGGCCGCGTTGTAGCAAAAGCACAAAGCGGTCTATATTAAGAAATAAAGAAGCACTCTTAAGAGTGCTTCTTTTTTGTGTTTTTCAGTAAGATTTCACAGCGGAGTTTTTGTAAGTGCAAAAGCGGATGGTGTAGCCGTTGTCGTCTATGGGATCGCTTTGCTCTGTGCAATGCCAGTTGGCAAGTTGGTCGAGATTGTCGTGGAAGACTTCCGCGCCGCCGTCCGCGTCCACTTTTGTGACGTATGCCGTTTCGCAGTAGGGCAGGAGCGTGTGATACATCATTGCGCCGCCCACAACGTAGACGTTGTCTTGGTCGTATTGCTTGATTGCGGCAAATAGCTCGTCAAGAGAGCGCACAAGGATATAGCCCTTTGTTGTAGCGTCTTCGTCTGTGCCGTTTGGGTTGAGCACGATGTTTACGCGGTTTTTGAGCGGCATGCCGCCCGGGGAAAGACAAAAGGGTGTTGCTGCCCATAACCACGACTTTGCCGCGCGTGTGCTCGACAAAATGGCGCATATCGGCTTTGAGATTGAACAGCAAGTCGTTTTTCTTGCCGAGTCCCCATTTGTTGTCAACTGCAAATATTGTTTTCATCAGATAGCCACTTCGATTTTTTTGTCGAGTTTTGTGTAGTTGTAGTCCACAAGCTCGAAGTCGTCCACGGTGAAGTCGTAGAAGTTTTTCACGTCCTTGTTCATTTTGAATGTTGGGGCGGGATATTGCGGATTTTTCAAAATCTCTTCCACGATAGGCACGTGTCTGTCATAGATGTGCGCGTCGCTTATCACGTGCACAAATTCGCCAACTTCCAGACCGCTCACTTGAGCGAACATGTGAAGAAGCACCGCATATTGCACCACGTTCCAGTTGTTTGCGGTGAGAGTGTCCTGACTGCGCTGATTGAGAATGCCGTTGAGCTTGTTGCCCGTGACGTTGAAGGTCATGGAATAGGCGCAAGGGTAGAGATGCATCTCGTGCAAGTCTTGGAAGTTGTAGATATTGGTGAGAATACGGCGGGAACTCGGATTGTTTTTCAAGTCGAAAAGCACTCTGTCCACTTGGTCGAATTCGCCTTCGGGGTATATGCTCTTGACGCCGAGTTGATAGCCGTACGCTTTGCCGATAGAACCGGTTTCGTCAGCCCAACTGTCCCAGATATGGGAGTTGAGATCGTGAACGTTGTTGCTCTTTTTTTGCCATATCCACAATATTTCGTCGATAGCCGATTTGAATGCGGTGCGGCGAAGTGTGATTATCGGAAATTCTTTTGACAAATCGTAGCGATTGACTATGCAAAACTTTTTTATAGTATGTGCGGGCGTGCCGTCGAGCCAGTGCGGACGTACGGGCAAGTCTTCGTCGCTTATGCCGTTGTCGAGAATGTCTCTGCAAGTGTTGATGAAAATTTTGTCTGCTATGCTCATTTGTGCGGTTAGATTATTGAATTCGGCGCATTTTCCAATGCGCCGAAAGTGTTTTTACTCAGTCTTTGATCACAAGTTGCGCGTTGATTTTGCGCATAAGGTCGATAGGCACTTTGATGACGCGTCTGTCGTAGGTGACAAGACCGTTCATTTCCTGTTCGACGTCGCTCACTTCGGTGTAGACAGTTGCGGAAAGACCTTTGTCGATTTTCGGGATTATCGTGTTCGTATACAGTTTTTCAATCGCTTTTGCAATCTTTTCGGGTCTCCTGTAAATGCGGTATCCGAATTGATTGTCGGGGGAGTACATGTGACCTTCCGTCTTGATTGCGTATCCGCCGAATTCACTGAGAATATAGCATCTGTCGTCGTTTCTAGGCACGAACAAGGGCTTGAAGTAGATGTGCAAGCTCTTTGTGTCCGACGTGCCTTTGCCTTGGTCGTTCCAGCCGCTGACCGAGTCAATAAGGCGAGTGGGATCGATCTTTTTCATCTCCTTGGTGATGCGGACGGAGTCGAATTGTCCCCAACCTTCGTTGAAAGGCACCCAGACTGCGAGAGAAACTACGTTTTTGAGATGATTCATCGTCACGCGAAGTTCTCTTTCAAATTCATCTCTGCCTTCTTTGTCGGCGCGAGCGAGCTTTTTGTAGCCTGCCTCGTTATCGTCTTTGATGTGATATTCAAACACGGTGGCGAGAAGACCTATATAGAAAAGATTGTATTTGCTGCCGCCGCTGACCATATCTTGCCACACGAGAATGCCTTCTTTGTCGCAGTGATAATACCAGCGGAGCGGTTCGATTTTGATATGCTTGCGAAGCATATTGAAGCCCATGGATTTGACCATCTTCACGTCCCATTCGAGCGCGGCGTTTGACGGGGAGTAAGCATACCGTCCGACCAATAACCTTGATCGAGAAGACCGGTGTGGAAGTACGGCTTGTTGTTGAGCCCCATACGCTTGAAGCCCTTGGAGTCCGTCACCCAACTGAATTTGCGCATACCGAAGTATGAACGAACGATGTCGTTGCCGACTTTGAACGCAACGTCGTAAAGTTTAGGATTTTCGGGAGACCAAAGCTCGTAGTTTTCAAGTTTGACAGAAGCGGTATCACCTGCAAATTGTCCTGCAAACAGAGTGTTTTCGCCGTCAAGAATAAGCACGTCGACGGGAACGTCCGCGGACTTTTCAAATTTGAAATTGATTGTATCGTCGTCGATATTCGGGACGATAGTGACGTCTTTGAGATAGACTTCGTCCATGCTTTCGAGCCATACGCTTTGCCAAATGCCCGATTGCGGAGTATACCAAATGCCGCCCGGCTTGGACGATTGTTTTGCGTGAGTGTGGTAAGACGTGTCGCAAGGGTCGGTGACGACGAGTTCGATGACGTTTTCGCCGACTTTTGCGATTCCCGATACGTCGAATTCAAACGGAACGTATCCGCCGATATGTTCGCCGATGGAAACACCGTTGAGTTTTACGCTGCAAATCATATCCACGGCGTCGAAGTGAATGACGGTGTGCGCCTTCACGAAATCGGGTGCGAGATTGAAAGTGCGGTGATAGTAAAGTACGTCGTCTGGGGTGACTTTAGTGCCTTCGGGAAGTCCCGACAAAAGAGATTCGGGAGAGAAAGGAACGAGAATTTTTCCTTGATATTTGCCGTCGAAAGTTTCGCTTTTGCGAAGTATGGCATAATCCCATTCGCCGTTGAGCGTGACGTAACTGCTTCTTGCAAATTGCGGACGCGGATATTCGCTGAGCGGAATCGCGCCGACTTCAAAAGGTGTGCGAAGTCTTACTGTTTTCATAGTCTACTCCTTATATTTTATATAAGTATATCATACAAGATAAATTTCGACAATACCAAAACGCAAAAAGTGTAGCGAGATTTTCAAAATACGTGCGGATGTTATAATCGCCCGTATTTTATCAAGTAAAATAATACATAACGCTCGAAATTTTTGACTAAATCGCTTGCTCGTGTTATACTTGAAACAAATAAAAAGGAGAAAAAGCATATGCGTATTTTCGTTGGTTCGGACGTTCACGGTTCGAGCATAGACATAGACAGATTTTTCGCAATCGTCGACGAATACAAGGCGACTCATCACGACACGCAGGTCGTGCTTTTGGGAGACATATACAATCACGGTCCGCGCAATCCGCTTCCAGAAGGCTATGCGCCCATGAAAGTTGCCGAGCGTCTCAACTCGTCGAAAGACTACATCACCGTAATTCAGGGCAACTGTGACAGTGAAGTAGATCAGATGATAAGCGATTTCGAGATAAAGCACGATTTTTCTATGCAATGGGGTGCGAGAAGGCTTTATTTCACGCACGGACACAAATGCAATCCCGATTTGCCTTGCAAAGACACAATAAAGGGCGACATCGTGTTTTACGGTCATTTTCACAGGGCCGCGGTCGAAGAAGTGGACGGCGTGATTTACGTTTGCGTCGGCGCACTCGGTATGCCAAAGCCTGACACCGTTCGTTCTTACGCCGTCGTCGACGAGCACGAAGTGACTGTAAAAGCACTCGAAACAGACGATATTATTTTCCGCTTCGACATTTGATTTTTAGCGATATAATGAGATATTTGAAAACGGAATTTTGCAAAATCGCAAAAAAATCATATGGATATTTTATTTTTGAAAATATTAAATTAGACCGATTAGAACACCGAAAAAACGCGGTGCTCTTTCTTTTTCTCGTTATTGTTTTGCACAGAGTATTTTCTAAAAAAATTTACGATTGCCGTTTCCGTTTAGAAACGAAAACCCCGAAAAAATTCGGGGTTTTCTGAAAGTGTTTTTTTGTAAATTCAAGTTATTCGACGCCTGCTACGCTGACGTTTTCAAATTTTGCCGCATAAGGTCCTTCATAGCCTGCGGATACGTATCTGTCTTGTGAGAAGACGACGTTTTGTTGCGCTTCTATGAGATTACCGTTGACCGAGCCGCCCGTAACGGGAGTGATTTTGCCGTCTTCGACGAGATATGCAAGTCTTATTTCGCCGCCGAAATGTCCCGACATTGCATCCGTTTGGAAATCGGAGAACGTAACCGCAACGAGACAAGGTTTCTTTTTCATATCTTCAAACGATTCGCTTCCTAGATTGTCGCATCTGGTCTTTGAAAAGTTGCCCGTAGGTTTTAGACCGAGATAGCGGCAAAACGGCGTGCTTCCGTGAATCGCGGTGAGTTTGCCGTCTTTTATGATTTGCAAATCTTTCATTCTGATGCCGTCAGAGCTGAACGGAGCGGTTGCAACGAGCGTCAAATCCACTTTGTCTTTCTTTGCGTCGTTTTGCACGTCGTCGCCGATGTTCCAGGACGAATAATGCGGATAAATCATATCCGCCGCCGATTTTTCGGTGTAATACGTCATTATTTCGGCAAGATTGTCCGCACAAATAACAACGTCGTATTTTCCGCTCTTCAACGTCTTTTGAGCGCGCGCTCTGTCGTATGCGTAATCGAGATATTCCTTCACTCCTTCCTTTATCGCGTCAACGTTTACGTCGTCGTATTGATATTGATTGATAAGTTCGACATCTTCGGGCTCTTTGCATTGAACGACATAGTCGCCTTTGCACACTGCGTCGGTGTATGACACGTCCGTGCCGTTTGAAGACACCACACGCTTGAAGTATCTGTGGCAGAACACTTCGGTTGAATTGATATACGCGTGCTCGTTTGTGTCGGCTGAGAAGATTGCCGCCGCCATTTTGCCGGCACTTTCGGCAAGCGGTTTTTCGGTGAGTTCGTTCTTTTTGCAAACACATTCGGACGTTTCCTTTTCGGGAGCGTCGTAGTCGGGATTCATAGCAAATTGCGCGGCGTAGTACGCGCTTTCTATTTCCGTCTTTATTTCTTGTTCTGTCATAGACGCAATGACGTTTGCGCCCATACTGCCCGAGAGTTTTTTGCCGTCTTTTTCGCTTTCGCGTACGACAGTCACGACAAATTTGTGCGTGTCTTTTATTCTTCTCGTGTCAAGTTGATGCTTGACGAAGAAAAGTTCGGCAGATTCTTCTTTGACTTCGTTTATTCTCCAACGGTTTATACCGCATTCGGAGAGAATTTTCTTTATTTTTTCAATCATATCAGTGCTCCTTATCCAAGTCTTATGCGAGCCTTCATATACGGGCCGCCGTCAGAGACTTTCACCCACTCTTTGTAGCCTTTTCCGCAATAGCCGCCGCCGCAGGTGACGAGTTGTCCGCTCATCATTGACACCGATTTGAGAAGGTCGGGGACGTATCCCGTGAGAACGATAGGGGAGAAGATTTTACCTGTGAGTTTGCCGTCTTTTATTTCTCTTGCCGTGGTTACCATGCATTGAATACCCCAGTTTTTCGGATCTTCCATGCCGCTTGATGGAGATTCGAGCAAGAAGCCGTATTTGATTGACGCAATCATTTCGTCGAGCGTGACGTTTTGTGCCGCGCCTTCGAAATAAGTGTTGGTCATTCTCGTATATACTTTGCGCTCGTAACTTTCACGTCTGCCGTTGCCCGTCGGTTTTACGCCGAGTCTTGCAGCGGAGAGTGCGTCGCACATACCTTTTTTGAGAATACCGCCGTTTATAACGACCGTGTCGCTCGTTAGCGTTCCTTCGTCGTCGAACCACATCGTTGCAGAGTCGTCAACCGCGTTGCCGTCGTGCATAGTCACAAGATCGCTTGCGACTCTTTCATCGATAAAGGACGCGGCAAGTGCTCTGTCTTTGACGAACATATCCATTTCCACGCCGTGTCCGAACGCTTCGTGAACAATCATACCGGTGGTGTCGGGATCGCAAATGCAGTCGTATTCGCCGGGGATCATCTGTTCGCTAGAAAGAAGTTCGATAGCCTTGTTTGCGACTTCGGTTGCAAATTCTTCCATTCTGTCGAGAATTTCCGCTCCGCCGAGTTGAGAGAATCCTTTATACGCGTCTTTGACTTCTTCGCCGCGAAGCGCAAGCGCAACGATTGCGCCGTTTGTCCACATAACCGTCTGATCAAGGTCGCGATTTTCGGAGATGAAAAGTTTTCTGAATTTTCTGTACGATACGTTGACCATTGCGTCGAGAACGCCGTCCACGCTCAAAGTTTTGTTGCGGATTGAGTCGAGTCTTTCTAGAATTTTTTCGTCACCGAGTTCGCGCGGGTCGATTGCATATCCCGAAACTTTTTTGAGAGTTGCCGTCTCGTCGCTTGGAATAGGTGTGGGAAGCGGTTTGATTCCGACGGGGACATTTGCGGTTTGATGTGCGATACGTTCGTCGATTGTTTTGACGATTTCGGGGATTTTTTCTTCCGAAAACTCGTTGAAAGAGTATTCGGCGCAACCGATTTGGTCAAAAACTCGCACCACGTAGCCCGAGCCGCCGCCTAGACCTACGTTGTTTATTCTTTTGCCTGCGCGATTTATTCTCCACGCGCGGCTGTCGTCCTGCACGGCAAGCACGGAAGCATACGCGTATTTTTTGCGAAGTTCCGACACGAGATTTTTGAGTGCAGGCTTGACAATGTCAAGTTTTTCAAACATATTTTTGCTCCTTTATAGAAATTGCGCACTTGTGCGCTTCGTTTTTTACGTTTATATTATCGACCCGTATCGAATATTTGTCAACCTTTGCGCGCACGATAATTTATAGAATATGAAAAATATTTCATATTGTCACGCGATTTATTCGGTTTTCAGCATTAAATCAAAATAGACCGAATTTGTGCGGTTCAGTCAAATTTGCAGTTACGGCGTATTTTGGTATAAAAAAAGCACCGTACGGTGCTTTTTCGTTTGCTGTCATTTATTGCAGGGGAGATTCTTTTCAGGACATTTGAAAGGAAGAAATTTGCCCGCAAGTTCGTTTACGAGTGCCGGATCGAGATCTTCAAAGATGATGTTGTTGGCGTATTTTTTTGCGCTTTCCAAAGTCTCGTCGGATTTTACCGTCCACATAAGGATAGGCAACTTTTTGCCCCATTTGAGCAACCATTTATTTTCGGAAAGGGAAGGGGAGCAGGCTCTTGCGTCGTATGCGATGAAGTCGGGGCGAGTGAGCTTGCAGATGAACATCTTGCCCATAAAGTCGGAAGGAAACCATCTGAGATGTTTAAGGTCGGGAGAGCACCACGTGCAAAGCTCGCCCACGGGGTAGTCGCTGTGACGTTTGGCATACAAAACCGCGCCGAAGTCAAACGATTGAAGCGCGATGTCGCCCTTGTAGTCAACTTCTTTCAAAACTTTGATAGTTTCGCGAACGATACGATGATTGAACGGATTTATGCCTTTTATTTCGCACAAAATGCCAACTTTTCCGTCAACGAGAGCAAGGAAATCTTTGAAAGTGGGGATTGTATACTCGGTGTTTGCGAGCTGATATTTTTTGAGTTCCGCAAGAGTGCAATCCTTGATAAGTTTGTCTATTCCGCAAACGCGTTTCAGGTTGTCGTCGTGAAAAACCACCACGTGACCGTCTTTTGTCACGTGAACGTCGATTTCGATATTGAAGTCGTTATCGATGGCAAGTTGATACGCCGGCATGCTGTTTTCGGGAAATTCTTCGTTGTGAAGTCCGCGATGTGCGATGGGTCTTGCGAAAAGCCATTGAAAATTCATATCTTTTCCCCTTGTTTTGTATTTTATTTTCTTGACTAAAATTTTATATTTCTATTATAATAAAGTCAACGATTTTTGTGATTTATTCCGAATTTTTGTTTGATAGCGCAACGAAAGCGTCGAAAATCGCGATAGCGGCAATGATACGACGTTTTTTGTTGCAATGAAAACTCATTCGGCAGGAGAGCGCATTGAGCAAGAAACACATACGCAATTTTTCCATAATAGCCCATATCGACCACGGCAAAAGCACACTTGCCGACCGTCTTATAGAAAAAACGGGTACGGTCAGCGAGCGCGATATGGCAGAGCAACTTCTCGACAATATGGAAATAGAGAAGGAACGCGGAATAACGATAAAACTTCAAACGTGCAGGCTTTATTACAAATATAAAGGCGAAGAATACGTTCTCAACCTTATCGATACGCCCGGGCACGTCGATTTCACATACGAAGTTTCACGTTCGCTCGCCGCGTGCGAAGGTGCGCTGCTCGTCGTGGACGCAACTCAGGGCGTTGAAGCGCAAACTTTGTCAAACGTGTATCTCGCTCTTGAAAACGACCTTGCAATTCTGCCCGTCATAAACAAAATCGACCTTGCAAGCGCAGACGTAGACGGCGTAAAGTTGGAAATCGAAGATATAATCGGGCTCGACACCGAAGGCTGTCCGCTCGTTTCGGCAAAAGAAGGTATCGGCATTGACGACTTGCTTAATCAAATAATAGAAAAACTTCCTGCTCCGACGGGAGACGATTCCGCTCCGCTCAAAGCACTCATTTTCGACAGTTTTTACGACAATTATCGTGGCGCGATATCAATGGTTCGCATAATGGACGGTACGGTGAAGGTTGGCGACAAAATCAAAATGATGTCGTCGGGCAAGACGTTCGAAGTCGTTGAAGTCGGCTATTTCTCACCGGGTATGAGACCTTGCGATATGCTTGTATCCGGCGAAGTCGGTTACGTTGCGGCAAGCATCAAAAACGTCAGCGATACGGCTGTGGGTGATACGATAACAAACGCCGAAAATCCCGCAAAAGTAGCACTGCCCGGATATAAAAAGGCAACGCCTATGGTTTATACGGGTGTTTTTCCTGCGGACGGCGCAAGATACGACGACCTTAAAGAAGCACTGCTCAAACTTCAGCTCAACGACGCGTCGTTGTCTTTCGATCCCGAAGTGTCAACGGCACTCGGCTTCGGTTTCAGATGCGGATTTTTGGGACTTTTGCACATGGAGATAATCGAAGAACGACTCGAAAGAGAATTCGATCTCGACCTTATCACAACCGCGCCCAGCGTTTCGTATATTGTGACGAAGACCAACGGCGAAAAACTCACCATAGACAACCCGACCGCTTTGCCCAATCCAAGCGAAATAGACTACATCGAAGAGCCTATCGTAAAGGCAAGACTTTACACGCCGCCCGAATACGTCGGTCCGATTATGGAACTTTGTCAGGGCAAAGGGGAGTGTTCGTCGATATGTCGTATATCGACCCGACCCGCGTGCAACTCATCTATCGCATGCCGCTCAACGAAATCATATACGACTTTTTTCGATTCTCTCAAATCGAGAACGCGCGGCTATGCGTCGCTCGACTACGAAATGGACGGATACGAAAAGAGCGATCTCGTACGTCTTGATATGATGATAAACGGCGATTTGTGCGACGCACTTTCAATCATCGTGCACAAGGACAACGCATACGCTCGCGGCAGGGGAATTGCCGAAAAACTCAAAGACGTAATCCCAAGACAACTCTTCGAAGTGCCTATTCAGGCAACCGTGGGCGGAAAAATCATCGCACGCGAAACCGTGAAAGCAATGCGCAAAGACGTGCTTGCAAAGTGCTACGGCGGCGATATAACCAGAAAGAAAAAACTTCTTGAAAAGCAAAAAGAAGGTAAAAAACGTATGCGCAAAGTGGGCAGTGTAGAAGTCCCCAGCGAAGCGTTTATATCCATACTCAAAGTAGACCCGAACAAATAATACGCTTATGCCCCGAGAAACTCGTTTTTCGGGGTGAAATTTTTATGCAACTGTATCTGCACATTCCGTTTTGCAAATCGAAGTGCGCATATTGCGACTTCAACTCGTACGCTTGTAAAGACGAAGCGTTGATTTTGCGTTATCTAACCGCATTAAATCACGAAATATCACTTGCGGGAAAACGATTTGCGAAAGCAAAAATAGACACGGTGTATATAGGTGGCGGCACGCCTAGCGCACTTGCCGAAAACAAGATTTCGTCGGTTTTCAACGCCCTTGAAAACTCATTTGATTTGTCATTTGTCAAAGAGTTTTCGATAGAGTGCAATCCCGAAAGCATAACCGCTGAAAAACTCGAGCTTTATAAAAAACACGGAGTGAACCGCATAAGCATAGGCGTTCAAAGTCTTTCGGACGAAAATCTGAAAATTATAGGCAGACTTCACGACGCCAACACCGCTATTGAAAAAATCAAACTCGCAAAAGAGTTTTTCGACAACGTTTCCTGCGATTTGATAATCGGACTTCCGTTTGACACTATCGACGGCATAAGAGAAGAAGTGCGCACGTTATGTCCGCTCGTCGAGCATATCTCGATGTACGAGTTAAGCGTCGAAAAAGGCACGAGACTCGAAAGAATGATACAAAACGGAAAAGTTACGCTTCCTAGCGACGACGATACTCAGACGCTGTTCGATACGGCGTTCGACGAAGCGGAGAAGTCGGGCTTCAAGCGATACGAAGTATCGAATTTTGCAAAAAACGACAAAATATCCTTGCACAATTTCGGATACTGGACGAGAGAAGAGTATTTGGGATTTGGCGCAGGTGCGCACTCGCTCGTTAAAACCGTCGACGGAGAAAGGAAACTCGCGAGCGAAACGAGATATGCAAATTTGTCTAAACTCGACGAATATTGCGCTGCGGTTGAAGAAAAAAAAGATTATAAGGATATCGTGCGCGAGAGCGTTGAAACGCTCACCGAAAAAGACGTGAAAAACGAAACCATAATGCTCGGTCTTCGCACGCACACGGGCATAAATAAAGATTTGCTAGGCGAAATCGACGACAGACTTTCGGTTTTCTTTGAAGAGCAAAACGGGAAAGTGCGTTTGACGCGAGACGGAGTTGCGGTGATGAACTCTATTTTGGTTGAAATACTTGACTAGCGTGTACGTTTGCATAAAAAAATGCAGTTCGTCAAATATAATTCGGAGGGGAATAAGAAAATTTCCGTCGAAAAATGAAAGAAAAATAAAATTAATTTTATTGTTGGCAATATTGATTGTCAAGAACGAAATTGTTTGATATACTCTAAATACAAGCTTAGGAGAACACAAATGACACCTGATTTTTCTATTTTCGGAGAGACGCCGAGCGCACCTATCGCCATTATCGCGACACCCGGTGCGGAAGAACTTGCGCAACTTATCGACAAGCGACTTATCACTCTTTTCAGCGAGTCTCATCTCGGAAAGAAACTTCACAAAGATACGTTCATTCTTAAAGCGGATTGCCCCCGTTTCACCAACGGCGACGCAAAGGGCATAATCTACGAGACCGTGCGCGGCAAAGATTTGTATATCATCTGCGACCCCGGCAATCACGGCATAACGTATCCGTTCTTCGGGAAGGAAATACCCGTCACTCCCGACGAGCATTTTGAAAACCTGAAACGCATAATCTGCGCATGCACGGGCAAGCCTGCTCGCATCACGGTCATCATGCCCATGCTTTACGGCGGCCGTCAGCACAGACGCAGCGCAAGAGAATCTCTCGACTGCGCAACAATGCTTCAAGAACTTCAGAATATGGGCGTAAGCGACATTATCACTTTTGACGCTCACGACCCCAGAGTGCAGAATGCAGTCCCGCTTATGGGCTTCGACAACTATTTTGCACACTATCAAATTCTCAAACGCCTTACTAAACAATTCCCGGACGTAAAACTCAACAAAGAGAGCCTTATGGTCATCTCTCCCGACGAAGGCGCAATCCCCAGAAACGTTTATTACGCTTCCGTGTTGGGACTCGATCTCGGAATGTTCTACAAACGCCGTGACTATTCAACGGTGATAAACGGCCGCAATCCTATTATAGCGCACGAATATATCGGTTCTTCCGTTGAAGGAATGAACGTGTTCGTGGCAGACGACATGATTGCAACGGGCGACTCCATTTTGCACCTTGCAAAAGAACTCAAAGCAAAGGGCGCAAAGAGAGTTTTCCTTGCGGCGACGTTTTCTTTGTTC
This sequence comes from Christensenella sp., assembly GCA_022009775.1. Lineage (GTDB taxonomy): Bacteria > Bacillota > Clostridia > Christensenellales > CAG-917 > CAG-475. The sequence goes on from CP091723.1 coordinate 1,606,349, forward strand.
ACCGAAGGCGTTGACAAATTCAACAAAGCGTACGAAGACGGCATCTTCGACGCTGTGCTTACGACGAACCTTACTTATCGCATTCCCGAACTCAAAGATTGCAAGTGGTTTGTTGAAGCGGATCTTTCCAAATATATTTCGTATATCATCGCAGCCGCCAACTTCAACGAATCCGTTTCAAATCTTCTCGACCCGTCGCAGAAGATACGCGAACTCGTTGCAAGACTCAGCGACTGAGAGTAAAGGAGCATAAAATGAAAATCACGTGGCTTGGTCATTCGTCCTTTCTGCTTGAAGAGAGCACGGGAACGAAAATAGTCACCGACCCGTATCATTCCTACGTCGGATACGATATGCCCAAGGTTGACGCGGACATCGTGACGGTTTCGCACGCACACAACGATCACTCGTACGTCTCGGCAGTCGGGGGAGACCCGACGGTCATCAACAGAGCGGGCGCATACGAAATCGGCGGCGTACATATACTTGCCCAAAGGTCTTATCACGACGACAAGAAAGGTGCATTGCGCGGTCAGAATATCATCTTTAAATATCGCATGGACGGCGTTGACGTATGCCACATGGGCGACGTCGGAGAAGAGTGCAACGCAATTCTCGTCGAATCGTTAATGCCCGTCAACGTGTTGCTCATTCCCGTAGGCGGAAACTACACGATCGACGCTGTGCAGGCAAAAGAATACGTTGACAAAATCATGCCCGACGTTGTCATTCCCATGCACTATAAGACCAAAGATTGCGAATTCGATATAGACAAAATCAACGAATTTCTCGATTTGTTTGACGACGAAAATATCGTATACGCAGAAGGTCCGACAGTTGAGTTTGACAGAGCGGATTTCGACGGCGAAGACACGAAAGTGCTCGTTCTAGAAAGACTTGCAAAATAACAAAAAACGATCGCCGTCACCTAAAAGGCGACGGCGAGAAATATACTTCACGTTTTATATCCCCGAAAAAAATAAAATTTAATATAAATTATGCCAATAAAAGGCGTAAATCAGGAGTGTTTATGGAAAAATACACCAAACAAGATCTTGAATCAAAGAGTATTTTTTGAAATGCGTGCCCTTGCAAAAGAAGTCGGCGTAAGTGCGCCTACGAAATTGAACAAGGCAGATTTGGTGGATCTCGTTTTCAAGATTTCAAACGGTGAAATGGAACCGCCCGCCGCACCGCGTCGCGGACGTCCCAAAAAAGGCGAAAACACAGAAAAAATCGTTGAAACGAGTCAAAATACGGTGGATGCCGTAAAATCCGAACCGCAAAAAAGCGAAGTCGTGAAAATCGAAAAAAACGGTCAAACCGAAGAATTCGTGAGACCGAAATTCCAACCGACCTATCGTTCGACTAGTTACGGCAACAATAACGGTTACAATAACAACAACGGTTACGGCAACAATAATTATAAAAACGGTAATTTCAACAATAATCAGTACCAAAAACCGCAAAATCAGCAAAAACGCAACTTCAACGATTTTCAGAACGGAAACGGCGGTTTCAATAAAAACAACGGGTATCAGAATAACGGATACAACAATTATAACAACAACGGTTATAACAATCAAAGCGGCGGATTGCAAAAGCAGAATCAACAGCAAGTTCAGAATTTCAACACTCAGGTTCTCAACGAGAGTAAGGAAGTCGAAGAAGAATTGCTCGAAAGAGAAGGTTATCTCGAAATCAATCCCGACGGATACGGTTTTCTCCGCGTATTGAACGGCACTTTCAACGAAATGGACGCTTATGTGTCCACGATGAAAATCAAACAATACGGTTTGCGTAGGGGAGACTACGTTCATTCTCTTTGCAAAAAGGTTCAGGAAGGCAGACCTGCGGCTGTCGTCACCGTCACTAAAATCAACGGTATAGACGCTGAAACGCTTGGTATTCGTCCCAACTTCGACGATCTCGTGCCTATTTATCCCAACGAAAGATTGCGTCTGGAAACGACACCGAGAGAATACGCAACCCGTTGCATAGATCTCGTATCTCCTATCGGCAAAGGTCAACGCGGTATCATCGTTTCTCCGCCTAAAGCGGGCAAAACGACTCTTTTGAAGATGATTGCCGCGGCTATCGCGCAGAATTATCCCGAAGTCGAACTCAAAGTTCTTCTTATCGACGAACGCCCCGAAGAAGTCACGGATATGCAACGCTCTATAAAGGGCGAAGTGGTTTATTCCACTTTTGACGAACTTCCCGAACATCACACAAAGACGGCAGAAATGCTCCTTGAAAGAGCAAAACGTCTCGTCGAATCGGGCAAAGACGTCGTGGTGCTTCTTGACAGTCTCACTCGTCTTGCAAGAGCGTACAACATCACCATTCCGCCGACAGGCAGAACGCTTTCGGGCGGTATCGATCCCGGCGCATTGCACAGTCCGAAACGCTTCTTCGGCTCGGCAAGAAATATCGAAAACGGTGGCTCGCTCACTATCATTGCAACCGCGCTTATCGATACTGGAAGCCGTATGGACGACGTGATTTTTGAAGAGTTCAAAGGCACGGGCAATATGGAAATTCACCTTGACCGCAGACTCAGCGAAAAGAGAATTTTCCCCGCAATAGACCTTGCAAAGAGCGGCACGAGAAAAGAAGAATTGCTCCTTACGCCCAGCGAACTCGAAGGTACTTGGGCAATCAGAAAGATCCTTTCCACCGCAGACAACGCGGAAGCGACGGAAAATCTTCTCAATATGCTCATCAAGACTCAATCCAACAAAGAGTTTATCGACCAACTCAACTTGCAACTTCGTGCGTTCCAGAAAGAAGGTTACGTGTGGCGCGGAACTAGCGGTAATAAATAATTGCTCGTTAATCGATTCTTTGTATATCTAACGAAATTGAGGTATGCAAAGTCTAAAATTGAAAAAATATAATGAAAAAGCACTGCGGTTTTGCGGTGCTTTTTCGATATTTTTTCTTCATTGTTCAAGCGAATAAAATAACTTAGTTATTTTTTTTTTTTTTTCACTATTGACTTTATCTCGTCTTCCTTGTAAACTGTTGTTGACAATAGAAGAGCGACGTTTTCATACCGATTATTTGAAATCTATTGCTTTTTTCGACGTCAAACACAGAGACGAAAAAATAACTTTTCGTTTCAAAAATAAAGTTTCAAATATACAATAACACGGCAATCGTCGAGCATTCGTCCGATGATTGCCAAGAAAGGACGATTATGAAAAAATCCGCTTTTAAGATTCTTGTTTCACTCTTGCTTGTCGTCGTGACGATATTCTCGCTTTCGCTTGCGCTCGTTGCTTGCAACGACAACGGAAAATTTTCCGAGCTAAAAGGGCAGAGCGACAGAACGATACTTTTCATCGGGGACGGCATGGGCGACAATCATATCAAGGTCACGGAAGCATATATGGACAAGCAGTTGTTCTTTGACGATTTTTGGAGACCGGGTGATGTGATAACGAGTTGTTCCAATGAGTTTCAGGCGACCGATAGTGCTGCCGCTGCAAGCGCGATGGCAACAGGTCAAAAATATCAACGGGGCGAACTTGCATTTAAAGACGGAAAAAATATTCAATCTATATCCGAATATGCAAAAAGTTTGGGCAAAGGGGTTGGAATCGTAACCACCGATAAATTAAGCGGAGCAACGCCTGCGGGATTTTCCGCTCATGCTGCAAGCCGAAGCGATGAGAATTCGATAATCGAATCTCAACTTTGCGGCGACATAGATCTTTATTTAGGTGCAGGCAAAAGCGCGTATGAAGGCTACAAGGACAGATTTGAAGATAAGGGGTATACTTTCTGCACGACTTTCAGCCAATTGAGCGTTGAAAGCGGCAAGGTTATAGGTGCATTTTCCGAAGTCGTGAATTATGACTCTACTGACGAAACGCCGACTCTTGTGCAACTTGCTCAATTTGCAGTGGATTATATGGAGTCAAAATATCCCGGCGGTTATTTCCTTATGATCGAAGCCGCACATATCGATAAGATGTGCAGCAAGGGGAGTATCGACATCTTCAAGATGATGCAATATCTTGACGAGTTTGACAACACAATTAAGGCTGTCAGCGCAAAATTGCAAGGCGTAGGCAGCTATTCGATGATTGTCACAGCAGACCACGAATGCGGCGATTTGCAGTACAACGGCGAGACCAAAGAGCAGATTGACAACAGCCTTATCAAAAAAGGTTATCACACAAAACAAAACGTAAGTTACTATGTCGATTGGAAGTTGAAATCGGCAAAGAACGTTTCTCTTCCGTCAACAATCGACAACACAGATATTTTCTTGATGCTCAAACAGCTTGTATCAAACAAGTGATGCTCAGTTGAAGGGAAGTGTCAGTTCACTCCGATATCGACGTATCGGCAAATCGATTGCATTATGCACGATTACATTGAAAAATAGTCGTATTTATCGGCATTTTGAAAGGAGACCGAAAGCTCGGTCTCTTTTTTTATAAAGTGTAAGTTGTTGTTTGTCGGTAAATGTTATTTGCTTGTCGTTTTCTTTTTCTTCACAAGCACGATCGGAAGGGCTACGCCGATTGCAACCACAACTACGCAAGCAACGGCAATGCCTGCGATTTCTCCTGCCGACAATGCGTTTGTTTTGTTGTCCACCAACGGCTCATCCGGCTCGCCGGGTTGAGTGTTGTCGGTGAGTTTTTCAAGTTTGTCGAGCAGTGAAAGATAGCTCACTTGTACGTCTTGGCTAGATTTTTCGGACGATGAGAGCGAATGGAACATAGCGATTGCATTGGTGATTGCTTCGAGTTTCTCTTCTTTTGTGGCTTTGTCATCAACCGACTTGACGCTGTCTTTGAAAGATTCAACGGTGTGTGTGCCGACTTTGTCAATTGTTCTCGATTCTGTTTCGCCGCACTTTGTGCAAGTGTGCGACATAAGTCCCGTTGCCGTTTCGGTTGACGGTGTGACAAGGCTCCAATCACCGAAAACGTGCTCGCATATGAGCTTGGGGATCTCTTCGGTTTCAACCTGTCCGCACTTGGTGCAAGAACGGATCTTTTCTCCGACTTCCGTTTCTGTCGGTTCTTTTGATACAGCCCAGTCTCCGTATGTGTGTTCGCACTCTGCCGCGCTACCGCCGTATGTTATGACAATAGAGTCGATATACGCAGCATTTGTGTCCGCATAGTTGATTGCAAAGTATTTGTCTGATGTTGTGATATTCCAGATAGTGCCGTTTTCAGTGGCTTCTTTCGTTCCTTGGTCAGTACCGCCTGTTGCTGTTCCGCTTGCTTCGGCAAACGGAGTGGCTGATGTAAGAATTTGCCAGTCTTTTTCACCGGTGTTCATTTTGATTGTGATGGATGTTATACTTGCGGGAAGTGCAGTCGTGTTGAAAATGAATTGACTTACCTTGCTGCTGTTCATCTGAATTTTGTCGGTTGCTCCCGGATATATAAAGCCTTTTCCGTTCACACCTTCGGACGACCATGTGCACCAAGCGTATGCTCCGGAGCCTGTAAAGCTTGATCTGTCTATCGTCAGCGAGCCGCCCGTTGCCTCTTTGACGGTGATTCCGGTAACAATTGTTTCGAGATCGCCGATTTTGCAAATGACGCTTGTCGTGCCGACAGAAAGGGTGGTTTTTTTCGTCACGCCGTCAAGCCATTGGCAAGCGGAGTTGTCAAGATTTCCCTTTGTGTTGTCGGAGTACGTTGCGGAGATTTTCAAGCCTGCCGGATTGAAAGGTTCGCCTTCGCTGTACACGGTTTTTGCAGGAGTTCCGCTCACTTCGATTGCGGTTACGCTCTTGACGGTGATTTGCGCCGTGCACTTGATTGACGGATTGTCCGTGCTTTGGCAAGTTATGGTTGACGTGCCGTTTGCAACAGCGGTGACTTTGCCTGTGTTGTCAATGGTTGCAACGTTTGGATATGAAGAAGTCCAAGTCAAATTGCGCTTTGCGTTTGCGGGCGCGATAGTTGCATTGAGTGAGATTTCTTGTCCGACAGAAAGCGTGGTTGTGGCAGGGGAGAGCGAGATGCTCTCGATATCCGCGCCGCCCGTTGTGTATGTGTCGTATTTTGCCGCCACTGCTTGCAAGCGAGAATTGTAGCTTTTGCCGTCATAGCAATAGATTTTCGTTGCAAATTCGGGGTGATCGATGAAGGGATTGCGGTTGCCCTGAATTTTGTAAACCGCTTCGTTTCTTCTGATTTCTTCGGCGGTCGGCGGCTCTTGATAGTGCCACTTCATAAGCGTTTCGATATCGCCGATGGTTTTGGATTTTCCTTGACCGAGCACGAAATTGAGATGGAATTCATCACCCCAACGAGTTTCAACGTACATCAAAATTCTTGCCGTTGCTCCGCGGTATCCTTCGCCCGGATAGAAAACGTTGTCTGCCACATAGCAAAGGTTTTCGTAAGACGTCGAGCCTGCTTGCTTGACGATGTTTGACGCGGTTGTCGGCACTTCGCCGAATTGTTTGCTGCCGCGAGTTGAGTTGAGATTTTGTTCGGTAGGACGAAGGTGGTGGGCATCCGATCCGGCATCGCTTGTCGCACTGAAAGCTTTTCCGCCGTCTTTCGGCCATACATGTTCGCGGTTTGTCGAGCCGAATGTGCCGTTGAACGCAACGGATGTTCCGCTATAAAACCAAATTATGTTCCCGCTCTTGTTCGGGTCTGCGTCCGAAGTCTTGAAAACATCGCGCAATCCGTCATAAGAAGTCTTTTTCTTGTGAGTTTCAGTGATAAGTTGATCAAGTTTCGATCTGAAAGTCGCGCCGTTGCTTGACGTGTCCAACGGGGCATAATAGTCTGCGGCTTGGACGACTTGCGCCGACAAATCGAGAGATTTGATTTGATATTGCGCAAAGCCAAACAGCGTGCCGAGCACCAAAATTATCGCAAGAGCGATTGTCAAAGACGTCGTGAAATTCTTCAAAGCGGATCTTTTCATTTTCTTCCTTCAAGTTTAGAGCTTAAAGCCCTTTTTATTATATTAGTATATCATAAGCAAAGTGCAACTTCAAGTGTAAAGCAAATTTTGCCACTGATTAACTCAAGAAAGATTTTGCCAAAATCACACAAATTATATCGATGGCGATTTTTTACGTTTTTGTCGTACTTTTGTACGTTTACAAAAAGGTTGCTTCGCAAAACTCTTGACTAAACGTGTAATCGGTGTCATAATTTCGACGGAAAAATACGAAAGAGAAGGGCTTATATGCTTGAACTTAAAGACGTGCGCTATTCTGTTGAAGAAGACGGCGTACAAAAAGAAATAATCAAAGGCGTGAGTTTAAAACTGGACGAGAGATTTATTGCGTTCACGGGACCTAACGGTGGTGGCAAGTCAACGCTTGCAAAACTCGTTATGGGCATCATAAAGCCAACAAGCGGAAGAATATATCTCGACGGAGTGGATATCACCGATATGTCCGTCACCGACAGAGCAAATTCGGGCATTGCATTTGCATTCCAACAACCCGTAAAATTCAAAGGCATTACGGTGTCCGACCTTATAAATATCGCAAGTGGCAAATCGTTGAGCATTTCTGAGATATGCGAATATTTGTCAGAAGTGGGGCTTTGTGCGCGCGATTACGTTGACAGAGAAGTCAATGCAAGCCTTTCGGGCGGTGAACTCAAACGTATCGAAATTGCCGTGACGCTTGCACGCAAAGCGAAATTTACCGTTTTCGACGAACCGGAAGCGGGAATCGATCTTTGGAGTTTCAACAGTCTTATCACGGTTTTCGAGCGTTTGTCACAAACGACTTCGGGATCGATTCTCATCATCTCTCACCAAGAGCGTATACTCGACATTGCCGACAGAATCGTCGTCATTGCGGACGGAAAAGTCAAGACGGACGGGGCAAAGGATGAAATTTTGCCAAAACTTCTAGCTCGTTCGGCGTGCAAAGCACTCACCGACAAGGCACAGGGGGTGGCAAAATGAATCTCGGAAAAGTTGAAAAGAGTTTGCTCAAAGAAATTGCGGATATAGAAAAAATTCCGCAAGGCGCATACAACATTCGCGACAACGGAAAACTTGCAGGCAGAAATACGACCGCAAATATCGACATTCAGACAAAAGCCGACAAACCCGGTATCGATATTTTCATAAAATCCGCCACGAAAGGCGAAAGAGTCGATATCCCCGTCATTTTGACGGAAACGGGACTTAACGATCTCGTTTACAACGATTTTTACGTTGAAGACGGCGCAGACGTGACGATAGTCGCAGGTTGCGGAATTCACAATGCCGGCGGACTTAAAAGCGAACACGACGGAATTCACGCATTCCATATCGGGAAAAACGCAAAGGTTTTGTATATCGAGAAGCACTACGGTGAAGGCGAAGGCACGGGAGAGAGAATACTCAACCCGACCACTATCGTCGAAATCGACGAAAACGGGTCTATGACTATGGAAACGGCACAGATAAAAGGCGTTGATTCCGCAGTGAGAAAAACGAGCGCAACGCTCAAAGACGGCGCAACTCTAGTTATTCACGAAAAAATCTTTACGCATGGAAAACAGTATGCCGAAACGCAATTCCACGTTGCGCTCAACGGCAAAAATTCGGGTGCGCACGTAGTGTCGAGAGCAATCGCAAAAGACGATTCGCATCAGAAATACGTCTCTTGTATAGACGGCAACAATCTTTGTTCGGGACACACCGAATGTGACGCAATCATTATGGACAAAGGCACTGTCACCGCAAAACCCGAACTCAACGCAAATTGCGTGGATGCTAGCCTTATCCACGAAGCGGCAATAGGCAAGATTGCCGGCGAACAACTCGTCAAACTTATGTCTCTCGGACTCACCGAAAAGGAAGCGGAAGAGAAGATAGTCAACGGATTTTTGAAATAAACGATTTTTATCAAAAGAGAATATACGAAGTATTGAAATACGTAATATAATGATAATCAAAAACCCTACTGTTTAGTAGGGTTTTTGTATGGTGGCGGAGAAGAAGAGATTCGAACTCTTGAACCGCTTTTGACGGTTACGCGATTTCCAGTCGCGCGCCCTCGACCAAACTAGGCGACTTCTCCATGAATTATATTGTTTAAGAATGGGTGGCAGTTGGAAGTGATGGTAAACAAATCCATTCCCCCAACTGTTCGACGGTATCCGTCAACCCAACGACGATTATTATATATGAACAATCGTCTTTTGACAAGTGCTTGACGCAACTTGCTCAAACTTTTTTTCAAAGTTGTTGATTAAAGCGCAAATAAAAAGGACGATTTCTCGTCCTTGTTTATTTATTGCTTTTCGCCGCAGTATTTGCAGTAGGCGGAGTCTTTTGCGATTTTTTGTCCGCAGTGGTGGCAGAACATCGTTTCGCCGTCTTGCTCGGGCGTGGGGGCTGTGGCGTCTTTGACGGTGCGGAAAACGTTTTGGATGTTTTCTTTGTTGGCATCGATCATATATCCGCTCACTTTGGGCGCGATCTTTGACATGCCGGGCAGAACAAAGCCCAAGAAGGTCAAGAAGAAGGTTGCCACTGCGCTTATTGCGCCGATGACGGTAAAGGCCATTGCCGCACCGAACGGGAGAAGAGCGGCGGCTTCGTTGTCTCTGAACGGGCCCATGGTCACGAGCGAGTTGACGCCAAGAGCAAGAAATACCACTGCGAAAACAAGGGTGAAGCACCACACGATGCGCAAGGTTTTGACGACTTTTTTGAGATCTTTGATGTTTGCGTTTGTATCCATAATATACGCTCCTTTGTCAAACAAATTGTAGCATACAATGTGCGGCATATCAATATTTTTTTGTAAAATCGTCAGCGATTTTTTTGCGTTTTCGACACGTTTTGAGTGTCTAAACGGGTGTTTTTGTCAATTTGGTATTGAAATGCGAGCAAAATCATGATAAAATATACCCAAATTCAAAAAAGGTGGACGAAAAATAGGGGTGACTACCGAAGGAGATTTTATGATAAAAACCAAAAAAATATGCTGTCATCGGGCATAGTCGACTTGGTGTTTTCAGTGTTGTACGGCATTTTGGCGATTGTTATGCTCGGTATGGGCATTGCGATGTGGAGTCAAATTGACGAGAGTTATGGCATCACCGCCGTGCTCGCAGTGTTGTTTTTCTCGATTGCAGGGTGCTCGCTGTTCGGCTTTGTGCTTTCGATTGTCAGCACCGTGCTGTGTCTTAAACGCGCAACGCAAAAACTGCCGCTCGAATACGCAAATTGCAGAGTGCAAATTCTCGTGGCGGCAGTGCTCAACTTTGTCGAGTGTGCGGTGTTTGTGATTGCAGCAATCGCATTTGCGTGTCAAGAGAAAGATCAAATCGTTATTGTGATTGCAACGATTGCGATATCCTTTGTGATCGGCGCAATTCGTGCAACGTGCGGCGGATTGAAACTCAAAGCCTTGTCCGATCTCAAAAGCCCGCGGCATGCGCCGAGCCCGCTCAAACTGACACGGTTGAATGAAATGGCGATGTTTTGTGACTTAAAACCTACAAAACAGTGCGTTAGATATTCAAAAAACGCACAATCTAATAAAAACTATTGTTATACGATATGAAAAAACGGATGCGATTTGCATCCGTTTTTTATGTGATTTTGATTGGTTTTGTTTCTCACCAGAGATTGTCGTTTCTCACGATCGCGCAACCTTTGCTTGCTCTTGCGACTGCCGCAATACCGTTCTTTGCGCCTGTGATGTCAGCATATCCGTCGTTGGTGGTTGCGATAAGGCTGCCGTTTGTTGCGAACAAACGGAGACGATATTCGCCTTTCTTGTCTTGATAGATTTCCCATTTGGGGAACTTCAAGGTTTCGTAATTTTTCAAAGTTTGATTTTCAACGGGTGCGATTTCAGCGTTCTTTATGATGCTTTGCACGCCGATTTTCGCTGCGCCGAGAGTGGTGTAGGCTTGTGCGCCGATTGCCACGACTCTGTAATTGGAAGAGTAGAGTTTGAACACGAAGTTGCCCTTATCCGTCTTCTTGATGACGTATTTGCCGTGGGTTTTGCCTTCGCCTTCGACGAGAACCTGTTCGTCGTTGTTATCGTCTTTTGCTGTTTTGGTTTCTTTGACTTCCTTTGCGGGAGTGGCTTCTTTTTCGGGAGCTTTCGTTTCTTTTGCTGTTTTTGCGTCTGCCCTTGCAGTCGTCTTGGTTGCTTTCACATCTTTTTCTGCCGTCGTTGCGGTCTTGTCTTTTGCTGCCACTTTCTTCTTTTCCTCCGTTGTAGAGTTTTGTGTATTTTCAACTTGAGTTGACTTTTTAGCGGCGGATTTCTTTTTGGTCGTATCCGCAGCGACTTCTACCGTCCTGTCTTCATTGACGGCTTGTTTCGTCGTTCTCTTCTTGGCGGCAGGGGTGACTTCTTCTTTTTAGGCTCTTCCGCTTTCGGTTCGTTTTTTCGGTCTTCTTTTTGGGAACGACGGATGCGACAGCCCAGAGATCTTCCGCTTTTTCTTGTTTTTGTTTGGTGGAAACGACTTTTGCTTTCTTTGGTTGTTCTATGGCAAAATTCGTATTGTGCAATGCGCCGTCCACGGAGTATACGTCGTCGAGTTTAACCGCGCTCTTCTTTTCTTCGTGTTTATCTTCGTTATCTTCGTTCTCTTCTTGCTTTTCTGCGATTCTCTTTTGAGCGGTCTTTCTTACTTTCTTCGGTTTTTCGACCTTGATTTCTTCCGTTTTTTCTTCGACGGGCGTTTCTGCGTTTTCTTCCGTCGTTGCGTCTTTTATTTCTTCAACTTCGGAATTATCTTCTTGAACGGTTTCTTCTTGCGCCTGATCTTCTAAGTTTTCCGTTTCTTGCGTTTCTTCGGCTTTGACTTCGCTCGCTTGTTCCGGATTTATTTCTTCTTCGTCCGTCATATCTACGGAGATGACGGGGACGGGTTCATACTCGGCGGAGCTTTCGGATGAAACGTCTTCGGTTTGATCGCTTACGACTTCTTCGACGTTTTCTTCCGGTGCCGTTTCGTTTTCTTTTTCGTCTTCGAGTGAAGTGTTTTCGATTGCGCTTTCCTGATCTATGCCTTCTTCCGACACGTTTTCAACCGTCGTGTCGTCTGGCGTGGCAGTTTCTTCGCTTTCTTCCGCGGTGATTTCGTCCGCAACGGTTTCTTGCGGGGCGGAAACGCTTTCGCCGTTTAATTCTTCGTTTTCGACGGTGTCGTTGACGTTTTCCGAATCTTTGGAAACTATTTCGTTGTTTTCGATCTTTTCTTCGTCGGTGGGGACTGCGTCTTCAATCGGTTTCGCTTCTTCGACGGTGCCGTCTTCGGCAACATGAATTAGAGTGCCGACAGGTGCGTCGACGTCGTCTTCGAGAATCTCGCTTTCAAGAAATTCGATCTCATCGTACTTAGCCATAAAAAAACTCCTCCGCGTGGAAAGAGAGAAATTTTTTGCATGAAAAAACTTCTCTATAATCCAAGTTGTTATTATATTAACATATTTATTTTTTCAAATCAATAAACTTGACGATTTTTTTCGGTATATTTTGCGTATTTTGCACGAACAAATTGATAAATTGCACAATATGTGGTATGATTTTTAACGATAAGCGACTTTTTCGTCTCATAAGAAGTCGTATAATAAGATTATGAACACGACATTCAAACTCAACAAACAACAACAACTCGCTGTCGAAGCGGTGGACGGACCGATACTCGTCATCGCAGGCGCAGGCAGCGGAAAAACGCGCGTACTCACTGCGCGCATTTGTCATTTGATAGAAATCGGGGTAAGCCCGTACAACATTCTTGCAATCACGTTCACGAACAAAGCGGCGAACGAGATGAAAGAACGAATAGAAAAACAACTCGGATATTCGGACGTGTGGACAAGCACGTTTCACTCTATGTGCGCTCGCATACTTCGTACGGACATCGACAAAATCGGATATTCCAAAGATTTTACCATATACACCGACCTTGAAAGCGAAAGAGTGGTCAAGAGAATTTTGCAGGACTATCCGCAAGCAGACCCGAAAAACAAAGGCGATTATTTGTGGCATATCTCGCGCGCAAAAACGCTTGCGATGTCTCCTGAAGACTATTACGACGCGATAAAGGACGACGACAACGACGCCTACAATATCACCGAAGTTTACAAACGCTACGAAGCGGAATTGAAAAAATGCAATTGTCTCGACTTTGACGATTTGCTTCTCAAAACCGTGCTTTTGTTCCGTGAGTGTCCCGAAGTGCTTGAAAAATATCAGAATCGTTTCAAATATATAAACGTAGACGAGTTTCAGGACACCAACAAATTGCAGTACGACATCGTGAAAATGCTGTCTAAAAAATACGGCAATTTGTTCGTCGTCGGGGACGAAGATCAGTCCATTTATAGTTGGCGCGGCGCGGAGATACGCAATATTCTCGATTTCCCCAAAGATTTCCCTGGGACAAAAGTTTTCAAACTCGAACAGAACTATCGAAGCACGACGTCAATTCTCAAAGCGGCGAACAACGTCATAAAAAACAACGCAAACCGCAACGAGAAGACGCTTTGGAGCGAAATCGAAGCCGACGACAGCATCGAGTATTACGAAGCGTATTCGGACAGAGACGAAGCAAGTCACGTAGCACGCGCTATAAGCACGTTGCATCGTCAGGGCGAACCGTACAAGGAAATGGCGGTTTTGGTGCGTGCAAACTCGGTTACGCGCGGTTTTGAAGAAGAATTCAATCTGCACGGCATACCGTACAAAGTTTTCGGCGGCTTCCGTTTTTACGAAAGAAAAGAAATTAAAGACACGCTCGCATACGTGCGCATCGCAATAAATCCGAGCGATAACGATAGCGTTCTGAGAGTCGTCAACTATCCAAAGCGCGGCATAGGCAACACTGCCGTTTTGGAATTGCAAAACGTGGCAAAAGACACGAATATGACGCTTTTTCAGGTGCTTCTCAATCCGGGATTGCTTTCGGGAACAACCGCAAAGAAACTTGCTCCGTTCACGGAAATCGCAATGGACCTTGTCAAAATGCAAAAGAAAATGAAGGCGGTTGAATTTGTACAATACGCGATACGCCGAAGCGGACTTGAAACCGCACTGGCTGCAAGCGGAGATCCCGAAGACGCAAACCGTCTCGAAAATATCGAAGAACTTGTCGGAGCGGTGCAGCAATACGAGCAGGACAACGAAAATTCTTCTATTTCCGACTTTATGCAATCGGTCGCGCTCGTGAGCGATACGGACGAGATGAACAGCGACGATTACGTGACTATCGCAACCGTACACGCAGTGAAAGGGCTCGAATTCGACGACGTGTTCGTCGTTGCGCTCGAAGAAGGTATATTCCCGACGCAACGTTCGATAACGGCAGGCGACATCGAAGAAGAAAGACGACTTATGTACGTTGCCATTACCAGAGCGAGAAAGAGACTTTTTATTCTCAATGCGCGTCAACGTTACCGTTTCGGTAAGACTGAAAATATGCCGCAGAGCAGATTCGTAGGTGAGATGAGCGGATTTAGACAATCCATGCGTTTTTCAAACTCTAACTACACGCAATCGTCTTTCAAACCCGAAAATCGCATAAAACTCGGCGTTAACAATCCGCAAACGGCGGCGTTCAAGACGAAATTGTCAAACGGCTTTGACAAGTCGAGCATGACGAACGCGTCAAAAACCGCAAAGTCTTCAAACGTAGACTACGACAAATTCACCAAAAACACTATAGTCGAACACTCAAAATTCGGACGTGGCATAATCATTCAGACGGACGGTGACGGTGAAGACAAAATCGCGGCAATCGCGTTCAAAGGTCTTGGCGTAAAGAGATTTACGCTTGCAATAGCCGCTCCAAACCTGAAAATCGTCGGAAAAGAAGACTAACATCGCTCAAAAACGAGCAAAATCTATATTATAGCAAACGCTATAAAAACCTATCGCAAATAACAGCAGGTGAAATTATGGACAAACTTGCCAGAATGAAAGAACTCGTAAACACTCTCAACGAGTGGGCGAGACTGTATTACGAAGAAGACGCTCCTGTCGTATCCGATGCGGAGTATGACCGCCTTTACGACGAATTGCGAACGCTTGAAGCAGAAGAAGGTTATTCTCTCAAAAATAGCCCCACGCATAGAGTCGGCGGTGCACCGAAAGGCAAATTCGAGCAATCGAAGCATCTTTTGCGCCTGTACAGTCTCGACAAATGCCAGTCAAAAGAAGAGTTTTCGGATTGGTGCAATCGTCTTGTCAAGACGGTCGGGTATTTTCCCGCACTCACTTGCGAGTATAAATTCGACGGTCTTACACTCAACATTTTGTACAACAACGGCGAACTTATTCAAGCCGCAACGCGCGGAAACGGCACGATAGGCGAAATAGTCACCGACCAGGTCAGCACCATTCGTTATTTGCCCAAACACATCGATTATAAGGGCAAAATCGAGATACAAGGGGAAGGCATATTGCGTTTGAGTGCGCTCGAAAGATACAATAGGACTAGCGACGATCCGCTCAAAAACGCCAGAAACGGCGCGGCCGGCGCAATTCGCAATCTCAATCCCGACGTCACGGCAAAACGCGATTTGTCTTTCTTTGCCTACAATATCGGGTATAGCGACAAGCATTTTTCTTCGCAGGAAGAAATGCGTGCGTTCGTCAAAGAACAAGGATTCGAGACGGAAGGCGATTTCAAAATCGTCAGAAGCGAAAAAGAAGCGATGCAATACGCCGATATGGTGGGAGAGAAGAGAGAAACTCTCGATTATCTCATCGACGGAGTAGTATTCAAGGTTGACGACGTTGCGCTTCGCGACGAGATAGGTTTCACCGAAAAATTTCCGAAATGGGCGGTTGCGTACAAGTTTAAGGCCGACGAGATGACCACGACGCTCGAAGACGTCGTGTGGCAAGTGTCCAGAAGCGCAAAACTCAATCCGATTGCGGTGTTAGAACCTGTTGACATAGGCGGAGTCACCGTATCGCGCGCAACGCTGAACAACTACAGCGATATTCTCAAAAAGAAAGTTAAAATCGGAGACAAGGTTTTCGTGCGCAGAAGCAACGACGTTATTCCCGAAATCATGGGCGTTGCAATAGAATCTCCCGACGCAAAACCCGTCGAAAAACCGACTGTATGTCCCGTTTGTCACGCTCCCGTCAAAGAAGTCGGCGCGTTTTTGTATTGCACGGGGGACAACTGTGCGCCGCAAATCGTATCTAAACTTGACCATTTTGCGTCAAAGGACGCTATGGATATAGACGGTTTCAGTGAAAAAACCGCCGAACAACTTTACAACGAAACTCATCTCGAAGACGCTGTCGATTTGCTCAATCTGACCGCAACTGATTTGTTCGGTCTTGACGGATTCGGCGACAAAAGATTGCGAATTTGCTTTCTTCAATCGAAAAAGCAAAGAATACGACGCTTGACAGATTTATTTTCGCACTAGGCATCGACGGTATCGGCAAAAAGACCGCAAAAGATTTGGTTAAGCGGTTTAGAACGCTTGAAAATCTCGAAAACGCGTCTTTTGAAGAACTTTCGAGTGTGGACGGCATCGGAGACATACTTGCAAACAACGTTTTTCAATACTTCCGTGATTCTAACAATGTCGATTTTGTAAACAAACTGCTTGCAAGCGGTGTGAAAATCGAAGAGAAAGAAGAAAAACAAGGCGTTTTCTCTGGAATGAAAGTCGTGCTTACAGGCTCGCTTCCTACCTACAAGCGCGGTGAAGCGACCAAACTTATCGAAGACAACGGCGGTGAAGTCGCGGCGAGTGTTTCTAAAACCGTCAATATGGTTCTTGCGGGCGAAGACGCAGGCTCAAAACTCGAAAAGGCGCAGAAACTCGGCATCAAAATCATTGACGAAAACGAGTTTAAGGCGATGCTCGGATTGCAATAAGCCGAAAATAAACGAAAAAATGCGAAAAGGTCGTGCAGAAATGCTCGACTTTTTTTACTTTTCGCTTGTTTATGAGTATTGTTTATGATATAATACTAAAAAATTTATATAGGCGGATATGCGAATGTACAGCATGACAGGCTACGGAAAAGGCGCAAGCAAGCGCGACGGAAAGACGATAACCGTTGAAATCAAGACGGTGAATCACAGATTTTTGGATTGCAATTTTAAATTGCCGAGAACCTTTCTTTTCGTCGAAGACAGAGTGCGAAAAGCAATCTCTTCCGCCATTTCTCGCGGTCACGTCGATTTGTTTTTGACTTACGAGCAAACCGCAGTCGACGAAGGCGCGTATACGGTCGATTGTGAACTTGCCGCAAATTATCTTGCCGCCGCAAACAGACTTGCGCTCGCCACGGGGCTTGAAAACGATTTGACGCTTTCTTCCATTCTCAAAGTACCGGACGTCGTGACGAAAGAACAGGCAGTCGAAGACGAAGATTTGCTTGCAGAAATGACAGTCGAAGCGTTGAACGCCGCACTCGAAAATCTCAAAATCATGCGAGAAAAAGAAGGTTTGGCTCTCAAAGCGGACATTTCAAAGAAACTCGACAATATTGCGTCCTGCCTTGAAATCATCAAAGAATTTGCGCCGCAAGTGGTCGAAGATTACAGAAACGGACTCAACGCACGCATTGCGGAAGTCGTTTCTCCCACACAGGTTGATATGCAAAGACTCGCCACCGAAGTCGCTCTTTATGCCGATCATTGCGCTATTGACGAAGAAATCACCCGTCTTACGACGCACATTGCCAATATGCGCACGCTTCTCGAAGCGGACGAACCCGTCGGAAGAAAAATGGACTTTCTCGTGCAGGAATTCAACAGAGAGACGAACACGATCGGCTCGAAAGCCAATGATATGCGCATAACCGGTCAAGTGCTTGCCATCAAGAACGAAATCGAAAAGATGCGCGAACAAGCGGCAAATATCGAATAAAACGGAAGTTATTCATATATCCCGCTTGGTCGGGAAAGGGAGTTTACACTTATGCAAAAACGCGGTATGTTGATAGTCATCTCGGGCTTCAGCGGAGTGGGCAAAAGCACTGTCATCTCGCACATGTTCGACGCAATGCCGAATCTTCGTTTTTCGGTGTCATGTACGTCGAGAAAACCGAGAGCCGGCGAAAAAGAAGGCATCGATTATTATTACGTCACCGAAGAAGAGTTTGCGCGCAAAGTCGAAAACAACGAATTCGTCGAATACACACGCACTTTCACGAACTGCTACGGCACGTTGAAATGCGAAATCGACAGATTGCTATCCGAAGGCTACGACATACTTCTCGACATCAACAGCGTAGGCGCAAAGAACATCAAAAAGCGTATCCCGACGCCGTGACGGTGTTTATCAATCCGCCGTCTCTCGAAGAGCTCAAAAAGCGTCTCGTCGGCAGGGGAAGCGAAACTCCCGACAGTCTTAAAAAACGTCTTGACGAGATTGAATTCGAGTCAAAAGCGATACCTTTTTACGATTTCGTGGTCGTAAACGACGTGGCTCTCGATTGCTCTAACAAAATCGTCGCATTCCTTGAAAAAAAGCGCAAGGAACTCAACGACAAGTACGCAAAAGAAAACTCGCAAAACTGAAAACGGTTTTGCACGACAAAGTCGAAACGCAACGCAAGTTGCAACGAATATAAATAAAAGAAACGGAGAATAAAAGTTATGATGATCGATCCCCCGATTGACAAACTTATCAAACACGCAGAGTGCAGATACGCACTCACCGTCGCAGTTGCAAAACGCACTCGCGAACTCGTCACGAGTGAAAGCGATTATCTTGCAAAGAGCGGAATGAAACCCATTTCTCTTGCTTGCAAAGAAATCTACGAAGACAAAATCAAAATCGTTCGCGACTGAACGTAAGCGATTTTATCTGCAGGCAGGTTTTTTATGCTGTACGGAAAGAACGTTGTGTTGGGCGTGAGCGGCGGAATTGCCGTTTACAAAGCGTGCGAGATAGTGTCACGTCTCAAAAAACTGGGCGCAAACGTGGACGTCGTTATGACGGACAACGCTCGGGAGTTTGTCACGCCATTGACGTTCCAAACGCTTGCGAAATCTGCGGTGGTTACCAACGCTTTCGAGCCTGTCAAGGTGTTTGACATCAACCATATCTCGCTTGCGAAAAAAGCGGATATTCTTGTGGTTGCCCCTGCGACTGCAAACGTCATTGCAAAATTCGCAAACGGAATTGCAGACGATATGCTAACGACGACTTATCTTGCGTGCAATGCGCAAAAACTTATTTGCCCGGCAATGAACTGCAATATGTACGAAGACCCTGCAACGCAGGAGAATATGCGAGTGCTTAAAGAGCGCGGCGATATGTTCTGCGACAGTGCGGTCGGACTTCTCGCATGCGGAGACGTCGGCAAAGGGCGTATGGCGGAACCGAAGGACATCGTAGACAAAATCGTCGAGTATCTCACTCCCGTTCAGGATTTTGCCGGAAAGAGAGTTCTCGTCACGGCAGGCGGTACGGAAGAGAATATCGACGGTGTTCGCGTGCTTGCAAATCATTCAAGCGGCAAAATGGGCTTTGCAATTGCAAATGCCGTTGCAGAACGCGGAGGAAGCGTCGTTTTGGTGTACGGAAACGTGTCGGTAGCACCGCCGAATTGCACCGAAAAAGCAATTAAAGTCGTTTCCACGACGGATATGCTCGACGTGTGCGTGAAAGAGTTTGAAGATTGCGATGTCGCTATTATGGCGGCTGCACCTGCAGATTATCGCCTCGAAAAGCCGTTTGACAACAAGGTTAAGAGCGATACGCTCACGCTTACGTTTGTGAAAAATCCCGACATTGCCAAAACGCTCGGGGAAAGCAAAGGTGAAAGAAAACTTGTCGTTTTTTTCTGCGGAAACGGAAAATCTGATTGAAAACGCAAAAGGCAAACTCATAAAGAAACACGCAGATTTGGTCGTTGCAAACGACGTCACGCAAAAAGGCGCGGGATTCAACGTGGATACGAACGTCGCTACTATTATAGACAACGACGGCAATTTGTTTGAAAGCGGCGAAGTGTCAAAACGCGCGCTTGCCGATATGATACTCGACAAGGTGCTTGCGTTATGATTCTGGAAGTTATCGTCGACATTTCAAACTCGGACGTTGACCGCACTTTCGATTACGAAGGTCCCGACGTCCCGATAGGAAGCCGAGTCGTCGTCGAATTCGGCAAAAAACGCCTTATCGGTTTCGTTATAGGCAAAAAGATTCGTCCGATTTTTCAAATCTCAAACAGGCAAAATACATAGATTCACCGATAAGTCCCGAGCAGTTGGGACTTATGGACTTTATGCGCAAGACGTACAATCTGCGCTATATAGACGTTATCCGTCTTTTTATTCCGTCAAAACTTCGCGAAGAAAAAGATCCCGAATTTACAAGAAAATTTCTTACTGTAGACGATACGCGTTCTCTTGAAGAACTCAAATCGGTTGTCGGTACGAGAGCGCAAAAGCAACTCGACGCACTCGATTTCATAGCGACCACCGGCGGACAGTTTCTCACGCTTCTGATAAGTAGATTCGGCGTGAGCGCGATAAACGGATTGAGAGAAAAAGGCGTTGTCGTTGAAAGTGACGTTCACGAACGTTCGACTCCGCTCGGAACGCTTAAAAAGAGAAAAAGCTCGTCGTTTTGACGCCTGCGCAATCGGACGCGGTCGAAAAAATATCAAACGGAAAAGGCACGTTCTTGCTCCACGGCGTTACGGGAAGCGGAAAAACCGAGATTTACGAAACCGTCATCGAACGAGAGATTGCAAAGGGAAAAACGGCTATAATGCTCGTTCCCGAAATATCGCTTACTCCGCAAATGCTCGGCCTTTTCAGAGCACGATTCGGAGACGACGTTGCGATACTTCATTCGGGACTTAACGACAGCGAAAGATACGACGAGTGGAAAAGACTCAAAACCGGCGCGGCTCACATCGCAATCGGTGCGAGAAGCGCGGTTTTCGCACCGCTTGAAAACATCGGCGCAATCATAATCGACGAAGAGCACGACACGAGTTATTTGTCGGAATCCAATCCCAGATACGACACGAAGACGATTGCAAGTTACAGGGCGAAAGCAAATGACGGCGTTTTGGTGCTCGGCTCGGCGACTCCCGATATGGAAACGTATCTGAAAGCGACGAAAGGCGAGTATCAACTCATAACTCTTCCCGATCGCATATCCAAGCACAAATTGCCAGAAATGGAAATCGTGGATATGACGCAGGAGTTTCGCATGGGCAATCGTTCGCTTTTTTCAAAGGCACTTCAGGACGCGCTCATCGAGACGAAGAACAAAGGCGAACAATCCATGCTGTTTCTCAACCGTCGCGGTTTTGCATCGTTTATCCGCTGCAAAGAGTGCGGATACGTTGCAAAATGCGAAGATTGCGACATTTCGCTGACATATCACAAAGAAGACAACGAATTGAAATGCCACTATTGCGGAAGACGCTATCACGCGCTCACGAAATGTCCCAACTGTGGCAGCGACCAAATAAAACAGGGCAGAATCGGCACGGAAAAAGTTGTTGAAGAACTCAAAAACTCATTCCCGACGTCAGAGTGCTCCGCATGGACAACGACACGACAATGCGCAAGGACAGTTATTTCAAGATTCTGTCGGCGTTTGCGGACGGTCAGGCCGACGTGCTCGTCGGCACGCAAATGATTGCAAAAGGGCACGATTTCGGCAACGTCACGCTCGTAGGAATTCTCGAAGCGGACGCGGCGTTGTACTTTTCCGACTATCGCTCAAGCGAGCGCACGTTCCAACTAATCACGCAGGTTGCGGGAAGAGCGGGAAGAGCGGAAAAAGAAGGCAGGGTTATTCTTCAAACCTACGCACCTAAACATTACGTTTTCCGTTTCGGCAAAAACTACGACTATCTCGGTTTTTGGAAGAAAGAAATCAACACGCGTATGGTCACAAAGTTTCCGCCGTTCACGAAAGTTGTGAGAATACTGCTTTCGTCCACGGTCGAGCAAGACGTCGTTGATGCGGCTCGCTCGTGCTACAAGGCCGTTCAACAACTTGAAAAGGAAAGCGGCAAATTCGTGTATCTCGGCGCAAGCAAATCGCCGGTGACGCGAATAAACGGGCTTTGCAGATATCAGATTATGATGCGAATAGAGCCTGCTCAATTTGAAAATATAATAGGCGATATATACAAAATTGCCGACGCAAATAAATCGAAAAAATGCAACGTGTTCGTCGAAATCAATCCGCAAAGCCTGATTTGACGAGCGTATAGGTGATAAAATGGCAAAAAGAAATATTGTGAAAGTTCCCGATCCGATTTTATACAAAAAGTGCAGAGTTGTCGAAAATTTCGACGAAAGGCTCTGGACGCTTCTCGACGATATGAAAGAAACGCTCGTTGAAGCCAACGGCGCAGGGCTTGCCGCTCCGCAGGTAGCAGTGCTAAAAAGAGCGTGCATCGTTGATACGGAAGACGGATTTTTTGAACTTATCAATCCTGTCATAACGTCAATGAGCGGAGAACAAACCGGGCTTGAAGGTTGCCTTTCCGTGCCTAAAAAGTACGGTAACGTGTCAAGACCCATGAAAGTCACGGTAAAAGCGCAAGACAGGTTCGGTAAGGAACAAAAACTCACCGTAAAAGGTTTTACGGCGCGCGCTTTCTGCCATGAAATCGACCATCTTGACGGCATTATCTACACGACAAAATGCACCGAGACTTTCGACGAAGAATAATCTTCATCGAAATCGCGATTAACCATACAGGACGAGAATATGAAAATAGTGTTTATGGGCACTCCCGATTTTTCTGCGGTCGTGCTTGAAAAACTCAATTCGGTATATCCGGTCAGCGCAGTCGTTACGGGACTTGACAAGCCTGTCGGTCGCGGATACAATCTTGCGCCGTCTCCGCTCAAGGTCAAGGCAATCGAATTGGGCATACCCGTGCTTCAATATGCAAAAGTGTCAAGAGAAGGACTTGACGATATACGCGCGCTTCAACCCGACATCATCGTCACCGCGGCATTCGGTCAGATTTTGTCTGACGCATTTCTTGCCATTCCTAAATTTGCCGTTCTTAACGTGCACGCGTCTTTGCTTCCGAAATATCGCGGCTCGTCGCCTATCCAATGGTCGATTATCAACGGAGACGAAAAGACCGGCATAACCATTATGAAAACCGTAAAAGCGGTTGACGCAGGCGACGTTTTGCTTGAAAAAGAAACCGAAATCGGCAAAAAGAAACGGCAGGCGAGTTGTTCGACAGACTTGCGATACTCGGCGGAGAAGCAATAGTCGAAGCAATATCGCTCGTCGAGTGCGGAAAAGCAACGTTTACACCTCAAGACGAAAGCAAAGTCACGCATTGCAGCATGATAAACAAAGGCGACGGACTCGTCGATTTTTCAAAAAGCGCAAAAGAAATCGATTGTTTCGTGCGAGGTATGACGCCGTGGCCGTCTGCTTACACGCACATCGGTGAAAAAACACTCAAAATCTTCGATGTCGAAAAAGTCGAACTTTCCGATTTGCAAAAGTCAAACGAGCAATTTGAAAACGCAAAATTCGGTGAAGTCGTCCTTGCGGATAAAAATCACGGTTTAATCGTGAAAGTCGCGGACGGATTTATTCGTCTTCACGTCATTCAACTCGAAGGCTCGAAGCGTATGGACGATACGCAATTTCTTCTCGGAAGAAAAATCAACGTCGGCACGATTTTCGCTTAAAATCGTTAAATATATCGTTAGATAATCTAAAAATATAAGAAAAACAAATGAGAAAACACATCGGACAGGCACTGAGAATACTCACAAAAGTTTTCACTGACGGCACGTACAGCAATATGGCGTTTTACGGAGAAAACGTAAGCGACATGGCAACGCGTCTCGTTTACGGTGTGCTGGAAGAGAACGTAAAAATAGACTATGTTCTTGCACAGTTGCTTGAAAAGAAACCTAAAAATTCGATATATTATCTTCTCAAAATCGGCGTTTACGCACTATGCAATCTGACCGACGTTCCGAAATTCGCGATTGTCAGTGAGTGCGTGGAAGTGTGCAAGGCGATTGGCAAAGGCGGCGCAAGCGGATTTGTCAACGCGGTATTGAAAAAAGTTGCGGACGGCAAATATTCGATGCCTAGCGAAAACGACGAAAACTATTTGTCCGTGACATATTCAAAACCGCAATGGTTTATCGACAAAATGGTTGCGCAATACGGGAAGGACGTTACGCTTTCAACGTTGCAAGAACCCGTGCGTGACAGCGAACATATACGAGTCAATTCTCGACTTGCCACTTGCCGGGACGTTGAGTTTTTGCTCAAAAAATCCAAAACGCCGTATGAGAAAAGCGAAGTGGGCGGATATATCGTGCGTGCAACCGACGCTGTGGGGCGTATGTTCGACAAAGGTCTTGTGACGTATCAGTCACCGTCCAGTATGCTTGCCGTCATAGCACTGGGAGCAAACGACGGAGAAACTCTTCTTGACGTATGCTCGGCACCCGGCGGAAAAGCCGTTTATATGGGTGAACTTTGTCCCCATTCTCATATCACCGCGTGCGATATTCACGAGCATAGAGTTGCACTCATCCAAAAATACAAAAACCGTATGCACGTGCCGAACGTCAAGGCAATAAAAGCCGACGGAACGGTGTTTGACGAGAATATGTGCGAGAGATTCGACGGCGTTCTCGTGGACGCTCCGTGTTCATGTTTCGGTACGTATAAAAAACATCCCGACGTTTTTCTGACGCGCACCGACGAGAGCGAAGAAGACATCTCGAAGACTCAATTCGCAATAATATCGAACGTAGCAAAGTACGTGAAAAAGGGCGGCGAAATGGTGTATTCCACCTGCACGCTGTTCAAAGAAGAAAACGAAGATATAGTGCATAAATTTCTCGAAAGCGAGATAGGAAAAGAATTTTCGCTTGAAAAAATCTGCGGTCTTAAAGACGTTGACGGCGGAAAATACGTTGACAACGACGGAATGATTCAGATCCTACCGCATGCGGAATACGACGGATTTTTCATTGCAAAATTTAGGAGAGCAAAATGAGCGACGTTTCAAAAATAAGTTTGCTTGGCATGGACAAGGCACAAATTGCCGCGCTCATTCCCGATATGCCGAAGTTCACTGCGTCGCAAATTTACGGCTTTTTGATGGACGGTAAGGACTTTGACGAAATGACTTCGCTCAAAAAGGAATACCGAGAGTATCTGAAAGAGCATTACGTTGCAAATCCCGTGAGTATTCTCGAAGTTTTTCAAGGCAAACTCGGCACTAAAAAGTATCTTTTCCGTCTCGATGACCAGCTCATAGAAGGCGTGTATATGCCGCACGATTATGGCAATACGCTTTGTCTTTCCACGCAAATCGGATGCAGAATGGGGTGCACGTTTTGCGCAAGTACGCTAGACGGACTCGTTCGCAATCTCACGCCTGCCGAGATGCTCGGACAGGTTATAGCCGTCAATCGAGATAACGGCGGCACGGCGAAAACGAGAGCGGTCACGAATCTCGTGCTTATGGGAAGTGGCGAGCCGTTTGACAACTACGACAACGTGCTTGAATTCCTTGACGAAGTGTCAAAGGAAGGCGGAATAAACATAAGCGAGCGCAACATATCTTTGTCAACGAGCGGTCTTTGCGACAAAATTCGCAAATTTGCCGATTCGGGACACAAAGTTACGCTTTCCATATCACTGCACGCTCCCTTCGACGATTTGCGAAGCGCGCTAATGCCCGTAAACAAGGCGTACGGCGTAAAACAACTCGTTGACTGTGCAAAATACTATTTTGAAAAAACGGGAAGGCGCGTGATTTTCGAGTACACGCTCATAAAAGGCGAAAACGATTCCGACGCTTGCGCAAGAGAACTCGCTCGGCTCACGAAAGGTTTTCCGTCTCACGTCAATCTCATACGGCTCAACGAAGTCAAAGAGCGCGATCACGAAGCGCCGAGTGTAGACGCCACGGAAGATTTTCTCAAAAAACTCGAAAAACTCGGCGTTTCGGCAACGATAAGAAAGAGTCTTGGCAACGACATCGAAGGCGCGTGCGGACAACTTCGCCGCAGATATCTCAAAGAAAACGGAGAAATATCCGAGAAAAAGGATTGATATAAGCGCAAATTTTCACACAAAAACAAGCAAATAGAGCACATTGCGAATAAAGGACAAAATGGCACAGAAAATTCTTGACGGAAGAGTCATAAAAGCGGTTGCATCGAAATTTTTCGTTGACGTACAGGGCGACGTCAAGGTTTGTTTCGCACGCAAACGTCTCAAAAACGACGGCATAATTTACGTCGGCGATTACGTCAGCATCGCAAAAGAGCGTGACAGTTTCGTCATCGAAGAAGTGAAACCGAGAAAAAATCGTCTCATTCGCCCGTACGTGAGCAACGTGGACGTTTGCTTCATCGTCGTTGCGCCAGAACCCGAACCCGATTTCCTGCTCGTTGACAAAGTCATCGTCAATTGCCTAATTGAAGGCATAACTCCGATACTCGTGAAGAACAAGTGCGACACGGGACATATAGATACGAGTGAATACGAAAACGTTCTAAAAATCATTGAATGCAGTGCGGAAACCGGTGAAAACGTATCATTGCTCGTTAACGAAGCGCGTGGCAAAACTGCTTGTTTTGCAGGACAATCGGCGGTGGGAAAGAGCAGTATTCTCAATGCGATTCTCGACAGTGACGAACTTGAAGTCGGCGAACTCACACGCAAAATAAAACGTGGCAAAAACACCACTCGAAAGACCGAAATATTCCACGTGGAAGAGAATACATATTTCGTAGATACATGCGGTTTTTCCATGCTTGAAACGGTTGACGTTGAGCCCGAAAATCTTCGCTTGTATTTTGACGATTTGGAAGAGTTCAGAAAAGATTGTCGTTTCAATATGTGTACGCACACGTTTGAGCCCGATTGCGCGGTAAAAGCGCATGTTGGCAAGGAAATCGGCGTCGGCAGATACGATAGATATAAGACGATTTATCAGGAGCTTGTCGACAGAAGAGAAAACAAATACGACTGATTTGCGGTTTGTGCAATCGGCTAAACACCGTCACAAACGTTTATAAAACAAAAAAAGGAGAAAAGATATGTTGGTTGCACCGTCAATGTTGTCTGCGGACTTCGGCAATATGGAAAGAGACGTAAAAGCCATTGAAAAGTGGGGCGCGGATATCGTGCATTGTGACGTAATGGACGGCGTGTACGTGCCGAACATCACTTTCGGTATGCCTATGGTGAAAGCACTCAAGGCAAACTCGAATCTTACAATCGACGTACATCTTATGATAACTTTACCCGAAAAAATACGTCGGTGCTTTTTGCGATGCGGGCGCGGATATCGTCACATTCCACCCGGACGCGTCAAAGAACGTTCAGGGTGCTATCGACGCAGTCAAATCGAAGGGTAAAAAGTGCGGACTCGTGGTCAATGCCGACCGGTCGTTTTCAATCGTCGAGCCGTATCTTTCGCAAATAGACATGCTCGTCGTTATGACCGTTCAAGCAGGATTCGGCGGTCAGAAATTTATGCCGGACAGACTCGATATAGTGCGCATGGGAGCAGAAGAAAGAAAGGATAAAGGATACCGCTATCTCATCGAAGTTGACGGCGGAGTGTGTGAAGACAACGTATCTCAAATTAAAGCGGCAGGAGCGGACGTCGTCGTTGCGGGCAGTGCGGTGTTTAAGTCCGAAAATCCGGAACTGACTATAAGAAAATTGCACGCATAAGCTGCAAAAAACATAAAAGTTTATCTACAAATTTGCAGTAGCAAAGGGTATAAAAAGAAAAAGGACGGATTTTCCGTTCTTTTTTCACGTTTATAAGCCCTATTGCATAAGTTGTAAAAAAAACAAGGGGAGTTTTATGAATAAAATCATCTGCATCAATCCGCCGAAATTTATCAAAGCAATACTAAAATTCTTTTCGTCATTCAAGAAAAAAGATACCGACAAAAATTGATTTAAGCGGAAAGTCTCGTATATCCAAAACGAGCGGAGAAGAGATAAATTATACAACAAAAAAACGCCTTCCTTTGTAGGAAGGCTGACTTTGATTTGCTACATATATATTACAGACAGAAATTACGCACGGTCAACTTTGCCTGAACGGAGACAACGCGTGCAAACGTATTGATCTTCAACTCCGCCGGTAGGAGTGTTGACTTTGACTTTTTGGACGTTGGGAGCCCAACTGCGTCTGGTCTTTCTGTTGCTGTGGCTGACTGCGTTTCCGCTCATTCTGCCTTTTCCGCACACACTACAAACTCTGGACATATTACTGTACCTCCTAATTTGAACGATAGTTATTCTAGCAAATATAAACGGGATTTGCAACTGATTTGCACAAAATTTGTCATTTAGTTGCAAAAAAACTTCTTATATAGTAATATTTATGAAAAGGTAGAGTTTATGTCGCTATCAACTTCAAACAAATTCGGCAAAATTTCCATCAGCGAAGACGCGATGCAGACCGTCGCAAGTCACGCTGCACAGGAATGTTACGGCGTGGTAGATCTCGTATCACGTCGTTTCAGCGATAATTTCAGCCAAATATTCGGCAAAGAACAACTCGGCAAAGGTGCGATCGTTCAGACGGTCGACAACCTTATATACGTCGAGTTGTTTGTCATACTCAAAGTTGGTATCAACATCGAAGCAGTAAAAAAATCACTCGCCGACGCGGTCAAGTTTTCGCTTGAAACGTTCACGGGAATGCGTGTAAAACGCGTCCACGTCAACGTCGTTGGAATCCGCGTGTAATCAGGTATATAGAATGACAAGAATTGACGGACTAAAATTCAAAGAAATGCTCGCAGGCGGCGTAAAGGCTCTTGAGATGAACCGCGCCACCGTGGACGAACTCAACGTATTTCCCGTTCCGGACGGAGACACAGGCACGAATATGTCTCTCACCGTCGCTTCGGCTATGCGTGAAGCCAACGCTTGCGGGTCTTTGCTTATAGACGAAATCGCGCTCGCATTTTCAAAAGGCGCGCTCAAAGGCGCAAGGGGGAACTCGGGCGTTATATCATCGCAAATATTCCGCGGTTTTGCCGTGGCTCTCGAAGGAAAGGCGGAACTGACTGCGAAAACGTTTGCCGAATGTCTCAAAAAAGGCACTGAAATCGCATACGGCGCAGTCACAAAACCCAAAGAAGGCACGATTCTCACGGTCGTAAGGGTTATGGCGGAAGAAGCGCAAAACGCAAGCCGCTCCAAAAACTCACTTTTGAAGAATTTTTCAAGCGCGTTATCGACGCAGGCGAAGAGATTTTGCAAAAGACACCCGAGATGCTTCCCGTTCTCAAAAAGGCAGGCGTTGTGGACGCAGGCGGTCGCGGACTCGTTACTATTTTCGACGGTATGTATCGCACGCTCGTCGGAGAAGAACTCGTGATGATAAGCGGCGGACACGTTCCGCAAATGGACGATATCAAGCCGGATACCGCGGCAAACGACTTCGACCCGCTTGAAAACGACTACGAACACATCACCTTCCAGTATTGCACGGAATATTTCATTACGCACCTTAAAAACGAAGTCACAACGGCGTCAATTGACAAATACCGCGACTATTTGATGACGATAGGCGATTGCGTGCTTGTCATCGGAGACGTTGACCTTGTCAAAACTCACGTTCATACAAATCATCCCGATCGCGCGCTTAAAATGGCGTTGACTCTGGGTGAACTCGACGGCGTGAAAATCGAGAACATGGTTGAGCAAAACCGCAAAATACATGCCAATGACCAAAAAGCCGAAGAAGTCGAACTCAAAGATTATGCGCTCGTGTCAATTTGCTCGGGCGACGGTATGGCAAACATCTTCAAAGACCTTATGGTTGACATAATAGTCGAAGGCGGTCAGACCATGAACCCATCGGTTGACGACATCTTGAAAGCGGTCAATGACGCTCACGCAAAGAATGTGTTTGTTCTTCCCAACAACTCCAACATCATTCTTGCCGCAAACCAAGCCAAAGAGCTTGCAAAGGCGCAAGTGTACGTGATTCCCACCACCAATATGCCGCAGGGCATAGCCGCATCTCTCGCTTTTGACGGCGATGCGACTTGCGAAGAGAACTTTGACAGTATGTGCGGCGCAATCGAAGGTGTCGAGTGCGCAGAAGTCACTCACGCCGTGCGTTCGACAAGAATGAACAGATATTCCGTCAAGGAAGGCGATATCATCGGTATTTGCGACAAGCGCATAGTTGCGAAAAGTCAGGACGTTGAAGAAACCGCTTTGGCAACCATAAAGAAAGTCGCAAAAGACAAAGATATGGTGTCCGTGTACTACGGAAAAGACGTAACACAAGAGCAAGCCGAAGCGCTTATGGCAAAAGTTTCGGAAGAACTCGACGACGTGGAAACCGCTTGCTATTACGGCGGACAACCGCATTATTATTACGTCATTTCTGCCGAATAAAAACAGTTGTCCGATACAAAAGGGAATATCTTTCATATCGCGGTCAACGAGAAACGACAAAAATACATAGTATGTTGACGTTAAAGACGTAAAAGGCGTTGGAGACGCCACGATAAAAAAACTTCATGACCTTGGCATAAACAACGTGTTCGAGGTCTTTTCATTTTTGCCGAGAAAATACGTAGACTTGAAAACTCCCGTCAAAGTGCTGGATGCAGAGCCGGGGCAGCTTGCACTCTTTGAAGGCAGGGTGGAAAAAGTTTCTGCCGTCTCCATGCGCGGCAAAAGAAGCTTTTTTGTCACGTTCTCGGACAATCTTGACGACAATCGCATTTTCTTCATATCCACTTTTTACAACATGCCGTTTTTGCACGACAGTTTCGAGATCGGTCAAAACTATCGATTGCTCACAAGACTTTCAAATGATATAGGCTCGCTTTCGGTTGTCAATCCGTCCCTTGAAAAAGCAGAGAAAATTTCAAAACTTGACGGCATATACACGGTGTATCCGCTCCGTGGCGTTTTTGGACAAAACGCATACAAGAACATCGTATATTCTGCGCTCGACACTCTCAAAAACGTAAAGTATGATGATTCGACCTTGTCGAAAGTCAGCAAAGATCTTGCAACTTGTTTTGAGCTTGCACATCGCCCCGATAACGTTCAGACGGCAGAAAGAGCAGTGAATGCGCTTGCTTCGATTGATATTGCGATTATGTTGTCTATATACAGAAAACTTCGTGACAATTCGCAAAAATCAAGAAATGTATTCTATAATCTTTCAAATTTTAGAATAGTTAACTTTGAAAAAAGCACTCGGTTTTGCACCGACAATAACACAAACGCAAGCATTTGAAGACATAATGCAAGACTTGGTTTCTCCGTTTAATATGTCAAGAATAGTCAGCGGAGACGTCGGAAGCGGAAAAACTGCCGTTGCTTTTTTGCCATTTATTTGTGTGCTTTTGCTCATAAGCAATGCGCACTTATGGCTCCGACGGAAATTCTTGCAAAACAACATGCGGAAAAATTTGCAAAGATTGCGAATGCGCTCGGCATAAATTTCGCACTGCTTACAAGTTCTACGACGACAGGAGATAGAAGACGCATTTTATCCGGACTTAAAGACGGCTCTATCAATTGCATAATAGGCACGAATTCAATCGTTTCAGAAGATGTCGAATACAAAAATTTGTCTCTTGCAATAATAGACGAGCAACATCGTTTCGGTGTGAACGACAGGGCAAAACTCGAAAAGAAAGGGGCGCGCGACGTTTTAAGTCTCACGGCAACTCCCATTCCGCGTTCTATGGCTTTGACGTTTTACGACGATATTGCAATTTCGCGCATAGAAAAAGAGAAAGCGCGAAAACCAACGTGAAAACGACGGTTACGATTGATATAGACGACGCTCTCAAAAGAATTATCGACAGTTTGAAAAACGGCAAACAAGCATTTATCGTTTGCCCGTCGATAGTTGACGCGGAAGGTAACGATTTGATGTCAATCGAGAGTTTTATGCGCGATTATGGCGGTTATTTCGACGGTTTTGCCTGCTCGATTATGCACGGAAAACTCTCAAACGACGAAAAAGAAGCCGCTATGCGCAATTTTTCAAGCGGAAAAACCAGTCTTTTGGTTGCGACGACGGTTATTGAAGTTGGCATTGACACAAAAGCGAGCGAAATCCTGATACTGAACGCCGACAGATTCGGGCTGGCATCCTTGCATCAGTTGCGCGGAAGAGTAGGTCGAGACGGCTCGCCTGCAAATTGCATACTTTATTCTTCAAACAAAGGCGAAAAAGCTATCGAACGATTGTCCACGCTTGAGAAGAGCAACGACGGTCAATATCTTGCCGAAGTCGATTTTTCGATGCGCGGTGCAGGCGACTTTATCGGCACGAAACAAAGCGGTATATCCGTTACCCCCATCTTCGGCTTGCAAATGAACGGGGAAGTGCTCAAAAATGCAAAATCTTATGCCGGCGGATTGTCAAATCTTTCACTCAACGAACTTCTTGCACTCACGCATTGCTCTCGTTCGAAAGTTGACGATTTTATCGAAAAAATCGAAAAAGTGACGATAAACAGTTAAAATCTTAATAAAATCTAAATTTTTCAGTCGCTATATAGTTGTATGTTGACATTTTTTCTAATAAATGTATAATATAATCACAATGGTGGTGCAGTATTCTAGTCAGATCTCACCGACTCGGAGGCGGGGGTAAAATATCGCCGAAGGGCATATCGATGAAGTTTCTGGTGACGGCTTCTTTTGCCCAAATTGGGGCTGTTGCTGGGAGTTAAGGACTTTGGGCGGCTTGCAACGGCATGCAAATCCCGTACCAATCTCCGTGGAGACCCAACTCGGTGGATCGGCGTAACATCGGTCTACTGACTGGGGTGAAACCTGATATGCGGTGTGTAAAAATGCTGTGTACAGTGTAGCCTGCTTTGAGTGACGTGCAGGGAATCGGGAACCACGCCTTTTCGTATGGCCAATACGCGACGGTGATTGCTCGATGAAATCCACGCTGCAAAAAAAAGATAAGGGCGGGCGGGATCTGTCAAGGAAATCTTCTAGACTGTTCAATCGAGACAGCGTGGGGATTATAGTGTGCTCTAAGTGGCGATTCGGTTTCTCTTTGAGATGCATCGAGTGATAGGAAACTTCTCGGACGGCGACGACGAGTTTCGATGCAGGGAAAACCTACCGAACCTATGGCGCAAGGTTTACCCATGTTGTTGCCACCATTTTATCTTAACTACAATTTTGAGGTGCTTTGTGCAAAATCAATCTCAAAACGAAGCGGACGCTTCAAATATATCTTCTAAAAAACCGTCACCGGATTCGCCTGACGGTTTATCGAATTTCCAAGAAAACCAAACTCAATCCGAAAAATCAGACGGCACCCAATGCAATGTCGTTTCTTCTTTTGCTCAAAACGGAGAAAAGAACGATTCGAGCGTGGCAGATGCTCAAAAAAACGTTTTGATTGAAAAAGTTTCAGCAAACGTTGCGACGCAGAAACAAAAAAGCGCAAAAGACCAGGACGCCGACAAAAAAAAAAGCCTGTGAAGAAAAAGCGCAATCTTTGGTGGATAAAGGCAACGATAATCTCGCTCGTTTTATCCGCATTTTTTTCGTACATCAGCAATCTCGTAGAAAACGCCGATCAACTTATTATCGTTATTGTGCTGCTTGCGTTCCTGATTATTTCGGGTATTGTTTTTGACGCAATTGGCGTTGCGGTTACTTCCTGCGACGTAACACCGATAATATCTATGGCCTCGCGTAAAGTGTACGGGGCGAAAACCGCGCTTAATCTCGTGAAAAACAGCGATACCGTGTCAAGCGTATGCAACGACATAATCGGCGATATTTTCAGCATTATATCCGGTGCATGTTCTGCGGCTCTAGTCGTAAAAATCACCATGCAACTCACTGAAACGTGGCAAATCGTGCTTTCTATCGCCGTTTCGGCAATAGTATCCGCACTCACAATCGGCGGAAAAGCGTTTATGAAGAGAATCGCAATAAGCAATTCAAAGGATTTCGTCATGTTCGTTGCACGAGTTATTGCGATATTCTCAAAAGACGAACGCAAAATCAGACAGAAAGAAAAAGCAGCGAAACAAGAGCAGAAGGCGCACGAAAAAAGTTCCGAAAACGATAAATTCGACAAACATCAGGACGGCAATGTTGAAAATGCGTCCAGGCAACACACAACCGATAAGAAACAAAAATCACAAGGCGACAAACAATAATGCGTCTCGACAAATATCTTCAAACGAAATACAACCTAAAATCACGCACCTACGCCGAAAATCTTGTGAAGACGGGGTGCGTTTTGGTTGACGGCAAGATTGCAAGCAAAACTTCGCTTGACGTTGACGAGAAAAACGTAATCGAAGTAAAAAACGACGACGGTTACGCATCGCAAGGCGCATACAAACTCGAAAAAGCCTTTGAAGACTTCTCCGTTGACGTGCAACGCAAGATTTGTGCCGATATAGGTTGCTCAAACGGCGGGTTTACGGATTGTTTGCTTCGCCACGGAGCAGAGCGTGTTATAGCGGTTGACGTTGCCGAATGCGCATTACCGGAAAATCTCCTAAATAGCGGAAAGGTTGATTTTCTTCGTGCAAACGCCCGCGAATTGCCACAGAATTTTCCGACAGTTGATTTTCTTTGCAGTGATTTGAGCTTCATATCACTCGAATACGTTCTCAAAGAAATGTATCGCGTTCTAAAAAGCGGCGGTGAAGCGATAGTGCTTATAAAACCGCAATTTGAACTCGACCGTTCGGCACTCAACAAAAGCGGTATAGTCACCGACGAAAAACTCCGCAAGCGCGCAATAGAAAAAGTGCGTTCGTTTGCAATCTCTGTCGGCTTTGAAATCCTGGGCTTAACAACATCACCAATACGATACGAGTATAAAAACGTGGAATATCTCTTATATCTCAAAAAGTCTCAAAATGCCACTGAATAGTGCTTTTATATCATATGATATATTTTAATTTAACTAAAATTGTCATTTTTATTTAATACAAAAGCGACCGTTTGGTCGCTTTATATATGGCTCTGATTTTGATTTTTTGCAATAATCATTGTTATGGCAAAGTGAAGTGTGATTGAAATTATTTTTGCTGAGTACCTGCAGATTGAGCGTTGTCGCTTGCTTTGTCCGTTGCATTGTCCGCTATGGTTGCGTCGGCGTTGCTTTCGTTTGCGGCGCCATGCGAATTTTCGCTATCGATGCCTGTTTTATCCTTGCCTTTCTTTGACTTTTTCTTCTTTTTGTCCTTGCAGTCGGCATCCGCATTTTGACCGTTCTTGGCTTTTGCAGGGACGAGCGGTTCTTTGCTTTTTTTGTTCTTTGCCGTGACGATTATGACCAAAATTATGATTGCCAAAACGATACCCGACAGTGCGGATACGAGTTTTGTTGCAAATTCGGTTATGCTCAAAAGTAGATATAACATACTTTTATTATACAATTTGACGATAATATGTCAACTCTATCACTCAAAATGCGCCGTTTAATCTCACAAAATAATGAATAATCTTAAATCACGACATGCGTAAAACATGAAAGTAAATTCGTGTTACTGCATATTTTGTAAATTTTATGCAATTTTTATAAACAAAAACGCCATTATGCTTGAATATTCATTTTTTTTGATGTATAATGCATATGCATTATGAAAAAGAAACTTGCAGTCATCACCAAAGAAGATATGAAATCGAGCGAAATACGCGCTCACGTGCTTGCCGACATCGAAAGAGACGGCAGCTTTTCTTTGTCTGTTCTCGATGACGCGTCTCAAATTACCGACGAAGACGAAGTGTTGGTTTTCGGCGGAGACGGCACGGTTCTCGAAGTCGTAAGAGCGGTTGCAGACAAGAATATTCCTTTGCTTTGCGTAAACCTTGGCAATCTCGGTTTTTTGGCGGAATACGAAAAAGACGTCGATTCGCAATCGATTATATCCGTGTTGAAATCTTCAGATTTGACAGAAAAAATGCTTCTTTGCGTGAAGTCTTCGAGCGGAATTTCCGAGCGCGCACTCAACGAAGTTGTGATTCGTTCGCTTTCGTCACGTCCCATATATGTAGACGTGTACGTTGACGGCAAATTTGTCGATTCGTACCACAGCGACGGAGCAATAGTTTCGTCTCCGACCGGTTCGACGGCATATTCGTTGTCGGCGGGCGGTCCGATTCTCGCGCCGAACGTGTATGCTTTTGTGATAAACCCGATTTGCGCGCACTCTTTACATTCACGACCGTTGGTTGTTGGTGCGGATTCCAAAGTGGAACTCAAAGTTAAAGGTGATTGTGCATGCGTTTGCGTTGACGGCAACAGCACGTATACACTTGAAAAAGGCGGGGTCGTAACCGTTGAAAAATCTTCAAAAACGGCAAAATTCGTCCGCTCAGGCGAAGACGATTTTTATAAAAAACTACTGAAAAAGATGAACAGGTGGGGCACTACGGAGTGCACCGAAGGATAAGGTGACTATTATGGCCAGAGCAAATCGTCAACTCAAGATTTTGGACATCATTTCCAAACACGACATTGACACTCAAGAAGAACTCGTCGATTATTTACGCAGCGAAGGTTTCAACGTTACGCAGGCGACCGTTTCGCGCGACATTAAGGATATGGGTATTATCAAAACCCTTTCCGCAGACGGCAGACATTATAAATACGCCGCGCAACAGACCAAAGAAACGTCGGCGGCAGACAAATATCTCAATATGTTCAAAAACACCGTTATCTCTATCAAGAGTTCGGGCAATTTGATTGTTTTGAGAACGGAAATCGGCAGTGCGGGTCCTGCGGCGGAACTCATCGACAAACTTTCCTACGACGAAGTTCTCGGCGTTGTTGCAGGCGACAATACAATTTTCGTTGCAGTTGACGGCGTTGAACACGTTGACACCATTCGCAGACGTCTTGAAGACCTTCTCGAAGCAAATCGCATTTACAACTGATAATTTTTTCGATATATGTTAGCACAACTGACAATTGAAAACATTGCGCTCATCGATAAGTTGGAGTTGGAACTCAAAAACGGCTTGAACATTCTGAGCGGTGAAACGGGTGCGGGTAAGTCTATCATCATAGACTCGCTCAATTTTGTGTTGGGCGAGCGAGCCGACAAGTCGCTTATTCGCTATGGCACGGACCACGCGATCGTTCAGGCAGTGTTTGAAGATTATCTCAATCCGTCGGTTTCGGCATATCTCGACGATATCGGTGTCGAGTGTGAAGACGTTCTCATCATTCGCAGAAAAATGAGCGTTGACGGAAAAAACGAATGCAGAATAAACGGCAGAATTTCAACCTTGTCAATTCTGAAAGGTCTCACGGAATTGCTCGTAGACATTCACGGTCAACACGAACATCAGTCGCTTCTAAAAAGCGCAAATCACATAAAACTGCTTGACGATATAGGCGCGACAAAAATCGTAAAAGTGAAAGAAGACGTGGCAAACTATCACGCCGAATACGTATCTTTGAAGCGTGAATTGTCGCGTTTCGGTGACGAGAGCGAAAGAGAAAGGAAACTCGATATTCTCACTTTCCAAATTGACGAAATCGAAAAGGCGGACGTAAAAGACGGTGAAGAAGACGAACTTCTTCAAGCGCGCAAACGTATTCGCAACATGGAGAAAATCCTTTCCGCACTCGGCGAGGCAAAGAATACGCTTGACGGATACGATTCAAACTCCGTGAGTGCGTCGATAAAGAATTCTTCGTCGCTTCTCGGAACTATATCTGCATACGACGACAGTATCGGTCCGCTTATCGATAGGCTCGACGACGCGAAAATCGAGATTAAGGACATTGCCGACACGTTATCCGATATGCTTGAAAAACTCGACTTTGACGTCAGAAGCGCAGAAAAAATCGAAGAAAGACTGGAAGTTGTGCGCAACATATTGCACAAATACGGCGGAAACTTTGAAAATCTGCAAAGATTCTACGAAGATGCAAAGAAAGAAGCGGAATTGCTCTCGGGGGCGGCACAAACGGTTGAAGAACTGCAAGACAGAATAGAGACCGCAAAGAAAAATCTCGAAAAATCTGCACGAAAACTCACCGAGTTTAGACATGAAGTCGCAAACAAGTTTGAGAGCGACATCACGCGCGAGCTTAAAGATTTGGGTATGGGCGGTTCGACCTTCAATGTGGATTTTGTCACCACAGACGACGTTGACCAAATATCCGCAAACGGCGCGGACACAATCGAGTTTTTGTTCTCGGCAAACGTTGGTGAGCCTATGAAACCGCTTGCAAAGATAATTTCGGGCGGCGAAATGTCAAGATTTATGCTTGCGTTCAAGAATATCGTCGCAGGTGTCGACGGTATCGGCACTATGGTGTTCGACGAAATCGACACGGGCATATCCGGCAATATTTCGGCTGTCGTATCCGAGAAGATGTGCAATATATCTCGTGACAGGCAAGTTATTGCGGTTACACACATGCCGAGCCTTGCCGCAATGGCTGACAATCATTATCTGATTGCAAAATCCACCGAAAACGGCAAAACTCTCACGCACATCAATTTGCTCGAAGACGATACGGACGAAGTGGCAAGACTTATCGGCGGCAACGATTATTCGCAATTTGCAGTGCCGCACGCAAAAGAGATGAAAGCGTGGGCGGATAGATACAAAAAAGTCTCTTGTAAAATAACTCCTATCTGAAAGATGCAAAAAATCTCTTGCAAAAGAAAAATCGATTTGTTCTAAACTAAAACATAAAAAGCGGCATTCTATTTCATCGTAATGCCGCTTTTACATATAAAACTTTACATCAAATATATATAGTTTGTCTTGCGAATATTTTGAAACGAAACATGTTTATAGGATAAAATATGAGTGTTAACGGGATTGAAAAAGGAAGGTTCTTGCGCCTTCCTTTTTCACGTGCGAGATTAGTCTGTAAGCCGAGTTCTGTATTGGACGGTCATCTATCTAGAACGTACGTTTCCGCACGTTTCAAGCGAAGTGGGGAGTTTGCGGGCCGCTTTTCGTACTCCCGTTCTTGCATCGAGTGGGGTTTACATCGCGCATTGTTGCCAAATTGCGGGTGAGCTCTTA
Source organism: Christensenella sp. (assembly GCA_022009775.1). Lineage (GTDB taxonomy): Bacteria > Bacillota > Clostridia > Christensenellales > CAG-917 > CAG-475. The sequence continues at coordinate 1,645,322 of CP091723.1, forward strand.
CCTCGCCTTTCCATCCTTACCGCTTGCGCGGCGGTTTCTTTCTGTTGCACTGTCCTTGAAGTCGCCTTCACCGGGAGTTACCCGGCACCCTTGCCCTATGATGCTCGGACTTTCCTCAAATATTTCATGCGACCGTCTGGCTAACTCGCAAGAAAATTAAAACACAAATTTTAAAATAAATCAATCAAAACGCCTAATTTACTGTATTTTTCGGCAGAAAGATTGAAAACTTGCCGTTTTGGCAACAATTAGAGCATGGTGTACGCAATAACTGCAATCGTTGTCGTTTTTTTTATAGTGCTTTACGCAATTACGCGCACGAAAGAACGCGATCGATTTGCGATTTTCATATCAGACAATGATTTTAACGAAGAAGCAAAAAATTTGTCAGAAGTATGCCGCTTCCCAAAGGCAGCGCAACGCAAAACGCCCAAAAGTATTTACGCGGTATCTCGTTTTGTAGATTATTGCTTAAACGAAAAAGTATAAGGGAATTTTCGACGATTTTTTACAAGACGAAAATCCTGTGCAGATGCTGGAAAAAGTAGATTTCGAAAAATTGTGCAATTTGCCTTCTGTTAATAATAAAGCGCGCGCAACGCTGATTGCGTCATTTTGTCTCTCGTCCGACAGATTCGTTTTTGACGGCGACAGAGTGCAAGCGGTAGTTGAACGCCACAACGAGTTTAGAACACTTACTTTCCTTGAAATTATGTCAATGAAACAGGCGTTTTTGTACGTTTTGCTTGAAAAATTGTATTTCATATACAAAGATTTGCATACGATTGCGAAAGTTATGAAAATCGCAAGTAAATACGTGGGGGACGAAGGTTTGAGCGCAACAAATAAAAAGTTTTCAAAGTATTCGAAGTCAAAATTGTTTTTGAGCCTTTGTGCGATAGAAGCAAATTATTCGGTATCGACAGGACTAAACGACATCGTTTCCGTAATAGACGAATTGTATTCGACATATGTAAACGTGTTGACGTCTATAGCCGACGTTCTCAATTACGACTTTTCAAAGCTGTATTCTCCACTTGAAATTCTCGATAAATTCCCGATCTTTTCAAATGCGAAAGAGAAGTGTAAGATAAATTTTTTATCTTTGCTTTCAAAACTCAGCGACAAGGAAAATCTCGATGAATTTATGTACGCCATACGTCTTGAAAAATACGTTGACACCGCAAGTTCGGGACACGCACGAGTGAAGAGAATGGCAGTGTTAGGCAAATTTTTCGCTACGTTTTCGCAATCGGAAGACACGTCGCTTTTGGGAGCGGCATTACGTTCCGATTTATTGATGAATCTATATTTCGGAGATAATAAAAAAGTCAAAATCAATCGATAGTATTTCAAAAATCATTGATTTTGAGAATGCTTTGAGCCGATATATAAATTTTCACCTATGAATTTCGGCATTTCTACTGCGAACGGAGTTTTGCATTTATCTCCCGCATCTTCCCTCGGGAGTGAACTCGGCGGACGTCACTTTTTGCGAAAACGGCGTAGATTATGATCTGCATATCTGCCGCGGAGAAAAGAGAGAGATATATCTCAACGACACGAAGATAGAAGGCACTAGTTATATCAGGCTTCCGAAAATTCATGCGCGATTCGGTTGTTGTGGAATAACACTTAATTTACAGTCGATTTTGCTTATTTGCTCGGTTTTGGGACGAAAACTCGCCCCTTTTTGCGTTTTGCGATTGACTTATTCGGTTTATATTGTTATCATATTTTTTTAGTATTTTATTCGTATGCGCGTATATGCGCATAGGCACAAATAAGTAATT